>NZ_BKAG01000050.1 GCF_007992435.1 Prosthecobacter gellanilyticus | reverse complement strand
CCGTGCGCAAGCAGTGCTCTCCTATTGCGAAGACGTTCTATTCGCATACAGCGGTGTCGCGCTTAAGCGCTTCCCACCGCACTCCACGACGCTACCGCGACTTCGCTTGCGCCGTCTTTAGCCTTCTTCTTCGCCTGCGGATGCGTTGTTATCCAAATGGACGCCGATGGCTGCCTCGATGTGTGGATTGAGGCTGTGCCTGATGGTCTCGCAGGCCATCCTTAGCGCATTCTTCATGGCATAGGCGCTGGCGCTGCCATGGGAGATGATGGTGATGCCGTTCAGGCCCAGGAGGGGCATGCCGCCCGCTTCATCCGCGCTAGTCTTCTTGTGGATGGCTTTGAAGGCAGGCTTGGCCAGCATGCCGCCGATCTTCGTGCGGGTCGTGCTCATGATGCCCTCCTTGATCATGGCAAACATGGCGTGGGCGAGCGCCTCGGAGGTCTTGAGGATGATGTTGCCGGTGAAGCCATCGCAAACCACCACATCTGGAGGAGTCTCCCAGAGGTCATGGCCTTCGACGTTGCCGACAAAGTTGAGGCCCGGGGTCTTCTTCAGCAGCTTGCCGGTTTCCTTGCAGAGGGCGTTGCCTTTCTCCTCCTCCGTGCCGTTGGACATGAGGCCGACTTTCGGGTTGTCGCGACCGAGGACATGCTTCGCATAAGCTGAACCCATGATGGCATTCTGCACCAGATGTTCAGGAAGGCTGTCAGGATTCGCTCCAGCATCAATCAGCACCCAAGGCATGGTCATGCTGGGCATGATGGCGGCGATGGCCGGGCGCTCGATGTGCGGAAGCGTGCGCAGCTTGATGAGGCTGGCCGTGACGGCCGCGCCAGTATGGCCGGCGCTGACCACGGCATCTGCCTTGCCTTCCTTCACCAGGTCCACGGCGCGGGTGATGGAGCTGTCCTTCTTTTTGCGGACGGCATCCAGGCCGCTGTCGCTCATGTCCACGATCTGCATCGCGGAGACGATCTCCAGGCGGTCACTCATGGGGATGCCTTGGGCGCGCATTTCGCGCTCGATGGCCTCGGGCTGGCCGACCAGATAGATCTTGTCAATCTGGCGCAGTTCCTCGAGGGCGAGCTTCACGCCCCCCATGGGGTTCTGCGGGGCGAAGTCGCCGCCCATGACGTCGAGTGCGATTTTCATGCTGGATCTAAAGGAAACCGGGAACAGCTTTAACCACTAATGGACACTAATGTGCACTAACTTTCCAAACCAAGAATAGGCGCGCGGGGCTTCAGGGACATTCGTGACCAACCGTGAAGATCAGTGGTAACGAAATGCCCCGAGCCCACACAGTGAATCAATGCAGGAAGTGGCGGTGACCGGTGAAGATCATGGCCATCTTGCGCTCGTCAGCGGCGGTGATGACTTCCTCATCACGCATGCTGCCACCAGGCTGGATGGCGGCGGTGGCACCGGCTTCAGCACAGGCGATCAGGCCGTCGGCGAAGGGGAACATGGCGTCTGAGGCCACGACACTGCCTGCGAGGGACAGACCGGCTTCCTTGGCCTTCCAGACGGCGATGCGGCAGCTGTCCACGCGGCTCATCTGGCCGGCCCCGATGCCGAGGGTGCGGTCATGGGAGGCAAACACGATGGCGTTCGACTTCACGTGCTTCACCACGCGCCAGGCGAAGCGCATGGCCTCGATCTCCTCGCGGGTTGGCGGGCGCTTGGTCTTCACTTTGCTCTCGAGGTCTTCGAGACCCAGGGCACGTGGATCGCTGTCCATGACCATGAGGCCGCCAGGAGCGGAGCGGATGATCGGCTGGCTGAGTGCCTCGGTCACGCCGGGCAGCATCTGGATCAGGCGCAGGTTCTTTTTCTTCTGAAGCAGGGCGCGTGCATCAGCATCGAAGTCCGGGGCGATGATCACGTCCGTGAAGATCTCGGAGATGATCTTGGCGAGGCCCAGGGGCATGCTGCGGTTGATCACGATCACGCCGCCAAAGGGAGCTTGCTTGTCGGTTTCAAAGGCCTTGGTCCAGGCTTCGCGAAGGTCTTCCTCAGCACAGCCGACGCCGCATGGATTGGTGTGCTTCAGGATGGCCACGGTGGGGCGGCGGAACTCATGGATGAGGCCGGCGGCGGCCTGGATGTCGAGCACGTTCGTGTAGCTCAGGTCCTTGCCGTGAAGCTGGGTGAAATAGTCGCCGAAGTTGCCGTAAAGAGCAGTCCTCTGGTGCGGGTTATCGCCGTAGCGGAGCTCGCTGTGCAGCGGCAGGCTGACGGAGAAGGTTTTCTGGGTGACCTGCTCCTTGTTCAGGAAGCTGGCGATGGCTGCATCATAGGAGGAGGTGCGCTGGAAGACCTTGCAGGCCAGACGCTCACGTGTGGCGAGGGTGGTGTCACCATTATTTTCCTTCATCTCGGCCAGCACCTTGCCGTAGTCAGAAGGATCGCAGATCACGGTGACCCAGCGATGGTTCTTGGAGGCACTGCGCAGCATGGAAGGGCCGCCGATGTCGATGTTCTCGATGGCCTCTTCCAAGGTCACGTCCTTCTTCGCCACGGTCTGCTCGAAGGGGTAGAGGTTCACGATCACGAGATCGATGCAGGGGATGCTGTGCTTCGAGGCATTGCGCTTGTCCTCGTCATTGTCACGGCGCTGCAGGAGGCCGCCATGGACTTTTGGGTGCAGGGTCTTCACACGGCCATCAAACATCTCGGGGAAGCCGGTGTATTCGGACACGTCGGTGACCTTCAGGCCGGCGTCCTTCAGATGCTTCGCGGTGCCACCGGTGGAAAGCAGCTCCACGCCGAGTTCGGCGAGGCCTTTGGCGAAGTCGAGAAGGCCGGATTTGTCGGAAACGGAAAGGAGGGCGCGTGCGATGGGCATTGGGGGAAGGAGAGGATTCGGGAGGGGCCGGAGTAAAGGGGGAAACTCCAGGGTGGCAAGCCTGCTTTTGGAGCAGTTCTCATGCAGACTGGTTCTCAAAACTTTGCCACCGGGCTTGCTGGCTCAAAACGACCTTCCTTTTTGAGTGCCGATGCAAAAAAGAAGCGCCGTCTGTTTCCAGACGGCGCTTGAGGGGAGTGCTGGCCGAGAGAGCTTGGCCCGCAGAGATTACTTGGCGACTTCCGAGATGGTCTTCAGAATGCGGGAGGCGATCTGGTAAGGATTGCCCTGGCTGTTCGGACGACGGTCTTCGAGGTAGCCCTTCCAGCCGTTCTTCTTGAAGCTGTGCGGGACGCGGATGGACGCGCCACGGTCAGCGATGCCCCAGGAGAACTTGTCGATGCTCTGGGTTTCGTGAAGGCCGGTCAGACGCATGTGGTTGTCTGGACCGTAGACGGCGATGTGTTCCATGCAGTTCTTCTCGAACTGGGCCATGAGGGCCAGGAAGTAGGCTTCACCGCCGACTTCACGAAGGTGCTTGGTGGAGAAGTTGGCGTGCATGCCGGAGCCGTTCCAGTCCGTGGCGCCGAGAGGCTTGCAATGATACTCGACATCGATGCCGTACTTCTCGCAAAGACGGTTCAGGATGTAGCGAGCGACCCAGATCTGGTCAGCAGCGACCTTGGAGCCTTTGCCGAAGATCTGGAATTCCCACTGGCCCTTGGCCACTTCGGCGTTGATGCCTTCGTGGTTGATGCCTGCGTCGAGACAGATGTCAAGGTGCTCTTCCACGATCTGACGGGCGATATCGCCGACGTTCTTGAAGCCGACGCCGGTGTAATACGGACCCTGGGGGGCTGGGTAGCCGTTCTCAGGGAAGCCGAGGGGGCGGCCGTCCTGGTAGAGGAAGTATTCCTGCTCGAAACCGAACCAGGCGTCCGGATCGTCAAGGATCGTGGCGCGGTCGTTGGAGGCGTGAGGGGTGCCATCAGCATTGTAAACTTCGCACATGACGAGGGCGCCATTCTTGCGGGTGCTGTCTGGATACACTGCCACGGGCTTCAGCACGCAATCGGAGCTGCCGCCGGGGGCCTGCTTCGTGGAGGAGCCGTCAAAGCCCCAGTCTGGGAGATCAGCCACCGTCGGGAAGCTGTCGTAATCTTTGAGCTGGGTCTTGCTGCGGAGGTTGCGGACGGGCTCATAGCCGTCGAGCCAGATGTATTCGAGTTTGTATTTGGCCATGGTTGTGGTTTTCGACTTTATTTGGGGTGCCTGACGGGGGGGAGTGATCCTTTCCGCCGATAGCGATTCTGCCTTAGAGCATAGTGCGTGCCAGCCGGGAAGGGATTTTTCAGCCAAGCAGGCGAAAAAACTGAAGTCGCTCTCAAAAATGGAACAGGTTTTTAACCTGTTCTGGGCGCAAGCACACCGCACCTTTGCCTTCTCAACGAGTGGGAGATATCAGAGCCTCCTCGTGGTTCCAGGAGACCGGTTACAAACCGGTCCCACTTTGCGGCCTGCGCACGACCAAAGTGGAACAGGTTTTCAACCTGTTTGGGTCGCCAGCACTCAGAACCTTTGCCTTCCCGGCGGGTAGGTGAACTCGCGGCCTCTCCGTAGTTCCAGGAGACCGGTTGCAAACCGGTCCCACTTTACTCGCCACGGATGCTCACGGAGCGGCCGTGGGCATCGAGACCTTCGACTTCGGCAAAGGCCCGCACGATGGGTTCGGACTTGGCGCAGCTTTCGCGGCTCAGGCGGATGATGCTGGTCCGGCGCTGGAACATGTCCACGGTCAGACCGGGGAAGGATTTGCCAGCACCGCCGGTGGGCAGGGTGTGGCTCGGTCCGGCGACGAAGTCGCCCACGGCCACGGGGGAGTGGTTGCCCAGGAAGATGGCACCCGCGGTGCGGATCAGCGGCAGGATGTCTCCTTCACGCTCGGTGATGAGCGAAAGGTGCTCCGGCGCATAGGCATTCACGAGGCGTGCGCCTTCTTCCAAAGTGGAGGTGAGGATGAGGAACACGCCCTTTTCCAAAACCGGCTTCAACTGGTCCTGACGGGTGAGGGTCTGGCACTGTCTGTCCACCTCAGCCACCACGGCATCCAGCAAAGCGACATCATCCGTGATGAAGCCTGCCTGACTGTCCTTGCCGTGCTCGGCCTGGGCCAAAATATCCGCCGCGATGAAGCGTGGATCGCCGCTCTTGTCCGCGAGAATGAGCACCTCGCTCGGACCTGGAAGCAGGTCGATGGACACGGCGCCAAGGCACTGCCTCTTCGCCTCCACGACATAGCTGTTTCCTGGCCCAACAATCTTTGCAACAGGCTGGATGGTCTGCGTGCCATAGGCGAGCGCGGCGATGGCCTGGGCTCCGCCGACCTTGTAGACTTCCGTGGCTCCAGCGAGTTTCAGCGCGGCCAGCAGACCTGGATTCACCTTGCCATCACGACCGCAAGGCGTGCACACGACGATCTCCGGAACACCGGCCGCAGCGGCCAGCGTGACTGTCATGATGGCGGTGGAAACGAGCGGTGCCGTACCTCCGGGGACATAGCAGCCGACTCGCTCAAAGGGGTGATAGACCTCGCCCACTTCAGCGCCTTGCTCGTTCGTGCCATGCCAGTCCTGGCGCATGCTTTTGCGCGAGAATGCAAACACATTGCGGTGGGAGGCTTCGAGGGCCGAGCGCAACTCAGGAGTCGCTGCGTTCCAGGCGGCGTCGATCTCTTCCTGGCTCACGCGCAGAGTCTCGGATGTCAGTGTCGCGCCATCAAACTTCGCGGTGAATTCAATGAGGGCTGCATCACCACGCTCACGCACGGCCTTGACCACACTGGAGACGACTTCGCGCACGGCATCACTGGCCTCGGCGCGGCGGTCGAGGTTGGTCAGCGTCTGCTTCCAGTCGGCATCAGTATGGCGGAGGATCTTCATGGTCGTCTTTCTTGGGTGGCGCGGGATGGCCAAGCGTCAACGAGGAATGATGGCGGGAGGGCAGGGGATGGGGGCCTCTGATCTCTAGCGTTTATTCTTTTCTCTCGCGGTGCCCTTCAGGGGATGTCGTTGCCCGTTCCCAAGCAGAGCACCGCAAGAGAAAGGAATGACCGCGAGAGGTGTGAAGGCTGGGATGAAACCTCAACCTGCGACGAGGTCATAGCCACGCCATTCCTTGATGGTCACGTCGATGAAGGAGCCCACAGGGAGCTTCTTGTCGACGTAGACGGTGGTGTCGATATCCGGGGCATCCATCTCACTGCGGGCGATGCCGGGCTCTTCCACGAGCACTCGCATGGACTTGCCGACATGACGCTGGTTCACATGCTGCACATTGCGCTCGATGGCGCGCATGGCCTCATTCCAGCGGGCTTTGCGGGTCATGTGATGCACGTGACCTTCCATCTTGTCCGCACGAGTTCCTTCCTCGCGGGAGTAATTGAAGATGCCGGCGCGCTCGAATTTCTCGTCTTCGATGAACTGCAGCAGCTCATTGAAATCAGCTTCCGTTTCACCGGGGAAGCCGACGATGAAGGTGGTGCGGATGGCGATGCCTGGGATGCCTTTGCGAATGCGCTTCAGCAGATCGCGGATGTAGCCGCCGGAGGTCTCACGACGCATCAGGGTCAGCATGTTGTCGCTGATGTGCTGCAGCGGGATGTCGATGTAGCGCGCCACCTTCGTGCTCTCCGCCATGGCGGCGATGAGGTCATCGCTCCAGTGCGCGGGATGCGTGTAGAGCAGGCGGATCCAGAAATCGCCCTCGATCTTGTTCAGCGCACGGATGAGCGTGCTCAGGGACTCGCCCTTGCTGCTATCCACGCCGGAGGTCGGCTTCGGACGCTCGCCTTCCCATTTGTCCATGCCAAAGTAGGTCGTGTCCTGGGAGATGAGATTGATCTCCTTCACACCGCTCTTCACAAGCTGCTCCACCTCACGCACCACGCTCTCCTGCGTGCGGCTGCGGTGACGTCCGCGGATGCGCGGGATGATGCAGAAGGAGCAGGGATGATTGCAGCCCTCAGCGATCTTCACATAGGCCATGTGCTTCGGCGTCAGGCGGAAGCGCGGCGTGTCATAGTCCGGGATGTATTGCGGCCCTTTCGTGACCAGGTTTTCCTGCTCATGATCCTTCACGCCGATGAGGCCCTGAATGATTGGAGCCACCTGGGTGATCTGGTCCAGGCCGATGAAGGCATCCACATCTGGCATCAGGGTCGGCAGCTCCTCGCGGAAGCGCTGGGACAGGCAGCCGGCCACGATGATCTTCTGCTTCTTGCGCTTCTTGGACTCCTCACGGGCATCCACGGCTTCATGGATCGCGCCCACGCTCTCCTTCTTCGCCATGTCGATGAACGAGCAGGTGTTGATGATGAGCACGTCCGCCAGTTCAGCGTCCGGAGTCATGGTCATGCCCGCCTGCTGGAGGTGGCCGACCATGATTTCAGAGTCGATGAGGTTTTTGGCGCAGCCGAGTGAGACGAGTCCGACTTTGATCATACGTGGGGTGGAAAAAGGGCGCGCAACATAAGGTAAAAAAGTCAGGAAGAAAGCGGAAGATGCCCCTTCCGGCCTCCAGGGGCCCCTGATCCGGGGTGTTTACCGAGGGCGGAGCTTGCCCGGACACCCTCATTTTTTGTGAGATTTGAGGGGCTTTTCGCCCGTCTGGCTGCCCGAAACCTCCGGACCGTCATTCCACCTCCGTGGAGACGGCTGGCTCGGGCTGGACGGGTGGATAGAGGTCACACAGGACTTCCACGACTCCGGATCCGATGGCCCGGTCGTCACTGAGGTCACCCACCCGGCTCAAGAGATTGCGGATGGTCTGGTTGTCGCAAAACAGGGCGCCAAACCAGCGCCGGATGCCGACATTCCAGGCGGCCTCGGCCAGGGCCTGCATGAGGGCCGTTCCAGCGCCCGCGCCCTGCCAGTCGTCCCGGGTGATCAGCGCCACCTCCGCCAGCTCCAGGTCATCCTGGCTGCGGAAACAGCGCGCCACGCCAATCGGCAATGGCTCCGGACGACCCTCAATGGCCACGGCCAGCCCGAGCGCGATGTGATCTACCCCATCCGGGTGAGTCAAAGCGTGCAGTTCCTGGTCCGAGAGCGCCTTTTTCTCAAAGAAGAAGCGGCGGATCCGGCTTTCCGGCGAAAGTGAATCAAACCCCTCGATCAGCGCATCACGATCGGCTGGGCCCAGGGGGCGAATTTGCCCGATGGAGCCGTCTCCCAAGACGAGATCTCGAGGCGCGAACGACGAGGATTTCATGGCGAAATCCTGGAGGTCGGTATCTGGAGGGGTGTGTTTGATGAATGTGCGTTACGCGCTCATGCTGGAGTCGGGACACAAGAAAGTGAGAGTTGTACTGTCGATGGCGTCAAACCGCACAAAGGCTCCTCCAGAAGGGTGCAAAGGCCTAACGGAGTGATGATGGAGAGTAGTTGGCCGCCTTATTCGCAGAACCCTCTGATAAATGGGTTGAAGCGTTGCATTGATTTACGGTATTGCTCCATGGAGCCGCTAAAGCGTCTTATGGATTGAGCCGTTAAATTCGAGGATTCAAGTACGTCAGATATAAGAGGCCACCTTATTAGCCAACTCTTGCTAGCTGCCGAATTGTGGTGAATCTCCGCGCCTTTCTGGCCCTCCGTTGCTCGAAATAAACCAGTCGCTAACATGAAGACATCTCAGCTATTTATCATCGTCGCTGCCATCCTCAGCACCTCTGTCATCGACATCGCTTACCGTGAGTGGGAGAAGGAGCCTGCGCGGAAGGCGGCGCGGGCGGCTCAGGCTGAAAAGAAGTTCCAGGACGGCTGGAGTTCAGCAAAGTCTGGCCTGCGCTATTTTCATGATGCGTGCAAAGATTACTTCCACGACGCGGATGGAAAGAAGGGAGACGTGGCTGGATTCCAGAGCACAGCATCTCTGTGGTTGAGTGATGTCGCTGGTTTTGTGGATGCTTACCCCAAGTCTCCGATGGTGGAGACGACGCTGCTCTCAGACTTCGTGCCGCAAGTGCAGCCCGCGCTCACCTCGCCAAATGATGAGTCCATTCGTGCAGCGTGGGTTCTTGCCGAAAAGGTGTGCAAGCAATTCAGCATTCTTCAATAGTCCATCTCCATCCATAATAGCAAAGGCCAGCCCTAACCGGCTGGCCTTTTCGTGTCCATTGTGGCCGGTCCAGTCCGGTGACGCTTGTGGTTAGTCGTGGTGAGATGTGGCCATCCCGCAGGGGACTTGAGAGTGTATTCACGTGTCGGGCCTGCGTGTCGTGCTCCAAGTGGAGGCCACGGCACGCAGATTTACACGGGGTCTCAGGTCTTGAGCGAGTCATTGCAAACTCAACTCCTCAAACCTGTGAAAGACAAACTCATGGAAAAGTTCGGTCCCATCCTCGGCGCAGCTGCCTTCATCGCCATCTGTGCCGGTTATGTCATGCTGCCAGCTTCGTGCAGCCTCAATCCAGAACAGCAGAAGCGTCTGCAAACCATCGCGGTGCCCGTCGCTGGCATCCTCAGTCAAGCCGCTGTGCAACGCGGGTGGATTGAGTCTGGGGACAAGATCCTCGTTCAAAAGGGTGTGGCCATCGTCAAATGAAAATCGTCACCTGTTAGCCTTTATAGAAGAGCCGGAACTATTTCTTCATCCTTGGTTACAGCGAGCATAAAGACTATGCTATTTGCTTTGAGCGTCCCAGGTGCATTTCGGGCATGACAGGGTGGAGAGGGGGCTGTTAGGCTGCGGGGCGCGGGACGTAATTTGAACCACCACCATGCGCTTTCTCTCTTACCTGGCCTTGTGCCCTTTGTTTGTGGCCGCCTTTTCTTTTTGTCAGGCGGAACCGGTGTCGCTCTTTGATGGGAAGACTCTGGAGGGATGGGATTTTGACCCGGCGATGTGGCGGGTGGAGGACGGGGTGATCACGGGCGGATCGACGACGGAAAAGATCAAGAAGAATGACTTCATCTCGACGAAGAAGGCTTACCAAAACTTTGAGCTGAAGCTGAAGATCAAATGCAGCGGGGATCCGAAGACGGGGATGATCAACTCAGGCATCCAGATCCGCAGTGTGCGGGATGGCGGGGCGATGAGCGGTTACCAGATCGACTGCGGGGCGGGATGGTTCGGCAAGATCTATGACGAGCACCGGCGGAACAAGGTGATCGCCGAGCCGC
Organism: Prosthecobacter gellanilyticus; assembly: GCF_007992435.1. Classification (GTDB taxonomy): domain Bacteria; phylum Verrucomicrobiota; class Verrucomicrobiia; order Verrucomicrobiales; family Verrucomicrobiaceae; genus Prosthecobacter; species Prosthecobacter gellanilyticus. The sequence continues at coordinate 39,860 of NZ_BKAG01000050.1, read as the reverse complement.
TGGATGCGGAGGCGCTGGCGAAGGTGGTGGATGTGTTTGGCTGGAATGAGTATGTGATCCGCGCCGAGGGGCCGCGCATCCAGACATGGATCAACGGTGTGCGCTGCCTGGACTACACGGAGACGGACTCGAACATCGCCCTGGATGGCCACATCGCGCCGCAGGTGCATAGCGGTGGGGCTTGCCTGGTGCAGGTGAAGGACGTGACGATCGAGGAACTGCCGGCGACGCCCGGAGCGCCGACGTGGAAGAGCGTAGAACGAGTTTTCCAACCCGGTTCCAAGAAATCTGCGGATGCAGGCAAAGCAGAGCGAGTTGGAAAACTCGCGCTACAACGGGACCTCAGCTACAATGCGGTGCAGGGCACGGCGCTGAGCGCGGCGGAGCAGATGAAGAAGTTTCATCTGCCGGAGGGCTATGAGATCGAGCTGGTGGTGCAGGAGAGCGAGGGGCTGGGAAAGTTTGTGAGCGTGTACTTTGACCAGCGAGGGCGAATGTGGACGCAGACGGCGCTGGAGTATCCGGTGGACTCCAATGAGAACCCGGCCGCTGCTGAGGCGGTGTATGCGGGGAAGGGGAAGGACAAGGTGCTGGTCTATCCGCGGGAGTCTTTGAATGGAAAGATTCCCGCGGGTGGACTCACTGATGCCACGGTGTTTGCCGACGGGCTGGCGATCCCGCTGGGCATCCTGCCCTGGGGGAATGGCGACACCTGCTATGTGCAGCACGGGCATGACCTGAAGCTGTACAAGGACACGAATGGCGATGGCAAGGCGGACACGTTTGACGTGGTGCTGACGGGGTTCGGCGTGCAGGACTCGCACCTGTTTCCGCATCAGTTCACGCGTGCCCCCGGCGGCTGGATCTGGATGGCGCAGGGTCTCTTTAACAACAGCCAGGTGCGCAAGCCCGGCAGTGACAAGGTGGTGGACTGGCCGAAGTGCAGCATGGCGCGCATGCGGCCGGACGGCAGCGAGTTTGAAGTGATCAGCACCGGGCCTAACAACATTTGGGGGCTGGTGATCACGGGGGATGGCGAGACGTTTATCCAGGAGGCGAACGACTATGGATATCCGGTGATGCCTTTCCATGAGTATGCCTACTATCCCGGTGGCATGGAAGCGCTGAAGAAGAGCTATCAGCCGGACTTCCCGCCGGCGGCGGAGTTTCGCATGGGCGGCACGGGGCTGAGCGGGCTGGCGCTGATTGAGAGTGGCTCTCTGAAGGACAAGAAGGCGGCGCATACGATGGCGGTGGCGAATCCGATCACGTCGAAGATCCAGACGATCGGGATGCATCGGGACGGGGCCTACTGGAAGCTGGAGCAGCTTCCGGATCTCATCACCTGTGATGATCCTTTCTTCCGGCCGGTGGCGCTGACGAACGGGCCGGATGGGTGCATCTACATTGTGGACTGGTATAACAAGATCATCTCTCACAACGAAGTGCCGCGGGCGCATCCGGATAGGGACAAGACGAGGGGGAGGATCTGGCGGGTGAAGGAAGTAGAACGAGTTTTCCAACTCGTTCCTAACGAGGTGGCCAAGTCGAAGGATGAACGAGTTGGAAAACTCGTTCTACAAACTCCTGACTTCACGAAGCTCGGGACGGATGAGCTTATTGGAATGCTGGGTACGGAGCCGGTGGGTCGGGCGCATCTGGCTTGGCAGGCTCTGGCGGATGATCATCGATTCACCAAGGAATCGATCTCGGACTTGGATCGGCTCGCCAACAATCCATCGCTGCCTGAAGCCAAACGAATCCAGGCTCTTTGGATTTTGAACTGGGCGTGTGATCCGCAAATCTGGATCGAGAGCTATCAGCATTCTGGGGAGAATCTGCGACGGGCTTTTGTGCAGAGCATTGGTGCAAATGCCACGTTCCAAGCTCGTTGTTTTCCTGAAAAAGCGCCACGTTACATGCCCGGGGAGATGGAAGACATTCTGGCTGTTTTGACAGGCAAGGAAGATACATCGCCTGCCTTAAGGCGTGAGCAGATTCTGTTGTGGGCGGCCCTTCTGCCGGAGTTTGACTCCACGATTCCCATCCAAAGCCTGCTCTCTTTTGCGAAACCTAGCCTCACCAACGGGTCGACGATGCAGTCGTCCCGAGGCAACAAACAGATTCCGGTGCGTGAAAACTATGACCGGGAGTTTGAGCGCTTCCTTGTTCGAATGTTTCTTGAGCGGCATCCGGAGGTTGTGGCTAAGTTTTTAGATTCAGAAGCGGCGGCGAAGCTGCCGGTGGAGGCGCGGGTGCTGGCGTCGCTGGCTTTGGAGCCGAAGGCGAGTGCCTCGCGGGTGGCGAAGCTGCTGCCGAAGCTGGACCGGGCGCCGAATGAGGAGGAGTTGCTGAGGCTGGCGCAGTTTCCTGAGGAGCCGGGAGTGGGGGAGGCGCTGAAGGCGCTGCTGACGAATGAGAAGTCTCGCGGTGTGGTGGTTGAAAAACTTTTGGTTCAGCGGACGAAGCTGGATGCGGGAAAGATCGGGCCGCTCTTAATCGAGATCGCACGCGCCATGCTCCTGAGTGCGGACGCCCCTGTCCGCGATCAGGCGCTAAGTCTCATTAGCGGCTTTCAACTCACGGCGCTCGAAGGTGATCTGGTCAAGCAAATGGAGTTCTTTAGATTTGCTCATTCCAAGGAGCCCGGAGGACAGCTTGTTTGGATTCAGCATATCTTGCATACCCTGCGTGACCTCCGCAGTGCGGAGTCTGAGCGTTTTGCGGAGGTGGCAAAATTCTATCTCGATGCACCGACCCGAGATGCCGCGCTCGAAGCTCTCGCCGCTTCTCGTGCGCCGGATGCGGGAACAAGGCTCTTCGAACTCTATCCTTCACTCCAACCGACTCAGCGTCGCAACGCTTTGAAGATGCTCTCTAGCAGCAAGGCGGGAGCGAGCGCGATCGTGGCAGCGTTGCTCGACAAGACATTACCGCAGGGGAATCTCGACGGGCCGACGGTGGAGCGGCTGGCGACGGTGCTGGGGGATGATCCGGCGCTGGAGAAGTTGCAAAATCAGTTAGGTGGGGTGTTTCGTGAGGTGCTGCTTTTGGACGGGCAGGACACCGCCTTCGTGGATTCGAAGATCACGCTGGACGGATCTTTCACCGTGGAGGCCTGGGTGCGGCTGGCGCCGGGGATTGGCAATGAGGATTCTTTGTTAGGCTCTGCGGACGGGATTCAGCTGAACTTCTTCCAGGCGAAGCTGCGGGCTTATGCGGGGCCGGAGCTGAGGGATGTGTGTGTGGCGGCGAAGCCGATGACGCCGGATCTCTGGACGCATGTGGCGGTGACGCGGGATGAGAAGGGGATCATCCGCATCTATCAGAACGGTGAGCTGGATGCGACGGCGACGAAACCTGCGCCGCAGAAGTGGGAGAACTGCAAGATCGCCTGGAGCGGGCCGAAGAAGGGGACTGAAGGTGCGATGACGGAGTTCCGGGTGTGGAAGACGGCGCGGAGTGCGGCGGAGATTCGTGGATCTTTTGACCGGAATGTAGAGCGAGTTTTCAACTCGTTTGGGCCGGTGATCAAGATCATGGGTGAGGGCATCACGTCGAAGAATGAACGAGTTGAAAACTCGTTCTACGGCAAAGGCGCGCGCATCGCCAAAACGATCGATACTCCACCGCTGCTGACGGAGGAGCAGGCGAAGGCGCTGGATGCGAAGTTTGCGAAGCTGACGGCGCTGGCTCCGAAGGGGGATGCGGCGAAGGGGAAGATGTTCAGCGCGCTCTGCATGGCCTGTCATCAGATCGGCAGTGCGGGCGGGCAGATCGGGCCGAACCTCAGTGGCGCTGGGGCGATGGGGCTGGAGGCGGTGCTGCGGAATATTTTGACGCCGAACGCTGCCATGGAGCCGGGGTATCGGATCTATCGTGTGGAGATGAAGAACGGGGATCTGATTGATGCGTTCTTTGTCAGCGAGGACAAGGAGGCGGTGGTCATCCGCCAGCCGGGCTTGCCGGATCGCCGGCTGAGCAAGGCGGAGGTGAAGGGGACGAAGTTCATTCGTCGCAGCCTCATGCCGGAGGGGCTGCTGGATGCGCTGCCGGAGGAGAGTGTGGCGGATCTGCTGGCTTATCTGATGACGCTAAAGGGGTAGTGACAAGGAGCGGCACTTGCCAAGTGCCGGGTATTGGGATCATGCCAGAATCAAGACGGGACTTGGCAAGTCCCGCTCCTTGCTTGAGAATGCCCGAACATGAAGTTTTTCAATCCTTTCGAGGAGGTTCGTGTGACGAGGAACCATCTGCCACATTGGCAGCAGACTGGAGCGACCTACTTCATCACGTTTCGCATGGTGGACTCGCTGCCAACGGAGATGCTTCAGGAACTGGAAACGGCACGTCTTAGATGGCTGGCGAGTCGTTCATCTCCGCTCGGACCGGAAGAAGAGGCTGAATATCACCGACTTTTCTCGGCGCGTATCGACCAATGGCTCGACAATGGACATGGCTCTTGTGTGCTCAGTCAGCCAGATCTGCGTGACTCGGTGGCGGATGCGCTCTCGTATTTTGATCAGCAACGATACGAGCTGCTGTCCTATGTGATCATGCCGAACCACGTTCACGGGCTGCTTATGCTGCATCCGGACTGGGCTTTGGAAAAAGTGCTGTTTACTTTGAAACGGCGAACGGCGGGCCTCATCAATGAACGGCTTGGTCAGCAGGGGCAATTCTGGCAGCATGACTACTTTGATCGTCTGATCCGCGATGGGGATCACTTGCGGAATGTGATTCGCTATATCCGGCGAAATCCCGCCAAAGCATTCTTGAAACCGGGGGAGTTCACTTTGTGGGAGGGGGAGCTTGCGAAGGGGGTGACCTAACGGAGAGGCACGTCCATTCCAAGCCGGGACTTGGCAAGTCCCGCTCCTTGGGACTTGGCAAGTCCCGCTCCTTGGCATAAGCCCTTCTCATGCCGACTTCTGAAACCGCCCCGAAACCCACCGCGCCTGCGGATTTGGAGATCAAAGACGCGCAGTTGATCTTCAATCATGTCTGGAAGCAGCTGGTGGCGGACTATGGTCGCGAGAAGCTGCGGTTTCCGAAGGAGCTGATCCTGCTCGGCGGGGCGCCTGGGGCGGGGAAGGGAACGAACACGGACTTCATCCGCCAGCTGCGCGGTATCACGGCGGAGCCGATCGTGGTCAGTGCGCTGCTCGACAGTCCGGAGGCACAGAAGCTGAAGTCGCAAGGCGGCATGGTGGGAGATCGTGAGGTGGTGGGGATTCTTTTCCGCAAGCTGCTGGAGCCTGAGCAGCAGAACGGGGCGATCCTGGACGGCTTCCCGCGCACGAAGGTGCAGGTGGAGTGTCTGAAGATGCTCTTTGATAAGATGGTGCAGCTTCGTCGTGACTTCCTGGACACTCCGGACGCGGCGAATTTCAAGCAGCCGATCTTCCACATCATGGTGTTGTTTGTGGATGAGGCGGAAAGCATCGCGCGACAGCTCAAGCGCGGCAGCGAGGTGCTGGCGCACAATGAAGAGGTGCGGCGCTCAGGTCTCGGCGAGCTTTGGGAAGAGCGTGCGACGGACTTCAATCCGGCGCTGGCACGCAATCGCTACAAGGTCTTCAAGGAGAAGACGTATGATGCGCTGGTCTCGCTGAAGGAGATCTTCCACTACCACTTCATCAATGCGCAGGTGCCGCTGGAGATGGTGCAGGAAAACATCGTGAAGGAGCTGGAGTATCAGAGCTCGCTGGAGCTGGATCCGCGCACCTTTGACCTCCTGCGCAAGCTGCCGCTGGCCAGCGAGATCATCCGTCATGCGCGGCAGGATCTGGTGCGCCGCCTGGACAGTTACAAGTTTGAGAAGCCTGAGCTGATGCAGGCCGTGGTGACCTTCATTGAGGAGAAGATGATGCCGATCATCGTCCGCCACGCCATCTCCGGCCGCGCCGACATCAATACAGAGGACAAGCTTTTCCATGATCCTGAGGCGCTGGCCATCCTCATCGACATCTTTTCTGAGCGCGGCTTCCACGCCAAGACCGACCTTCACGTCATCGAGATTCCCGACCGCTTTGACCTTCAGACCGGCAAGATCGAGTGCCGCAAGAAGAAGGTCTTTCGCCTCGGCATCCAGTTCAAGGGGTCGGAGATCCGGCGTGGATAGGCAGATGCAGCGTTTGGGTGTTCGTTGGTGAGGGAGTAATCGCGGGCTTCTCGCGCCCCTCCAGGGCGCGTTGAGAGAGTGTGACGACACCTTCGATGGTCCGGTGGTTCTCGCTCGCAAAGCCTCGCTTCACCACCGGCTAATGTCTTTCGTGCCTCCGGCACGCGATTCCCCCAGCGGGCTGACAGGCTGGCCGCGTAGCTTGTGCTCGTTGCAAGACTAACTGGATGCTTTACCAATCATTTATGTCCGCCCTCTATCTTTTAAATACAGATCAACTGCGCCTGGTGCGGAAGCCTGGCATTATTCCTCAAGGCGAACTACTGGAACCGATCGACGGACAAGGTGCCGTGGCCAAGGCATTCGGCACGATTGATCGTGTGCTGCAGGGAGATTCTGGCGACAACTCATGAGTTCTTCACGACTCGATTTTAAGCTGCAGGCCCGGGCGACGGGTTCGCGGGCGCGTGCGGCGACGTTCAGGACGCTGCATGGGGTGATTGAGACGCCGCTGTTCATGCCGGTGGGGACGCAGGCGACGGTGAAGGCGCAGACGCCGGAGTCGCTGAAGGCTTCGGGATCGCAAATTTTGTTAGCCAATACCTATCACCTGCTGCTGAGGCCGGGGGGGGAGGTGTTTGAGAGGATGGGCGGGATTCATAAGTTCATGAAGTGGCCGGGATCGGTGCTCACGGACTCGGGCGGGTATCAAATCTTCTCGCTGCCGAACTCGCGGGCGATGACGGAGAAGGGCGCAGTGTTTCAGAGTTATGTGGACAACCGCCGCATCCTGCTGAGCCCGGAGCTGAGCATCCAGATGCAGCGCAGCATCGGCAGTGACATCATGATGGTGCTGGACCAGTGCATCCCAAGCACGGCGGACGAAGCGGCGGCACGCGAGGCGTTGCAAGTCACGCAGCGCTGGGCGGCACGCAGTCTGGCCGCGCGTGAAGACTCGCCACAGTCAATGTTCGCGATTGTGCAGGGAGCTTTGTATCCTGAACTGCGCAAGGAAAGCGCGGCGGGCCTGATTGAGATGCCGTTTGACGGGTTTGCCATCGGTGGTCTGGCCGTGGGCGAGGAGAAGCATCAGCGCGAGGATGTGTGCGAGCTCACGGCGGCGCTGCTGCCGGAGGATCGGCCGCGTTACTTGATGGGTGTGGGTACGCCGCTGGATCTGCTGGAGGCGGTGCATCGTGGGGTGGACATGTTTGACTGCATCATCCCCACGCAGGTGGCGAAGCGAGGCACGGCCTTCACGTCACGCGGGATCGTGGAACTGCGCAGGTCGGTGTTTAAGTTTGCGGACACGCCGCTGGACGCGGCCTGCAGCTGCCCGGTGTGCGTGACGCATTCGCGAGCTTATCTCCACCATCTCACGAAGACCCAGGAGACGCTGGGCTGGACGCTGGTGGGGCAGCATAACATTCATTTCTACCATCAGCTGATGCGTGAGGTGAGGCAGAGCATTTTGGAAGATCGGTTCCTGCCGCTGTATCATGAGAAGCGCGCCTTCCTGCATGAAGAGGACACGGAGCATCCGGTGAAGCCGCCGAAGCGCCAGAGCGCGGAAGTGGTGGAGAAGATCGGCCACTACCGGCTGCATCGCGATGAGGAGAATGGTGTGAGCATTCGTCATGCTGAGACGAGTGAGGAGGTCATCACGGAGGTGGATGCGAACCAGCATCCTGAGCTGGTGCAACTCATGCGGAAACTGCCGGTGCTGGATGGTGAGGAAGCGCTGCCTTTGGTGGTCTGGGATGTGGATCTGGGTTCGGCGGCTACGGCGCTGGCAGCTATTGTCATGTATGAAGAGGCAGCTGGTCGTGGTCCGGTGAGGCCGCTGCATCTGGTGAGCTTTACGGAGGACCTTTCGCCTCTGAGGCTGGCCCTTTCGCATAAAAGGCACTTTGGCTATCTCAGGCACGGCGCGGCGGACACGCTGGTGCATCGCGGAGCTTGGAAATCGAGGTATCGCCATGGATTGAGCTGGAGCCTGATGCTGGGGCCGATGGATGAGATGATGAAGGATGCACCGGGACCTCCGGAGGTCGTTTTGGGTGGAGGTGGCTTGTCAGCCGCAGCCAGACTTGCTTTTCACCCCCCTAATCTTGGCATCACCACATCATCCCGAGATTGATTTCTCCAGGGAGTTTCGTTAAAGGGCTGGTTCCCAAGTCAACCGGGGGCCGGGATCTCCCAGTCCCGTCCTCCTTTCGTTTTTCCCATGGCTGATGCTTCCTCCCATTTCCCTGCGACGCGCTGGACGCTGCTCCAGGCGCTGCGTGAGGGCACGGAGGCGGATGTGAAGGTGGCCCTGGAGGCGCTGTGCAAAGCGTACTGGACGCCTCTCTACATCGTGGCCCGTCAGAGTGGCTTGAATGTGCATGATGCCGAGGACTCGGTGCAGGGCTTCTTCGAGTCTGTGCTGCAGAACGAGGCTTTGCTGAAAGCTGATCAGAGCCTGGGCAAGCTGCGTTCGTTTCTGCTGGTCGCGTATGAGCGTTACCGCATCAAAGTCTGGCGCAGCAAGACGGCTCTCAAACGCGGTGCGGGTGTGGAGCCGCTGAGCTTTTCATCCGGAGACGGGGCCGAGGAGCGCTATCTACAGGTGGCTTCCGAGGGAGCGGACATCGAGACTCTCTACAACCGTGAATGGGCGCGCAGCCTTCTGGAGCGGAGCCTGGCAGCGCTGCGGCTGGAGTATGTGAGCCAGGGGCAGGAGGAGCGATTCGGACTGTTCATCGTGTATCTGACGCAGACGGTGAATGATGAGACGCTGGCGCAGGCAGCCGTGAAGAACGGCATGAGCTACGCGGCGTTTCGCCAGAGTGTGTTTCGCATGCGCCGGCATTACCGGGCGCGGATTGAGGATGAGCTGGCCCTGACGCTGGGCACCCGTGATGCGGATGTGATCCGTCAGGAGATGCTGGATCTCTTCAAAGCTTTCTAAGGTCCTCCGGACATGTCGAACCCTCACTACAACCTCATCGCGGGCAATGAGCGGGACATCCTGGCGCAGATGATCGCGGATGAGGAGATGCAGGAAGCCGGGGTGGATGGATTCATCGGCCCGTACCGGCTGGTGGAGTGTCTGGGCGAGGGGGGATTCGGCTTTGTCTGGCGTGCGGAGCAGACGGAGCCGGTGCGGCGCGATGTGGCGCTGAAGGTGCTGAAGCGCGGCATGGACACGGCGCAGGTGCTAGCGCGGTTCAGCCTGGAGCAGCAGGCGCTGGCGAGCATGGAGCACCCGCACATCGCGGCGCTGCTGGATGCAGGTGTCACGCATGACGGGCGGCCGTATTTTGCCATGGAATTGGTTCGCGGCAAGGCGCTGACGGACTACTGCCAGGATAAGGCGCTGCCGTGGCAGGATCGAGTGGCCCTGTTCCGGGATGTGTGCGGCGGTGTGCAGCATGCGCACCAGAAGGGGATGATCCATCGCGACCTGAAGCCCTCCAACATCCTGGTGGCCGAGGTGGATGGAAAGCCGGTGCCGAAGATCATCGACTTCGGAATCGCCAAGGCGATGACGGGCATGCCGATGCAGGAGGCTTTCTTCACGCGCGTGGGGCATGTGATGGGCACGCCTCTCTACATGTCTCCGGAGCAGCTCGCCGGGAGCAAGGACATCGACATCCGCAGTGATGTGTATGCGCTCGGGGTGCTGTTTTATGAGATGCTGACGGGGTCTCTGCCCTATCACTCCCTGGTGAAGGAGACGACGAGCGTCACGGAGATGCTGCGCATCCTCAATGATGAGCGGCCTGTGCGGCCCTCCGTGAAAGTGACGGAGACGGTGAAGATGACGGCAGTGCGCGAGGCCATGCAGCAGAAGGCACTGAAGCATGTGACAGGGATCCCGGTGGATCTGGACTGGATCATCCTGAAGGCGCTGGAGAATGAGCGCGACCGCCGCTACGACAGCGTGGCCTTGCTGATGGCGGATGTGGAGCACTTCCTGCGGGATGAGCCTGTGCTGGCACGACCTCCGAGCCTTTCGTATCTGGCCGGACGATGGATCAAGAGAAACCGGCTGGTGTTTGCCGCCGCCTGTGTGTGCCTTTGCGCGATCTGCGGCGGCGCGGCCGTGGCGCTGTGGCAGGCGCATGAGGCGCGGCTGGCACAGCGTGTGGCGGAGACGGAGTCTGCACGCGCCCAGCAGGAGTCAGCCCGCGCGCAGCAGGCGGTGGGTTTCCTGACGGCGATGCTGGACCGCGTGGCCACGGAGATCTTCAACGGCAGGAATCCTGAGGCGATGAAGCTGGCGCTGGAGAACAGCCAGCAGACGATCGATGAGCTGAGTCATGACCCTGCGCTGCAGGCAGAGCTCTACAGGCGTGTGGGCTGGCTCTATGAGGCCATGGGCGAGCGCAAACTGGCGCTGCCTCTGATCCAGGCGCACATGAAAGCGCTCGGCAAGATTCATGGGCGCGACAGCCAGATCGCCCTGGACGCAGAGCTGGCCTTTTTGACCAAGACGATCGATCATGGGGCGAGGAGTTCCGCGCCGCCCTTGGTGGAAGATCTTTTGAAGCGATTGACTGAGCAGGGAAAGGGGCGCTCGGGTTTTTGGTTCATGACCAAGCGGCAGCTGGTGCGTGCATGGACCAAGCTCGAACAGCCGGTGAAGGCCTCGAAAGCGGCGCGCGAGGTGCTGGAGGAGATGAAGGGACTGGACCTGCCTGCGACCACTGTTTTCAGTGTCAGGGCGTCCTGCATCGATGCGCTAAGGGAGGCCAAGGAGTATGACATGGCGGAGCGTGTGGCCGCGGATGCGCTGGAGATGCTGCGTGATGAGCCGACCATCAAAGGGCGCCATGAGTGGGTCGAAGACAAGCTGATCGAGGTGATGCGCGATCGCGGCCATTTCCAGAAGGCGATGGACGTGCTGGCAGCCCGGGTGGAGCGGCTGAAGATCCAGGGCGGAGATGATCCGAGGCCGCTTATCACGGCGCTGCTGGCGCTGGGGGTGGCGGCCTCCAATGCTGGGAAGGTGGACGCGGCCATCCAGCATGCGAGCGAGGCGCATGCGACGGTGTCCCAGCTCGCACCCACGGCCGAGGCCTTGAAGACTCCAGGAAGTCTGCAGACGCTGCGTGATGCGCAGGTGGATGCGCTTTGTGATCTGGCCAGCTATGAAAGCCGCGCGAAAAAGCACGTGGAGGCCATCGCCCATGCGCGTGAGGCCTACCGCATCGCGGACGAACTGGGGAATGTGACGCGCATGGGGGAGTCTCTGCAGCGGCTGGCGGATGCGCAGACCCAGGCCGGGGATCTGGACGGGGCTTTTGAGACTTACCAGCTGAGCAGCGAGCGCTCAGGCAGACGCGGGGCGAACTACCTGAGATGGCATGAGGATCTGCAGTCCATGTGCGAGATTCGTCTGAAGCAGGGCCGTGCCGAAGAGGCGCTGAAACTGGCGGTCGAGCTGTGGCACAAGGAGATGGAGAGCAAGGAGGCCCGTGCTGACAAGGGGCACCTCTCCGGGGTGGCGAGGCTGGGGCTGAATTGTCATCAGGCGTGGGTGAAAAAGCATCCTGGGGAGACGGGGCCGGCCGAGGTGGAAGAGTGGCGGGAGGTGGTGAAGAGGAGGTGAGGGGGATTTCTGATTGATGATTTATGATTGATGATTTGTTAGGCTGGTGGAGAGTCCTTCGCCAAGGCTTCGGACTCCAGGGTGGTGGATGATTACGGTGTCCAAAGGGGCCGAATGGGACTGTTTGCTGGAGACGAAAACGAGGGGAGGGTGGAGGGCTATGAGTGCGCTTTTTTACAGGAGAGCTGGAGTTTTGGAGGATGGGAAGGGGCAGGAGCCGTTGACGGTTCGTCCTTCGCAGAATGCTTCGGAGAATGGATGGTTTACAGTCGTTTACCGTTGTGGACGGTGGTTTCAGAAGCGGGAGGACCGATCCGAGGCAATCCGACTGGATCCGACGTGGAGGAGGGGGCGATGGTGGATGGAGTTGGCGGAGTCGTGGGCTCATCACACGGAGTGTGATGGCTACTTTGCTGGCGCGCTTCACTGCGGGACGCTGGGCAGGAATCCGAGTCGATCCGACTGGATCCAACCTGGTCTTGAATGTGTGCGGGGGGGGAGGACCTCGGGGTGCACAGGTCGATCCAAGTCAATCCAACCAGATCCAACCTGTTTTTGGGACGGCGGAGGAGGGTGTGCTCGGATTTTCCAAAGCCAATGCTGGCACGATGCATGGTCAGTGGCGTTGTTTGGGGCATCTTTAGCTATCTCACATGTTGATCCGTCTTTTCGGCCCTGGTTTTCTTTTCGCGGTTTCGTCGCTTTCGGCGGGGACGGTGCATTTCAGCCGGGATGTGCTGCCGATCCTTTCGGACAACTGCCTGAGCTGTCATGGGCAGGATGAGTCCCACCGGAAGGCGGATCTGCGGCTGGACACGCATGAAGGCGCGCTGGCGGTGATCAAGGCGGGGAAGCCTGAGATGAGTGATCTGATCGCGCGCATCATCACGAGTGATCCGGATGAAATCATGCCGCCGCCGAAGTCTCACAAGGCGGCGCTGAAACCGGAGCAGGTGGACATTTTAAAGCGCTGGATCAGCGAAGGCGCAGTGTGGGGAAAACACTGGGCTTTTGAGAAGCCGGTGAAGCAACTGGCGCAGGGGCATCCGGTGGATCATTTTGTGAAGGCCCGCCTGGCCAAGGAAGGGCTCTCCCTTTCGCCCAAGGCGCCGGCGCACACGCTGAAGAGGAGGTTGTCGTTTGATATCACCGGGATGGCTCCGGTCGAAGAAAGACACGGAGACGCGGAGAAGGGGAGACACGGAGAGGAAGAACGGAAGACAACTGGAGATGGCGATGGCCAAGTTGCAGTGGTCTCCGCGTCTTCCCTCTCCGTGTCTCCGCGTCAAGCCTCCGCAGGCTCAGGAAGTTTCGATTATGAAAAGCATGTGGATACCCTGCTCGCTTCGCCGCACTTCGGGGAGCGAATGGCGATGTGGTGGCTGGATGTGGCGCGGTATGCGGATACGGACGGGTTTCAGGCGGATGCCACGCGGACGAACTGGCCCTGGCGTGACTATGTGGTGGAGTCCTTCAATGCGAACAAACCCTTTGATCAGTTCACGCTGGAGCAGTTTGCGGGAGACCTGATTCCGAATGCGACGCCTGAGCAGAAGCTGGCGACGTGCTTTCATCGCAATCACATGACGAATGGCGAAGGTGGTCGCGACAAGGAGGAGTCGAGGATCGATTATGTGATCGACCGTGTGAACACGACGGGATCAGCGTGGTTGGGTTTGACGTTAGGCTGCACGCAGTGCCACTCGCACAAGTTTGATCCCATCACGCATGCAGATTATTACAGCCTGAACGCGTTCTTTAACAGCATCGATGAAGATGGGGCGGCGGGCTCGAATGCGAAGCCGTACATGAGCTATCAGTCGCCCCATGCGAAGCGTGCGGTGACGGAGGCGCAGGCACTGGTGGATGAGCGTAAGCCGGTGGAGGCGAAGGCACGTGAGGATGCGCAGAAGCCTTTTGAGATGTGGCTGGAAGCGAAGCGCCAGAATGTGAGGAGCGGCTTTAAGGCCTGGCATGTGCTGCGCGGACATGTGGAGTCCCAGGAAGGCACGATTTTGACGACGCAGAAGGACGGCAGTGTGCTGGCGAGCGGGCCGAGCTTGAAGCAGGATGACTACCGGCTCGTCACGGGGGTGAAGCTGCCGCGCGTGATGGGCCTGAAGCTGGAAGTGATGCCGGTGAACGGGGTGCTTTCACCTGGGAAATCAGGCGAGTTCATTCTGACGGACATCAAGGTGCAGGTGCGCAGGCGGGGGAGCTCGCAGATCCGTGACATCGTGGTGGCGGATGCTGTGGCGGACTTTGAAGGCGGCAAGAGCAAGGCGCGTGAGTATGGAGCCGTAGCAGGCACGCTGGATGATGATCCGCGCAATGGCTGGACGACGAAGACGGGGCCGAAGGACAAGCCGCACACGGCGCTGTTTGCGCTCAAGGAGCCGCTGATGCTGGAGGTAGATGAGGAACTGATCTTTGAGCTGCGGCATCGCTCCACGGACGGGGATGCAAACATCGCGCGCTTCCGTTTGTCAGCCACGGACCAGGCCGGGCCGGCGGTGCATGAGATCGGTGCTGCGCCGCTGGAGCAACTGGCGGCGGCTTCTGAGGTGGGTGAAAAGCTGCGCGAGCGCCTGTTTGCGCAGTTCCTGGAGGATCATGCGCCTTATCAGGTGGCGAAGGAGTCGCTCGCTCGTGCAGCGGCACAGCTCAAGGAGGTGAATTCCGCGGCGGGCAAGCTGAATGTGATGGTTTTGGCCGAACGAAAAGTGCCGCGAGACACCAACATCCTGGTGCGTGGTGTGTGGGACAAGAAGGGTGAGAAGGTCACGGCCGGTGTGCCGCCGGCGATCGCTCCCTGGCCGGAAGGGCTGGCGCGAGATCGTGCGGGACTGGCGAAGTGGATCACCTCCAAGGACAATCCGCTGACGGCGCGCGTGTTTGTGAATCATGTGTGGCAGATGCTTTTCGGGGCAGGGCTGGTGCGCACGCCGGATGATTTTGGTCTGCAGGGGCAGCGGCCCACGCATCCGGAACTGCTGGACTGGCTGGCGGTGGACTTCATGGAGCATGGCTGGGATGTGAAGCACCTGATCAAGCTCATCGTGATGAGTGAGACGTATCAGCAGAGTTCAGAGTTCGCTGTTCAGGGTTCACCGTTGGATCCAGAGAATCGTTTGTTAGGTCGTGGGCCGAGGTTCCGGCTGCCTTCGTGGATGCTGAGGGATGCGGCGCTGGCGGTTTCAGGACTGCTGAATCCGGCGCTGGGTGGGCCGCCAGTGAGGCCGTATCAGCCGGACGGTGTGTGGGAGGAGAACTTCATGGGGCGCTTCACCTATGCGCCGAGCGAGGGTGATGCGCAGAACCGGCGCACGCTGTATGCATTCTGGCGGCGGAGCATCGCCCCGACCTTTTTGTTTGATAGCGCGCAGCGTCGTGTCTGCGAGGTGGGCATGACCCGCACGAACACACCGCTGCAGGCGCTGACGCTGCTGAATGACCGGACCATCCTGATGGCGTCCCGGGAGCTGGCGCGGCAGATGCTGGAGATGAAGGACAGTGCGAGGCGTCTCGACTGGCTCTACGAGCGGGTGCTGGCGAGGGCGCCGGAGGCTGATGAGCGTGCGGTGCTGCAGCGGGAGTGGCAGCGCGCGCTGGCGCACTACCAGAAGGCACCGCAGGAGGCGGCGGAGTATCTGGAAACGGCCTCTGACCAGGGGAAATCTCTGGCTGAGCTGGCGGCGGGATCCCTGGTGGCGACCCTGGTTTTGAACCTGGATGAGGCGATCACGCACGAGTGATCCAGGGCGGCGCGGCTGGTGGGCGGCACTCCGACGTTGATTTCCGGGTGTCACTCGTCGAAAGGGATGGCCTTCCAGGCCCGTTTGCCGTCTCCCTGATTTTCCAACCTCCACGACCCCCATGACCTCCGAAGAAGCCAAGACCCAGCTCGACAGCCAAGTGCGTGAAATCATCAACTGGCATTTCTCGCCGGAGACAGGCTGCCCCTTCTGGCTGGACTGGGCGAAGAAGAACTTTGACCCTCGCGGTGTGGTGAACAGCTATGAGGACATCGTGGCGAAATTCCCGCACTTCCAGGATGAGTGGCTTCGCGATCTGCAGCCGGAAGTCTGGGTGCCCGCTGCCTTCAAGGGCAAGCCTTTCAACATCTTTGAAACCGGTGGCACCACAGGCATGCCGAAGCAGCGCATCGGCTGGAACGACTTCCGCGTGGACTATGAAGAGTTCAGCCACAAGCTGAAGGACGAGCATTTCCCCAAGGGCGAGTCCTGGATCATGGTGGGCCCCACGGGGCCGCGTCGTCTGCGTCTGGCGGTGGAGCATCTGGCGAACTACCGTGGCAGCGCCTGCTACTTTGTGGACCTTGACCCGCGCTTCGTGAAGAAGGCGATTTCTAACAAACAGTTTGATGTGGCCCGCCAGTACATGGACCACGTGATCGACCAGGCGGTGCTGATTTTGAAGAACCGCAAGGTGTCCGCCATCTTCACCACGCCGAAGCTTCTTGAGGCGCTGGCGGAGAAGATCGACCTCTATGCCGCAGGCATCCGCGGCTGCTTCGTGGGAGGCACCACGATGACGCCGCAGTATGTGCGCTTCATTGTCGAGGAAGTGCTGGAAGGCCGCATCGGCTTCTACCCGACCTATGGCAATACTTTGATGGGCCTGGCCGCCAGCGTGCCGATCCTGCCTGAGGATAATTTCTCCGTGACCTACTATGCGCCGCAGCCACGTGCCGTGCTGCGTGTGGTGGATCCGAAGCAGACCGAAAACACGGTGGACTATGACCAGTGGGGCCGCGTGGAGCTGACGACTCTGACGAAGGAGTTCTTCATGCCGCGCTTCCTGGAGCGTGACGAGGCCATGCGCCGCAAGCCGCGCGCTCCGTATGCCTGGGATGGCGTGGCGGATGTGCGTCCGTTTGGTGCCATGGAGAAGACCATCGTCGAGGGCGTGTATTGATCTCAGTGGCGCTTCCCAACTTCTCCTGGCCTCAGGTGACTGAGGCCGGGGGCAGGGAGATGCTACTAAAGGGTAATCCCCGACAGGCAAGGTTCTTGCTTGCTCTTCCCCCGCTCATGCGGTGGATTGATTGAACACGCTGATGCCCGACGAGCTTTTCTCCTCCTCTCCCGGTAATCCTGATTCCACCTACATGGTGGAGGATCTGGCTTCGGATGATTCCGCGCCCAGAACAGAGGCGGGAGATGAAGGAACCCCGACAATGCCGATGGATGACGACACTCTGAGCCAGGGCAGCGAGACCCGCGCTGCAGGCACTCCAAGCACGGCTCTGGCGGCCAAAGATCTGGGCGAGTCAGGATTGGAGCAGTTCTTTGAGACCTCCTTCACGACTCCTGAAGCCACGAAGGCGGCGGTCAATTCCTTGATCGAGAGTTTCGATGACAAGGGGCTGTGGCTTTCCTCCCTGGTGCAGCCTGCGCAACTGACCTCTGAGCTGCGCCAAGGGTTCGCGGATCTCACCACGCTGGTTTTGACCCAATGGGTCCGGCAGGGAGAGACGCACAAGCTGAAGCAACTGGGTGATGCCCTGCTGGCCGAGGAGCCGAGGCAGCAGACTCATGAAAGCGCGCGCATCATGGCGGTGGTGGCTGGACTGCTGGGCATCCTGCGGCCGGTGCTGGCGCAGCGCCTGCTGGTGGCAGCGGCGCCGAAGATGATCAATGCGGCTGACACGGCGTTGATGCGGGATGCCCGCCAGTGGGTGGATGCTGGAGGTCTGCTGGAAGGCTGTGTGCCGGAGGAGAGGGTGTTTTGGAACCGTCGTTTGCGGGAGCCTGCGGGGGACTGGCACTGGGACACCACAGAAGCGCGCATGGCGCTGGGGCATCTGGCGCGCAAACGCCCTGCCGAGGAGGTCGATCTGAGTCTCTTCCAAAACACAGTTCCAGGCTGCTGGTGGGATCTATGGCGTGATCCAGAAGCTGCGGCGGCTTCCGTCAAGGCAGCGCCTCAACCCGTGAAAAAGTCCCGGGGTGGTTTTGGTCTGGGGCTTGTCCTGGGTGTGGCTGCCACGGCGGCCCTGGCGTGGCTGGGATACACCAATCTGCCTGAGGCCAAGGTCAAGGAAGTGCCTGTCTATGTCACTCAGATGGTCGAGAAGAAGGTGGAGGTCGAGAGGCCTGTGACAGCGGCTGTTTCCACCGCTGCTGTGCTGGTGGAAGAGGCTGAGCCGGCACCGCCGATCCGCGAATCCCTGCGCAAGCTGCAGGCGCTGCTGAAGAGGGCGCCTTCACCTTTGTCCAAGGCCAGGTCCGTGGCAGTGGCTGAAAAGCCTGCCTTGCTGGCCGTGGCGGCCGCGAGTCCTGCGGCGCGTGTGGCACCTGCGGAGTCAGGTGGCCTGACGAAGCTGGAGGCACGCAAAAAAGCCGCGCTGGAGTTTGCCAGCCAGCATCAGGACGTGGCCCGTCTGGTAAGGCTGGTCAAGGACGGTACTTTCCGTGAGAACGAGCGGCTGATTCAGGGCGGGAGCAGTGTGGCCGCCATGGGAAGCCCGGCTTACAAGGAGATGATCCAGTGGCTCATCCTGGATCCGCCCGAGCGTGCGGATTCCCGGCTCGTGGTGACAAAGATGGCGCTGCGTGCCATCCCGGCTGCGGAAGCCATCCCGCTTTTCGATCTTTGTTATTACGAGGGCTCGCCGAATCAGATCGAGATCAAGGAGTGCAGCCAGTTGCTGCTGGAACTGCCAATTCAGGACATGCAGGCGGACCATAAGGCGCTACTACAGGCCATTGTGGCCCAATGAGACATGGGCGGGCTTGAATGGCTCTGCTCTTGACGTGTCCCGCGGTTGCGGCCAATACGCGGCCTTATGATCGAAGTCACACCTGTCGGCACACACGTTTCTGTTTGGGGCGAAGGCCCTATCTGGCACCAAAACCGACTCCTCTATGTGGACATCGAGTCCTACAAGATCGTGGCTTATGACCCCGTGACGCAGACTGAGAAGCTCTGGGATGTAGGCCAGCGAGTGGGCACCGTGGTGCCGCGTGCCAAAGGCGGTCTCGTGTGGGCTGGTGACACAGGCATCTATTTCCTCAATGAGGCGACAGGCGAGAGCACCTACATCGGTGATCCGGAACCCAATATGCCGGACAATCGCTTCAATGATGGCAAGTGTGATCCTGCCGGTCGTTTCTGGGCGGGGAGCATCTGCTTGAAGAAACAGCCGGAAGGCTCGCTGTACTGCCTGCACACGGATCTGCGGATCGAGAAGAAGTTTGGTCCGGTGACGAACTCCAACGGCATCATCTGGAGCAAGGACGCGAGCACGATGTTTTACATCGACACCCCGAGCAAAAAGGTGCGCGCCTTTGACTTCGACCGAGAAACCAGCGCCATCTCCAACGAGCGGGTCATCTGGGACACAAGCGCGGATTCCAGCAGCCCGGACGGCATGACGATCGACAGCGAGGACCGCCTGTGGATTGCCTTCTGCCATGGGGCGAAGGTGGTGTGCTTTGACCCAGGGACGAGAAAGGTGGTCGACCAGATCAACTTCCCCTGCGTGGAGACTACCGCCTGCGCCTTTGGTGGTCCGGATCTGGGGGATCTCTACGTCACTACCGGCCTGAAGCCCGGGCTGACGGAGGAACTGGCCGGACGCCTGTTTGTCTGCCGTCCGGGTGCCCGTGGGGTGCCTTCGGATGCCTTCGCGGGCTGATCTTGGCGGGGAGTGGGAACTGCGTTCAATCCGTGCGTCCTGGGGCTGAAGGCCCCATCGGGCAGGCATGGGGCGTGTATTGGCCCTTGCTTTCCCCGCGCATCTGCCTAAACACGCCCGCTCCTATGCCTTCCACCCCCGTCATCAATCTCCGCAAGGGCCACGCCGTGCGGTACAACAATGAAGTCTGCCTCGTCTCCGCGTTTGAGTTGAAGACCCCTCCGCGCATGGCTTCCTACGTGCAGATGTCCATCCGCACGCTCAGCACTGGCAAGGTGTACAACCTGCGCATGACCTCCAACGAGTCCCTGGAGTCTGTGAACCTGGAGCGCAATCCTCATGAGTTCAGCTACAAGGACGGCGACGGCTACCACTTCATGCACCCTGAGACTTTCGAGGACGTGATCCTGAGCGAGAACGCTGTGGGCGATTCCAAGGACTACCTCATCGAAGGCCAGAAGTACACCGTGCAGTTCGCTGACGGCCTCGCCATCGGCATCGAGCTTCCGGCTTCTGTGGTCATGCAGGTCACCGAAGCTCCTGAAGGTGTGAAGGGTGACTCGGCTAACAACGTTTACAAAGCAGCGACCCTGGAAACCGGTCTCGTGGTGCAGGTGCCTCTCTTCATCGGTCCTGGCGACAAGATCAGTGTGAAGACCGAGGACAACTCCTACCTCGGCCGGTCCAACTAATTTTGCGACCACGCGAGTGGTGTCATTCATTCAAAAAGCCGCAGCGTGATGCTGCGGCTTTTTTGTTGGGGGAGGGGGTGGCGGGAGCGATGTGGAGATGGAGTGCGGGAGTGGCGTGAAGTGTCGTGTGGGCGGGGGAGCGCTCGAGCGCGATACCGCTGTGTGCGTGGAGCATCTTTTGTTATGCGGAGATGAGGTGTGCGCACGTTAGCGGTGGCAGAGAGGCACGGTGGCCCGTGCCTCTCTGCCACCGCACTCCGGGACGCTGCCGCGACTTCGCTGAGGCCAAACCAACTTTGCTGTCATTGAATTCGCTTTACCAAAACAAAGAAGCCGCAGCGATGGCCGCGGCTTCTTTGGTGTCACGTCATCGCTGGCGTAACCAAAAGAACTTTTTAGTTAGTTTTTCGCGGCAACCTCGGTGCCGTCAGCGAGCTCGGAGGTCTCGGCGGCCATGGCGGAGCCAGTGTCGCGGGTCACGGGCCAGTAGGCGTCCATGTTCAGAAGTTCTGGAGGAGTCATCTTGAGCGTGGCGGTGGCGTTGGTGAAGTTGGTGTAGGCGAGCGGCATCGTGGTCACGCAGATGCGATCACCATCCATGCGCTGCACATGCAGTGCGGTGACCTGCGGCTTGTTGCCGTCGATGGCAACAACATCGCCGACGCGGAAGGGTTCATCCTTCACCGTGAGACCTGGCATGATGATCTCGACATCCACATCTTCGAGATCCGTGGCACGTGCGCGCACCACCCAGCCTTCAGAGACGACATCCTTGTCAGTCAGCATGCGCAGGCTCAGCACTTTGTAGTTGCCCACTACATAGAGGGGCTTCTCATGCTTGTAGTTGCGGATGAAGGAGCGCTTCAGCACATCATTCTTCACCGCCATCTGCTCGGCGCTGTAGGGATAAAATTCAGTGAGCAGCTCACGTGCATTGACCTTCTTGCCATTTGGCACCGTGAAGGTGGTGAATGGGCGCAGCGGCTCAAGCTTATTGAACTTGGCCAGCATCTTGTAGTTGAAGGGCTTCTCAGGGTGCTGGAACACCATGATGCTGAAAAACCAGGAGAATGTAGCGGCTCCCATGAGCAGGGTGATCAGAATTGCCCACCAAAAGATGCCGCCGTTGCCCTCCTTCTTCTTGGAGAAATTGCCGCCTCCATAGGAGCGGAATTCGCTGCCGTCGCTCAAGAATCGAATGTGCATGACAAAATTGAGAAAAGTATTGAAATTATCGGAATAGATCTTGTCCAATTTTACTGGTTAAGCGGAAAAAGGAAAGATTATTTTGTGAATAAGTTGAAATAAAGCATTGCGGATGAGGCATCTAGGCTGCCTTCGGCTCAAAGGAGGTGCCGCAGCCGCAGTTTCGAGCGGCATTGGGATTCTCGACTCTAAAACCGGAGTCATTTAGCGCCTCCACATAATCAATCCGGCTTTCGTTTAGAAAAACCAGACTTTCAGGATCAACTATCAGAGAAACCCCTTGATGGGTGTAGATTTGGTCGGCCGGTCCTGGCTCGTCGACCTTCATCGTGTACTGCCAGCCGGCGCAGCCGCCTTTCTCGACCCGCACACGCAGTCCTGCGCTTGCTGGGGCATTTTTTTCCACAAGCAATTGGCGGAGGTGTAGAGCGGCAGTGTCGGTCAGAGATATCATCGCGAAAGGGTAACGCAGCAGATGATTTGTGTGGTGCGCCCTTTTCACAGGCGCTTGTCACATGCAAGGATTACGGTGATCTAACTTTCTTTTTTTTCATTGTTTCATCGTTATGTCGAAAATTCGAATCCTTCCCGATGCGCTGGCCAGCCAGGTGGCTGCGGGAGAGGTGGTGGAGCGGCCCGCCGCCGTAATCCGTGAACTGGTGGAAAACAGCCTGGATGCTGGCTCCACGCACATCACGGTGGAGGTGCAGCGCGGCGGCACGGCGATGATACGCGTGGTGGATGATGGTTGTGGAATGAATCGTGAAGATGCGCTGCTGAGCATTGAGCGGCATGCCACGAGCAAAATCCGGACCAAGGAGGATCTCGCGGCCATTTTGACCTTCGGATTTCGAGGTGAAGCGCTGCCCAGCATCGCCAGTGTCACGCGTTTCCGGATTGCCACCCGGGAGAAAGAAGCTCTCAGCGGCACCGAGGTGGAGATCAATGGCGGCAAACTCAGCGCGGTGAAGGATTACGGTGGGGCCGCCGGGACGCTGATCGAGGCGCGCTCCCTCTTCTTCAATGTGCCGGCCCGGCGGAAGTTCCTGCGGACGGAAGCCACTGAATACTCGCACATCGAGCAGCAGTTCATCGTGCATGCGATGGCGCATCCGGAGGTGACCTTCACCCTGATCCGGGATGGATCGGTGGCCTTTCATCTGCCGGCGACGAAAGATGCCCTGGACCGTGTCCGCGGTCTGGTGGGGGATCAACTGGCCAGCCGCCTGATCAAGGTGGAGCCCACAGAGCACAAGGGTATCCGTGTCTGGGGCTACATCGGTGGTCCGGGCCTGAGCCGGTCAAATCGCCAGCAGCAGATCACCTTCCTCAACGGGCGGCCCATTGAGAGCAGCTCCATCAACTACGGCCTGCGCGAGGGCTTCCACACCTCCCTCATGAAGGGGCAGCATCCGGTGACGGTGCTCTTCATTGAGATGGATGCCGAGGGCTATGACATCAACGTGCACCCGGCCAAGCGCGAGGTGCGCTTTCATGATGGCTTCGCGGTGCGCGATGCCCTGGCCAAGGCGGTGAGCCGTGCGCTGGAGGCTGCGAACAAGCTGCCCCAGGGGCACGTGCCGCCCTCTCAAATGGCCCGCCCCCTGCCACCGCAGATCGCGGTGCCGCAGCAGCAGAGTTTTGCGCTGCACACCCCGGCGTCGTTGGTGCTCAAGTCCGAGACGCCCATCACGATGCCTGCGCCGCGTCCGGCGCCTTTGCCTAATAGGTCCGTGATGCCGGTATCCAGGACAACGCCTGTGGCCGAGGTGGCTGCCGAGCGTCCCAAGCCGCCTGTCGTGGAGGCGGCGAAACCTCTGTCGAAGGTGGACGTGGAATCTGGAACGGAGCCAGAAGAGCAGGGGACAGAAGCTCAACCAGATCCTCAGGAGCCGACCCGTGAGGTCGAGATGCCCCGGTTCCGCATCCTGGGCGTGCTGCATCGCCTCTACATCCTGCTGGAGAGTGATGAGGGGCTGGTGCTCATGGACCAGCATGCGGCGCATGAGCGCGTGAACTTTGAAAAGATGCGCCGCGCCATGGAGCAGGGCGGGGTGCCCTCGCAGCGCCTATTGATGCCGCTGACCTTGCAGGTCACGCCGCGTGATGCGGACATCCTGCGCCGTCATCAGGAAACGCTGGCCCGCCTGGGTATCGAGGTGGAGCCGTTTGGTCCTAATATCTTCAAGGTCGAAGCGCTGCCCACCTTCCTGAAAACCGATGATCCGGTGACCTGGCTGGACCAGGTGATTGAAGAGCTGCAGACACTCAGTGCCAAGGGGTCCTCGCTGAGACTCGGGGAAGACATGATCGCCACCACGGTTTGCCGCCACAGCATCAAGGCGAACGACAAGCTCTCCATGCCGGAGATCGAGGCCCTGCTGCGGGATCTCTTCGCCTGTGAGATGCCCTACTGCTGCCCGCATGGCCGGCCCACGCTCATCCAGATGTCCCTGAAGGAGCTGGAGAAGAAGTTTGGCCGTGTGGGGCCTTAGAGCACAGCCTTTCTGCCCTACTCGGATTCAGGGTCGCTGAATGAGCCTCGACAAGGGATGCGCATTGATTGCCAACCCTACGTTAGCAGAGGTGAAAAATGCGAATCATACTCAACAAGCCATGCATGAAATTCATGTGGAAATATGAGGTCGCACTTGCCATGACACTCCGCATGACAAAGATGAACTTTCGCACCACCCATGAGCGCTGTTTTTGACCCCCTCTTCCGTTTTTACGCTTCTTCCATCGGCAAGAAACTTCTCGTCGCCCTGACTGGCGCGGTCCTTGTGGTCTTTGTGCTCGGCCACATGATCGGCAACCTCCTGGTCTTCGCAGGCCCGGATGCCATCAATGAATACGGCCACCTTCTGCAGACATCTCTGCATGGTGTCGGTGTATGGATTGCCCGCCTGGGCCTGCTGGCTGCCGTGGTGGTGCACATCATCGCCACGATTCAGCTCACCAGGCAGAACCGCGCTGCTCGTGGTGATGCGTATGCGAAGCACAAGTTCCAGGTCTCCAGCACCTCTTCCCGCACCATGATCTGGAGCGGCCTGACCCTGCTGGCCTTCATCATCTATCATCTGCTGCACTTCACCATCCGCGCTGGCAATGACTACAACGGTGCTGCCTACAAGACTGACCTGCATGGCGAGACAGTGCACAATGTGTACAAGATGGTCATCGATGGCTTCTCCTGGGCTCCAGCCTCCATCTTCTACATCATCGCCATGGGCCTGCTCTACAGCCACCTGAGCCATGGGGTGAGCAGCCTGTTTCAGACCCTGGGTTTCACCACGCATCGCAATGCGCCGATGTTCAAGACCTTCGGCCACCTGTATGCGACGCTGATCCTGGTGGGCAACTGCTCCATCCCGGTCGCCATCTGGCTCTTCGGCTACGGTCGCTAATCCCTTTCTTACTCTTCGCCCACTGCTCCTCGTCCTCAGCTCTTACTCCTCATGGCAATAGACTCCAAGATTCCCTCCGGCCCGATGGGCATGAAGTGGTCCAAGCACAAGCAGGACTCCAAGCTCATCAACCCGAAGAACAAGCGCAAGTACACCGTGCTCGTCGTGGGCAGCGGGCTTGCCGGATCGGCAGCAGCGGCCACACTTTCGGAACTGGGCTACCATGTGAAGTGCTTCTGCTTCCAGGACAGCCCGCGTCGTGCGCACTCCATCGCCGCGCAGGGGGGCATCAATGCCGCGAAGAACTACCAGAACGATGGCGATAGCGTGCATCGTCTCTTCTATGACACCGTCAAAGGTGGCGACTTCCGCGCTCGTGAGGCCAACGTGCATCGTCTCGCTGAAGTCAGCGTGAACATCATCGACCAGTGCGTGGCGCAGGGCGTGCCCTTTGCCCGTGAATACGGTGGTGGTCTTGCGAACCGCTCCTTTGGTGGTGCGCAGGTGAGCCGCACGTTTTATGCTCGCGGCCAGACCGGGCAGCAGCTGCTTCTCGGCGCCTACTCCGCGCTGAACAAGGAGATCAACCGCGGTGGCGTGCAGATGTACTCGCGCACCGAGATGCTGGACGTGGTGGTCGTGGACGGCCACGCAAAGGGCATCATCACGCGTGACCTCGTCACCGGCAAGATCGAGTCCCATGCGGGTGATGCGGTGCTGCTTTGCACCGGCGGTTATGGCAACGTCTTCTATCTCTCGACGAATGCCATGGGCTGCAACGTGACGGCCACCTGGCGCGCGCACAAGAAAGGTGCTTACTTCGCCAATCCTTGTTATACCCAGATTCACCCGACCTGCATTCCGGTCAGCGGCGACTATCAGAGCAAGCTGACTCTCATGTCCGAGTCGCTCCGCAACGACGGCCGCGTGTGGGTGCCGAAGAATGCCGCGGATGCTGGCAAGGCTCCTTCCCAGATCCCTGAAGAAGCTCGCGACTACTACCTCGAGCGCAAATACCCGAGCTTCGGCAACCTCGCCCCGCGTGACATTTCCTCCCGTGCGGCCAAGGAAGCCTGTGACGATGGTCGTGGCGTTGGTCCTGGTGGACGCGGCGTGTATCTCGACTTCGCGGAAGCCATCAATCAGTTTGGTCAGAAGACGATCGCCGAACGTTACGGCAACCTCTTCGACATGTATGAGAAGATCACCGGCGAGAGCGGCTACAAGCAGCCAATGCGCATCTACCCTGCGGTGCACTACACCATGGGCGGCCTCTGGGTGGACTACAACCTCATGAGCAACCTCCAGGGCTTGCACGTGCTGGGTGAGGCGAACTTCTCCGACCATGGTGCGAACCGCCTGGGTGCCTCCGCCCTCATGCAGGGTCTCGCGGACGGATACTTTGTTATTCCGACCACCATCGCACCTTACCTCGTCACCCAGAAGCCAGGTGCGGTGACCACCAGCCATCCTGAGTTCCAGCGCGCGCTGGAAGATGCGAAGGCCCGCACGAACCGCTTCCTGAACAACAAAGGCAAGCGCAGCGTGGACAGCTTCCATCGCGAACTCGGCCTGCTGGTCTGGGACAAGTGCGGCATGGCCCGTGACAAGGCCGGCCTCACCGAGGCCATCAAGCGCATCCCTGAACTGCGTGAGGAGTTCTGGAACAACGTCTTCGTCCCAGGTTCCGGTGATGCCGCGAACCCAGAGCTCGAGAAGGCCGGTCGTGTGGCCGACTTCATGGAGTTCGCCGAACTGCTCTGCCAGGATGCCCTCACGCGTGAGGAAAGCTGTGGCGGTCACTTCCGCGTCGAGCACCAGGAAGAAGGCGAGTGCAAACGCGACGACGAAAACTTCTGCCACGTCGCCGCTTGGGAATACTCCGGCGACCTCGCCAAGCCCACGCTGAACAAAGAGCCTCTCACCTTCGAGGAAGTGCACCTCGCCGTGCGCAGCTACAAGTGATCCCTCTCTCCTGAAATGACTCGCGATACCGAAGCCCAGCTACTCGACTTTTGTGCGCACCAGCACGGTGCGTTCCAGGAGTCGGCTTGGCTTGGCCCAAAGCCGGTGTCGCGGGATGAGATGGCTGCCGTCTGCCTCTTCCTAGGCGGCGTGGACTGGTTTGGGCACCGTCAATCCCTCATCGCTTTGGGGCACCGCATTCTTGACGGTGCCGATGTGAGTTTTTCCGATCTTGTGAGCCGCATCGGTTTCGATTGCGCTCGCTTCTCCAACCTTCTCAAAAGGAGGATCGGCCATGCATGAGCTGCATCCTGAACTGACTCAGGCCATGAGTGCCTTGATGGACAAACTGGACGCTGTCTTGCGTGCCAGCGACTATGCGGGTGAGCCTCTGCAGATGTATCTCGCCGGGGGAATGGCTGTTCATTACCACTGCGGCACTCGCTATACCGAGGATGTGGATGCGAGTTTCTCTCATCGATTCCTGCTGCCCTACAAGGAGTTGGTGGTGGAGTATCTGCGTGAGGACAATACTCGCTCCTCCATCTATCTTGATCCGACTTACAACGACACCTTCGCTCTCCTCCATCCGGATCATCGTGAGGATTCCGTCGAGTGGCAGGGAATGGGTAATGAGAAACGGTTGATTCATCTGCGGGTCTTCAGCCCGCTGGATCTTGCTGTGTCCAAAATATCTCGTTTCACATCGATTGATCAGCAGGACATCCGTGATCTTGCCAGACACTGCCGTCTGACTTCGCCCGAGCTTCAAAAGCGGGCAGTGGAAGCGCTCGACTACTACGTGGGCGATACCCGCTGGATTCATCTGAATCTCCGCCAGATCAGCGAGGAAATTGATCAGCTTGCCCTGGCTTCCTAACCTTTTCATACATCTACACGTCATCCCATGTCCCTCCTTAACCTTCACCTCAAAGTTTGGCGCCAGAACCGCGGCCAGTCCGGTCATTTTCAGGACATCGAAGCTCCTGAGATTCCTGATCATGCCTCCTTCCTGGAGATGATGGACATCGTCAACGAGCGCCTCATTTCAGCAGGGCAGGAGCCAGTGGCCTTTGATCATGACTGCCGCGAAGGCATCTGCGGTGCCTGCTCCATGCAGATCAATGGCGTGCCTCATGGTCCTGAGAAGGCCACGACCACCTGCCAGCTTCACATGCGCAAGTTCCGCACGGGGGACACGATCTGGATCGAGCCCTTCCGCGCCTCTGCCTTCCCGGTCATCAAGGACCTCATCGTCGATCGCAGCGGCTTTGACCGCATCCAGCAGGCGGGTGGCTTTGTCACCGTCCGCACGGGTGCTGCGCCAGATGCGAATGCCATCCTGATCGGCAAGGAAGTGGCGGATGCCGCCATGGACGCTGCTGAGTGCATCGGTTGCGGTGCTTGCGTCGCTGCCTGTAAAAATGCCAGCGCCATGCTCTTCGTCTCCGCGAAGGCGGGTCAGCTTAACTCTCTTCCGCAAGGCAAGCCTGAGAAGGACCGTCGCACACTGGCACTGGTGCGCCAGATGGACAAAGAAGGCTTTGGCAACTGCACCAACCAGTATGAGTGCGAGGCCGCCTGCCCGAAGGGCATCAGCGTGCGCTGGATCACCAAGCTGAACCGCGACTATGCCGTGGCAGCGATGAAGGAAGCCTTCGTCGGCCAGCAGGAGCGTGCGGAAGGCGGGGAGTAATCTCCGCAGAACCGTGTCCCTTTTCTGTCCAAAGTGGCATTCAGTGCCACGTAAGACGGATGCCATGACGTATTAGAGAGGCGGCAGGAAATCCACCCTGCCGTCAACTCATGGTTGACGCCCGACAATCAAGGTTGATTAACTGACTCAGCCTTTATTCGTGATGTTTGATCCCATGCTCTCTTTCGTTGGCGGCCTTAAATTTGGCCTGGATCATATCACCCCACTCGCCTGGGGCATTTTGGGACTTTTGGCCGTGCTTTCCACGATCAGCTGGTCGGCCTTGCTCATGAAGTGGATCCTCCTCAATCGCACGGATCGTGCGAACCGTCGATTCCTGAGCGGCTTCCATGACAGCCCGCATCCGCTGGCGATTTACCTGACCAAGGAGCAAGTGGAGCTCTCGCCGCTCTACTACCTCTATCACGCCGCCTGCCGCGAGCTCGCCTTCCATCTGGTGGGTGAGGAGGAGCCGGGAAGAAGCTTCTCCGCACGTCTGCAAGGCGCGGGCCGCATCTCTCCGAGCCAGATGGGCTCCGTCCAGAATGCTATGGAGCGCACTGTGAGCAGCACGGCGCTGCGTTTGGAAACGCGCCTGAGTCTGGTGGCCACTGCGATCTCGGTGGCACCGCTGCTGGGTATTCTGGGCACAGTGGCCGGACTTCTGGAGGTCTTCTCCGCTCTCGATGCCGGGGACAAAAGCATGCTCGCTGAAGGAACGAGCTCCGCTTTGATCACCACGATCGTCGCACTGCTGGTGGTGATCCCGAGCCTCATCGGTCACAATGCCATGGTGTCCCGCATCCGTGCCATCCTGGTGCGCATGGATAACTTTGCCTCGGAGCTCAGCGGCCTCTTTGACCGCCAGTTTGTCGATCACCGGAAAGTGGAGGAGTATCTGCCCAGCCTCGGAACTCTCGGCGCACCGGCCATGCCGAGACCGAGCACTGTGGCGGAGCGCAGCCCGACCCGCGCATGAAACGCTACTCCAGCCACCAACTGCCTCTGATCAATGCGGAGATCCAGATCACGCCGCTGCTGGATCTGATGCTGCTGCTTTTGCTGACGGTGGTGGTCCTTGTGCCAGCGCTGCGCTCTGAAAGCAAAGTCTTCCAGGAAACCCCGGCGGGCCAGCCCAAGAAGACCATCGAGCTGGTCGTCTCACCTGACCTCAAGCTGACCCTCGCCGGAGAATCGATCACGGATCGGGAGTTGATCGCGGCGCTGAAGATGCGCATGGCGGTGGCTCCGGAAACAGGTGTGGTGGTGCGTATTCCAGCCAACCTGCAGGCCTCAGCCTTGCTGGAGATCATGGATGCTCTGCGCGCTGCCGCCGTGAAGCACACGGCCGTGCTGAACGACCGCCCTCAGAAGTCCCCGTGATCCCCTCATCATGGCCGCCACCTCTCATCGTGCGTCGCTCGAGCCGCTGACACCGGCCCTCGTGGGGATCGGACTGCTGCACGTGCTCGGTGGCATGCTGCTCTGGATTTTGCTGCCCATGCTTCCGTCCAAAGACAAGCCGGCATCCCCTCTTCCGGCAAATTTGGTTTGGCGCACACCTGCGGATTTCGTGGGCGCTCCCATGCCTTTGGAGCTTCCAGACGAGGCACCCAGGACAGCGGAGAAACCAGCCTCTCCCCCACCTCAGCCAGCTGCGGCCACACCGGCGCCGACTCCCGCCAAGCCTGCCACAGTGGCGAAGAACGAGGGAGCCGGGCTTTCGCTGTCGGCTTCAGGAGTGAGTCTGGTTCCCTCGGGAAGCCCGTCGGCATTGCTCCAGCTGCCTCCAGATACTTTGACCCTCCTGCAGAACTCCATCGGCTCCACCTCGGGCATGAATGGCGTGAAGCCTGGTCTCGCCGCGCAGATTCTCGGGGCATCCCCCCCCTCTCTGCCACCTGTCACGATGCAGTCTCAGCCTCAGGCACCGGCGGTGAAGCAGGACAAAGCTCCAGCAACGGCAGCAGTAGCGCCAGGCCCACCGCCGGTTCAGCCAGGGCAGGGACGCGAGGCAAACAAATACATCACGCTCTCCGCCATCGTCGATGCACCGCCCGTTCCCACCGAGCCCACTCTCCGGCTCTTGGACATCGCGAAGCTCAACGACTTCGAGCGAACCCGGAAGGCGAGTGTGGACGCCTCAGGCCTGGATGCCGTGGAAAGAGCACTTCAGAAAACTCTGATGAACGCCTGGAGCCCCCCCTCCATCGACCTTGTGCCGGTGAACCATCGTCATGTCAGTGTGGAACTGGCAGTGTTGAAAGATGGCACCGTAAAGGATGCCGTGCTTGTCACACCCTCGGGCTCTGAGGCGCTGGACGCCTCCGTGCGTGCCGTACTCGCCCGCGTCACAAAGATTCCTGAGTCTCTGCCTGCATCTTACAGCAAAGAGCGTTACGCTGTGCGGGTGAATCTCCAGATCGAGTAAATGCCAGCCCTCCGCCTCTCTTCCATCCTCTGCCTCTTCGCGCTGTTGCTCGCCCCGGCACAGGCGGATGTGCTGCCTTCCTGGCTGCGGTTTTGGAAGAACACGCCCGCTGCGAAGCCGGCGAAGGCTGAGCCGAAGCGCGTGAGTGTCGCGGCCTTTGCAGGCGGCACCGGCACCAGCGCACGTCAGGCCCTCGTGGCAGAGCTGACCACAACGCGCGAGTTTCAAATCACAGAGGAGAAGCCCGACTTCATCATCACCGGCAACTCCGTTGGCGGTCGCATCACCGGCAAAGTTGCCAATGCTTCGGGCAAGGAACTACTGGACCGCACCTATGCCGCCCCAGGCCTCGATGAAAATGCCAAGGCCCTCGCGGATGATGTCATCCTCACCATCACGGGTAAGCCAGGCCTCGCCACCAGCCGCATCGTCTTTGTCAGTGACAAGTCGGGATCCAAACAGGTCTACCTCTGTGATCCCGATGGCAAGGAAGTGCTGCAGGTCACCCATCACAGTCACGGCGCGGTCTCGCCCACCTTGAATGCCGATGGCACCGCCGTGGCCTACACCAGCTACAGCAATGGTTTCCCGGTCGTGCAGTGGATGGATCTGGGGCAGGGCTGGGAGCGCACCGTGACAGACACACCCGGCAGCAGTTTTGGGGCAGCCTTTTCTCCAGATGGGCAGCGTCTCGCGCTGGTCATGAGCTTCCTCGGCAATCCGGAGATCTTCGTCACGGACCTAACCACAAGCACCGCAGCCTGTATCAGTGACACTACCGGCGCTCCCAGCAGCCCGGCCTGGCATCCCGATGGCAAGCAGGTCATCTTTGCCGATGATCGTGGCGATGGCCCGCGCCTCTATGTCGCCGAAGTTCCCGCGACGAATCAGACTGAGGCCCGGCTCATTCGCTGGCGCACGGGTTACAGCTTCTGCACGGACCCTGAGTTCTCACCTGATGGCCACAGCGTGGCCTTCACCACCAGGATCGGCGGAGAGCTCGCCGTGGTGGTCAAAGGCTGGCCGAATGGTCCCGCGAAGGTCATCCAGAATGGCGGCGCCTCTCATCCCTCCTGGAGTCCGAATGGCCGCTCCCTTTGCTATGCGCAGCACGGGAATCTCTATGTGCACTCGCTGGCTTCCGGACTGCGTCATCTGGTCCTGGAAAAGCATGGTCAGATCTCCGAGCCGCGTTGGATGAAATAGCCGCCTTCTCCATGTCTTCCGCTCTTCCTCGCTTCATCCTCACTGTGCCGCTGGCCCTGCTTCTCAGTGCCTGCGAGCACCTGCCTGAGCTTCCCAGGCTCGGTGGTGAGCAGGAACCCAACGTCGTCTTCGCCCTCGGCACTCGCGATGGCTTCAAGAGCCCCCTCGAAGGCGCGCTCAAGCCTGCCTGCCCGGCCCTGGGATTTGATGACGAGAGCTACTCCGTCACCGGCGCTCATAAGAAGACTCTCGCCCCTCTGATCGCTGACTGGCCGAAGTCGAAACCGCGCTTCCTCATCGCCGGCCACACACCTCCAGGACTGCCGGAAGACTTCGCCCGCAGCCTCTCAGAGCGCCGCGCCCAGGCCGTGCGCCAGCACCTCATTGAAAACGGTGTCGAGGCCGCAAACCTCCAGACCGTCGGCTACGGTTACGACAGCCCCCCCGCCTCCAGCGTGGTCATTGTCTACCAGCAGCAGTAAACGTAGTGCAGGGCTTCAGCCCGCACCCGCTCTGGTCTAACAACAGACTTCCGCCTTTCTCAAGAACTCGGCCACAGCTCTGTTTCACCGGCTCTCACGCGCTAAAGCGCATGACTACTTTGGCCTGTGCAAGATCAGTGCTCCCGATCACCGTTTCTCCTGGGTCAGCCTTTCGCCACCCACCGCATGATCTCGCCGCTCGCCCTGCAGGACACCCTGAACCGCCGCATCTTCCTCCGCAATAGCGCGGCGGCCCTCGGCTCCACGGCTCTGGGCTCCCTCATGGCTGGGAACACCCCGCTGCATCATGCGCCCAAGGCGAAGCGCGTGATCTACCTCTTCCAGTCCGGCGCGCCCTCGCAGATGGACCTCTTCGATCCGAAGCCGCAGATGGCCAAAGAGCGTGGCAAAGACCTCCCCGAGTCCATCCGCAAAGGCCAGCGCCTCACCACCATGACCTCCGGGCAGAAGAGATTCCCGGTCGCGCCTTCCATGTTCAAGTTCGCCCAGCATGGCAAAGGCGGCACCTGGCTCAGCGAGCTCTGGAAGCACCTCCCCACCGTGGCAGATGACCTCTGCGTCATCCGCTCCATGCACACGGAGGCCATCAATCACGACCCCGCCATCACCTTCTGCCAGACGGGCAGCCAGCTCGCCGGTCGGCCCAGCATCGGCTCCTGGCTCAGCTACGGCCTCGGCAGCACGAACCGTGACCTCCCCGCCTACGTGGTCATGACCTCCTTCGGCACCGGCCGGCCCGATGACCAGCCGCTCTACGACCGCCTCTGGAGCAGCGGCTTCCTGCCCACCCAGCATCAGGGCGTGAAGTTCCGTAACAAAGGCGACCCCGTCCTCTATCTCTCAAACCCTGCCGGCGTCACTCGCGAGCTCCGCCGCGGCATGCTGGACGAGCTCTCCCAGCTTAACCAAAAGGATCACCAGCAGTTTGGCGATCCCGAGACCCTCACCCGCATCGCCCAGTACGAGATGGCCTTCCGCATGCAGACCAGCGTGCCGGATCTCGTAGATGTGTCCAAGGAACCCCAGCACATCCTCGACATGTATGGCCCGGATGTCATGAAGCCCGGCACCTATGCGGCCAACTGCCTCCTCGCACGCCGCCTCGCCGAGCGTGATGTCCGCTGCATCCAGCTCTTCCACATGGGCTGGGATCATCACGGCGGCCTGCCGAAAGCCATCCAGGGCCAGATCAACGACACCGACCAACCCACCACCGCTCTCATCAAGGATCTCAAGCAGCGCGGCCTGCTCGATGACACACTGATTGTTTGGGGCGGCGAGTTCGGCCGCACCATCTACAGCCAGGGAACCTTGAGCGAGACCACCTACGGCCGCGATCACCACCCGCGCTGCTTCTCCATGTTCATGGCCGGAGCCGGCATCAAAGGCGGCATGACCTATGGCGAGACCGACGACTACAGCTACAACATCGTCAAAGACCCCGTCCACGTGCACGATCTCAACGCCACCATCATGCACCTCCTCGGCGTCGATCACGAGCGCCTCACCTACCGCTTCCAGGGCCGCGACTACCGCCTCACCGACATCCACGGCACCGTCGTGAAGCCCGTTCTCGCCTAAAGCCGCCCGGTTACACTGCTCACATTTGGTTAGGCGTGAAGGTGCAGGGACGGCGCTGAAGTCGCGCAGCGTCCCGGAGTGCGGTGGCAGAGAGGCAAGGGCACCCTTGCCTCGTCGACACCGCTATCGTTCGCAGACAGAACCTTCACCCAACAAACAAACTTATGAGGATGGCTGGATGATGGGCCTAACAAACAACGCATCCAAATCAATTGTCTACAAAGTACTCCTGCCCGATCAGCTTGCCGGAAAGGATCTGTGAATTGCTCGCCCGGCTCGCCGGCAGCAGGAAATGTCCCACCGCCTGCTCGCGTCCAGGGATCAGCAGCGCGCTGAAGGTCCCGTTGCGGGAGTTCGTCGGCTGGTTCTCGATGAAGTCCAGCGCCGTGCCCGAGCCGCTCACGATGCCCGTCGAAAGGTTCATCGTCATGCGGATGCCGTAGGGATTTCCAGCGCCGGCAGGGAAGGTGATCGTATTGCGCGCCCCCAGGCTGAAGACCTGCGTGTAGGGACCGGCCAGACCGCCCTCCGTGAAGGTGAGGCTCACGTTGTTCACTCCGGCCGCGATGCCAAAGATCATGTCATTCAGGGTCGGCGGCGGCGTGTAGCGCGCTCCCGTTCCCGTCAGGTAATGCAGCGGAAACCCGCCGGAATAGAAGCGTGTGTAGTTAGCTGACTTCACCCAGCCCAGGTTTCCGACCGTGGTGCCGTCTTCCACATCATAGTACTGCCAGCCCTGCACAGAGCCAGCGTAGCCATACAGCATCAGATGCGCCAGCGTTCCACCACCCACCAGCAGGTCCGTGCTGAAGGTATTGCTCGTGCCATCGGCCAGGCGGCTGACCCACGTCACCACGCCCGTCTTGCTGATGGTCTGCGTGGCCCAGCTGGCGCCCTGCGGATAGGTGGCATTGCCCCGTTGCTCCTGCTGCAGTTCATAGGCCGTGTTCCAGCGGCCCACATAGGCGGTCGGCGTTCCGCCAGCGCTGGTGTAGGTCTTCAGACCGTCGAGGTCGATCACATCGCCGTTCGGCTCGCGCAGGGTACCGTAGATCGAGTTGCCACCCAGCGGCAGACCAAAGTCGATCGTCAGCGGCGTGTAAGGACTGCGACGGGCCACCGTGAAGATACCCTGGGGATCGATGGCTCCCGGCCAGGTCTCCAGACGTCCCACCACGGGGTTACGATGAATGCCACGGGTGATGGTGCCGCTGTAGGTCCCCGTCTTGGTCACCGTGATGCGCAGGGATCCGCCGTAACCGCCATTGTACCAGTCATGACGGTCGATCAGCGCATAATAAGTGCCCACCGTGCCCTCAGGCAGAGGGTTCACCGTCCAGTCGATCGTGAGCGGCGTGCTCTTGGCGGTGCCGTTAAAGGCATAGATCACGATGTGATAACTTCCCGCCACATTCAGCTGGCCGCTCAGGCGCCCCGTGGTCGCATTCAGTGTCAGTCCCGAAGGCAGTCCCGTGGCCGAAAAGCGCGTGACCGTGCCCGTGTACAACAAGGTGTGGTCGAACTTCTGAGACACGATGCCGTTGGTGGCCGGCGCATACGGAGTCAGCGTCGGAGCTTGGGCGCTGGCCGTCTGGGCCGTCGCCATCAGCACGCTCATCACGGCCGTAAAAAACCAGCGGGCCAGAGATTGGCGATCACAAAAACTCGAGGAAAACAAGGTTGAGTTCATAAGGGTGGCTTTAAAAATCATAGATTTTGCAGAACATTCCACGACTTTTTATAAAAATTATATATTACTTGAGTCATTGCGGCTCAAATATGAGAATCAAACGTTAGAAAACAGCCCTTCACAGGCCAGTTCTAAAACGTCCGAGAAGCTCTGATGTAGCCGGATCCACCTGGATTCACTCGGATCCGTCCATAGTAGCCATCACACTCTGTGTGATGAGCTAACGACCCCGCCCCCTCCACCCGCCTCCGACCTCCCCTCCAGGCCGGATCTGGTCGGATTGACTCGGATTCCCTCGCAGAACCCCGAAGCGAAGCGCTCCAGCACAGCGGCCGTCTCGCTCCGCAAAATGCGCCACACGACTCCCCCAGTTCCACTCGTCCATTCCATCGACGAGGTCGGATCCAGTCGGATCGACTCGGATCGGCCGCCTTTCCTGAAACCGCCGTCAATGGCTCTCGGCCCCCTTTCGCGTTTTCCCTGTGTTCCGTGGGCCTACTTTCCCCTCATCTCGCCAGTCCCAGGCAAGTCGGATCCAGTCGGATTGACTCGGATCGTTCTGTCTCGTCTGAAACCACAGTCAATCCCCGGCAACGACTGTAAACCATCCATTTTCCGAAGCATTCTGCGAAGGACGAACCGTCAACGGCTCCTGCCCCTTCCCATCCTCCAAAACTCCCATTCTCCTGTAAAAAAGCGCACTCATAGCTCTCCACTCTCCCCTCGCTACCGTACCCTGCCAACAGACCCAAGCGGACCCTTTGGACACCGCCATCCAATCCCACGCTTGCCACTGGCCCGCCTCCGCATGAACACTTACCTTCATGCTGCTGCCTGCTGATTTCTGGACCTCGGAAGAGTGTCACATCGCCACAAACCCGCATCGTCGGGAGGAGGCGCATGGCCTGGCAGAGTGGGCCGCAGGGCAGGGCATGAGAAGCCTTTGCTTCTTCCAAACCTCCGGCAGCGAGGGAACTCCCAAGTGGGTGGCCCTAACCAAAGATGCGTTCTTGATCTCCGGCCAGGCCGTGAACGAGCACTTCGCCATCACCGCAGATGATGTCTGGCTCATCGCGCTGCCCCTCCATCATGTCGGCGGCTTTGCCATCCAGGCGCGGGCGCATCTTTCCGGCTCGCAGATCGTGCTGGACGAGTCTCGCTGGCATCCCCGGAGCTTCTTGGATCTGTGTGCCGGGCAGGGCATTACCCTTGTGTCTCTGGTTCCCGCCCAGGTGCATGACCTCGTGCGCGAAAAACTCCGCTGTCCGCCACGGCTGCGCGCGGCCATCATCGGCGGCGGCGGCATGTCCCGGGAACTCGCCAGAGCCGCTCGCGAACTGGGCTGGCCCGTGTTTCAGAGTTATGGCATGACAGAGGCCGCCTCGCAGATCGCCACCCAGCCAGTTTCCGAAACGGTGGATCATGAAAGCCTCCAGGTCCTCCCTCATTGGCAGGTCCGCACGGATGATCAATCCCGCCTCGCTCTCAACGGACCCGCCCTGGCGCGTGGTTATGCCACCAGACAGTCTGATGGCGGCTGGCAATGGCAGTCCTTGGGTTCCGAACTCGTCACCCGGGATCGTGTTCGACACTGGGAGTTAGGCGGCACACACTGGCTCGCCTTTGTCGGAAGAGAGTCGGGCTTTATCAAAATTCTAGGCGAGCTCATCCACCTCGCCCCCTTGCAGGCTCGGCTGGAATCCCTCGCTCTTGCCCAGGGCGTCGCTCATTTGCCGGTCATTGTTCCCCTGCCAGATCAGCGCCGGGAGAGCCGTCTCGTCCTCGTGGTGGAGGACGATGCTGCCGCCGCTTTGCTGGCGCCCTTCAATGCCGCCACTGAGCCCCTCTGCCAAATTTCTGAAATCGTCAGAATTTCAAAGATTCCCCGCTCACCCCTCGGGAAGCTGGATGCCCCAGCCCTGCGGGCCTTGGTGGAAGCCGGGCTGTAACATTTTTGTCACAACCACCCTGCCATCCTTCTGGTTCGGGGCCACCAATCGCCAATCGCTACAATTCTGGATGCCTGTGTAGCGAAAAAATCGCTGATCAAAGTTCTTGCCGGGATGCGGCAGCTTAGCTTAAACATCCGACCGCGACCACCTGTGACAGGGTAAGGATTAGCAGCATCTCAGGTGCGTCTTCGGTATTCTCCGTTTGAAACACCTCCGGTGCAGCCTCCTGACCGCACGCCAGGTCCCGAACTTCAAAGTCAATTATGAATACCAAGATGTATGTGGGGAACCTCCCCTTCAAAGCCACCACTGAGGAAATCACAAACCTTTTCTCGCAGTACGGCGGCGTTACGGATGTCTTCCTGCCGATCGATCGTGACAGCGGTCGCCCACGTGGGTTTGCATTTGTCAGCATGGACACCCCTGAATCGATGACGGCTGCTATCAATGGCCTGAATGGCAAAGATTTTGGTGGTCGCTTGCTTGCCATCAATGAAGCCCGTCCGCGTGAAGAGCGCCCAGGTGGCGGCGGCGGTGGTGGTGGTCGTGGCGGCTTCGGTGGCGGCGGCGGCGGAGGCCGTGGCGGCTACGGTGGTGGCGGCGGCGGCGGTGGCTACGGTGGTGGCGGCGGCGGAGGCCGCGGCGGCTACGGTGGTGGCGGCGGCGGCGGTGGTGGTGGCGGCAAGAAGTGGGAGCGCGATGACCGTCGTAAGGGCGGTTATGAAGGCGGCGGCGGTGGCGGCGGCGAAGAGCGCTGGTAATCCATCCCCCCAACCAACAATACCACAAAAACTTTGGCGGAACCTGGGCACCAGGTTCCGCCTTTTTCATGCCCGCACCATGTTAGCCTCCGGACAACATAAAGCCTCGTTTCTGAACTTCGCTGTCTTGAGTTCAGGGGCTGTGGAAAAAGGCGGTAGCTTCCCAAAACCCAGAGTCTCTCACCGCTAATTTGACGCTGATAGGACGCTAATGAAAGCCAATGATTGGATCCCTATCAGCGTCTGATGAGCGTCTAATCAGCGGTTAAAAAACGTCTGGGCAGTGAGGCTGATGGAATCAACCATCAGCCCCGCCCAAAAGAATCTTCCTACCTTAATTTTTTCTACCCTAAAAGAGGGGTCTTCAAAACCCCATCCCGGGAGGTTGTCCCAGCCCGCCTGACTGTTGCTCTCCGTTTCACAGTCCAGCTGCCTTGAGTTCAGTTGCTCTGGGGCCAAGCAAGCGGCATCGCGTCCCATGACACCTCATGATAGCCTAACCAATGTTAGGTGAGTGCCCCTCGGGGCTTCCCCTCCGGCATTTCTCCCGCCATCCCCCGACTCCGCCCTTGCCAGCCCATCATGCCCAGCCATGATGAACCCATGGGTAAACTCCAAGACAAAGTCGCCGTTGTGACCGGTGCCGGACGCGGCATCGGCAAAGCCATTGCTGAAAAATTCGCTTCCGAAGGTGCCAAGGTCGCCATCGCCAGCCGCACCGAGGCCAACTCCCAGGCCGCCGCGGATGCCATCAACGCCCTCTATCCGGGCGCCGCCAAGGGCTATGCCGTGGACGTCGGCAATGGCGCCGCTGTCGCCGAGTTCGGCAAGCAGGTCCTCGCTGACTTCGACCATGTGGACATCCTCGTGAACAACGCCGGCGTCACCAAGGACGGCCTCCTCCTCCGCATGAGCGAGGAAGACTGGGACTTCGTTGTCGATACCAACCTCAAAGGCGCCTTCCACATGATCAAGGCCTTCCAGCGCAGCCTGCTGAAGCAGAAAGGCGCCCGCATCATCAACGTCGCCTCCGTCATCGGCCTCATCGGCAATGCCGGCCAGGCCAACTACGCCGCCAGCAAGGCCGGCCTCATCGGCTTCACCAAGTCCCTCGCCAAGGAATACGCAGGCCGTGGCGTCACCGCCAACGTCATCGCCCCCGGCTTCATCGCCACCGACATGACCGGCGTCCTCGATGAAAAAGTCAAAGCCGCCATCCTCGAAAAAATCCCCCTCGGCGACTTCGGCCAGGCCGACGACATCGCCGCCACCGCCGCCTTCCTCGCCAGCCCCGACGCCCGCTACATCACCGGCCAGGTCCTAGCCGTCGACGGCGGCATGGTGATGTAATCTAATTGGTTCGCGGCCTCCGGCAGTCGCGCCA
>NZ_BKAG01000049.1 GCF_007992435.1 Prosthecobacter gellanilyticus | reverse complement strand
AGGGCTGAGCGCATCCAGCATGTGGGATGGCTGAGCAGGTGAGCGGGACAATGCAACGGTTTGAATGGGATCGGCATGCCCAAGCCACAGGCGCCTCGTTCGAGGGTAAGCTTTCAGCAGAGTTTCAGCACCCACCAGCGTTCCACCCGGCTGCGGATTCGGAGATCCGCGCTCCGCTGACACTCGCGGCTCGCCGTTGACTTCGCGGTGCATCTCTCAACCATGCGCGCCCCATGCGTCTCCGCTCTTTCCAAGGTCTCGTCCCTGCCCCCCAGCATGCTGCCGCCGTCGCGGCCGTGCCTTATGATGTCGTCAACCGCGAGGAATCCTACGCTCTCGCCCACGACAAGCCTTTGAACCTCCTGCACGTGGACCGTGCGGAGATCGACCTGCCGCTGTCCGTGGATCCCTACTCCGCCGAGGTGTATGCGAAGGCGAACGAGAACTTCCTGAAGCTGCAGGCAGACGGCGTGCTCGTGCGTGAGTCCGAAAAGGCGCTGTATCTGTATCGCCAGACCATCGGCACCCACAGCCAGACCGGTCTTGTGGGTGTCTGCCACACCGAGGACTATGAGGATGACGTGATCAAGAAGCACGAGAAGACCCGCCAGGACAAGGAAGACGACCGCACCCGTCTGGTGGACAGCCTGAGCGCGAATACCGGCCCCATCTTCCTGACCTATCGCGGCACCTCCGCCATCGATGCGATCATCCAGGGTCACATGGCTGCCAATGCTCCGCAGCACGATTTCGTGGCCGCTGACGGCGTGCAGCACCAGGTCTGGAAACTGCCAACCGAATCCTGCAAGCAGCTTGAGGCGCTCTTCACCCAGGATGTGCCTGCCTCCTACATCGCCGATGGTCACCACCGTGCTGCCAGCGCCTTCCGCGTGAGCAAGCTGCGCCGCGAGCGCAATCGCGCCCACAATGGCGATGAGGACTACAACTGGTTCCTCTGCGTGCTCTTCCCCGGCAACGAGCTCAAGATTCTCCCTTACAACCGCGCGGTGAAGGATCTGAATGGCCGCACACCCGAGGCCTTCCTGGCCGAGGTGAGCAGCATCTTCACTGTGACGCCGACAGAGACAAAATCCCCCGCCCTGCCCGGTCATGCCAGCATGTATCTCGGCGGCAAGTGGTATGACCTGGCCTGGAAGCCAGCGGCTGATGCGAGCCCGATCGACCTTCTTGATGTCAGCATTTTGCAGGACCGCCTGCTGAAGCCTGTGCTCGGCATCGATGATCCGCGCACGAGCAAGCGCATCGACTTCATCGGTGGCATCCGCGGCACTGCGGAACTGGAAAAGCTGGTGGACGCTGGTGCCCACGCCGTGGCCTTCTCCATGCATCCCGTGACGGTGGACCAGCTCATGGCCATCTCCGATGCGAACCAGATCATGCCTCCGAAGAGCACCTGGTTTGAGCCGAAGCTGCGCTCCGGCTTGTTCATTCACACGTTCTAAGACTGAGACGAGATCATTCCAAAGCTCCTCCTGACTCAGGAGGAGCTTTTTTGTTTTCAGGCCTCGTTCCCCCAACGTCCACACATCAACGCATCGAAGGCCGCGGCGCAGAAGGAGCGCGACGCTCCTTTCGTCATTCGTCGACATACCACTATCGAGTCACATCAACGCTCTTTCCGAACGCAGGCGAGCAAACCAATGTCTGCCATCCCTCCATGACCGTTCCCGAAGTTCTCCTGGAAAAAGTATTGTCGCGCCTCGGCTTTGGCCATCGTCCTGAAACAAGCCTCGCAGGCCTCTCCGCCGTCTATGCAGCCTGGTGCCAGAAGGTGCCTTTTGATAATGTGCAGAAGCTGGTGCACCTGTATGAAGGCCGGCCCGGCGCGCTGCCAGGCACGGATCCGAACAACGGATTGGACAATTGGTTACGCCATGGCACGGGCGGCACCTGCTGGTCCAGCTCCACCTCGCTCTTTGCCCTGGTGAAGGGTCTTGGCTTTGAGGCCGAGCGCGGCATCGCCACCATGCTCGCAGCTCCGAATCTGCCGCCGAACCATGCCACGGTGCGCGTGAAGATCGACGGCCTGCATTACCTCATCGACTCCGCCATTTTGTTTGGCGAGCCGCTGCTGCTGGATGGTCCTGATGAACTGAAGATCGATCATCCCGCCTGGGGCCTGACCGGCACACGCGCCGAAGATGGCCGCTGGACTCTGCGCTGGCCCGCGCTGCACGTGCCCACCGGCTTTGATTGCCGCTATGAATACTTCGGCGTGGGTCATGATGACTACGTGCAGCGCCACGAATCCACCCGCGACTGGAGCCCTTTCAACTATCAGCTCACCGCGCGGCGCAATCGCGGCAATGAAGTCATCGGCGCCAGCTTTGGCAATGGTGTCACTCTGCGTGCTGATGGCAGCGTGGAAGTAAAGGAGATCGACGATACCGAACGCCGCCGCATGCTCATCGAAGACTTCGGCATGAGCGAGGAGATCGTGTCAAGACTGCCTGTGGATCGCCCGACGCCACCTCCACCGGGATCAGCGACGGCGAGAGCGCAAGCGGCCTGAACCCAACCTAGCATTTGCTTATATTTTGTTAGGCATTTCCGCCGTCATCCGGCCCAGTGTAGGCCGGGACGGTGTGGAAGCCTTGACCTGGACCTTCCAGGCGGCGTGCAAGCTCGATGAGATGCAGGGTGAGGGCGAGACGGTTGCCGCAGCCGGTCTTGTTGAAGAGGCTGGTCACATGACTCTTCACGGTCTGCACGTGGACGTTCATCAGCAGGCCGATCTCCACGTTGGACTTGCCCTCGACGAGCCAGCAGGCCACCTCGCTCTCGCGTGGCGTGTAGCCTGCGCGACAGAAGGTGGAGGGTGAGATGACGACCTCATCCCGCACCTTTTGCCGCGCCGTGGCCAGACGCAGGGCGTTGGCGAGGTGCGGCTGCGCCAGGGTGAGCATGAGGCGGTCGCGCTCACTGAACTCACGCGGTCCCGCCCGTTCGAGACCAAACCAGAGACGCCTCCCGTCATCCGTGGGCACATACAGCGCGCCATGATGGTCCATGCCGAGAAGATGGAAGCATTCACTATAAAGGTCCAGGTCGCGAAACTGGCGCTGACTGACAAAATCAGAGCTGAAGAAGGGTTTTCCGTCATTCACACTGGGATCAAAATTCGACATGGGATACTTCCACATGCAGCGGCCGAAGCCTTCGACACCCGCCACCCAGTCCGGAGTCATGAAGCTCGTGGCCATGTCCATGGTGCCCTTGGCCGGATCCAGGTTCGCGTAGTTGATCTGCTCCACCCCGATCAGGGTGTGGAGAAACTTGAAGGCCGCCTCAGGAAAACCGCTGAGCCTCAGATCCGGCTGGTAGAGAGCCAGCGTGGCGTCACTGAGGGTCTGAAGATCGGCGGAGGTGACCATGGGCGGAAGAATGGCTGGCAGATCATCGACTGGACAGCATTTTTGATCCCCTGCAATCTCCGACCCCCTACCAAAGTATGGGTTAGGCGGCCTAACGGAAAATGGTTTTGGAATTTGGGTGATGTTAGGGCTGTGGGATGCGCACATCCAGCCTCTCCCGTCTCATCATCCTCTGGAGCCTTCTCGCTGCGACTCCCAGCTATGCGGGAGTGGTGCTTTCCGGTGGCATCACCC
Source organism: Prosthecobacter gellanilyticus (assembly GCF_007992435.1). Taxonomy (GTDB): domain Bacteria; phylum Verrucomicrobiota; class Verrucomicrobiia; order Verrucomicrobiales; family Verrucomicrobiaceae; genus Prosthecobacter; species Prosthecobacter gellanilyticus. The sequence goes on along the minus strand of NZ_BKAG01000049.1, from coordinate 55,949 downwards.
TGGTCAAGGAAGGTGGCACGGGCCATGGCACGGCTTCAAACATCGCGCTCGGGAAAACGGCGTTTGCAAAGGATGAGATAGGCGCGGCACCGCACGCGATCTCAAAGGTGAATGACGGCCAGTCTGGCAATTCCAACTCCTGGATCGCGGGCACGCAAAACAGCTTTGTGGGGATCAACCTGGGGGCAACGGCGCTGCCTGTGCGCGGTGTGGCCTTCGCACGTGATAACAATGGCACCTACACGGACCGCACCTTTGGACTGTATGAACTGCAGTACACAACCACGCCAAACCCCGGCGCCGCCACGCCGGAAGGAAGCTGGACGACGGTCGGCACGATGGACTACCAGACTGCGGGCGGGGCAAATTTTTCCCTGCCATCACGCCGCCATCTGTTCAACCTGCCGTCCACCGTGATGGCCACAGGCATCCGGCTGAAGGTGAATGCCACCACGGCCTTCGATCTGACCTGCGTGGATGAACTGGAGGTGTATGACCAGCCCTTGCTGGCTGCGCCGGTGCTCATCACCCAGGGGGAAAGATTTCGCTCCAACAATCTCGCCGAGGGAAAGCCAGCCTTTGCACAAAACGAGATCGGCGTGGCTCCGCACACCGTCAGCAAGCTGAACAATGGACTCTACGGCAACACGGAGGCGTGGATTGCCGGAGCGAGCACCACGTTTGCAGGCATCAATCTGGGCAGCACGCCGGTCACCCTCAACAAGGTGGCCTTTAGTCGCGACCACACGGGGGCTGTCTCAGACCGCTGGGCAGGGACCTACACCTTTCAATACACGACCACGCCAAATCCGGGTGCGAGCACGCCGGACGCGGACTGGATCTCGCTGGGCGTGGTGGACTACGCCACACTGCCGACGACGGGTCTTTTCAGCCAGCCTGCGCGTCGGCATGTCTGGAGCTTTGTCGAGGTGCAGGCCACGGGCTTCCGCCTGAAGATCGTCACCACGGGAGGCAGCGCCCAATACGTCGCCCTGGATGAGATCGAGCTCTACGACTCCAACAACCATGAGCTGAACCCGCCCATGATCACCCCTCCAGCGAATGTGACCGTGAGCAGCACAAGTCTGGACGGTGCGATCGTGACGTATCCGCCCGCCACCGTGGTGGATGAGAGTGCCCCGGCACCTTCAGTGACCTACAGCCATCCGAGCGGGAGCGCCTTTCCGATGGGGGCCACGACGGTGACGGTCACCGCCACGGACAGCTTCGGCATTGTGGCAACCTCTACCTTCACCGTGTCAGTCACGGCATCGGCAGGCGGCATCTTCCTGTCCGACAACCTAGCTGCTGGAAAGACGGCTTTCGCCAAGGATGAAATCGGCGTGGCACCGCATGCGATCCCCAATCTGAACGACGGTGGCTACGGCAACGCCTCCTCATGGATCGCAGGCTCGGCGGACAGCTTCGTGGGGATCAATCTGGGCACCACGCCAGTTCAAATCAGCCAGGTGGCCTGGGGCCGAGATAACACAGGCGCGGCGGTTGATCGCTGGCCGGGTGTCTACACCCTTCAATACACGACCGTGCCGAATCCGAAGGCGACCACGCCTGATGCAAGCTGGACGACTCTCAGCGTGGTGGACACAGCAGTGCTGACGGCGGCAGGCACCTACCCGGGACCGCAGCGGCGGCATCGGTGGAGTTTCACGCCAGTGATGGCCACAGGCTTCCGCTTGCTCACCCTCGCACCTGGCGATGCCAGCACCCACATTGCCATTGATGAGCTGGAACTCTATGACAGCACGGCCACCGTGCCGGCCAGCGGCCTGATCTTGATCGCCTCGGGCTTGATCGCGCCGAGCACTCTCACCCAGAGTTTCACCGCGAACATGGGTGCTACCACGATCAGGCAGTTCATGATCTACAATGCCGGCGGCAGCAGCGTGCCGGTGAATGTGTCTCTGTCCGGCGGCAGCGCAGATGCGTTCATCCTCAATGATGTCACCGTCCCTGCCAGCCTGGCCGCAGGTGCCACCGCAGTCTTCACCGTGAGCCACTCACCGTTTGCCATTGGTGATGTGCAGACGGTGATCGTCCATGTGACCGGCGCCGCGCCCGCGCCTTACGCCATCACGCTGCGAGCCTCTGGCATAGACACCCAGCCTCCGGTCATCTCACCGCGTGCAGCCGTGACGCACCACACCACCACCTACACGAGCCAGATCGTGACTTTCGAACCCGCCGAGGTCTCGGACAATTATGATCCCGCGCCCGTGGTCACTTACAGTCACCCCAGCGGCAGCACCTTCCCGTATGGTCTCACGGAAGTCACCGTCACGGCCGTGGATGACAACGGCAATACGAGCACAAGCAAGTTCACGGTCGAGGTCATCAACCAACTCACGCTGCGGGAGCAAGGCTCCGGACCTCACAGTGACAATCTCGCCATCGTAAACACGGCCTTTGCCAGCTACTACTACGGCTCCTACTCGCCATCGCAGGCCAACAATGGAATCTACGGGCTGAACAACTCATGGCGCACGGGAGGCAGCCCGGCATTTTTTGGGATTAGTTTCGGGTCCACCCTCACCACGGTCTCCCAGGCCGCCTGGGGACACGACAACGGCGGAAACAGCTCGCTAGGAAGTTCTTTCCTGGCCGAATACACGCTGCAATACACGACCACACCGAATCCTGACGCCAACGCCACCTGGGTCAACATCGGGCGCGTGGACTACCGCAACATCTCGCACAGCGGCCTGATGTCCGAACCCAGGTTCCGACACCTGTGGAGTTTTCCGCCGGTTCAGGCCACTGGCATTCGGCTGCTGATGAAAAACGACGAGATTTATCCCGCGTTCGCCATCGACGAATTCGAACTCTACGACGAGGCCACCAGCCATGAACTGAACGCCCCTTTCATCGCCAACATGCCCACGGTGCAGGGCACCAGCCTTGATGGCAGCCCGGTGCCCGTGACCTATCCGGTGCCTGCCGTGTTTGACGACACAGACCCGGCTCCCGTCATCACTTTCAATCCCCCTGCAGGCACGCCCTTTGCACGCGGCCAGCATTCGGTCCTCGTCACTGCTACAGACATGCATGGCAATGCGGCGACGAAGAGCCTCGGCGTCGTGGTTTCATCCCAGGGAGCACCCGCGCTGGTCGGCCAGGGTGGCGTGGTGAAAGCTGGCAATCTCTGCTCTGGAAAAACGGCTTTTGCCAAGGATGAGATCGGCGTCGCGCCCCACGCCATCAGCAAAGTGATCGACGGCCTTTACGGCAATGCGAGCTCATGGATCCCTGGGTCCGTAAACAGCTTCATTGGTGTGAATCTCGGTGCATCACCCGTGACGCTGGACCGCGTGGCCTGGGGTCGTGATAACACGGGAGCGAGCACTGACCGCTGGTCCGGCCTCTATTTCCTGGAGTATACCACCACGCCGAATCCCAATGAAACCACGCCTGACTCCGCCTGGACAACGATCTGGATGGTAGACTACACGACCATGGCGGTTTCAGGCAGTTTCAGCCAGCCTTCACGTCGTCATCTGTGGAGTTTTGCGCCTGTTCAGGCTACCGGCTTCCGGCTGCGGATGCTGCCGGCAGCGGCCACCATCGCCATTGACGAGATCGAACTCTACAACAGCGCCACTCTCGCTGACACAAGCGCGCCGGTGATCGCCACGCACGCGAATGTCAGCGCCAGCGCCCCCACTGGAGCCAGCATGACGGTCACCTACAATCCTGCGGCGGTGAGTGATGACCTGGATCCGGCACCTGTGATGACCTACTCGCCCCCGAGTGGCAGCTCGTTTTCGCTGGGGGACACACTGGTCACCATCACCGCCACGGATGCTGCGGGAAACAGCAGCACGAGCACTTTCACCGTCACCGTCACGCGCCCCCTGCAGCTCGTCCGTCAGGCGGGCAGATCCATGACGAACAACCTCGCCAGCGGCAGGACAGCCTTTGCCAAGGATGTGATCGGCGCGGCTCCACACAGCATCTCCAACCTCAACAACGGCACTTATGGCAACCCGAGTTCCTGGCTCGCTGGCAGCGCCTCGAGCTTCATCGGCATCAATCTCGGAGCCGTGCCCGTCACGCTGACCCAGGTCGCCTTTGGCCGCGATAACACAAACATCTCCGCAGACCGCTGGCCCGGTGTCTACACGCTTCAATACACGACCACCCCGAATCCCGATGCCAGCACACCGGATGCGCAGTGGATCAGCTTTGGCGTCCTGGACTACAACACGCTGCCCACGACCGGCCTTTTCAGCCAGGCAAACCGCCGTCACCTGTGGAGCTTTCCCGCGCTGCAGGCCACGGGCTTCCGCATGAAAATCCAGTCTCCCAATGGCGGCAGCGGTCTCGTGGCCATTGATGAACTGGAGCTCTACGATGACACCGCCATCTCACGGGAGCCACCCGTCATCAGCACGCACCCGAATGTCTCCCTCACCGTGAACTCGCTGGCGGGAGGCGTCGTCCACTACTCACCCGCTATCGCAGCGGACGATGATGATCCAGCGCCCGTCATCACCTACTCCCGCGCCAGCGGCAGTCTGTTCCCCCTTGGCGGGACATCCGTCACCATCACGGCCACCGACCTCTATGGAAACAGCAGCACATCCACCTTCGACGTCGTGGTAAGTCTTCCAGCTCCGGTGCTACGTGGCCAGGGCGGCAGCATCGCCTCGGGAAATCTCGCGGCGGGAGCGCCTGTGTTTTCCTCCGACTTCACTCCTGGGCACGAACATGCTTTGCTCAACAACGGCACTTATGGCGACAGCAGCTCATGGACCCCCTACTTCTCGTTCGGCAGTGTCGGTATCAATTTCGGTGCCACGCCCGTGCCCATCAGCCGTGTGGCCTTCGGCCGGGATAACACCGGCGTGGTGACTGACCGCTGGCAGGCCATCTATTACCTCCAGTTTACCACCGTTCCAAACCCCAATCTGATGACGCCCGATGAGGCCTGGACTCTGCTCGGGACGATTGACTACACAACCATCCCCCAGACCGGTCTCTTCAGCCACCCTGCGCGCCGCCACGTGTGGTCATTCTTCCCCGTGCTCGCCACCGGCTTCCGCATCTTTGCCACGTCCTACGGCGGCTCGGTGGGCAATTATGTGGCCATTGATGAACTCGAACTCTACAACTCCCCGCTCGAGGGCTGGCGCACGCAGCACTTTGGCACCGGCTCCTTCAAGGTCGGCCTGGGTGATGACTACGACAACGATGGCCTAACCAATCTTGAAGAATTCGCCTTCGGCTTCAACCCCACCAAGAGCAGGCGCGACGGCCTGAGCTACCAGGGCAACGTCATTGTGCCCGGCCTGCCGGTTGCGAATCCGCTGAGCGCCATGTTCGTTCGGCGCAAGGACTACGCCGCCGCGGGCCTGACTTACACCGTGGAAATGAGTCCCGACCTGAGCTTCTGGAACCCTGCCACCACGCCACCCACAGTCCTGGCGGATGACGGCCTCCACGAGGTGCTCAGCGTCCCCTTCCCTCCAGCGCAGGACCGGTACTTCTTCCGCGTGAAAGTGACCGCCAGCCCGTGATCGAGCGGGTATGCGGTAGCTTGAGCATTGAAGAATCGAGGCCAGATTTTCTAACCACTAATATACACTGATGGGCACTAATGTTCCAAACCCTCTGAGGCTTGGTCATTAGTGTAAATGAGTGTCTATCAGTGGTAAAAAGAGATTTTTTCACCTAACCAACGACGATACCACTCACTTCCAATACTTCTCGATGGCGGCCACAAGCCCAGGGATGGTGTGGGTCTCGGCGGCGATGTCGACTTTGAGGCCGTGTTTCTTGATGGCCTCGCTGGTGACGGGGCCGATGGAAGCGACTTTGCAGCCCTCTGGAAGCGCCACGCCGAGGTCCATGAAGTGGTCCACGGTGCTGGCGCTGGTGAAGGTGATCATGTCCGCGCCTTCGTTCTTCAGGCGGGCCAGGGCTTCGAGGTTATCGTCCTTCTCCGGCACGGTGCGATAGGCGATGGCCTCGTCCACGATGGCGCCCATTTTCATGAGCTCCTTGGTGATGACATCACGCGTTTCCTCGGCCTTCACCCAGAGGACGGAGACATGCTCCATGTTCTGGTATTCTCCAAAGGCCTTCACAAGGCCCTCGGCCACATAATCCTTCTCTGGCATGAGGTCGACGGCGAGATGACGGGCTCTTACCTTCTCCGCGGTGCCGGGTCCGATGCAGGCAATGCGCACGCCGCCGATGCTGCGGGCATCATTGTAGATCTTGTCGAAGATCTTGAAGAAGGCATCGACACCATTCGGGCTGGTGAAGACGATCCACTCATAGCTATGGCAGTCCTGCACGAGCTCACCAAAGCCGAGGAGGTCGATGGGCTCTTCGATACGAATGGTGGGCAGCTCGATCACATCCGCGCCAAGGTCACGCAGCTTGCGGCTGACCACACCGATCTGCTGACGAGTGCGGGTGACGACGATCTTTTTGCCGAAGAGCGGGCGGCTTTCAAACCAGTTGATCTTCTCGCGCTCGGTCACGACATCGCCCAGCACCGCGACGGCGGGTGCTTTGAAGCCGGTCTCTTTCACGCGGGCGGCCATGGTGCCGAGCGTGGCCACGAGGGTCTGCTGCTTGCCATGGGTGCCCCAGCGGACGAGGGCCATGGGGGTGGCGGGATTCACGCCGTGCTTCAGAAACTCGCCGGTGATCTCCTCCATGCGCTCCACGCCCATGAGGAAGACTTTGGTGCCATCAGCGGCGGCGAGTTTGGCGTAGTCCAGGCTCGTCTCGGCCTTCGTGGGGTCTTCGTGACCGGTGAAAATGGTGAGCTGGGAGGCGTGGTCACGATGCGTGACGGGGATGCCTGCATAGGCCGGGGCCGCGATGGCGCTGGTGATGCCGGGGACGATCTCAAAGCGTACGCCAGCCTCGGCGAGCTCGGCGGCTTCCTCAGCACCACGGCCGAAGAGCACGGGATCGCCGCCCTTCAGACGGGTCACCACCTTGCCCTCGCGGGCCAGTTTGACGATCAGGCCATTGATCTGGTCCTGCGGCAGGGCGTGGTCGCCAGCCTTTTTACCCACGTAGATCTTCTCGGTGCCTTCCTTGGCATAGCGGAGGAACTCCGGATTGCAGAGGTAGTCATAGACCAGCACGTCCGCGACCTCGATGCACTCCTTGCCCTTGATCGTGAGCAGGCCGGGATCACCGGGGCCGGCGCCGACGAGGTAACAGATGCCTTTGGAAAGAGAAGCGGAGGGGGAAGCCATGGAAAAAAGCGGGCTGCCATGGTGCCGAGACTGCCACGGGCTGCAAATGGTATACGCCGCGTGCCGAGCATCCCCTGTGGGGAAGAGCCAAGAAAAGAAGTGTCAGGGAACCGCAGCATGGACAGGCATGCTGCCGTTGCTTCCGTCAGGACCTGGCGGGATTCGCGAGCTGGACATCCGCGGCCCCTGACAAACGAGCGATAGTCCGGCTGACGGCAGGGCGCAAGTGCTGAGCGCGATTTCCAAACATTCTCGAATACATCACCGCCACACACGGTCTGAAGATCAGTCAGAAATGACTTGAAGACGTCCGAAAGTTAAGAATCCTTAAGAACATGAAACTGAACCTGATTCCGCTGGGTGTGATGACCGCACTCGGCGTGATGGATTTCACATCACTGGCACAAGCGCAGTACTCCTACCCGCAGGCCCCTGGCTATCCGCAGCAGGTGTCCCCGCCGCCGCAGTATCGCCAGCCAGCGCCGCAGTATCCACCCCAGGGATATGCGCCGCCGCCGCAGCAGTCGCAGTATGTAAGCCCCATTGAGTTTCTGCCGACCTTCGGCCGCAAGTTCGGGCAGATGTTCCGCAAGGTGTTTTATGGAGACGGCCAGGCTCAAGGGTCTAATCAACAAGGTTACCAGCAGCCGCAGTATCAGCAGCCTCAGGGCCGTCTGGACCAGCCGCCGTCTGGCTACTACCAGCAGCCGGGGTCTCCACCGCAGTATCAACAGGCGCCCCAATACCAACAGGCACCTCAGTATCAGCAGGCTCCGCAATACCAGCAGCAAGCGCCGCAGTATCAAACACCGCCGCAGCAGCAGCCGGGTTATCCGCCACGGTATGAGACGCCGCCTGCGCCCCAGCAGTCGGCACCTGCCATGCCGCCGACGAGCCGCATGGGATCCAGCACCTCTCCGAGCCCCACGAAGAAGTCGGGCTCGAGCACGAAGAGCAGCACCTCCAAGCCTTCGCCGAAATACACACCGCCGACGATCACGCGCGAGAATTCCCCCTCTCCGCCACCGCGTGTAGAGGAGGATCCGCCCCCTTCCATTCCACCCACGACCGCTTCCACACCGAGCAAGCTTCCAGGTTCCAAGCCACCAAGCTCCAGCAGCACGGCGAACACCTCAAGTTCGAGCAATGACAAGCCGAACGCCTCTGCGAACAGCGGCAGCTTCCTGCGTGGCAAGAAAACCGGCAAGGAAGGCCGCGTGATCAGCCCCTATCCACCTTATCGTGAGCTGGATGTGAGCGGCCTCTCCAGCGGCTCGCTGGCCCTGGATCCGACGACGCAGAAGGTCTTTGAGGTGCCTTGATTGGCAGCCTCCACGTTCCTTTCCTGGCATTTTTTGAAGGATGCGGCATGATCTGCCGCATCCTTTTCTTTTTGTACTCATGTTTTCCACCGGCCAGAAAGTCGTCTGCATCAATGACCAGTTTGATCCCTGGGTCTATGATCTCTACCGTGCCCTTCCCAAGAAGGACAAAACCTACACTGTGCGCGCCATCGCGCCCGGCCGCTCAAAGCCGCAGTTCACGGTGAATGATGATGCGGAGATCAAGCTCACCGGCGCTGAGTTTGACATCCTGCTGCTGCTCAAGGAACTGCAGAATCCGGATGATCCACACTCCAGCATGAAGCAGGAGCTCGGCTTCCGTGCGGAGCGCTTTGCCCCGCTGGAAGAAGATGAAGAGGAAGAAGAGGCCGAGGCTGAAGAGCTGGTCGGCGTGGGTGCTGCCAAGGAAGACTGGGAACCGCAGACGCAGTCCCGGTGACTCGCGCCCGGGCCAATCTCGTTCTTCTCAGCTGTGCTTTGGTGTGGGGCCTGGCCTTCCTGTTTCAAAAACAGGCCATGGGTCACGTCGGGCCGTTTCTGTTCATCGCCTCACGCTCGCTGCTGGCCAGCCTGGCGCTGTGGCCGCTGGCGTGGCGGGAGAAGCGCAAAGCCGAGGCTTCGGGCAATGCGGCGGGAAGACGCCAGGGCTTGGTGCGTCTCTCCATGATCTCCGGCGTGGTCTTCTTCGCCGCGGCGGCGCTTCAGCAGGCAGGTCTCATCACCACCACGGTCACCAACTCGAGCTTTCTCACGGCTCTCTACGTGGTGATCACGCCTTTCCTGACCTGGTTGATCATGCGGCAGAAGCCGGGGCCGGTGGTGTGGATGGCGGTGGTGCTCTCCTTCGTTGGGACTTGGTTGCTTGGAGGAGGTTCGCTGTCAGCCTTCACCATCGGTGATGTGTACATGACCATCGGCGCGGTGCTTTGGGCGCTGCATGTGGTCTTGGTTGCTCTGGCGGCGCAGCATGAGCGCGCGGCCACCTTCAGCGCCATCCAGTTTGCCACAGTGACCGCGCTTGCCGCCCTCATGGCCGTCTCCATGGAGCCTTTGAACTGGAGCGCTCTGGGTCTGACCGTGCCCGCAATCCTTTACTGCGGGCTGATTTCCAGCGCCGTCACCTTCACCGTGCTGGCCATCGCGCTGCGTCACACGCGACCTTCGGAAGCAGCGGTGATTCTCTCCACGGAGTCGATCTTCGCCGCGGTGGCGGCTTATTTTTGGTTAGGCGAGAGATTGCCTCACATCGGCTGGGTGGGCGCTGGGATCATCTTTGTGGCGACTCTGGTGGTGAATCTGCCGAGCCGCACCAAGCTCAGCCAAACCTGACGCAGTAGACCGGAGGAAGATCGGGACTGAGGCGGTCCCAGGAGTCGCCTCCGTTGTCGCTGGTCCAGACGGAGCCGGTGGTGCTGCCAAAGGCGAGGGTCTTGCCATCTCCAGTGATGTCGAGACAGTGGCGATACACGAGATGATAGGCGTGATGCTGTGGCAGGCCTTCGCGCAGAGCTTCGAAGGTCTTGCCGCCATCGCGTGTGCGCATGACGCAGAGAGCACCATCACAGGCCACGCGGATCTCGTCTTTCACTCCGGGCACAAACCAGGCCGTCTGCGGATCCTGCGGATGCATGACCACGGCGAAACCGAAGGAGGAAGGATTGGCGTTGTCGATCTCACGCCATTTCAGGCCGCCATCGGTGGAGTGGAAGATGCCGTTGTGATGCTGCATCCAGATCGTATCGGGATCCGCGGCGCTCCAGGCGATGCGATGCGGGTCCTGGCTGCCAGGATCATAGGCCAGTTCCGGCGGCAGATACTCGGCACGGACACCGTCGCCAATGATGCGCCAGGTCTCGCCATTGTCGCGAGTCTCCCAGACACCACCGCAGGAAACAGCGATGAGCACACGCCGACGGTCTCGCGGATCCACGAGGATGCTGTGAATGCCGGGCCACTCCGCGCCACCGCCCATCCACTTCGCACGACCGGGATCATTCCACAGGCTTTCGACCAAGCGCCACGAAACACCGTGATCCTTGGAATGAAACAAACCGCCAGGAAGCGTGCCGCACCAGAGCTCGCCCTCAGCGGCACCGGCTTCGAGAGCCCAGATCTTTTTCAGATCCCAAGGCACGGCTTCCTGGCTCGCTGGATTGATGACATCGGCGACCTCTTCGGGCTTCGGAGGATAGGTGGGACAGGCGCGCTCTTCCCAAGTGGCTCCATCATCCCTCGAGGCCTGAAACTTGGTGCCGAAGTGGCCGTGATCCAAAGCAGCGTAGAGCGTGCCATCGCGAGCATCTGGCAGCAGCATGGGCACGGGCACGCCGAGAAAGGACACGCGGCTGATCTCCCAGCCTTTGGGGCCGCGCTCCGCCTGGATCAATCCCTTGCGCGTTCCGAGATAGAGTTTCGTGCTCATGATGAATGAGAAATGAAGTTAACCGCCCGAAAGCGCCTGCATGACAAAGATTTCTGACTTCTCGCTGACAGCGTCCGTGAGCTTTTTGCGATCCGCGATGGCGGTGCCATCGACAAACACGACCACATGCTTGCGAAGCGACGCCTGGTCATCGAGCACATAGCCGCGTAACAAAGGATGCTGAATAAACACTGCATCGAGCGCTTCACGCACGGTCGAGCCTGCAACCTCACAGGTCGGCGCGGCGGCCTGACGGGCGAGGTTGGCGGTGAATTGGACGACGGGCATGGTTCACAAGTTACGATTGCCGCGCGAGTGCCTGCACGAAGATTTACTCAGGCAGTTCCTCACCATGCGTCTCCGGCAAGAAGGCCAGGAAGAGCAGGCCGAGGAGGAAGAAGCCGCCGAGGCAGGTGATGGCGGTGCGGAGGTCGTAGGTGGACTTCATCCAGGCGCTGAGCCAGATGAGTACTGGCGCAGCGAGAATGCGGCCGGTGTTGAAGCAGAAGCCGGAACCGGTGGCGCGGAGATGGGTGGGGAAAAGCGCTGGGAAGTACGCGGCGTAACCGGCATGAATCCCTTGGGCGAAGAAACCGAACAAGGGCAGCAGCACGAGCAGCAGCGTGTAGCTGTTCGCCTCGGATGGCAGCCAGCAGATGATGGGTGTCATGACCAGTGCGGCAAGGTGCATGATGACGAAGGTTTTTTTGCAGCCCCAGCGAGCACTCAGCGGACCGAAGGCGAGCATGCCCGCCCCTGCGCCGGCGGTCTGGATGAAGCCGAAAGCGATCTTGGATTTGCTGGCCCAGTCGGGATCGCCTGCACGCTTCAGGAAATCGGCGGCGATGTCCTGACCTGCGACGACCACGCCCCAGAAAGTGGCGAGACCAACCATGGCGAGCAGAGCTCCAAACACGGCGCGTGATCGCCAGCGTGCGGTGCCGAGAAGCTCGCTGAAGCTGCCCATGCGTTCAGGTTTGCTTTCGCGGGCGGCCTTCCAGGCCTCGGGTTCCTTGATGCTGAGGCGCACCCAGAGCACGAGCAGAGCGGGCGCGACGCCTAACAAATAAGCGGTTCGCCATTCAGTGCCGACCCAGAGGCCTGCGGCAGCGGCGAGCCAGAGGCCGCAGACGCTGGTGGCGTGGAAGATGCCGCCGGCACGCTCGCGAGCTTCTTTGGGGAAAACCTCGGCCACCAAGGCGGCACCGACGGCCCACTCACCGCCGACGCCCATCGCGACGAGGAAGCGTAACACGCCCACCTGCCAGATTTCATCCGCAAAGGCGGTGATGCCGGAGAAGATGGAGTAGAAGAGGATGGTGAGGGCCATCACGGGGTTGCGGCCCCATTTGTCGGCGAGGGAGCTGAAGAGCAATCCGCCAAAAGTTCCCCCAACCAAAAAGATGCCAAGGAAGCGCTCCCCCCAGACTTTGACGAGCGGATCGTCTGCCTTCACCGCGAGCAGGTCCGGCAGCATGTCGGCGCGGGTGAGGTTGTAGATCTGGCCTTCAAAGGCATCAAAAATCCAACCCAGCGAAGCGACGATCAGCACAAGCCACTGATAACGTGTGACGGAGGAATACCAGGGGGCGGGCTTGGACATGGAGAAGATGCAAAACTTGATGATCCTTAACGAGACGAAACTGGCTGGCTTGCTATAAAGGGACGCTTCCCATGCCCAGCCCCGACCTTTTTCAGAACAACCCGCGCGTGCGGCTCGTGACCAGCTTTGAGGAGCTGGTGGACACGCGCTTTTGCGACGGGATAAACGCGCTCTGCTGGCCGCGTGTGCTGGAGGGAGACTTTGCCGAGATCGTGGCGCATCTGGACATGCCGCCGGGCATCACACATCTCAGTGCGGAGGAGCTCCGCGCGCTGCCGCTGAGTGCCGCAGGCAAGACTGCGGTGGAGATCATGATCGCGGATCAAGAGAGGCTGAGCGAGCTGGGGCTGGATCCGGTGCTCGACTGTGTGAATGGGTATGTGCAGCGTGAAGAGACGGGGCCGGTGCGCACGGACGTGTGCTCGTTTCATGTCGATAGCGCCACAGCGGAGGCGGACACCTGGCTCTGCACCTATCATGGGGCTTCGTCGGAAGGTTTGCTGAATGAGGAGGCGATCGGTCGTGCGCTTATTCCGGAGACGCGTGCGGAGCTGCTGCGGATCTATGGAGGGAGTGATGACGAAGGGTTTGCGGAGTGGCTGAACGATCACTTTTACGATCTGCATTATGCGCCTCTGCCGGAAGCGAAGCCTTACACGTTTGGTGTCGGGAATCTGTGGCGCATTGCCACAGAGTATCCGGACTCGCCGGTGCCGCCGTGCATTCATCGCGCGCCGGATCCCATCGCGAGACAGAAGCGGCTTTTGCTGATCAGTTGAGGTCATGGGCGGCAGCAGCGCGGGACTTGGCAAGTCCCGCTCCTTGATTCCTTGGATGTCAGACGGGCATGGTGGTGCCGGGGATGGCCACGGGATACCAGCCATCGACATCAGGCTTCACGGGTGGTTCGGTGTTCCAGGTGATGTTGTCTGGCACGAGCACTTCCTGCGAGTTCATGGCCTGTTCCCAGGTGATGACCTGACCGGTGTAGGTGGCCATGCGGCCCATGACGCCCATCATGGTGCTATGCGCGGCGTAGTCGGCATCATTGCGCATCTTGCCGGTGCGGATGTTTTCAAAGAAAGCATCGTGCTCGAGCTGGTAAGCATCCTCTTTGTTACGCGTGCGCTTGCCGCCGGGTGGCTGGCCGTTGATGAGGAAGCGACCGTTGGCGGCGAGATCAGCGCTGCCTTTCACGCCGTGGAAATGCTCGCTCACGTCCTTCTGGCACTTGCCGCCGATCTGGCAGCACTGGCTCAGCAGGCGGAAACCGTTGTCGTATTCGAACTCGACGGTGTGATGATCAAAGATGGTGCCGTTCTCCTTGGCACGGCGCACCTGGCGACCGCCCTGCCCCACGGCACGCAGCGGCATCTTGCCCTGCATGACCCAGTTCGCGACATCGAGGTTGTGGCAATGCTGCTCGAGGATGTGGTCGCCGCTCATCCAGGTGAAGAAATACCAGTTCCGGATTTGGTAATGCAGTTCGCTCTCGCCCGGCTCACGCGGGAAGCCTGGGCGCGAGGTGCCGTTCCAATACACACGGCCATAGACGAGGTCGCCGATCTCTCCTCCCTGGATGCGGTTGATGACATCGATGTAGCTCGGTGCGTAACGACGCTGGAAACCGACGCAGACATTGAGGTTCTTTTTCTTCGCTTCCGCGGAAGCGGCGAGCACACGACGCACACCCGCAGCATCCACGGCGACGGGCTTCTCCATGAAGACATGTTTGCCGGCTTTGATGGCTTGTTCAAAGAGGAAGGGACGCGGACCCGGAGGTGTGGTGATGAGGACCACGTCCGCGAGATCGAAGGCTTTCTTGTAGTCCTCGAAGTTCGTGAAGACATGTTCGGGCGGGACGTTGATCTGGCCTTCGTGTTTTTCTTTGAGGATGTTCAGGGCGTCCTGCGCCTTCTTCTCGAGTGGATCGACGACGGCAACCAGTTTGATGGTGGAACCGGCGGAGAGGGCTTGGTTGCAGGCTCCGGTGCCACGCCCACCGCAACCGATGAGCGCGATTTTGATGTCACTATCACCTCCAGCAGCGAAGGCATGCGTCGCTGCCGTCATGGCGGTCGCGGAAAGAAAGGTTCGGCGTGTGGTCATGGTTGTTGTTAGGTTGTCCTATGAAGGTTCAGCAAGTTGTCGATGACTTCTCGCCTCCCTCCAGGAGGCGATGAGGTGAGATGCGATGTTGTTTGTTATTCCGGGGGTTCACGCTACACCGCTTCGCGGTTCCGCTCCACCCCCGGCTACCTTCTCTCGAGCCTCCGGCTCGCCAGCAGACGATCTGCGAGGCTATGGAGCACATGAGGTATTCGATGAGCATGGGTTCAGGAAAATTTTTCTACCCTCAATCTTTCTACCTTAAAACTTCAGCATGTCCGCCACCGGCAGCGGCTTGCCTTGGCGGATGGATTCTTCGGCGACGAGGCAGAGGCCAGCACTCCAGAGGCCGTCGAGGCCGGTGGCGATGGGTGGTTTGCCGTGGCGGACCATGGCGATGCTCTGGGCGATCTCCTCGCGGAGCTCGAAGACTTCGCCGCTTTGTTTGGTGAGGGTTACTTCTTCGAGCTTTTCGCCATCGAAGACGCGGAGGAAGGCTGTCGGTTCGAGGGTGCGGTCGAGGGCGCCGCTCCAGCCGGCCCAGAGGGCTCCCTTGGTGCCGCTGACTTTGACGGTTTGATGATGCTCAAAGGCGGCGAGGGTTTGCGAGACGACGGCATAACTGCCGTTCGGGTATTTGAACATGGCGCTAAAGTTATCATACAGCGTGGGGCGCTGTGGATCGCGCGAGTTGCCGTAGGCGTAGAGCTCCACGGGGTCGCCGCTGCTTTCGAGATACCAGCGGGCGAGGTCGAAGAAATGGATGGGCTCCTCAAGCACCCAACTGCCGACGCGATTCTGATCATAGCGCCAGCCGCTGGCGCCAAGGCGGTAAGGTTTCCGTAAGAGCTCAACGAGCACATACTGCGGATCGCCAATGGTGCCGGCATCGATGATCTCCTTGATGCGTCCCCACTGGCTGGAGAGACGAAGCTCATGACCGACAGCGAGATGCACACCATGCTCGCGAGCGCCGGCCGTGATGGCTTTGCAATCATCCAGCGTGATGGCCATGGGCTTCTCGAGAAGCACGTGCTTGCCCTTTTGCATAGCGGCGAGGGCGATCTCGCGATGCGTGTGACTGGGCGTGACGATATCAAGGATATCAAAGTCAACCTGCGCGATCATCTCGAGGCTGTCGGCGAAGATCTGCGCGTCGGGATAAAGCTGGCGGGCTTCAGCGCGCGAGGCTTCGGAGGGTGCGCTGATGGCCACGAGATGTGCCTCGGGATTTTGCGCGATGGATTGAGCGTGAAATTTGCCCCAGGCACCGAATCCGGCGAGGGCGAAGCGAACGGGGGCGGACATAAAAGAAATCAGTAACGAGGTGCGGTTGTGAGCGGCGTGACGGGATGAGGAACGAGGCGGCCCTGCACTTCATTCAGACGACAGGTGGGCAGGCGTGGCAGGACGTGCTTCGCAAAAAGGTCACACTCCTCCAGATGCGGATAACCGCTGAGGATGAAGGCGCGCATGCCCATGTCCATGTAGCGATGAAGCTTGGCGAGCACTTGCTCGGGATCGCCGACGATGGCGCTGGCGCAGCCGCTGCGAGCGAGGCCGATGCCGCTCCAGAGATGTGGCTCGATGTAGAGATCCTTGCTTTGCTCACGCAGTTCATCCTGGCGCTTCACGCCGGCGCTTTGGGAATCCATGCTGCGCGCCTTGATCTCGGCACCCTTTTCGGCATCGAGCTTGGAGATGAGCTTGTCAGCAGCAGCACGGGCCTCAGCCTCGGTCTCGCGGACGATGACATGCGCGCGAAAACCGAAGTCGATGGTGCGGCCATACGCGGCGGCTTTTTCAGACATGCTGCGCATAGTCTCGGCGATGCGGTCTTCTGTCTCCGGCCACATCAGGAAGACATCGCAATGCTTCGCACAGAGATCCTGCGCGAGCGGAGAGATGCCGCCGAAGTACATGAGCGGGCCGCCGTTCTGCTGGTAAGGCTTTGCGGCTTCCGTGTTCGGCAGGCTGAACTGATAATATTTCCCTTTCCACTCGAAGGGGCCGTCCGTGCGCCAGAGACCTTGGAGGATCTGGATGATCTCGCTGCTGCGCTCATAGCGCACTTCATTGCTCTCCTTCAGGCCGGGCATGTCGGAGGAGATGATGTTAATGCAGAGGCGCCCTTTGGCGATGTGGTCCACGGTGGCCAGAGCACGTGCGAGCATGGGCGGCCAGACCTCGCCCATGCGCAGGGCCACGAGCTGGTTGATCTGCTGCGTCTTCGGCGCCATGGCGGAGGCAAAGGCCAGCGCATCCTGGCCGACAATCCAGCCGGAAGGCAGGAGGATGTTTTGATAGCCGTGCGCATCCGCGCGGCGGACGATCTCACCACAGTGCTCGTAGTTGGAACGCAGCGTGCCGTCCGGCACACCGAGGTATTCATAGTCATCTCCGCAAAGGGCTGAGAACCAGGCGACTTCGCATTGTCGGTCAATCGTGCGAACAGGGATGGGGGGAGGCATGCCAAGTATTATTATTTATTCCAATATTAGATTATTGTCTTGAGGGCGGCTTGGATTCAAGGCAAAACGTTCTGTCTTTATGAGCACGCCTCCCGCCACTCCCCAGAGCATTGTCATCGTCGGAGGAGGATTCAGCGGTCTCATGACAGCCGTGAATGTGATGCGGCTGGCACGGCGGACGGTGCGGCTGACGATCATCAACGGGCAGCGGCCCACCGGTCGCGGAGTGGCCTACAGCACGCGACGCGCGGAGCATCTGCTGAATGTGGCCGCGCGAAACATGTCCGCCTTCCCGGACATCCCGGACCATTTTGTGAACTGGCTGCGCACGCGCACGGAGTATGACACACTGCCCGAGCACGAGCTGCGCGAACGGTTCATCCCGCGTCTGGTCTATGGCGACTATCTGAGGTCCCTCATGCACCACTATTTGAGTGCGGCGGAGTTTGTGGATGGTGAGGCGGTGGATGTGGATGAGCGCGGCGTGATTTTGTCCAATGGACGTGTCATCGAGGCGGACCGCGTTGTGCTGGCTTCAGGCAATGAAGCGCCTGCGCCACTGCCGGGTGCGGAGGCTTTAACCGATCATCCGGGATGGTTGGGCAATCCTTGGTTAGACTGGCTGGGACGGCTGCCGGCCTCGGACGGGAGCATTGTGCTGCTGGGCACGGGTCTGACGACGGTGGATTCGTTGATCACACTGCGATCGCTAGGGTGGTATGGGCGTGTGCATGCCATCTCCCGTCATGGCTGGCTGCCGCAGTCACACTTTCGCGGGATCGAGTATCCGGACTTTCCTCCTGAGGGTGTGGATCTGGCGGAGCTGGGCCTGGAGAGGCTGGTGAAGCTGGTCGAGGGCCACTGCAACCGGCTGCGCGACATGGGCGCGAACCCGGGTATCATTGTGGACAAAATGCGTGCGCATACGCAGCGCATCTGGCAAAAACTGACGCTGGAGGAGCGGCTCAGCTTTGCCAAGCATCATGCGGCGAAGTGGAACATCATCCGGCATCGAATCGCGCCCGAGATCCATGCGCAGATCACGACGATGCAGCTCACGGGCCAACTGCAGGTGCATGCGGCGAACATTGAAAAAGTGAGTGCCGCCGATCAGCGAGTGGAGGTGCAGCTCTGCGGTGGCAAGACGATCACGGGTGATCTGGTGATCAATGCCACGGGTCCGCAGACACGCTTCACGGCGACGAGTTCCGGGCTGCTGCAGAATCTGCTGCGTCGTGGCTCGGTGTCACCCGATGACATGGACATGGGCGTGAGGATCACGCCGGGACATACGATCGTGGATGGGGAGGGCAAGCCGTCCCCGAGTCTTTTGGCCATCGGGCCACTGCTGCGCGGCACGTATTGGGAGACCATCGCGGTGCCGGAGCTGCGCGGGCAGGCGCGACGCGTGGCCGAGACGCTGCTGGGCGAGACGACCGAACCAACGATCGAACAAAAAGTGATGATGGAGTACATGATCTAATTTTCCCTGGTCATGAGAAACGCCGAAGAACTGCGCCACAACCTCGCCCAGACGCTGCTGCATGTGCGCAGCGGGCGGGCGACCTCGCGCCGCATCCTGGCGGAGATCATGCGCATCTCGCCGACGACGGCGGGAGACTATGTGGACCAGCTCATTGGGTCCGGACACCTCCTGGAGTCAGGTTTGGAGCAGGGCCGGATCGGCCGGCCGAAGCGCAACCTGAGCACGGTGGCGGAGGCGGGATGGTTTGCGGGGATCGAGTTCAACGCGGAGCGTGTGCAGGCGGTGCGGCTGGATTTCTCCGGAGTGCCGACACGCTCGCTGAGCCGGCCTTTGCCGGAAGATGCGGATGCAGCTTCCGTGATGAAGGAGATCAGTGAGGTGATCAAAAGCTTGCGCCAGGGTGCCTCGGGGCCGCTGCTGCAGATCGGCGCGGGCGCGCCGGGCATTGTGAACCCGGAAGCAGGCGTGGGGGTGCACTACACCTTCATTCCGGGCTGGGACAACATTCCGCTCAAAGCGGATCTTGAGAAGTTATTCAAGGTGCCGGTGATTGTGGAGAACAATTTGCGGGTGATCGCCTTGGCAGAACGTTGGTTCGGCGGCGGTCGTGAGCTGGATGACTATGTCATCCTCGGTCCACGCAGTGGGTTCGGCATCGCCGTGGTGAAGAACGGACGGCTCATGAGTGGTGCGCATCACGCGAGCGGGGAGATCGGCCGCTGGGTCTGGCCGCTCATGGGCGAGGGCAAGGAGATGCATGATGCGCTGTCTTCACCGGCGGTCTGGCGGAGGCTGGCGGGAGTTTCGAATCGGGCGCGGCTTCCAGTGGATCTGCATGCGGCGCTAGAGGGACTGGCGGAGAGTGAGGGTGAGGCGTGGGAGGCGCTGATCGATGATTATGCGCGGGTCATGGGACTGCTGCATCTGCTGCTGGATACTCCGGCTTACTTTCTACATGGGCCGCTGACGGCGCTGGGAGAGCGGTTTGGAAGGGAGATTTCACAGCGGGCGGTGAAGTTGATGCCAGCGCTGGGGAGCATGCCGCCGAGTGTGGTGATTTCGACGCTGGGAGATGATGCGGGGGCGCTGGGGGCGGCGAGCCATGCGATGGAGGGATGGGGGCCGGCTAACTATTTATGATTTATGATTTTTGACTTATGATTTGGGGGGACGGAGATGGTGGTGGCGCGGTGTCCAAAGGGGCCGCTTGGGACACTTTTCGGGATGAGGTGGTTGGGGTTGAGTGCGGGGCTATGAATGATTTTTTCACAGGAGATTTGGCGACACAGAGGTGGGCCTACGGAATGCACGGAATATGCGGAAAGGGACGGGAGACGGGCCAAGAGAGCCGTTTACAGTTGTTTACGGTGGTTGACGGTTGTTGACGATGGTTTGCAGAGGGGAGCCACGGAGTGCTCGGGACGCAGGGCAAAGGAGGCCGATCCGAGCCAATCCGAGTGGATCCGACCTCGTTGGATGGAGGGCGATGGGATGGAGGTTCAGGGTCATTTGTGCATGGGACGCGCTTTCAGCGCTTGGCGCTTTGCGGTCTCAGGGACCTAGGGCTAGACGCCCTAGGCTGGTATTGGACGCGCCTTTGGCGCTGAAGAGTTTAGATGGTGAAACGTGTGTCGCGGGGGAGCGACTTGGGCTCCTCAGAGGGCGATCCAACCAAATCCAGGTCAATCCAGGCTGCTTTTTCAAAAGTGGGCGGATCCGGCCTGATCCAACCCAATCCGACCGGTGAGGAGTGTAAATTCTCGTTTACGGGGGCTTATAATTACCATAAATTAATCAACTCATGCCCTTCGCTCTCAGCTCATTCCGCCGCCCCCTCCTTTGGATGGGTGTGCTGGCGCTTGGTCTGCCGCTGGTGCTGAAGGCGGACCCGACGGCGGAGCAGCAGTATATGCTGGAGCTGGTGAACCGGATGCGGATGAACCCGGGAGGAGAGCTTGAGAATCTGGTGAACATGTCCTCCCCAGGGGTGTGGGACACGCTGAAGTCGGATCACCCGACGGTGGCGGCGGCGCTGGATTTTTATGGGGTGAGCGCCAGTGCGCTGGCCTCGCAATGGGGCACGCTGACGGCAGCACCGCCGCTGGCGTGGAATGATTCCCTGGCAGCGGCCTCAAATACCTATTCGAACCTGATGGTCACTCAGGACCAGCAGGCGCACGGGCTGGATGGCATGTCTGTGGGGCAGCGGATCGTGAATGCGGGGTATAGCTCCAACTGGGGAGATGCGGCGCAGACACTCTTTGCCACAGCAGCGGATGGCATGCATGCGCACTCGGCGCTGGCGATCGACTGGGGTCCGGACGGAGGCAGCGGCACGGGGATTCAGCCAGGGGCCACACATCGTGCAGCCTTGATGGATCCTCTTTATAAAGAGATCGGCATCGGCTTTCAGACCATCTCCATCCCGATCACGAATGGCGAAGTGACAGGGCCGGTGGTGATCACAGAGCATCTGGGCAATGCGCGACGGCTGGAAGGTGTGAACCTGGTCTCCGATGCGATCCTCACGGGGAGCATTTTTGATGACTCGGTGCTCAGCGACAACTTTTATACCCCCGGCGAGGGGGTGAGCGGTGTGCTGGTCTTTGTGTATGACAACACGAACGGCAACCTGGTGGCCTCCGGCCAAACCAATAGTGTGGGAGGGTTTAACATCGCTCTCACCGGATTGACGGACGGCACGGAGTACCGGGTGGAGGCTCCCGGCACGGGACAAGGACCGCAGACTTTCTCTTTAAACACCCGCATGGAGAACTATGGGACGCAGGCGAATCCCGACTGGGCGACCTTTTATGACAATGTGTATACCTCCTTTGTGGCCGTGCCTGAGCCTGGAAGCGCTGGCTTGCTTTTGCTGTCGTTGATGTTGTTTTCGCGCCGTCGCCGCCCTTGATTCCCTGATTCGCTCCCGACCTTATGAAACCCCTGCTCGTCCTGCTTACCAGCCTCTGCCTCAGCCTGACCCTTCATGCTCAGGAACCCGATGCCACGGCCAAGGCCATCCGCGCGCTGATCGATGAGTATGAAAACACAGTGCGGGCGAACACGATGAAGATCATCGAGGCGAAGACCGAGGAGGAGAAGGACAAGTATCGCGCCACAGTGCCGAGCGCGGAGCCGTATGCGAAGAAGGTGCTGGCGATGGTGCAGGAGCACCTGGGTGATGCAGGATCTGCGGTGGGTGTTTCCTGGCTGGTCACGCAGGCCAGCGGCTTCCCTGAAGGGCAGACGGCGCTGCAGATGCTGGGCACCTCGCATGTGAAGCATTCAGGCATTGCCGCAGCGGTGAAGTCACTCGAATTCTACCCTTATGAGATTGGTGGACCGATCCTGAAGGCGGTGCGCGAGCAGAACCCGAACAAGACGGAGCAGGCCGCCGCCACCTATGCGCTGGGCATGCAGCATTTCCGCCGCTATGAGGCCGCCACGGATGAGAAGACCGCGGCCGAGGCGAAGGAGCAGGCCATGAACTACTTCCAGGAGATCAGCGCGAAGTTCGGCGACTCCGCCATCAATGGCTTCCCGCTCGCGGATCAGACGAGCCGGACCATGTTTGAGCTGCAGAACCTCTCCGTGGGCAGCCCCTGCCCTGACATTGAGGGCAAGGATGTGGACGGCGGCGCCTTCAAGCTGGCGGATTTCAAAGGGAAGAAGGTGGTGCTCATCTTCTGGGGCGGCTGGTGCCATGCCTGCCACGGCACGATCCCGCTGATGAACAAGCTGGCCACCGACACGAAGGAAAAAGGTGTGGTGGTGCTGGGCGTGAACACGGACATCCCAGAAGAGGCCAAGAAGGCTTACCAGACCTATGAGGTAAACTTCCGGAACTGGTCTGACGGCACCACCAGCGGGCCGATCACCAGCATGTTCAACCTGCGCAACTTCCCCACGATCTACCTGCTGGATGAGAAGGGCGTGATCCTTTTGAAGAACACCAGCCTGGAGGCGATCCGCATCAAGCTGGGCGCTTGAAGTCGTGACCGCATCTTATGTTAGGCCTAGCGGCGAAAAGCTTTAGTTTGGTTAAGGACTCTCAACCCTGACAAAGACGACCAAAAGCTCCCGAGAATGCTCTTGCCGCTGAGTCTCACAGTTCTTAAAGTTCAGCAACTCCACCTCAACGCACCCGATCCTATGAAAACGGAAACGACCGCCCGCCTTGCGATGCGCCTGATTGCCATGACCGTGATCGCCGGTGCGCTGGCCAGCTGCAAACTGCCCCCACGCTACGCGATGCGTGAGATCCAGAGCAAAGGCCTCTTCACCTATCTGGGCACGGACTACAGCCGTGGTTACTACCCGGGCTACTACGGCGGCAGTGCGTATGCCTCCACGAATGCTCCGTTTCAGACGCAGCAGCCCTACACGGAGCCGCGGGCGATCCGCCAGGTGCCGTATCGCAGCACCTATCAGACGAACCGCAATCTGAGAGCGGACTATGATCGCGTGCCGTATCGTCCGCGCACCGTGGAGCGCTACACCGCACCGAGCAGGCCGCGGAGAAGCTCCCCGGTGATCGTGGATGATGAAGGGCCGACACCTTCACCCACTCCCGCGAGGAACCGCTCTTCAGGCAACAAGGTGCCTGACAAGGTGGTGACTGACACACCTGCGCCGAAGTCCAGCACTGTCACACCAGCCCCCGTGCTCCCTGCAGTGCCGGCGGTGGAAGAGAACCTGCCATTTGGCACTCCGGTGGCGGGCCGCCCAGGGATGGTGGTGAGTCCTTATACCGACCCTTCGAAAAAGCAGCTGGTGGATGTGACCGGCCTGCCTGCCGGTGAGAAGGTGAAGGATCCGTATTCCGGCAAGCTCTTCCGCGTGCCGCCGACCTCCCAGGCGGATAACAAGAAGAATGGCAATGGTTCAACGGAGACTCCGGCGAAGCCTGAAGGCGGCGCTGACAAGGACAAGGCGCAGCCGAAGGAGAATTGAGACGGGTGAGGCGAACCACCACAATGTTAGACTTTTAGTTAGGCTGGTTGAATCGTGGCATGGCGGGCTTCGCGGCAGCGTCCTGGAGTGCGCCTGCCCTCTGGCGCTCTCGAAGGCCTGATGATGGAGTTCACGCAGAGTGAATGCGAAGGTCAGTTGGGGTTGAGCCTCTCTTGAAGCTTGTGGATCACTCTCTTCGGCGAAAGCGCCGGAGGGCCGGCGCAGTCCAGGACGCTTCGCGACTTCAGTGTATGGTGTGCACTCACACATGGTTGAATATGGGATGAGTTGATTGCCGTGCGCACAGAACGACCTTGGAGCAGGAGAATGTCGTGTGCGCTCGAGAGCGGTGTCGACGACGCACGGTGGCCCGTGCATCTCTGCCACCGCACTCCGGGACGCTTCGCGACTTCGGCGTCGCAAGCCTAACCAACGACAGCTCAATTTCTCAAGAAGCGCCGAGGCCGCGAAGGACGGCAGGAAGGGTCTTCACGAGGATCTTGAGGTCCAGCCAGAGGGACCAGTTGTCGATGTACTTGAGATCGAGGGCGACCCAGTCTTCGAAGTTCTTGATGCCGTTGCGGCCGGTGACCTGCCAGAGACAGGTGAGGCCGGGCTTCACGCTGAGACGGCGGCGCTGCGCATGCTTCTCGATGCGGTTGATCTCATACACGGGCAGCGGTCGCGGGCCGACGAGGCTCATCTCGCCGCGCAGCACATTGAGCAGTTGCGGCAGTTCGTCGATGCTGGTTTTTCGCAGCCAGCGGCCCAAACCAAAAATGCGGGGATCGTCTTTGATTTTGAAGACGGGGCCGTCCATCTCGTTGAGACATTCCAGCTCGGCGCGCTTGGTCTCCGCATCGGTGTGCATGGTGCGGAACTTCCACATGTTGAAAGGCTTCCCATACAGTCCGGAGCGCTCCTGGCGGAAGAAGACGGGCCCCTTGGAAGCGAGACGAATGCCGATGGCGGCCATGATCCAAAACGGCGAGGTGAGCAGGAGCAGCACGAAGGCGCCGATGCGGTCCATGATGTCCTTGAACACCAGGGACCATGAGATCTGCGGTGTGCTGTGGAAGACGAGCATGAGCTTGCCACCGAACACGTCAAAGGTGGGACGCGCGATGGCGGTCTGGAAGAAGTCCGCGGAGATCCAGGCCTCCACGCCTTCCGTTTCACAGGCCTGCACGGCTTCCTCGATCTTACCGAAATGCACATGCTGCGCGGCGAAGAGCACGCGTGAGGCGGAGACTTCATGCATGGCCTTCACGAGATCACTCACAGGTTGCTGCGTGATATCGATCCGTGCGACGACCTCGATACCGGCGCGCTGCTCCGGCGGCATTTGATCTTCAAAGTGCATCACGTCCTGCGCGGCACCGGCGACGATCACACGTTCACGCCCTTTGCCAGTGGCGAGACTGCGGCGGATCTGCTCGCGCTGAAAGGCTTCACGGAGCAGCAGGGCGACCGCCGACAAGGAAATGGCCAGGATGACCACCGCACGGCTGGGCACGCTCCATTTCAGAAAGACCACCATCGTGCCGATGACCATGCCCATGATGACCAGAGTCTCCGCGAGCTGGCGCAGGCTTTTGCCAGGAGTCTTGTGGAAGATGTTTGAGTAGAAGCCGCGCATCTCCAAGGCGACCGGCGTGAAAGGCACCACCACGGCCATGATCCAGTAGAGCTCTTCGAGCGGCGGGATCTCCACCAAGTCAGGCCAGAAGCTCGGTGCCAGTGAGGCTCTCAGAAAATGGGCCAACCAAAGACAGAACCCGAGAAGGGCGCTGTCTAACAACTCTGTGAGCTGCAAATTGATTTCCTGTCTTCGACCCAGCATATTGATGAGTAACCAATTCTGAATTAGTTTATTCCTATTAAAATTATAACATTCCTAGCGAATGGCACAACTTGTTTCTACCCAAAGCCCTCTGCAAGCGACCCGTCCGCTGACCGTGGGGGTCATCCCGGATGCCGCTACCCTGTCCACCTGGGCCCGGATGCCGCGCGACCAGCGCGAGGCCACCTGTGACCTGATCGAGCTTCGGCTCGACACCCTCAAAATGCCCGCGGACGAGGTGCGGGATGCCTTGGTTCACGGCGAGAATGCCACCCCCATCCTGCTCACCGCACGTCACCCGGCCGAGGGCGGCCAGGGCAGCGTTGTCGCGGCGGAGCGCATGGCGATGATCGAGCCGCTGCTGGATCTGGCGATCCTGGTCGACATCGAACTTCGCAGTGCGATGGAGATGAAGCCGATCGTGGAGAAGGCGCATGCCAAAGGCGTGAAGGTCATGGGATCCTTCCATGACTTCCAGGCAACCCCTGGAGATGATGTACTGCGAGGCGCCATCGGCTTTGCCCAGCCTGCCGGGCTGGATGCGGTGAAGATCGCCACGTTTCTGAACTCCCAGGCAGATTTGGTGCGTCTGATGCAGATCACCGGGGACCAGCATCGTCTCCGCCTTTCCAGCATGGGCATGGGGCCGTGGGGCCGCATCTCCCGGTTGGTGCTTGCAAAGGCTGGCAGCCTGCTGAACTACGGCTTCATTGGTGAGTCCAATGCCCCCGGTCAGTGGCCTGCCGCACGCCTGAAGGAATTGCTCGCCGAACTCTAACTTTCCATCTGTGATATGAAGCCTGCCGCACATGTCTTCAAAACCACCCTGCTCGCCACGGCGCTCGCCCTGGTCGGCACTGGCTGTGGCGACCCTGAAAAAGAAGCCCGCCTGAAGTGGCGGGAGGAGGAGGTGAATGCCAAGGAGGCGGACGTGATTCGCCGCGAGTCCGAGATCACCAAGCAGAAGCAGATCATCGAAGGCCAGCGCCTGGACCTGGTCTCGCGTGAGCAGACCGTGGAGATGCTGAAGAAGCAACTCAGTGAAGAGGTGGAGAAGACGAAGCGCGTGCGCCGTGAGGTGGAGATCAAGCAACTGCGCGGCCCCATCCCTCTCGTCACGGCGGATCGTGTGATCGTCATTGATCCCACCTCGGATGAGATCCTTTGGGAGAAGAACTCCGACAAGCAGGGCGCGATCGCCAGCACCACGAAGCTGATGACCGCGCTGATTGTGGTCGAGACCGGTGATCTGGACAAGATCATCACCGTGGAGCAGAGCGACACACAGTGCGCGCCCGTGCGTCTCGGCATCAAGGCGGGTGAGCAGTACACACGCCGCCAGTTGCTGAGCGCGGTGCTGGTGAAGAGCTCCAACGACATCGCGCAAGCACTGGCCCGCGACAATGCGGGCAGTGTGGAAGCCTTTGTGGCCAAGATGAATGCGAAGTGCAAAGAACTCGGCCTGGCCAACAGCCACTACCGCAATCCGCATGGTCTGCCGACCAAGGATGGTGACGAGCCTTTCTCCACGGCGCGTGAGCTGAGCGTGATCGCCAAGGCTTGTGACAAGCTGCCGGACGTCCGCAAGATCGTGAAGATGACCAGCTACACCTTCAAGTGGCCGAACGGCAAGACCACGGAGCTGTCCAACACGAACCGTGTGCTGCGCAGCGCTGGCTACTGTGATGGTATGAAAACTGGTTATACCGATGCCGCAGGCTACTGCCTTGTAGCCAGTGGTGAGCGCAATGGCAGGCGCCGCATCGTGGTGGTGCTAAATGACACCGAGGGCGGAGTCTGGCGTGATGCGCAGGCGCTGCTGGACTGGGCTCTGAAGGCGTAACCGGAAGTGTGGGGAAGTCGCCCCGCGACTCCCTCACGCCTTGGGATCGGTCATCTCATCCTTCTTCACCGGTCGTGAGGCCCCGGTTCCAGGCATGGCGCTGAAGAAAAAGTAACGCGGGGAACGCAGCATGTCTCCGACCTCGCGCGTGGCGGCGCGATGCAGATACCCATCCATCTTGTCCCGGGCCAAGGACCATTTGGCGAGGTGCTTTTCCAGGAAGCGACGGACGCTGGCGTTGGCTTTGAACTCGGTGCTCATCGTCCCGAGGTTCAACAGCAAGATGACGAGGCACATGGCCAAAAGGGCCATCATGGCAAAGCGTGGCGGAAACTTGAGCAGGATCATGGCGCCGACGGCAATCACCGCGGCCAATGTGGGTGCATAGCGCGTGAGCTTGATCACGGACTGGCGCCACTTCAGCTCGCCCAAGGCCTCGCCTTCCTGCGCGGCGTGACCGGCCTCATGCAGGGCCACGGTCCAGGCGGCCATGGTGGTGCCCTTAGCGACTTCACGATTCAGAAACAGGCGACGGCGCGAGGGATCGAAGTAGTTCGTGACCACGCCGTTGTGCTCAATGATCTCGACATCGCTGATGCCTTCGAAATTGAAGAACAGCTGCGCCATCTCAGCACCCGTGTGCGCGGTGGGCACGCGCTCTTTCGAGCCCTGCTGCCACATGTCCTCGTAGCGCCCTGAAGCCCAGCGGCAGATGCCGATGCAGACGACGAGAAGCAGAATAGGAATGACAAGCATGCGAGATGATACGGGAGGAACGCGCTCGATCTAGATCGAGGTGAAGATCAAGACCACATTCCCGGCTTCAAGAAACCGATGGGCAGACTGCTGGAGTTCACGTTGTAGAAGTGGCTGATGTTTGGCAGCACGGTGCTCATGCTGGCCGCAGGCACGCCGAACCAGCGCAGCAGTTCCGCGAAGAACTGGTCCACGCTGGTGGTCGGGATGAGGCGGCCGCCATAGCCGGTGTCATCATTGCTCTCGAGCGCCAGATTCGGGAAGGTGCCGTAGATACGGCCACCCTGCACAGGGCCGCCCATGACCATGGCATTGCCACCCCAGGCATGATCAGTGCCGCGGCCATTGCTGCGCAGCGTGCGGCCGAAGTCAGACGCGGTGAAGGTGACCACGCTGTCCTGCAGGCCGAGCTGCTCGATGGCGCGCTGGAAGGCGAAGACGGCATCATCCAGCGTGTCCAGCATCTCCTCCTGGGAGTCGAGAAGCTCCAGGTGATGATCCCAACCTGGATGACTGATGAAGATGGTCTGACGATGCAAGCCCAGTGCCTGACGCAGCGCGATCATCTTCGCCGCCGCGAGGAAGTTATCGCCTATCCAATTATTGGCAGGAAAGAGGCCCGTGATGGCACTGGCGTTGTAGTTGTTAAACTGCTGGAGGAAGAACTCCTGGAGCTCGATGCTGCTTTTGGTTAGCTGCGCATAGGACTGCTGCATCATGTTCCCATAAGTCTGCTCGATGATGCTCTTGTGCGCGGCATTCTTCAGGCGCAGCGGGTGCGTGGCACTCAGCTGATCCTCACCGGAGAGACGCAGCGCACCGCTGTTCGTGACGACGAACTGCGTGGTGTTGTTCCCCACCTGGAAGAGATTGTTTCCCGCCAGCGAGATGTTCATGGCGATGCTGGTGGAACCATTCGCCGTGGTGTGCATGAGGTCCGCCAGACGACCGCCCCAGCCGCTGAGTTGTGAAAGGCCCTGCGGCACGGAGGTTTGCCACTGGTCCACCTGATCGCTATGCGAGTAGAGAGACTTCGGCAGCGGCACGCTTTCCGCCAGATACTGCGCTTTGGTCACTGGCTCGATGAGAGTGCCTACATTGGTCAGGAAGGCAGCGCGGCGTTTGTTCGTGTCACCACCGAGGCCATTGAAGAGCTGCTGGATGCCCGTGCAGCTCGGGTGGATGCCGTAGAGCTGGCCATCGCCACCGCTTTGGTTCAGCGGCAGGACCTGGCCGCTGCCCAGCGCCAGATTTCCACGCGTGGCGGAGTAGATGCCATGGCGGGTCGCATCACGTGGCACCAGCCAGTTGTAGCTGTCCATGCCGCCGTGGAGGAAGAAGCAGACGAGCGTCTTGTAGTCAGACACCGGCGCCTGCGCGGCGGCCTTCCCTGCCATCTGCAGATTCAGCAGCGTGTTCATCATGGGGATGCTGCTCACGGCGGAGCAGGCACTCTGGCCGAGGAACCGCCGGCGGGTGGACTGGGGGGACTTCATAGCGAAATGAATATGCCCTCATCCTGCCGCATCAGCCAGCACGAGTCGAGCCCCCGCCCAAAAATTGAGGCGCGAACCGTTGCCGGTCCGCGCCTCTCTTGGGGAGTGACGTGATGCTGTCACCCCTAGATACGCACCAAAGTAGTATATGGTCGTCACCGGTGTTCACCCCAGTTTTGGGGAGGAGGCATCTCGAGGGAGAGCGGAGGCATATGGGCGAAAACTGTTATGAAGCAGCGAGACCCGCAGCACCAGCCAAAGAATTTTGCTTTCGATCAAAGGTGCGAAAACAACCGGCTCTCAGAACGAGCGCCGAAGCTACATGAAGCACATCCATGCTGCTGTGAACCACATGAGGTGAAGTAACGGTGATGAGCCTGCGGCACTCCGCTGACAAGGAGCGTGTGTTTCGAAGATGGCGTTCGGCAATCAGTCTGGAGGAAACTAGCAGTCGCAACGCCGTGAGACACTGGGAGTAATCATCTCTGCTCAGGACAAGATCCATCTGGAGGGCATGAAGCCGATTTTCTGCCTCGAAGACGACCAAGGAAGACGTGATATGCGGTTCGCGTGCACTCATGAGCCACTGGCAGGCTTTTCGATAGTGCCCATCTTTGAGCACCAGAGAAAGCAGACCGCTGGTATCCCAAAATTGCATCGACTATTCTCGGTCACGTGCAACACGCACGATCTTGGCTGCGTCGAGATCCCGATGCGCGGCGAGTCTGTCACCTACGGTAGCAATCCACTGCTCCGCAGTGAGCTTGGAACGTTGACGTTTAGGCCCAGGCGTCGGGATCTCTTGAGGCTCCAGGATAGCGACAGTTTGACCGGACGTCGTTATGCGAAGCCGCTTCCCGGCTCGAATGGCCCGGACTACAGGCAAAGGTAGTTTTTCAAGACCGACAGTGCTCATGGGAACATGATGTCTGATTATCCAGCTTTGGCAATTGGCAATATGCGTGTGATGTAGCGGCGGCATACGATCCACCGTGTGATCTCATCAAACACGCGCACCGGCAGGTGCGCGAGAAATCGGCGATCTCACCCATGACCTGCTCTTCGGTGATTTCTCGCGCTCTTCCAGAGCGCAGGCCTGGCAAGGTGCGGTGCTTTGGTTATTCCGGGGGTTCTCACTCGCTACGCTCACTTCACCCCCGGCTACCAGCTTGCGAGCCTCCGGCTCGCGATTCATGCCCACAAAAAAGCCGCTGGGGTCACCAGCGGCCTCGTTGTTGATTTTATTCTTCGTTAGACGAATGCAGATCAGGCGGCAGGAGCCTCGGCACCGGCCTTGGCGGCTTCGTCCTTCTCCTTCATGGCGGCCTTGCGGCTCATCTTCACCTTGCCCTTGTCATCGATGCCGATGCACTTGGCGGTGACCATGTCGCCCACTTTCACGACGTCCTCGGTCTTGTTGACGCGGAAGTCGGCGAGTTCGCTGATGTGGATCAGGCCGTCCTTGTTGCCGAAGAGGCGCATGAAGGCACCGAAGTTCGTCGTGCTGACGACCTTGCCGGTGTAAAGCTTGCCCACTTCGACCTCGGCGGACACGCCGCTGATCATCTCCAGAGCGCGCTCCAGGCCTTCCTTGCGGGAGGCGTAGACATACACGGTGCCGTCATCTTCGATGCTGATCTCAGCGCCGGACTCGGCCTGGATGCCCTTGATGTTCTTGCCGCCAGGACCGATGAGCTCACCGATCTTGTCTGGGTTGATCTTCACGATCTCGATGCGAGGAGCGTGCGGGCTCAGAGGCTTCACTTCAGCGATGGCCTGGGCCATGGCGCCGAGCACTTCCGTGCGGCCGTTCTTGGCCTTGCCGATGGCTTCCTCGAGGATGCTCAGAGGGATGCCAGGAAGCTTGAGGTCCAGCTGGTAGCCGGTCACACCTTCAGAGGTGCCGCAAAGCTTGAAGTCCATGTCACCGAAATGGTCCTCGGAACCGAGGATGTCCATCATGGTGAGGTAGCGCTTCATGCTGTCATTCGCGTCGAACTCAGTGACGAGACCGACGGAGATGCCAGCCACAGGGCGCTTCAGAGGCACGCCTGCGTCCATGAGGGCCATGACGCCGGAGCACACGGAGGCCATGGAGGTGGAGCCGTTGGAGGCCATGACTTCGCTGGAAACGCGGATGGCGTAAGGGAACACGGACTTCTCAGGGATCACCGGCTCGATGGAGCGCTCGGCAAGAGCGCCGTGACCGATCTCACGACGGTTCTGACCACCGAAGCGGCCGCACTCACCGACGGAGAAGGGAGGGAAGTTGTAGTGAAGGATGAAGCGCTTCGAATCTGGGCCACCTGCGTAGGTGTCCATTTCCTGGGCTTCGTCCGCTGGAGCCAGCGTGGCGATGGAGAGAGCCTGGGTCTCACCACGGGCAAACAGGGCGGAGCCATGAGTGCGTGGGAGCACGGAGACTTCACCGGAAAGATTGCGGATCTTGTCGATGCCACGACCGTCACAGCGGGCAAGCTTGTCCAGGATGGAGATGCGGAAGGCTTTCTTCTGCAGGTAGTCAAAGGCCTGGCCGATGGCGTAACCGGTGGCTTCAGGGAACTTGGCCTTGATGGCGGCTTCCACTTCGTCCTTGAGAGCGCCGATGGCCTTGCCACGGGCGACCTTGCTTGGCTGATAGATGGCGCCTTCGATGCGGTCACCAGCGACCTGGTAGGCCACTTCGAGGAGGTCGTCCTGAACGAGCATGAGGGGCATCACGCGCTTCACCTTGCCAGCGAGGGTGGCGAGCTCTTCCTGGGCCTTCACCAGGCCCTGGATGCTTTCCTGGGCGAAGCGGAGGGCGGCGATGAAGTCAGCCTCAGGCATTTCCTTGGCGGCGCCTTCGATCATGATGACGTCGGTCTTGTTACCCACGTAGACGAGGTCGAGGTCGCTGTAGTCACGCTGGCTGTGCGTCGGGTTCACCACGAACTGGCCATTCACGCGGCCCACGCGCACGGCGCCGATCGGGCCTGCGAAGGGGATGTCAGACACGCAAAGAGCGGCGGAGGCGCCGTTGATGCTGAGAATATCAGAGTCGTTTTCACCGTCCGCGCTGAGGAGGAGGGAGACGATCTGGGTTTCGTAAAGGTAGCCTTTCGGGAAGAGCGGACGCAGAGGGCGGTCCGTCATACGGCAGGTGAGGATTTCCTTCTCAGTCGGGCGGCCTTCGCGCTTGAAGTAGCCGCCGGGGAACTTGCCGGCTGCAGAGGCTTTTTCCTTGTACTCCACAGAGAGGGGGAAGAAGTCGAGACCTTCCTTGATCTTGGTGGCGGAGACGGCGGTGACGATGACGATGGTGTCACCGAGGCGGACGGTCACGGCGCCATCGGCGAGGTGAGCGAGCTTGCCTGTTTCGATTTCGATGTTCCCTGAACCGCAGGGAGCTGTTACTTTATGGATTGCCATAGGTTATGTTTCTTCTTTGTCTTTTTGTTTGGGGGAAAGGCTTCAGCAGAGAGCAGCGGGGCTTGCGGAGCGAGGAGGAGAAGCAGACTTGGGCAGGAAGTGCCGAAAAATGTCTACATGCGATTATGCAGCCAGCAGAACTGGCTGAAATCGGGCTCCAGGCTTTTTGCTCTATGCTATGGCGGCAAGTATGCCGCCAAGCGAAAAGGGGCGATGCGTCGTGGCATCACCCCTTTTGGCGGGAAAGTTTGGATTAGCGGCGCAGACCGAGGGTCTTGATCGACTTCGTGTAGCGATCATTGGCCGTCAGCTTGAGGTAATCAAGCAGCTTCCGGCGGCGGGCAACCATGCGGAGAAGGCCGCGACGGGTGCTGTGGTCCTTGGAATTCGTTGCCAAATGGCCGGTCAGATGATTGATGCGCTCCGTCAGAATAGCGATCTGGACATCGGCGCTGCCGGTGTCTTTGTCGTGAAGTTTGAAGCTGGCGGGGGCGGTGGCGACTTCGCTCATGGTATCTCTTGGGGTAAGGCCGGACAACTTGTCAGGCGGGTTGTTTCAATTTGGAATTGAAGGGCCGCGACGATCCCACTGAAGCGGGATTTGGCAAGGGGTTTTTCACAATGAAAAGGCAGGTTTTAGCGGGTTTTGCACCCCAGTTTCCCCTGGGATAGCAGCCTCACGGCCAATGCTTCACAGGTCCTAACAAACCACAGAGGACCCACGGGCCCTATTTTCAGGCCTGCCGCCTGATTTTCCACACTGGCGCACACGTTACTGTCTAAACCCACCCAACCATGACTCCAGAAGACCAACGCCGGCTCGACGAGTTGTATGCGCGCTTCAGCGAACTCCGCCCGCGATCCATCGGCTACCCGTGCAACCAGACTTTTGATTACGCCCCCCTCTTCCGCTTCCTGGAATTTTCCTCGAACAATCTCGGGGATCCTTTCGCAGGCAGCAACTATCGTTTGAACACCCATCAGTTCGAGCGGGAGGCCGTGGAGCAGTTTGCCCGCTATGCGCAGGCCCCGGAGGGGGACTGGTGGGGGTATGTGACGAATGGCGGTACGGAGGGAAACATGTATGGCCTCTACGTGGCCCGCGAGCTGCACCCGAACGGCATGGTCTACTTCAGCGAGGACACCCACTACTCCGTGGCCAAGATCCTGCGCCTCCAGCACACGCGAAACATCATGATCAAGAGCCAGCCGAACGGCCAGCTGGACTACGATGACCTCCGCGAGACCCTGCGCATCCACCGGGACGTGCCGCCCATCATCTTTGCCAACATCGGCAGCACCATGACCGGCGCGGTGGATGACCTGGCAAAAATCCGCGAGATCCTGGAGGACCTGGCCATCGGAGAGCACTACATCCACGCAGACTGCGCGCTCAGCGGCATGATCTTGCCCTTTGTGGAAAAGCCTCAGCCCTGGAACTTCGCCCATGGCGCGGACAGCATCTCCATCAGCGGGCACAAATTCCTCGGCTGTCCCCTGCCCTGCGGCATCGCTTTGGCGAAAAAGCACAACGTGGACCGCATCGCCCGCAGTGTGGAGTATGTGGGCGCGCTGGACACCACCATCTCCGGCTCGCGCTCCGCCATCACTCCGCTGATGATGTGGTATCGCCTCCGGGAGCTGGGGGACCATGGCATTCGCCAGCTTGTGCAGCGCTGCCTCGGCCTCGCCGTCTATGCGGTGGAAAAGCTGCGTTCCGCGGGCATCGAGGCCTGGAGGCACGATGAAAACTCCGTGACCGTGGTCTTTCCGCGCCCACCGGAAAGCCTGCGGGAGAAGTGGGTCATCGCGCCGAAGAAGAAGATCGGCCACCTCATCACCCTGCCGCCCATGAACGAGGCGGTGATCGATGAGTTCGTGAGTGATTTCACCGCTGCCCTGAAGGCCTAGACCTAACTTATTTTAATTTAAACAGCTTCAAGCATTCCCCTCCCTCTCATGAAACAGATCACCGTCCTCACCCGCCAGGATCCGGATGAGATCACCCGGGTGGCCAGCATCCTCGGAGATGCCGGCATTAACATCGAAGACATCGACGCCGACCGCATCGAGGAGACCGGCACCATCGTCCTCATGGTGGACCAGCTCGATGCCGCCCTGCGTGCCCTCAGTGACGCCAACCTGCGCGCCGTGACTCAAGATGCGCTCGTCATCCGCCTGGAGGACAAACCCGGCGCCCTGGCGACCATCGCCAAGCGTCTGCGTGATGCCGGCATCGACGTCCGCTCCATGCACATCCTGCGGCGGGATGGAAGCCAGTCTCTCGTCAGCCTCGTAGTGTCTGATCAAACAGCCGCCAAGGGCGTGCTGGAGGATGTGATGATGAAAAGTTAGTTCGGCGACTCAGCGGCGCGCGGGCTTTCCAGCCCGCAGAGAGTCGCTGCATCAATCAGGTGGATGAATGCCAATAGCGACCAGGGCTTCACGAAGGTTGACGAGGCCAGGCCGGTTCAAGCGCAAAGCTTCCACCGTCGCCCGTCCGGTCGCTGTGAGGCCAACAAGGCGGCGCGCATCAGGAAGCCATGCGAAATGCTCATGCCACAGATGCTCGCGTGGATGATACAGGGCTGTCATGATGTCAGTCACGGGGTCAGGAGCCCGGGTGCGGACGAACTTGTGATTGTTGCAGCCCTGGCAGGAAAGAGCCAGATTTTCTAACGTGGTAAGGCCGCGTTTGCTGCGCGGACAGATGTGCTCGATGGAGAATCGCTCAGGTGCATAGGCTTCAGGCGTTCGGCAATACTCACAGCGGCCATGCGCCCTGGCACGCACCAGCCTGCGAAGAGCTGCGCCAACTTGTTCAGACATGAACTGGGGGAAGTCTCGGCAGGCCTAAACGCTTCATCATCTCCGGCACGGTCACCTTGCGCAGTGCAGCCAGTTTCACCACGCTCTGCATTCGACGTGCGTGCAGCGTTTCCACTTCATCGGACAGACGCAGCAACTCACGATGTTCAACGGGTGTCAGCGTCCCATTTTTGCGTTTAGTGGTGAGCTTTCGATAGTTCAAACGTTCAGTCGCAGGCAGCGTCGCGTTGATCACCTTGAGGAGCCTGGCCTCGGTAGGTTTCAACGCCCCCTTTTTCACCGCCGTGATGACCTGGAGCTTTCCCATCACCCCTTCGACTTCAGAAACACTCATCTTGGCCAGTTCGCGAAGAATCAGCGCCGGAGTGAGACTAGTTGCGGTCATGGACATGAAAGAAAAATGCAGCCGTAAGCTCAAAACTCAAGCTCCAGCTTTCATTTGAGGCGGAGAGCTGCGTGCGCCGAGACAGGCTTCGCCCTGCCCCGATTTGAATCGCGATGCACGACTGACAAAAAGCGGCCATGCTTGTGAAGCATGGCCGCTGCGGGTTCGGGAGCTTGGTGGATGTCTCAGTTCAGGATCACGCGGCGGACAAGGAGCGGAGGGGAGACATTGGGGTTCTGGCCGCGGATCTGGGTTCCGAAGTCGTTGTCGCGCTGGTCGTCTTCAGTGCGGTTGAAGAAGCCGAGGGTATCTGTGCTGAAGACATCAAAGGGAATCGGGATGCGGACAGTCTGGCCGACCTGGGCATTGGTGGAAGGGTCACGCACGACCATGGAGATTTCATCGGGGTTCGTGGCGGCCATGAAGAACGTGACATTGAACTGGCGGGAGAGGGAGTTGCCACTGAGGAAGGTGTCTTTGAGAGTCATGGTGCCGCTGTTGCCAAGGCCCTGCAGGATCATGCTGCGCTTGCGATCGCCCTGGATGATGCGCCAGTGGCCCTGGGCTCCGCTGACAGCACCCATGAGGTCGAAGCCAGAGAGATCTTCGAGTTCCAGTTCACGACGCGTCGGGGTATTCAGCGCGGTGACAGGACCGCTGGTGGTGGGGCGAGGCAGCGAGGCAAGGATGCGCTCATTCAGCACCGGCACGGGAGCTTCACCGAGGGTGAGAACGCCAGGAGGCGGGCTGGGGGGAAGATAAACGTAGCGCACGTCGAGGGCGATGTTTGGCTCCGTGCTGAAGTTATGAGTGACGAAGCGGGCTTCACGGGCTGGAATGAACTGGCCGGCAGGCAGCAGCTCGGTGGCGCCTTTCTTCACGCTGTCCACGCGGAACTGGGTGAGGTTGATCACGCTGATGCCGCGAGCTCTCAGGGTTGGCGCCACGATGGTGATGGCAGGCTGATCCCGGCGGTCGCCACTGGGGCTCACCAGCGTGGTCACACCGGTGATGGCACCGACGGGCACGTTCACGCGGTAGAGCGTGCTGGTCAGGCGGGTGATCGGGGCGGAAAGCGTGCGGCCGTTGGTGGCCTTGAACTCGAGGCTGCTCATGCTGCCCAGATTCACATCGCCTGTGTGGTTCATCAGCAAAGTCTCGCCACCGGCCACACGGTCCGGCACATACGAGTTGATGCGCGGCACGGTGGGCATGGTGACATTGATGTTGTCTGCCGAGGCCTGGCCTGGGAAGAAGACGCTGGCGGCGAGCAGCGCGGTGGAGAAAAGGGCACTGCGGCGGGTGGTGGTGGAGCCGAGGGAGGTGAGGAGTGTTTTCATGGAAGGAGTGGAGATGAAGTTTTGATATTTTCGGGCACCGGAGCGCCCCCTGTTCACAGCGCTGATGCAGGTCACTTCCGGAACTTGCGGAGATTCGTGAAAAAAGTTTCGGGGGCGTTCCAGACACGCTGAAGCGTGAACAACGTACAGCCGCGAACCGGCCTGGTTTTACCTTCGCTTTACAGACCTGCACTGAGCCGGCCCGCATGCTGAGCGTGGAATCCTTCCATCCTCGCCATGAAACCTATCTACCTCATCGTTGTCCTGGCCGCAGCCACTGCGCTGCTGGCCCAGCAGTCTGTTTCTCCATCAGGCCAGTCCCGGACCCGGCAAACATCGCGTAACACGATCGAACAAGCTCCTGCTGAAAAAGCAGAACCTGCGACGCTGAAACGTCTGGCAGGCAAGGTGCAGGCCAGCACGCCACTGACGCATGCCAACCTCGACGTCTACCTCATCGAAGGTGATGATCTGGCGGACACCACGCAGGTGCTGACGCTGGACGAGGCGATGAGCCTGAAGAAGAAGGGGGTGATGGTGAAGGAGACGGGGCAGGTCAATGAGCTCACCGTGCAGAATCGTGGAGACGACAAGGAGGTCTTCATCATGGCAGGAGACATTGTGAAAGGCGGGCAGCAGGACCGCACACTGGCCAGTGATCTGCCTCTGAAACCGAAGTCTGGCGAGGTGCCGGTGGGTTCCTTCTGCGTGGAGCAGGGACGCTGGAGAAAGCGCGGCGGCGAGAGCGTGAGTGACTTTGGTTCGTCCAAAAATGTGATCGCGAGCAAGGAAGGCAAGATCGCGGTGCGCAAGGCGGCCAATCAGGGCGAGGTGTGGAAATCCGTGGCGGAAACGCAGGAGAAGATCAGCCGCAACATCGGCAAGGATGTGAAGCCTGCCGCCTCTGCGAGCTCCCTGCAGCTCACCCTGGAGGACAAGGACCTCAAAACAAAGATCGGCGCCTTTAAAGACTCCTTGTTAGGCGCTGTGGAGAAATCGCCACGCAGCCTGGGGGTGGTATTTGTCATCAATGGCGAGGTCAACAGCGCGGAGATCTTCGCCGGGCATGATCTCTTCCGCCGTGTGTGGCCAAAGCTGCTGGAGGGCATCGCCGCTGAGGCGATCTCGCTCGCGGATGCGAAGAAGGCCGAGAAGCCTGCGGCGAGTGAAGAGGTGATGAAGTTCATCTCTAAGGCCGAAGAAAGCCCTGCCACGAAAAAGCCGCTTCAGGGCAGCCTCAAACATGTGAGCGCGGAGTCTGATGAAACCTGCCTCTTTGAGACCGCTGACGACAAGAATGATGGGAAGTGGCTGAGGCGGAGCATCATCAAGAAATGAAGCAGGCGGCATAATGATATGCATTCATGCTCATGGCGGTGCACAAGCATCGCCGTGAGCTGCGTTTGCTGAAGACACCATGTCTGATCCCCTGCCCTCACGTCGCTCGTTTCTCCGCACCGCCGCTGCCGCGATACTCGCACCTTCCCTGTCTTCCGTGGCCGCGGAAGGATCGGGAAAGCTCATCGCCTATGTGGGCACCTACACCTCGCCTCTGAAGAACATGCGGTCGACGCAGGTGGATCTGCCGCCAGGGAATGGACGTGGCATTCATCTCTTTGAGATGGATCGCAGCACGGGAAAGTTTTCACCCATCGGTGTGCATGAGATGGGCACGAGCCCGAGTTGTCTGGCGCTGAATCCAGCTCGCACGCATCTTTACTCTGGCAATGAAACGGAGCGCCAGGGTGATGATGAGTCCGGCAGCGTCAGCGCCTTCAAGATCGATCCTGCGACAGGTGAGCTGAAGCCGCTCAACAGCGTGCGCTCCGGTGGCAAAGGCCCGGCGCATCTCACCGTGCATCCGAACGGCAAGTTTGTGCTTGTGGCGAACTACTTTGGCGGCAGCATCGCCGTGCTTCCCATCCAGGCGGACGGCAGCTTGGGCGAGGCCACGGACGTGAAGAAGGACAGCGGCACCGTAGGCCCGACCAAGGCCACGAACGCTGCCCCCGGCAGTTTCGCCTTCAGCGGGCATGACCAGACACACGCGCACATGATCGAGGCCGATCCCTCCGGCAAATGGGTGCTGCACGTGGATCTGGGGCTGGACCAGATCTTTGTTTGGAAGTTTGATGCCGAGAAAGGCAAGCTCACACCCGCTGACACACCTTTCGTTAGTCTTCCGCCGGGTGATGGCCCGCGTCACTTCGCCTTTCATCCGAACGGTAAGTGGCTCTACAGCATCCAGGAGGAAGGCTCGACGGTCGTGCTTTTTGACTTCGATCCGCAGAACGGCCGCCTCACCGCACGCCAGACCATCTCCAGCCTGCCGCCGGGCTATGCGGGCAGCAATTTCTGCTCCGAGATCCTCGTCTCCGCCGACGGCAAGTTCGTCTACGCCGGCAACCGCCTGCACGACAGCATCGGCATCTTCACCGTCGGCGCGGATGGCACGCTAACCTATGTCACTGAAGAATGGACCCACGGCGACTACCCACGCAGTTTCACCTTTGATCCCTCAGGCACCTTCCTGCACTGCTGCAACCAGCGCGCCGACCACATCGCCACCTTCAAGGTGGACAAGGCCAGCGGGAAACTGACGTTCACCGGTCAGTACACACCCGTGGGGAATCCCTCGCAGATTGTGTTTCATGCGCTGGGGGGAAAGAGCTCAGATAAACTGTTAGGCCAATAAAGCCGTGCCTGAAACTGTCTTCTGCTTATCAAGCTTCGCAGTAAGTGCCTTCAACATATCATAATATGATGGCTCAATTTCCGCGGGTTTGATGTCGTTAAACACCAACGACTTAAATTCATGCATCAAGGTATCCAATCCAGCTTTGTCAGTTTGAATGTGTTGCCGAAACCAATTCCTAACGAATCCGAGACGGTCCGATCTGACTGATGCAAAGCTAGGGTAGCTGTCTACTTGAACGTCGTTCCTGTCAGCTATCTTTTTCATCGCCTCCACTAGGGCAATAGGTTTGACATAATCCTCTGCGGTTAATGGCGAGGTTGAATCCAAATCATCGTAGCAAAACCAAGATCCCCAACCATGATACTCTCGTTGCCCTTGCTTTGCCACAGCGTCGCTATCTGAAATAATCAAACACCTGCGGTTAGCCAACTCAAGCAACGGCGTAACATTGCGAATGTCCTTTACACCCTTCGCAAAGCATGAACCGCAAGTCCGAAGGAGCGCCAACTTGCTCTTATGTGAACTGGGCAGCTTTGTAATGGCCACTTTAAAGAGGCGGTGATCTCGCCAGCCTTCAAAAAGCAAATTTATTTCCTTCAACGATTCAAACACTGACCAGCCAAGGGCATTATAAATTACCTCCTCGTCAACTATGTTTGTATGGTTAACCGGTGTAGCAGAAGTGACTTCATCGTCTTTTTTAACAATCAGATGCCGTCCAATATTCTCACGATCAATCATAAAGATCGAATGAGTGCTATATACGACCATGTTCGATTTCGATATCTTGATTAGCTCATCTCTCAAGTATTGCGCGCCAGAAGGATGCAGCCCAATTTCCGGTTCATCATGCAAGTACATGGCACCCTCTAGCGAGTTGGTTTGCACTTTCGCTGAGATCATCAGCAGAAAGGTGAAAAACCGTTTAAAACCATCACTACGACGAGCGAACTCATACACGTTCTCACAGTCCCGGACAAAGGCATCGATTTGATCACCATTCTCCGCAAGTTCTACCTTAATATTCTTCAGATCACGCCACACTTGGCGCATGTGCTTTGTTGTCGATTCGGACACCCTCTCAAGCAGGTTTCGCACTCGACCTCGCTCAATGGCGGTCGTTATTGCTTCTGATGCGTTCTCGAACCCCGCTAAAGCAAACATATGCTTCAGTGGACAACATGAATTCGGATCGGCAACGAAAGTGTCTGTGTCGATTGATGCTGGCAGAAGGTTTCGCTCTGTGTATGACCAAAAAATGACTGGAGGAAGCTTTGCTGGCAACAGGCGTTTGGAACACCGTGCAAACAGGTCGTTGAGCGAGGCAGCTCTAGCTTCGATTAACATATCGTCCGCAGGGATTCCTGTGTCTTCGGCACATCGAAAAATGCCCATACCTCACAAATACCGCAGTCCCGTCCGGAAGAGTTACCGCAGTCTTAGAAAGAGCTTTTGGAACTCCAAATTTTCCAATCAATGTCCACTGATGATCTAATGAGAAGACGGCTGCACCTTTCTCTTCTTCGTTCAGCTTAACTCTCCAAAGCACATCGCGTCGGGCATACGCAAATTGCCTCAATGTGTATTCAACACCTTTGAAGCTGGCAATTTTCGGCCCATCTGGGTCAAAACCCTGAAGATGATTAGCCATTTCACGGCAGATCTCATCACATTCCGAATCATCAAGACGAAACTTAAACAAGATTTTACCCTCTGGCATAGCATCCTCATCTCTCCCTGGTTCGCGAACATCTTTTTTGCTAGCAGGGATATCAGGGTCAAGGTGAGCCAATGCATTCAGGATGTTTGACTTTCCCGACTCATTAATGCCAACAAGAACTCTACACCGAGGTTCGAAGACAAAATCGAGACTTTTTATAGACCTATAGTTACGAATCTCGACTTTTTGAAGCTTCATATATATACAAGGCTACCTAACTAGGACCACTAGCGCAATCACTTCCCAAG
Source organism: Prosthecobacter gellanilyticus (assembly GCF_007992435.1). Classification (GTDB taxonomy): domain Bacteria; phylum Verrucomicrobiota; class Verrucomicrobiia; order Verrucomicrobiales; family Verrucomicrobiaceae; genus Prosthecobacter; species Prosthecobacter gellanilyticus. Next base: position 13,752 of record NZ_BKAG01000049.1, on the reverse strand, counting down.
CCTAACCAAAAGGTCCTTGCTCTCCACACTCTCGCCGATCTTGGTGCAGATTTCGGTGACGGTGCCGGCGGTGGGGGAGGCGACGGCGGCGAACATCTTCATGGCTTCGAGGGTGAGGAGGGTTTCGCCTTCCTTGACCTTCTGACCGACGGCGACGGCGATGCTGGCGACCATGCCGGGCATGGGGGCGCCGACCTGGAATTTGTCAGCAGGATCAGCCTTGGCCTTGGTGACGGCGTCTTTCGCGAGAGCCTTGTTGGTGACGGTGGTGTGGCGTGGGTAGCCGTTCAGCTCGAAGATGGCGGTCTGCTGGCCGTTCACATCCGGCTCGGTCATGTTCAGCAGGCGGACGAAGAGGGTCTTGCCCTCCTCAAGGTTGACGTTGATCTCCTCCTTGTCACGCAGGCCATAGTAATAGGCCGGGGTGGGGAGCACGGAGACGTCGCCATGAGCCTTGCGGAAGTCCGCGAACTTCAGGAACACGTCTGGATACATGAGGTAGCTCCAGACATCGTCCTCGGTGGGGTCCTTCTTGAGCTTGCCTTTGAGCTCGGCGCGCACGTCGTCGAGCTTGATCTTGGCGGCGTGGGTGCCGGGGCGGCCTTTGATGCGCTTGCCGTCCTTGCCGACGATGGCATCGGCCAGTTTGTTCCACTTCTTGCGGCTGTCGGCAGCCTTGGCAGGCTCCATGCCGTAGAAGGGTTCACCTAACCAACCTTCAAACATGCTGGTGACGTCCTTGCTCCACTTCGTGCCCTGGAGGCTGAAGATGTCGTTGGGCTTCACGCCGCGGGCGACGCACTCGATGGCGAGGTCGCCGACGACTTTGGAGGAAGGCGTGACCTTGACGATGTCACCACAGAGTTGGTTCACCTCCGCATAAGCGTGGGCGATCTCCGGCCAGCGGGCAGCCATGCCCATGCCGGTGGCCTGCTCCTTGAGGTTCGTGTACTGGCCGCCAGGCATCTCGTGAAGATAGACCTCGGCGGTGCCGTAAGGCTCGGCGGTGTCGAAAGGCTTGTAGAAGGTGCGGACAGCAGCCCAGTAATCGCTGAATTCCTGCAGCGCCTCGGTGTCGAGACCGGTGTCACGCGGCGTGTGCTGCATGGCAGCGACGATGGAGTTCAGGTTCGGCTGCGCGGTGCCGCCGGAAAGGCTGGAGATGGCGGCATCCACCACGTCCACGCCAGCGATGGAAGCCTCGAGGTAGCTGGAGGCGTTCAGGCCGCTGGTGTCATGCGTGTGGAAGTGGATGGGGATGCCCACCTCGTCCTTCAGAGCCTTCACCAGCTTCTTCGCGGCGAAGGGACGGACCAGGCCGGCCATGTCCTTGATGCAGAGCATGTGCGCGCCCATCTTTTCCAGCTCCTTGGCCAGGCGGACGTAGTACTTGAGGTCATACTTGTCACGCTTCGGATCCAGGATGTCACCGGTATAACAAAGAGTGCCTTCGCAGATGCTGTCCGTCTCCTCGCGCACGGCATCCATGGCGGCGGTGAGGTTGGGCAGGTAGTTCAGCGAGTCAAAGATGCGGAAGATGTCCATGCCGTTCGAGGCGGCATGCTTGATGAAGCCCTTCACCACGTTGTCCGGGTAGTTGGTATAACCAACAGCGTTGGAACCACGGAAGAGCATCTGCAGGAGGATGTTTGGCACCTTGGCACGGATGGAGCGCAGGCGGTCCCACGGATCCTCGCGGAGGAAGCGCATGGACACGTCAAAGGTGGCGCCGCCCCACATCTCCAGGGAGAAGAGGTTCGGCGTGCGGCGCGCCACGGCATCTGCCACGGCGAGCATGTCAAAGGTGCGCATGCGGGTGGCCAGCAGGGACTGGTGCGCGTCACGCATGGTGGTGTCCGTGATCAGGAGACGCTTCTCCTTGGCGACCCAGCCTTTGCAGAACTTCTCAGGCCCCATCTCGGTGAGGAGTTGCTTGGTGCCTTTCGCTGGCGCCACGCGGTGATCATACTTCGGCACCGGTGGTGCGGAGAAGGTGACGCCGGGCTTGTGACCTTTCGCGAAGGGATTGCCGTTCACGTTCACATCCGCGAGATAGCTGAGCAGCTTCGTGGCGCGGTCTTTGCGCGCGGTGAACTGCAGGAGCTGCGGATTGTTGTCGATGAAACGCGTGGTGGCCTGGCCGGCGCGGAACTCATCGTGATGCACCACGTTCATGAGGAACGGGATGTTGGTTTTCACGCCGCGGATGCGGAACTCGCGGAGGCCACGGTCCATGCGGTCCAAAGCCTGCTCATAGGTGCGGGCGAAGACGGTCATCTTCACCAGCATGGAATCATAGTAAGGCGTGATGACGGCGTTCGTGGCGCCGAGGGCGCCGTCCAGACGGATGCCGAAACCACCGGCGCTGCGGTAGGTGAGGATCTTGCCAAAGTCCGGCGTGAAGCCGTTCTCCGGATCTTCCGTGGTGATGCGGCACTGCACAGCATAGCCGCTTTTTTCAATATTTGGTTGGGCAGGAAGGGCGAGAGGCTCCTCATGCATCTTGTGGCCCTGGGCGATGAGGATCTGGCTGCGGACAATGTCGATGCCGGTGATCTCCTCGGTGACAGTATGCTCCACCTGAATGCGCGGATTCATCTCGATGAAGAACCACTCGCCACTTTCGTGATCGACGAGGAACTCGACGGTGCCTGCGTGCGTGTAGTTCACCTCCTTGGCAAGCTTCACCGCCGCATCACAGAGACCATCAATGATCTCCTGCTTCACGCCATAGCTGGGTGCCTGCTCGATGACCTTTTGGTGACGGCGCTGCACGGAGCAGTCACGCTCATGCAGATGCAGCACAGTGCCGTGCTTGTCCGCGAGGATCTGTACCTCGATGTGCTTGGCTTTCCCCACAAACTTTTCGAGGAAGACGGCGCCATTGCCGAAAGCGCGCTCGGCTTCCGTCTGCGCTTCATCCAGCAGCTTTTCCAGATCCTTGGCCTCACGCACGACGCGCATGCCGCGGCCACCACCACCGAAGGCGGCTTTGATGATGAGCGGGAAGCCGATCTTCTTCGCCACAGCGAGAGCTTCTTTGCGATCGCTGACAGGCTCATCCGTGCCTTCAAGGATCGGCACATTGAGCTTGCGGGCCACGTTACGGGCGGCGGTTTTGTCGCCCATCATGTTCAGGATCTTCGCATCAGGGCCGATGAAGATGATGCCAGCGTCTTTACAGGCCTTGGAGAAGTCCGGGTTCTCACTGAGGAAGCCGTAACCGGGGTGGATGGCATCCACGCCTTTCTCTTTGGCCAGGGTGACGATGCCCTGCACGTCGAGATAAGCGCCGAGAGGTCCCTTGTCCTTGTTCAGCTCATAGGCCTCGTCCGCCTTGAAACGATGCGGGCAGAAGCGGTCCTCGGCCGCATAGATGCCCACCGTGCGGATGCCGAGCTCTGTGGCCGCGCGCATGACGCGGATGGCGATTTCAGAGCGGTTCGCGACCATGAGCTTTTTGATCGGGCGGATGCTCGATTCGGCGGGCTTGCTGGCAGCGGCTTTGGCGGCGGACTTCTTGGGCATGGTGGGTTGGGTTGGGAAAGGGAAGCAGGTGCCGAGGTTGAATGCGGCGGGCGATTTTCCACGGCAGGCGTAGGTTTGCAAGACATGGACGGCACAGATTTTAGCGGAGATGCGTCCAGATGTGATCCTGGGCCGGTCACTCATCTCGCGGAATCCGTCTTGCGAAGACAAAGCCGTGTGCGACAGCTTTCCTCCGTCATGGAAAGCACACCTCCTCCTCAAGACGGCGGCGCACCTCAAATCGGTGCTACCGGGCCTACCAAAGATGAACGCACGATGGCCATGATCTGCCATCTTCTGTTCTTTGCGGGTTTCATCATCCCCTTTGGGAATGTCCTTGGACCGCTGGTCCTCTGGCTGATCAAGAAGGATACTATGCCGTTTGTGGATGATCAGGGCAAGGAGGTGCTGAACTTCCAGATCACGCTGGTCATTGTGGGGGCCATCTGCTTCATCACCTCATTCCTGATTCTTCCATTGCTGGTGGGGCTTGCGGTCTTCATCGCCGCAGTGGTCTTTGCCATCATCGGCACCATCAAGTCGAATGAAGGAGTGGCCTATCGCTACCCGTATATTCTGCGCCTGATCAAGTAAGTCCTCATGAGCCAGCCCGGATCCAACCAGCCCTCAACATCCACCACCTGGACGAACATCCGGGCCATGCTGCGGGCGCTGATGGACCTGCTGCTGGACTTCTCCTTCAAGCGCTTCGTCACGCCGCACCTGATCCGCCTGCTCTATGCGCTGAGCCTGGGTGCGGCGCTGCTGGCGGCGCTGACGTGGATGTTCAGCGGTGGCGGGGACCAGGGATGGCTCTACGGGATGTTCAAGTTCATCACCGGCCCGCTGGCCTTCCTGCTGTACATGATCAGCGCCCGGGTGATCATGGAGGTGGTCCTGGCCATCATTGAGATCGCGGAGAAGGTGCGGAAGATGTGAGGCTGGAATGTGAACAGACCGCCCTGCCAATGGTCACAAAGCTCTTACAACACACTCACCTGCAGCTGACGCATTCCCGACCAGACATGGCAGAATGCTAGCAGATAAAGGTGAGTTGAGTTCAGCTCGCCCCAAATCGCCCCTTTCTCGTTGGTATCCTTCTTGGCTGTTGGTCACCACGAAAGTTCTGAGGCGGGTCGCAAGACCCGCCTCAATCTGTTTTGAACTCATTCATTTTCGAGAATCTGGACACTCCGAAACTGAAAATTTTCGCAAACAGTTGAAATCGAAGCTTTAATTTTCAGTGGTGCGGAATAATTTCAATAGTTAAAGCTGCCTGACAGAAAACCCATTTCCTCCCCCGTGGCCCGAGACGATTCGACTTCCAGCTCCCCTCAGACTCCGGGAGATACGCGGATGAGGCCCGAGGTGGAAAACCCCTTCCTGAGTGATGTCTGCCGCTCCCCGTGGCATGCGGCTGAGTCCGTCCAAGGTCTGAACGTGGATGTGCTGGACCAGCTGGTGGATGTGGTCGGCGGCCGCAGCGCCGGGCCCATGATGCTGCTGACCGCACCCCGTGCTGGTTATGGCAAAACTCACCTGCTGGGCCGTGTGGCCGCAGCGGCGGCGAACCAGGCAGTGATCGTGCCGGTGGCCTTCAAGTCCGGTGACTCCCTCACGCTGGCCTCACTCTCCCGTCGCGGGATTGAATCTCTGGCCGACACGGCAGCCACTGCCGAGTTCCCAGGCTGGTCGCGCCTGCGTGAAGGTGCGGCCCAGGTGGTGATGGGCCTGCTGCGCCGGTTGATCGAGAACCGCCAGCTTCCCTGTGCCAATGCCGAGCAGGCGGTGCAGGTGCTGGCCGGGCCTGCGCATGATATCTTTGATCCCGCCGGCAAGGCCCGCCGCATCGGCGAATGGATCATCCAAAACAGCGAAGGTCTGCGCGGTCCTCTGGCCATGCTGGCTGCCCGCGATCTGCCGCTGCGTGCCGAGCTGCTGGACGGCTGGATGGGCGCGTTTCTGGAGCAGTCCATCTCCGGCGGTCTCAGCGGCGTGGCCGAGATGCAGGAACTGGCCAACACGGACAATGACACCGGCGTGCCCGCCTGGCTGCGCATCCTCGGACTCTGGCGGCCCGTGGTGCTGCTGGTGGATCATCTGGACGGTTTTTATCGCCACCCGGATGCAGGCGTGAAGATCGCCTCCATGCTCATGGAGCTGGTGGAGAGTCATCGCCTGCATGTGCTGCTGAGCCTGAACCAGGACGTGTGGCAGGCCACCTTTGGCCACCACCTGCCGAGCGCGCTGGAGGACCGTCTCACCGCCAGCCAGGTGCTCCTGCGCGGCCTGACCGAATCTGATGCCAACGACCTCCTCCGCCTGCGCCTGGACCAGTGCAAGCTGGCGGATGAGGAGAAGCGCGAGTTTGAGGAGTTTGTGAGCGTGAAGCGCCACTTCCTCGGCCGCCCGATCGGCAGTGTGTCCGCACGTGCGTTCCTGCGCCACTGCGCCCGCCAGTGGGAGATCTTCCAAAGTGCGCCGCCATCCCCTGTGGCAGCGGCACCGCTGGAGATGCCCATGGAGACATCAGTGGTGCTGCCAGAGATCCCCAGCACAGCCATCACGCCCAGCGCTCCGACACCGATTGTACTCGCCCCCAGCGAGCCGGTTCCAGCCAGCATCATCACGGAGGTGGACAATGCTTCCTCCATCCCGCTGATGACTGAGACGCTGCTGGATGAGGCTGGCAAAGCATCTCTGCCATCACTCTTCGATGAGACGACGGCCAGTGATGTGCAGACGATGGCTGAAAGCCTGGCCGAGCCGCGTCATGCGCTGCCGCAGGACGAACCCGTGGCATCTCGAAACACGACGCCGGAATCCGGCGACGGTGAAGCCAGCGAGGAAGACGAGCCCTCCGCGGCTCCGCAGAACATGCTCCCCGCGCCACTCGTCCGCGACGATGATGACGAAGACGACACTCCCAACCGCAGGGATTGGAAGAGTGTCCCGGGCAAGACGAGCGCGACATCGAACGGCTCTGCCACCCCCACAGCGGATGCCTTTGTGAAGCTGCGGGAGATGCTGGCGCAGCTCCGCCAGCCAGGTCAGACGGCGCTCGCGGCCACCACAGTCGCCAGCCCCGCGCCGGTGCAGGAATCCGAGTCTCCTTTCCGCACGCCAGCGTCTCCGCTGCATGCCATCGCGCATCCGCCATCACCCGCAGGTTCGCCCTTCCAGCCACCTCATTCTCCGCCCGTGCCAAAGGTGGGGACCGCACTGCCGCCTCCACGGCCCAAAACCAGCTCCCTGCCATCCCCCGCAGATGCGCTGCTCGGCCGTTTCCAGGCGCTGCGCCTGCAGCATCAGGCGGAGGCGCTCTCCCAGCCGCTGGACCATCCGCGCCTCGCAGATCTCATTCGCCTGGCCGGACGTCGCTTCCCGCTGGTGCGCTACAGCGAGCATGAACTGCCCGGCCTGCCTGGGCGCCATGTGCACTACTGGGCGCTGCAGGGTGTCGAGATCCTCTTCGGGCTCGCCCCTTTCACAGATGCCATGTATTGGCGCACGCTCTGTGGTTTCGCAGCAGGTCGTCTCACCGATCTTTTCACTCAAGCGGAGCGCGAGCGCCGTGTCCCGGCCAGGCTGAAGGTGGTGGGCTTCAAAACAGAGCGCGAGCAGCTCGCCTGGCAAAATCTGGTCCACCACCAGTTCCTGCCTGAGCCCATCCGCCAGATCACGGACATCGTGCATCTCGACACCGAAGGCCTGGCCTCTCTCTACGCCATGCAGCGCATCATCAAGGAGTCCGAAGCTGGAACGCTTCAGGCCGAGCCCGCGCAGGTGATCAGTGTGCTGGCCCGTGAGCTGGACTTCTTCTGGAAGCGCATCACGCGGGTGGTGTGAGCGGGCGTGCCCCATGCGTGTGACAAACCCCACACATAGCGGTCAACAACCTGGGAAAAACCAGCTTCGACCGCCCACACTCACGTAAAGACCTCCCTCTCTTGGTTCAAAGAACAAACCAGGCACCTGAACAGAGGAATGCGCGATAAACGCAGGACCGGGGAAACCATCGAGACAGCCAAGGCTCATGGCATGCCCCAAGAAGGCAAGACATGAGTGCTGGCCGCACGCCGGGCAGCCGAAATCAGCCCGCCCATGCTGCGGCCATGAAACGGAACAGTGGTCAAGGACTGCATCGACCTCCGAGCCACCATGGCAGAAAGGACATGTCAGCATGCTTTCCATCTCCGTCCGCTCAAAGGCCTAACATTCAGTTTAGAAAAAAATCAATCCATCCGGCGGATCAGCGTCTTCAGCACACCCTGAACCTGGAGTTCCTCATCCGGCATCAGATCCGGGAAGGCAGGATTTTCGGCACGCAGGAAGGCACGGCCATTTTCGACCAGATAGCGCTTCAGGGTGGTCTCGCCATCAATCAAAGCTGCGACGATATCGCGCGGACGAGGCTCCTTCACTTCGAGGATGGCGATGTCACCATCACAGATGTTCACGCCGATCATGGACTCACCGCGCACACGCAGGGCAAAGGCCTTGCTGCCACGATTCACGCCGATGGTCGCCGCATCCAAGGAAAGAGTGCCATCTGGCTCCTGCTGCTGCATCTCCGCATAACCGGCCGCGATGTGGCCATACAGGGGGATGTCCACGATCTCCTCACGCTGAAGATCCTCCGGGAACACCACGGCACGCGCTTTATGCGGATGACGCTGGATGACACCCTTCTTCTCCAACGCGCGCAGGTGGCTCATGGCCGCTGTCTGGCTGGAAAAGCCAAAGTGGCGCTGAATGTCACGCGTGCTGGGCATCACACCCTGCTCGCGCTGATGCTGGCGCAGATAGGCCAGAAGCTCTTGCTGACGGTCCGTGAGTTTAACGGGTGGAGCAAACATATATTAACTGTTCGCTCGTCCAGCGTTCTTTTGCAAACTGTTTTTTCGATCACCTCATTCCACTGGCACCGCCTGCGGTGCAGAGGTGCGCGGAGTCAGGACCTGGGTCGGGAAGGTGGGCTCCACCACATTGGAGGCGCGCATCGGCGCACCGACGGGTTCAAGGACGATCAACTGGCCCCTTTCGCGGCGCAGCTCCAAGCCGGCGGTCTTCAGCGCCGCGATGGCGTTTGGAATGGCCACTTTGCGCTCAGGTGCCACGACGGGGATGAGGTATAGAGGGGCGGCGGTGAAGCACTCACGGCTGGCGCGGATCTCGTCGCGGCTGGAGGATGGCGTCAGACCCAGCACCAGCGTCTCATGCGAAAACTGCTTCACGATCTCGTCAGACACGGGCTCCAGCTTGGAGAAAAACTTCTTCAGCCTAGGCACCAGATCGAAGTCCAGGTTGCGCTCCTCCGCCTTGATCAGCTCGCCAAAGAGAGCGCCCAGCGCATTGCTCGGTAGATCATCCGGACGGCAGTCCGTGGTGCCTGGAGCGGTGCGGCGGGCCATGTAGGCCGGGCCGCCTTCGCGTTCCCATTCGCGCACCAGCACCTGATAGCGGTTCGAGCCACGGGACACCAGCTTCGCCATGTTAAAGAAGCGCACCATGTCCACCGGACCGGCCAGCGTGGTGATGACATAGCGGTCAGACACCGGTGAGGCATCTGCGGAGTTCGTCAGCGCCTTGTCACGCATCACGCTCATCCGGTCGGACTGCGAGCGGCACAGTGGCCACATCGATGACTGCTGCGAGGCTTCCACCAAGCGATCCAGCGCGGTCACGGCACCTGTCTCGGGCTCAGCCACAGCCTTGGCGGGCTCCGCAGGCTTCTCCGGTGCAGCAGCAGGAGCAGGTTCAGTGGCGGGAGCAGCGGGTTGCGCAGGGACGGGAAGCTGGGCTTGAGCAGTCGCGACTGCGAAAACACACATCAGGGAGAGCTGGGAGAGGCGCATGCGGCGGATATTGAAGGCAGAGTGCGGAGCGAGCAACCGCCAATCTGTTCCACTTTGCGAAAGACAGATGCATCGGGATGATTAATGCTTCCTCGGGAAACTGAATGGCAAACGAAGCGGACATCTCCTGGACCCAGGCGCTGGCAGACTTTATCGCCAGCCAGACAGCCGTGGAAGCCGTGCGGCTGGACACCGAAGGACGGCGCGTAGAGGTGGCCACACTGGGCCCCGTGGACGAGACCCTGCTGCAGCAACGGCTCAACGAGGTGCTGCGCCTTCTCGACGAGAACCTGCCGGCCTCCGGATCACTTCACAGCCTGCAGATCACTCGCGGCGGACACTCGGTGCTGATGCAGAAGCCCACCTGCATCACCGCGCCGCGGTTCTGGCAATGGCGCGAGTTCGAGTGGCCCGAGGCGGAGGAGATCGAACGTCAGAGTGATGAGGAATGGCGGAAGCTGGCCGTGCAGGCCGCCGTCTGCGGGCTGGCCCTCGCCGCAGGGTGGGCGGCAGACCGCAGGCTGCATGCCCCGCCATGGTTGACATACAGTTTGTTCGGCATTTCAATGATCAGCGGCGGGCTGGACGCGGCCGGAGATGCCTGGGAAAAGCTGCGCCAAAAACAGCTCGACGTGCACTTTTTGATGCTCGCTGTGGCTGCTGGGGCCACAGCCGTCGGCGCATGGCAGGAGGGTGCCCTGCTGCTGCTGCTTTTCTCCACATCCGGCGCGCTGGAGCATTATGTGCTTCACCGCACCCACCGGGAAATTTCAGCACTCACCAAGGCCGCGCCGAAACATGCCCACCTCATGCAGCCTGACGGGTCGGTCGAAGATCGTCCCGTGTCCCAGCTCCGCGCGGGAGATGTCATCCAGGTGCGGCCTGCCGAGCTTTTTCCGGTGGATGGCACAGTCATTCTGGGGGACACCGCGGCGGATGAGTCCACCCTCACCGGCGAGTCCGTGCCGGTGGACAAAGGCAAGGACGCGCAGGTCTTCGGCGGCACGCTGAACCTCTGGGGCCTGGTGCAGGTCCGGACGGACAGGCCTGCCACCCAGAGCGCCCTGGCCCGGATCATCTCGCTCATCCAGACCGCCCAGCGCATGCGCGCGCCAAGCCAGCGCTTTACCGACCGCTTCGGCACCCGCTACACACTCCTGACACTCGGCACTGTTTTGGTCATGTTTTTGGTTTGGTGGCTCGCCCTCGGCGCGCGTCCTTTTACAGATGGTGAAAGCGGCCGGTCCGCCTTTTATCGCGCCATGACTTTGCTGGTGGTCATGAGCCCCTGCGCGCTGGTGCTCTCCATCCCCTCCGCCATCCTCGCGGCCATCGCCTGGGGGGCCAGACGCGGCATTTTATTTCGCGGTGGCGCCGCGATCGAAAAACTCGCCGAGGTGGACACCGTGGCCATGGACAAGACGGGCACACTCACGGAAGGCAATCTGCGCGTGGCCAGGGTGGAGAGCTTTCCGGCAGGCAAAGAGACCACCGTGTTGCAGCTCGCCGTCACGCTGGATGCCCACTCGAACCACCCCATCGCGCGGGCCATCACCCAGCATGCGAAGAGTCTTGGCATCCAGCCCGGCGAGCTGCTGGAGTTCCAGTCCATCCCCGGCCAGGGCCTGCGCGGGCGCACCAGCGATGGCGTGACCTATGCGGGTCGCCGGGAGCTCATGAGCCAGGGTGACTTCTCCCGCTGGCTCAGCCATGTGCCAGATGCACCGCCCGGATTTTCCGAAGTCTGGGTCCTCAGTCCCTCCACCATGGGCCGGGTGCTCCTGACGGATGAAATTCGCGAAGGCAGCCACGCCGTGCTGAAAGCTCTGTCCGCGGAGAAACTGCGCACCGTGATGCTCACCGGGGACAGGCGCGCGGCTGCCATCCAGGTGGCGCAAAAGCTGGGTGTCGCGGATGTGCGCGCAGGCCTGCATCCTGAGGACAAGGTGGCGGCCATCCAGGAACTGACCCGGGAGGGACATCGGGTGGCGATGGTGGGGGACGGTGTGAATGATGCACCTTGTCTGGCCGCTGCTCATGTCAGCATCGCCATGGGCGCGCGCGGCAGTGATGCCGCCATGGAGCAGGCGGACATCGTGCTGATGCAGGACCGGATTGAAAAGCTGCTCTCTGCCCGCCACATCAGCGCTTGTGCCAAGGCCGTCATCCAGCAAAACCTCGCCATCTCGCTAGGTTCCGTCATCATCATGGCCGTGGCCGCCGTTCTGGGCGTGGTGCCGCTCACCCTCGGTGTGCTGACTCATGAGGGCAGCACAGTGATCGTCTGCCTGAACAGCCTGCGCCTGCTGTTTGTGAAAGAACCCGCCCTCACGGCGCCGGCGGCCAGCCCAGACGATTGAGCTGGTTCTCCTGGCTCGCGGACCAGGCGTCCTTGTTCTCATAAAGCTGGCGCCGCGCTCCATTGCGCACGGACTCCTCCATGGGAGATCCTTTGTAGGCCAGCTTCTCCCAGAGATCCAGCGTCGCGCTGTCAGGCTGCACCGCCGCCAGCAGGGCCGGCAGATGGTTGCGGATCTCCGCATCCTGCGGTGGATCCACATGCAGCCAGGTCAGCAGCTTCAAATAACGCGCATCTTCCTTCGGCAGATCGGGTGTGGTGCCGGAAAGCAGGTTCTCCACATCCGCCCAGGTGCTCGTGCGGATGCGCCCTTGCATGTCCTGCACATCGGCATTGGCCGTGGCCAGACGGGCTGCTTCTTCCTTGCGCCAGGTCTCCTGCGGGGGTGCAGGTGCGTCGGGAGCAGACTCCACAGCCTTGAACTCCGTCACCATGTCATCCTCCGGCACGCTCTTCTTCAATTCATAGGGACTGATCCAGATCACCAGCGCCAGCGCAGCGGCGCCCACCAGCCCGCCCGCAAAGAAAGGCCAGGCATTCCAGACGATCACAGGTGCCGGCTCCGCCGTAAACATGGAGGCATGGGCATGAGCATGCCCGTGCATGTCAGACACGGGAGCAGCAGGCACCGGGGCCGCATGCGTATGGAGATGACTCTGCACCTGGGCATGAGTATGAACCTGCGGGTGAAAGTGCGCGTGTGCCGCAGCTTGAGCCAAAGCTTCTTCTTCCTGCTGGCGGCGCTCGGTTTCAACTTCCTGTTGCTCCCGTTCAGCCGCCCGTTGCGTGGCCACATCCCACCAGGCGGCGGGCACGATGTCCCGGAAAAGCTGGGTACCATCCTGTCCTGGGTGCAGATGATCTCCCAGCTCCTGCAGGGCGGCAAGCTCTGCCGGGCTTTCCCACGTCCAGGCCGTGCGCCGACGGCGCAGACGATGCTCATACAGATCCCGCGTCTCCTGGCTGGAACCGCACAGGATGCGGCCTGCGGCCAGCCAGAGCCGGGCTTCCACCAGACTCTCCTGGTGCTCCTCCTGAGCCTGCGGCTCGGCCAGCGTCAGCATCTGCTCCGCCTTCGTGTATTTCGTGATCGCCAGGGACGTGGCCAGTGCCAGCATCAGGTCCACCACCTCCGCGCTCTGGATCTTCGACTGCGTCGCCGCTAGCGCCTCTGCCAGTTTCGTCAACCTCGCCGAGTCTGAGTTCGCCGCCCATTGGAAAGCCACCGTCGTGGTCAGCGCCTGCTGACCGCTGGCCAGCTCGATGATCAGGTCCGGAATGCGCGCCATGGCGGCCAGCTCCACCTCCCGGTTTTCAAAGCTGTTCACGATGAACTCGCTGGCCGGCCCAGCCCACTCTGGCCGCACGTAGGCTTTGGCGCAAAAGTCCGCAAACGCTCCCGGCACGTTCTGATTTTCTGCCAAAGCCTTTCCCAGCGTTCGTGCCGCAGGATGAAGCTCCGGCGGCAGATCGCCGGGTTGGGGGAAAAGGTCACGCTGCTCTGCTTCCATGAATGACTCCATGTCTAGGCGGTGATGAGGAGGCTGGCAAGGTTGCTGTGATCACCCGAGAGGAGAACGTGCTCGGCGAGACCTGTCGCGCGCGCTCGCGACCACCACCAGCATCCCCACACTGACCAAGTCGGATCAGGTCGGATTGACTCGGATCACCCCGCGTCAACCTGCCCTGTCCTGAACCTCGTCAGCACTCCCACCCTGCCCCATCCATCCGCCCAACCAGGTCGGATCCAGTCGGATTCACTTGGATCGCCTCTCACCTAAACAACCGTCAACCGCCCCCCATTCGTCCCATAAGCCCCTATTCGACCTATCTTTGGATGAAGCCCCGAAACCGATTCACCTCAGAAACCATCGACCCGCCTTGATCCACCACGATCCACTCTCACCCCAGAGCTAATGCCGCTACGCAATAGGGGATGGCTGTTATCTTGTGCCTTGAGGGCCAAGGGCCCGACACTCCTCAGCCCAGGCCAACGGCCTGGGATTC
>NZ_BKAG01000048.1 GCF_007992435.1 Prosthecobacter gellanilyticus | reverse complement strand
CTTCAGTCCGCGCTCCTTGGACGCTACGGCCTGCGGCACCCTCGGGTGTCGACCTGCTTTATCAGGGACGACCAACCGTCCTCCTGGTCATACTTATGGGTAAAGCTCAGAGCCCTGCTGCCGCTTTCTCCAGGCCAGCCCTGCTGGCCGTCGCCAACACAGAAATGTCGGGAGTTTAATTGAGGCTCTTCTCTCGGCAGCTGGGCTGCCAAACACCAAAGCGGCAGCAGGCTGCCGCAGTCCATGTCGCTGCCGCGATATTCTGTATTGATGGTTAGGCTGTTGCGCTCACTTTTATGATGTCATACCTCAGCTCCACCATCGTCGTGCCCATCTGGCGGACGGATTGGAGCTGCAGGACGGGAGTCAGCACGCGGCGTGGAAAGAGAGGCCTGCCTTTTCCCAGCGTGACGGAGCCGACCTGGAGGATGAGTTCATCCAGAAGGCCGGCATCATGGAACTGGCCGGCGAGGTCTCCGCCGCCGACGATCCAGATGTTTTTGTCTCCAGCGGCGGCGCGCATGTCGGCATGGACGCTGGTCACATCTCCCTGCACGAAACGGATGTCCGCGCCTTCGATCAAAGGCAGCTGGCGATGCGTGAAGATCCACGTGGGCTGGGTGTAGGGCCAGGGTGAGCCTGCTTCGGCCATGACCTGATCGGCATTGCGCAGCATCCATTCATAGGTGGTGGCGCCCATGGCCAGCGCGCCGACCTCGGCGATGAAGGCGGGATAGCTGGAGGCATTCAGATCACCGAGCGGGAAGAGCCACTCGAGGGAGTCGTTCTCCGTTGCGATGAAGCCGTCCAGGCTGGTGGCGGTGTAGAACTGGGTTTTCATGGATGGAGCTTTGCACATGACGACAGGCCTCGCAAACAGGTGGCCTTCAGGGCTTCGCGGCAGCGTCCTGGAGTGCGCCGGTCCTCCGGAACTCTCGAAGGCCTAACAAGAGCCTTCGCGCAGTGCATGTGCGAAGGTTGGCCGAGGTCACTTCGTCCTTTGCGAAGGGCAGATCACTCACTTCGTCGGAAAGCGCCAGAGGACTAGAGGACTGGCGCACTCCAGGACGCTTCGCGACTTCGACGTGAAGCGTCGTTCACAGACTCCAGCGTGGGCGGCATGCTTTAGAGGATGCGCTTCCACTCTTTGACGATGACGTTGATCTGGTCACCGGCGACTTGAAGCACTTTTGGATAGACTTTGACCCAGCCGGGCAGGATCACCGCGGCGAAGACGAGGCTGATGATGGCATTCTGCAGGGCGCCTTTCACCATCATCATGATGGCGAGGATGGTGATGAGGACGCCGGAGCCGATGACGACATGCCAGTGCCACTGCTCAAGACCGAGCGGCAGGGCGATGTAGATCAGGGTGAGCACAACGAGAGCGGTGGCCCAGCGATAGTAGGAGCGCGCCTGCAGCTGGCGGTATTCCCACTCGAGCTTGTCCGCCTCACGCTCGTTGGCCGTGCGGCGGTTGTTCAGGAGGAAGCTGGGATCGTTGAAGCTCATGAGGGAATGTCCAATAACCAGGAACCAATGACCAAGGATGGACCCTCAATCCACCAGCATTTGATGGTTTCTTAGTTTAGACATCGCGCCGCCTAGCAAAAACTGATTGGAGCCTCAAAGAGGCGATACTCCTCAGCCCAGGGCAACGCCCTGGGGAAGGTCGAGGAGTGACGATCTCGTCGTGAGGAGGCCTGAAAGGCCGATGCTCGACTCCTCGGGCAATGTCGGCGAGTGAACCCGAGGAGTCGAGTATCGCACCTTCGGCGCTCTGATTCACAGATGAGGCCTGGGATTTGTAATCCCAGGGCGTTGCCCTGGGCTAAGGAGTTCCGGGCCGTTGGCCCTGCAAACCCGAGATCTCCGTGACGAGTCAAATGTCCTTTCTTCAGGAACTTTTCACTTCTCCAACGGTTTCCCGGCCTTGGTCCAGCCATTGAAGCCGCCATCGAGGTGGTAGACCTGGGTGAAGCCGAGTTTCTCAAAGGAGAGCAGGCTGCGGGTGCTGCGACCGCCGGCCTGGCAGTGGACGAGCACGGGCTTGGATTTGTCGAGCTCGCCGAGCTTTTGAGCGAAGTCGTTCTCGGTGACGTCGATGTTCTTCGCGCCCTTGATGTGGCCTTCCTTGAACTCTTCCGCGGTGCGGACATCGACGACGGTGACCTTGCCATCGGCGATGAGCTTGGCGGCTTCATCTGCCTCGACATGGGCGACTTTGTCCACAGCGAAGAGGACGGCAGGAAGGAGGGAGAGCAGGGTGAGGAGGAGGTGTTTCATGGGGATTGACGTATCAATGGTTAGGTGGTGGCGGAGTGGCGGAGATGAAAAAAGGGGCGGCAAGATCACTCTTGGCCGCCCCTGAATGTGAATGCTGATCGACGATGCGGATCAGGCCTTGGCGCCTTCGTAGCCCTTGGCCACTTCAGCCCAGTTCACCACGTTCCACCAGGCGGCGATGTAGTCGGGGCGCTTGTTCTGATACTTGAGGTAGTAGGCGTGCTCCCAGACATCGAGACCGAGGATGGGGGTGCCGAGATCAGCGTCTGCGACGATGCCCTTCATGAGCGGGTTGTCCTGGTTCGGGGTGGAGGTGACGGCGAGCTTGCCATCTGGCTTCACGATGAGCCAGGCCCAGCCGGAGCCGAAGCGCTTGGTGCCGGCTTCGCCAAAGAGTTTCTTGAAGTCGTCAATGCTGCCAAAGGTGCTCTGGATGGCCTCGCCCAGCTTGCCTTCAGGGCCTTTCGGGCCGCTGCCAGCGGGGGCCATCCACTTCCAGAACCAGGTGTGGTTCACGTGGCCGCCGCCGTTGTTGCGGATGGCCATCTGCTGATCGGCGGGGGCCTTGGAGAGATCGGTGATGAGGTCGATGACGTTGTCTGCCTTGAGATTGGAGGCCTTCAGGGCATCTCCCAGCTTGGTGATGTAGGCCACGTGGTGCTTGCCGTGGTGGATGCCCATGGTGACGGCATCGATGTGCGGCTCGAGGGCCTCAGGCGGGTAGGGCAGGGGTGCCTGCTCCATGCCGATGCTGGCCAGCGCGGCCTGGGAGGGCGTGCTGATGAGGGTGGCGGCGGCAGCGGTGCTGGCGGTGGTGATGAAGGTGCGGCGGTTCATGGTGGGGACGGAACGGAGGTGGATGGGGCTGAGCTGAGATCAGAAATACGAATCACGGAGAAAAAAGTCACGGCTTTTGCTCAGACGCGGGAGACCCGAGGCACATTTCATCCTGGATTCTGGTGAATCCTGCCTAAAGGAAGCGCGCCCATGCCCCTGTTTGTTCCTCCTGACTATTTCCGCGAGCTCCGCCGTGATGAGATCTTCCCTGATGCCTCCCGCCCTCTGGAGGTGGAGCTGGGCTGTGGGGACGGCACCTTCCTTTTTGGCATGGCAAAGCAGCATCCGGAGCGTGATTTCCTGGGCTTGGAAAGGATGCTGGGCCGTGTGCACAAGACCATGCGCAAGATCCGGAACGGCGGGCTGACGAATGCCAAGGTGCTGCGGCTGGAGAGCGGCTACAGCACGGGCTGGCTGCTGCCCACGGCGAGTGTCTCGCGCCTGCATCTACTGTGCCCGGACCCATGGCCGAAGAAGAAGCACTTTCCCCGCCGGCTGGTGAACCAGGATGAGTTCCTCAACGGTCTGGCGCGTGTGCTGATGCCGGGCGGTGAGTTCCTGCTGAAGACGGATGACGCGGTCTATTTTGAAGACGCGCAGGTCAGCCTGGCGGCGCGGCCGGAGTTTGAGCGGCTGGACTGGCCGGAGGATGCCTTCTTTTACCCGACCACGGATTTTGAGGCGCACTGGCTGGCCATGGGCCGCAGCATGAACCGCGCGCGCTGGCGGCGGAAGTGAGCGGGTTTGGGGAGATGGCGGAGCTTCCAGCGTCCCTCCGGGACGCGGGCCTGAACCCATGGGGCGTTGTGCGTTTTACCGGTGGTTCTCGCAAGCTTCGCTTGCTTCACCACCGGCTACCGGCCAGCGATCCTCCGGCTCGCAATACCGAGTGATTCGATGTCGGGCTGCCAATGCATGGGGCAGCGAGACTTCGGCCCGGCATCCAGTCAGTTATGACCGGCTGATGAGGTTCGTCTCCTGGTCCTCGATGTTTTCGGGGCCGCGTTCGGAGGGGTTCAGGAGTTCCTCGATGAGGAGCTGGCTGTCTTCCAGGAAGGTCTGGCCGCTGCGGCGGAGGAAGTCTCCCTCCTCAGCGCGGGTGTGCAGGATGACGAGGACGCATTCACCCTGGAAAATGACGAGGGCGTGGCAGGTCTCAAAGCCGAACCAGTAGGTGTGCGCGGTGCGGTCTCCGCCACTGCTGAAGTGGTTCCGCATGTCATGGACGGCGTGGAGCAGTTTCTCCCCGCGGAACTCCTCATACGGCAGGGAGTTGATGAGGATGTGCCGGCGCCAGCCGAGCAGGAGACCGTTCACGGCGCCGCCATTGCGGAGGCGCTCCATGGCCGAACGAAGGGAAGGGGTGATGTTGGCAGGCATGGTCGGTGGTCGGAAAGTTAGTTCGGCTGGGTGGTGACCTTGGTCAGCAGCTCATAGAGCAGGGTCTTTTTGCCGATGAGGGCGCCCGCGCCAGGGTCGTTGGGGCTGGTGCCTTCGCCGAAATACGCATAGGCCACGCTGAGGTCGTCCTCCTGGATCAGGCCGGTCCATGGGGAGCCGAGGTCCAGGGATTCGCCGATTTTGTTGCCGTAGTGACGGAGGCCCTGGAAGTCAGCCGCAAAGGCATCGACGAGGGTCTGGTCGGCGGAACTTTCGACGACGCCTTCTTTCAGGCTGAAAACGGTCAATGGGGCTGGCTTGGTGGCGCTCATTTCAAAGTCGTCTCAAAAAGTGCGTGTTCTGGCAAGCATAAACCTCCGGGGGCACCTTTGGGGTGTTTCCCGTATGGTTGAACTCCGCGGGTTTGACTAGGTTTTGCACACCAGCCGGATCTGGAGCTCGATGAGGTCATTCACGAGGTGCCCGGCCAGACGGGCGAAGAACCTGCCGGAGCCGTAGAGCACGTGCCAGCGGGTGCGGTCGATGGCGAAGGCGGCCTGGGCGGCGGGGCGGCCCTGGTCATCAATGCCAGCGCTGGCGGTGAACTCCACAGGGGCAGTGATGCCTTTGAGGGTGAGGTCGGCCTTGACCTGCAGGTTGGGGGAGCCGGGGGTGCCGCCATCGGTGGGCTTGGCCTCGCGAATGGTGATGCGGGCCTCGGGATGCAGGTCGGTGTCGAAGAAATCATCACTGCGCAGGTGGTGGATGAGCACGTCATGCAGCGGATTTCCCTGCAGGTCATCACAGGTGATGGCGGTCATGTCGATCAGGACTTCACCGCCGGTGACGAGGCCGTGATCGAAGTCCAGGTGGCCGGATTTGAGGGAGATCTTGCCGCAATGTTTGTTCAGCAGATTGCGTCCCGTCCACTCGAGCCGGCTTTCCTGGAGGTCGATCTCCTTGCGACCGTGCGGCGGGAGGGGCTGGGGCTGCTGCCCGCCTTTTCCTTCCACGGGGAGGTCGGCTTTTTTCCAGGCATCGAGGCCGCCCTGAAGCAGGCGCACATCCGCAAACCCGGCGCGCTTCAGCTTTTCCGCGGCCATGGGGGCCTCATGGCTGGCCTCTGACTGGCCGTAGAGGCAGATGAAGGACGGTGAAGCGGTGGAGGAGTCCTTCAGGCGCTCATGGAAGGCCACCTCATACACGCAGTTGTTCGCCGCCCCGGGGATGTGGCAGCACTCGAAGTCATCCGCGAGCCGGACGTCCAGGATGTGGGCTTGAGAGGCAGCGGCGTGGAGGTCGGCAGGGGAGATGAGCTTCATGGTGCCCAGGCATTACGTGCGGCACGGGGAGGGGGTGATGGGGAAATGGAGGGGGGGAGAGACGCGGAGACACGGAGACACGGAGACACGGAGACACGGAGATGCGGAGATGCGGAGATGCGGAGAGTCCTTCGCCAAGGCTTCGGACTCAAGGGACGCGGTCGAGGCTCTCGAAACTCTTGGTTAGGCTTTTTTCACCAGGCGCGCGGCGTAGGCGCCGTCCATCTGGTCTTTGGGCGGGAAGACGAGGCGGCTTTCGGCCATCTCCAGCTCGGGATGCGCGGCCATGAGGGCTTTGACGAGCTGCTGATTTTCCTCGGGGTCGATGCTGCAGGTGCTGTACACGAGGCTGCCGCCGGGCTTGAGATAACGAAGGGCGCTTTCGGCGATGCCGCGCTGGGTTTGGGCCAGCTCGGCAAACTCGGGCTCGTTGAGACGCCAGCGGACATCGATACGGCGGCGCATGACGCCGGTGTTCGAGCAGGGCACGTCGAGCAGGATGCGATCGAAAAGCAGGTCACCAAAGGGTGGTGCGTCACTGCTGAGGAAATCATGCTGCATGACCTGGGCATGGTGCACGCGCAGGCGGGTCAGGTTTTCACGCAGGCGGTTCAGACGGGCAGGGGAGCTGTCGCAGGCGATGAGCTTGCCTTCTCCCACCATCATCTGGGCGATGAGGGCGGTCTTGCCGCCAGGGGCGGCGCAGGCGTCCAGCACGGTTTCACCGGGGCGTGCACCGAGCATTTTCGGGGCGATGGAGGTGCTGGGGTCCTGGGCGTAGCAGATGCCGGACTTCAGGGCTTCACGCGGGACGGGATTGACGAGGAAGAAGTCCTCCTCCGTGGCATGCGCGGTCAGGCCGGTGATTTTGGAGAGGCGGGCCTCGGCCTCGTCATGCAGGCGGTTCAGGCGGATGTGGGTCTCCGCAGGTTCCTGGTTCCACTGGCAGAGGGCCTCGGTCTTGGCCTTGCCCATGATCTTGATCCAGCGGCGGATCAGATACTCCGGCTGGGAATAGGCCACGGCGAGGGGCAGATCCTTGCGCTGGGCCAGGAGGGTGTTCATCTCGCGGCCAGCGCGGCGCAGCACGGCATTCACCAATCCGGAGGCACGTCCTGCGGTGGCCACGGTCTCATTCACCGCGGCATGGGAGGGCACGCCGAGCAGCATGAGCTGGCAGAGGCCGATGCGCAGCACCCAGCGGGTGCGGTGGTCCAGGTGGCGTCCGTTGGTCAGGTGATCCACCCAATGATCCAGCATGGTCAGGTTCCGCAGCGTGGTCAGCACGATGTCATGCAGAAACGCGGCGTTCGGCCCGGAGAGGGTGGCCTGGCGGGTTTTGTCATCCAGCAGATCAGCGGCATAGCGCGGCGTTTTCTGCCAGGATTCAAGGACTTCAACGGAAAGGCGACGGACGTTCACAAGCGGTCAGGGGGAGGGGCCGGAGCCCAAGGTGCGGAGACAGGGGGAGCCGGTAACATGCCACAGAACAGCTTTGGGGCAAGGTGGAGTTCGGGCAGGGGTTGAGTCGGCCTCAGAGCTCTGGCAAAGCCACATTCCAGCGCTCATTGACCAGGGACTTCTCATAAGGGGACTTTGCCTCCACGAGCTGGCGTGCAAATCCCAGGATCTTCTGCCTCTCGGTGTCTGATCTGGCGGCGACATAGCAGTCATGCAGGTGCCTCCCTAAGAGCCAGTTCCCTGGCGGTGTCCCAATCTTCCCAGGAAACCACCACACCCCGAGGGTGGTCTGTGTCCACTCGTCGGTCGCCGGGTGGTGGCCGACGGTGTTTTTGAGCCACAGGGACAGGTCGTTCTCCGTGACCTTGTAGGGGGTGAGGCGCATTCCAAACCAGGTCACATACTCCCGGGCGGCGGTGGTCTCATAGCTTGTCGCGCTTTGAAAGCCGAGCGGCAAGACCACGACCAGCACGGCCAGAAGGACACGTTTGAGGATGGTTTCTGTCATGGATGGACAAAGGTAACCCGAACGCAGGTCTATCCTGCGCAGGAGTATTCAATTTCCACTTCGGCGCAGGGTTCTGTGTGAAGTCGCTGGATGGCCGCTGTTGTGGCAATGAAAGCGAAGAAGTCTGCGAGTTCGTCAAGTGAACTGCACCATTGGTTACCGAAGCCCAGAGCATCGAGCTCAGCGCTCGGGTGAAACTTGGCTGTGGCCGAGAGCTGGAAGATCTCATCATCGTCATCCTCAGCATGCTGGGGAATGATCTGTCTTGTGATATTGAGCCTAAACCAGCGCCCCTGGCCCCAATCATAGGTTCCCCACTGGAACAACAGCATGTCTCCTTCATTCTCCAGGATACAGTCATCGACCCGGACAGAGTTGTAGAAACGGAGCATGGTATTAACCATGACGAGTGGGAAAGCGTGATCGTCCTGCGCGAACAGCAGCTTCTCAAACTCGTCCTTTGCTTTGTGGCTTTTCATGAGGCGAGGTGCTCTAGCAAGCTGTTCGCTTCAAGCCCTCGTCTCCACCACGCCTCGGCCGATGCCGCGGTATTGGAAGCCGAAGTCGGCGGCGGCGACGGGGTCGATGAGGTTGCGGCCGTCAAAGATCATGGGGGCGCGCATGGTGGTGCGCAGCTCGCTGAGGTCCACGGAGGCGAACTCGGGCCACTCGGTGGCGATGATGAGGGCCTCGGCACCGGCGGCGGCTTCCAGCGGGCTGGTGGCAAACTTGACCTTGGAGGCGAAGGCAAGCTCCTTGGCCTTGTCCATGGCCTTGGGGTCGTAGACGGTGACGTCAGCACCTTCGGAGACGAGTTTTTCGACCACGCTGATGGCCACGGAGGAGCGCACGTCATCCGTGTTCGGCTTGAAGGCGAGACCCCAGACGGCGAGCTTTTTGTCCTTCAGCACCCAGAGGGCTTCGCGGATGCCATCGATGAAGCGGTCGATCTGGCGCTGGTTGATGCGCTGCACTTCCTTGAGGAGGGTGAAGGGCGTGCCCATCTGGTCGGCGATGGCGATGAAGGCGGCGATGTCTTTCGGGAAGCAGGAGCCGCCGTAGCCGAGGCCCGCGTTCAGGAACTCGCGGCCGATGCGCTTGTCCGCGCCGATGCCTTCCGCCACCTTGATGACGTCCGCACCGCTGGCCTCGCAGATTTCGGAGAGGGCGTTGGCATAACTAATTTTGAGGGCAAGGAAGCTGTTCGCGGCGTGCTTGATGAGCTCGGCGCTGTTGATGTCTGTGACGAGCACCGGCGCGGCGAAGGGCTCATACACCTTCTGCATCAGCGCGATGGCGCGGTCCGTGTTCCCACCAATGACGATGCGGTCCGGCTTCATGAGGTCTGCCACGGCGCTGCCTTCACGCAGGAACTCGGGATTGCTGACGACATCAAACTCCACGCCGGGCTTGGCATAGCGGCGGATGGTCTGCGCGACACGCTCACCGGTCTTCACGGGCACGGTGCTCTTGTCCACGATCACGCGGTAGCTGTCCAGGAACTGGGAGATCTCACGGGCCACCTTCTCGATGAAGCTAAGGTCCACGCTGCCGTCTGCCTGCGGAGGTGTGGGCACGGCGATGAAGAGCACCTCGCCATGGTCCACGCCTTCCTCCGTGCTGGTGGTGAAGCGCAGGCGCTTCGCGGCCACGTTCTTTTTCACCAGGGATTCCAGACCGGGTTCATAGATGGGGATCTGGCCGGCGAGCAGGGTCTCGACCTTGCGCGGATCATTGTCCACGCAGACGACATGGTGCCCTACTTCTGCAAAGCAGGCGCCTGTGGTGAGTCCGACGTAACCAGAACCGATGATGGTGAGCTTCATGAGGGAGAAAGTGACAAAGGGATGTGAACCGGAACCAAAGGCCGGGACTGCGCCCCTGGAAATAATATATTCGAGAAAAGTGTGACACCGCCGTGGGGGCGGATGCGGCTCTGGAGTGATGGCGAAGGGCCGAAAGGACTGAAACAACAAAAAGGACCTCGAATCCGAGGTCCTTTCTGTCCTGTGTGTCGTTTCTGTCCTTCGAAGACAGAGATGAAGAGGCCTTCTCTCTACTGGTTCCCACCGCGGCCCGAGGGGTTCGGGTCGATGTCCAGCGGGATGGTGAGGTTCGGGAAATCCTTCAGGGTGAGGGAGAGCATGATGCCGCTGTCCACCTGGCCGCCGCGGTTGTTACGCATCATGCCACCGACCGAGACGATCCAGCTCGTGAGGTCACGGGTGATGCTGTAACTCTGGAACTCCATGGTGCCGTCATCACCTTCAAAGACGTGGTTCATGGTGAAGCCCCAGTTGTCATTGAAGCGTGTGTAGACGCGGGAGAAGAGGAGGTTCGAGTCCTGGAAGTAGGGGTTGTTATTGATGAGCTGGTGCCCCAGGGTGAAGGACAGGTAGTTCGTCGGCATGAGGGTCACGCCCTGGTTGAACTCGGTGAAGTTGCCGTCGTCGTTGCCGATGGGGATCTGCATGTCCATCCAGAGGTTCACCCACGGCACAGGGCGGAAGAAGAGTTCGTTGTAGAGGTTCGAGATGCTGCGGTTGAACTCCGGATCCTTGGAGAAGATATCCACATAGGTGTTCATGCCGGCGAAGTTGTAGGTCTGGACGGCCTCGTCCGTGGCGGAGGAGAAACGGCCATTGCCTTCACCGGTGTAGTCACGGCGGGTCTGGAGGAAGTTCTTCAAGCCCACGCGGGTGATGCCCCAGGAGCGAAGATCATCCACGGCGGAGTAGAGCGGCACATCGATCGGGCGCGGCCGCGTCGTCGCCGAGAGGCGGTCGATGCTGGGGAAGCCCTCGGGCTGGCTGGCATCCAGATAGGAGACATTCACATAGGGCTGGAAGACGTGGCGCAGGCCGTCCAGGCCCAGGGTTTCGCTCTGATAGTCCGACCAGGTCTTGGTGAGCTTGAAGGACACGTCCACACCTGCGTGGAAGATGAACTTTGTCTCGGTGCCGTCCGTGTCCGGAGTGCCGAAGGGCGTCCCCGTGCGCGTGCCGCTGATGCCGGAGTAGTGGGTCACGCCGGCTCCCACACGCGGGACCACATTCAGCCAGCCGCCAAAGGTCTTCGGGTAAAGAAGCTCATGGTAGGTGTGGAAGCGGGCGAACTCAGGGAAGCCATATCCGCGCCGTGCGAGGGCCGCCACACGGTTTGCCTCAGGCACACCCACCACCGTGCCTGGATCCAGGCCGAGCAGCCCACGGATGAACTCATTCTGGTCAGGGGTGCCCACATAGTTCAGGCCCAGGACCGAGACAGCGTCCTTGAGCTGGTCCTGCGCGCGGATGCTGGCCTCAGACGCGCCTTCGCGGTAGTAGCCTGCGGACAAGGTCCCCTGGTGAAAGAGCCCGGTGTTCCAGAGCGGGCGGCGGGTCCAGTCGATCGCCAGTTCAGGCAGCTTCTCACCGACGGTGTAGAAGTCGTTCGCCTGGAAGCGGGTCATGAGCGTGGCGATGTAGGAGGGCGCGGTGTGGACGAGGGAGATCTGGTTGTCCGGCTCCGGGGTCTCACGGAAGTCATTGAAGAAGAAGTCCTCGTAGAAGTGCTGGTCGCTGATCTTGTTGATGTCGAAGTCCACATACCAGGTGCTCTTCTCCGGGCCGGGGAGGTAGATGCGGTGCTGGAAGTTCACGCGGTAGCGGTTTTCTGGCACGGGGCCGCGCGGGATGCTGGACTTGTTTTTGTCCGGATCACTGTCGTTGAGGTAGTAAAGCTTCAGGCCGGAGAAGTTGGTCCAGTTCTTCTTGTAGCGCATGGAGAGCCAGTCCACCCCCACGGCCACGCCGCGGGCGGAGCGCAGGTCCAGGTGGTAGCGGCCCATGGTGTGGTCACCATGGATCACATTGTACTGGTTCAGCATGAAGGCGCCCCAGCGGCTCTGCTGGCCGACGTTGAAGCGGTAGCCGACCTCCTCCTCCAGCGGCTGGGAGAGATAGGGCAGCCAGAAGACCGGGGTGTTTCCAGCCAGGATGGTCACGCCACGAAGGACGACACGGTCACCGGGCTTGATGGTAAGGCTGCGGGCGCGCATGCGGAAGTTTGGGTCTTCCGAATCGTGCGTGGTGATGAAGGTCTCTCCACCCTCCACTTTCTGGACGATCTTTGTCTCGCTGGTGAAGCGGTCCGTCTCGTAGAAGAGATTGCCGATCTCCATCGGCAGGCTGCTGCGCACGGCGTCACCGGTGATCTCACCGGTGTTCGTGTTGTAGATGATGTTGTCCCCTTTGTAAGTGGCGCCGGCTCTCCAGATCACCACGTTTTCCCGGGCGATGACCTCCCCCGTTGTGGCATTGTAACTGGCCTGACCGGCACGGATCTGCACGTCAGCATAGCTGATGTGCACGTCACCTTTGGCGATGGCCAGACCCGTGGTGGGGTCGTAGGTGGTTTCCAGGCCTTCGATGTTCAGGTCACTGGACAAGGAATCCAGGAAGCCCTGCCCGTGGGCAGCAGGGGCGCAGAGGACACCGGCCAGCGCCAGGGCAGCAAACGAACGGAAAAAACTCATGGTTCCAGGGAGTGGGTGATGCCGCTTCGGAGGAGTGCATGCAGATGCGGGAGCCTCCTCAAGAAATACAGTTTTCTTCATAGGCCACCCCGCATCCAGTGACAAGAAAAACGACGGGAAAATTGCCGCCTCCGGCCCTGGTGCGCGGCCATTTGACGGGCTGGCTTTGGATGAAAACATGAGGGGAGATTCGGCGGGCGGGCGGATCTGCCTGAACGGCCCCCTGCTGAAATCACCGTCAGCGCCCTCCACACAGCGTCATTTACCTGAATCGTCGTTCCTGGGGCATACGTAGTAGACGAAGGCTTTCTGCGTCTGTGTCCACCCCTGGACTGACAGGGCTGGCAGGGATGATGTGAAGGTCATGGGTGGGTTTGGAAATCCGCGGCGCTCTCTAGTCCTGTCTCGTCAGTTAAGAATAATGAATGCCTTCCCTCTGAAAGCCTGCCCTATTCACCTAGCGTGCCTAGGTTTCCAGGCCCTTGGGTGAAGATATAGACTCCCGTGCAGATTACAGGAAGCAGGATAATTTGGTAAAACTAACTTTCCTGCTTTACAGTTTATAAAAAATATGGCAATTTCACATAATTCTGACAAACACCATGCCGCTGGCCTTCTCTTTCTTCAGTTCTAAACGCTCCTCGGCGCCCCGTTCCGAGGCGGTTGCCGAAGTGACGCCGACAGTTCAGACGCCTGATTATCAAGAAGAAAGCTCTCCTCCGCCGAGCCCGTTCCCCACGAACGCCGTGCCTGAGGCACCTGCTCCAGCCGTCTCCAAAGAGGTTTCGGGCCCTGTGGGAGACTGGGTGAGTGCCGCCACACTCGTTTTGCCTACCCAGGCGCCGTCCCTCGCCGAGCAGGGAGAGACAGTCAGTGTTTTGCCAGAGCGGCAGGTCTTTCACAAAGGCCTGGCCGCCATGGTGGTGAATCAATGCGAGAAGGAGGCACCTCCTTTCAGCCGCCGACCTCCCATTACCTCGCCCTTTCCTGCGACCACGCCGGAGTCCATGGTGGCCAAAGGCTTTCAGGAAGCCATCGTGGCCGCCTCAGTCCCGGCTTCCCCAGCCTCTGCTCCTTCCGTCTTTCATGCCGTGGAGCGGGTGAAAGTTCCCGAGCCCGCCCCGCTTCCCGAGCCCCAGCCTCTCCAGCCCGATCCCGCGCGGCAGGAGCTGCAGGACGAGATCGAGCAGGTCAAAAACGACCTCTTCGGCGCTGTGATGGGGGTGAGCGCCCTGAAAGACCGCCTGGACGGCCTGGAGGCCCAGCTTTCCCGAATCCAAACCGCGCCCCTGATTCCGGCTCCGCCGGTGGTGGTGCCTGCGGCCGGCCCATCGCGGTCGGAGGTGGAGAGCCTGATCAGCTCCTGGATGGAGACACACCTGTCCGCAGCTGTGGAGCGCTTCATGACCGCCTCCCAGAAGCAGATGATGTCATCTCTCAGCACCCTCGCCTTTTTCCGCGCGGCGACACCCCTGGGTGGCACTGACCGTCAGAGTTTCCTCGCTCAACCTCCCGTCGTCCTCACTGCCACTCCCGTATGAACTCGCTCCGTGTCCGCCTCCTCCTCCCGCTGATCTTGTTCGGCTGGCTGCCTGCCCTGGGTGCCGCCAAGCTGATGGGCAATAACCTGGACTGGTTTTTCAGCTCCTGGGGTTTCGTGCTGCTCGCCGGGGTGTTCCTCGGCAGCTACCTCATCAGCGGCTGGGCCCTGAAGCCCGTGGCTGCGGTGATGAATGCCACCGCCAGTGTCATGCGCGGTGTGCCGCCCACCAAGGAAGTCTCCGACTGGCTGCCCCAGGATTTTTGGAAGCTGCGCTGTGACATCAACATGCTCTTTGCGAAGCATCGCCAGAGCCTGAACGCGGCCGAGACACATGCCAGCCAGACCTCCCAGCGTCTGCTGAATGCCGAGCGCCTGGTGCGTGAGGCTTTCACCGCCCTGCAGGGCATCTTTGCCGCCAGTGATGAAGGTGTGGCCGTGGTAGATGCCAATGGCAGCATCATCGCCTCCAATGCCAAGCTGGATGACTTCCTCGGCGCGCCTTTGGAAGAGATGAGCGGCCGTGGTGTGAAGCAGCTCATGGAGGCGATCGCCAACCGTTTCATGGAGAAGGACCGCATGATGCAGTGGATCGCCAATACCGAGGCCAATCCGCAACTTCGTGACGAGGTGGAAGCCGAGACTCGTGACACCCAGCAGCGCGTGTTTTCCGTGCGCACGGCTCCCATGCAGACAGAGACGGGAGACGTCATCGGCCGTCTCTGGATGGTGCGTGATTGCAGCGAGGTGCGCGGCTTGAAGAAGCAGCTGCGTGAATCCCAGAAGCTCGGCACCATCGGCCAGCTGGCAGGCGGCATCGCCCATGACTTTAACAACATGCTCACCGCCATCCGTGGCAACCTCACGCTGGCTGAGCTCAACCCCGGCACCTCCGGCAATGCGGACGTGCGTGACAAGCTGCAGTCTGCGAACCAGGCCACGCAGCGCGCCGCTGATCTGGTGAAGCAGCTGCTCGGCTACTCACGCCGCGGCAATGGCAGCCAGCTGCGCAAGGTCACCAATCTGAAGAAGCTCCTCGCGGACGTGCAGAGCCTGCTGCGTCACAGCGTGGATCCGCGTGTGACCGTGCGCATCCGTGCCGGCATGGACGCCTCCTTTGCACTCGCTGATGCCACGCAGCTGGAGCAGGTGGTGCTGAACCTTTGCATCAATGCCCGTGATGCCCTCCCGGCCAGCGAAGGCATCATCGAGATCGGCATTGAGAATGTCATGCACCGCTCACCGCAGGGTGGTGACACCGCTGAGTTCGCCATGATCGCTGTGCGTGACAATGGCAGCGGCATTCCTGAAGACATGCGCCACCGCATCTTCGAGCCTTTCTTCACCAGCAAGGATGCCGGTCGCGGCACCGGTCTCGGCCTCAGCATGGCGCAGGACATCGTGCGCGAGCATGGCGGCTGGATCGAGTTTGACACCGTCGAAGGCCAGGGCACGGAGTTCCGCATCTTTCTGCCGCGCGCCCAAGATCCTGAGAACATCGAGGAAGATGTGCAGAGCTTTGATCCGCGCTCCATGGCCGGATCTGCGGGCCAGCGCGGCACCATCCTGGTGGTGGATGACGAGGCGCCCGTGCGTGCCATCGCCGTGAACATGCTCAGCTTCCTCGGCTACCGTGTGCTGGAGGCCGGCGACGGCCAGCAGGCGCTCGACATCGTGCTGCGCAGTGGTGAGAAGATCGACGCGCTGCTGCTGGACATCTACATGCCGAAGCTCAGCGGACGTGACACCTTCAAGCAGCTCCGCGCGGCTGGAAATGATGTGCCCATCGTGGTCTGCTCCGGCTTCGTCATCGATCCGGATGAGTTCACCATCCTCAGTGAAGGCCGCTGCCCGCCGGTGGACATCATGCTGAAGCCTTACTCGCTGGATGGTCTGAGCAAGTCCATGGCCAAGGCGGTGAAGACCGCGCATGCGCCGGACACCTTTTCCCGCCAGATGACACCTCCCGGCTCCGCCCCGCTCTCCGGTCCGACTCCTGTGATGGCGGCCTAACATCGAATGCATCAGCCATCTCGTCTTCGCGGGGTGGCTTTTCATTCTGAAGCTTCGCGAAGCATCGTGAGCTTAACCAAAAATGGGTTCTTGATGCGAAGGCATCAGGCTTGGAGAACCACGGAGTGGTTCCCCATGAATAGCCAGGGGTGACCGGAGGGAACCCCTGGTGGTATCACGATAACGAATCACCCAATATCAATCCCGTAGGGATTGCCCAATGCGCGAATGATCCTGCTTCACGGCAGATAATCGGGCTGCCATTCCAGCCCCACCGTGCGGACCATTCGCTGTAGTTCCTGCACATAATTCTCTCTAGCATGATGATGCTCCTGCCCCTTGATATAATCAATCAAGGCTGGTCTGGCATCGGCTGACAGAGTGAAGGCCCCGTAGCCTTCCTGCCAGTAGTCGAAAGCGGGAAACACATGCTGTCCTTTGATCCAAGACGATGATGCGGTCTTGATTTCTTTGACCAGATTGGCCAGTGCGATGGTGGGATGCAGAGAAGTCAAAAGGTGGAGGTGGCCCTCGACACCTCCGATGCGATAAACGTGGCAGTGGCGTTCCTCAGCAACACCCCAGATGAAACGGAAGAGCTCGTCGCGGCGAGGTTTGTCCAGGGCAGGAATGCGGTTCTTGGTGCCGAAGACGATGTGGTAAGTGATGTCAGTATAGGTTGGCATGTGAAGGGGAGAATGAAGATGCCGTGAGGATTGGGCAACTCCTACGGAGTTGGTTCTCAAAAGTGTTTTCAACGCGACTTACCAGGGATTTCGCGCGCTGACGCTTGCTTCACCCCTGGCTATTCAGAGGGAACCACTCCGTGGTTCGAGACAAAAGCCTTGATGTCGAGATGCATAAACCCTTGGGGCAGGCTCAGGAGAAGCGCTCAAGCGCGACACCGCTGTCGTGCGCAGGCTGGAAATTCGAGGATCAAAAGCCGTGCACGCGCAGACGCAAGCCGCTCCTGAAATCGCTGCTGGTTAGGCCAGCCTCTCCATTTTTTACCTGAATATTTCTACAAAGCGCTCCAGTCCGCTGCTTCGCGCGAATCAATGCTTGCCTCGTTCCGGCTTTTCTCATTGATTGAGGGCAAATGCTCCGTCGATCCTTGAGTCCTGGCCGATGCCTTGTTGTGCTGCTCGGGATCGTCCTGCTCGCGCTGGCCCAGTGGCTGCCGCGGAGTGTCCAGCACACGCCGCTGCGCGTGGGCATCGGCATGTGGGCGGGCTCAGAATCCCTGCTGCTGGCACGTGAGCGCGGGCTGCTGCCGAACAGCCGGTTTCAATGGGTGGAGGTCACCTGGCCCTCGGCGCTTTCCAGCACGCTGGACACCGGCGTGGTGGATGCGGCGGTGATGTCTCTGGAGAGTGTGGTGACCTTGCTGGAGAATGATGAAGACCTCCGCGTGGTCGCCGTGCTGGATGAGTCCAAAGGCGCGGATGCGGTGCTCGCGCGAGGTGACGTCCCCACGCTCAGTGACCTCAAGGGCAGGCGTGTCGGCGTGGATCTTCGCGGACCGGGGCAGCACCTGCTTTCGGAGGGACTCAGCAGCTCGAATTTGAAGATGGAGGACATTGAAGCGGTCTCGATCCTCCAGCCGGAGATGGTGGATGTGCTCGCGCGTGGAGACGTCTCGGCGGTGGTGGCTGCCGAACCCTGGATGACCAAGATGATCGCAGGCGGAGCACATGTTTTGAAGGATTCCGCCTCTGTCAAAACACCCATCTACCGGGTGCTGGTGGTGAAGACTCCGTTCCTGGAGGAGCAGCGTGAGGCCTTGAAGGAGCTGCTGCGCGCACACTTCGCCATGATGCCGGTGCTGCGCAAATCAGAGGCATGCCCGGGCATGGAGGCGGTGCTGCGCCGGCAGGAATTGAAGCTGGAGGAGCTCTCGGCCATCATGGCGCGCGTGCATCATCTGAGCCTTGAAGAAAACCTCACCCTGTTAAAGACACCGGGGAAGGGGCTGGCCGCGACCATCAGTGAGCTGATGAAGCTCAGCCGCATCGGCCGCACGCGGCGTGAGGCTGCGCTGCCTGATCTGTGGCTGGACAGCTCCATCGTGGAGGAACTGCTGCGATGAGCGCCCGGCATTCCATCAAGGCCACCATCTCTTTCAGCGTGCTGCTGCTCGGCCTGCTGCTCATCGCGCTGGATAAATCACGCAATGAGCAACTGCTCGTGGAGAGAAGCGTGGCGCGCATGGAGCGTGAGGCGCAGGTGACCGGCATGCGGCTCTCCGGAGTCATGCAGTATTTGTTTCGCAATGAGCAGCGCCGGGTGGCCGAGCTGGAGATGAGTTATGCCTCCATCTCGCAGGATCTCTCGCTCGGTCTGGTCTGTGATGAGGCGGACGTGGTGCAGTTTGCCTCGCGCCTGCAATGGCGGGGGGGGAGGCTGGCAGACACGCCGCTGGGCGCTGCCACCGCGCCTGCGGCACGGTCCCGCGCGCTCATGGAAGGCATCACGGAGTGGGATGCGGCGCGTGAGCATCTGCTGGCGGTGTTTCCCTTCTTCACAGGTTATGGCATGACCAGCCGTGGCGTGGTGGTGCTGTCCTATGATTCATCATCCGCCTTGGAAAGAGCCCGCGCGGATGCGCTGCAGGAGTCCCTGGTCCGCGCCTGCCTGCTGGCCGCCACCTGCCTCATGCTCTGGCTCACGCTGGACTGGCTCATCGCGCGGCGTGCGCGTGAGGTGCTGGACTACACGCAGGCCATCAAGACCGGGCAGGATGTGCCTCCGCCCGCCGGCAAAGATGAGCTCGCGCTTATTGCGCAAGGTTTCGCAGCCGCAGTGGAGCAGCTGCGCGAGACGGAGGCGCGTTTGATGGAAGCCTCCGAGGCGGAGCGAAGGCGCATCGGCCGTGACATTCATGATGACGTCTGCCAGCGCATCTCGGCGGCGCAGTTGAAGAGCGGCGTGCTCAGCCGTCTGCTGGCGCGTGAGGAGTCCGCGCACTCCAACCTCGCGGAGGAAGTGGCGCGCGAGCTGCATGATGCCGCGGCCATCACGCGCGGTTTCTCGCATGGTCTCGCCCCTGTGTGGGTGGAGAAGGAAGGCTTGGCCGCGGCTCTCTCCGAGCTTTGTGAGCAGATCACTCGCACCTATGGCATCCCTTGTGACATCGCCTCGGATCTCGGGGACGCACCGCTGGCGGTGTGGGTGCAGACGCATGTGTTCCGCATCATCCAGGAGCTGGTGGTGAATGCCGCGAAGCATGCGAAGCCCACGCACATCGAGGCGCGGGTGACGCTGGCGGAGCAGATGCTGAGGATCGAGGTGGAGAACGACGGTGCTCCTTTTGCAAAAGGCGTGGAGACGTCCAAGGGGCTGGGCATGCAATTTTTGCGGCAGCGTGCGCGTGCGCTCGGCGGGCATCTGGAGTTTCATGCACGGCGTGAAGGCGGCTCCGGAACTTTGGCGTTGTGTGAAGCCCGGCTCTCGGACATTCACTTCACCCAACCTCCTGCCAAAGCCTCATGAATGCCCCGCCGTCCTCCCCCTCATGCCGTGTCGCCATCGTGGAGGATCACACGTTCATGAGGGAAGGCATCAAGCTCTTTGTCTCCACCACGGCTGACTTCGCCTGGGCCTGGATGGCGGCCAGCACGGCCGAGGGCATGGAGATGCTGGCCAAGGATCTGCCGGACCTGCTGCTGGTGGACATCACCCTGCCGGATCGCAACGGGCTCGAGCTCATCAAAGATGCGCACGCGCTTTATCCGAAGCTGCAGATGATCGTGCTCTCCATGCATGATGAGAAGCTGTATGCGCATCGTGCGCTGAAGGCCGGCGCACGTGGTTACCTGCGGAAGGATGCGCTGCATGCGGAGTATGAGAAAGCCTTTCGCCGGGTGAGAGGCGGCGGCATTTATGTGAGTGAGAGCATGTCCGCGGACATCGTGCTGGCTTATGCCACGGGTGGCAGCCTTTCCGCTGGTGGTGATGACGAGCTTGGCCAGCTCACGGACCGTGAGCTGGAGGTCTTCCGCCTTCTGGGTGAAGGCAAAAGCACGCATGAAGTGGCGGAGGAGCTGCGCATCAGCCCGAAGACGGTGGATGTGCACAAGATGAACATCAAAACGAAGCTCATGCTGGAAGACGGCTCTGCCGTGGTGCGCCGTGCCATCCGCTGGCATGAGGGCAAACGCCTGGGCGGCGGCTGAACCCAACCATCACCTCCAGACTGGCCCGTATCATGCTTCATCACCAGGGGCATGCGGCTCCAGATGAGCTTATCACCTGAGTCACGCATCAGGTGCGGTTTTGCAGAAAATAAGCAAAACCTTTATGAACGCTAAACCCCAGGTTTATAAAGGGGCAAAGGGCGCGCTTGTGGCTGGCGAGAGGGGGTAAATGACACAGTGGCGGCTCTTCCGTCCTGCCTTGGCATCACTCCCAGATCTTTGATCGTCAGATGTCTAGGCAGGTCGGCCTAACCAGCCCTCTGTCATTCCGTCCCTGACCATGATTTTCCGTCAAAGCTCCGTCCTGCCATGGTTCCGAGCCACTGCGAAACTGCCTGCCTCAGCCCTCGCGCTTCTTCTGATGGTCTCGAGCCAGGTGCCTCTGCCTGCGGCGACTGTTGACTGGGGTGTCTCGCAGTCCGGCACACCGGGCGTGTATTCCTGGCAGCATCTTTACAACTGGACGTCGAACACGGACTACATCACACCGCCCGCCATTCCCTCGCTCGCGGGAGACGTGGCGAACCTGAACCTCCTCAGCCTAACCGGAAATCAAACCATCAATCTCAACGGTGCTGTCACGCTCGGCACCTTGAACCTGGGTGATGCGGCGGGACAGTTTGCCTACACCCTCGCTCCAGGCACGGGCGGTTCATTGATCATGAACAATGGCGGCACGGCGGCGGTCAACAAGACCGGCCAGGCCTTTGACATCATCAGCTCCAACATCACGCTCACGAACAACACCGACTTTAATGTGAACGATGGTGCTCTCGTGCTCACCGGTGTGCTGAGCGGTACGGGGACAGGCCTAACGAAAAATGGTGATGGAACACTCATCCTGCGCGGGGCGAACACCTACACCGGGGCGAACACGCTGAACGGCGGCATGACGCTCCTCGTGCCCCTGGTCAATGACGGCACCGTGCTCGGCACAGTCGCTGGCGCTACCGTGGTGAATGCCGGGGCCACGCTGGCCACCGGTCCGGATGCCCTGGGCTCCGGCGGCATTGGCGCCCCGAGCGAACCCATCACCCTGAACGGCAATGGATTCCGCAACAACGGCGCTCTGCGGAGTTTCATGGGGGCCAATGGTCCTACCATCTCGGGGGTGATCACACTGGGCAGTGCCACGCGCATTCAGAACGACCAGGCCGGAACTCTGACGCTGTCAGCGGCCATGAATATCAACCAGGAGCTGACGGCCGGCGGGGTCGGCTTTGTTGACATTTCTGGCGCGGCTTCCGGAGCATCGACCATCAACCACTATGGCATCGGCGGCTTGCGCCTTCGCAGCATCGCGTCCGGCCAGAGTTACTCTGGCACGATCACTTCCACGCTGGGTGAGATCCGCGCCGACTACGGAACCGATGTGCTGGCGAACGCGCCCTATGCGGATGTCTCCGCGCTGAGCATGAGAAACTCCTGGCTGCGCATCGGCTTTGGCAACACCGCCGGCAGCGCCACCAATGATGATAACACGAACAGCACGGCCAACAGCCGCTTCTCCACCACGGCGCCGATCTCCATGGCCAGCAGCCAGATCTACATCGACAATGCTTCCTTCAGCGGCACTTCCACAAGTTTCTATGACTATGCGGTGATCCAGGGGCTGGGTGCCACCACCATCACCGGTGGTCACAACCGCATCGGCTTCCGCTCGGCGGACGCGGGCAGCGTGCTCATGACTCTTGCCAGCCTCTCGGTGCCCAATCCGGGCACCACTCTTGAACTGTTCGTGGACAGCCTCATCGGCACTGCCTTGGGCGCAGGCACGAAGCACCGTATTCTGAACTCTGCCATCGGCGCGGATGTGCCGTTTGTCGGTGGCTGGGCCTACACCTACTCCGCCACCGCAGGCACTGGCGGCGAGTTTGTGAAGTATGACTTCAGCGGTGGCAATGGCTACACGGCTCTCACAGGCCTGCCCACCTCCATCTCCAGCGCGACACCGACGGACAACGTGCGCCCGACTACGGCGCAGACGGGCTTTGGCGCGAAGACGATCAACTCCCTGAACATCGCCGGTGGTGTGGCCATCGGTGCTCCTGGAGACACGCTGGACATCACATCCGGGGGCATGATGAGCAGCAGCGGCACGAACACCATCGCCGCCACCAGCGTCACCAGCAGCGGCGGGACGCTTTACGACATCGCCATCGTCTCCCACAACATCTCGGCGGACATCACCGGCCCGATTGACTATGTGAAAACGGGCGGCGGTATCACCTCCATGCTCGCCAGCAACAGCTACACAGGCACGACCTACATCAATGAAGGTGTGTTTCGTGGAGTCATCGGTTCACTGGCGACGGCGCTTGGCTCCGGCAATTTGAATTTCGGCGGTTCTCCCAACTCGCCTGCGGCTTATGAGACAGACGATGATTTTTCCCGCGCGCTCGGCACCGGCCCTGGCCAGGTGCAGTTCCTGGGTGGTGGTGGTGTGGGCGGTGGCAGCTCTGGCATCAACGCCTATGGTGCGCCAGTCACGGTGAATCTCGGCGGTGCCGGCGGCACGATCACCTGGGGCAGTCCCACCTTCAATCCTGGCATCTTCGGTCTGAACGTGGGCGGGGCCTCCACCCATGCCATCACCTTCATGAACACCCTCGATTTCGCGGGCGAGCAGCGATATGTGCGCGTGGACGGCAGCGGCTCAGGCACGGAGCGCGGCGCGCTGGTGATCATGGCCGGTGACATGCAAAACGGCTCCCTGGTGAAGCGCGGTGGCGGCACGCTGGTGTTTGACACACCCAAGACGTATGAAAACGGCACCATCGTGAACCAGGGGCAGCTCTGGCTGCGCGGCACTGGCAGGGCAGGTGCCAACGTGAGCGGCAATGACATCCAGATCGCGGCAGATGGTTACCTCCGCATCGAGTCACCCGTGAACATCGGCAGCCGCCAGATGATCATTCTTCAGAACGTCAACAATGACACTCCAGCCGCGGTCTCCTTCGGCGCAGGTTACGGCACGGGTGAGCAGATCACCTTCAGCAGCTTTAACTCCACCAGCGGACCTCTGGGCAGCGGGCCTAACAACATTTTGATCGCGAACAACCAGTCCGGTCAGGCCCGCCGTGTGGCGGTCACGATCAGCGGCAACAACGACTTCCGCAAAGATGTCCTCGGCGAGATCCGCACCGTGGCTCCGAACGTGGAAGCATGGTTCGGCGCGGACAATGGCAACGGCACTTTCACAGGCACCACGCTGTCTCCCTCCGGCGGCACAGGAACCCAGACAGGAACGTTGACGGCAGCTCCTGCCTACCGCCTGGGTGGTCATACCAGCAATGGTGGTGTCCTCACCATCGCCAATGCCAACGTGCTCTCTGACACGGCGCTGGGAGTGCCGACACCGCTCATCGTCGGCGCGCCTGATGCGACGGACCGCAATTACACCGACGGCACGGTCTACATCCCGAAGGCCCAGGCCTTCTCCGGTCAGGTCACCATTGGCCAGGGTGGCCTCTTGTGGGCGGGTGAGAACGCTTCCCTCGGCTCAGGCAGCTTTGACATCAACCTGCGGGCAGGCGAGCTCCGCCTGGACACGCAGAGCAATGCCTTTGGTGGTGAAATCAACACCCAGTATGGCGGTCGCAATCTCAACATCGGCGGCGGCACCAGCACGGTCCGCACCAGCACTCTGGATGGCGGCGGCTTCAACACCGTCACTCTGGGGAATCTGACCTTTGATGCCAACCGCACGCTGCAGGTGCTGTCCGTCGGCACCAACTTCACGGACCTTGCCGTCAACAACATCGTGTTCAACAACTCGGCCAACACGATCGATCTCACCGTTGGCGTTGACAACAGCTTCCAGGCGGGTGCGGGCTTGCTCACCGTGAACGGCATCATCGGCGACCAGGCCACGGGTGCGCAGACGCTGCGCAAGAACAATGGCGGCGTGCTGGTGCTCAATGGCGCGAACACTTTTGACGGTGGTTTGATCGTCACCCAGGGCCGCGTGGTGCTCTCCAACACAAGCGCCGCAGGCACAGGCAGCATTCAGCTGACCTCAAACAGCGACCGTCGCACTGACGTCGAGTATCGCATCAACGGCAGCGGTCCGTTCCTGTTTAACAATGCTCTGACGACCAGCGGCGGCAATGACGGCAGCACACGTGTCATCGCGGTGGGGCCTACCGGCCCCGGTTCTGAAAACCAGGTGGTGCAGATCCCCAGCCTCACCATCGGTCATGCGGGCGTGTATGCCACCAGCGGCGGCACCAGCAGCGCGATCTATTTTGACGGTGCCAACGGCTACAGCACCACCATCACCGGCAACATCAATCTCAACCGCAGCATCGTCCTGCGCACTCGCGGTGCCCTGACCACGGTCAACGGGGCCATCGTCTCCAACGCCGCGGCCAACATCCTGGAGAAATTTGAGCAGGGCACGCTCTGGCTCAATGGTGCCAGCACGACAGCCTTCGACACCGTGATCAGCAATGGTTACCTGGTGCTTGGCAACGGCAGCGCTCTCGGCACGGCCACCACGGACGTCAACATGCGCAGCGCCTCCTTCTCGCAGTTGCTGCTGTCTGGCACGACGAACTTCGGGCGCAACATCATCAACACGGCCACGGGCAGTGTGCAGACCATTGGCGGTCTGGATGCCGGGGCGAAGATCTTCAGCGGCGGCATCAACCTCTCCACCCGCGGCGTGGCTCTCACCGCCATCGCCGGAGGAGACACCACGTTCAGCGGTGTGATCAGCGGCGGCGCGGGCTTCGGCATCGACAAGCAGGGAAGCGGCACGGTGTTCCTCACCAATGCCAACACCTACAGTGGCACCACCACCGTCTCGCAAGGCACATTGGTCGGCACCGCACGAGCGGTGGGCAGCCCCTTTGGCACAGGTGCCATCTCCATGGCGGACGGGGAGCTGAGGCTCGCCGGTATTGGCGGTGCCACCACCACCACGGCGGGTGTGCTGACCACCGGCGGCGGCGCGCGTCTGGGGATTGATGCCACCGCAGGCGGTGTCACGACGTTCAGGTTTGACTCTCTCGTCCGCACCGGCGCGGGCAGCATCACGTTTGTTCCGACCACAGGCTCGCTGAACACGAACGAGATCTTCAACTTCACGAATGCGCCGGTCCTGGCGAATGGCATCGTCGGCCCCTGGGCCGTGCACGCTGCCTCGGGTGCCAGCAACGCTGCGCACTATGTGACCACCAGCAGCAATAACATCGTCAGCCTCGCAGGTGCTTATGGCGGCACGGGCGATCTCAACGGTGCCTCCGGCCCGACCCAGGTCTTCGATGCAGGAGTGACTGGCGGCACCCTCACAGCGGACCGTTCCGTCTTCGCCTTCCGCACGGATGCGAACGTCAATCTCGGCACCTTCACCTTGAATCTCGGTGACAACGCCACCCCTGCCAACGGCGGCGGCATGATCCTGAATGCGGGCGCTGACATCAACGGCGCGGCGGGATCACGGATCAACATCGGCAACACGCAGATGAATGTGTATGTGGACAATGCGGCGGTTTCCAGCCTCAACGTGCCGGTGGTGAACACACGCAACAATGCGACCAACACGCTGAGCACCGTCTTCACCAAGTTTGGTCCGGGCACACTGGAGATCGGCTCCGTGCAGCAGTTCCAGGGCAACATCGAGCTGAATCGCGGAACCCTCAGCTTCACGGTTCCCAATGCGCTGCCGCTGTTCTCCAACCTCAACGGCACCACGGGCTCTTTGGTGATCATGTCACCCGGCACGGAGATCCTGCTCAACAACAACAACCAGGAGTTTGGCAACATCTCAGCGGTGAATCCGAGCAACTCCTTCCAGTTCTCTGCGGGCACCTTGAACCTCGGCACAGCCACACTGACCGTGGGGCGTGACGACGGCAGCCAGACCTTCAACGGCCAGATCCTGGGCGGTGCGGGCTCTATGCTGGTCAAGGTGGGAACCGGGCGGCTCACGCTGGACAACATCAATGGCAACAAACCCAACTCGATCGAAGCCGTGCGCATCGACCGTGGCTTTTTGACGACCTGGGCGAATGACAACTCATGGGCCACGCCTACCAGCAATATTTCTGCCATCCCCGGCACGGCCACGGTGTATCTCCGCGGTGGTGAGTGGGAGGTGCGCGCCATCGGTGACAGCTCCAGCAACGCGCAGCGCATCAACATCGGCAATAGCATCATCCACCAGGGTGGCGACTCCGCCCTGGACACCGACCGTGCGACCGGCGGCGGCAGCAACAAGCTGCTGACCTTCAACAACCTCACTCTCGATGTGCAGCGGTTCCTCATGACGGGTGGAAACACCTTTATCCCACGGTTTGACGGCACGATCACCCTGACCAACCACGCGCGTGTGCAGATGGATGCCGCAGGCGTCTTTGCCGGCACCATCACCGACGGTGGCAATGGCTATACGCTGAACAAGATCGGCGGCTCTGATCTCGCCATCGGGGGTGACAACAGCGCCACCTGGCGCGGCGGCCTGGTGGTGACCGGCGGCACGCTGCTCTTTGGCACCCGCGGGCTGGATGACGTCCGCTCCCCAGGGACGACCTTTGTTTCCCTCTCCACGGCTAACGCCGGCACCGGGGACATCATTGTGAACCAAGGTTCGGTGATCCGCCTCAACGCGCCGTCCAACGTGCTCACCGCGCAGGGGCAGGAAGTGCGCATCTACGGCTCCGAGCGTGGTTCCACCACCCGTGTGGACCTGCAGATGGACGCACCGATCACCGACTATGGACTGCGCTCCCTGACGGACGGCTCCATCGCCCTGGGACTTTCCGAAGGTGCCTGGACCACGCCGATCAACATGGCGCGCGTGGGCAATGGCAACTGGGGAATCGCCGCGCTGAGCAACACCTACTACACGCCCACCACGCTCGGCGCCGGTCTGGACAATATTTACCGCTTCAATTCCACCTCAGCAGGCATCCTCAGCATCACCAACTCAGGTGTGGTCACCGGCACGGCCTCCGTGCTGGTCGGGAAGGATCCCATCTACAATGGCGCCACTCCAGCGGGCTCGGGTGCCAACATCCGTTTCTACGGGGATCAGAACTACACAGGCAGCACCACCATTTACCGTGTGGCAGACGGTGGCAGCATCGGCGGCCTGCTGGAGCTCACCGGTGACACGGCCTCCCCGACCTTTGATGTGTATGGCCGTCTCACGCTGCGTGGCGCGGGCCGCCTAACGAATGATGCGGGAACTCAAACGAGCACGCTCAACCTGCGCCCCGGCGGCAACCTGCGCCTGGATTACAGCATGGATGTGGCCGACAGCATCTTTAACTCCCGTCTCAATGACTCGAACCTCGGCCTTGCGATCACGGAGAACAAGCTGGGGGACACCACGCCGCTGGTGCTTGATGGTGCAGGCGTCAACCTCATCAACCATAACGCCCGTGTGAACATGGAGACGGTGGGCGCCATCACCGTGAAGGGCGGCGCAGGCATCACCCTGGAGCGCAACGGCACAGGCGGCCAGATCCTGCTCTACACACCGAGCATCACCCGCAACGGTCAGAGCACGCTGACGATCCGTGAAAACGCCAACGAGCTCGGCTCCATCAACATTCAGTCGATGAAGCTCATCCTGACCGGTGGTGATCCCGTGCTGACCAACGGCATCGTGGCCCCCTGGATGATCAACGCCACGCGGCGCACCTTCCTGAGCTACAACTCAGTCACCGGCTTCACCAACGCGCCTTTTGTCCTTGGAACGGTCACGGCCGGCACGGGTGACGCCTTCCTGAGCAGCGTGACCGCCACGGATGTGGTGCAGTTCTCCGGCGGCTTTGGTGACACCACGCTCACCGGCACCAAGAATATGTATGCCCTGCGTGTGGACGAGGAGAGCAGCACCAATGACATGATCTTCAATGGCGGCCAGATCAACATCCACAGCGGTGGTCTCATCCTCGGCAGTGACGACGGCAACCGTGTGGACTTCAACACGACGAACGTCTATTTCGGCAATGGTTCCACGCCGGTGGAGGGCATTGTTTATGGCGGTCACTCCGGCCCGAACTCACGCTTTGGCGGCGTGGTCACCGCGGCAAATCTGACGCTGGACGGCCCTGGCGGCTTCCAGTTTGTGAACACGGCCAACGCCATCACCGGCACCATCCAGCTGAATGGCGGCAGGCTTTACCTGGACGGCGCCGGCACCCAGGGCACGGCCAGTGAGATCATCCTGCACAGCAACTACGCCAACAATTTCAACGGCAACCAGATTGCGGATCTGCGCCTGCGCCATAACAGCGCCACCACCACCTTCACCGGCCTAACCATCACCGTGGCGGAAAACGTGGGCCAGGCCATCATCCAGGCGGAGCGCTACACGGGGTCTGGAACCACCACGGCCGTGCAGTTCCAGAACCTGAACATTCTGGGCACCACCGGCCCGGCCGGCACGCTGCTGCGCATGAACAACAGCAACTCGAACACGGATGTGCTGGGCACCACCACCATCGGCGGCACCAGCCCTGTGGGCATGAACGTGAATGCGAACACCTGGCGTCTCATGGGCAGCATCACCGGTGCGGCGCCCATCGTGAAGACGGGGGATGGTGTCCTGCGCTGGGATGCTGACAACAGCGGCTTCACTGGCGGCTTCGTGCTGAACCGCGGGGAGTGGCGTCTCACGTCCAACTCGGCGGCGAACTATGATGTGGCCGGCACGGGTGATGTGGAACTGAACTTCGGCACCGTGCGCATGGCCTTCAACGGCACCTCCAGCGTCTTCACGGCGGCGGGGCAGGACATCAATGTCAACGGCCAGATCCTCTTCCTGGTGGATCGTGATGGTGGATCCGCAGCCGCGCGCACCATCGGCACCAACAATTCCGGAAACGTCTTCCGCACCTCCAACAGTCCCTATCTCGTTTTCCAGTCACCTTCGTTTGGTGATGACCTGGTCCTGGAGAACATCCTGGAGATCAATGACAGCCCGACCTTCCGCACGGACAGCTCGGACCTCTTCCTGCGTGATATTGTGCGTGGCAATGGCATCTTCAACAAGGCAGGCATCTGGTATCTGCACTTTGACAACAATGCAGCGAACACCTGGACCGGCGGCTTCAACAACTTCACCGGCGTCACCACCGTGCGCCAGACCAATGCCACCCTCGGCACCGGCCCGGTGCAGATCTTTGCGGGCACGGGCCTCTCCATTGCCAGCACAGCGCAGCTGGGCACCACCGGCCTAACCAATATCTTTACCAGCGGCGGCGCCATGCCGGTGATTGGCACACGCACGATCGCCAACTTCAACAGCATCACCGCGGCTGCCGCAGGCGTCATTCGCGGCACCGGTGCGGGGGTGCTCGCCATCGACAACAACCAGAGCCTGACGGTGGACCCGGCCATGGCCACCCGTGACGGAGGTGTCTACAACACGTGGTATCTCGGCTCGCAGGACGGCAACGGCAACCTCACGGCCAACAGCGTGGCTCCCTGGGGCACGGGCGGCGCGGAATTCCGCCTCGGTGGTGGCAGCACCACGCTGACGGTCAATCCGGCCACGGTGGGCGCGCAGTTTGCCGGCGCGTCTAACAAGATGCTCA
This sequence comes from Prosthecobacter gellanilyticus, assembly GCF_007992435.1. Lineage (GTDB taxonomy): Bacteria > Verrucomicrobiota > Verrucomicrobiia > Verrucomicrobiales > Verrucomicrobiaceae > Prosthecobacter > Prosthecobacter gellanilyticus. Next base: position 30,085 of record NZ_BKAG01000048.1, on the reverse strand, counting down.
TCGGCGCTCAGGACACGGTGATGGGATACGGCACCGTGACCTTCGGTGCGAACTCCGCGAACACCTATGGCGGCGGCACTCTGGTGGCCCGCTCACGCAACCTTGATGGTGGTTACCGCGCTGCCATCCTCTCGCTGCAGGGCGGCGCCATCGGCACGGGCACCACTTTCCGCACACCGCTGGGCACCGGCCAGGTGGATCTGGTGGGTGAGGGACGCATCGAGGGCGCCTCCGGCACGGCTGTGGGCGGCACTGGGGTCAATGCCAACACCTGGGTCTTCCATCCAGGTTCACGCCTCCGTTTTGACAACAACACGCCTTTCACCGGCAGCGGTACCACAGGCACCCGTGCCGCGGGCACGCTGGGAGGCGGAGGGCGCTGGACTGACACGGTGGGCATCACGCTGAACAGCTCCGTGCTTGAGTTGTTCGGTGACAACACGGACCACATCGCCAACCGCGAAGTCATCGGCGCCCTGACCATTCAGGGAGGCTCTGAAGTGGTCATCCGCCGTGACACAGGTTTCTGGGTGGAGCTGAACACGGGCGCCATCACCCGCAGTGGCAATGGCACGATGATGGTCACCGGCATGGTGGTCAATACCAACACGGCCGGCATCCTCGGCACCGTGGCCAGCAATGTGGGCAGTGCCCTCTTCCTGGCGTCCAACGGCGCCGACCTCATGAACAACGGCATGGTGGCGCCGTGGATCGTCAGCCGCGTGGACAACAACTTCATGAAGTATAACGCCACGCTGGGCTTCCAGGACATCACCCAGGGCGGCGCGCCGGTGAACTACATCACGCACACCGGCAACACGCTGACGATGCCCTTGAACGATGGCACGGAGATCCTGAACCTGACGACGGCCACGGCCACGCTGGGCGCCAACCTCAACCTCCATGCCCTGCGTCTCGACCGCGACATCAACAGCAGCGCTGACAATGCCTTCAACCGGATCACCATCCAGAGCGGCGGTCTGATCCAGGCTTCCTCGGCCATCGCTCCGAACATCAATCCCGATGTCTACTTCGGTTCCCTGGCCGGTGATGGCGAGGCGCTCATCTATGCCTCCGCGAACACCATGCAGTTCAATGGCAAGATCTTCGCCAGTGATGTGACGAAGTTTGGCACGGGCTTCATGAACGTCCGCAGCGACCAGGCGCACTTCAGCGGTGACTGGATCATCAACAACGGCGGCATCCAGTTCCTCACCCCCGGTGCTCAAGGCGCGGGCGAGGTCATCCTCAACGGTGCGCGCATGACGGACCGTGACAGCACATTGAACCTCACGGAAGTGCGTTATAACTTCAACAGCGGCACTCCGGACCTCTTCACCTGGACCGGTGGCAAGATCACGGTCAACAGCCTCGGCATCATCCGCAGCGTGGGCGCGAGCGACCGCCTGAGCCAGCTCCCTGCCGTGGACCTGAAGACCTCCGGCAGCGGCCATGAGGGCATTGTCTTCTTCCAGGTGGACGGCTCCCGCCACACCACGCGCACAGGCGCCGTCACGCTGTATGACAACTACCTGCTCAGCTCTGATGCGGTGAGCTTCGGCCCGGGTTCCACCAGCGGCATCCAGCTCGGTGCTGGCAATGGCGCCGGCGGCCTGAACAACCAGGGCCTCTATGATGTGCGCCTCTCCGGTGACGGCATGTTCACCCTGGGTGACAACAGCAGCAGCTTCACCGGCAGCCGCACCTTCAGCATTGGCGATGGCAGCGCGCGTGTGACGCACAATGGTGCCTTCGGTGCCAGCACGGTCACGGCCGTGGTGCGCTCCACAGGCTCCATCGAAGTGGCAGTGCCAAACTTCCAGCCCACGGCCAACCTGGTGCAGGAGCCCGGCTCGATCGAGCGCTGGGCGGTCAGTGATGCTCGTGGCACGGGCAGCTACAGCCTGCCGAATGGCGTGCATCTCCAGCTCTTCACGGATGTCGCGGGCACGCGCACCATCAACCTCGCCGGTGGTTCCATCATGGGTTATCTGCCGCTCGACTATGATCAGGTGGCGGTCATCCAGACCATCCGCAGCGGTGTGACGGTGAACCTCACGGCCAATTCCTTCCTTGGCCAGATCTACCCTGCCGGCATCTCCAGTGGCGCCAACCATTTCATGTATGACATGGGCAAGCTGAACACGAGCACGAACCTGAATCCGAATGATGTGGGTCTGCGTGGTTCCTACCTGGTGATCGATGGCAGCATCACCGGCAATTTCTCACTCACGAAGGTGGGGCAGGATGTGATCAAGCTCGCGGGTGCGAACACCTTCACGGGTCTGGACATCCAGGGCGGTGTCATCCAGATCGGTCGTGACAATGCGCTGCTTCCCACGGTGGCGGTCACCACTCGTGGAGATGGCTACTCCGCCATTCTCGATCTCAATGGTTACAACCAGCAGATCGGCTCGCTCGCCGGTCCTGGCGGCACCATCAACAACAGCGGCTTTGGCATCAACACGCTGACGGTCAACCAGGCTGTCAACACCGTCTACGGTGGTTCCATCCAGGGTGCGGTGACTCTCACCAAGCGTGGCGCGGGCACACTGCAACTGACCGGCATCAATGAATACCAGGGCGGCACCGTGCTGCAGGAAGGCACGCTCTCCGTGGCGGCGGACACCAGCCTGGGCCGTGTGCATCTCACCACGCGTGCGGATTCTCTGCGCTTCGCCGGCGGCACGCTGCAGACCACCGTCAGCATGACCATCGCCCAGACACGCGGCATCACGCTGGATCCGGCGGGCGGCACCTTCCAGGTCTCCGCAGGCACCACCACGCAGGTGAACTCCATCATCACCGGCTCCGGCGGCCTCTCGAAGACCGGCAGCGGCATCCTCCAGCTCAACAATGCGACGAACGACTACATCGGCGTAACCAACATTATGGCAGGGACTCTGCAGGCGAATGGTGTGAACCGCCTTGCCGCCCGGTCCCGCCATGTGCTGACGGGTGACGTGACCTCCGGCACCCTGGCTCTGAATGGCAGCAACCAGGCCATCGGCTCGCTGGCCAGCACCGGCCCGGTTCCGGCGAATGCCACCGTCGCTCTCGGCACGAGCATTCTCACACTCGGCGCGGATCGCACGCAGGATGGTGTGTATGCAGGTGCCGTCACGGGTGGCGCGGGTTCGGCCCTCCGTCTGAATGGCAGCGGCCTGGTGCAGACTCTCTCCACCGCTGACAACAGCGCCCAGGCCTGGGCCACAGAAGTGGCGAACGGCCAGCTCGTGCTGGCGAATGGTGCCAGACCTGGCTCAGGCGCTTTCACGCTCGGTGTGATCGGTGTCTCCGGCATTGATGACCTGGCCGTGCTGGATCTGCAGGGCATCACAGGCCTGACGAACAATATCTCGGTGACGAATGCCAACAGCACCGGCAGCGTGTTTATCACGGCCTCCGGTGCCGCGGACTCCTCCATCAACGGCTCCGTCAATCTGGCGCGCAAGACCTTCCTCGGTGCCAGCGCGGGTCGTCAGTTAAGCTTGGATGGCGCGATCACCGGCTCAGGCCGCATCACGGTCCTGGATGGCGGCACGCTGAGCCTTAACACCGCGAACACCTACGGCACCGGCGGTGGTGTGTCTGGCACGGCCATCGATGGCGGCACCGTCATCCGCTCCGGCACTCTCCAGCTTGGCAACAACCTCGCTGCGGGCACGGGAAGCATCGAGCTGGGTGACACCACCTCCACGCTCGGCGCGGCGGTGGATCGCGCGGCGCTGACCAGCATCCTCGGCAGCGGCAGCTTCAATCCGAATGGCAATGGTGCCGCAGGTGTGGGCTTCGGTGAGTTCACCGGCATCAGCTCCACGCTCGATGGCAGCACCTACACCTCCGGTGATGTCGGCAAGCGCATCCTCGTGGCGGGTGAGGAAGGCAATCCTGAGCGCAATGGCATCTACGTCATCGTCAGTGTCAATGGCAGCACGATGAACATCGCCCGCTCCAGCGACACACAGACGAGTGATGCTCTTCGCTACGGCGCGCAGGTGGCCGTGACGAATGGCAGCTCCGGTGGCAAGACCTTCTTCATGTATGAGGAGAATGTGGTGGTGCGCAACGAGCCGGGCCTGAACCCCGTGCGCTTCCGCGAAGACGCGGTGAATCCTGGCATCTCCCTGCTGCAGAGCGCCCCGGGCCTCGCCGTGGCTAACAACATGGATGTCAACGCCACCAGCGCGGGCACCGTCACCATCGGAGCGAGCGCTGCTGTCACCACCGGCACCAGCACCTTCTCCGGCGCGGTTCGTCTGCAGAACCTGCAGGCCGGTGTGTCTGAGACACGCACGGTGAACTTGAGCTCGAACATCACCGGCAGTTCCGGTGTGGTCTTCTCCAATGTCATCAGCGAGGTCGACCAGACGGTGGGCACGGGTGATGTGCTCTCCATCAGCAAGGTGGGTGATGGCGTGGTCACCATGAGCGCTGCGAACACCTACCGCGGCACGACAGCCGTGACCGCTGGACGTCTGCAGGTCGGCAATGGCACGAGCGGCAGCATTCTCGGCACAGGCGCAGTCACCGTCACGGGTGCTGCCACCACGCTGGCCACGGCGCCGGTCCTGGCGGGTGGTTCGGCCACCACGGTCATCGCCGGTGCGGTGACGGTCGGCACGGCTTCCAACCCTGGCATCCTTGCTCCTGGCATCATCAACAGCGCCACGAGCAACCAGTCCATGACCTTCTCGAACTCTGCGGGCCTGGTCATTGCCAATGCCTCGCAGGTGCAGATGTCCATCACCAACCCGACGCTGAACAGCAGCAACGGCACGATCAGTGCCTGGCTGGCGAGCGGCAATGTGCTGAACGACTACATCACCGCGAACCCAGGCTCCGCCGCGCTGCTGAACATAGCGCCCGGCACCTACGGTGATCTGGACTACATCAATGTCTCGACTGGCGCGTTCACCATCGGCAGCCGCGCTGGCGCAGGCTTTGGCAGCGGCAGCATCCTGGTGCAGAGCAATGGCTGGAATGCTCCGGCCGCGGGTGACATGTTCAACCTGATCGACTGGGTGGGCGCCATGGGTGGCAGCTTCTCCATTCCTGGCACGGGCACCGCAGGCGGTGTGTATGGAGATCTGGATCTCCCCATGCTCTCTGGAAATCTCATCTGGGACCTCTCGGCCTTCAGCTCGCATGGCATCATCGCCGTCACTACGGTGATTCCGGAGCCTTCCCGGGCACTGTTCATGCTACTGGGACTGCTTGCGATCTTCGGCCGCCGCCGTCGCTCATCTGTCGCGTCACATTAATCCCCCCACTTATGGTTCTTGAATCCCCCCGTCAGGAAACAAAGCTTCAGCATCCGCATGCGCATTCCTCTGACACGCTTTTGGTTCGCCAGGAGCGCCGTCGCGGCCGTCCTCGGAAAGAGCGTCCGGCCGAGCTCAGCAATCTCTCGCAGAATTTCGCCGCCCAGGACCGCCTGAAGGTTCTGGCTCTCTATCTGGAAGGCAAATACAGTTACCAGGACATCGCCTGGGCCACCGGCCGCTCACGGGACTCCGTGCGCACCTGGATCCGCGCCTGGAAATCCGGCGGCATGGATGCGCTCCTGCGTCCTGCTGAAAAACCCGTCCGCGTGCCTCACCGCCTCACCCATGAGGCCCGTGAATCCTTGCTGTCTGCCATGGCCGAGTATCGCTGGACGACTGCCCAGCAGGCCTGGCGATGGGTGCGTGACGAGCTCGGCATCGAAGTCTGCTATCTCACCGTCTGGCGCTTTCTGGCTGGCAAAGGCCTCTTCGCCGGAGGTGTCATGCACTCCCGCAAGCTGAACTCCTCCGAGGCGCTCGTCACGGCTGCTTGACCGGTGGTGGAAGTGGAGTCATCACCGGTCCGGTCTGTGATTTTAGGTGCTGCAGTTGGATTTCAACATTGAGCCTGTCCTTGAGTCTCTGAAACTCCTCGCGGAATTCTTTGGTCCGCCGCTCCTCCATGGCCTTTAATTCTTGTTCGGCGCGCCGGCGCTCCGCCCTGGCCGCAGTTTGAGAGTTGATGAAGGGGATCATGATGAAAATCTGGGGCACCACCACCAGGATCAGGACCAGGAAGAAGAGACGCTTCGGCCATGGGTTTCGAGGCGCTGGCGTCAGGCTTCCTGGTGACGCGCCCTGAGGCCTGGGCGCACTGCCATCCTCTTTGTTAGAGAAATGGTAGGCCAGGCTCACGACCCAGATCATCATCAAACTGAGGAGGCCGATCACGGGCAGCAGCAGCCCGCCAGCTTCGAGCTTGGGCGGAGTGACCGCGTTTGAGGTCAGGATGAGCCAGTGAACACAGCTCATGAAGCCGGTCATGATGGCGGCAAGCACGAGATTTTTTCCAGCGAGGATGAACAGCGTGTCACGCTTGCGTTCAGGAGCCATCCAGTAATCCCGGTTAGGCAGGTTCAAGGTCTGTGGGAAGGCAGAGGCCAGCCAGAGCACCAGGCCGAGGAAGGCCACGACGAGGATGGGCGCTGCTCCCAGCCACAGGCAGTGCTCCGTGCGTGTGCTCCAGCCATTGGCCTGGCCGTTTGCCCCGAAATGGATGGCCACACGCTCCGGCAGATCACTGTGCGTGGAGACAAGGTAGGTCAGATGCGCGCCGCAGGTGATGACGAACAAACACAGCGACAGGAAGACATGCCGGTAAAACGGATGAGCAGCGCCAGGCAGGTCCAGCCAGCCCGCCCGATGCTGGCGCGGAGTAGGATCAGAAAGGCGGTGGCAGACCAGGACAAGCGTGATCAGCACTCCCAGAAAGCTGAAATTCTGCACATTGCGTGACGGGCTCCTGTCCATCACCATCTCCACCACCACCCACACGACGCCGATCAGCCCGGCGGTGAAGGGAATGGCCAGAGGCCGCGCCATGTTGATCGTCCAGCCCAGTCCGGGGATGCGCTTTGGCACGATGATGCGCGGATCCTGACGGCAGAAGTAAAAGAAGTAAAAGAACCAGTTTCCGGGATCGGTGCTGTAGCGGGTGTAGTCCGTGACCAAGGGAGACTGCTCACCTGTCACGGCATTTTCAATCTGCGTGCGAAACTCCGCCGCGGTGGCAAAGCGCAGCTCGGGCGCTCTTTCCAGGGCGCGCAGCACGATCTCGTCAATGCGGACGTCCACCTGCACGCGCTTCGAGGGCGGCACGAGGTCTGCGCGCGGCCGCTCGCCGGTCAGCATCTCATAGAGGACCACGCCGAGGCTGTAGATGTCCGCGCGATGATCCGCCGCGCCCTCCGCCTGCTCGGGTGCCGCATAGTCGGGTGTGCCAAAAGGTGTGCTGCGAGACTCTTGGTTAGGCTCGGGTGCGACTGGTGAGCTCGCAGGATCCAGTGCGACGATCTTGGCGATGCCGAAGTCCGCGATTTTGACGGTGCCTGCCTTGTCGATCAGCAGGTTCTCCGGCTTGATGTCCCGGTGCACGATGCCGTGATCATGCGCGCACTGCAGCGCCTCGCACACGGGAGGGACGATGCTGAGGGCTTCTTTCGGCGTCAGGCGCTTGCCTTGCAGGAGCTGGCGCAGGTTCACGCCATCCACGAACTCCATGAGCAGATAGTAAAAGCCTCCTGCCTGACCGAAGTCATGCACACTGACGATGTTTGGGTGATTCAGCGAGGCCAGTGCCTGCGCCTCTTTTTCAAAGCGGGCTGCGAAGCGTGGATCATCTGCACGCTCAGGAGCGAGAAGCTTCAAAGCCACCAGACGATTGAGTGATTTCTGCCGCGCTTTGTAGACGACGCCCATGCCACCACGGCCGAGGCACTCCAGGATCTCGAGCTGCGGAAAGTGCGGCGCGAGCTCTTCCGGCGAAAGTGGAGGCGCGGGTGCTTTTGCGGCCTCGCCGGGCATCATGGTTTCCGTGGCAAAGTTCAGCGCGCCCAGGCAGCGCGGGCAGAGGCCACCCACGCGATTGCTTTCCAAGGCGGAACCACAGCGCGGGCAATGAGAAGGAGTTTCGGGGCTCATACCCATGAAATAAGAAAGCGGCGGAACATGTGGCGAGAAAGGCAAAATTTGTTCAGACCCTTCGATCAAGCCTGATATCCATGCTGTGGGTGAGTTCAAACTCACCCCTGGATCGTGGACGAAACCCCATTGGAATGGGGTTCAACGACCGGCCCGGCCGTACCACCCCATTCCAATGGGGTGGAGGGAGTCCTGGAGATTTGGAATCCATCATCCAGCCCTCGCTCAGCTCAGTGCCGCGATCACTGCGCGCATCTCGTCGTCCACATCCGCCGGATTTGCCACGGTGCTGGCGATCTCCTCGCGGAACATCTCACGGAAGCGCTTGCGCAGACGATGCACGGAACTGCGCACGGAGGCGGGCTCCATGCCCAGCGTGGCTGCCCATTCATCATAAGGAATCTCACCGCGCTCCGCGGTGAGAGAAGGCTTCAGCAGGTCATGCTCGGCGAGTTTGCCCATGGCCTCATACTCGGCGCGCAGGCGCTGCATCACGGTCTCCAGCAGGGTCAGCGCCCAGCGCCTTTCGAAAAGAGATTCCGCAGGCAGCGTGGCCAGATCACGACCGGCATAGAGGCCCTCAGCCTCGTCCGCATCCAGGCTGATCACCTCCGTGCCACCACCGCGTTTCTGGGCCTGCGCGCGGTCGCGCTCGTTGGAGAGGAAGTGCTTTAGCGCCACCAGCAGGAAGGTGCGGAAGCGACCGCGCTCCTGGTCCGCGGCGGTGAGCCACTCTTTCTCCAGCAGCCGCGCAAAGAAGGCCTGCGTGAGGTCCTGTGCATCATGCGCGCTGTGGCCGCGATGCCGCACATAGGCATACAGCGGCGGCCAATATTGACCGCACAGCGCCTCGAGAGACGCAAACTCATCCCGCGATGAACGTCCCTGCGCGGCCAGCACCACCGACCAGCGTGTAGTGTGAAAGGCACCCTGGCGTGTGGATGGAGATGAGGAGTCGGGAGACATTCCACCTCATCATAAGCAAACGCTTCCCGATGTGGCGAAGAAAATGCGCGCTTCGTCGTAGCACGGGCTTTCCAGCCCGTGCCTCTCTGACGTTGAGCCCAGCCTAGAAAGGTCAGGCTACTGTCACTGAATTGCGCAAGCCTCAGCATTAGCGTCTGATCCGAGTGACATCAGGCTGCTTTCTGAGCACCTGAATACGCAGGTGCAGGGAAAGATGCATGCGCAGCGCCAGGTATCTTCATCAACCATGGACCAGCCTTCCTCTTCCGTTCCTCGTCGTGATTTCATGCAGACCGTCAGCCTCGCGGCGCTGGGTGGGGCGCTGGCTCCGCTCATGCCCGGCGCTGCTTCCGCGGCTGACGCTGCTGTGAAGAAGGCTGCGCCCGTGCTGGAACCACTGAACCGCTTTCCACGCATGATGCAGGACTGGCTCGTCACTGAAGTGCGCGCCGCCGAGACTCGTGGCAATGAGCAACGTGCCAAGCTGAAAACGAAGGCAGATGCCGAGGCCTATGTGAAGTCCGTGCAGCAGCGCATCCGCGAGTGTTTCGGCCCCATGCCGGAGAAGACACCGCTGAATGCGAAGGTGACGAAGACCCAGGAGCGCGAGGGCTACCGCATCGAGAACATCATCTTCGAAAGCCGCCCGGGTTTTCATGTGACGGGAAACCTGTATCTGCCTACCACGAAGAAAACGCAGGTTCCCGGTGTGATTGGTGTTTGTGGTCACTCGCTGAATGGCAAGGCTGCGGAGGCGTATCAGAGCTTCGCGCAAGGTCTGGCCCGTCAAGGCATGGCCTGCTTCCTCATCGATCCGGTGGGGCAGGGGGAGCGCTTCCAATACCTGAATGAAAAGCTCGGCTCGCGTCTCGGTGGAGGCACCTCTGAGCATAACCAAATGGGTAATCATCAGGTGCTGGTGGGCGAGGTACTGGGCTCCTGGTTCGCCTGGGATGCCATGCGTGCTCTCGACTACCTCCTCACACGTCCGGAGATTGATCCCAAGCATCTTGGAGTGACGGGCAACTCCGGCGGCGGCACGCAGACCACCTGGCTTTGCGGCCTGGAGCCGCGCTTCACCATGGGGGCGCCTTCCTGCTTCGTCACGACCTTCCGGCGTGATGCGGAGAACGAGCTGCCGCAGGACTGCGAGCAATGCCCGCCCAGCGTGCTGGCGCAGGACCTGGATCACTGTGACTTCATCGCCGCCATGGCGCCGAAGCCAGTGATCATCATGGCGCAGGAGAAAGACTTCTTTGATGCGCGCGGCTCCGCCGAGACTTATGAGCGCCTGAAGACTCTTTATACCTTGTTAGGCAAGCCGGAGAACATCCAGCTTCACACGGGTCCGGATCCGCACGGCTACTCGCAGTCCAACCGCGAGGCCATGTATCGCTTCTTTGGCAAGGTCACCGGCCTCGGCGGTCATGAGGCGGAGCCTGTGCTGACCCTGGAGAAGGACGCGGACCTGCAGTGCACGCCGGAAGGGCAGGTCGCACGCATGGGATCGACGTCATTGATGGCCATGACCCGCGCGAAGGCGGAGGCACTGGCGGCCAAGCGTGGCGAGTTGAAAGGCGAAAGCCTCATCAAAGCCGTGCGTGAGGTGCTGCATCTGCCCGAGCTGCCCTCCACCGCGCCTGACTACCGCATCCTGCGCAGCGTTGGGTCACGTCCTTATCCGTCCAAAGGTTACTGCACCTATGGCATCGAGACCGCGCCCGGCATCCATGCGCTCGTCACACGTTTGAGCGAGGAGGCGCTGACCTCCCGCCTGCCGCGCGGCCAGAAGAAGGCTGTGCTGTATGTCTCGCACCGCTCGGCCGATGCGGAACTGCGTGAAGATCCCTGGGTGAAAGAGCTGGTCACTGCTCATCCTGACGCGGCCTTCTTTGCCTGTGATGTGCGGGGCATCGGCGAGTCCCAGCCGGATACCTGCGGCGCGAACCAGTTCCTGCGCCCTTACGGCAGCCACTATTTCTACGCGGCTTATGGTTTGATGATGGATCAACCTTTGTTAGGTCAGCGCGCCTATGATCTGCTGCGTGTGATCCAGGTTCTCAAGGACGCGGGGCATGAGGAGATCCATCTGGCAGGGAAGGGGTGGGGAGCTCTGCCCGCGGCCTTTGCGGCTCTTCTGAGTTCCGGAGTAACCCAGGTCACGCTGAAGAACGCGCTCTCATCCTTTCATGAGATCGCCATTCACGAAGACTACCAGTGGCCTTACGCCGTCATGCCTTTTGGTGTGCTGGAGCACTTTGACCTGCCGGACTGCTATCGAGCGCTGGAGGCGAAGAAGTTGTTACAGCTCGAGCCTTGGGGCGCGGGTGATGGGATGTCGTGATCCACGTTCTTCAAACCATTTGTTAACCACTGATAGGCACTCATGCACACTTATGCTCCAATCCTTCTGAGGATTGGTCATGAGTGTCAATCAGTGTCCATGAGTGGTTTAAAAATCCGGAGTTCACCGAGGATGCTTTCTCACTTCGTCTCCTCATAGGGAGTGGCTTTTGGCACTTCCTCGAGAGGCATGCCGAAGCGCATGGTCTCCTCCATGATGTGGGCGCGGCGGGACTCGATGGCATTCGGGCTGTTGATGGGATCGCGGGTCACGATGTTCGGCTGGATGAAGATGAGCAGCTCATCCCGCTGGTTGGTCTTCTGCGTGGTGCCGAACAAATGTTTCAGCACGGGCACGCGGCGCAGGAAGATGGCCCCTCGCTCGTTGGTGCCAGTGCGCTCGGTCACCAGACCGCCGAGCACCACGGTGGCTCCATTGCGCACGGTGACGGTGGTCATCAGCTCCTGCGTGCCGATGGTGGGCACGGTGTTTCCGGAGATGGTCTGCTCACCCACGATGTTGTCATTGATCTGGGCGATGCGCAGCGTGACCTCCTTGTCGGAGTTGATCAGGGGCACGACCTCGAGCTTCAGCACGACGTCACGGTAGTCGATGCTGGCGCTGGTGGCAGCCACGTTGTTCAGGCCTGCGTTGGAGAGGATGTTCACCGGCACGGCGATGCGCTGACCACTGGAGATGGTGGCCTTGCCATTGTTCATGATGTGCAGGCTGGGGCTGGAGAGCACCTTGAAGTTCTTGTTGCCTTCCAGCACCTTCACATAGCGGCTCAGCGCGCCGAGCTGGCCGTAGAAACCCAGGGCAGCCGTGCTGAGGTTTTCACCATTGAAGGGCAGGTCCAGGGCTCCGGCGATACTGGTGCTGCCTGAAGGAGTGGTCACGCCTTTCTGGCGCAGCGTGAAGTCATCCAGCGCGTTCAGGAAGTCGAATCCATAGTTAAACTCACCGCCCAGGCTGAGCTGGCCGATGATGGTGCTGATGTAGACCTGCTGCGGGCAGACATCCATCTCGCGGATGAGCTGGTCGATGATCTGGATGTGCTCCGGAGAGCCATTCACGACGAGGCTGTTCGACTGCGGATCGGCAATGAGCAGGGTCTTGCCCACCACCACGGACTCCGGCGCGGAGACGGACTCTGGATCATCCAGCAGACTTTGGTTCGCACGGTTGTTGCCCTGGCCTTGGGAGCCGGTGTTGAAGCCGAAGCCACCACCGCCGAAGCCGCCGTTGTTGCTGCCAAAGTCATTGCTGCCAAATCCGCTGCTAGAATCGCGGTTCCGGGCATCTGTGGAAGGGGAATTGGAGGAGCCGCTGGGGCGACGACGGCTGCTGCTGCTGGATCCTCCACCGATGCCGGAGCCGCCTGCGTCATTCTGAATGTCCGTGTCCTTGGCCAGGGCATTGTAGGCCACGGGCAGGAAATCTCCCACGTCCATGTAGCTGAGCTTTCTCTTCAGGAAGGTCACGCTGTCCGTCGGCTGGTCCAGCTTGTCCACGAGGCCGCGGATGTAGGTGATGTCCACAGGGCGGCCGATCACGAGCAAACTATTGGTTCGGCGGTGCGGGATCACCTTCACCTTGGCGATGGCGGGATTCGTGTTCGCGGAGCTGCCCACAGCGGCAGCCGCGGCGTTCGGCACACGCACCCCATTTGGCGTGGCCACCGGTGCGGTGGGAGCGGCCGGTGCACCAGCGGTGGCATTCTTCGAGGCTTCCTCACGCTCCTCAAAGATCTCATTGATGATCTCGGAGATGCTTTCCGCATCACTGCGCTGAAGCTGGATCATTTCATTGGCGATCTCCGCCGGCGGTACATCGATCAGCAACGCCATCTCGGCGATGCTCCGGATCGTGGCGCTGTTTTCCGTGATGATCAGCGCGGCCGAGTTCGCCATCGGCATGATGGCTCCATAGGTGTGCAGCTTTATCACCTGCTGAAAGGCCTTGGAGGCTTCATCCGCTGAGATGTGCTCCAGCGGCAGCACGAAGTGACAGATCTCCTCACCCAGGGGCAGTTCACGCAGGGAGCGGTAGACTTTCAGTCCTTCCGGTGTGGGGCTCTTGCCACCGCTGTGGTGGATGAGCTTCGCCGTCTTCGAATCCACGTTGATGAAGACATAGCCGTTCAGCACGGCGGTAGCCTCGATGAATTCCACGGCTTCGCGGATCGGCAGCGGCTCGGGAGCGACAATGCGCAGCGGCTCGCCCGTCAGAGCGGAGTCCTGGATGATTTTTTTCCCGGTGAGCTGGGTGTAGAGCGGGATGATGGCCTGGATGGGCACGCTCTGAAAGTTCAGCTTGATGGTGGACCCATCAGTCATGGGGGCCTGACTGGGCTGTCCCTCAGCCGCAGATCCAGGCACGGTGGGGGAGAGCTGCGCCTGCAGGCACGTCCCAGCTCCGGAGAGCAGTGCCGTGAGGGCAAGCGCAGGAATGGCCCGGCTGGAAGGGCGGAGGGCGAAAAAGCGGTTCATAAGGGTCAGATTAACCACAGATTATAATTTTCATAGGAGTAAGGGCAATTGAAATATTTGGAAATGTTAAAATTAGCGGCTGACTTTAATAATGACCCTTTTGAAAGGTCAGCTGACTCTTTCATGACTGTCACTTAAAAGTTCTTGTCTTTCTGGAATCTAGACAAACGAGCCCTTCTGATCAGTGAACTGCACAAATTTTTCCTGATTCACGGGTAGATAAAGTCACGAAAAATGCGCAACTCCTCATCCACAGCTCAATAGAGAACCTATGATATGAAGGGAAAGGGAACGCTCAATTCGATGTTGTGACGGCTTCGTGACAATGGAAATGAATGTTGTGATGAGAGGTTTAAACTTTTCTTGCGTATGTCTTACAATTGGTCTACTCGACCATAATTTCCATAGAACTCCCCCAGGCTGGATGCGCCCGGGAACGAGTTTGCCCTCCTTGCTCCCAGACTACCCATGAAACTTCTCCTCTCTTTTCTTACGTCTGCCTTCCTCCTGGCCTCCGCCTTCAGCAGTGCTCAGGCGGCGACCTGGACGTATGAAACGACGGCAACGGTCACCTCAGGACGCCCAATCTCGGATATCTGGGGTGCCAGTGACAGCGCTGTCTGGGCGGTGGGCGGAACCGCTTCTACCACGGAACTGTGGAAGTGGAATGGCTCCAGCTGGGCCACCCAGTCCACCGGAGCCACGGCCAATCATGCGGGTGTGTGGGGAGTGGATGCCTCCAACGTCTGGATTGTCGGTCGAGGAGGCCGCATTGACAAGACGACGAACGGAGGAACTAACTGGTCCCAGCAGGCTTCAGGATTACCCGCATCGGCCTTGATTCGCGGCATTTGGGGAAGCAGCGCCAGCGATGTCTGGGCCGTCGCAGGTGACTTCAATGACACGAACATTGTGTACATCACCCATTTCAATGGAACCACATGGACACCTTACGCACAGTCATTCACCGGTGGTTTGCGCAGCGTCTGGGGCTCGTCCGCGAATGACATTTGGGCTGTGGGAGATGGCGGAAACGTGCTGCACTACAATGGCACGGCCTGGAGCTACGTGAATGTGGGCGTCACGACGCCTATCTTTCGTGTTTGGGGACTGGATGCCAGCAACGTCTGGCTGGTCACCAGCAATGCCACTCTCCTCAAATACAATGGCACCACCTGGCAGTCCTTTCCGAACACAGGCATCACCGCCACGAACCAACTCCGTAGCATCACCGGTTCCTCTGCCACGAATCTTTATGTGGTCACGGACAACGGCACCCAGAACATGTATCACTACAATGGCACAAGCTGGGCCCTGGAAACCACGAATACGCCCAGCAACAACACTCTGGTGAGCCTCTGGAGCACGAACAACGCCACGAAGTTCTGGGCAGGCGGCACGCCCGTGATCATCTCCGGCACAGCGGCTGCACAGGCCGCCGCCCCGACCGTGACCTCACCGACGCATGCCAGTGTGACTCACAACAGCGCCACTCTCGGCGGTAATGTGACGAGCGACAATACCTCGGCCATCACGGCACGCGGCGTGGTGCTGGCGAAGACCTCGGATGATTCCACACCCACGATCGGCGAGCCGAATGTGAGCAATCTGACCGGAACGGGCACCACCGGTGTGTTCACGGTCAATGCCAGCAGCCTCACTCCCAGCACGGGTTACACCTATGCGGCCTATGCCACGAACGGCATCGGCACCACTTACACGTCCACCTCGAGCTTCACGACCTCGGCACCCCCGGGGGTCGCTGTCACGTCGTTGGTTAGGTCGGGCGCCACGCCTTCGAATGCCTCCTCCGTGAGCTGGACGCTGACCTTCCCCAGCGCGGTCACCGGCGTCACCGCCACGAATTTCAGCCTCAGTGGCGCGGCAGCCACGGGTTCCAGCATCGGCACGCCGACCACGGCAAACAGCGGTGTCACCTGGACCATCCCGGTCACCACTGGCAGCACCGATGGCGCGCTGACTCTGACCCTGGCGAACGCCACAGGGCTTTCCCAGGTGGTGTCCAATGTGCCTTTCGGCGGTGAAAGCTACACGATCGACAAAACGGCGCCGACGGTGCAGTCCGTCACGCGTCTCACGCCGGCTGGCCAGACGACGAACCTAACCACGGTTGTGTTTCGCGTGACCTATTCGGAGCCAGTGACGCTGAACTCGCCTGAGACTGCACGCTTCAGCGTGGTGCCGATGAATGGCAGCACCGTGGTCGCCAGTGTCACCGGGGTGACCGGTACAGGGAACACACGAGATGTGAGCGTGAGTGTCACCAGTGGCACGGGTGAGTTCCGCCTGCGTGTCATCGACTGATTTGCCCCAGACCTCAGAGAATCTGGTTCACAACTTTTCTTCTACTTCCTTTTATGACGACTTTTAAACGTGGCTTTTTCTCAGCCGGCAAGACCTTGCTAGTCATCGCAGCCCTGGCCCTCGCCTTGGCCAGCCAAGCTCGGGCGGATTCCATCCTGACAAATATTCTGGGCTCAAACACCACCTCGCAGTGCGTCGTCAATGACGTCGATGTGGACTCCTCAGGGAACTGTTACTACACCGGTAGTTTCAACGGCACTGTCGACTTCGGGGGGGGCGATGTGACTGACCCAAATCCTGATGGCACAGGTGGGTCCATCTTCATTGCCAAATACAATGGCAGCGGCGTGCTTCAGTGGGTGCGGGCGATCGGCGGAACCAAGATCAGCACGACCTACGGTGATGTTGGGCGTCAGATCGCGGTGGATGCCAGCGGCAACGTGTATGCCGCAGGTCTGTTCAAGGGGAACGTGACCACCGGCACCTTGGACTTTGACCCGGGCGCAGGTGCGGTGGAGCGTGCGGGCACGCAGGGGAACGATTCAGCCTTCACCGTGAAACTGGATGGCAGTGGCTTGTTCCAGTGGGTCTGGACGTTCAAGGCGTTCACCGGTGCCACGGCTCACGTCGCTGTGAACAGCTCGTCAGTCTATATCTTTGGCGCTTACACGGGCGCTGCGGCTCCCAATTCCACACCGATGACGGATGGAGCTGGCACCGATTTCTTTCCTACTGACTCAGGAAATGCGAATCACTATTATGCGGTGAAGCTGGCGTCCAGCACCGGGGCGAGGACATGGACCAGCATCGCGCCCAACTCGGCCAGTGGCTATTCCTCCGGCACTGCGCAGGGCGTGACGGTGGACAGCAGCGGCAACATGTACTGCGTGGGCAACTTGGGTGGAAACACTTTTGGCAGCACCCAGCTGCTCAGCGGTACGCCACCCTCTACGTATGCCATGGGCTTCATCTGGAAGCTGGATGCTAGCGGCGCCACCACCTGGGCACGCAAGATCCAGAGCACCTCCTCCACGACTTGCCGTGGAGTTGTCACGGACACGGACGGGAATGTCTATGTGGCTGGCTCTTATCAAGGCACAGCTGATTTCGATCCGGGTTCAGGAACGACAACCGTGATCTCTCCCGGGGCTAACAATGACCTTTGTGTGATCAAGCTCACCTCTGCAGGTGACCACGTCTGGAATTACGTCAATGGCGGAAGCGGTGTGGATTCCGCCGACCGCTTGTGCCTGGATCAAACCGCCGGAGCGCTTTATGTGCAGGGTAGCCACCAGGGAGGCTTCCTTTCACTCACGACGCAGGGGTTTGCGGACATCCTGACGATGCGTCTGGCCACCAGTGATGGTTCGCTGGGATGGGCCAAAAGCTTTGGCAGCACCAGAACTGAACTGGTCGGTGGCATTGCCATCAACTCCGGTGGAGTCAAGATCGCCGCGACCATCCGCAACACATCGGATGTCGATCCATCGGCTGGCGTGCTGAATGCGGCAACCTCGCTGGACAATGTCCCCGGTCTTGCCTCTGTCTCATGGACAGCGAGCGGTGATCTTGCGTCGGCTGTGGCCACCGCTCCCGAAATCGCCGTCACCGAAAGCGCTGCCAATGTGGCTGACAATGGGTCACTGAGCTTTGGCACCACCACGGTGGGAACAGTGGTGACGAAGACCTTCACGGTCAACAACACCGGCACGGCGACACTGAATCTCTCCAACCTCAGCGTTCCTTCAGGCTTCAGCATCGCGCAAAACTTTGGTAGCTCCACCGTCGCCGCCAACGGTAGCACGACCTTCCAGATCACGATGACGGCAGCCGCTGCTGCCACACCCAGCGGCACACTGAGCTTTGACACGAATGACAGTGACGAGAATCCCTACAATTTCACCGTCAGTGGCACGGTGGCGGCACCGCCCAATGTCGCGCAGCTTGGCACCCCGGCTTTTGTGACCGTGGCAGACAGCATCGCCTCCTACACCGTCAATGCCGGGACAAACCGCCTGCTCCTGGTCACTGTCTCCCATGCGGAGACCGCAGAGACTGCGGCTGCCTCAGCCGTGACCTTTGCAGGCCAGGCCATGACCCAGGTCGGTGTGAAAAAAGATGGTTTGTCTGTGGATTCGATCTGGGCTCGAGTGCTGGGGAGCGGGAGTTCCGTGACCGGCGCCATCGTGGCCACGCGCTACCCTTCCATGGGCACGAAACCACTCTCATTCCTCTCGGCGCAGGCCTTTGAGAATGTGGACCAGACCACACCCACCTCCGGCGCGACGACCAATGCGAACGCAACAGCAGGTAACTCGTCCGTCAATGTCCCCAGTGCCGTGGGAGACATGGTCATGGACTTGTATGATGTGTGGGCGCTCAGCGGTGTTCCAAACCCCTCCGTCAATGGCGGCCAGACCCCGCTCAACAATTCCGGTCCTCTTCCGATCAATGCCAATAACCTCGGGGGCTATGGAGGAACCGCTCATTACCAGACATCGACCAAGCCAGGAGCCGCAGGGACCGTGAGCATCGGCTGGACGGCGACAGCAAATGCCGCCATTCAGGTGGGGCTGAACATCAAGCGGGCCGCAGGTGGCGGTGGCGCCCCTGAGATCACCGTGACAGAAAGCGCGGCCAATGTGGCGGACAACGGATCACTGAGCTTTGGCACCACCACGGTGGGCACGGTGGTGACAAAGACTTTCACCGTTAACAACACGGGCACTGCGACACTGAATCTCTCCAGCCTCAGCGTTCCTTCAGGCTTCAGCATCGCGCAAAACTTTGGCAGCTCCACAGTCGCCGCCAACGGCAGCACGACCTTCCAGATCACGATGACGGCAGCCGCTGCTGCCACGCCCAGCGGCACGCTGAGCTTTGACACGAATGACAGTGACGAGAACCCCTACAACTTCACGGTCAGCGGCACGATCAGCCTTCCTCCACCTGACTTGACGGTTGGCATTACGCATTCGCCAGCCGGCTTCATCCGTGGCCAGACCGGCACTCTGACTTTTGTGGTGAACAACATCGGTACTGGCGCGTCCTCCGGCACGTTCTCCATCAATTCGGCGATGCCAGGCGGCCTCGTCGTCAACTCGATCGTTTCCGGCTCTGGATGGAATTTCACGGCTTCCACCTCCACGACGGTGCAGGGAACGTATACCGGATCCATCGCTGCCGGGGGAACGAGCCCGACTGCTACTGTGACTGTCGATGTCGCCTCCAATGCTCCGGCATCTCTCAATGTGTCTGGCACTGTCACCGGTGGTGGTGAGACCAACACGGCGAACAACACCGGCTCCGACACGATTCCGGTCCTGGCCCCCGAGATCGCTGTGACTGGCAACGGCAACAACATCGCCGATGGAGCCTTGCTCGCCGCGGCCAGCAGCACCAACGCGACTGACTTTGGCAGCACGCCTGTGCAGGGCGGCGCGGTGGAGATGACCTACACGATCAGCAACAGCGGTGGCGCACCTCTCAATCTCTCCGGCACGCCGAAGGTCAGCGTGAATTCCTCCGATTTCACCGTCACGCAGCAGCCTGCGGCCACCGTCGCAGCAGGTGGCAACACCACTTTCAAAGTGAGCTTTGACCCGAGCACGGCGGGAGTCATCTCCGCGACGGTGAGCGTTGCGAACAACGACGGCGACGAGAACCCCTTCGACTTCGTCGTCAAAGGCACCGGCACGGGTCCGCAGACTTTTGATCTGGCTGGCAATGCGGTGAGCAACACGCCTTTTGATGGCGGTCAGAGCTACATCTACACCACGGTGCCTCCGTATATGGGGTCCACGGGTGTGCTGGACACCACCTTCGATGGTGATGGCAAGCGTGTGCACCCCTTTGGCAATGCCGGTGATGGTGCCTATGCGGTGGCCATTCAGAGTGACGGCAAGATCGTGGCCACGGGTTACACGCTCAACACCAGCACCAGCGTGAACAATGTGCCGATCGTCCGCTACAACAGCAACGGCAGCTTTGACACCAGCTTCGACGGCGACGGCAAGGTGGCCTCGGTCTTCGGCACGGCAGATGCCTGGGCGAATGGCGTGGCCATTCAGAGTGATGGCAAGATCGTGGTGGCAGGCATGGCCACGGCAGGTGCTTCCGGAAAAGTGTTCCTGGTCGCGCGCTACACCTCCGGCGGCGCGCTGGACACCAGTTTCGGCGCTATTGGTTATGCCATGACAGATGTCTCGGCCTCGGTTCATGAGGACGTCGCCTACGCCCTCGTCATTCAGAGTGATGGGAAGATCCTGGTGGCCGGCACGTGCGACACCAGCTCCCAGGGCAGGCAGTTTGCCATCGTTCGTTATACCTCAGGCGGCATCCTGGACACGGGGTTCGGCAGCGGTGGCAAGGTGTTCACGGACTTCACCACCGGTGATGACATCGCCCGCGCCATCACGATCCAGCCCGATGGAAAAATCATCGTGGCAGGTGAGGCTGGAGCCTCCTCCGACTTCGCCGCAGCCCGCTACCTTGCGGACGGCACGCTGGACACCACCTTTAACACGACGGGCAAGTTCACTCACTCGATCACTGCGGGGACTGACGGTGCGCGTGGTGTCGGTGTACAGTCCAGCGGAGCCATCGTGCTCGGCGGTTTTGCCGGCACAGGGAACAGCAGGGACATGGCGCTGGTGCGCCTCACTTCCACGGGTCTTCTGGACACGACCTTCAACAGCACGGGTGTGGTGACCACGCCCATCGGCAGCGGCGTGGACGAGGGGCGCAGCCTGATCGTGCAGCCGGATGACAAGCTGATCCTGGCCGGTGCCTCCCACAATGGCACGAATCACGATGTGGCGGTTGTTCGTTATACCTCTGAAGGTGTGCTGGACACGAGCTTTAACACCACGGGCAAGGTGGTCACGCCGGTCGGAGTCGGTAATGATGTCGCCAGCGCCGCGGCTCTGCAGAGCACGGGTGAGATCGTGGTGGCCGGTGAAACCACGGTGGGGAACAACCAGGACTTCCTGCTGGTGCGCTATGGCCTGGGCAATGTGCCGACCACCTCGGCGGAGATCGTGGTGGAGCAGCCTGCGGGCTCAGGCCTTCTGGATGGCACCGCGAGTGTGGCCTTTGGTTCGCAGGAGGTCGCCACGACCGCCACGAAGACCTTCACGATCAAGAACACGGGCACGGGTGTGCTGAACGTGATCGGTGTTTCCTTCACGGGCGCTGATGCGGATGACTTCTCGGCCACAGCGCCGGGATCCACCGTCGCCGCCACGAATGGCAGCACCACTTTTGATGTGACCTTCAGCCCCCTGGGCGCAGGCGACCGTGAGGCGGTGATGCACATCGCCAGTGATGATGCGGATGAAGGATCTTTTGACATCCAGGTCACCGGCAAGGGGCTGGCCGTCATCAGCGGCACATGGACCGGCGGCACGCCGCTGGTCAGCACCAGCGGTCCGTTTGATGCGACCGGGATCACCTTTGAAACGGATCTGGGCTATGTGCCCACCCCTGAAGAGGTCGTCACCTTCGTTCATGCGGATGGCGGTATCACAGGTCACTTCAACGATCTGCCGGACGGTGGTGTGGTGGCGATGGCCATCAATGGTGTCATCTACTACTTCCAGGTGGACTACACGGGCACGGACATCACGCTGAAGAACTTCACCCCGACAGGCGCTGCTGCCTGGAAGTGGGTGGGCGGTCCGAAGGCGCGCAACGGCATCGGCGTGTATGGCACGCTGGGCACGGCGGACAGCGGCAACAACCCGGGCGCCCGCCAGGGTGCCATGAACTGGCGCGCGCCGGATGGCAGCCTGTGGATGTTCGGTGGTTACGGCCATGCGTCGGTTTCATCCCCGACTCCACGCTATCTCAATGACGTCTGGCAGTATCGTCGTGACATCGGCCAGTGGGTCTGGCGTGCTGGTGCCAACATCGCCAACCAGCTCGGTGTTTACGGCACGCAGGGCACGGAAGCTGCGGCGAACACGCCGGGCTCACGCCACTCCGGCACCACCTGGACAGATGGTGATGGCAACCTGTGGATGTTCGGTGGTTATGGTGTCGGCTCCGCCTCTGGAGTCGGGCCGCTGAACGACCTGTGGAGGTTCAACCGCACGAACGCGCAGTGGACTCACATGAAGGGCAGCAACCTCATCAACGGCACTGCCACCTATGGCACGCAGGGCGCCGCCGCTGCTGGGAACACACCTGGCTCGCGCAGCAATGCCGCCGGCTTCTACCGCAATGGCAGCCTCTGGCTCTTCGGCGGCTACAACGGCGCGAATTACTACAATGACCTGTGGCGTTATGACATCGCCACCGGCAACTGGACATGGGTGGGCGGCAGCAGCACGCCTAACCAAAACGGTGTCTATGGCACGCAGGGCACTGCCGCTGCGGGCAACATGCCTGGCTCACGTCGTGACGCCACGGCCTGGACGGCTCTGGACGGCACTCTCTGGCTCTTCGGCGGTCTGGGGCTGCCGGAATCCGGTGCTGTGGCTGCTGACATGAGCGATCTGTGGAGCTATGATCCTGTCAGCGGTAACTGGACCTGGAGAAAGGGCGTGAAGACCACCGGTGCCACCGGTGTGTATGGAACGATCAACATGCCTGCGTCAACGAACCTGCCAGGTGCGCGCAGCGCGGGCAGCGGCTGGGTCACGGTGGATGGTGACTTGTGGCTGGTGGCTGGCTTCAAGGACAGCGGCCTGGGCTTTGATGACGTGTGGATCTATGACGTCGCCACCAACCAGTGGACCTGGAAGCTCGGCAGCGAAGGTCTGCTGAGCCAGACGGGTGTCTACGGCACGCAGGGTGAGCCTGATGCGGCGAACAAGCCGGGCGGCCGCTTCACCCCGAGCACCTGGGTCACTCTCAATGGAACACTCTGGATCTTCGGCGGCGGTGGAGCCGATGGTCTGGGCGGCACGGGCCGTCTGAGTGATCTCTGGAGCTATGGCATCCCGATGCCAAACGGTGCGATCAATGACAGCGGCTCACTGGCTGCCTTCCCAGATTCACTCATCCTCAATGCTGCTCCGACTGCGGGGGATGCGACCGCCGGGACGATGGCTTATGTGCCTGTCAGCGGCCAGCTCACGGGTGAAGATGCCGATGGTGATCCGATCAAGTTCAACAGCGCGGGCGCCACGGCAGGCAGCAAGGGCACGCTGACGCTGAATGCGGACGGCACCTGGACCTACACGCCTGCCTATGGCTTCACCGGCCTTGCCAGCTTCCAGTTCAAGGCGAACGACAACTACGGCGGCGTGAGCTCTGTGAAGACTCTCATCATCAGCGTCATCCCGAATCCGGCTGACAGTGATGGCGACGGCATCGCGGATGCGTTCGAGCAGCAGATGTGGGGCAGCCTTGCCACCGCTGATGGCGAGGGTGATGCGGACCTCGATGGTCAGAGCAACTACTTCGAATTCCTCGCTGGAACGAACCCGCTGGATGGTGGCGAGCGTCTCGGCACCACACCGACCATCGGTGGCGTGGGCACGGCGAACGGTGGCGTGCTGCTGCAGCTCAACCACGTGCGTCCGGGCGTGAACTATCACCTCGAGACCAGCGCGGATCTTGAAGCCTGGAGCCGCATCGGCACCTTCACGTTTGACGCTGCCGGCAGCGCCACCCTCGAGGATCCGACACCTGCCACGGGTGCGCCGAGGTTCTACCGCATGAGCCTCGAAGCCACTCCGGCGGTGATCGTGCCGTAAGAAGGGCTAACCAGAAGTGATTCCAAGGGGTCAAGATGGGCGGATGCCTGTCTTGACCCTTTTGTTTTCCCCGATGCCGCACGCGCGGAATCACTCAGGAGAGCCGTCATCGTTGTGTGGAGGGATCTTGTTTGTCTGGAGCATCTTGAGGGCCTGCTCACGCACCTTTTCATCCGCGCGGTAGAGCCCCAGAGTGCCTGATTTGCTGCTGAAGACGCTGGGGAGCTTTTCGGAGACGATCTCAGGAGTCAATCCGTCGAGAGGCGGCATGATGATCCAGCGGGCGGACTTCAGTTCCTCCGGTGTGGGATCTCCTGGCTGGTGCCGCCGCAAAAAGAACTGCAGCGTGTTATAACCTGTGGCGACGAAGGCGATGGAGTCGTCAGCGGTTTTCGCGGTGACCTGGGCGGCGAACTCTTTGAGATGGTCGCCATTGGGTTTCGTGGCCGCGCTGCTGAAGCAGAAGGACTGGACGCACAGCGCCGCAGCCATCAGCAGGCCGGCCCAGCCATAGAAGACCGGCCCCAGCTTCCAGCGGCCAAAAGTGCGGACACAGGCATAGGCGGCCAGGATGGCGGCCGCAGGGAAGGCGGGTGCGATGTAGTCTGCCGTCTTTCCTGCCGTGAGGGAGAAAAAGGCCAGCACCAGCACCAGCCAGAGGATGGCCGGAGCCAACGGGTGCCGAAGCCAGCGGCGAGGGCCGATCACCCAGAGGGCGGCCAGGGTGGCGAGGGACCAGGGCAGCATTTTTTCGACGAGCCAGACGGGGTTCTTATAGAGACCCAGCAGCAAGCCCATGGCGCCGCCCGACTTGGTGGCGCTGCCAAACTGCTGCCCCACACCCGCGACCCGGGAGAGCAGCTCACGGCCTAACAAAACTTTAAACAAATGGTCCGTGTGAAGCACGGCCACCGGCACCAGCCAGAGGCCGATGATGCCGAGAGCCAGGGGAATGCCCCAGCGCCAGCCTGTGGAGGAGGCCAGGCCTTTTTTCTCCGGGATGAGCCAGGCGGCCAGCGGCACAAAGAGCATGGGAAGAAGTGCGGGAGGCCCCTTGGCCAGCCCGGCCAGACCGGTGGCGATCCAGAGGCCTGCCTTCATCCAGCCCCTGGCACCGGCCTCCATGCTCCACGTGGCAAACATCCATGCCGCGGCGAGGCAGGTGACCAAAAGAGGGTCCGGACGGCAGTGGTAGATGAGGTCCATGCTTCCCGGCGTGGTTAGCCAGGCCATGCCTGCGAGCAGGCCGCCCTCCGTGGCATGCAGAGCTGTCTCGGCGCATTGGGAGAGCAGATGCCGGCCCATCTTGATGATGATGCCGAGAGTCAGAAGAGAGCCCAGGAGCATGGGCATTTTCACGGCCCATTCCGTCCAGAATCCCATGGCCACCAGCGGTGCGGCGAGCCAGTTGACCAGCGGCGGCTTGGTGGAGGGCCGCCCGAACATGTCGTCCGGCAGCAGCCATTCATGATGCAGCACCATGCTGGCTGTGTAGGCCACGGTCTTCGGCTGGTCGAAGCGATGCATGGCGCTCGGACCCGCGACGCGGGCCACGATCATCATGACCAGGCTGATCCCAAGCAGGAGCGTGAGAAGGCGCTTGTGAGAGGATGCGGAGGGAGACGGCAAAGCGGGAGACCATCAAGGGCCAGGCTTCCGTTTTAGAGCGTCTCGCCCCGTCTGGCTCATGAAGATTCCGTCACACTTGGGAGGTCTTTACACCTCTGCCTGGACCGCCACCTTCACGACCACTTTGAAGATCTGCTCCGAGGTCTCCCACTCCACACAGGGGGCATGCGCATCCTGCGGATAGAGGATGCAGAAATGACCTCCGCTGAGATGCAGGTCCGTGGCCTCGGGCACGAGTTTCCAGAGCGCGGCGTCCTTGCTTTCATCAAAGGCCATCGTCTCTTCCTTCATGGCGGCGAGCGGTGCCCAGAGGATGGTTTCGCGACCGCTGAAGATGAACTGCACGTCGATGTATTTCCGATGCGCCTCAAACAGCGCCTTTTCCACGGGCTTCGTGGCATAGGTCTGCACCAGCGCGAAGGCCTGGTCACCCTCGATGTCGTAACGTCCGGGTGTCTCGGTGCCGTTCACCGTGCGGAGATAATCAAAAACCTTCGCGAAGAGCGGGTGGAGGCTGGTGTAGCGGGCGGCGTTGTCGAGCGTGTCGAGGATCATGGTAGGTTCAAATGACTAAACGGAAACGTGTCCGGGCTGCAAGCCTCTCACCGGAAGTGTCTTTCAGGGACCAGCAGGCTTTCTGCCCTGCCAGAAGAGGTTCAGGCAGAAGGTCAGGACGGCGGTCCAGATGAAGCCAAAGGCCATCAGAGAGACCGGGCTCAGCGGCTCATCATAGACAAAGGCCCCCACGATGAACTGCCCGGTGGGCGCCAGGAACTGCAGCAGGCCCAGCAGGCTGAAGGGCAGCTTCCGGGCCGCATGCGCAAAGCCGAGAAGCGGCACCGCCGTGATCAAGCCGAGGCCGAGAATGTAGGCCACATCATGCAGAGAAGCGGTGCCGAAGATGTGCCTTCCCTGGCCGCTCCAATACGCCAGAAAGGCCAGCGCTATCGGCAGGGCGATGATGGACTCCGTGGCGAGGCCGGGCAGGGGACCCTGCATGGAGCGGCGGCGCACCAGGGCATAGAAGCCGAACGAAAAGGCTAACAAAAGCGCGATCCATGGCGGCCTGCCCACGGCGATCATCTGGATGCCGACACCGAGGCCCGCGAGGGTGATGCTGATCTTCTGCCATGAGGTCAGCTTCTCTCCCAGAAGCAGGCAGCCGATCAGCACATTCAGCAGAGGATTCAAAAAGTAACCCAGGCTGCACTCCAGGATGTGCCCGTTCAGCGCGCCCCAGATGAAGACTCCCCAGTTGATGCCGAGCAGTGCTGCGGAGAGCGCATGCGTGCGCAGCACGGCGGGCTGCTTCAGGGCCACCAGCCAGGCTTTCAGCCCGCCCTGCCACAGCAGCATCAGCACGGCCGCCACCAGGGTCCACACCACCCGCTGGGCGATGGAGATGCCCGCGCCGAGGTGACCGATCTGCTTCCAGTACACCGGCAGCACCCCCCACATGCTGAACGCCAGGATGGCGCTGAGCACGGCGGAGGTCGGTGGTCGCTGCATGCTGCCTCCATCATGCAGGGCCTTTAAAAGTCCAAATCTCTCTCCTGCAAACTTGGGATTCCTGGTTAAAAGGAGCGCCCCGCCATGCCCCAGCCCGCCCGCCGACTCGAAGTCTTCACCGAATCCGTCATCCGCGAGATGACCCGCCTGTCCAACCGCCATGGTTCGATCAACCTGGCGCAGGGTTTTCCGGACTTCGATCCTCCGACCGAGCTCATCGATGCGCTGGCCACGGCGATCCGCGGTCCGCATCATCAATACGCGGTGACCTGGGGTGCGCCGAGATTCCGCCAGGCGCTGGCGAAGAAGAATGAGCGCTTCATGGGCCGGGAGATCGATCCCGACCGCCATCTGGTGGTCACCTGCGGCAGCACGGAGGCCATGATGGCGGCGATGATGACGGCCTGTGATCCGGGAGACAAGGTGATCGTCTTCTCACCCTTCTATGAGAACTACGCGGCGGATGCCATTCTCTCCGGAGCGGTGCCTGTGCATGTGCCGCTCTATGCGCCTCACTTCACCTTTGATCGTGATGAACTGAGCCGCGCCTTTGCCACCGGGGTGAAAGCCATCGTGATCTGCAATCCGGCGAATCCGAGCGGCAAGGTTTTTACACGCGAGGAGCTGCTCTTCATCGCTGGCTTGGCTGAGGAACATGATGCCTTTGTGCTCATGGACGAGGTGTATGAGCACATCGTCTATGCGCCGCATCAGCACACTTATTTTGCCACGCTGCCGGGCATGTGGGAGCGCACGCTGAGCTGCGGCTCACTCTCGAAAACCTATTCCATCACCGGCTGGAGGCTTGGGCACATCATCGCGCCGGAGCGGCTGATCTCGCGGGCGCGCAAGGTGCATGACTTTCTCACCGTGGGGGCTGCCGCGCCGCTTCAGG
Source organism: Prosthecobacter gellanilyticus (assembly GCF_007992435.1). Classification (GTDB taxonomy): domain Bacteria; phylum Verrucomicrobiota; class Verrucomicrobiia; order Verrucomicrobiales; family Verrucomicrobiaceae; genus Prosthecobacter; species Prosthecobacter gellanilyticus. The sequence continues at coordinate 2,255 of NZ_BKAG01000048.1, read as the reverse complement.
AAGCTGCGGTGACCGCTCTTGAATTCCCTGACAGCTACTACACCGAGCTTCAGCGCGAGTATGATGTGAAGCGTGATGTGTTTCTCGATTACCTGAAGCAGACCGGCCTGTCCTACACGGAGCCGCAAGGGGCCTATTATACCCTTTTGGACATCTCTTCGTTAGGCTTCAAGACGGACACCGAGGCCGCCGAATGGATGACCCGCGAGGTGGGTGTGACGGGTGTGCCGGGGAGCAGCTTCTTCCGCGAGCCGGAGCATCGGTTCATCCGGTTTCATTTTGCGAAGAAGGAGGAGACGCTGCGTGCAGCCGGTGAGAAACTGGTGAGTGGTTTGAAACGTGGTTAGGCTGAATCGAGATTGTTGAAGAACTAAAGACTTGCGGATGGAGGAATGGCGCCGGGGTCGCGGAGCGTCCTGGAGTGCTCCAGTCCTCTGGAGCTTTCCGACGAAGCGTGGGATTGCAGGTCTCACGACGCGAACGGACCTCGAAGGATCTTCGTCACCAGCTGGCGCGAATCTTATTGTTAGGCCTTCAAGAGCGCCAGAGGACAGGCGCAGTCCAGGACGCTCCGCGAAGCTCGTGGCGTCCCGTGTTTGCCAGACTTCCATCGAGCTTCGTCATTCTGCCTCAGGTGCCTACTTTCCGGAGGTCACGCCAGGCTCGCCGAGTTCCCAGGCTCTGCCGGCGGCACGCACGGAGACGGCGGCGGCACCTGCGGGCCACTCGGTTTCATGCTCGTTGAGGAAGGCGACCTTCACGATCTGCCATTTGCCCTCGATCAAGGCCTGCACGACCCACCAGCGGCTGTAGTTTTCCCAGCGCATGTCATCAAAGAACCAGCGCAGTTTTTTGCCCTCGGCCACACGCTCCACGCGCGGGGCAGGCAGGGCCACATTGCTGAGCCAGGGGCTGGCCGGGAGGATGGACTGGATGTTGTAGGCGCGCTCTTTGGTGAGGGTGCCGAGCTTTCCGAGGTCCTTGTCCAGCGCGGCGAAGTTCCAGTGAAAATGCCCGGGTGGCATCTGGATCTGACGAGCGCGGGTGATGCTGATCTGCGCCAGGATCTCACCCGCGCGGCGGTCATCGCCGATCTTGCTGGAGTTCATGCCGGGCCAGATGTGGCGGTTCAGCGTATTTTCGCCTAACCACCATTCAAAATAGGTGCCGAAGCCCAGCTTCGGGCGGTCGATGGTCCAGTAGAGCTGCGGGGTGAGGTAGTCCACCCAGCCTTTCTGCAACCAACCGCGGCTATCCGCGCCCATGTGCTCATAGGGGTCGAGACCGCCGCCGGTGCCGGCGGGATAGTTAGGCCGCCACAGGCCGAAGGGGCTGATGCCAAACTTCACGGTGCGCTTGGTGGCCTTGATGCCTTCATAGATGCTGCGCACGGTTTCATCCACATTCCACCGGCGCCAGGCGGTGAGTTCCAGAGTGCCGCCTTTCGTTTTGTAGCGGGCGTAGGTTTCGGCATCATTGAAGGCCACCGGTTTGCCATCGCGACCATCCGTGGGGTAGGGATAGAAATAGTCATCAATGTGGATGCCATCCACATCATAGCGGCGCGTGACGTCCAAGATCACATCAAGCACACGTTGGCGCACTTCAGGGAGACCAGGGTTCAGCCACCAGTCACGCCCGTATTTGATGGTCCACTCCGGATGCTGGCGGCGCACGTGATTCGCACTCGGGGCGAAGCGGTCGCCAGCCAGCGCACGATACGGATTGAACCAGGCGTGGAGTTCCAGGCCCTGCTTGTGCGCCTCCTCGATGGCAAAGGCCAGGGGATCGTATTTCGGCGATGGCTGAAGGCTCATCAGGCCGCTGAGGTAGCAGGACCAGGGCTCAATCTTGGACTCATACATGGCCTCACAGGCGGAGCGCACCTGGAAGATGAGGCAGTTCAGGCCACAGGCCTTGGCATTTTGGATCAGCCGCTTCAGCTCTGCCTGCTGCTGTGCCACGGGCAGGCCTTCGCGCGAAGGCCAGTTGATATTATGCACGGTGGCGATCCACGATCCGCGCAGTTCACGCGGTGGATTTGGCACGCTGAGCTGGGCGGGCAGCAGGGAAGGGAGGCACGCCAGGAGCAGGGAAAGCCCTGCCTGAAGCCAGCGGCGAGACGCGAAAGCCCGCCGGGAAAGATGTTTCATGCTGCCTGCCATGGGGGAGAGCAGATTCATAACGCCTTTCATAGGTCGTTTGGGCGCATTCACAAGCTGGGGTGAATGGAGACTGAGGGAGCGCGGACTTCA
>NZ_BKAG01000047.1 GCF_007992435.1 Prosthecobacter gellanilyticus | reverse complement strand
CCGTCCTCGTTTTCGACGAAAGATCAGTTAGATGGGGGGAGGTGGCGAGAGGCTGCGGCTCATCTTGCGGGGCAAGATGGCTCCTTGGCTGGAGCGGTTCGATCCGAGCAGATCAAGGTGGATCCAGGTTGTTTTTTCGACTGGATCGGGGGCGGAGGGTGTTCGCGGACCCTCGGAGAGGGCAGGCTTACGCCAGCCACTACATTGAGGCTCCGAGTGAATCCGACTGGATCCGACCTGATTGTGGTTGCGGGCTTCAAAGGCGGCATGCTGACGCATCTCCTTCGCCAAGGCTTCGAAGATCACGAGCTGCCGCTGCATGGGGGTCCGAGCGAATCCGACTGGATCCGACCTGATCGTGGTCGCGGGCTTCAAAGACGGCTTGCTGACGCATCTCCTCCGCCAAGGCTTCGAAGATCACGAGCTGCCGCTACATGGGAGTCCGAGCGAATCCGACTGGATCCAACCTCTTTGAGTTTTAGAGAGGCTGGATCAGGTAACAGGAGTGAGATGGAAGTCATGGAGGGCGCCACATGAATGAGCTCCAGCCAAGGTGGGAGGCTGATTCCAGGCTGATCCGACGCAATCCGACCTGATCTGAGTGGCTCAAGGCCCAACCAGTAGTGTTTCTATGTTAGGCACATACTACTTGTTGGGGAATGACGGGCTGTCGGCTCGGGTTTCGTGTCAAGCGATGGCGGCGAGAGGAGGAAAAAATGTTCTACAAGGCCTTTTTTCGCTTTTGGAGCCTAATTTTCGGCAATTTAAGTCAAATAACACATTGACCACCGAAACCCGGCTTTTTGTGAATAACCGGGTTATTTTCCGCATTTTTCGCAGGGTTTGGCGAATAAAGTGCTGAGTTATGCACAATAGCCCGCTCTCCAGGGGGCTTTTTCAGGCATTAAGTCGCTCTCAAAATTATAACCAGGAAATGTCGTTTTGGCGTTCGAAAAAAGTTTTGGCTGTGGAACACCCGAAAATGCGATGTGAAACGTTCCCGACACAATGGGTAGGGTAAAAACATCTCGACCACACACAAGATATTGTGCATCCTCACCTCCGCCTTTCGCTATATCTGGTGTTTATAGCTGAAGCGGCCCGATATTTTCCGCCTCTGTAGTAAACACCCTTTATTTTCACTCCCACTCCCGCCTGACATGGAAAAAACATACAAGATCGGCAATCGCGAGTTTCCTCTCGATCAAGAAAAAGCCGAACTAGCCTTTGCTGCGAAGAAGGTCATCAATGGCCGCAAGAGCATGACCTTCAATCTGCTCCCGCTGAAGTATCAGTGGGCTTATGAGTTGTATCGCATCATGAAGGCGAACCACTGGGAGCCTGAAGACATCCAAATGCAGAAAGATGTGGAGCAGTGGCGCTCCCATGATGTGAGCCAGAACGAGCGCTGGATCATCATGATGGGCATCGGCTATTTCAGCGCGGCTGAGGGGATCGTGGGAGACAATGTGCAGCACGTGGTGCGCGAGCTGGTGACGGCTCCGGAGCTGAAGCTGGTGCTGGGACGCCACGCGCATGAGGAGAACATCCATGCGGATTCGCTTCTCTACATGATCTCATCCCTGGGAATCAACCCGCATGAGTGCGAGGCGATGTTTGAGCAGATCCCGACCATCGTTAAAAAGAACGAGTTCGTGACGCGCACCTCGAACGCGTTGCGTCGTGACCTGGACCTGACGCAGATCGAGAACAAGAAGCTGCTGGCGAAGAACATCTTTGTCTTTGGCCAGTGCATGGAAGGCACGCAATTCTACGGCCTCTTTGGCATGATCCTGGCCCTCTACCGCCAGAACAAGTTCCCGGGGATCGGCCAGATGTTCCGCTACACGCTGCGGGATGAGTCCAACCACATCGAGGTGTTCCGCAATCTCTTCATGGACCTGATCGAGGAGAACCCGGAGATCTGGACCCCTGAATTCCGCGAGGAGCTGGTGGAAACGATGCGCGAGGCCATCACGCTTGAGAAAGAATTCATCCGTGACTGCCTGCCGGTGAATGCGGTGGGTCTGAGCGCGGACGAATTCTGCCTGTACATTGATTTCATCGCCGATCGTCGTCTGGCGGGCTGCGGCCTGCCTGCGCTGAGCCCAGGTGCCACCAATCCCCTGCCCTGGCTGGCGGACCTGATGGACGTGCGCAAAGAGCAAAACTTCTTTGAGGGCAAGGTGACGGACTACCAGAAGTCGTCCGCCCTGGCTCATTCCTCCGACGACGACCTGTAACATTTCCTGCTCCTGGAACCCGTGCTGGCACACCTCCAGCGTGGTTTTCCATCCTCTCAAATGCCTCGCATTGGTTAAGTAAAGTCAACGCTCAGTCAGTCAGCCCCAACCTTCACTCCCTCTCCCACCATGATTGCGAATCTTCTCCAGGAGGACAAACTCCTCCGCCAAGTCGCCAAGGCCCCGAAAGACCAGAAGCCTCACCACGACTGGCGCTCGGTCGTGGACGGTCGTGATGCCTCGCCGCTGAAAGTGTCTGTGGCGGGTGCTGAGCGTGACTTTGACATGGGTGAGATCGCCGACACGATCGGCAACACGCTGTCTGACCTCTTCCTGGCGCGTAAAAAGGAAGGTGTGTACAATGAGACGAACCGTCGCTTTGTGCAAAACATCGCCAATTCCGTGGCGGAAGAGCTGCATCAGAAGGTGAGCCAGATTGCCGATGGGAGCGGCAAGGCGGCACCTCTGAGCGCGCGGGACATCCACCAGTGCATTGAGCGGGCGCTGGTGAAAAACAATGCGCATGACGTGGCGCGCACTCTGGCGGAAAAGCGTAAGCACCATGCGGAGTATGACCCCTTTGCCGAAAGCACCATCCCGCAGCCTCTCATCGTGAACACCAAAGTCATCCGTCGCAGCGGCCAGTTGGTCCCCTGGAATCATAACAAGATCGAAATCGCGGTTCGCAAAGCCTTCCTCTCCATGGAGCTGGACTCCTCCCCTGCCGTGCTGGTGGCGGAGACGGTGAGCCGCGCGATCGTGGAAGAGAACAAGCAGTTTGTGCACATCGAGGACGTGCAGAACCTGGTGGAGGAAGAGCTGATGAAGCAGGGCTTCTTCAAGGTGGCCCGCGCCTACATCCAGTACCGTGCGCTGCGCAACAAGATGCGCGAGAGCGATGAAGAGCAGGCTGCGATCAACGCAGAGATCGAGAGCGAGCAGCAGCAGGCGCTGATCGTGGTGAAGCAGGTCGACGGCAGCTCCTTCTTCTGGGATGGCACGGATCTGAAGAAACGGATCGACTACGCGATGATCGGCCTGGAACTCTGCATGCCGCGCAACGAGATCGAGATGGAGCTGCGCCGCTCACTGAACAGCGACATCAAGGTGGAGGACCTGAAGAAGACGGTCATCCTGAACGCGAAGACGCTGATGCAGCGCGACGCTGACTTCGGCAAATTTGCCGGCCGCATCCTGCTGACGTACATCTATGAGGAAGTGCTGGGCTGGGACATCGTGCGTGATGGCATCGACCAGCTGAAGGAATACCATCGCCGTGCCTTCCGCCGCAATCTGAGCCGTGGCGTGGAGATCGACCGCTACAATCCGAAGCTGCTTGAGTTTGACCTGAACAAGCTCTCCGACGCCATCGATCCTTCAGCGGACATGGACTTCGACTTCCTGGGCATCCAGACGCTCTATGATCGCTACCTGATCGTGGACAAGAAGGTGAAGCCAAGCAAGCGCCTCGAAACTCCGCAGCTCTTCTGGATGCGTGTGGCCATGGGCCTGAATGTGGGTGAGCGTGATGGCAACCCCGAGGACAAGATCATCGGCATCTACCGCATGTACAAGGGCCGACGTTTCTGCTCCAGCACGCCGACGCTTTTCAACAGCGGCACGCTGCACAGCCAGCTGAGCTCCTGCTATCTGTACAAGGTGGACGACAGCATCGAGTCCATCATGTACCGCGGCATCGCGGAGAATGCCTTCCTCTCCAAGTGGGCGGGTGGTCTGGGTGGTTCCTGGACGGCGGTGCGCGGCACCGGCGGCTACATCAAGGGCACGAACGGTGAATCCCAGGGTGTGATTCCTTTCCTGAAGCTGCATAATGACCAGCTGATCGCGGTGAACCAGGGCGGCAAGCGCCGTGGCTCTGGCTGCGCCTACCTGGAAGTGTGGCATAACGACATCGAGGACTTCCTGCAGCTGCGTGTGAACACGGGTGATGAACGCCGCCGCACGCATGACCTGAACACGGCGAACTGGATTCCCGACCTCTTCATGAAGCGCATGGAGTCCCGCGGCACGTGGACGCTTTTCCGCGCCAATGAAGTGCCGGATCTGCATGAACTCTACGGCAGCGCCTTTGAGAAGCGCTATGAAGAGTACGAAGCGCTGGCGAAGACTGGCAAGATTTTTGGACGTGAGATCGCGGCCATTGATCTGTGGAAGAAGATGCTGAAGTCCATCTTTGAAACCGGTCACCCATGGATCACCTTCAAGGATCCGTGCAACGTGCGCAGCCCGCAGGATCATGTGGGTGTGATCCATAGCTCGAATCTTTGCACTGAGATCACGCTGAACACGTCTGCTGATGAAACGGCCGTGTGCAACCTGGGCTCCGTGCTGATCGACAACCATCTGGATGACAGTGGCAACATCGACCATGCGCGTCTTCGTGAAACGATCCGCAGCGCGGTGCGTGCTCTGGATAACGTGATCGACATCAACTACTACCCGACCGAGGCGGCGCGCACGTCCAACACGCGTCATCGCCCCATCGGCCTCGGTGTCATGGGCCTGCAGTATGCGCTGTATCGCAAGGGCATTCCGTTTGCCTCCAAAGAGGCGGTGGAGTTCAACGACGAGATGATGGAAGCGATCGCCTACTACGCCTATGAGGCCTCCAGTGATCTGGCGGGTGAGCGCGGCGCCTACTCCACGTATAAAGGCAGCAAGTGGGATCGTGGTCTGCTGCCGCAGGACACGGTGGACCTTCTGGAGAAGGAGCGCGGAGTGCCGGTGGAAGTGCCACGCGGTGGCAAGATGGACTGGTCCGCGCTGCGTGCGAAGATCGCCAAACAAGGAATGCGCAACAGCAACGTGATCGCCATCGCCCCGACGGCCACGATTTCCAACATCATGGGCTCCTCACCGTGCATCGAGCCGCTGATGAGCAACATGCTGGTGAAGTCCAACCTCTCAGGTGACTTCATGGTGCTGAATCCGTATCTGATCCGCGACCTGAAGAAGCGCGGCCTGTGGACGGACGAGATCCAGAACAAGCTGAAGTACATGGACGGCGAGATCGAGGCCATCGAGGAAATCCCGGTGGACCTGAAGCGCCGCTACGCCACCGCGTTCAGCATTGACTGGGCCTGGCTGGTGGACGCCGCCGCGCGCCGCCAGAAGTGGATCGACCAGAGCCAGAGCGTGAACCTGTTCTTCGGCGGCAGCGAGATGAGCATCCTGAGCCACATGTATCGCGGTGCCTGGCGCAAAGGCCTGAAGACCACGTATTACCTCCGCACGCGCAGTGCCTCGAACATCGAGAAGAGCACCGCCGAAGTGGAGAAGGAGATGCGCGGAATCGTGGGCCAGAAGGACACCGCCAAGCGTGAGTACACGACTGAGGAGGTCGTGGCCTGCTCAATCGAGGCGATGCGGAATGGCGGGACTTGCGAGGCTTGCCAGTGAGGTGAGCTCAGCTCCCTTTTTGAAGTTGTAAGCGGCGGGTCTTTCGGCCCGCCGCATTTGTGTATATGACCTATCAATTGTTAGAACCACAAAAGAACATGGCCAATTCAGCATTCTGCAGGTTGTGCCAAAAGGCTCCTGCGATCAAAAAGTCTCATGTTCTCTCTCGCTTTTTATGGAAGCAAAGTGGACTAGCACACCGCAAGGACAATAAGGGCTATGATCTCGTTATAAAGGACGACCCTAGATTGATAAAGCGGAATCAAAGAGCTGGTATTACAGAAGCGCTGTTCTGCCCAGATTGTGAGGATAAGCGCAACAAGTTGGAAACCTACATGTCAGGCGTCCTCTATGAATATGAGGCGATCATCCGGAGGACATCATCTGGACATCAACTCATTGATGGCTTGTGTTATCAGCGGGTGAAGCTCTTCACAATGTTCAACTTGTTTGCGATGGGCATATCGTCATACCCCTACTATTCAGCGGTTAACCTTGGAGATCATCATACCGACTGCCTGCGAAGCATGTTGCTCGCGTCAGATCCTGGCGAACCATGGCAATATTCATCGATTTGGCTCCGATTGAAAATAGGCGGCCAGCCCATTGAGGGCATTAGCCTTGCGCCGCATAGAATCCGCTGGGGTGAAACCGGTCAACATGTGTATCGAACGATATTTGCTGGAGTTTGCTGGATGACTTTCTGCTCCAGTCATCGACACCCTTGGTTATCCGAGCCCGCATTTATTGGCAAAGCTGGTCAACTGGCCCTTTTTGACACACCTACCAACGAACTACCGTTTCTCGCAGGCCGTATCAACGAGTGGATCACGGCGAATAGGCATGCCCAGCACCATTAGCCAGATCCGCCTAAAGGAGTACTCAATTGACAGCCTGCTTTGCACTTCCGGCGGTCTCCTTTGCAGAAGGCACCTCAATTGGAGGAAGACCAAACTGTTTACGGACTTCATTCAACCTTCCGCTTTGAAGTTCTTCTAGATTCTTCTCATGATACCGCTTTAGACTGTCTCCGGTGTTATTGTTAGCTTCCACTTCCAACAGCTCTACCACGTTGGAACAATTCGTGTATTCAACCAACACAATCGCAGACACCGGAACCATGTTGTATTTAATTAGGACCTGAATAGGAACTCGAAAGGTTGCAGCCATGAACGGTCTTAATAGAACCCAGCCGGATTCATCCAAGGAGACCGGCTCGGCAGTTGGCTTGGGACTGCTGAGAACCGACTCCACGAGTACGTCCTCGCCCTTCTTTACTCGTTGAATCATCTTCTTCTGCTCCTTACGGGAAATCTTTCTGCATGACTTAACTTCGCCACAGAACTGCATCTCACATCTCACGTTTCGATCGCCATTGGTAACCAATTTGACCTCTCTAACGCGAAGAACAACCCCCATGTAATTACTTATTGTTAGGGTAATATCATTTACACCATATCCCGCGCCCATATTGCGAACGCGACGAAGGATCTGGCGACGAAGAAACCAAGATTTGATGCTATTTTTGGATATTGAGAAGACGCCAAGGGCTAGAGCTCCCACTAGGCCTGTGGCAACGCCTTCGATCATCGCGTTAATCTTTTCTGGTGTCATATCTTGAGCTTCTCAAGGGAGCGTCGCAAGGCAGCTACAATTTGAAGAATAATTTGGAAGGCAAGTGGATACCAATATTTCATAAAGCCCGATCACGTGATCTCTTGCGACACAGTCCACTCATATCCCGACCTAAGATGTGAGTGTGGGCTTTTGAATGATGGTTAGGCTTGAGGAAGTATCTGGGCTGTCCATTGAAGCTCCGCGCCGCCTCCGCCCACGGACAAATGGCTTCCGACACAGCAGAGCCCTACCGAGGGTTTGGGGCGCTGCCGAGCCTATGTGTTTTCGCGTCCGTCTACCAGGACTACCCGCGGCTCACCATTTCGTCGAGGTTCAGCAGGAGGTTGGTGACCATGGTCCAGGCGGCGAGTTCGACGGGGTCGAGTTTGTCGTCGGGTTTGGATTCGCCGAAGGTGATGGCTTGCTTGGCGGACTCGGGCTTGGCGCGGTAGGCGGTGAGGTGCTGATCGAGCGTGGTGCGGATGATCTCGGCTTCCTGGGCGTTGGGGAAGCGGCTGGTGACGGAGCGGAAGGCGGCAGTGATGCGGGCATCGGTGCCGGTGTGCTTCTGCAGGAGCTGCTGGGCGAAGTTTCGCGCGGCCTCGAAGTACTGCACGTCGTTCATGAGGTTCAGGGCCTGCAGCGGGGTGTTGCTGCGCTCGCGGCGGAGGCAGTAAGACTCTCGGTTAGGCGCATCAAAAGTCGTCATGGAGGGCGGCGGGGCGGTGCGCTTCCAGAAGGTGTAGAGACTGCGGCGATAGAGGGACTCGCCCTTGTCCTGAAGGTAGTTGCGCGTGTTGCTGCCACCAAAGGCCACAGGTTCCCAGATGTTCTCGGGCTGGTAAGGACGCACGCCCTTGCCGCCGATCTTCGGACTCAGCAAACCGCTAACAAAGAGTGCGGAATCACGCACCACCTCCGCATCCAGACGGAAGCGCGGGCCACGTGCGAGCAGGCGGTTTTCGGGATCCGCGTAGAACGGGTTTTCCAACCCGTTGTCTGAACCTTTGCCTGAACGAGTTGGAAAACTCGTTTTACAATCTTGCCGATACGCATGCGAGGTCACGAGCATCTTCACGAAGGCCTTCATGTCCCAGCCGCTCTCACGGAAGGTCACGGCGAGCCAGTCGAGCAGTTCGGGATGCGTGGGCGGCTCGCCCTGGGAGCCAAAATCGTTGCTGGTCTTCACGAGACCGGTGCCGAAGAACTGCTGCCAGAAGCGGTTTACCTGCACACGGGCTGTCAGCGGATGCTCGGGAGAGAGCAGCCAGTCCGCGAGATCGAGACGCGATGGCATGTCCTTCTTCGGCAGCGGCGGGAAGATGGCGGGCGTGCCGCGAGTGACCTTCTCGCCGGGCTGGTCATACTGCCCGCGACTCATGACGAAGCTCTCACGCGGCTGCGGAAGGTCCGCCATGATATAGCTGGCGGGGATGACGTCCTCGAAAGTCTTGCGCTTAGCCTCCAGCGCGAGCTTCTCCGCGCGTGCGCCATGCACGATCTCGCGGGCACCTTGGTATTCGTTTTCATACCACCAGTCTTTGACCTTCTTCGACTCGGCTTCGGTCCACTCGGCAGCTTTCTTGCCGCGCACAAGCGTCTGCAAATCATAGGGTAGTTCGGCCACACGCTTGCCCTGGTTTTTCTCCGACCAGACCTTCCAGGACCACTGCGGATCCTTGGCAGGATCGACACGAGAACTCACGGCGAGACGATCCCAGGTGACCGTGCCATTGAACTGTGTGAAGGCGAAGCCGGTGACCTTCATGCCGGGCTTCAGGCCGAGCTTTTCCACGGGGATTTCGAGCTTGGTCCAGGCTCCGAGTTCGGGCAGCTTGCCCATCAACACGCGCTCGGGTGTACGAACTTTGCCAAAAGGAATGGCGCCTTCCTCGCCCCACACAGCACGGTGGTTCCAGCCGCCGACATGGAACTGCAGCATGACGGCCTTCGGTGGATCCTGCCGGTCCAAGAAGCACTGCACGCTCAGCTTGCCATTGGCGGGAATGTCATAGGTCTCGCCCTTCGTGAAGTAATCCTGCGCCACGCCTTTGGCCTTGCGACGAAGCGCAGCATTGCCGCTGAAGACCTGGCCTTTGTCTTTGCCGATGATCTCCGTGGGCGCACCTGCGGAGCCGACATCCGCAGCGGCGGGAAAGGCATCCTCAAACCACACCTCCTCGCTCGTCTGCACGGGTGGTGGTGGGGTGAGTGTGGCAGGGTCGGTGTATTCGATCCTGGCGATGGCTTCGCGGATCTTCGTCTGCGCGGCCGTGATCTGCTGGTCGTAACTGGCGATCTGCTTCTTCTGCTCGTCGTTGGAGAGACGCAGGATCGGCGGTGTCAGGAGGATGTTGCCATCCATGGCCGGATCGGCCGTGCTGTTGAAGAAAGCGTAGAGCGAATAAAACTCCTTCTGCGTGATCGGATCAAACTTGTGGTCATGACACACGGCGCAGCCAGCGGTGAGGCCCATCCACACAGCCACGGTGGTGTCCGTGCGGTCCACGGCATAACGAAAAATGAATTCTTCATTGATGGAGCCGCCCTCGCTGGTGGTCACGTTGCAGCGGTTGAAGCCGGAGGCGATCTGCTGGTCCAGCGTGGCGTTTGGCAGGAGGTCGCCGGCGAGCTGCCAGCGGGTGAACTGGTCATAGGGCAGGTTGTCATTGAAGGCCCGCACGACCCAGTCGCGATACGGCCACATGCTGCGCTCATTGTCCAGATGCAGGCCATGTGTGTCCGCATAGCGCGCCACGTCTAACCAATAACGTCCCATGTGCTCGCCATAGCGCTCGGACTTCATCAGGCGCTCCACGAGCTTCTCATAGGCATCGGGATTCGCATCTGCGAGGAAGGCATCAACCTCCGCAACCGTCGGCGGCAGGCCGGTGAGGTCCATCGTCACTCGGCGGATCAGTGTTTCCTTGGAAGCTTCAGAGGCAGGGGTGAGGCCTTCCTGCTTCAGGCGAGCCTGAATAAAGCTATCCACCGGATTGCGCACCTGCGCGGCGGCCACTTGGGGCACCACGGATTTCACAGGCTTTTCAAAGGCCCAGTGCTTCTTGTACACCGCGCCCTGGCTGATCCATTGCTTCAGGGTCTCGAGCTGCTTTGGCGTGATCTTCTTGTGCGACTCCGGCGGCGGCATGAGCTCGTCAGGGTCCGTGGTGACCATGCGCTCGATGATGCTGCTGGCTTTCACATCCCCCGGCTTGATGGCCTGGACACCGTCTTTGATTTCAAAAGCACCCTCAGGTGTGTCCAGCCGCAGATCGGCCTTCCGCTTCTTGGCATCGAAGCCATGGCAGGCGAAGCAGTTGTCGCTGAGGATCGGGCGGATGTCCCGGTTGAAATCAAGCCGCGTCTCCGCGCTGGCAGTCAGCGCGGTGAGACAAGGCAGAAGGAGGAGACGACGGCGAAGCATGTGCCGGGTGGATACGACCCGGAGCGGGGCTTCTTGCCAGCATCCGCCTCCCGACCATGGGGGAAGGATCCCCGCGCGATGGTCTATTCCGCCTTCTTCGGCTTCGGCCGGATGCTGCTGGCGATCTTGTGCAGCACGCCATTCACAAAGGCGCCGGATTCAGTGCCACCGAGACTCTTTGCCACTTCGATGGCCTCATTCATGATCACCGGAGCGGGCACATCCGGCACATGCAGGAGCTCATGCACGGCCACGCGCAGGATGTTGCGGTCCACATTGGCGAGACGCTCGATGCGAAAGTTCTCCACGATCGGCGAGATGATGGCATCGATCTCCGTCAGATGCGCCAGCACGCCGCGGATCAGCTCCTCGGCATAGGCGCGCACATTGGGCTTGGCACTGTGGATCTCCCAGAAACCAGCCTGCTCCTCCGTGCTGTGCTCGCTATGGAGTTCATGAGCAAAGAGGAACTGTACCGCGGCTTCGCGTCCTTCACGTCGTTTTCCCATGAGATCAGGCGTTCTCCAGGTCGGGGGTTCCGGCGAAGCTCGCCCGCATCTTGCGGAAGAGGCTGAGCATGTTCACCGCCGTCTGAGCGGCCTCGGTGCCACGGTTGATCGTCACGCCCAGGCAGCGCTCCTCGGCCTGCTCCTCGCTGTTCACGAGCAGCACTTCATGAATGACCGGTGTCACATGGCGCACGGCCATCTGCTGCAGCGCATCCGTCACGGAAGCACCCACGAGATCCGCGTGCTCCGTGGAGCCGCGAATGATCACTCCAAAGGCCACCAGCACATCCGGCTTCGTGCTCTTCAGCACCAGCTCAGCGCACACCGGGATCTCAAAAGCACCCGGTACCCGGTACACGGTGAGCGCGGCATTTGGCGCCAGCGTCTCGAGCTCCTCGCGAGCGGCATCCAGCAAGCCCTGGACAAACTGATTGTTATAAAGGCTCGCCACGATGGCGATGGACACCTGGTCCTGGATGGGCCGGGGGCGGGTGGGGGAGTGCTGGGACATTGGGGGGGTGGTAGTTCTCGGTTCATTGTTCCCGGTTCCCGGTTGGTTCAACTGCGAACTGTGAACCGGGAACGGCGAACGGGTCATAACTTATGTCCGAGTTTCTTCTTCTTGGTTTCGAGATACTTTTGGTTATGCGGATTCGGCTCGGAGATGATGGGCACCTGCTCCACGATCTCCAGCTTGTGGCCGTCGAGGCCCACAATCTTGCGGGGGTTGTTGGTGATGAGGCGGATCTGCCGCACGCCGAGATCGTAGATGATCTGCGCGCCGATGCCGTAGTCCCGCAGGTCCATGCCGAAGCCGAGCTTCAGGTTGGCTTCCACGGTATCGAGACCTTCCTCCTGGAGCTTGTAGGCCTGAATCTTGCCATGCAGGCCGATGCCGCGCCCCTCATGGCCGCGCATGTAGATGATGATACCGCGCCCCTCCTCCGAGACCTTGCGCATGGCAGCATGGAGCTGGCTGCCGCAGTCACAGCGGCGGGAAGTAAAGATGTCGCCTGTGAGGCATTCGCTATGCACACGCACGAGCGTAGGCTTCTTCGGATCGATCTCGCCCATCACAAGGGCGATGTGATGCACGCCGTCCAAGCTGCTGCGGTAGAGGTGCAGCTTGAACTCACCAAAGTCCGTCGGCATGTCCACGACCTCGAGCTTCTCCACCAGCCTTTCACTGCGGCGGCGATACTCGATGAGATCGGCGATGGAGCCGATCTTGAGGTTGTGCTTCTTGGCGAACTTTTTGAGGTCGGGCATCCGGGCCATGGTGCCGTCCGGATTCATGATCTCGATCAGCACACCAGCCTCGCGCAGTCCAGCCAGACGGCAGAGATCCACCGAGGCCTCCGTGTGACCGGCACGACGCAGCACGCCACCGGGCTTGGCCACCAGGGGATTGATATGCCCCGGCTGAACGAAGTCCGCCGAGGTGCTCTTCGGGTCAGCGAGCAGGTTGATGGTGCGCGCACGATCTGCCGCGCTGATGCCGGTGGTGATGCCTTCCGCGGCATCCACGGTCACCGTGAAGTCCGTGCGAAAAGCCTCGCGGTTCTCCGGCACCATGCTTTCCAGATTCAGCTGCTGGGCGATCTGCAGGCTGACCGGCACGCAGAGCATGCCGCCGCCTTCGCGGACCATGAAGTTCACCATCTCAGGTGTGGCCTTCTCTGCGGCACAGATGAGGTCGCCCTCGTTCTCGCGGTCCTCGTCATCCGTCACGATCACCATTTTTCCGGCGCCAATGTCCGCGATGATCGCTTCCGCAGGATGGCAAACGTGGGATTTCTTGGCTGGCATGGGGGAGGCTGGGAAAGAACCGTGCCCAGGCGTGATCACGACACGCCCAGACCTTCGGGGATCGTGAGGTTAGAGCCTGATTCGGGTATTTCCAGGGAGATTTGAGGGCAAAAGCTCCTCTTTGACCCTCATTTCAGTTTCTCCACGCCCGCGCTGGCGTGCAGGGCCTTCAGCTCGACGTCGCTCAGCGCACGATTGAACACTGCCAGACCACCGAATTTGCCGATGGTGACCTCGCCACGCTCTAAGGTACAGTCACCTGCAGACGCATCATCCGCGGAGAGTTGCCGATCGAGGGCACGAGATCGCCCACCTGGAGGGTGGAAGTGCTGCCGCCATCGCTTTGCACGATGTGGGATTGGGACAATCCTTCATCCGCCACCCATGTCCATCCGCCGGCGTGCACGTTCGTCGCCACGTCGGTCCAAGTGGTCAGGTTGGAGCTGGCTTGCACGGTATAAGTCACATCACCGGGCACCGGCTTGGGGAGGGTGAAACGGATCGCCAGACGGTCATTGAGCAAGGGATCGGTCGAACCCATCACGGCCCCCGTCAGAGCAGGGGGATTCGCGGCCACGAGCGGATTGAGGCCAAGCGCATACTTCATGAGGTTCGGGATTCCGTCCCCAGCATAGGAGGCGGTGTCTGCCATGTTTCCGCTGGTCGCAAGGGTTCCGAAATGGGTGAGACGCCAATCGGGGAGTCCAGCCAGTTGGGTCACGGTCACTCTGTAGGTCTGCATGGTGATGCCGTCCTGCGCGATCACGTCGAGGGTGATGGTGTTGCTGCCGGGATAGACGTAGATTTCTGGGCTCGCGTTTCCGGAGGTCAGCCGATCATAATCTTCAATACCCCAACTGATCCATCCGGAGGCATTGCTGTCCGTCGTCGTGGGGGTGACGGTGATGGGGTTCGCCGAACTGGTGACATTCGCGGTGTATTCCAGGGTACCGCTGGCGAAGACAGGACTCAGAGTGCCGCTGCTCAACACGAGACTGGAGAGCGTGGCCACATTGTTGAGAGTGGTGAAGGTCGAAGCCGGGCTGGTGTAAGTGGTGCCCACACTATTGGTCGCGTAGGCGGCAAAGGAATACTGAACATGAGGAGCCAATCCGGTGGCATCCACCGTGAACACGCCGGAAGTGCCGGTTCCGGTGACATTGGTCACGCCGGTGCCGCCAATCTGAGGGCTGGCATTGGTCGAAGTCACCGAGTACACCACGCCGAGCGCCGTGACTGTGGCCCCGCCATTGGTGATGACCCTGCCGCCGAGGGTGGCGCTCGTGGAAGTGATGTCGGCACTGGTGGGAGTGGTCACCACCGGAGCCACGGCAATGACGGTGGCGACTTGTACAGCGACGCCGCTGGTCCAGCCGTCCGTGCTGACCACGGCGTTCAAGGGGCCAACCGTCAGGCCGGTGAGCCCGGTGACAGTGAGCGAGGTGGAGGTGGCCAAGGTGACCACGCCTGAACCTGACGGGGTGAAGGCCACCGTATTGTGGCTGCCCTGCCAGTCGAAGCCTGTGCCATGGATGACCATGCTAGTGGCGGTGACCGCCAGGTTTGCGGTGCTGGCGGTGACGGTGGGGGGCGCAAGGTCCAAGGCCGCGAGGTAAGGTGCAAAGGTGTTGGCTCCCACAAAGCCAAACCCTCCCCCGGCATAGAGCATCGAGCCGCTCAATGCCAGTGCATGGACGCGGGAGTTCGTCCCCGAGCCCAGGGCCGACCAGGCACTGCCCTCCCATTTCGCGATGCGGTTGGCAGGAGCCCCACCCGCCGTGGTGAAATTTCCCGCCGCGTAAAGTGTCGTGCCGCTCACCGCCAGCGCCCAGACTTGATCATTCATCCCCTGGCCGAGGGGCGCCCAGGTACTGCCGTTCCATTGGGCGATGTAGTTGGCCGGCACACCATTGGCCGTGGTGAAATATCCCGCGGCGTAGAGTGTCGTGCCGATCACCGCCAGCGCATCGACATGGCGGTCCATTCCCGAGCCGAGGGCCGTCCAGGTGCTGCCGTCCCATTTCGCGACGGAGCCGGCCGGCACCGAGAACTGCGTGCCGAACCATCCCCCAGCGTAGAGAGTGGTGCCGCTGACCGCCAGCGCATTGACTTGCATGCCGTAGTCGACCGGGCCTGTGCCGAGGCCCGCGCCGAGGGCCGACCAGGCACTGCCGTCCCATTTCGCGATGCGGTTGACGGTGATCCCGCCTGCCGTGGTAAAAGGCCCCCCGGCGTAGAGCGTGCTGCCGCTCATGGCCAGCGCATTGACTTGGGCGTTCATCCCCGAGCCGAGGGCCGACCAAGTGCCGGTGCTGATGTCCCATCGCGCAATGTGGCTCGCCGACGCCCCCCCCGCCGTGGTGATGATTCCCCCGGCGTAAAGCGTCGTGCCGTCAATCGCCAGCGCGAGGACCTGACCGTAGATCCCCGAGCCGAGCGCCGACCAGCCGGTCCCGTCCCATTGCGCGATGGCACTGGCCGACACCGAGCCCGCCGCAGTGAAAGCACCCCCGGCGTAGAGCTTCGTGTCGCTCACCGCCAGCGCCGTGACTTGGGCGTTTATCCCTGCCCCGAACCCCGACCAAGTGCCGGTGCTATCTTCCCATTTCGCGAGGCCGCGGGACTCAATCCCTCCTGCCGAGGTGAATTCTCCCCCGACGTAAAGCGCCGTGCCACTGACCGCCAACGCATTGACATTCGGGCTGTTGCCCGCCGTGCCCGAGCCGAGGGCCGACCAAGTGCCGGTGCTGGCGTCCCATTTCGCGATGCGGTGGACCGCCGACGGGCCATTTCCCCCCGCGTAGAGCGTCGTGCCGCTCAGCGCCAGTGCTTTGACTCCGTTGCCCGTGGCCATCTGCGAGCCCATCGCCGACCAAGTGCTGGTGGCGATGTCCCACTGCGCGACGTTGCCGGCGAAGATCCCGCCCGCTGTGCCGAAAACTCCCCCGGCATAGACCGTCGTGTCGTTCACAGCAAGCGCTGCTACGCCGAGGTTCTGATTGTTGATCCCAGAGCCGAGGGCGGACCAAGTGCTGGTGCTGGTGTCCCATAGCGCGATGCTGCTTGCTGGTATCTCAGCACCCGCGAGCACTTTGGTGAAATACCCCCCGACGTAGAGCTTTGTGCCTCGCAACGCCAGCGCACGGATCGGGAGGTTCACCCCCCTGCTACCCGTGGGTCCCGGCGTGCCGAGGCCCGACCAAGTGCCGGTGGCGATGTCCATTTGCGCGATGAAACCGGTGATCCCCGGCAACCCGCCCGTCTGAGAGGCATTTCCCGCAGCGTAGAGCGTCGTGCCATTCACCGCCAGCGCATTGATGTAGCCGTTCAACGTCCCCGCCCCGAGAGACGACCACGCGCTGCCGTCCCATTTCGCCATTCCGTTGACCGGCACACCGCCCGCCATGCTGAAATTTCCCCCGGCGTACAGCGTCGTGCCGCTCACGGCCAGAGAAGTGACTTCGGTGTTAAACACCGGGTTGCTCAACCCTGAGCCGAGGGCCGACCACGAGCTGCCGTTCCATTTCGCGATGTTGGTGGCAAACACCGAGGTGACGATGCCGAATTGACCGGCGATGTAGAGATTGCCACTGCTGTCCATGACAGCCGCATACACGCGACCTCCGACGCCCGGTATGCTGGCGAGGTCGATGCTCACCCAGTTGGCATCGCTAACCGTGGGATCAATGCGCACCGGGTAGGCAGCGTCCGCATCTTCCACGCAAATCGCCAGGCGGTCCGGGGCCAGCACTTGCATCGTGGCGGTGAGTTCCTTGCCATTCGCATCCACCACGCGCAACCGGCTGTAGGCCAGTGCGCGATTTGATCCCTGCAGCGTGAGCTTCGCCCCATACGGAGCAGTCTCCGCCTGCGCGCCAGTCAGAGCCAGATCCACCCGCAACGGGCCCTCACCCGCGGGGCGCTGGGCGACAACGAAATCCTGACGCACGCCGTCGATGCTCACGGAATATTCCTCCGCAAGTACAGCGCGCTCCCACCGCACCACCGAGTCCAGGACGCGTACCGAGCCCGTCAAGGTCAACGCGGATCCCGGCATCTTACCGCGTCCCAGCCCGGTGGCGGCGACTCGAAATCGTTCCCCGGGTGACCCGTCCGCGCTCGAAGTGAGCCAGAGTCCCTCGGGGGTGGCCCTGCCCTCCATCTTCTGAAATCCGCAGGTCAAACGCGCGCCCTCGCCCTCCGCCGTGACGCTCAACGACTTCCCATGATATTGCGCTCCGGCCTTGGCCCCAATTTCATTCCAAGGAATGATGGCGGGAGGGGTCTCAGGCGTTGCCGCGTGAAGAGCAGCGGAGGACAGCAGTGCGGCAAAAGCCAGCGTGCCAACGGAGGACAGGTTTCTCATAGAGTGGATTCGTGATCGCGTTCTTGATGCGATGTTGCTGCGAATCTCAACCCTGCCCCTCAATGCAGCGCTGCGGTGTCACACGGAATGGAAACCCGCAGCTAGCCTTCCCATCCTTGCATAGTGGGGCAATGTCCAGCTGATTCGACAACAGTCTCCACTCCCCGTGTTGACGACAATTCGACCGTGGCCAGCTCTTGGAAAGACTGGGCCGCGCCAAGGGGCGTAGGCTCCAGATCTGGCTCCTAGACCCTTCGCCCGCAATGCAGGTGTCATCCTCTCCAGGGTGGAGGGGCAACTGTCACTACCACTGTGCTGGCCACTCTTAGAGCGCTGGCACATCCAGCCAGCGGCGCTCGGCCCAGCTCTGCAGACCGAGCTCGGCGAGCTGCACGCCTTTGGCACCTTCACGCAGGGTCCAGCGGAAGGGCGTGCCAAGCGCGACGTGCTTGATGAACATCTCCCACTGCACCTTGAAGGCATTGTCGTACTCGGCGGTGTCCGGCACTTCCTGCCAGTGCGCGTAGTGATTGATCGGGGAATCGATGTCTGGATTCCACACGGGCTTCGGCGTGCCAGCGCTCGACTGGAACCAGCATTTGCGCAGGCCAACGAGGGCGGAGCCATGCGTGCCGTCCACCTGCATGGTGAAGAGGTCGTCACGACGCACGCGCACGGTCCAGGAGCTGTTGAACTGGCAGATCACGTTGTCCTTCGTTTCAAAGGTGGCGTAGCAGGAGTCGTCCGTGTCACAGTTATAGGTCTGGCCTTTTTCATCCACACGCTGCGGGATGTGCGTGGCGCCGAGGCAGCTCACGCCAGTGACTTCGCCGAACAAATTATCAATCACGTAGCGCCAGTGGCAGAGCATGTCCACGATGATGCCGCCGCCGTCCTGCTTGCGGTAGTTCCAGGAAGGACGCTGCGCAGGCTGGCCTTCGTGCTCGCCGGTGAAGACCCAGTAACCGAACTCGCCGCGCACACTCAGAATGCGGCCAAAAAAGCCCTGGGACTTCAGCAGCGAGAACTTCCGGATGCCAGGCAGCCAGAGCTTGTCCTGCACCACGCCATTCTTCACACCGGCCTTCTCGCACACATCCGCGAGACGCAGCGCCTCGACGGTTTCCACAGCCGTCGGCTTCTCACAATAGATCGCCTTCCCTGCTGCTGCGGCCATCTCCACAAACTTCGCGCGATAGAGCGTGCCCGAGGCATCAAAGAAGATCGGATAGTTTGGGTCCTTCAGCACCGCATCGAGATCCGTGCTGGTCTTCAGCGGGCCGGTCTTGGCGCAGCTATGCTTGGCAGCCAGCTCCTGGAGCTTGTTCGCATTGCGGCCCGTCAAAATCGGGTCCGGCATGAGCGTCAGATCATCGGAGATGCGGATGCCGCCCTGACGAATGATCGCCAGAATGGAGCGAACGAGGTGCTGGTTCGTGCCCATGCGTCCCGTGACGCCGTTGAGAATGATGCCGATGCGCTGGATGGTCATAAGGTTGGAAAAGGTTAAGACGCGACTAGGCCACAGAGGCCAACGAGCGCAAGTCATAGATCATATATGATCTTGAGCAACCTTTTTCTTCTCTTCCTCGTCGGGCCTCACCTGCGAATCAGGAACACGCCACTTGAACAGCCCCTTCCCTTCCGGCAAAGACGCCCTCCCCTGCCCGTGTTTACGATCCGCTACCCCGCCGACCTGCCCATCACCGCCCGCCGTGAAGACATCCTCGCGGCCATCCGCGGGCATCAGGTGATGGTTCTGGCGGGTGAAACTGGATCCGGAAAGACCACGCAGCTCCCGAAAATGTGCCTGGAGGTTCTTCAAGAACTCTCAGGGTCCTCCCCCCGCCTTGGCCAGATCGGCTGCACCCAGCCCCGCCGAGTCGCCGCCATGTCAGTCTCCAAGCGAGTCGCCGAAGAACTAAATGTGCGCTGGGGCGGCTTGGTGGGCTGCAAGATGCGCTTTGCAGATGACACCAGCCAGGAAACCAAGGTGAAGTTCATGACGGACGGCATCCTGCTGGCGGAGATCCAGAGTGATCCGCTGCTGCGGAACTACTCGATGCTCATCCTCGATGAAGCCCATGAGCGCTCGCTGAACATTGACTTTTTGTTAGGCTACCTGAAGACGCTTTTGCCGAAGCGCCCGGATCTGAAACTGGTCGTCACCTCGGCGACCATCGATACCGAGCTTTTTAGCCGTCATTTCGACGGAGCTCCAATCATTGAGGTCTCAGGCCGTCTTTATCCGGTGGAGATTCGTTATCGCGCTGTCGGCGAGGATGATGAAGATCCGACGCATCTCGATGCTGCCATCCGCGCCACGGAAGATGCGCTGATCGAAACACCGGACGGTGACGTGCTCGTCTTCATGCCGACGGAGCGCGACATCCGCGAATGCCGCGACGCCCTCCAGGGCCGTCTCGGTAACAGCTTTGAAGTGCTGGCGCTTTTTGGCCGCATGGCCTCGAATGAGCAGCAGCGCATCTTTTCACCCGGACCGAAACGCCGCGTGATCATCGCCACAAACGTCGCAGAAACCTCCATCACCGTGCCGCGTATTGCGGCCGTGGTGGACACGGGTCTCGCCCGTCTCAGCCGCTACAATCCACGCACCCGCACGAAGCGCCTGCCGGTGGAGGACATCTCCCAAAGCAGTGCCAACCAGCGCGCGGGTCGCGCAGGTCGTGTGCGCGATGGCTTGTGCATCCGGCTCTTCGCCGAGGATGACTTCAACAAGCGCCCGAAATTCACCCAGCCCGAGATTCAGCGCAGCAACCTCGCCGAGGTTATCCTGCGCATGAAAGCCTTTAAGTTAGGCGAGATCGAGGACTTCCCTTTCCTTCAACCGCCTAGCAGCTCATCTGTGCGTGCCGGTTATGATCTGCTGCATGAGCTCGGTGCCCTCACAGACACGCATCAGATGACCGAACGCGGGCACGAGCTCGCCGCCCTCCCTCTGGATCCCACGCTGGGCCGCATGCTGCTGCAGGCCCGCCATGAAGGCTGCCTGGATGACATGCTCATTCTCGCCGCTGGACTCAGCATTCCTGATCCACGTGACCGCCCAGAGGAGAAGAAAGAGCTCGCCAACGCCGCGCACAAAAGGTTCGCCAGTCCCGAGAGCGACTTCATGACGCTCCTGAAGATCTGGAACGCCTCTCCCGATCCACAGGGCAACGGCAAGAATGCGCTGAGAAAATTCTGCCGCGAAAACTTCATGTCCTTCACCCGCATGACGGAGTGGCGGGATGTCTGGGCGCAGTTGAGGGACACGTTTGGAGAAACGAGACGCGGCCAGAAGGATCAAGGTCCAAGGCCGCCAATGACCAAAGAAGCTCCAAACACTGGCAAGGCTCCGAATGCAGTTCGTGGCCTGGCCGATTTGAATGCTTCGATGGTCATTGAGGCCAAGTCCGCCGCTGCATCCAAGCCAGAGAGGTCGAACGGTTCAGATTTGCTCCACAAGTCCATCCTCGCCGGTCATCTCGGTCAGATCGCGCTGCGTCAGGAGCGCAATATGTACAAGGCGGCCGGCAATCGTGAGGTGACGATTTTCCCAGGCTCGCAGCTCTATGAGCGCCGGGACAAGAACGCGAAGCCTGGCCAGGAAAAGACACGCCAGCCTCTTTGGATGGTGGCGGCGGAAATCGTGCAGACTTCGCAACTCTTCGCGCGCACGGTCGCGGGCATCAATCCCGAATGGGCCGTAGAACTGGGTGAGCATCTGCTCGAGCGCAAATACGCCGAGCCGCACTGGAGTGCGAAGGCAGGCCGCGTGCTCGTCAATGAGCGCCTCATTCTCCATGGGCTGGAGATCATGCGCCGGAAGATCGACTTCGGGAAAATCGATCCTCTCGGTGCCACGCATATCTTTATTCGTGGAGCCCTTTTGGAAGAAGGCGCCTATGTGCCGCAGCGCTTCTTTGAGCTTAACCAAAAGCTTCGTGCTCGGCTCGAGGCCGCGCTGACCCGTGTACGCAGCTCACGCGTGTATGCCATCGAGGAAAAGCTCTTCGAGTTTTATCGCGTGAAGCTTCACGGGCTCTCACTCTCCTCAGTTCATGACCTGAACAAACTGGTGAACGAGCGCATCAAGACGGAGCCAAACTTCCTCGTCGCCCGTGAGGAAGATCTCACCGGAGGTGATGACCTCAGCGCGGACCTTCAGCAGTTCCCGGATCAGGCCCAGGTGCAAAACAGCGTGCTACCGATCGCCTACGCCTACAAGCCCGGCCAGGAAGATGATGGCGTGACCGTGCAGGTTCCCCTGCCCGTCGCCAGCCAGATCACGGATGCGGAAGTACTGTGGCTCGTGCCCGGGCTGCGCGAAGAACTGATCATCACGCTGCTACGCGCTTTGCCGAAGCAGAAGCGCACGGTCTTCATGCCGCTGGAAAACTCGGCCAAGAGGATCATCCGCGAGTTCAAGCCGAAGCGTGGCAACTTCCTCGACGCTCTCGCCGAGCACCTGCAGTTCATCTTCCGCGCCGACATCAAAGTCAGCGACTGGCCCGCCGACTGCATCCCCCCGCATCTTCGTCCGCGATTAGAAGTCATGGCCAAGGACAACAAGGCCATGCTCTCCAGCCGTGACCTGAACGAGGTGCAGAGCAAGATCAAGAAGGAGGCCCCTAAGTCCAATGCCTGGGCCAAGGCCGTGCAACAGCATGAGCGCTATGGTGTCACCGGCTGGACCTTTGGCGACCTGCCGCAGACACTCATTGTTGAGGAAATCGCCGGAGCCCCAGTGCTGGCCTACCCAGGTTTGAGTTTGCGCGAAGGTCGCGAGGTCGATGTGCGCCTTTACCGCACACCTGATGAAGCCCTGCGCGCCTCACCGGCTGCCATCCGGAAACTTGCCGAGATGGCGCTCGGGAAGGACATCGCCTGGCTGGAGAAGGAGCTGCGGGGCATGGACAATGGCCGAGTGATCCCTGCGATCAAAGGTTTCTCCGCTCTGGATGCCATCGCCACCAAACCAGCGCCAGCAGGCACGGTTCCGCCTCTCTCCCAACAGGCCCATGAACATATTTTGGCCCATGCCCTGCGCCTGGATCCCGTGCTGCCGCTGAACCAAAAGCGTTTCAACACGATGTGTGAGAATGCGAAGCGTGATTTCCCGCTGCTAGCGCATCGTGTACGTGATCTGCTGAAAAGCTGCGAGGATCTGAAAACCAAGATCATCGCCGCGAAGCATCGTTATCCAGGCCTGGATCAGGATCTCGCTCGTCTGCTGCCACCGAATGTGCTGCTGGTCACGCCACATGCACAGCTTCAGCACCTGCCACGTTACTTGAAAGCCATTCAAGTGCGTGCTGAGCGCGCCACGCTGAACGCCACCAAGGACAAGGACAAAGCACTCGCCGTTTCCGACTTTGCCGACTGGCAGCGTGAAGTCAGCGAAGCCAATCACGAGGTCTTCCGCTGGGCATATGAAGAGTATCGCGTCTCCATCTTCGCCCAGGAACTCGGCACCGCGCAGCCCGTGAGCATCAAAAGGCTGGAGGCGCTGTTGGGCTAACCAGCCCCGAAGTCGCGAAGCGTCGTGGAGTGCAGTGGGAAGCGCTCAAGCGCGACACCGCTGTGTGCGCAGAAATGTCATTGTTGTTAGATGGCGAGGCGTGCGCACGGGAGCGGTGTCGACGATGCAAGGGTGCCCTTGCATCTCTGCCCCCGCACTCCGGGACGCTACCGCGACTTTGTGCGTGCCATATCAAAGAGTCTCAGTCCCAGTTCTCAGCTACTCTGAAGAACGTGCAGAAGAGCAGAACTGCGCCGATAGCCCAGCCAGCAATCCAAACTCGTCCATTAAGGAGCAGGATCAGATCTAGGGTCAGAATACCCAAAGATAACAAATACTTGGAGCGCCGACTCATGTCGGCCCACCACTCAATGAAACTCTGAAGCATCCACGAAGATTGGAGAGGTGCCTGAACTCAGGCCATTCCAAAAATCACGCCGCTTTCTTCGCCTTCTTGACGACCTTCTTGGCCTTCACGGGCTTGTCGAGTTCCTTCAGTTCTTTCTGCAGGATCTTGGCGCGCGCTTCGAGCTCGGCGATCTTCTTTTCCTTCTCCTTCCGCTTCTCGAGGATGCGGCCGAGCTTCTTCCAATGCTTGCGGTCGACGATGTAACCGACGCAGTTGGAATTGCCGCAGCGGCAGGGATGGTCTTCCCAGGTTTCGAGATCGAAGCCGTAGTTGTAGGTCAGTTCCTCGCCCTTTTTGATCTCGCGCAGCGAGTAGATCCAGATCTCACCTTTGATGATGTAGGCCTCGCAGTTGGCATTGCAGGAATGATTGATGAGGCGGGCCGGATTGCCTGGGAAGCCACCATCGATGTCATGACGGCTGTTCAGCGTGAAGATGTAGACAGCGGCGCAGCCGGTCTTCTTGGCCTTCTCTTCGAGGGCCAGACCACGGCGCTTGCTCTCGCCCTTGGTGATCTTTTCGCCAACGTACTGAATGATGGGCACATCGTTCGGGACGTCCACACGGGCGAAGATGCCGCGGTTGTGAATGGCGGAGCCGCGGACGACCCAGTATTTTTTCTCAGGAGCTTTAGGCATGGGGGAGATGAGAGCGGATGTCATGCCGCCGCCAGCCATAAAGTCAAAGACAGCCTCGGAATTTCACATGCAGGATGCCGCCTCGGCCCTTGACCCGCCCGCCACCCCTGCGCCAGACTCGCCGCTCGTTCCTCAACACAACCCGAACCCCAAACCAACCCAGACCCCCTTTTGTCTATGAGCCGGAAAATTCGTTATGGCATGGTCGGCGGCGGACGTGGCGCTTTCATCGGCGCTGTGCATCGCATCGCGGCCGCGATTGATCAGCAGATCGAACTCGTCTGCGGCGCCTTCTCCTCCGACCCCGAGAAGTCGAAAGCCAGCGGCGCGGATTTCTTCCTGCCTCCGGACCGCTGCTACGGCAGCTTTGAGGAGATGATCAAGGCCGAGGCCGCCCTGCCAGCCGACCAGCGCATGGACTTCATCGCCATCGTCACGCCGAACCACATGCACTTCCCGCCGGCTAAGATGGCCCTGGAGCATGGCTTCCACGTGCTGAGCGACAAGCCCGCCACTCTGAATCTGAAGGAGTCCAAAGAACTGGCCGCCATCGTGAAGAAGACCGGCCTCATCTACGGCCTGACGCATAACTACACCGGCTATCCGATGGTGAAGCAGGCACGCGACATGATCAAGGAAGGCAAGCTGGGCAAGATCCGCAAGGTGGTGGTGGAATACCCTCAGGGCTGGCTGGCCACACGTCTCGAGGAGAGCGGCCAGAAGCAGGCTGCCTGGCGCACCGATCCGAAGAAAAGCGGCGCCGGTGGCTGCGTGGGTGATATCGGCACGCATGCCGAGAACCTGGCCGAGTACATCACCGGTCTGAAGATCAAGGAACTCGCCGCGGACATCACCGCCTTCGTGAAAGGCCGCAAGCTTGATGACGATGCCAACGTGCTCCTCCGCTTCCAGGGCGGTGCCAAGGGCGTGCTGCACAGCTCCCAGATCAGTGTGGGTGAGGAGAACAACCTCAACATCCGCGTGTATGGCGAGATCGGCGGCATCGAGTGGCACCAGAAGGAGCCAAACACCCTGCTCGTGAAATGGCTAGACCAGCCGATGCAGGTCTACCGCACCGCCAATGGCTACCTCAGCAAGAGCGCCCTGGCCGCAGGCCGCACACCTCCGGCGCATCCAGAAGGTTACCTCGAGGCCTTCGCGAACATCTACAAGAACTTCGCCAACGCCATCCGCGCCCGCATCAGCAAGACCAAGCTGGCCAAGGACGATCCCGCGAACGACTTCCCGAAAATCGAAGATGGTGTGCGTGGCATGGCCTTCATCGAAGCCGTCGTCGCTTCCTCCAAGAAGAATGCGGCCTGGACCAAGCTGGATGCTTGATCCTGCCTTGAACTGACTCATTCAACATGACCGGCGAACTCGAAAGGGTTCGCCGGTTTTGCGTTTGGGGAACGGGGGATGATTAACCGCATGAGACGCTGATAGGACGCTAATAAAAAACCATTTTGGTTTGGGTATTAGCGTTCAATCAGCGTCCTATCAGCGGTTAAAGAGGTTTGGTGATTGGAAATGGCATTGTGTGCGAGAAGGCTGCCCAAGAGCCGTTTGTTTGATCACCATGCGCCGCTTTGCTTTTCTGCTCTCCCTTCTCGCCACGACCTTGACCTTGTCTGCGGAGGATCTGCATCCGGCAGCGGATGCGGCGGGCTTTGTGCCGCTTTTCAATGGCAAGGATCTCACCGGCTGGCAGACCACCGGGAACTGGGTCGTCGATACCGATGGCAGCATCACGCTGCATCCGCGTGAGGGCGAAAAGGGCTGGCAGCGCTACAGCGCCTACCTTTCCACCGTGAAGAAGTATGGTGACTTCGTGCTCGACCTGGAATTCAAGATCAATGCCAAGGGGAACTCCGGTGTCTTCATGCGCGTGGGTGATCTGAAGGATCATGTGAAGAGCGGCTTTGAGGTGCAGGTGCTGGACACCTATGGCCTGGAGAAGCCCGGGCATCATGACTGCGGCGGCATTGTGCATGGCACTGGCCCGTCCAAGAACATGGTGAAACCCGCAGGCGAGTGGAACCGCTACACGATCACCGTCAAAGGCCGTCAGGTCACGGTCGTCTTCAATGGCGAGAAGGTCATCGATGCCTCTCTCGATGACATCAAGATGGCCGACCGGCCTAACGAAGGTTACATCGCCTTCCAGGACGAGGCGCTGCCGATCTGGTATCGGAATGTGCGGATCAAGGAACTGAAGTAGTAGCAGGTGTGGCTTGCCACGCTTTTGGACACTCGCTAGCCTCCGGCTCGTGACTGCTCCCGCCTCCACCCCGGTCCCGACACTGGCTGACATCCGCGCCGCAGCGGTTCGCATTGCGCCTCTGGTTCATCGCACACCCGTGCTCACCAGCACCAGCTTGGACGTGCTCTGCGGTGCGAGGATCTTTTTCAAGTGCGAGAACTTCCAGCGCACTGGTTCCTTCAAGATCCGTGGGGCCAGCAATGCCATCATGAGCCTGACGGATGAGCAGGCGGCGTGCGGTGTGGTCACCCATTCCTCGGGCAATCATGCCTCTGCGGTGGCCTGCGCGGCCCGGCATCGTGGTGTGCCTTCCTTCATCGTGGTGCCTGAAAACGCACCACAGGCCAAGATCGACACGGCGGCTGGCTTTGGTGGTGTGATCAGCCTTTGCAAGCCGACCCTGGAAGCGCGCCAGGAAATGGTGGATGACATTCAGGAGCGTACCGGTGCCGCCATGGTGCATCCCTATGACAACAATGATGTCATCGCGGGACAAGGCACAGCAGCCCTGGAACTGGTGGAGGAGATCACCGGGCTGGAGATCGTCTCAGCGCCGGTCAGTGGCGGAGGATTGCTCTCCGGCACGGCCATCGCCGCCACCTCGCTACGGCCAGCCATCCGGGTCGTGGGAGCAGAGCCGGTGAATGCAGACGATGCTTACCGCTCCATCCGCGCGGGCAGCATTCAGCCGTTGCTGCATTCAAACACCATCGCCGATGGTTTGCGCGCGGCGCTGTGCCCCCGCACATTTGACATCATTCGCTCGCGCGTGACAAACATCCTGACGGTGGACGAAGAAACCATCATCGAGGCCATGAAGCTCATCTGGCGCTACCTGAAGATCGTGGTTGAGCCATCAGGCGCAGTTCCTTTGGCCATGGTCCTGGCGCATCGCGAACGCTTCGCTGGGCGTCATGTCGGTCTCATTCTCACGGGCGGAAACCTCGACCTCGACAAACTTCCATGGCAACACTGAACCTCGACGGCGCCACCTTTGAATCCGTCCATGTCCCGACGGAAAGAACCAACATCCTGTTAGTTAAAGCGGCAGGCGGCTTTGTCGGCTGCGGCTACTTTGACATCGCGGTGGCGAATCGTGTGGGAGATGCCGTGGCCATCGTCACAGGCGTGAAGACCATTGATGACCTGCTCGCGGCCCCCATCGTCCGGCTCAGTGATCGCGCTCGTGAAGCCGGTGTGACCGAGGGCATGAGCGGGCGTGATGCCCTGCTGCTTTTGCAGACAGCGGGCCAGTGACTGAGCTTGGTCTACAACGTGACAGTGCAGCTCATCACCATAGTGATGGCCGTTGCCCCCAAGCGCCTTCTCTTAGCCGCGTAGCGGCGACCGGTGGATAGCCGTGTGCGAGCCTTAGCGAGCCCACGGACCATCACACCAACGTCCACCTTCTGGATATCAGCCGCGTAGCGGCGACCTCTGACCAGATTCGTACTCCCCCAATAGGCCGACGCCATCGTGTCCACAGGTGTCGCCACTACGTGGCTCCGATTGGAGGCTGCGTGCGTTGCTTTTTTCCGTGGGCTCGCTGCGCTCTCCCACGGCTATTGACCGAGTCGCCGCTACGCGGCTGCACCTCTGTTCCGGACTCACTCGAAAGTCGTAACTCGTGAGTAAAGCTCAAGGCGTGTCCTTCAGTTCCATCAGCAAAGCCATCATCTCCTGCGCGGCTGCAGATGCCACGAGCTTCAGCGTGGCGCGGTCGGTGTTGTCACCGATCTCATAAGTGATCCCGGGAATGACGAAGGTTTTGTGGGCCCAGTAGGCGGAGGTGACGGTCTTGGGGGTGTGTGAGGCTTCGCGATTCACCTTGTAGGTCGGTACGCGCTTTTGCAGGCGATCCAGCCAGGTCGCAGCGAACATGGGAGGATTCGCAGGAGCATCATCAGGAGGCGTGTAAAACACATCGTTGAAGGTGGAGTGGAAATCGAGGTGCAGAAAGATGCGGCCCTTGTCCTTCAGCGCGCTGATTTGCTCCGACGCCGCCTTCGTTTCCGGCTGCACAAAGGGACCCCAGTCGCGGTTCAGATCCACATGCCCCAGGTTATGCCGCCAGTGGCCGGCATCCACGCCATCCGGATTCATGAGAGGGATCACAAGCACATGGAACTCGTCGCGAAACTTGCGCGCCATTTCTGAATCACCGGCGAGCTCCTCAATGAAGCGCATGAGCGCCAATGAGCCTGTGGTCTCGGGCGGATGCTGGCGGCCAATGATAGAGACATGGCGCTTCGCGTCCGCTTTGCCGATGTCCAGCTTCCACAGAGCCGTGCCACGGATAGACTTGCCGAATTCACTCATCGTCACAAAGGGCAGGCGCTCCAGTGTGCGGCCCCAGGCTTTCATCTCAGCCGTGGAAACCGGCTCCTGGGCGGCGACCCACAAGGGGTTCGGGCCGACTTCGAGTTTGAGAGTGCACTCGTGTTCCTGCGGACCTTCGGTGAAGGCTTCCTCGGGAAGCATGACCCACTGATTGCCATCTGTGCTGATTTTTGGGCGATAGCGTAAGGTGCCGCCGATACAGCGGAGATGCGCCACGATGGAGGTTTCCTTGGTGGCGGTGACCTTGAAGGCAAACCAGGGGCTGTTGTTCACCGGCAGGTCTTCCGGGCGCACGGCCAGGTCGTATTCGCCTTGGGCGAGGCGCTTGCATTCCGTGAGGCGAGCCCTGGGGAAGTCGGCACTGAAGGTCACCCCTTCCTCGCTGAAAGACCACTGCTGCGGCTTTTCCGCTTCCTGACGTCGACAGGAGACCGCCATGAGCAGGCAGGCAAGGGTGAGCAGAACGGAGCGGGCGGCTGGGGGGAGCATCCGCATATTCCATCCTAGGACCCGCCGGTCGGCAAGGCCATTGTCGTCCCTCCATTCAGCTTCTCCCTGAAACTTGTGGCCGCGCGCTTCGTTTAGCAGCCCGCCATGCGCTGGACTCTCCTTCCCTGCCTTTCGTCATTCGTCATTCTGGTTTCGTCATTGGCCGCGGAGACGCGCCCCAACGTGCTCTTCATCGCCAGTGACGACATGCGCCCGCAGCTCGGCTGCTATGGGGACACGACGGTGAAGACGCCGAATATCGATGCACTGGCGAAGCGCGGCATGGTGTTTCAGCGCAGCTACGTGCAGCAGGCGCTGTGCTCGCCCTCGCGCATCTCCATGCTCACGGGCCGGTATCCCGCCACGACGGAGATCTTTGAGATCGGTCGCACCCTGCGCACCACCATGCCGGACATCACCACGATGCCGCAGCACTTTAAAGACAACGGCTACCACACCCGCAGCCTGGGCAAGATCTACCATGTGGGCATTGATGATGATGCCTCATGGACTGTTCCCGCCTGGCACAGCAGCAAGCCGCGCATCAGCCCTGCCACGCAGGCTGCGGTGCAGAAGTATTTGGGCGATGCCAAGGCGAAGGGCATCACGCTGCCGCAGAAGGGCAAAGGCAGCCGCAATGCGGCCGTGCCCGCCTTTGAATCCGTGGACTGTGGTGATGACGATCTGCTGGATGGTGACACCGCCGCGAATGCCATCCAGCAGCTTCAGGAGCATGCGAAGACTCCCGACAAGCCTTTCTTCCTGGCGGTGGGCTTTGCCAATCCGCACGTGCCCTGGATCTCTCCGAAGAAGTATTGGGATCTCTACGATCGGTCGAAGTTCACGCTCGCGCCTAACAACTTTTTGCCCAAAGATGCACCTGAATTCGCCGCGACCTCCGGCGCTGACTTCCGCTGGTATGCCGGTGTGCCTGAGGGCGAACTGCCGGAGCCTTTCGCCCGCGAGTGCCTGCACGGCTACTATGCCGCGATCAGCTATGTGGATGCGCAGGTGGGCCGCCTGATGGCCGCGCTGGAGCAAACCGGTCTGGCAAAAAACACCATCATCGTCTTCTGGAGTGATCACGGCTACTACATGGGCGAGCACACCTGGTGGGGCGCCAAGCATAACAACTACGAGGGCGCCACGCGCAACTGCCTCATCCTCTCCCAACCCGGTATGAAGCATGCGGGCGAGAAGACGGATGCGCTGGCGCAGTCCGTGGACCTCGCGCCCACACTCACCGAGCTCTGCGGCCTGCCCGAGAACAGCGGCTTTCAAGGTCGCAGCCTGAAGCCTGTGCTCGAAGAACCCACCGCGCATGTGAATGACGCAGCCTTCAGCTGGTATCCCAAAGGCCAAGGCTATCTCGGCGTGGCGATGCGCACGGACAAATGGCGCTATGTCGAATGGACCAAAACCGGCGCGGAAACGCAGCGCGAACTCTACAACATGGTCCATGATCCGCAGAACAATCAGAACGTCGCCGCGAAGCCCGAACATGCGCAGGTGATCGAAGCGCTGAGCAAGCGTTTGCGGGAGAAATTCCCCGTGCAGGAGTTCAAGCAACCTGCGGAAAGCGCCATGCAAAAGGGCAAAGGCAAGAGAGGCAAGAAGAAGTAATCCGCCGACTCATCCATCACGATCCGCATCCCACGATGAAAGCTCTCCTCATCCTCCTTCTGTGTTTTCCGTGGTCAGCTTTCTCGGCTGAGACGAAGCGCCCGAATGTCCTCTTGATGATGGCGGATGACCTAGCGGCGACTTTGAGCTGCTATGGGTTTCCGCAGGCGAAGACGCCGAACCTGGATGCGCTGGCGAAGCGCGGTGTGCTCTTCAGCCGGGCTTATTGCCAGTTCCCGCACTGCAATCCCTCCCGCTCCTCCATGATGAGCGGACTGCGTCCTGGCACGACGAAGGTGACGAACAACGAGGACAACCTCTACACGAACATCCCGGATGTGCTGACACTGCCGCATCACTTCCGCAATCATGGTTATGCCACAGCACGCTGCGGGAAGATTTTCCACCTCGGTGTACCCAGCGGTCTGGAGAGCATGGATGACCCGAAGGCCTGGGACTTTGGCACCGAGTTCAAGAATGAGCTGCCCTATCCGCCAAAACAGGAAAGTGTGGTGAAGGTGAAGACCGGCAAGAAGCAGGGGCTGACCTGGCAGGAGATCCCGGGGAGTGATGACCAGCTGGTGGACGGAAACTTTGCCAAAACGGCCATCGAGTGGCTGGGCAAGCGCGATAAAGAAAAACCCTTCTTCCTAGCGGTGGGCTTCCATCGCCCCCACATGCCGCTGGTGGCACCGGCAAAGTATTTTGATCTGCATCCCTTTGAGAGCATCACCCTGCCAGAGGCTCCGGAGAATGATGAGGCGGATGTCCCGGAGCCTGCGCGCAATGGTGCGGTGCCTGGATACGCGGTCTCTTCAACTCCTGAGCAACGTCGCGCGGCCATCCGTGCTTATCTCGCCTGCGTGAGTTATGTGGATGCGCAGGTGGGACGTCTGCTCGCTTCGATCAAGGAGATGGGTCTCGATGACAACACCATCATCATCTTCACCGCTGACCACGGCTGGCATCTCGGTGAGCATGGATTGTGGCATAAGCGTAGCCTGTTTGAGGAGAGCGCTCGCGTGCCTTTCATCATGTCCATGCCCGGCATGAAGACGGGTGGTCAGCAGAGCGCCGGCCTCATTGAGTTGATCGATGTGTTTCCGACGCTGTGTGACCTTAGCGGAGTGCCTGCGCCTGCGCAGTTACAGGGCAAGAGCATCCGTCCGCAGCTCAATGACACTTCTGTTGTCGTTCACGATGCGGCCTTCACTCAGGCACGCCGTGGCAAGGATGCTGAGTTCTGGGGCCGCACCATCCGCACCGCCCGCTGGCGCTGCACCGAGTGGGACGCGGGGAAGAACGGGATCGAGCTGTATGACCACGACGCCGATCCGCATGAGTACACGAACTTGGCGAATGATCCGAAGCATGCCGAGGTGCTGAAGGAGCTGCGTGGCAGATTGGCGGAGTTGAAGTGAAGGATTCTTTCGAACTCCCGCGTGCCCCAGAATCGCCTAAAGGCTATACTCCAACGTGAGATTGCGTGGCTTTGATTTGCTTATTAGTGCTCTGGGTCGTCCCAACCTGCACCGTAGCGCTCGATGGGATGCAGCTTCCAAAGACGTTCGGCTTCATCGCGACCTACTTCAGACAGATACTCGGTGGCGCTTGACCAAGGCCAGTCAGTCCATTTCAGCACATAGTCGTGTTTTACGGGATTGTGATGGATGTAGTTGAGGGTGGCTGCGTGGTGATCAGAGCTTTTCATCACTGTTTCGACCGCATTGCACCACACTTGTCGGCCACGCGTTTGTTCCAGACCATTCCATTCAAAGGAGGTCCGACCATGCAGCCTGCCGAGAGCTTGGAGAAGCACTACGACTTCATTCGAGGCCACAAGCGCGTGGTAGTGGTTGGGCAGCACCACCCAGGCGGCAACGCGCATTGAGTTTGCCTCCAGGCATTGCAGCCATTCCTCTGTAAATGCATTCATTCGCTCCAACGAATAGCCGATGTGTACCGAGTGCTCAAAACAGGTGGCAGTGATTAGATAGTGCCTCTGCCCGCTGTCCACATGACGCGGGCTGTGCAGCGGTCGCTGCATCCGTTGCCGCCAGGCGAGCACGTGGCGGCGTTCATCATCGTCGAGCCTCCGCCAGCGATACATGAGCGCAGGAAACAAAATGCGTGATCTCGCGTCAAGATGAAGTTGGGGTGGCTGAGACGTGGGGGGTGCGCAGCGCCATTGATCGCCTAAAGGCTTCACTCCAACGAGTGGCTGCGCAGCTTTTGTTGGAGTCTAGGCTTTAGCCGATCAATGAAGCCGCGCTCCCCCCAGAGTCCAGATCACCTAAAGGCTTGACTCCAACTTGGCGGAACTAGGCTTCCGATGAGAAAAGCAACTTCACCTTGCGTCACGACCTGACTCGTATTGGAGTCACAGCCATGAGCGACACTCATTTTGATTTCATTGTCATCGGCGGCGGCAGTGCTGGATACGCGGCGGCACGCACGGCACACGGCGAAGGCTTGCGCGTGGCGGTGATTGATGGAGCCGCTGAACTCGGCGGGCTGTGCATTCTGCGCGGGTGCATGCCGAGCAAGACGCTGATCGAGTCCGCAGACCGCTACATCAGTGTGCGGCGGGCGGCGGAGTTTGGGCTGAAGGCGCAGCCGCTGGGCGTGGATGTGAAGGCCATCCGAGATCGCAAGCGGGTGCTCATCGCAGACTTTGCGGGGTATCGGCAGGGACAGCTCGAGGACGGGCGCTTTGTGCTCTATCGCGGGCATGCTCGCTTCACGGATGCGCACACGGTGGAGGTCACTCCTCGTGATGGCACCGCGAGCTTCAGTGTGACCTCGCGCTACTTCTGCATCGCCACGGGTTCCGTGGCGCAGGTGCCGCCGATTCCAGGTCTCGCGGAAGCGGGTTACTGGACGAGCGATGAGATTTTGGATGCAGAGCAGCTGCCTGAAAGTTTTGCGGTGCTCGGGGGCGGTGCGATTGCGCTGGAGATGGCGCATTATCTGGAAGGCATCGGCCGGAAGGTCACGCTGATTCAGAGGAGCGCACAGTTCCTCACGGGTATGGATCCAGAGTGCAGCAAGGTGGTCGAACAGGCTTACACGCATCGTGGAATCACCTGCCATCTGGACACGAAGATCCATCGCGTGACCTTGGTGAACGGGCGCAAGCATCTGGAATACACGCACGCGGGCAAGGAGACGAGTGTGACGGTGGATCAGATCCTCGTCGCGATGGGACGATACGCGGCCACGGAGGGACTTGATCTGCACCACGCGCATGTGGGCTTGAGCGGGAAGAAGATCAGCGTCACGCCGACCATGCAGTCCAGCCAGGCGCATATCTTTGCGGCGGGAGATGTGTGCAGCCCGCTGGATGTGGTGCACGTGGCCATCCAGCAGGCGGAAATCGCGGCGCGCAATGCGGCCCGGCTTTCACGGGGAGAGGTAGCCAGCGAGCAGATGGACTACCGGCTGCTGCTCTTCGGGGTGTTTTCACATCCGCAGGTGGCGGCGGTAGGAGCCGGGGAGAAGGAGCTGGAGGAGAAAGGCGTGCCGTTTGTCTCGGCAAGCTACCCTTTCAATGACCATGGCAAGAGCATTGTCATGGGCGAAACGGAGGGGTTTGTGAAGATGCTGGCCCACAAGGAGACGGGCGAGATCCTGGGCGCGACCTGCGTGGGGCCGCATGCCACGGAACTGATCCACGAGGTGGTCATCGCCATGCACTACCGGTCGAAGGTGCAGGAATTCATGCTCATCCCGCACTACCACCCGACCCTGAGCGAGATCTGGACCTACCCGGCCGAAGAATGTGCGGATCAGTTGGAGCCGGTCTGAGGGGATTTTAACCGCAGATGGCACAGATGGGCGCAGATGTCCCTGAGCAGGGGGGGAGGTTTCATCATTCGGATTTCGGGATTCGTCATTCCCTGCCCCATCTTCCCCTTGCTGCCTGGGGTCTCCCGTCCATTCTCGCGACCCCATGCGCGTCCTGCTCACCACCACCTCCTACCAAGACACCCCCGGCGATCATCATGCCCTCCTGGAAGCCCAGGGCTTTGACATCCATCGCGAGCGCGGCCCCCTGCCCGAAAGCCGCATGCTGGAGCTGGCCGGTGATTTTGATGCCTTCCTCTGCGGTGATGACGAGATCACCAAGGCCGTGCTGGACAAGGCCCTGCCCCGCCTCCGCGTGATCAGCAAGTACGGCATCGGCCTGGACAAGATTAACGTGGAAGAGTGCACCGTGCGCAAGCTGCCCGTGCTCTTCACTCCTGGCGTGAACCACACGACCGTGGCGGAGCACACCTTCTGCCTGCTGCTCGCACTGGTGCGCAATCTGGTGGACAGCGCCAACTCCGTTCGTGAGGGCAAATGGAAGCGCGTGACGGGTAACGAAATTTGGAACAAGAAGATCGGCATCGTGGGTCTCGGCCGCATCGGTCAGGAAGTGGCGAAGCGCGCGCTGGCCTTCGGCATGGAAGTGCATGGCATGGACATCTACTGGCCGGAAAAGTTCGCTGCTGATAACGGTGTGACCCGTCACAACAACATCGAGAGCCTCATCGCCCAGGTGGATGTGCTGAGCCTGCATGCGAACCTCAGCGAGAGCACGAAGCACCTCGTCCGCGCGGATCGCATCGCCCTCGCGAAGAAGGGCCTGCTGGTCGTCAACACCTCCCGTGCGGAACTGGTGCACATGCCGGACATGATCGAGGCGCTGAACTCCGGCGCTGTCGGTGGCTACGGAACGGATGTGCTCGATGAAGAGCCGCCACCGGCTGATCATCCGCTGCTGAAGCATCCGAAGGCGCTCATCACGCCGCACATCGGCAGCCGCACCTATGAAAGCGTGCCCCGTCAGGCCATGCGCGCCACCTTGAATCTTGTGAACTACCTCAAGGGCGAGGCGGATGTGATTCAGGCTAACAAGTTTTAATTCATCTCACGCTTTCTCACTTTCCATGTCACTTGTCGACGCACTGCTCAATTCGTCGGCAAGTGACGTGGAGTTAATCGCAAGCAACGAGCAAAAGGGCGATCATTCTGAAGTTCCTCGTGATGTGGATTTCGTTCTTGAGGCTAAAACCGAGGGGAAAGCGTCTCTCATGTGCAGTTTTATCGTCGACAACCATTATGGCAGGCCGTCGTTTCAGCGTGTGGATCTTGAGAATGGCGAAACCATCTGGCGTGTCATCACCGTCATCCACACCCCCGCGACCAAACATGTCATTTGCTCATTGAATGGGCTTTTCGTCTGCCTTGCTGAACTATTCGGTCTTGAGTACAATGGTTGGGGTTGCCTGCTCCAAAACGAGACCTGACAGAGCAACTCAGCTACAGTCCCTATGAGGCCATCTACACAGTCCTTTCCAGATCAGATTAACGCTTTTCCATCTTAGCACTTCAGCTCCATGTCCAAACACCTTCACTTCATCGGCATCTGCGGCACCGCCATGGGCTCCACGGCGGTGGCCATGCGCCAGCTTGGTTACACGATCTCCGGTTCGGACGAAAAGGTGTATCCGCCGATGTCGGATGTGCTGCGTGATGCAGGCATCACGGTGACGGAAGGTTACAAGGCGGCGAACCTGCCCGCAGAGGCGGAGGTCTTCGTGGTGGGCAATGCGATCAGCCGTGGCAATGAGGAGCTGGAGAGCATGCTGGAGCGCCGTCTGCCTTACATCAGCATGGCGGAGATGCTGCGGCGCGAGGTGATCCAGGGCAAGCGCAGCTTTGTGGTCAGCGGCACGCATGGCAAGACGACCACCACGACCATGCTGGCGTGGATCTTTGAGAACGCGGGACGCAATCCAGGTTACATGATCGGCGGTGTGCCGGAGAACCTGAGCAGCGGTGCGCGCTTCAATCACAGCGATCTCTTCGTCATCGAAGGCGATGAGTATGACACCGCTTATTTCGACAAGCGCAGCAAGTTCCTGCACTACCTGCCGGAGTGCGCGATCGTGAACAACATCGAGTTCGACCACGCGGACATTTTCCCGACGCTGGATGATATCAAGCTGACCTTCCAGCGCCTGCTGAACAGCGTGCCGCGCAATGGTGTGGTGCTATTGAATGGCGATGACAAAAACTGCCTCTCCCTGAAGAGTTATGCGCCAGTGAAGACCGTGGGCCTGGGTGAGAGCTGCAGCGAACGCATCGTCATCACCTCCGCGGATCCGGAGAGCACCACCTTCACGATCAATGGCGAGTCCTTCACCGTCCCGATGATCGGTGAGTTCAATGCGCGCAATGCCGCCATGTGCGTGTGCGCGGCTCGTCATGCCGGCCTAACCGATGATGAGATCCGCGCCGGCCTGGAAAGTTTCCGGGGTGTGCGCCGCCGCCAGACGATTCGTGGCGAGGTGAATGGCATCACGATCATTGATGACTTCGGTCATCACCCCACGGCCATCCGCGAGACGCTGCGCGGTTTCCGTCAGAAGTATCCGGGCCGCCGTTTGTGGGCCGTGTTTGAGCCGCGCTCGAACACGAGCCGTCGCAATGTGCTGCAAAACGAGCTTATCGAAGCCTTGAAGGAAGCAGATGGCAGCGTGGTCGCAGCCGTGGCGAATCCTGAGAAGGTGGCGGCGGATCAGCGGCTGGATGTGGGTGTGGTGGCGGCGGCTGTGGCTGCCAGCGGACACCCTTGTTTCCATGAAGCGAATACCGATGCGATCATCTCACGCCTGAAGAGTGAAACGAAGTCCGGGGACGTGATCATCATCTTCAGCAATGGCGGCTTTGACGGGATTCATGGGAAGCTGGTCACGGCGCTCGGATAAGTTCGGAGTTTTGAGGTCGGCGGTCGGAGTTGGGCATTCGGCCTTGTGGGGCGGATGCACAGCCTGACACGCTGAAGCGTGAACGACGTACTTCTCGTGCGCTGAATCAGCGGGCGGCTTTGGTATAACAGGCGCGCTCCTCGGGGAGCATGCGGGCGCGAGGGTCGATGTCTTTGAGGACGATCTTGGCGACGTCGGAGGCGTTCTCAGCGGTGCTGTCGCGCGCGATCGCGGCGTAGACGGCCTGCTGTCCTGGAGTGAGATGGTTGTTACTCAGGTCCATCTCATTCAGGAAGAGCGTGGCGGTGTTCATGTCCTTCAGGCGCCAGCAGGCGAGCGCCACCATGAGACGACGCTGGTAGTCCTTGGGCTGCATCTCATACAGCTTGTGCACCTGATTCAGTGCGAGTTCGATGTCACGTCCGGCGAGCAGATTCGCATACAAGAAATCCTCCTGGTACTGGCTGTCGTCCGGCCAGCGGCGGACGGCCTCGGCTGAGGCGGCGATGAGGCCCTCAGTGTTGCCATTGGAGCGGGTCATGCGAATGAGGCCGTCATAGCCCACGCGCTCCTGTTTCGGATCCCGTGAGACTGAGCGGAAGGCCTCCTCGGCGATGTCAAAGTGCCCGCGCTCCTCGGCATAACGAGCGATGCGCTGAAGGAGATCCGAGCGATGCTCCACGTCACAGGCACTCTTCGCGACGATCAAGGTGCTGCGGGTCTCTTCCGGAGATTTCTCCGTCACATAGGCGAGGTGAGCCCGGTAGAAGGAAAGTTCCGTGTGGCTGAGGATGCCGCTGACCTGCGGTGACTCCACCAGGCGCTCGAGATCGGCATGACGCTGCAGGACGGTGAGTGCGGTGAGGTAGTTGTCCAGCAGCGGCTTGTAGGCCACGGCTTCCGACTCAGGGACGAGAGCCAGGACTTTGAGAGACTCGTTCTGAGGAGGCTCGACAAGCCAGCGGATGATGGGCACCAAGTCCTCGCGTTTGCGGCCTCTGGCGGTCTGCACGGCTTCCAGAATGAGCTCGTCACGACGCAGCGGCTCCAGCTTCACCTGACGGCGCAAAGCAGCCACCAGATGCCAGCCGTCTCCCTTCGGGTGGGTGCGCAGGCGATCGATGAGCTTCTTGGTCTCATCCGGCGGCATGTCGGGCGCGGAGTCGAGCAATTCCAAGGCGCGCAGGCTGAGCTCGTCATCCTGCCCTTCTGCCACGGACCAGGCGCGGCGCAGGCCGCTGGAATGTTCGAGCGTCTTGCCAGAGAGAATCTCCACTCGAGCGAGGCGCAGCGCATGCTCGCGATCCTCGGGGTGGCTCGCGGCGTAATTCCGCATGGACTTGGCGAGCATCTCGTCCTTCTGGCTTTTGCCCCAGACATTCTCCGCCAGCTTCATCATCATGTCCGTCGGCATCTGCTTGTTCAGCATGTCCTCCAGCAATTCCGAGGCTTCCTTCGGGCGCTGCAGGTTCATCAGCGCATGCACACGGAGGACTTTGTCGTCCACTTTCGTGGCACCGATGCGGTCGAGCTGGTCCAGGTAGTGCAGCGCCTCGGGCCTCTTGGCCAGGGTCAGGATCTCCGCGTTCATGCGCACGACCCTGGCATTCTCCGGCGAGAGCTTCACCGCCTGCTGCACCTTCTGGAAGGCCTGCATGCCCTGGCCGTCATTCACGAGCTCGCGAGCTTCGTCATAAAGTTTGTTAGCCTGCCAGTCCTGGTACTTGTCATGCATGGGCCTGGCATAGATGAAGCCGAGGACGATGGCGGTGCCGCAGATGCCCACGAGCAGGCTGATGGCGACGATGCGCGCGGTGGTGGACTGGCGGTCCCGATGCGCCTGCGTGGGTGGCACCAGCCACTGCCAGGCCGCGATGAACGGGCGCAGCAGGATGAAGGGCTTCGGTTTGCCGGCCTGGGAGGGATCAATGTTCTGACTGGTAAGCAAGGCGCGCTGACAGTGGGGGGTTGGGGAGGGTCATTTTACTCCCTCGACCCTGAAATGGGAACAGGTTTGAAATGAATTATTCAGGAGGGCAAAGCCCCCGCTGGAGGGAATGCATTAGTTCTTCACCAGCACCTGTCCGTTCACAAAATGCAGCAGGCGGTTCTTCAAACCGCGCCGGGTCTGCTTGTGGATGAAGACCGGGGTCTCGCCAATGTCGAACTTCTCATCCGCAGGAACGGAGAACAGGGAGATCCATTCCAGGTTCCACCAGGAGGATCCGGCCTTCTCTCCCTCTGCACAGTGGGTGTACTCCAGCGAGAGCAGCTCACCCGGATGCCGTTCGCCTTCGGCCTGCTGCTTCG
This sequence comes from Prosthecobacter gellanilyticus, assembly GCF_007992435.1. Lineage (GTDB taxonomy): Bacteria > Verrucomicrobiota > Verrucomicrobiia > Verrucomicrobiales > Verrucomicrobiaceae > Prosthecobacter > Prosthecobacter gellanilyticus. Next base: position 21,011 of record NZ_BKAG01000047.1, on the reverse strand, counting down.
TGCGCAGAAAGTCGGCGAACTGACGGGTGTAGATGATGCCACAGGGGTGGCGCTGCATTTCCATACTCATTGCTCAGCAAACGAACAGTGTTCGGCCTCCATCAATGCCCTCACCCCTCCAGAGTGCAAGGGAGTTTTTCACAACCCGGCGGAGAAATTCACACTTTTGGCTAGGTAAGCCCAGCTCACTTAAATGTCGAAGCTGACCGTCTCACGGCGCTCTCGTTCCAGCACTTGAGCCAGGGTGGTGGCATTCAGCCAGCCGTCCACCTGCTGCTTCAGCAGGGAGAAGGTCTGCCCCAGACCACAGGCACCGCTGACTCCGCATTCACAGCTGCCGCCATGCTTCTCAGGCGAGGCGCAGGCGATGGGCTCAAACGGACCGTCAATGAGAGTGACGACCTCTCCGAGCGTGATGCGGGAGGGTGCCTTGTGAAACTGATAGCCGCCACCAACGCCGCGCTTGCTACGCAGGAGGCCGCCATTCTTCAGCGCGAGAAGGATCTGCTCCAGAAACTTCAGCGGGATGCGCTCACGCGTGGAGATGTCCTGAATGGCGAAGGTCGACGTCTCCGTGTCACGCGCCATGCAGAGCAGGGCGCGCATCGCGTATTCGGCCTTCTTGGAAAGTTTCACAGGGTGTCCCTAAGTCAGCGCCAGGGAAGGATCAAGGAAGAGTCTTGTCAGTCATTTCGCTTTCCTTCCTTGCGCCGCCGCCACGCTCTCTTAAGTCTAGGGCATGCCGCCTCCCCCGGGCATCCAGCCACCCGCATCGGACATCGTCACCCTCAGTCTCATCTCCCACACCAATGCGGGGAAAACGACTCTGGCACGCACGCTCCTGCGCCAGGATGTGGGAGAGGTCCGGGACGCGGCGCATGTGACGCTGTACAACCAGTCCTACCCGCTGCTGGAGCATGATGCCCGTCTGTTGCGCCTGTGGGACACGCCGGGGTTTGGCGACAGCGCCCGCCTGCTGAAGCGCCTGAAGCGCGAGCGGAACCCCATCTTCTGGCTCATCTCCCAGACCTGGGACCGCCTGACGGACAAGCCGCTCTGGTGCAGCCAGCAGGCGCTGAAAAATGTGAGGGAGGAGGCGGACGTGGTGCTTTACCTCGTGAATGCCACGGAGCCGCCCGAGGTGGCCGCCTACATCGCGCCTGAAATGGAGATCCTGGGCTGGGTGGGCAAGCCTGTGCTAGTGCTGCTGAACCAGACCGGCCCTGCGCAGGAGGCCAGCGTGGAGGAGGCCGAGGTGCAGGCCTGGCGGGATCACCTGAAGGCCTGGCCCATCATCCGCGATGTGATCTGCCTGGATGCCTTTGCCCGCTGCTGGGTGCAGGAAGACCGGCTGATGCATGCGCTGAGCCCGCTGATGAGCGAGACGAAGGCGGAGGCCTTCAAGCAGCTCAAGCGTGCCTGGCATCAACGCAACCAGGATGTCTTCCATGATTCCAGCCGGGTGCTTTCCGAGCTGCTCACCGCCGCTGTCGTGGACGGCATCGAGGTCCGCAGTGAGACGCTGTGGGAGCGCATCGGCATCGGCCGCAGTGACCTGAACAAAGAGTATGGGGATGCGCGTGAGCAACTGGCCACCCGTCTGGCTGACCGGCTTCTCAGCTCCACAAACCGTCTGATCGAACTGCATGGGCTGGAGGGTGAGGCCGCACGGAGGCTGGGCCAGCTGGCGCAGGACCAGTTTCATGTGCCTGTGAAGGTTTCCGAGACCATCTGGAGTGTCGTCGGCAGCGTGGCCGGAGGAGCGATGGGTGGATTGATCGCCGACCTGAAGATGGGTGGCATGACTTTCGGCGGAGGAGCACTGGTGGGTGGCATCGCCGCTGGCATCGGTGCCTACGCGCTCATCAAGAGCTACAATCTCGTGCGTGGCAGCGACCACCGCCTGCACTGGTCCTGCGAGCATTTCCGCGAGCAGGTGCGCCTGGCCATGCTGACCTATCTGGCGATCTCCCACTTCGGCCGTGGCCGTGGCGAATGGCAGGAAAGCGCTGAGCCCGCGCACTGGAACAGCATCTGCGGACAGATCATCGATGAGCATGCGGACGGCATCACCCGGGTGTGGAAGTCCGGCGTGGAGGCGAATGCCCTGCCTGACGCAGTTTCAAAGGCCGCCCATGCGCTGATCTACGATTGCCTTAGCTGCGTGCTGGTGCGGCTCTACCCCGGCGCGCAGATCGACAATTGATCCCCTCCCCTTTCATGCTTCCCAGCCATTCCCAGCTCTCAGCCCTGCTGCGCCACCGTCGTTCCATCAAGCCGGTGGACCTGGATCATTCACGGGATGTGGACCGCAGCCTGCTCTCACAAATTTTGGAGGATGCTACCTGGGCACCGAGCCATGGCATGACGGAGCCCTGGAAGTTTCATCTCTTCACCGCCGAGTCCCGCCAGCAACTGGCCGCGCAGATGCAGGAGGCCTACCGTGAAAGCACCCCGCCTGCGGAGTTCCGCGAGGACAAGCTGAGGAAGATGGGAGAGAACCCGCTCCTGGCCCCCGTGGTCATCGCCTGTGTGATGGAGAGGAACGGCGGCACCAAGATCCCGGAGATCGAGGAGATCGAAGCCGTGGCCTGTGCCCTGCAGAATCTCCAGCTCAGCGCCACCGCAGCCGGCCTTGGCTGCTACTGGTCATCCGGGCTCGTGCTGGATGCGCCCGGTTTCCGGACGTGGCTGGGCATTCGTGCCGAAGACCGTTGCGTGGGACTCATCTACCTCGGCTGGCCGAGACCGGACCTCAACTGGCCGCGCAGCGTGCGCAAGCCCGTGGACACAAAGATGGTTTGGCATTGAAAGGATAGCGCAAAACCTGATCAATCTTTTCCGGGAGTGTCCACCGCTTCCGTGACGCTGGCCTTGCCATCCGCGCTGATCTGCACGCTGATGTATTTGGAGTAGCCATCACCATCATCACCGTTGGCCCAGCTGCTGAAATACTTCACCACCAGGGTGTTCGCGTCATACCAGTGATCCGCGTCGATGAGGCTGTCGGTCTCACGGAAGCCGTTCCCGGCCATGGTCTTTTTTTCCTCGGCATAGAAGACCGGCATCTCCACTTTTTTCCACTCATGGCCGACCAGGCGGAAGATCAGGGTGCGGGTGAAGCGCGGGCTGTCCCCCAGGCGGACGGCGAGCAGGTCGCTGTCCGGATTCCAAAGCACCCAGCTGGGAACCCCGCCTGCCGGGCTCGATTCAGCGCCGAACAAAAGGTGTGGCAGGCCTGACTTGTCCGCCGCCTGGATGGAGATGTTGGAGACGACCTCGCCATCCCGCTGAAAGGTCACATGCCATTTTTCATCCGGTGAGTCATGGTCCTCACGGGCCTGCCAGCCGCCGGGGAGACGGCCGCGGAGAGAATCAGCCGACTTGAAGGCCCACTCGCCCCCCATGCGGATGTCATCCAGCAGCCACTTCTCCTCACGCTGCTTGAAGACGAGGATGTCTGTCCACTTCGTGGGTTTTTCGGTGGCCTCCTGGTAGGTCAGATTCACCTTCACGGTGCCGTCCACACCCGGGGCAAAAAAGGCGCTGCCAAGCTCCCACTGGGTCACGCCTTCAAAGAGGCTGCCGAAGAGGTCTCCCTCGATCCAGTTCGGCTTGTCATCCGGATGCTTTTTGATCTGCTCCTGCTGCTCTGCACGGGCTTTCAGGATGGCGGCATGCAGACCAGGAGTGAGGAGGCCGGACAGCTTTTTCATCTGCTCTTCAGAGGGCAGTCCGCTGATGCGTTCAGCGCGCAGGGTGGTGTAAAATGTCTTCGCGGCATCGCTGATCGGTGCCAGGCGCTCCTCAGGGCTACGGCCTGTGGTAAAGGCCGCATAGGCCAGGGTGAGCGCCAGAAGAGGGGCCAGGGGTTTCATGACGTGTTTGAACATAGTTTTTTGTTTCGTCATCAACTTGTCACGAATTTGAAAAACCGGGTATCCGACGAATGGCCTACGACCTCGACTTCAGACCCCTTTTCCCAGGGAAAAACTACACTCCGCACTCCATTTCGAGCACCTTGACAAGGCGGTCGCCCTTGAGCTGCCAGACCTGCATGCCTCCACCCTCGTAGTAGCCCGTGCGCACCAGCACCTCGAGCTTGCCATCACCATCCAGATCCAGCACGCCAGCGAGCTCATAGGTGCTGGGAGCATTCTCTGGATCTGCTTTTGGATAGGCCTCGCCCGCCAGGAGCTGGGTTTTGATCTGTCCCTCCACAAGCCGGCGCATGAAGACGAGGCTGTAGTCACCGGCCTTCACGGAGAGGTGCTCAACCTCATCATCAAAGTGCTGCCCGGTGAGCAGCGTCTCGAGCTTGCCATCACCATCCAGATCCACGCGAAGGGTCTGGGTGAGTTTTACCTTGGGCTTCTTGATGCCTTTGCCATTCAGCAGGTCGCCCAGCGCTTTTTCCAGGCTGGCTTTATCGATGTCCAGCGGCACAGGCTGGCGCGGTTGCGGATTCCAGGGTGCATTCACGCCGATGGCGTCCGGGGACTCGGGATCAGGCTGCGGCGTGATGGCATGCATGTAGACATCCATGCACACGTCCGCCTCAGGAGCGGCCTTGCCAGCGGTGATCCTGGCCTTCTCGCCCTCCAGCGTGAAGACGCGGTAGGTGGTCTTGGCGGCAAGCCGCTTTCCAGCGTTCTCACTGCTCAGCCATTTGCCTCCGGCACTGCCGCCGATGACATAACGCCAGGGCAGCTCCATGAAGGTGGCAAAAGGTTTCGGCTCCTGTGCCGCGGCCCCGCTAACCAAAAGGATAACTGAACTCAGAAGGATTGAAGAGGTCTTGTGATTCATGACAGCGATTTGATGAATGATTCACACTGGCTGGCAATGGCACCAACGGGCCATTCCCTCAACCAATGGACCGGTCTTCTTTCCGGCCCAGCAGCCATCCGAGGCTGCTGAGTGTTTCGGTGACCGGCTGAAGTGCGGAAAAATGAGGGGCGGACTTCTCCACGGAGCAGCCCGGCAGGAGAGATTCGATGTCACACTGCTGCCGGCGCTCTGTGCAGGCCTCCGGACTCAGGCAGGCCCACACGAAGAGCACCCGGCCACGGCGGACCATCTCCACATAGTCTCCCTGAAGGCTGCGCCTGGCCTTCCAGCCCAGCGCCTCGTCTCCAGTCACATTTTGAAGGAAGAAGGCGCGATGATAGGCAAGGGCGGCCTTCCTGGCTTCGCGAGGGGTGGGAAACTGGGCGACCAGCATCGTCTCGACATTCACGGTGAATCCAGACTCAGCCACCTCGGCCTCGTCAAAGACTCCGGGCATCACCGCTTTCGCATCCCTGATGAGGAAGGCAGGCACATCAGCACCAAAGACTTTCTCACGATCCGCGAACTTGCCGCCCTGGATGGCAAACCCAGGTCCCGGCTCCTCCGGACGAACGGGAATGCGGGCGCGCACCCACTGCGCAACAAAAAGTGCAACAACCGCGATGATCGAGGCGGCCGCCACGCCCACCGCGAAGACCTCCGGCTTCAAAGAGGCTCCACAAACGCGCATCATGACGCCAACCACCGCAAGCGTGAAGGGCAGGCCCGCCAGCATGGCCAGAGCGATGATCAGGCGCTCGTTCACGCGCAGCACATCCACCACGCCTGGAAGGCTCGGCTGGGAAGGAGAGTTCATGGCTAGGGACACTTTCATGCAGCGATACTGGCACCCATGGCCCCGGCTGCCTATCCGACGAAAGGCGGATATGGAAGCCTTTCCGTCACCTCAAAAATCCGACCTAGGTCGTAGGACCGAGGTCCAATACCCACATTCGGGAAATGAGTGAAGGCTAGGACATCCAGAACGGCCGCTGCGCTACTGGCCCCCAAAACACCTAGCCCAACAACTCACCCATGAAAACCACGACCAAAACCACATTCCTCAGCCTGCTGGCCCTCGCGCTGGCGGCAGCTCCTCAAGTAGCCCGTGCCAACGCCAACACCTTTGCCAACGCGACGGTGATCACGGACAGCAACCAGAGCAACGGCTCCGCCGTCCTCCTGAACTATGACGCGGAAGCCGGTGAGCCCGGCCACTTCGCCAGTGGTAGCACAGGTGCCCAAAAGACAGCGTGGTGGCGCTGGACCGCCCCCTCCGCTGGTTTCTGCACCGTGGACACCTTTGGCGGAGACTATGTCGATAGTCTGACCGACACCATCATCGCCGTTTACACCGGTGCGGCTGTCAACAACCTGACCCGGGTGTCCGCGAATGACGACCACCACCTGAGCATCAACAACGCCGCCCACTTTTACTCAAGCACCACTTTCTATGCCACCCAGGGCACAACCTACAGCATCGCTGTGGACGGGTGGAGTGCCGGCTCGATCACCGCAAACAGCCAGAAGGTATCACTCCGCCTGCGCCACCTGCCCGCCACACCCGAAACCCGCTACGGCACTTTCGGTTCATCAACGGACGTCGGCATGAACGGCTCCATCCAGTTGAGCAGGACCGCCACCCACGCCTTCTCAGCCAAGCTGAATCTGGCAGGCAAGCTTTATCCCTTCAACGGGGTGTTCGGTCTGGACGGCTATTTTACGATCTCATTTGAGCGGAAGGTGCCGGTCGGAAGCGTACCGCTGCCGCCCCTGACACTGATTCTTGACGGAGCGCAAAACGGTATGTTCGGCGTGGTCTCCGGCACCGCCAACATGGAGAGAAATCTCGGCACGGTGCAGCGCTTCACGGCCATCCAGCCTTCGGCGATGAAGGGTCTCTACACGGCCACAGTCAGCAGCGCCGGAACACTCAGTCTCAACGTGTCCAATCTCGGTGTTGTGAACGGAGCCGCCGTGATGCTTGACGGTACCAAGGCTACCTTTGGTTCATTCCTGTGCAAAGAAACGGCCACCACCTGCCTGGTGCCCACCTACACTCCGCTGCACACCAACACTGGCTTCTTCTACTCCTACCTTCAGATCACGGAAGCAGGCGCGACGGACACCCTGACACAGTCAAATGCCCTTGCCTACTACAAGCGCCCAGCCAAACAAGGCGCCACCTTCTACCCTGCAGGCATCTCCACCAGCCTCAGCGTCGTTGGCAGCACCTATATTCCGCCAATGGCCAATGCCAGGGCGCTTGGCTTCCTCGACGGCAGCATGGGCGCAGGCAAGCTCACCATCGCAATGCAGAACCCGGAGATCACTCCTGCCATCACCGAGAACCTCACCCTCGGCACCAACAACGTCTTCAAATTCACCAGCCCTCTGCAGCGCAAGCCTGTGCTGGCTCTGAACAAGGCCAACGGCCTCGTCACTGGCAGCATCTATGACCAGAATGGCAAGAAGCGCACCATCACCGGCATCCTCTACCGCGAGGGCATGAATGTGAAGCTCAAGGGCCAGCTCAGCGGCTTCACGCTGAACCCGATCTTTGAAGTGGTTCCATAACCTGACTTCTCCCCCAAACAAAAATCCCGTGTGGCTTTCGCCGCACGGGATTTTTTTTGACGCTTTCGGTTAGGCAAAAAGGGCCATCACAGGCTTGCCCCCATCCGTGATCGGCACGGGACGGGTGCCGTCCATGAGTTCCTTGGCGGGATCAATCCCCATCGCCGCATGAATGGTGGCGTGGAAGTCGACGAGCGGCACGGGGTTCTCGACCGGCTTCTTGGCCAGCTCATCCGTGACACCATAAGCGCCGCAGTGCTTCAGGCCGCCCCCGGCCAACACCATGGAGAAGGCAGTGCCCTGGTGACCACGGCCACCACGACCATCAAACTCCGGCGGACGACCGAATTCCGTGCCTACGACGATGAGGGTCTTGTCGAGCAGCTTTTTGTCCTTCAAATCACGGATCAGCGCGGCGAGCGCCGTGTCCAGCTCCTGGATGAGCAGGTGCTGGTTCTGGTAACCTTCATTATGAATGTCCCAGCCGGTGCCGTTCATGAAATTGAGGTTGTGAGACACCTCGATGAAGCGCACGCCTGCCTGCACGAGACGACGTGAGAGCAGGCAGCGCTGGCCGAACTCGCCACCGTATTCATTGCGCAGGGATTCAGGCTCTTGCTTGAGATCAAAGTGCCTCATGAACTGCGGCCCGGAAAGGTTCAGCGCCTGCTCCTGGGCAGTGCGGTAGTCGGCCATGGACGAGCCCTTCTCAGCGCGGGCCATGAGAGGTTGCAAAAGTTGTTCGCGGGTCAGCGCGCGCTTCTCATCCACAAAATCAGGACGGGTGAAACCTGCAGGACCGGTGTTCGTGTCCGTCAGGTACACATAACCAGCCTTCGCCCCCAGGAAACCCGGACCACGGCTCACGTTGGGATAACCAATAAGGATATAAGGCGGCACTTCCTTATCCGCCGCGCCCTTCTCGTGGGAGATGATGGAGCCGATGCTCGGATAAATGGTGTTGCCCGAGATCATGCGGCCCGTGTGCACGATGTTCGTGGCGAAGGCGTGCTCATCGATGACCTGATGATTCACCGTGCGCATCACGGTCACATGCTCCATGACCTTCGCGGTCTGGCCGAGATGTTCCACCAGCTGCACGCCGGGCACGGTGGTGTCGATGGCCTTGTAAAGGGACCCTGCGACCTTCTGCTTGTCCTTGTTATTACCCAGCTTCTTCGGGTCAAAGGTATCGATCTGGCCCATGCCACCGCCGAGCCAGATGAAGATGCAGTGCTCCGCCTTTCCCTTCGGGGTGTGGACGGGTGTATTGTTCGCGAAAAGCGGCGCAGCGCCGAGGGCGGCGGTGTGGGCGAGGAAGGAGCGGCGGTTCATGGCTAATGCTACAAACGCCGTCTCCGCCTCCTTTTCATGCTTTCCGTCCCCTCACTTTCGTGGGGGTGGTGGAAGGAATGACGAATCCAATCCTTCCAGAGAAGAGATCAAGCTTCGGGCTCTTTGATCTCGGGGTCGATCTTCTTCAGGGCGGACCAGAGGCCGGGGTCCTGGGGATGGCCGTTGTAGAGGACCTTGCCGTCCGGACCGATGAGGATCATGCGGGGGATGCTGTCGATCTCCAGCATCTTGGTGAAAGGCCGGTCTGTGGGTTCGATCAACCAGGGGAACTCGATCCCCTGCTCTCCCCTGACCTTTTCCGCCACCATCTCGGCCTTTTCGTCATCCTTGTTCATGCCTGCGACAACGATGCCGTGCTTCTTGAGGTGCTCGGCCTTCTTTTTCAGCTCAGGCATCAACTGCATGCACGGACCGCACCAGGAGGCCCAGAAGTCGATCAGCACGGCCTTCTTGCCAGCCATCTGATCCTGTAGAGTCGTGGTCTCGCCGTTTGAGGTCGCCAGCACCAGCTGCAGGTCGATCTTGGTCGTGGCCATCTTGGACTCACGGCGGAGCTTGTCGATCGTCTGCGCGTAGAGCTGCGCCTGCGATGGAGCCAGCCAGAAGGCCTCCTGCATGTGCTTCTTGAAGCCCGCATCATCCTTCTTCTCCTGCGCCTGCAGGCCTTTGATGTATTCGACGAAGGAGCGGATGTCGTCTGCCGACTTGATGCCTGCGGACTGAGCCGAATCAAAATTTCCCGCCAGCACTTCCAGCTCGGGGAGGATCTTGCCCAGCCAGGCGGTGTTTTGCGTGCGCAGGCCCCAGATGAGCTTGGCCTCGATGAGTTGCTGGCGCGGCACCCCAGCCTTGTTCGCCTCCTTGATGGCATCCGTCAGTTCCTGTTCGGTGGATCCCGGGTTGAAAAGGCGCTGCATCAGTTCCTGGGGAACCTGCCCGGCTGCTTGCTTGGGCTCCTGGGCATGAATGCCGGTCAGAAGAGCGAGAGCGGCGAAGAGAGTGGAAAAACGTTTCATGGTGATCTTGTCCAAACGTGGCTGCGGACAGAAAACTGTCCAATAGCAAGATGAGCGCCTGACAAAGGGGGAAACGCCACTCGCGGCTTGCCAAGCACGGGAGAATTTGCTTTTCACCTCACCTGACCCGAGTTCTCCGTCCCCACCTGATTTCCCCACCATCACCATGCGCTTCGCCATCACCACGCTCCTTTTGATCGCTGCGACTGCCCAGGCAGTCACGCCAGACGGCAAACACAAGCTTGTCCTCATCGCCGGCAAACCTTCCCACCCGCCCGGAATGCATGAGTTCCGCGCAGGTTCCATGCTGCTGGAGAAGTGTCTGGCCTCCGTGCCAAACCTCGTGGTAGACCGCCATGAGATGGGCTGGGTGAAGGACGAGGCCACTTTTGCGGATGCTGATGCCGTCGTCATCTATGCGGACGGTGGCAAAGGCCACCCCGCCGTGCAGGCAAATCATCTGGAGACACTCCAGAAGCTCATCGACAAAGGCGTGGGCTTCGGCTGCATGCACTACGGTGTCGAGGTGGTGCCCGAACTCGGCGGCAAGGAGTTTCAGTCCTGGCTCGGCGGTCACTACGAGAATGCCTTTTCCTGCAATCCACTTTGGGAGCCGAACTTCACCAGCTTCCCGGAGCATCCCATCACTCGCGGCGTGAAGCCTTTTCAGATCAACGACGAATGGTATTTCAACATGCGCTTCCGCCCTGCCTTCAAGGACGGCATTGTCGCCGCTGAAGATGCTGGTGCGAAATTCGTGCCCATCCTCGTCGCCATCCCGTCTGATGCCACGCGTGACGGCCCGTATGTTTACCCGAAGGGACCCTATGCGCACATCCAGGCCGAGAAGGGCGCACCCGAAGCCACCATGTGGAGCATTGAGCGCACAGACGGCGGCCGTGGCTTCGGCTTCACTGGCGGTCACTTCCACAAGAACTGGGGCAATGCCGACTTCCGTAAAACCGTCCTCAATGCCCTGCTCTGGGTCACGAAGGTCGAAGTGCCTGCTGGCGGTGTGGAGTCCACGGTGACTGATGCCCAGCTCGGTGAGAACATGGACCCCAAAGCCGCGCCGAAGCCCAAGAAGACGGCGATGAGCACTCCGGGCGTCTTCCGCCGCGACTCATAAGAATAGCCTAACTAAAAGAAACGTCGCCGCCGCATCTCACGATCCAGCGGCGACGTTGTTTTCAGGCTTTCACGTTGCCGTTCCAGACCGGCCACCAGGCCTCGAACTCCGATGGGCGCACTCTCACGCGAGCGATGCTGCCTTCATTGAGGGCGAGCAGGCGCTCCTCGACGATCTCGATGAACTTCTCGCGATCACGAGCGGTGATGTTTTGCGTCACCCAGCGGCGGAGATAGTGGGCAGCATCAGGTTTGGTTAGGCCGTGAACCACCACGTCCCGGATGCGGTCCTTGATCTCCTGACGGTAGCGCACCATCAAAGGCTCAGGCTCGCCGATCTCATCCCGGATGGCCGCATAACGGCCTGCCGAGCGCTCATACGCATGGGCAAACACATCCCGCAGCAGCTCGATGCGGTTCAGCTCATAGATGGCGATGATGCCATCTGTGTAGTCCCGCACCGGCATGTCCACAAAGGACAGCGGAGACATGTTCCCGCGGATGAGAGGAATGTTCGCCGCGAGCCGTGAGGTGCGTTTGTTGCCATCCTCAAACGGTTGCAGATAGGGCATCTGCACCATGAGGAAAAAACAGCACTCCAGCGGATCGCGGATGGCACCGGCCTTTTGCAGGATGAGGTCAAAGCACTCCTCGAATGGCACAATACTGGGCTCTCTTACTTCCCTTTCAGTAGTCCGCGGTTCATCGCGGCGATCACGGCCTGTGTACGGTCTTCGACCCCCAGCTTCTCCAAAATGCGAGCCACAAAAGTCTTCACCGTCTCTGCAGATACTCCCAGCTCAGCCGCGATGAGTTTGTTCGACAAGCCGCGTGCCATGCCGCTGACGACCTCGACCTCGCGTTCGGAGAGCGTGGCGTGAGAGCGGCGTTGCTGGATCTTTTCACGGATAGGCTCCGGGAAGAAGCGCCGGCCTGCGGCAAGGGCTCGCACCCCGGAGAGCACCTGCGGGCGTGGCGCTGATTTGGGAAGGTAGCCGCTGACCCCGGCGCTCACGGCGCGATGGATATCCTCCTCGGTTTCATCGACGGAAAAGAGCAGCAAACGAGCATGCTCGAAACGGCTGAGGATATGCTTTGCCACCTCGGTGCCGTGCATGTCAGGCAGATGACCATCCAGGATGGCCACGTCTGGCTGCACCTGATTGAAAAGGTCAATGGCCTCGCGGCCACAGGTGGCCTCGGCGACCACACCGATGTCAGCTTCCAGATTCAGGGCGGCGCTCAGGCCGATACGGGTAAAAAAATGGTCGTCCACGACAAGGACACGAATCGAGCAGTCATGTGATGAGTGCATGGTTGGTTTTTTGGGTGGGCAGGCATAGGATCATACGCGTGCCTTTGTCGGGGGGGCTGGTAAAGTGGAGCTGCGCACCTATCTTGTGCGCTCGCTCCCGCTGGCCGTTCAGTCCGAACCGGCCGCGATGAGATTGGGTGGCATCGAATCCTTTGCCATCGTCCTCCACGAGGAGGGAAAAACGTTCCGGTGCGCCTTCGAGGATCACGGTCACGCGGCGCGCATTGGCATGCGCCAGCGCATTGTTCACCGCCTCCTGGGCGATGCGCAGGATCTGGAAGCAGGTGTCCTCATCCAGAGGCGGCATCTCGCCCCGCTGCTCGAAATACAGGTCGGGACCGCCTTTGCCCGGCTGGCTGGCGCGCATGTGCAGCCATTCCTTCAGCGTCTCGGCCAGGTTTTCCCGGCCGCCGCCCTCGCTCCGCAGATCCCAGATGCAGTGGCGCGCCTCGATCTGGCAATGCCGGATCATCGCCGCCGTGTCATCGATCAAGCTCGGCATCATGTCGGGCGCTGCCTCCACCGCACCCTTGAGTGTCTCCAGATGCAGGGCCGCGCTGGCCAGTTGCTGCTGCAGCGAATCATGGAAATCACGCGAGATGCGCTTCCTCTCTTCTTCGGCAATCGTCCGCGCCTCGATGCTGCGAATGAGCTTTCTCTGGCGCCTCACCTGCCAGCGTGACACCAGCGTGGTGCTGATGCCCAGGAAGGCCAGCAGCGACATCCACGCCATGGCCCCCTTCAGGCGTGAGGTGGTCCACCAAGACGGTCCTTTGATCAGCTTCACGTCCGCCACGCTGCGTGGCTGGATGGCATGGATGGTGCCGTACTCTTGCAGTGCTGGATCACGGGGCGCGGAGAGGATGCCTGTGACCGACATGGTGCTGCCATCGATGAGCTCGTCCGATTGCTTGGAGGTCAGGAAAGTGGCCCATTGAACGAGGCAGGTCTCACCTCCCGGCAGCCTTAGCATGACTCGTGGCGCGCCACCTGAAATCTGCTGCACCTTGATCGTCCCCGTGGCCTTCACCAGATCCATGGGGTGATACAACGCCGGCATGAAGCTGGAAACCACCTCCAGCGGCTCAGGCGCCGTGGCGCGGGAGTGCTTGCGGCACACACCATCCAGCATCACCAGCCGCCCGCCGTTGTTTTGCGGCCAGCAGGCCACGGAAAGGATGTCACCCGGCTCAAAAGTGTCCGCCTGACGTGTCATCACCTGCACACTCCCGGTGCTGGTGCGCAGCGTGATCCACTGGCGCGGACGTGAGGAGGTGACGATGCCCAGAATGTGCAGGCGCTTGTCCTGCGTGCTGCGGTTGGCCACCATCAATTCGGGAGAGAGTGTGGCCGGCGGGCGCTGAAATACTTCTTCCAAGGCAGGCGTCTGGAGAGTCCAGGCTCCCTTCCCTGGCACAAACAGCATCGCATCCGCATCACGCGGCAGCAGCGGCGGCTGCCCCTGGCACACCAGCACGGCGTTGATCAGCACGGGCGAGTTGATCCAGGTGTCGATCTCTGCCTGCGCCACCCGCCATGGCAGGCGCGCCAGCACGTAACCACTCGGCGTGCTCACCTCGGCAATCATGGGCACATTGTCCACCTTTGGCACGATCACCCGCCGCACGACGCCCGTGGTCTGTGTGAGAAGACCGTCGATGCGCATCTCCGCCGCTGACTCCAGTTCAAAGGTCACTGGCCGCACACGCATCAGCGAGCTCTCCTGCCGGTCCACCTTCGGCGGGCCAAAGAGTTCCTTGTCACGCAGGATCATGACCATGCCCTGGCGCCGTGTCAGGACACCGGAAACCTCCACCACATCCCCGGCGATCGGAAACGGCTTCTGCGAAGTGCGCGGATCATAGGCGATGCCGCCGGTGTCATCCTGCACAAAGGCGATGCCTAACCGCATGTTGCTAAACGTCACACGGCCGGAGACACACACCCGTGCATTCTCACCCCGTGCCAGCCGTGCTCTCGCATCCGCGATCGAGTCATGCGCAGTCTCCGCCCAAAGCGTGGCCGAAAAGGCCATCAGCGCAGAAAGGGCGAGAGATGAATTTTTCATGGAAGGCGCATAGAGTGCCAAATCTCCTAATTTTTAGGCAAGAAATACTTTCGAAGTAATGAATGACCCGACAGGAGTATATGACTCCCTCTATTTCAAGGAACTGAGAAAGCTCAGGAGGTCCGCCACCTCGCTGCTGGTCAGGGATTGCAGCAGCCCCTCAGGCATCAGGGAGGCAGGCAGAGGTTTGAGCGATTTCAGGTCATTCGCAGGCACCGCCAGGGACTGCCCGGTGGCCAGCTTCAGCACCGTCTCCGCCTTCGTTTTCTTCAGGAGAAAGCCCATTTGCAGGGTGCCGTCCCCCAGCTCGGCCACCTGGGCGCCATACCCCTCGGCAATCTGTTTCGACGGATGGATCAGGCTCTCCAAAAGCTGCGGTTTGGTCAGGCGCGAACCCACCTTGGAAAGGTCGGGTCCGAAGTCCCTCCCGGTGCCGTTCACGAAGTGGCAGGCCAGGCAGGTGGCCAGGGCACCTGATGGCGAAATCAGGGCCGCCCCCTGCTTCGCATTCCCTTTTAAACTGAGCAGTTGCTGCACATCGGGAGCCGGCCCGACGGTTTTCCGCCTTTTATCCGGGGGTAAGAAGCGCTCCAAAAGCCCCGCAATATTCGGGTCAGGCGAGAGACAGGTTTCCGGCTCCGGCACCGCGCCCGTCTTGCTGTGGTCATGCAGCGCCGCCAGGACCTCCGAAGCCGTTTTCATCTCTTTCGAAAAGCCCACGCCTGCTGCCAGTTTCTCATCCAATGCCCTCGCTGCCTCAGTGGCAGGAACCTTTTCCACCACCGCAGGAGTCCGTTTGCCGAGATCCTCCACCCACTTCCAGAGCAGCTCAAAGGCATGCTCATCCACCTCGTGGGATCCAATCACCGGCATCCGGCCCGAACCCGTGCGCCCGATGCGTGCCAGCAGCGCACTGCGCCAGGGCGCACCCGGGGCGATGATCCGCGCCTCCTCGATGCCCAAGTCACCACGCAGCGGCTTTTCACCGATCATCTCCGTTTCCAGAAGCGAGAGCTCCATGTTCACCTTCAGGGCCACCGACCCGCCACCATGCAAACGATGACAGTGCGCGCAGTTCGCATGCAGCCAGGAGCGCGCACGCATTTCCAGATCAGCCTTGTCATCATGGCTGGCCACCAGACGCGCAGCGCTCGACTCAAAGAAGCTTTCGTTCACCAGCCCGAGCTTGAGCGCGGTCTCACGGGCTGAAGCTTCTCCATTGATCCCCGCGAGTTGCTGCGGCTGGAAGCCTAACGAAAAGCCCGTCCACGGCGTGTGGCAGCGCACACACTCCGCACGTGCATGAAAGCGATGCTGAATCGGCGCAGCACCGGGAATCGCAATCTCCTGCTCGCCTCCATTCACCACCTCCAGGTCAGCATCCGTCTGCGTCTCGTTCCAGCGGTAGCTGTAGCCGTTCCAGCTCTCGCCATCAAAGTGCAGCACCTGGGTCTCCACCAGTCGCGCCTCGGCGCCAGGAGTGCTCAGCGTCTTCGCCAGCACCGCATCCTTCGGCCATACGACAGCGCTGGATTCAACCGTCCCATCAGGCTTCTTTTTGACTGTCGCCTCGATTTTAGAATCTCCAGGAAGACCAATGAAGCGCCTCCCCACCAACCGGTCCTGCCACATCGGTTCACTCACCGTGAACTCATGCACTCCGACGGACGGCGTTTGCTTTTTCACATCCGCAAACAGGCCTGTGTCACTCAGCTTGCGTGGGAATGAGGACGGTTTGTTCACCGCCGGATTGCGCACCAGATGATGCACGCTCCCCGGCCTGCCCCAGTGCGCATACACGAGCTCGCCATCATCCAGCCTACCAAAAGTGGAGATCTTGTGCGGCGTGTCCGCGATCTCCTCATGCCGCGTGATCTTCGTCCCATCATGCCACAGCGCCCAGATCTTGCCCGTCTCGTAGTCACCATAGACATAAGCTCCATCCAGCTCGGGGAAAGCCTTGCCATGATAAACATACCCGCCCGTGATGCTCGCCGCCTCCGTGTGCGGATGCGCCACCACTGGCGGCGTGATGGGTGCCAGCGGACTCAGCCGCTCCGGACGGATCGGCTGGCTGGCCTCCATGGCACTCCAGCCATGGTTCGTGCCTCTGCCCACCAGATGGATCATCTCCCACATCTCCCAGCCCACATCACCGCACCACAGGCGGCCCTTGTCATCAAAGCTGATCTTCCAAGGATTGCGAAAGCCAAAGGCCCAGATCTCCGGACGTGCATCCTTCCGGCCAATGAAAGGATTGTCCGGCGGCACGGCGTAGTTTTTGCCCTTGTCCCGCTTGTTCACGTCGATGCGCAGGATGCTGCTCAGGAAGTCGGTGTTGTCCTGCCCCGTGCTGAGTTGATCCGGCGGTGCCGGTGACTCCGCATCTCCGGTGGAGATGTACAACATGCCGTCCGGCCCGAACTGGATGTGCGCACCGTTGTGACCACCCGAGAGCCAGGTCAGCAGCACAGTCTCGCTATAGGGGTCGATGGTCGGGGGATCGATGGAACTCAGCTTGAAGCGCGAGAGCTTCGTGCCATCCGCGATCTTCTGCCCCGTGGTGTAGGTGACATAGACCTCCTTGTTGGTCTCCCACTTGGGATGAAAAGCCAGCCCGTAGAGGTGATCCAGATCCGGGTGAATGGTCTTCATCGCCACCAGCAGATGCCGCTTCCCCGTGGACTTGAAATCTCGGGGGATGCACCAGACCTCCCCTCGTCTTTCCACCATCAAAGCCTTTCCCGGCAGCGCCACGATCTCCAGCAAATCGTCCACCTCATACTGCTTCCAGATCTCCTCCGAAATAAAAGGCTTCGCCGTCTCAGGCGCCCCCTGGATGCGCGAGGTCGTCCACGGCTCACGAGCCTGGGCGATGGAGGAAGCGGCGAGCAGTAGAAACAGGATTTTCGCGGTCATCGGGTGATGGGTTCTAACGAAACCTCCCCGCCCTGGCAATCACGGAAGCCACCCTGACACTTGCACCCCCCAAAAGAAACCTGATGGCACGCACATCTCCAGCAGACTCAGGGAGGCCAGCAGATTATTAAAACCCTCTTCAAAAATCTGCTGGCCTGCCTGAATCTGCTGGAAATAACCCTTCCCCCCGAAACCGCTGCGCCCCAGCCCCCGCTGGCATACCGCTAAAAAGGCTGCATCTTGCCCCGCCCAGGATCACCCATTCCCCCTGCGTTACCGCGAAATCTTGCCACCTCTTCCTGCGTAACTCTTTTCCCCCCACATGACTGCCCCCCGCCTGCTTCTCCCTCTAGCCCTCCTTTTGCCTCTGCCCTCCATGGCGGCGGAAAATCTGGCCACGCGTGGCCAGGCGGTCTACGAGCAGAAGATCAAGCCCCTCCTGGAGCAGTACTGCTATGACTGCCACTCCGATGGCGTGGACAAGGGCAACTTCCTCATGGACGACCACAAGGACTACGCCTCCATGCGCGCCGACTTCAAGATGTGGGACCATGTGCGCCAGCAGCTCATCACCCACGTGATGCCTCCCGAGAAGAAGGACAAGCCCAGCCTTGTGCAGCGTGACGAGCTCGTGGCCTGGATTGACGACGCCGTCTTCTGGTTTGATCCCTCCAAGCCCGATCCCGGTCACATCACCGCCCGCCGCCTGAACCGCACCGAGTATAACAACACCATCCGCGACCTGCTTTTCGTGGACACCCGTCCGGCCAAGGAGTTCCCACCGGATGACACTGGCTATGGCTTCGACAACATCGCTGATGTGCTCAGCCTCTCGCCGATGCTGATGGAGAAGTATCTGCGCGCCTCGCGCGCCGTGGCCGAGGATGCCTTTGATGTCTCCATCCCTGATCACACAGATGTGGAAATCGGCGCTGGCAAGATGTGGAACAGCAAGGGCAAGACTGAGGAGCACAGCGGCATCCGCTGGTTTTACAGCCCCTCTGAAGCCTCCGCCAAGGTCAAGGCACCCGCAGGCGGCAATTACCTCGTCACGCTGCACATCGCCGCCACGGAATCTGGCAATGAGCCCGCCAAGATCGCCCTCCGCGTGAATGGCAAGGATGTTTCCACCTTTGATGTCACCACCCGCTGGAAGGACGACAAAGGCCCCTGGCAGAAGATCATCAAGACCGTCCAGCTCAATGGCGGTGACTCCACCATCTCCGTGGCCTTCCTCAATGATCACGCCGATCCCGCAAACCCAGATCCTGACAAGCGCGACCGCAATGTGGCCCTCGACAAGATCGACGTGCAGGGTCCCACCGGTCTGCTTTCCCCTCGCGGCAGTAAATTCCTCCGCTGGCTGCTCAATGACAAGCCTGTGGGCCTGCCCACCATGCTGCTCACGGGTGAGGACTTCGACAAGGGCGAGGGCGATGCCGCACCAGACACCGGCGGCATCGTGCTGGCCAGCAGCGGCTATGTGAAGCGCGCCGTCCAGATCACCGAGCCAGGCAAATACAAGTTCACCCTCAAGGCTGGCGCCCAGCAGGCTGGCGATGAACCCGCCAAAACCGAGTTGCGCATCGCTGGCAAGACCATCGGCGCCTTCTCCGTCACTGCGAAAAATCAAGCGGCCCAGTGGTTCAATGTCGAGGCTGACCTGCCCGTCGGCGCGCATGAGCTGCAGGTCTGGTTCACCAACGATTTCTACGATGAGAAGAGCAAGCAGGACCGCAATCTCTGGGTCCATCAGGTAAAGATCGAAGGCCCGCTCAACAGAGCCGGAGGCATCCAGGTCGCCGAGGTCCCTGCCCTGGTGGAAAAGCTCGGCACACGCCTCTTCCGCCGCCCGATCCGTGACGATGAAAAAGCCAAGTGGCAGGCCTTTGCCGAGCTGGCCATGAAAGAAGGCGAGACTCCGCTTGGCGCGCTGCGCTATGTGCTGGAGGGCATGCTCGTCTCTCCTGCTTATCTCTTCCGCATCTCCCCGCAGCCTGCCGGTGCCGTGCAGGACGGCATCGCCGAGATTGATGAGTTCAGCCTCGCGAACCGCCTCTCCTATTTCCTCTGGTCTGCTCCGCCTGACGACCGCCTGCTCCAGCTCGCCGCGAACAAAGAGTTGCGCAAAAATCTCCCCGCTGAGATGAAGCGCCTCATTGGTGACTGGCACGCCTATGCCATCACAGAGGACTTCGCCGGCCAGTGGCTGCAGCTTCGTGACATGGACATCGTCTCTCCGGACAGCAAGCGCTTCCCTGAATGGAAGGGCGGCCTCGGCTACTCCATGAAGCGCGAGAGCCAGGCCTTCTTTGATCACATCCTGCGTGAGAACCGCCCCGTGATCGACTTCCTCAACGCCGACTACACCTTCCTCGACTCCAAGCTCGCCAATTACTATGGCATCGGAGGCGTGAAGGGTGACAAGTTCCAGAAAGTCTCCCTCCAGGGCACCCCGCGCGGCGGCATCCTCACCCAGGGCAGCATCCTCACCCTGACCTCCGAGCAAACCCGCACCTCGCCCGTGAAGCGTGGCAAGTATCTCCTCGAAAACATCCTCGGCACCCCACCGCCACCAGCCCCTGGCGGCGTGCCTCCGCTGGATGAGAAAAAGGCCCGCTTTGGCAATGTCACCCTGCGCGAGCAGCTCGCTGAGCATCGAAGCAATGCCTCCTGCGCCGGCTGCCATGCCTTCCTCGACCCCATGGGCTTCGCCTTCGAGAACTTTGACGCCATCGGCCGTTACCGCACCGAGGAGAAGAAGCACCCGATTGATGCCTCCGGCCAGCTTGTGCGCGGCCAGACCTTCAAGGACCTCGCCGAACTCCGCGTCATCCTCGCCCGCGACATGGCGGACGACTTCACCCGCAGTCTCGCTGAAAACCTCCTCACCTACGCCCTCGGCCGCGGCCTGAACTACAGCGACAAACCCGCGGTCCACGAGATCGTCCGCCGCACCAAAGCCGCCGACTACAAATTCCAGGAGATGCTCCTCGCCGTCATCGAAAGCGCCCCCTTCCAAAAAATGCGCGTCGGCGAAGCCGAATAAGCCCCGAAGTCGCGAAGCGTCCCGGAGTGCGGTGGCAGAGAGGCAAGGAGCAATCCTTGCCTCGTCGACACCGCTAGCGTGCGCACACCGCGCTCTCGTATAACCAAATATTCTCCGCGCATTGAGCGTCAATCTTTTCAAAACTCAGTTTCGAAAAACGCTGCACTGAGCCAGCCAGTACTCTCTCAAAGTCGCGGCAGCGTCGTGGAATGCGGTGGGAAGCGCTCAAGCGCGACACCGCTGTGCGCGCACGCAAAATACTTTCAAAGATCAAAACACTCCCTGCGCAGAATGAGCTCCCCAGCTTGAACAAGCCATTCGCAAAATCACCCACCCCCTGCATCGCGAGCCGGAGGCTCGCTGGCCTGTAGCCGGCGGTGAAGGTAGCGAAGCGACCGAGAACCGCCGGTCCGCCAACCACACGGATCTCCATTCAAGCACGCGTTCCGGAGGAACGCTGGAAGCCAGCGCACAACCACCTGGCCTAACCTAAAACAACGTCATCTCCTCAGACGTAGGAGCATTCGCCAGAATGCGTGGCTCCTCCATCTCGCTCAAGATAGCTTCTTCACTCCCCTCCGCGTCTTCTGCTGATCGGCCATCTCTCTGGAAACCACCGTCAACCATCGTCAACGACTGTAAACCACCGTCAACGGCTCCCGCTCCCCCCACCCCGATCCGGTCGGATTCACCCGGATCCCCCTCCTCTACCGCAGGCCCACTCTGCTCTCTCCGCGTCCCTGGGGTCCGAAT
>NZ_BKAG01000046.1 GCF_007992435.1 Prosthecobacter gellanilyticus | reverse complement strand
GAGGTCATTGCCATCCGTGCCTGCCGTGTAGTCCACCTGGAAGTAGTAGATGACACCATTGAAGGCCATGGCCACCACACCACCATCAGGCAGGTCGTTGAAGTTGCCAATGATGCCTGCGGGTGGCACGCCCTGGATATTGATGAAGGTGTAACTTTGGTTAGGTGCCGGCACAAATCCCAGGTCCGTGTCGAAGTTGAGACCTGTGGCGACAAAGCTGCCGTTCGGTGGAATGGTGATGAGGGCCGGTGTCCCCGCCCAACTGCCGCCCGTAAAGGTGGTGCCATTGCCGGTCAGCGTGATGTCGAAGGGGTTTTCATCCGCATCATCGCTGGCGATGTGCATCACCGCCGTGCGCGTACCGCTCTGCAGCGGCGTGAAGGTCACGACAAAATCTGTCTGGCCAATCGATGCAGCGACTGGAGATGCAGGAGCCGTGGTGACGCTGAAGTCACCAGGCGTGCTGCCATCAAAGGTGATGCCAGTAATGTTCAGCGGGCCCGAGCCGGTGTTCTTGACGCGGAAGGTGTTCGTCACCGGCACACCGACATCGGCCGTACCGAAGGCGATGGTTGCCGCACCATCTGTTAGGTCAGTGCCTGCGGGTTGTTCGACGACGATCTCGGGGGCGCTAGTGACCTCGCATGAGGGCGTGTAACGATAAGCGACATTGGTCACCGAGATATTGCCGAAGGCCGAGGTGATGCCACTCGTCCCGCCATCATTCTGCAATCCGATGGAAGTCGTGCTGCTATCACCCAGAGACTTCACCACATGCACTTCGATCGTGTGAGTCGCCTCAAACAGCTTGATCGCAAAAGTGTAATCCGAAGAACTGCCACTAAAATTGGGCAGGTCTTTGTACATCACGATGAAAACGCGAGACCCGACAGCCCCTTGCGTGGCATAACGAATCTGCCCTCCTCCCGGCGGATAGAGGTCGTTCCACGAACCTGCAATGAGAGGTGCGGCAAAGCCAGTCGTGGGCATGAGCCGACCCGAGCAGCAGCCACTGTCTGGAGGAGTCGCAAAGCTCACAAAGCCGTTGGAGCTGATGTAAAGCGAGTTGCGGGCAACACCGTAGAAATTGAACGAGAATGGCAGCGATATGGCTCCGCTGACAGAATCATCACTCAAGCCTACCGGAGTTCCCGAAGCGCTGATGTCCGTAAATGACAGCGGGATGCTGCTCTCCGTGTACGTCGGAACACAAACCCCCGTCCCGCCCACATTGATCTCAAAAGGATTCTCGTCCGCATCGTTGCTGGCGATGTTGATAACACCACTCCTTCCTCCCACGACAGCGGGATTGAAAGTCACAGTAAAGGTCGTGGTCGCGCCGGGAGCCAGGAGAGTGCTCATACCCGAGGTGCTGACCGTAAACTCCGAGCTGTTGGTGCTGGTGACGGCAATGCCCGTGAGCTCGGCCATGCCGGCATTCTGGATCGTGAAGGTCTGCGCGGCACTGCTACTGCCAGTGTCCATACTGCCAAAATTGTGTGTGCCGGTGTTGTCCGTGCGCTGGGCTCCGCCGGTGCCATTACCATCATAGACAGCAATCTCTGGATAGAAACCGGTGACGTCCGCAGCGCTCAACGGCACGTTATAAAGACGCACATCATCCAGGAGGCCGTTGAAAGTGTCAGAAGGAACTCCAGCGGGCTTCGTGCCGATGGCCAGCGCATTCGTCGTGACGTTCACCGGCCCAAAGGCTCCCAAGTTGCTGCCTGCCAGCACGCCATCAAGATAGACGCGCATCCCCGCCGCTGCATCATAGGTTAGGGCCACATGGTGCCAGACACCCGTGCTTGGCAGCGGCAGATCAACCCTCACCGTGCTTGATGTGGCTGTTCTCAGGTCACAGCGGAACACCCCTCCTTCCGCAGTGATTCGATACTGGTCGTCACCAAAACCGCCCTTCTGAATGATTCGATTGTTCCCGGGCCAAGAAGTGGCTTTGAACCAAGCCGTCAGAGAAAGACCCGTGGTGGGATTGAGCGACGCTTCGTTCGCAACTTCCACCCTGCTCGTAGAACCAGGGCTGAAGGTCGCCGCATGGCTGCCGACGACACGGTCGGTCACGTAGGACACGGCTGTCATCACACCGTCATTAGCAGGCAATGCCCCCGAATCCAACGCCGTGGTGCCAGAGCCTTCGTCAAACTTCCACCAGCCGACGGGTGTAGCGCTGGGGATGCTTCCCGCTCCGCTCACATTGATCCGGAAGGGATTCTCGTCCCCGTCATCGCTCGCGATGTTCACCACCGCACTCTTCGAACCCGCCGTCATGGGACTGAAAGTCACGGTGAAGGTTGTCGTGGCATTCGTGGCGAGGGTGGTGGACACAGGCTGTGTCACACTGAACTGAGTCGGATCAGCTCCCCCCAGAGTGACCGTGCCCAGGGTAAGATTTACAGCTCCAGTATTCTGAATCGTGAAGGTCTGCGCCGCGCTGCTGCTGCCGGTGTTCACGCTGCCAAAACCATGCGTGCCCGTGTTGTCCGTACGCTCATTGCCGGGAAGCGTGTTGCCACCGGTGAACACTGCAATCTCCGCACCAGGAGCAGCGCGCGTCACATCCACCGTGTAGGTTCTGGTGGAGGAAGAGTCAGGGGCAGTGCAGACCGTGGTGATGGTGTTCAGACCGACGGCGAGAGGGATGCTGCCGCTGGTTCCGCCAGAGGCCACCGACACACCATTGACGGTGATCGCGGCCGTGGCATCCGCAGCCGTGGGAGTCACCGTGAGGACCGACGTTGAATTGGGCACGCCGGCAGTATAACTAAAAGTGCCGGAAGCAAAAACTGGCGACAGGGTGGCCGTCGTCAGCACCAGGCTGGACAGACTGGAATTGCTGCCCGGCATGACGAGCGTGATGTCAGGACCGTAGGCGGTGCCCACACCGGTGATGGCGTAAGCGCGGATGTGGATGGTGCTGGTGGCTGGCAAGCCGGTGACCACGGCGGAGTAAGCCCCAGTACCACTCCCTATGATGGACTTGTTGTTCGCCGTGGTGGGATTGACCGCAGCGCCCCAGACGATGCCGCGTTCCGAGACCCCCTCCCCGCCGCCACTAAGTACAATGCCACCCAATCTGGCGCTGGTGCTCAAAACTTGAGCGGGCTCAGCGGTGGTCACGGTAGGCGGAGTATTGCTGACGGAGAAACGCCAGTAAAAGTTGGCTGCGGGGGCGCCCCCAAAGTTGCTGGTGCTTCCGGCAGGGTTGCTGACGGTGTTGGCTCCGAGGTTGGTGCACAGGAACATGGTATCTGCACTGGAGCCAACCGTCGGGGGAGAATAAATGTACTGAAAGAGGTTGTTCAGGTTTGCCACAGTGGCCGTGGCTCCAACGCCATCAAAGGCCAGGCCCGCCCAGATTTTATTTCCAGCAGGGATGACGAGTTCTCCCGCCGGGGGACTGAAATTCCAGGCCGATCCGCCAACAGCTAAAGTGAGAGGATTGAAGGTATAACCGGCGATCAGGGTCCCTGGACCTCCGCCTGGGCCATCAGGAGCCCAGAAGCGAACGATGGGCCGGGCTGTAAAACTAACGGTGTCATTGTTGCCAATGGCCCAGACAAAATTGGTCACATTCTTCCCTTCGGAACCCGGGGTAAACGTGATGTCATCCACCACCATGCGTGTGCCGACGGCGGTGCTGGTGGCCAGATTGTTGAAGAAAACTGAGCCTGAGTAGGTCGTGGTATTGTCATAAGCCGCCGCGCTGGTGATGGCAGGAATGGTCGTGGTGACCACTAGGTTCACATCCAGCTTTCTAGAGTAGGCACTGGTGAGATTCGTCAGTGTCACGACATCCGAGTAGGCACCCACAGGCAGAGCAGCCGCCGCGCCGGCGTTGATGGAGCAGGTGACCACGGCGCTGGCGGCAGGGGCCAGGAGGCCGCCATTGGGGCTGATGCTGACCCACGGGCGTGTTTTGAAGGCGGCCCAGTTCAGAGGAGCACCGGAGGTATTTGTCACGGTGTAACTGACGGACGTAGGAACGAAGGGGCCGCCCGCAGGACCACTGGCATTGAGATCACCTGAGCTGCTCACAGTCATGGCATCGGGTGCCACCACGGAGGCCAGCGCAGGCTCAGCCATGACGATGCCAGCCCCTGAGTCGCGGTCCACTCCGGCGGTCTCAATGTCCAGCGCGGTGCTGGTCATGGCGGTGCGGATCTGCGCCGGGGTAAGGGATGGCTTGTAGGACTTCAACAGAGCTGCGATGGCCGCCGCATGCGGCGCGGCAGCGGAAGTGCCGAAGAAGGTGGTGAATCCTGTGACCGTGGTGACAGTGCCATCCGCTGCCGTGATGTCTGGCTTGCTCAGCACCTGACCACCGGTCGAAGAGAAGTTTCCAGCCGTCAGCGGCGTGCCATTGGCCTGGAAGAAAATGCGGCGCGGGCCATCTGAGCTGAAGGTCTCCACCGGATTGGTGCCTCCACCGACGAACACGCTCGGGCTGGGAGAGTTGGCCACGTTGGTGGCAGCCACACAGAAGGCATTGGCCGCGCCGGAGGCATTGTGACCACGAACCACGCCGGACGTGCTGATGGTTAGGCGCGCACGCCCAGTGGTGAGCTGGAGGAATCGATCCGCCGCTCCAGCGCGCTTCACAACGACGATGCGCTCACCGATATTGAGGGTGGAAACCGCTTCATAAGGACTCTGCGTGCCCGTCTGGAGGTTGGTGGAACTGCGCAGCACACTGGCGCCTGTGGAGTCCAGCACAAAGAGATCGTAGTCATTGGCCGAGGCCAGATCAGGGTCCGACCAGAAGAGGTCCACGCGGCGGCTGCTGCCACCCGCAGTCACAGTGTTGAAAGTGGTGGCACCGCCGAAATCAAGCAAGGTTCCGGTGCCGGTGACGGGCGCCGCCACCGCACCACCGCTGACAAAGTCACCTTCCCAGGTGCCTGAGGTACCATCGTTCTTATTACCCGAATTACCCGCGCTGGAGAAGTACAGCACCCCTGCATCGGACACCGTTTTCACCGCCTGGGAGATGACCTGGTCCTGGAATGGAGACTCATTGAAATAGCCGACATCATCCACGATGATGGTGCAACCCGCCGCCTGGAGGGCCAGGATGTTGCTGGCAAAGCTGGCGTTGCCATTGAAGGCGGTGGCAAAATAAAGTTGTGCTCCGGGCGCCAGGTCCTGGATCAGTTCCATCATGGCCGTCCCTTCATCCCCCGAGCCCGCCTGACCGGGGATCACCACGGCGTTGGCATTGATGTTCCCGTTGTTGATGGAGATGCCGAGGCTGTTCACACCATCAGAGAGCACCCCGATCTTCACCCCGTTTCCCGTCACGCCGAGATTGGCGCGGGCCGTACTGGCGCGGTGAGTTCGGTCAGCTTCCGAAACCACCGTACCCATGTTGGTGATCGCCTGTGCCGCAGGACTGATGCTGCGAACATCCGCACGCCCAGCCAGATTTTCCAGGGCCCCCACCGGAACCTTGGCGCGGATGGCATCAAAAGGTGCGAACTGATTCACCACCGCGCCACCGGCCTCCGTGATGGCATCCAGCAGCCCCTTGGAGACCCCACCTGAGATGTCCACCAGAACGAGATTCCCCTCAGTCAACTCCACGGAGGGAATCAGGCTCGGCGCGCCATTGGCCACCGGCTGCCCCTGCTGCTGGGCCGAAAGATACACCAGCTGCGAATCCAGCTTCTGCTCCGCAGGCGTGCGAGTTTCCTTTTCAGCCATCAACGCCTCGATCTGCTGCAAAGCACTGGGTGAAATTTCCTCCTGGGCGTGGAGAAACGAGGGCGGCAGGAGTGCTGCTGCAGCCAGAAGGCTGAACAGAAGTTCGCGGTTAGTTTTCATGCTTGGCAGGTGGGGTTGAGGTGGACGAATCGGGGGGAGATAGGTTGCCTCCTGCGGCGGCGGCAGGGGCGTTGGTGGTCGCGCGTGCGGCCGGGGAGATGAACCGGACCTCGGGCAGCGCGGCCAGAGTCTCGACCTGAACCAGCGGCACTCGGGCGCGCACAGCGTTCATGGCCTCAAAGTGACTGATCACTTCTCCACCCGAGCTCCTGATCTGTTCCAGCAGCCCAGGCGTGACCTTCGCCGTCAAATCCACCGTCACCTTGCCCTCCGCATCCACAGGCAGGTCCGGATCAAAAAGGGTCGGCCTGTCAAAGGGCGGCTCCCCACGGCTCTTCTTGAGCCCCATGATGAGATGGGAATCCAGCTTCTGCTGCACCACCGGGGAAATCTCCTTCTTGGCGTCTGCGGGAGGCGGCGTGTCTCCCACCCGGGTGTCCTCCGTCTTCGCACACGCGGGCAAAATCAGGGCGCATAAAACCACGCCAGTCCAGGGGATGGCTATCTGGTGAAGTGCTCGGGAGAAAACCTTCATGTCCATGACCGCCGCACCCAGACAGGCTGCACGTCGTCATATGGCATCTACCGGCACGGCTGTAACACGTTTCAGAAAATTCTCAGAAATTTGTCACAAACTTGGTTATGAGTCACCTAACTAAGAATTGGCCCAAATAACATCCAATTAGTTTGCCCCAATCACCCTCGGCATTCCACCACATACTCACGCGCCGCACGCGTGATCTCTGCCGCGATGTCTGCCCGAACCTTGGCAAAAGGCGGACGAAACCAGGGGAAACCGCCCACGAGATCCGGCGTGACGAGCACCTGGCCGTCCGTTCCTGAACCTGCACCAATCCCGATCGTGCTGCTCTTCACACGCCGCGTGATCTCCGTGGCCACATCCGCCACCACACTCTCCAGCACCATGGCCACCGCACCTGCTTCATCGAGAGAAAGGGCATCCGCGATCAGCTTGTCCGCCTGTTCGGGCGTCTTGCCCTTCTTCTTATAGCCACCTTCCTCACGCACGCTCTGCGGCAGCATGCCAATGTGCCCAACAAAAGGGATGTTCGCATCGATGATCGCCCTCACCTGCGGGATGAAGGCCGTGCCTCCCTCCAGCTTCACCGCATCCGCGCCCGCTTCCATGAGACGGCGCGCATTCGCCAGCGCCTCCTCCGGTGTTTGGTAGCTGTGAAACGGCAGGTCACCGATGATCGGCGCGCGCTTCACACCTCGGCGCACTGCCGCGATGTGATGCACCATCATGTCCATCGTCACTCCCACCGTGTCTGGCAGCCCCAGCACCACCATGCCCAGCGAATCCCCGACGAGGATCAGATCCACTTCCGCCTCGTCCAAAAGACGTGCGGTGGGGTAATCATAGGCCGTGAGCACAGCCACCTTCGGGCCATTTAGCTTACGTTCGCGGAGTTCAGAAAGGCTGGTGAGGGGGGTGGACACGATGCAGCGGTATTTAGCGAGCTTTCCTCAAAGAGGAAGGCCGTGTTGGGTCATCCCAACACGGCCTTCTGAAACCAAAATGACCTGCGGAATGAATGGCTTACTGCGCATTCACCCAGTCGATCGCCGCGCGGCAGATCTCCCAGAAGCTGCCGTGCTCCATGCTGGCACCGCCCACGAGCGCGCCGTCCACGTCCTTCTGGCTGATCAGCTCGGCCATGTTGCCAGGCTTCACACTGCCACCGTACTGGATGCGGATCTTCTGCGCGGTGTCCTCACCAAACATGTCGGTCAGCACCTTGCGGACGAAAGCGTGCGCTTCCTGTGCCTGCTCAGGGCTGGCCGTGCGGCCGGTGCCGATGGCCCACACGGGCTCATAAGCGATCACCGTGTCCAGCACACGACGGGCACCCACTTCCGCGAGGGACTCACGCAGCTGGCTCTCGAGCACTTTTTCGATCAGGCCGCCATCGCGTTCTTCGAGGGTTTCACCGATGCAAAGGATCGGGTGGAGACGGGCCTCAAGCGCCGCCAGCACCTTCGCGTTCACGATGGCATTGGTCTCGCCATAGATGCTGCGGCGCTCGCTGTGACCGAGGATCACGTGCCTGCAGCCGCACTCCTTCACCATGCGCGCATTGATCTCGCCGGTGAAGGCACCGCCAGCGTGCTGGCTCATGTTCTGCGCCGCCAGTTCTACGCTCTGTTCACGAGCATGGACCAGGGCGTTGTTCGCGCGCTCCAGGCTCACGGCCGGAGGGGCGACGACGATCTGAATGGGGCACTTGTCCGGCACAAGGCGGGCAAAAGCGCGAAGGAAGTCATCCGACTCCTGCGGAGTCATGTGCATCTTCCAGTTCGCAGCGACGATAGGTTTGCGGATATGGATCATGAGAGGGGAGGTTTGCGATTGTTGGCAATAGTTTGCGATTGTTGGCAGTGGCTTTCAGAAGGGGGGCTTGGGGCAACAACCGCAAACCACAGCCAACCACCGCACACGGCTTGGGTCATTTTTCCTGCAGGCAGGCCACACCTGGCAGCACCTTGCCTTCGAGCAGCTCGAGGGAGGCACCACCGCCGGTGGAGATGAAGGTCATCTTGTCACCGAGCTTGGCTTTCTTCACAGCCTTCACGCTGTCACCACCGCCGATGATGTTCTTGGCGCCGGTGTTTTTGGCCATGGCTTCGGCGATCTCAAAGGTGCCCTTGGAGGCTTCCTTGATTTCAAACACGCCCATCGGGCCGTTCCAGATCACGGTCTTCGCCTTGGAGATTTCCTCGCTGAAGAGCTTCACAGACTCAGGGCCGATGTCCACGCCTTCCCAGCCATCTGGGATGCTTTCGTTCACGGCCGTGTACTTCGTTTCGCCCAGCTTCTTGGCATCGAAATCAAAGGAATCCGTGATCATCGCATCCACCGGGATCAGCAGCTTCACGCCGCGCTCCTTGGCCTTGTCCAGGGCCGCCTGGGCGATAGGCTCCCACTCGGGCTTGTAGAGGCTTTTGCCGATGGAGATGCCCTGCACCAGCTTGCGGAAGGTGTAGGCCATGCCGCCGCCGATGATGATCGTGTCCGCCTTCTCGAGCAGGCGGTTGATCACGCCGATCTTGTCGCTCACCTTCGCGCCGCCCAGGATCACCACGAACGGACGGTCCGGGCTCTCGAGCTCATCGTGCAGGTAGGCCAGTTCCTTCTCCATCAGGAGACCGGAGACAGCCGGGAGATAGTCAGCCACACCCGCGGTGGAGCTGTGCGCGCGGTGCGCCGAACCAAAAGCATCATTCACGAACACCTCGGCCAGATCAGCCAGGCCCTTGGCCAGCTCAGCGTCGTTCTTCTCCTCACCGGCGTGGAAGCGGGTGTTTTCCAGCAGCAGCACACCACCGGCTGGCAGCGCCTCAGCCTTGGCCTTCGCCACCGGGCCGGTCGTCTCCTCGGAGAACTCCACCGGCACGCCGAGGAGCTCGCTCAGAGCCGGCGCCACAGGAGCCAGCGACTGCTTCGGATCACGCTGGCCTTTCGGGCGGCCCAGGTGGGAGCAGAGGATCACCTTCGCGCCTTTTTCCAACAGCGCTTTGATCGTCGGCAGGGTCTCTTGGATGCGGGTCGCGTCCGTGATCACCATCTGTCCGTCCTTCTCTTCCAGCGGCACGTTGAAGTCCACGCGCACGAGGACGCGCTTGTTGCTCAGATCGATGTCTCGGATGGTCTTTTTGGGCATGGTCGTAGGGGGATGAAAATCAGCGCCTTGGCGGCGGGGGGCCGGAGGATTAGCACAGAGCGTGCAGGGTGCTTGTGAAAATTTTCACAACTCTGCATGAACACCTCAAATTCACCTCTCCCCTGCCCTCCCCGCGCAGGTCGGATCCGGTCGGATTCACTCGGATCCCCCAGTGTAGCGGCTGCCCGCGATCTCCGAAGCCTTTGGCGAAGGAGATGCGTCAGCATGCCGTCTCTGGAGGTGGCAAACTCTCGCGAGGTCGGATCTACTCGGATCAGGCTGGATCAGCCTCTGAGTTCTCAAACCATTGTCAACGACCGTAAACCGCTCCCTTCCCCAGCCTCTGCAGATCGGATCTGGTCGGATTCGCTCGGATCGCCCCGAAACAACCCCTGTAGCGGCAGCCCGCGATCTTCGAAGCCTCGGCGAAGGAGATGCGTCAGCATGCTGTCTCTGACGTCCGCCAACACCCCCAAGATCGGATCCACCTGGATTAGCCTGGATCGCCTCTCTCCTCTGAAACCACCGCCAACCATCGTAAACGGCTCCCCTCTCCATCCTTGGAGTCCGTAGCCTTGGCGAAGGACTCTCCAAATCTCCTGTGAAAAAAATCATTCATAGCCCGGCACTCTCCACCGTTTCCCCCTAATGCCCCAAGGGACCCAAGCGGACCCTTTGGACACCGCGGCCACCTGCCCCGAAACCGGCCCAATGACTGGCAATGGGAGTGTGACATTCCAAAGCTAAGGTTGCACGAACCGCCGTAGCGATGCCGAGAATTCGATATTCGGAAACTTATCACTAAACTCGCTATGTAATATGTTCAGAGCCTCTTGCGTGGACGCGCCAAACTCATGATCCGGAAGGCTTTGGACCTCAGCCAGTTCGCTTGCGGCCAAATCCACAAAAGTCTGCTTTCCACTGGAATCGGCTAGCTGCTTCAATTGGGTCATCGCCGATATTGCTTTCGCCTTGTCGGGTTGAACGAAAAGGTAGAAAACCTTGGAGCAATGGAGAATCCCAACATCAGGAGCGGCGGCTGCCCGGTTGGCCTCCAGAATGGTCCGAACCTGATCATGATTGCGGCTTCTCCACAATTGGCTGAGCTGACTGTCTATCGTCGGAGTCTGGGCACATAAGCTGACACCGAGGCAAAGAAGAGAGAAAAAAAGGAGTGTCTTGAGAGAGTTCATCATGAGTTAGTCATCTCTTGAAGGCGTTGCTGTTGAACTTGAAATGGGGTCAGTCTGCAAAAAAACTGACAGTCTTCTTCATATCGCGGGATCCGTTGCTTCCAGACACTGGAGCATGGCCCCCAGTAGCGCTGCCAAAGCCTCCATCCAGTCTAACCTTCCCAATGGCTGGCTCACATTGGTCGTGCTATTCATCCCCAGCTTCTCCGCCATCCATGTCACCTAGCTAAAAGCGCGGCTATCTGGATGCTTCATGCAAAGATCCATCGGTAGATCAGCCAGATCAGAAGAACGATGATTGTAACCACCAGCGCGAGCCCAATGTAGACGACTCGAGCAATGGCGCGGTCTCGGGGGTATTTCATAGGATCAGAAGGATGGGGAGGTAGTTTTGCCACCACGCCTCACTCCCCCAAATCATCAATCATAAATCGTAAATCATAAATTGTTCTCCCTCACATCACCCCCGTATCCCGCAAGATCGCCAGGATGTTCCCACGCTCCACCTCGCCCAGGTAGTCATACAACCCGCTCGCATCCTTCCCTGCCAAAATGTTCCCCAGCATCCCCAGCACTGTCTTCTTCAGATGCGGCTCCAGATGCTGAAAGGTCAGCGAGTGAATCATGAAACTGCAGCGATGCTTGAACAGCCGGTTCAACAGTTGAAAGTCCTTCAGTGACCTCCCTTCCTTCGACCTCAGCGCCTTCGCGGCGAAGGCCGTTTGAAAGTCATCCTCGCCCTCGATGCCGCCTTCTGGCAGCGCGGCCTCATCCTTGAAAAGCAAGGCCTCCACCACGTCCTCGGCCATGTGGTCGATGATCCGCCGCGCGGTGCCCACGGGCTCATGCTGCACGGGCTCGCCCAGTTCCTTTTGCAGGCTGGTCTGCATCAGCATGGCCCGCATCGCCGTCTGGTTCGCCTTCGTCAGCACATTCTGCACCGACGTCTGATGCTCCAGCACCATGAGCGCCACGATGTCACTCTTCTTCCTGGGATAGGGACTTGTGTCGAAAAAATGGGTTAGGTCGGTCACGTTCGCCCCCTTCTCGATCGGCATGTCGCAGGTGTTGTCCGGGTTTTCCGTGGCCGTCACATTGCCGCGATGCAGCAGGTCGCCATGCTTGCCCGTCACATACCACCCGCCCCACCGATCTGAAAACGGCGTGGTCGTGTTCACCACCGTGCTGCCCTGGCTCATGATCGGATGCCCCTCCGGCCCCGGAAACACCGACCGCACCAGCAGCCCCGGCACTTCCGGCGTGAAGGGCCCGCCATGACAGTTCAGGCAGCTCTGATCCCGCTCAAAGCGCAGCGGCTTTTCTTCCGGCACTTCCGTGTCCAACAGATAAAAGACCGGCCCCAGCTTCGGATCGATCGCCGAAACCTCGATGGATCCACCCAGCGCATAGCCCACATAGGCATTGTCCGAAAAATACACCACCCTCGGTGTCTGCGGCGTGATGCGGTCGTTCTGCTTGCTCGTCTTGGAGAAGACCATCACCTGCGACTCCATGGGGATCTCCAGATGCTTCAGCACCTGCCGCAGCGCCGTCCACGCATTCCGGCGGTCAATTTTGACCTTCCCCGCCAGCATCAGCTTCTCCATCGCCTGAACCGCATCACGGGGCTCCGTCTTCGAGTAAAAGATCGGCGCCATTTCATACTCCTCCTCCCCCTGCACCAGAAGCGCAGGCAGCAGGAGAAGCATGAAGAGACGTCGAAAACTCATCAAAGGATAAAAGGGGGGCGGACATAGACCCATACGGCCCCCCAACCATTCATTTTACCTCTTCCTTGCCCTCCACCACGCCTGGATTGCCCCATTCCTCCATTCCTCCATTCCTCCATTCAGCCATCACTCCCGCGTCTCCTTCTGCGCCACGATCTGCCGCAAAAGATCCGTCTGGATCTGCTGGATCTCCAGCAGCCGCTGGCTGTGGTGATGCAGCAGATGGTCCACCTTTTCATGGAGATGCCGGATCTCCAGCTCCGCTTTGAGATTGATCTTGTAGTCCTGCTCGGCCTGCCGCCGGTCCCGGGCTTCCTGACGGTTCTGGCTCATCATGATCAGGGGTGCCTGGATGGCCGCCACGCAGGAGAGGATGAGGTTCAGGAAAATGAAGGGATAGGGATCCAGCGGCCGGGCCACCAGCACCACCGTGTTGAAGAGCACCCAAAGCAGCAAAAAGGCGATGAAGCCCAGGATGAAGACCCAGCTCCCGCCAAACTCGGCGATGCGGTCAGAAAGCCCTTCTCCGAAGGTCCGCCGGGCATCATCGTCATCGGCTGCCGGGCTGGCAGAGATCATTTCTTGTTCGCGCAAACTTTGGATCACGTCCCGCTCGAGGTCGGTGATCTCCCCCAACTCGGCGCTGAGCGCATCCTCCACATAAGCGGCCTTCAAGGCAGGCAGCAGGTCTTTGGAGATGCAGTCATTGTCACCCACCTGCGGATGGCTTTTGCGGATGAACTGAAGCAGCGAGGGTCGCAGCGCCGCGCAGGGCATGCACTCGTCCGCCCGGAGGGTCTTGCCCGTGATGGCGCAGGTCTTTTCTGGGATCATGATTGGGAGGTGCCAAAGGTTTTGCGCATGCCGCCACCGATGAGCGCCGTGGCATCCAGCAGGGCGGTGGGGAGGCTCCAGGTGCTGGACACCGCGATGTAGCGGGGTTCCCACTGAGGGCTGAACTTGTCCTTGAAGCTGCGCAGGCCCTGAAAATTGTAGAAGGATTCGCCGCGATGAAAAATGCCGGCGGCGATCTTGTGCCACAGCGGCGCCAGAGGATGCGTGGAGAGCCCGGAAAGAGGCGCCATCCCGAGATTAAACCACCGGTAACCCTGCTCATGCCCCCAGAGCATGATCTCAATAAACAGAGCCTCCATGACACCATTCGGAGCCTCCGGAAGGTGGCGCATGAGGTCGATGGACAGCTCCTCCTTGCTCTCCGTCTGCCAGAGATTGGAGAAGGCAATGATCCGGCCGCTGGCATCTCCCACCACCGCGCAGGGGAAGCGGCGCATATAATCAGGCTCGAAACGACCGAGGGAGAAGCCCTTTTCTCCCGCGCGATGCTCGGCCAGCCAGGTGTCCGAGATGGCCTTCAGGGTGGAAAGCTTTTCCGCGACCTTGTCCGCTGCCCAGATGGAGAAAGTCAGGTTCTGGCGCTGGAAGCGGCTGCGGGCCTGGCGGAGTTTCCGGGCATCCGCACCGTCCAGCGTGAATGAGGTGAGGGAGACACGCGCCTCCTCACCCAGCTTGAAAAGCTTGAATCCCATGTCCACAAGGCGTGGCATCTCGGCCACGGACACCTGGTAAAACACCGGCCGCATGCCCTGGTCCTGGGCTTCCTCGATGAACCGCCAGAGCAGGTCGTCCGCAGCCTCGGAGTCACCCAGCACATCTCCCATGACGATGCGGCTGCGCCCTTGATCCGCATGCATGAGACCGCAGCGGCCATCCGCCGCCAGGGTGAACTCCTTGTCTCCCAGCCAGGCCAGCGCAGCGTCAGCATGGTCAGTCGTGCGCACGACCTGATCCACGGCGGGCCAGTCGACGGGCGCCTTTTGGCGGGGCCTGGCGGGTCGCAGGATCTGGGCGATGCCTGCGATCAAAAACACACATCCCGCGCCTGTCATCGCACGCAGGAAGCGCGAGGCATCGTTCTCCAGCGCAAACTGCCACCACAGGGCATTTTGATAGGGAACATGCCGCGCCGTGAAAAAGCCCACCCACACGGCCACCCCCAGCAGAGCTCCCAGCAGCAGCCACCAGCCAGCCGTGAAGCGCTGGGTCCACAGCGCGCCATGACGGTGAAAATGATCCCGGCAGGACAGCAGGCACACCAGCATGAAGCCCAGCACCAGCGTCTCCTCCCAGTCAAAACCTTTGAAAAGCGAGAACACCATGCCCGCCCCCATGGCGGCCACACACAGCCACCACGCCGTCTGGATGCGCCGCTGCAGGCCGCGGGCCAGCACAATCAGCAGCGCTCCGGCAAGGCTGGAGAAGAAGTGGGACGCCTCCACAAACGGCAGAGGCAGCAGCGCCACCAGACCGCGCCGTGACTCCTCCATGGGTGTGTTAGCGGAGAGCAGCAGCAGGAAGCCGCCGCCCAGCACCAGCAGCACCGCCAAGCGCGGCGCCACCATGCTCCAGCCCCGCAGGGCCAGCCGCCCACCTCTCTCCAGGGCATGACGGCGCAGGCTCATCTCACGCAGGCCCAGCAGGATGATGGCGGCGGCAAAGGGCAGCAGGTAATACAGCAGACGGTAGGTCACCAGCGTGCCCGCCAGCACTGGCGCCGCCACGGTGGAGCCCAGGGCCTTGGTGATGGCCAGCTCCAGCACCCCCACGCCGCCGGGCACATGGGTGAGCGCCGCCACCGCCTGCGCCAGGACCACCACGGCCACCAGCGACCATGCGCTCATCACAAAAGCGCCAGGAAACAAGGCCCACAGAGTGAGACCCGCGAAAAGCCAGTCGAGCATGGAAACCACCAGCGTCAGGCAGGCGAGAGAGGGCGGCGGCCAGACACGCGGCCAGAGCAGCGCGCCAAAGGGAAGCAGCAGGCCCAGCACCAGCAGAACCACACCCACGCCGCGTGCCGATGCCACCGGCAGCCAGTCGAGCGGTGGCGGGGCGGACAGCAGCAGGACTCCGCAGAGCAGCACATGTCCCATCCACCCCGCAAGCCCGCTGAACAGCGTGGCTTTCCCCACCTCTGCTGCGCTGACCCCATGCTCGGCAGCGAAACGCAGGCGGATGCTGCCGCCGCCGATCACCGAGCCACCCGCATTCATGCTGAAGGCACTGACGATGAAATTGTTCCGCAGGTCCCGCCAGACGCCGACCGCCGGATGCCCCAGCCAGCGCTGGGCCAGCACCCCGAGCAGGGCATTGCACAGATAGCTCACCACCGTGAAGCCCAGCGCCAGTGCCAGATGTCGCGCACCGATTTGAGCCAGGGCAGCATTGAGATCCGCGAGGTGGAATCCCGACCACTCCCGATGCAGGCCATGGAGAGCCAGGCCGCACACCGCGATCCACAGCACGCCGCCCAGACGGGCCAGCCATCCGCGCCACTTCGGAGGAGGCGGCGGCCCGGCAGCTTCGGAAAGCGGTGTCAGGGCAGAGAGGGCAGAGGGTTCAGGGTCCATGAGAGCGCTTCATCAAGCACGGATAAGAAAGTCGCACCCGCACCTCCCATGTCATGCAGCAGACCGGGCAGAGGAAAGAGTCTTTTCGGCCCACCACGGTAGGCATTTAGCCAGGTGACGTCATCCATGGGATCCAGACCAGCAGCGAACTGGGCCACGGGCACACCGCGCAGCTTCGGTGCCAGCTCGGCCAGCGCGAAACTCCCCGGCCCGGTCGGCAGCTTGCCCAGAAGATCCGCCGTGGTGATGCCATAGCGCCCGCGCTCCCCGGGAGCGGCCAGCAGGAGCCCCGCCAGATGGGCTGGCCTGTCATCGGCCGTCGCAGCAGCCAGAGACTGCTCCGCACCGGTCGACCAGCCACCGTACCACACAGGCACATCCTCCCCTGCCCCGCTGCGCTGGCGGACCGCATCCACAGCCGCCTTATACCCCGCGCAGAGCTGCGCATGATCATACTTCCGGGAGTCCGCAAATTTGCGGCAGTCCCAGCCACCCACGGCATAACCATCTTTGGCCAGATGCTGCGCCACATTCTCCTCCCAGTAGGACCAGCCGCCATCACCGGTGCCCAGAATGACCAGGCCCTTCGGCGTTTCCGTCTGGCAGTAAAAGGGCATGTTCTGCGGACCGCCTTGCAGTGGCAGCGTCACCACCTCGCCACCCGCATTGAAATTTCGCGGCAGCAGCAGGTGCAGCAGGAACTTGATCGCGCAGGCCGCCACGATGAAGGCCAACCCCCACAGCACGCGGCGTCTCCAGCGGGACTTGCGTGGAGTAGTGGAAGACGTGGTCATGGAAAAAGCAGATCCCTGGCTCAGAAAATGGTCCAGACAAACAGCACACAGGCCACCCCCATGCCCGCCATGCCAATGAGGAAAACCCCATCGGCGAAAGCCTCCACATGGTGCATTCGCCTCACTCTCCGGGAGCGCAGCGCCCCATAACTCAGGAAGCATGAGACCAGAAAAAACAGCGCATCCAGCGCGATGATATCGTCCACCACCGTGGCGAGGCGGTTGGTGCCGCTGCGGACATCCATCAGGCTGATCACCGTCAGGCACAGGCCCATCATCATCGCTGAAGTGCTGAAGATGTGGGAGGCGATATCACGCTCCACAGCCTTGTCTGTGCTGCTGGGTGGTTCAGGCTTCATGGCAAAACACGTGACGGCAGATCCGACAGGTCGAGTCTCTACTGTCCCAGCCCGGCATGGTCAAACAAGTGTCGTGATTTTCCACGGCGTCAAACCGCTGACTCAGCCAGTGGAGATCCCCCATCACTTCATTCACCTGCCTCCGACATCCGCGCAGCTCCTACCGACTCCCCCACCCACTTCGCATAAGCTGCGGTGACCTGATCAGGTTCCACCGCGATGATCTCCGGCACCTCATAGGGATGCAGTTCCTTCAGCCTCGCTTCAAAAGCCGCCCAGCCATCGGCCGTCGTTTTGAAAATCGCCAGCACCTCCGCGCTGCTCTCCACCACGCCCTGCCAGCGGTAGATGGACTCCACGCCGGGCAGCAGATTCACACAGGCGGCGAGCCTCTCCTCGACCAGCTTCGCGCCGATCTCCCGCGCCTTTTCCACATCAGGAAAGGTGCAGAGAACCAAGCGCACGTCAGACATGACCTGCCTTTCAGAATGTGGCTTACCAGCCGAACTTCTTGATCACGGAGCGCTTGCGCAGGCCGTCCATCCACTTGTCCAGCGTGCCCTTGTTCTTCTCGGAATGAATCGCCCGTTCGATCTCCGGACGCACGTCTTCCAGGGACTTCGCAGCGCCATATTTCACTGCCTCGCAGGCGATGATGATGTAAAAGCCTTCTTCGTCGATGATGTCGCTCACCTCGCCCTGCTTCAGACTGAACGCAGCGTTGGCGATGGAGGGCTTCATTTGGTCGCGGGCTACCCAGTCATCTTCATAAAGGCAGTCTGGGGAATAGCCTCGGGCCGTCTTGGCAAAATCCGCCCCCGACAGCACTTTGCGGCGCAGCTCCTCGGCGATCTTCCGCTGGCCTTCCGGACTTGTGCCGGCCTCGCCGCTGTACTTCTGGATGACCATGCGGCTGAGCTTCACCATGCCGCCGGAGCGCCAGCTATCGATGTGCTTCTTGTAATACTCCTCGATCTCCTTCGGCGTGGCTGGCGTGTCATTGCTGGCCTGCTTGCCGCGCATCGCGGAGACGATCATCATCTTCTCGCGCATCTCGCGGAACTTTTTCAGCGTCATGCCGTTCTTCGCCAGTTCCTTCACAAAGGCGTCGCGGTCGCCCTTGAAGCTCTCGCGGATGATTCCGTTCACATCATCGTCCACCCACTGCGCCTTGATCTGGGCACCCATGCGCTTGAACTCCGCCAGCACCAGCTCGCGGTCGATCAGGCTGTCCAGCGCCGTCGCGTGCAGATTCGCCAGCTCACGCTGAAGCACGGTCGGGTCATTCTGGTGCTGAAACCGCAGCATCTGCTCCTGCGCGTTCACCGCGTCACGCACCTCAGATTTTGTGACGACCTGTCCGTTCACCACGGCAGCGATGCCATTGCTGCTAGATTGAGCCAAAACGGCGGAGGCCAGTCCCAGGGATGCGGCCAGAGTGAGCAGAGTTTTGCGAGTCGATACCATGACGTGAGGGAAACGGACGCATATCATCCCCAGCCCCTCTGGCAAGGGCAAAACTGCCCTTCCCGCCTCCCTCCACCCTCCTCTTTGTGGGGACTCTGACCATTCTCAATCCCACATCCCCCATCATAAATCGTGAATCATAAATCATAAATTCTCCGCGTCTCCCCTCTCCGTGTCTCCGTGTCTTCTTCGTATGATCCGCCCCTCAGTCACGTTTCCCCGCGCCGCCGCCATGAAACGCCTGCTGACCACCCTCCTCTCCCTCAGCCTCTGCTCCCTCAGCCACGCCGCGCCACCGAACGTGGTCTTCATCCTCGCGGATGACCTCGGCTGGGGAGACCTCTCCTGCCACGGCAACGGCTACATCAAGACCCCGAACATCGACTCCCTCGCCGCCCAGGGCACGGACTTCCAGGGCTTCAATACCGCCAGCCCGGTCTGCTCCCCCAGCCGTGCTGGCTTCATGACGGGCAAGTTCCCTGCCCGCTTCGGCATCAAGGGTGCCATCGGAGCCATCTCCAAAAACATCGAATGGAACATGGTGGACTGGCTGGATGTGAAGGCAGCCACCCTGCCCCGCCTCATGCAGAGCGCCGGATATGTCACCGGCCATGTCGGCAAATGGCATCTCCAGAGCGGTCAGGCCAAGGACGGCCCGCTCCCCGCCGCCTACGGTGTCATGGAAGCCGCCCTCTTCGCCGGAACCGCCCACCCTGAGATCGAGAAGACCATCACCGATCATGAGATCTGGGCCGCTGCCACCGACTTCCTCCAGCGGAACCGTGAAAAGCCCTTCTACCTCAATGTCTGGATGCACGAGACCCACCTCGCCCATCATCCCAGCGAGGAATCGCTCAAAGCTTATGCGCATCTCGATGAGCGCCAGCGCATCTATGCTGCCGTGGCCACAGATGCGGATCGCGGCGTCGGCATCATCCTCGCCAAGCTGAAGGAACTCGGGCTTGAGGAAAACACCCTCGTCGTCTTCTCCAGCGACAACGGCCCCGAAAACACTCACCCGACCAACAAGAAAATGGGCAGCGGCTACGGCGGCTACTACAGCATCGGCGAGACCGGCGGTCACAAAGGTCGCAAGCGCAGCCTGCATGAAGGCGGCACGAACACCGCCTTCATCGTCCGCTGGCCCGGCCAAGTCCCCGCAGGTCGTGTGGACAAGACCACGCGCCTCAGCGCCACGGATCTCCTGCCCACCGTCTGTGCGGCCACTGGCGTGAAGCTTCCTGAGGGTTATGAAGGCGATGGCGAGGACATGCTCACTGCCTTCAAAGGCACGGAAGTGAAGCGCACCAAACCCATCTTCTGGGACTGGACCGGCACCGATCGTCCACCGACGAACTGGGCACGCTGGGCCATCCATGATGGTGACTTCAAGCTGCTGAAGGACGACGCGAAGCGCGTGGAGCTCTACGACCTAACCAAAGATGCTGGAGAGGAGAAAAACCTCGCCAGCGAGAAACCTGAGATCGTCCAGCAACTCACCACCAGACTGGATGCCTGGAAAGCCACGCTCCCCGCCTCGCTGCCCGCAGAATGTTTGAGCAAAATGCGCCAGAACAAGCGCGCCATGAAATCTTCCAAAGGAGACAAAGAAGAGTGATCCGAGACATGAAAAACACCCTCCTCGCCCTCTCGCTCATCCTCATTTCCAATACACTG
This sequence comes from Prosthecobacter gellanilyticus, assembly GCF_007992435.1. Taxonomy (GTDB): domain Bacteria; phylum Verrucomicrobiota; class Verrucomicrobiia; order Verrucomicrobiales; family Verrucomicrobiaceae; genus Prosthecobacter; species Prosthecobacter gellanilyticus. The sequence goes on along the minus strand of NZ_BKAG01000046.1, from coordinate 41,349 downwards.
TTAGGCCAGGAAAAACCGGACGTCCTCGTCATCATCGCGGATCAGTGGAGCCCTCGTTACACCAGCTGGGACAACCCCGAGGTGCGCACGCCGAACCTCGACCGCATCGCACGTGAAGGCATGATCTTTGATGCCTGTTACACCACGTCCCCCGTGTGCATGCCAGCACGTGTTTCCCTGCTTACCGGCCTCTATCCGCACAATGCAGGCCATGACCTCTGGGGCAATGGTGCGCAGTATTATCCCAAGGCGGAGAACGTGCCGATGTTTCACGACATCAAGAACGCCGGCTTCACCACCGCGCAGATTGGCAAGACTCATTGGACCGCAGGTCCTGCCTGGCATGACGAGTTCAAGAACAGCGGCGCTTTCTTCAAATCGTTAGGCCTCGATCACGTCGAGGACATCTCCGGCCCGCCTGACTCCACAAACGCGCGTGATGCTTATGCCGACCATCTGAAGAAGAAGGGCCTGCTGGAGAAGGTGGCCAATGATCTGCATGACCGCTACATCAAGGGCGAGATGGAGCCGCGCGCCAGCGTCGTCGGCCCTGAAGACTACCACGATGTCGTCACCTCAAACCTCGCCGTGGACTTCATCCGCGCCCAGCCCAAGGACAAGCCCTTGTGTCTCGTCGTCAGCCTGCATTCACCGCACCCGCCTCTCGATGCGCCCGGTGATTACGCCACGATGTACGATCCCGAAAAGCTCACGCTGCCGGGCAACGTGGCGGAAAAATATCTGCGTGAAGGCCGCGCCATGAACCACGCCTCCACCCGCCGCATGCTCGCAAACTACCTCGGCAAGCTCACGCTTGTGGATGACTGCGTCGGCCGTCTCGCCGAAGCCCTGAAAGCCCGTGGCACCTGGGACAAAACGCTCGTCTGTGTCACCGCTGATCATGGCGAGATGATGGGCGGCCACGGCTACCTCACCAAAGGACGTTTTTATGAAGAAGCCGTGCGCGTCCCCCTGCTTGTCCGCTGGCCCGGCCAGGTCAAAACCGGCCGCAGCAAGGCCCCCGTGCAGATGATGGACGTGTATCCCACCATCGTCGAAGCCGTCGGCGGAGAGCTCAGCCCCGGCCGCTTTGCCAAGTCCCTCCTCCCCATTGCCAAGGGCGAAAAAGAAAGCGTCCGCCCCATCGCCATCAGCGAGATCGGCGACCGCGCCCCGCTGCGCATGATGGCCCGCGATTCACGCTACAAATACTGGGCCGATGAGCAGCGCGAGTTCCTCTTCGATCTCCAAACAGATCCGCTGGAAATGACCGATCTTTCCGAAAAACCAGAACACCTGGAAACACTGAACAAAATGCGTGAAAAACTGCTCACGCACCTGCGCTCCAGCCAGGTCAATCTCTCCGCCGGTTACAAGCCCAAGGTGCAGCGCATGCGCGAAGCCGAGGAGAAGAAAAAAGCCCGCTGATCCGGCCCCCGCCACCCCAGTCAGAAAACTTGCTGTCATCGGCGAGAATTTTCCTGCCTTTTTGTGTCCTGAGATCCGCCAAAAAGATTGCTTAGAACCCTGAAAATACGCATCCTGCGTGCTTCCCGGCGCCCCCCTTCCAACTCGCCCCCCAACCATGCCATTTTTCCGACTGTACCGCAGGCTCGTTGCCTCCTTCATGACCCTTCTGCTCGCCTTCTGGCAGATCGTCCAGCCGCTACAAGCAATCACCTATTACTGGGACATCAATGGCACCACGGCCGGCGCGGGCGGTGCCACCCCCACCGGCCTATGGGATGGCGTTAACCTGTTTTTAAACACTGACTCCACCGGCGGTGTGGGCACACTTTCCGCCACGACAAACGCGACGGACATCTTGACCTTCGCCGCAGGCACTGACGCCACAGGCATCTACACGGTGACAGTCGGCGGCACGCAGAGCATCGGCGGGCTGACCTTTGAGGAGGGAACCGTGACGCTCAGCGGGGGAACACTGAACTTCGGCACGACCGCTGCGGCGCTGACGGTGGGAGCCGGGCTGACGGGAACCATTGACTCGATCCTGGCAAACACTTCGGGCGGTTTCACCAAGAGCGGGACCGGAACCTTGGTGCTCAACGGCGTGAACACCTTCACAGGCATCTCCACGATCAGCGCGGGAACGGTGAAACTGGGGAATGCGGCGGCTTTGGGTGCAACGGGCAATCTCAATCACACCATCGTGGCTACTGACGCGATCCTGGACTTGAACGGCCAAACCATCGCCGAGCAGTTCGGGCAGAGCACGACGACCTTCTCGGACGGGTTTGGCAGCGTCACGTCGATCCTGACCAATACCGGTGCGGCGGCGGCCATCACAGGCGACATCAACTTTGATGGCGTTGGTGCCTTCACGGTGAACGGAACGGGAGACATCACCCTCAGCCGCGTTCGCCGTGCCAACGGCACCTCCGGTAACCCGACGATCACCAAGGACGGCACCAACACGCTCATCCTCGCGGGCACAGCGGACAATTCAGCGGCGGCGGTGATCATCAACGCTGGCGTGGTGCAGTTGAACAAGGGTGGTTCGGCCGTGCGGGCGCTGGGCGGTTCCTCCACCATCGGCAGTTCGGGCATCTTGCGCCTGACCACCGGTCAGGCCAATGGCGACCAGATCTTCAGCGGCGTTGACCTGGCCAACAACGGCATCTTCGATCTTCAAGGTCAGGATGAAAGCTTCAACAACATGACCGGCACCGGATTGGTGACCAACGGGGCCACGAGCGACGCCAGTGTGCTTACTTTGGGTGAGAACAGCGGAACCTTCTCCTGGGGCGGTGTCATCCAGGACGGCGCGGGGAGCAGCACACTGGCGCTCACCAAGATGGGCACCGGCGTCATGACCATCACAAACACGAACACCTACACCGGCCCCACGTCGCTGAATGGAACCGGCGGCGGGCTGACCCTGGATTTCGTGACAGCGACTGGAACCTCCAACCTCATCGCCGCAGTTTCAGAGTTAACGATGAACAACACCTCCGCCTCGCGCATTCAGACCCTCACGATCACCGGCGACGCGACCCAGACCAACAGCCAGACCTTCAATGGAACCACTTTTGGTGCCAGCCGTTACCGCGTCGTCGCGACCTCCGGCGCGGGCGGGACAACGAATCTGGTGCTGGGGGCGATCAACTTCGGCACTGCCTTTGTGGATTTTGGCCTGCCGACCTCGGGAGCCATCACCACCACGAATGGCAGTGGGCTGCTCTCGCCGAACATCACGCTGAATAATGGCGCGTCCTACGCGCAGATCAGCGGCGGCCAGATCGTAGCTTTCAATGGCGACCTTGTTTATGTGACTGCCACAAACATCAGCGCCCTGGCAGGCTACACTCCTCAAAGCAACCTGCTGGTGGACAGCACCTCCACAGGTAACGTGATCCAGACAGCAGGCACGACCGTGATCAACACCATCCAAGTCACGGATGCCGCCGCGCGCACCATCGCCATCGGCGCGGGCAATACGCTGCAGCTCGGCAGCATCGGCGGCCTGCTGCGCGGCGCCACCGCAGGCAGTCTGGTCGTGGGAGATGCGGTCAATTCCGGCACCTTGACCACTGGCACTGCCGCAGGAGCGGACCTGATTTTGACCAATGGCAATGCCACCGGCACCCTCACCGTGAACTCCGTCATCGCAAACAATGGGGGCGGTGCGGTGGACCTTGTGATGAATGGAATTGCCGGGGCCACCACCATTCTGACCGGGACGAATACCTACACAGGCACCACAGGGGTGCAGACGGGCGTGCTCCGTCTGGTCAATGGTGCTGGTCTAGGCTCCATCGTCGGCAGCACAAATGTGGCGGAGGGCGCAGCCCTGGAGCTTTCCGGCGGCATCACCGTGGCAGACGAGGCGCTGACCATTTTCGGCACGGGCGTCTCAAGCAATGGTGCGTTGCGCAACCTCAGCGGTACGAACACCTACACGGGTCTCGTCACCGTCGCCGCTGCGACCACGGAGATTCAGGCTGACACCGGAACCACGCTTATTTTTGACCGGCCGGGCATCGGGACAGCCCTCAACACCAACAACGCGAACACGACCTTGGATGCTGCCGGCACCATTACCTTCAACGACGCGATCCTGCTGGCGGGCTCAGCCAACCCCACGCTGACTAAGAGTGGTGTCGGGGCATTGAATCTGACGGTGGCCAATACCTGGACCAGCACGGGCGCCTTCACCATCAGCGCGGGCACGGTGCGTATCAGTGATGGCGGAGCGCTGGGCGGCACATCCGCGGTGACCAGCATTTCGGCCAATGCTGCGCTGGAACTCGTCGGCGGCATCAGCACTAACGAGGCGATTACTCTCAACAGCGCCACTGGTATTTCCACTAACGGAGCCATTCGCAACATCTCTGGAAACAACACCATCACTGGCCTGGTCACGGTGGACAATGCAGCGGGCCGCATCCAGTCGGATGCAGGTCTACTTGTGCTAGCCGGCGGTCTGCGCGGCGATCCCGACAGCACCACGGTGCGCGCGTTGACCATCAGCGGGACCGGCAACATGCATGTGCCCGGCAACATCGTTATCGGCGGCACCAGTGGTGGTCACATTTCTCTAACGAAGATCGGCACGGGAACGCTGACCCTGTCCGGCACCAATGCGTCCACAAGCACCACTTCAGTCACTGGCGGCACACTCATTGTGACCAACGCAGCGGGTTTGGGGGCGGGAGCGGTGACGGTCAGCAATGCGGGACTGAACTACTTCGCCGCCACGGATGCGCCCCTCGCGGTGGCGGGCACCTTGGGCATCACCGGAGGAGCCAGCACTGTCATCGGCGGCTCCATCGGTTCCACCACCACTAGTGCACGAATCAATGTCACAGGCGCGGCGACCATCAGCAACGCTGCCCACCGGGTGAATGTCTATGGCGTCACCGGCACCACTCCTGCTACCGGCACCTACACGCTGATTCAAGGCGGTGCTGGAAGTTCATTGAACCCGGCCGCCGTGCCCACATTGGGAACGGTTTACAACAATAGCAATTTCACGGTCGGAGCACTTTCCCGCACGGCCTCGACCTTGGATGTGGCCATCACCGCACAGACTGCGCTCACTGGGGCCTTCTGGAAGGGCGGTCTCACAGGGGCGACAAACGTGTGGGCCGCCTCCAACGGAACCACGCAAAGTAACTTCGTGGCCACGCTGGGAGGCGCGGACCAAGCCCTCGTTCCCGGAGCGGCGGCGGATGTCACCTTCTCCAACTCGACCATAACGACCGCTCCCACCGCCACGGTGCTCGGCGCGAACATGACAATCAAAACGCTGACCATCGCCGACACGGTCAATGGTCTCGGTCTGAATGCTGATGGCAACACCCTCACCATCACCCCGGCCAGTTCCGCCACCGGTATTACGATGGCTGCCAGCGTCCCAGCCAGCACCATTGCCGCGAATGTGGCCGTCGGGGCCGCGCAGACCTGGACGAACAACTCGACGAACAATCTCACCGTCAGCGGCGTTGTCAGCGGAGCTTTTGGCCTAACAAAGGCGGGCACTGGCACGCTCACTCTCAGCGGAATCAATACTTACAGCGGCGGCACCACTCTTTCCGCAGGCACGCTCATCGCGGCGAACCCGCAGGCACTGGGCCTGGCGACCAATACGCTGACCCTGGCAGGAGGCACCCTGGATCTCGCCATCAACAGCAGCATCCTGGCGAACCCCACCACTATCTCAGGCAACACCACCATCATCTCCAACCGCGCCACGGCCGAAGCGGCCATCACGCACACGCTGGGAACGCTGAGTATCGGGGCCAGCACATTGACGGTCAACGCCGGGGCCAATGTCAGCAGTGGGATCGCAGGTTTGACCTTCGGCGCGACCACCCTCACCGGTGCGCCGACCTTCAATGTGGGGACTGGCGCGAACCTCTCTCTCCCGGTCGTGGCCACAGGGAATTTCGATGTGACCAAGCAGGGAGCGGGCACGCTGACCATCACCGGCGTGAGCACCGGCACGGGGCAGCTCCTGGTCAATGGAGGCACGGCCATCCTCACGAATACCTCCAGATGGATTGGGAACATCAATGTCGGCAGCGGCGGCACCCTCCAGAACATCGGCAGTGGCACTGACTCCATCGGCAACACTGCCACCATCACCGTCCAGTCCGGCGGCGTTTTCGACAATCAACAGACCGGAGTGGAAACAATCGCCGCCTTCAATCTCGCGGGCACTGGCATCGGAGGCACCGGCGCATGGGTGAACAATGCGGCAGGCACGACGGCGGGCACGTTGACCTCCACAGCAGGCATCACCCTCACCTCCAATACATCTGTGGGTGGAGCGGGAAACATTGCCACGGCCAGTGTGATCAGCGGTTCTGGCATGTCCCTGACCAAGGTGGGCAACGGCAGCCTGACTCTGGGAGCTGTTGCAAGCACGTTCGATGGTGGACTTATCGTTGAAGCGGGCACCGTCACTGGCGGTAACAACGTCAACACCTTTGGTGCCAGCACGAACCCCATCACCTTGGGGGCCGGCTCTGGCAACGCCAACGCGACAATCCGCGCGGTCAACAGCTTCGCTTACCTGCAGCCTATCACGGTCGCAGCAGGGAACACAGGCATCGCGTCCATCATCGCGGGAACCACCACGGGGAACGTCAATTTCGCCGGACCCATCACCTTGAACACCCATGATGTCGTCCTTGGCAAGATCGGGACGACAGGTGCCTCGCAATTCACCGGCGGCATCACGGGCACCGGCAATGTGACCATTCTTAACCAGGCCACCACGGGCACGATCACTCTCGCCACAGGCGCGATCAATCCTGTGGGTTCGATCACCCATTCCAGCACCGCCACCGGCACCACCACCATCAGCGCGGACATCGGTTCCAATGTCACCGGCATCACCCAGAATTCCGCCACATCATTGCTCAACCTCACAGGTGCGAACATCGCCTTCACCGGCCCGCTGACGGTGAGCGCGGGGACGCTGAACATGACCGGAGGAGCCACCACGGCACCCACGCTCAGTGCGCTGACCGTGGCCGCAGGCGGCACCTTGAACCTTCTCAACACCACCGGACAGCATTTCAATCTGGGCGCTGGCGCTTTGAACCTCGGAGCAGGCACCGGCACGGCCACCTTGGGCCTGGAGCTCGGCTCCACTGCGGCCTACGACCGCTTCTCGACCTCGGGAACTGCCACCACGGCCAACAACGTGGTGTTCAATCTCCTCAGTCTCACCGGCTTCGGAGTCGGAAACTACGACCTGCTCACCGCAGGCAGCGGCTTGTCCGGAGCCACCTACGGCATCGGCAGCCTCTCTGCAGGCTTCAGTGGTTACACCTTGTCATTGACGGCCTCGAACACCCTGGTGCGCCTGACCGCCACCACGACCACCAATGACCTTTATTGGAACGGCGGCGTCAACACAAGCTGGATGGGGATTTCCGGGATCAACACCAATTTCACCACCGATCTGGCCGGCGCCTCGAATGCCAATGGCACCCCTGGCGTGAACAATAGCGTTATCTTCACCACCAGCATGCAGTCCGGCACCGCCTTGAGCACCACGCTGGACGGTGCCTTCAGCATCAAGGACCTCACCTTCAACAATCAGGTTGGAAGCGGCCCGCTCGGCTCCATCACCATCGCTCCAGGCACCGCCGGCACTCTCACCATCACGCCGGTCGCGTCCACCGCCGGCATTGAAGTTCAAACCGGCGCACCTGCGGCCATCAATCTCACCGCGCCGGTCATTCTCGGTGCGAACCAGACCTGGACGGTGGCAGCGGCCTCAGTGCTGTCCTCCTCCGGCGGCATCAGCGGCACGGGCATCGGTCTGACCAAGGCGGGCGCCGGCATTCTTCAACTCGGGGGCACCAACACCTACACCGGCACCACCACCGTGGACGGCGGCGTCCTTCGCGCCGGGTCGGCCACCGGTTTCGCCCAGAACTCCGCCTATGTCGTCAATGCGGGCGGCACGCTGCGGCTGAACGGCTTCGCCAGCACCATCGCCTCTCTCTCCGGTTCGGGCACGGTGGAAAACAACGCCGCCACGTCGGTCACTTTGAGCATCGGCGGCTCGGCCAGCACCACCTTCAGCGGCACCTTCCAGAACGGTGCTGCGGCAGGCACCCTCAGCCTTTCCAAAGGCGGCACCGGCATGCTGACCCTCAGCGGCACGAACACCTACACCGGCACCACCGCCGTGCCAGGCGGCATCCTCCAGCTCAGCAGCCCCATCGCCACCAACAACCAGGTCAACGTGGGCAGTGGCGCCGGCGGACGCGGCATCCTCCTCATTGGAGCGAACGTCGCCGTCTCCGACATTGATGTGGGCACGAATACCTCGGCCGGTGCCGTTTATCAATCCGCAGGCACTGTCAGCCTCTCGGGGGCGGATGCGAACGGCATCTTCAGCCTGGGTGCGGCCAACACAAGCTACGGCTACTACGAGGTCAGCGGCGGCTCCATCACTTCCAACCGCCTCACCATTGGCAACACCCTCACCAGCGGCAACGGCTACTACCGCCAGACCGGCGGCACGGTGACCATCAACACCAACGTCCTGCCCAGCCACGGTTCCGGCAGCTCGGTGATGGACATCTCGGGCGGACAGTTCACCGGCGGCAACTCCAATTTCGGCATCAACTCAACGGCGGGCAGCAACAACAGCTACGGCGTGATCAACGTGCGCGGCACCGGCACCATGATCCTCCAGAGCACGCTCAATGTGTATCGTGGCAACGCCGCCACCATCGGCTCCACCAGCATCTTCAATCTGGGCGCGGGCGGCACCATCCGCACCATCGCCGGAGGCATCACCAACGGCACCGCCACCGGCGGCTCGGCCAACCTGATGCAGATCAACCTCAATGGCGGCACCATCATCACCAACGCCGCCTCCACCACGCTCATCAGCGTGAACAACACCAACAGCGTGCTCGACACGGCCGCTAATCGCAGCGGCGCTTACGTTTACTCCGGCGGCGTCACGGTGGACACGAATGGCTTGAACTCCACCATCCCCGCCGCCTTGCTCGCTCCTGGAGGTGAAGGCGTGCAGTCCATCGCGGTCGCCACGCAGGGCAGCGGCTATCTCAGCGCCCCCATCGTGCGCATCTCCGGCGGCACCGGATCCGGGGCCACCGCCATCGCCAACATGGTGGATGACGGCACCGGCAACGGCACCTACAAGATCGGCAGTTACACCATCACCAACCCCGGCACCGGCTACCTGAACACCGACGTCCTCACCGTCTCGTTCATCGACAACACCACTGTTTACACCACCCAGGCCACCGTGGGCGCGGTGGCCTTCAACGGCGGCAACACCTCCGGCGGCCTGACCAAGACGGGTGCCGGCATCCTCACGCTCTCAGGCACGAACACTTACGCCGGCAGCACCAACGTCAACGCCGGCACTCTCACCCTCGGCGCCAACAACGTCCTGGCCGATGCCAGTAGTGTGACAGTCAACGGCGGCATCTTTGACATCAACACCCGCACTGACACCGTGGGCACGGTCACCTTGCAGAACGGCAGCATCACCGGAACCACCGGCGTCCTCACCTCCGCCGCCAGCTTCGATCTGCAGGATGGCACGGTCAGCGCCATCCTCGCCGGAACTGCCGGGGTCAACAAGACCACGTCCGGCGTCGTCACCCTCAGCGGCGTGAACACCTTCAGCGGCGTGGTCAATGTCGCCGGTGGCACGCTGAACTTCGCCTCCAGCAGCAATATTGGCAATGCCTCCGCCACCAACGACATCACTCTCTCCGGCGGAACACTGCGCTTCACTCCGGCCGGCACCACGCTGGATCTGACCGCCAACCGCCAGATCACTCTCGCCACCGGCACCACCAGCACGATCGACGTCGTCGTGAGCACCAGCACCGTGCAGGCCACCGGCGGCATTCTCACCGCCGGACCCGCCAACCTCGTCAAAACCGGTGCCGGCAGCCTCCAGGTCACCGGAGCGATCAATTTGAACGGCGGCAATCTCACCGTCAGCGATGGCCTCATGCAGGCCGGGCTGGCCGCCACGGGCATCGGAGCCCTTTCAGTCGCCAGTGGCGCCACATTGAACCTCTACGACGGCACCGCCACCTCCACCGCGCTCACGGGCCTCACGCTCGGCAGCGGCAGCATGCTCGGTTTCGACCTCAACGCCCCCATGGTGAACGACATGCTCAATGTCACCGGCAGTGCGGCCGTCAGCCCGGTGATTTCGCTCAACTTCAACAACCTCGGCGGACTCGCCGTGGGTAACTACGACCTCATCAATGTCACCAGCGGCACGCTCAACGCGTCGGCCTTCACGCTGGGCCTCGCGCCCTCCGGCTTCAACTACAGCTTCAGCACCGTCAACAGCAACCAGACACTGCGTCTGACGGCCAGCACGCTGAGCCTGCGCTACTGGCAGGGAGATGAGACACCCGGCGGCAGTTCCTGGAGCACCTTGAATGGTGCCGGCCCCTTCACCACCAACTGGGCCACCAACGCCGCCGGCACCACTGATCTCGGCGCGCTGCCTTCCGCCACGGACACGCTGGTCTTCAGCACCACGAACGCCACGGGACCGGTCATCACCACCACGCTCGACGGTAACTTCTCCGCAGACAGTCTTCAGTTCACATCCAACCCCGCTGGCGTGAATTCCGTGACGATCAATCAAGGCACCAGTGGCACGCTCACCCTCTCGCCGCTCAGCGCCAACAACGGCATTTCCGTCGCCACTAACGCCGGAGCCATCACCATCGGTGCTCCGGTGGTCGCCGCGACGACCCAGACCTGGGAAGTCATCGGCGGCGGCGCCAACGGTTCCTCGCTGACAGTTGGCGGTAACGTCACCTTCACCGGCAGCATGACCAAGACCGGCGCGGGCACCCTGACGCTCAGCGGGACTAACTCCGGCGGTGGCGGTGTCAATCTCGTGGCTGGCACTCTCAACCTCAACAGCGCCACCGCGCTGGGCACGGGCACCTTCACGGTTGAAGCCGGAACCACCTTCACCAACGGCAGCGCCGGGGCTCTGACACTGACCCCCAACAACACCCAGGTCTGGAACGGCGGCTTCACGTTTGGCGGCACGCAGAATCTCAACCTCGGCACCGGAGGCGTGACCATGGGCGGCAATGTGACCGCCACAGTCAGCAACACACTCACAGTGGGCGGCGTGATCGATGACGGAACCTCCGCCTATGTGCTGACCAAGGCTGGCACCGGAACGCTGGTGCTTAACGGAGCGAACGGCTACGACGGGCTGACCAACCTCACCGCAGGCACCCTGACTCTCGCCGGAAACAATTCCGGAGCGGCGGGCGGTGTCACCATGGCTGCCAGCACCACGCTGAACATCGCCCATGTCGGCGCCCTCGGCACCGGTGTCTTCACGATCAATGGCGGCACCTTCAACAACACCACGGGCGGGGCCGTGACCCTGGCCACCAACAACGCCCAGAGCTGGGCTGGCGCCTTCACCTTCACCGGTAGCAACAGCCTCAACCTTGGCACAGGCCTCGTCACGCTCGACGCCGCCTCCACGGCGACTGTCAGCGCCAACACCCTGACCGTGGCTGGCGGCATCACCGGCGGCTTTGGCCTCACCAAGGCCGGAACAGGCACTCTCGTGCTCTCCGGGCTGAGCAGCGTGGCCGCCAGCAACTTCTCCGGTGCCCTCACCCTCGACAACGGCATCACCAACATCACCAGCGACGCCTCCCTCGCTGGCGGTCTGATTTTCGGCGCCACTTCCACGAGCAGCACGCCCGCCACGCTGAATCTGGCTTCCAACAACCTCACCATCACCGGGCTGACCTCCCAGACCAACACGCCCACGGCCAATGTGATCAATATCGGCTCGGGCAAAACGCTCACCACCACTGGCAATGTCATCATCGGCAACTCAGGCACCTCCACCGGCGGCAGCCGTCTCAACGTGGCCGGCGCTGGAACCTGGAATGTCACGGCCCCCGGACTCACCTTCCGCGTCGGCGGCAGTGCCAACAGCGTCACCGCCCAGCCCAACACGCTGGACATGAGCTCACTGGCGACCTTCACCGCCGATCTCGGCAGCGCCGGTGCATTCCGCCTCGGCAGCTCGGACATCGTAGGCTCAAGCAACGACACATCTACGAACGTGCTGCTGGCCACCGACAGCACCATCAAGGCAGGCACCCTCGACATTGGCGGAAACACGGTTCATGGCAACAATGCCGGACAGTTCAACACGATCACGATGGGCACCGGCCTCACCACGATCAATGCCAGCTCCATCGATCTGGGCGGCCGCGACAGCGGCACCGGGGCACGGCGCGCCAGCGGCCAGTTGAACTTCGCCCACGCCACCAACGGTAGCGTCATCATCCGCGCCTATGACGGCACCAGCGCCGCCGCCCTCAACATGGTCAATACCAGCGGCTCCACCAATGCCGGCAACACCGCTGTCCTTTCCCTGGCCGGCCACAACGCCGATGTGCTCCTAAGCACGCTGACGATGGCCTCCCGCACGTCGACTGCCACCGCGAACACCGCAGTCTCCACGGCCACCCTGACCTTTGATGCCGGGAATTTCACCGTCACCGGCAACACCGTGATGAGCAATCGCGGCGGCAGTTCGCTCACCACGGGCGACACGGTTTCCAGCGCCACCTTCGGCGGCGGCACCACCAGCTTTGCCACTGTGACGATGAGTAACAACTCCAACACCACAGCAGCATCCGCCGGGGTGGCTCTTTCCACCCTCACGTTCAATGGTGCCGGCACCAACAGCATCACCACGCTCAACATGGGCACCAGCACGATCACCGGCGCTACGGCGATCAATGACGCCACCGAAGCCGCGGTCACCAAGTCCACGCTGAACGTCGCGGGCACGGCTGGTCTAACCATCGGCACCCTGAACATGGCGGTGAACTCGTCTGCCGCCACGGTCGTCGCCGCCACCAACGCAATTTCCACCATCAACATCAGCGGCGGAGCCCTGAACGTGACTGGAAACATCAGCATGGGCAACACCACGGCCAACGCGGTGAACATCATCAACAACACCCTCAATCTCACCGGCGGGTTGCTCACCGTTGGTGGCAACATCGCCTACACCAACGGCGTCGGCACGGAAAACGCGGTTATCAACCTGCAGGGAGGCACGCTCGACATGACGGCGGGCAGCATCGGAGCTGCCAGCGCGTTGATCACTTTCAACGCCCAGAGCGGCACCCTCCAAAACCTCGCTGAGCTCAATGGCGGCGCTGGTCTCACCAAGACCACGGCCAGCACGCTCATCCTGGAAGGCACCAACACCTACACCGGCGGCACCACCATCAGCGCCGGCACTCTCCAGGTCGGCAGCGGCTCCACCACCGGCACCCTCGGCAGCGGCACCGTGACAAACAACGCCACCCTCACCGTCAACCGCAGCAACTCCTACACGGTCAGCAACACCATCAACGGCAGCGGTGCCTTCATCCAGGCAGGCAGCGGCACCACCATCCTCACCGCTGACAATGGCTACGCCGGCACCACCACCATCAGCGCTGGCACGCTCCAGCTGGGTGATGGCGGCACCACCGGTGCACTCGCCACCAGCAGCACCATCACCAACAACGGCAGCTTCGTCATCAACCGCAGCAACGCCGTGGTGCAGGGCACCCACTTCAGCGGCTCCGCCATCACCGGCTCCGGCAGCTTCGTGCAGGCTGGCGCTGGCACCACCACGCTCACCGCCGCCAACACCTACGCCGGTGTCACCACCGTCAGCGCAGGTGCTCTGCAGGTCGGTTCCAGCGGCGTCGGCCAGACCGGTACAGGCGCAGTCACCGTGATGAATGGTGGCACGCTGCTCGGCTCCGGCTTGGTGCGCGGCAGCAGCTTCATCGCCCAGAGTGGCTCCACCATTCATGCGGGAGATTCCACCGCAGTCGGCAGCCTTGGCACCCTGGCCTTCAGTCCAGCCGCCGCCATCGGCAGCTTTGACTTCCAGTCCGGCAGCAACCTCCTCCTCGGCATCTCCACCCCGAACGTCACCGATGCCACCTACGGCGGCAACGAACTGGGTTCAGCCGGTTACAATGCCTGGGTGGACAGCTTCAGCACCGGCCTTGGCAGCGGCAGCCATGATCTCCTGACCTTCAATGCCAGCACCAGCGGCACGCTCACCTTCAGTGGTAACATCAGCGTCAGCGGCACCGCCTTCACCCCTGCCCTCGGCCAGGTCTTCAATCTCATCGACTGGAGCGCTCTCATCTCCACGAACTTCAGTTCCTTCAGCTTCGGCAACAACTACCGTGATGGCACCGCTGACAATGGCTCGCAGTTCGACCTGCCTGACATCAGCGCCAGCGGCTATGCCTGGGACATCAGCCGCTTCGCCACATCCGGCTCCGTCGTCGTCGTCGCCATCCCCGAACCCTCCCGGATGCTGCTCATCGCCTTCGCCCTCGCCGCCATGTTCTTCCGCCGCCGCCGGCAGGATTGAGCGTGAAGGTGGCGAGCCCCTGATTTACCCACAAGTTCTGCGAGCCGCACATGGCCCTATATGGACTGCGGCAGCCCTGCTGCCGCTTTCTCCAGGCCAGCCCTGCTGGCCGTCGCCAACACAGAAATGTCAGGCGTTGAATCGGGGCTTTTCCCCCCGGCAGCTCGGCTGCCCAACACTATAGCGGCAGCAGGCTGCCGCAGTCCATGTCGCTCTCGCGCGCACCAAGATCCCCCCAACAAAAAGCGTGCCGAACGCATACTTCAATGCACCCGGCACGCCTTAAAACGCTGTCACGCTCACCCTTCCACCATCACCTTGAACCCACCGTAGGCCATGCGCTTGCACTCAAAGATGCCCTTGGTCTCCTCACACATGCCTTGGATGCGTGGATCGGCCATGATGGCCTTGTTCGCCTTGTCCCGGTCCTTGCGTGACTTGAAGACGGCCCAGGAAAACACCACCACCTCGTCCGGCTTGGTCTTCACCAGCTTTGGAAAGGGGGTCATGTGTTCCGCCTCCATGTCGTCGCCCACGCATTCAAAGTAGGCCAGCGCTCCGTGCTCCATCCAGATCTTGGAGGCCTTCTTCGCGACCTTCTTGTAACGGTCAAGGTTATCCTTCGGCACGGGCAGTACAAATCCGTCAACGTAGTTGGGCATGATGTGATCTCCTTGGTTGGTTGTTTTGTTGGTTAGACTGAAGAGCGAGTGATCAGGCCACGAGCGCCTTCCAGCGCGCGCGCTCCACCCACAGCAGGAACAGTGAAAGCGCCGCAATCCCCAGCAGCATGGGCTGGAAGATGCCGTCCTTGGCCACGAACTGATGGAATGCCACGATGTTCACGATCACCGGGCCAAGGAAGAGCAGGCCGATGTTTCGTGTCTTCGGAACCAGCACCATCAGGCCGCCCAGCAGCTCCACAATCTTCACCATCGTCATGTAACCCGTGGGCCCGACGGCGGTCATAAAATGATAGGGTGGCGTGTCCTTCGGGATCTCCGGCATGGGAGCGAGTTTGAAAAGGACCATGGAGGCGGACATGATGAACAATCCTCCGAGAAGGATTCCGGCGATGGCGGCTGCGATTTTCATAAGTAGTTAGGTGTGTCTGAGGTTGGGAGAGCAAAAAGAAAGTCAAGACTGGCCGAGGTGCGCCTGCAGGCGGTCAAAGTTCTCGCCATTGGCGGCGGTGATGAAGCGGCCGATTTTCATCACCTCTTCCTCGGTCTTGAATCGCATTCGCCAGGTGAGGCGGCTGCCTGCGCCCTCCTCGTCCAGGGTCATCGTCATCTGAAACCAGTGCACCGGCTCCAGATGCTCAAGCACAATGCGCGCAGGCTTCTCGATCTCGAGGAAGCGTGACACGTTCGCGTACTTGGCCCCTTCTGGAGCATGCATGGTGAAGCGCCAGGAGCCTCCGGGCTGGAACTCGAAGACTTCAAAGGTGTTGGTAAAGCCCTGCGGCCCCCACCACTGCTGGAGGCGCTGGGGATCACTGAAGGCCTCAAAGAGCTGTTCGCAGGTAGCGTCAAACACGCGGGTGCTGACGATCTCGTTGCCCTCGGCCGGGAGAATAGTTTGCTGAGGCATGGTTCGGGAGTTTTGACGGTTTTGAATAACGACTCAGGTTCCCGCGCGGATGCCAGGGTCGTCAAAAACGCTACACGAAAGGGAAAAGGCGGTCGGTTACGACCCCTCGGCAGCCTTCCGGAGAGTGGCGATGTCCAGCTTCACCATCGTGAACATCGCCTGCATCATGCGGGAGCAGGCACCGGGATCATTCTGGACCAGGATTTCCGTCATCTCGATCGGCACGATCTGCCACGAGAGGCCAAATTTGTCCCGAAGCCAGCCGCACTGGGATTCCTGGCCGCCACCCGCGAGCAGCGCTTCCCAGTAGCAGTCAATCTCCTCTTGGTCCTTGCAATTCACGACCAGGGAGATGGCTTCCGTGAAGGGGAAGTCCGGCCCACCGTTCAGCGCGGTGTAGAGCTGGCCGAAGAGCTCGAAGTCCAGCGTCAGCAACGTACCTGCCGGGGGCAGCGTCGGTGCCCCTTCGGAACCGGAGGGCACATCGGGGTAGTAGGTCTTGCGCAGAACCTTGAGGTCCTTGAACACCGAGCGGTAAAACTCCACCGCCTCCTGAGCGCTGTTGCTGAACCACAGACAGGGATTGATCCTTTGCATAAGGAGGGCGGTGGAGGTTGTAGTTTTTGTTTTCTTCAGGATGGCAGGCCGGTCATGGCTCGACCGGGATCACATTGATCATCCAGCCCATGCCGAACTTGTCCTTCAGCATGCCGAAGCGCGGTGACCAGAAGGTCTTGCCCAGCGGCATGGTGACCTCGCCGCCTTCGGCCAGCGCGTTGAAATACTTGTCTGCCTCCGCCTCGGTGCCGAGAGCGAGTGAAAGTGAGAAACCGGCAAAGGCCTGCGCCTCACCACAGCCATCCGAAGCCATGATCATCGTGTCGCCCACGTGGAAGCTGGCGTGCATGATCTTGTTTTCATGCCCTGGAGGAAGCTGCATCTCCGTGCACGGCTCCGGGCTGTCGCTGAAGCGCATGACCATGTCCACCTTCGCACCGAGGGCGGTCTTGTAAAACTCGAGAGCTTCCTCACAGTTGCCATTGAAGAAGAGATAGGATTGAACAACGGGTTTCGACATAGATTTGTTGTGTTTGATGTTAGGCTTGAAGGGTGAATCACTTGGGCTGGCTGCAGTTGACCATCCACTGGATGCCGAACTTGTCCGAGAAGGAGCCGAAGTAGGCGCCCCAGAACATGTCTTGCAGCGGCATCTCCACCTTGCCTCCTGCGGACAGCTCGTTGAAGAGGCGTTCAGCCTCCTCACGGGTATCTGGCTCGAGGTTGATGTAGACATTCGTGCCCGGCTTGCAGTTAAAACCCATGGACTCCGGCGCGTCCGTGCCCATCAGCACGTGCTCTCCCAGAGTCGGCAGGCCGATGTGCATGACCAGGTTCTTGTCCTCCTCAGCGGCAGGCGGACAGTCCGGACTCGGCGGGATGTCACCGAAGCGGGCGATGGGGCAGACATACTCCGTTTTGAAAACGGTCTTGTAAAAGGCAAAGGCCTCCTCCGTGCAACGAGGGAAGTTCAGGTAGGTGCTGACGCGTGCCATGATGTTGGTTAGGTAACGAGTTTTAGGTGGGGGTGAAGTGGACCGGGCTTGCTTAGTTGCTCATGAGTTCCACAAGCTGGTCAAAGGCCGCGCTCCAGCCGTCCTTGAAGCCCATGGCGGCGTGTTTCTCGCAGGCCTCCTTGGTCCAGTGCACGGCGCGGGCAGTGTAGCGGGTCTTTCCCGAGGGCAAGACCTCGAAGGTGACAATGCCGGTGAAGAACAGATTGGGATTCGGCTCCCAGTTCGCCTTGTAGGCATCGGTGAAGACAATCTTTTTGTTCGGCACGATCTCGAGATACACGCCCTCATTGGGGAAGCTCTCGCCGTTCGGGCCGCACATGGTCATCTTGCTGTAGCCACCGGCGCGCAAGTCCATCTCGACATCCTTCACATACCAGGGTTTCGGGCAAAACCACTGCGGGTAAAGCTCCGGCGTGGTCCAGCCGGCATACAGTTTCTCAGGCGGCACATCCGTTTCACGGACGAGCACGAGTTCGCGTTCCGAAAGAGAAGATTCAACAGGTGTGGGCGGTGGCATGAGGATGGGGATCTGGGGTTGGGGAAGATTCGTGAATATTCTCCGTCACTGAGACGGGGATGGGACACATCTTGGTGCGCTCCATCACGGGCACGTGGTGCATGTCAGACCCACGCAGCCGCGCATAGGCGCTCGGCGTGAGACCGGTGAAGGCCTTGAAGTCACGGATGAAATGCGCCTGGTCACTGTAGCCGCTGTCAAAGGCCACGTCTGACCAGTCCGGCCGCGTCTGCGCATGCACCTGCTTTAGCGCGGACTGAAAGCGTCTGACACGCGCATACACCTTTGGTGTGAGGCCTGTGTGATTGGAGAAGACATCAATGAAATGCCGTGAGCTCAAACCAATCTCACTGGCGAGGTTCGCCAGATTCACCTTCGGAGCCTCCACATCCAGCCGGCGCAGCGCTGCCAGCACAGCCGGATGTGTCTGTCGCGAGTGCGGCATGCGCTCCAGCAAGGCCTGCTCCAGAGCCAGCAGTTTGCCCTGCGGTGTGTGAGCTTCCGCCACGCGGCTGCGAAAGGCATCGGCCGCGCCTTCGCCCCACACATCATGCAGCGGCACGTCCAGATCGCGCAGCTCATCCACCGGCATGCCAAACATCGCATGCGCACCACCCGGCAGAAAATGCACACCCATGATCTCCAGCTGCTGCGCCGTGTCCACGATCTGCACCTCCTGTCTCGGTCCGGCGAGGATCACCCCGCGCAGCTTCTTCTGCAGCCGGAAAGTCTCCGGGTGATAGCAGCGCAGCACGTCCTCACGCAGATTGATCACCATCTCCACACGTCCGCTGGGCAGCACACGCTCCAGCTGATGCGGCGGTTGATACCCCGAATACAGCCAAAGCACCTCCACCGCATGGGAGAGCGGAGCTCGCGGGCGATGGGTGAGGTAAATCATGGCGCAGAAAATTTCTACAGGCGGCTCTCGGGCAGGTATTGAACAAAATTGACCTCGCAACAGATCAGCCGGGACGCATCAGGAGCTGACGAACGAGGAAGAAAGTCACAAGCACGACACACAGCAGGATCACGCCCCCGTGAAGAGCCGTGGCCGTGGAGGTGGTCACACCAATGCCTAACAAAAGGCTGATCCACGCGGCGAGGCAGAGGGGACACTTCGGCATGAGCGCCAGCACCACTCCCGGGATGATCCAGCCGGCGCCGTTTTTCACGGCGCGCGCGGTCTTCTCACGCGAACAGTGGCAGGGCGCACTCATGCGGCTTTGCTCTCGGAGTTGCAGCCGCAGCAGGACTTCGCCGCATGACGGCCGTCATCCTCATAGCGGTCATGGCGCTTCACCCAGTCCATGAGATTACCGTTCTTGTTCTCCTGGCGGCCCTTCGGTGTCATGTCGATGAACGAGTACGCGCCGAGGATGGCCTCGCCCCCGCGGCCGAAGGACGAATAAGTGTGGTAGACCTCTCCGTTCTCGTCTTTGTAAAAGATGCTCATGCCCGGCAGCTCTTCCGTGTCCTCACCAGCATCGATGGTCTCGAGATTGTAGGTGATCTTGCCGTCCTTCACACGCTCCGCCGGAAAGGAGACATTGAAGTCATAGTTGAAGTCCGTGTTGGCCGAGGAAACCCAGCGAAACTTCCAGCCCATGCGCTTCCTGTATTCCTGCAGCTTTTCCAGCGGACCGCGAGACACTGCCACGAAGGACAGGTCATGATGCTCAAAATGCTGGCGTGCTCCGTCCACATGATCGCAAAGGAACGAGCACCCCGTGCAGCCTTCCTCCCAGTCCGGGCCGAACATAAAGTGATACACGAAAAGCTGGCTGCGCCCGTCGAAAAGATCCGCGAGCGAGACTTTTCCTTCCGTGCTTTCAAAAACGTAGTTCTGGGTGATCTTCACCCACGGCAGTTCACGGCGCTGACGGGCGATCTCATCGCCCTTGCGGCTGTGCTCTTTCTCTTTCGCCAGCAGCGCCTTGGCGGCGTTCTGCCATTCTTCCTGGGACACGACGGAATGCGGTTTCATAAGATTCAGATGACGATGGTTTGATTGAGTTCAGTGATGGAAGCGGATGGATCTCCTCAGGCCGCTTTGCTTTCAGTCTTGCAGCCGCAGCATGGCTTCTCGGCATGATGACCGTCATTCTCATAGCGGTCATGGCGCTTCACCCAGTCCATCAGATTCTTATTGGGGCCGTTCTCATTGCGACCCTTGGGTGCCATGTCGATGAAGTTGTAGGCACCGAGCAGGACTTCATCACCACGGCTGTAGGCGGAGTAGGTGTGATAGATCTGCCCATCCTCGTCTTTGAAAAAGACGCTCGAGCCGGAAAGCTCGTCGAGATCCGGGATGGCATCGATGGTGCCGAAATTGTAGGTGATCCTGCCCTCATGCTCACGCTCCGGCGGGAAGGAAACATGGAAGTCGAAGTTGAAGTCCGTGTTGGCGGCGGAAACCCAGCGGAATTTCCAGCCCATGCGCCGACGGTATTCCTGGAGCTTTTCCAAAGGACCACGCGAAATGGCCACAAACGAGAGGTCATTGTGCTCAAAATGCTGGCGGGCGGCATCCACATGATCACAGAGATAGGAGCAGCCCGTGCAGCCCTCGTCCCATTCCGGGCCGAACATAAAGTGATACACAAAAAGCTGGCTGCGCCCGTCAAAGAGATCCGCGAGCGAGACCTTCCCCTCTGTGCTGTCAAAGACGTAGTCCTTCGTGATCTTCACCCACGGCAGCGCACGGCGCTGGCGGGCGATCTCCTCCCCCGCACGCGTATGGGCCTTCTCCTGAGCCAGCAGCGCCAGGCGCGCCTCCAGCCAGCCTTCCTGAGAAGCAATAGGATGCGGTTTCATGACTCAGAGGATGATGGTTTGATTGAGTTCAGTGACGTAAGCGGAGGGATCTTCCCCGCTCTCAGGACCCTTGAGATAGCGCTCCCACAGATTCGGACCGAGCGCGCGCCCCTCAGCTTTGACGAGTTCCTGAAAGTCTTCCCACGCACTTCCCAGGCCTTCATAAGGCCCGGTGTAGAGCGTGCGCATGACCACGGCTCCAGGAAGCTCACCGGCAATGACACGGCCCACAGGTTCCACCGGAGTAGAGACTGGCACGCCGACATCAAAATTGAAGATGCCAGGCTTCATCCCGTAATGATGCGCGAACAGCGCGCCGGTGGGGCCGATGCCCTGCGCTTTTACGGCCTCATACACCTCCATGATCGCAGGGCACATGACCTCCTGCATCTGGTCACTGGGAACCGTGATATGAATCATGGCCGCCATCTGGGGCTCCGTCTGGACGAGATGAGGTGTGTCGAGCATGGCCGTGTGATGTTATGATTTAAAAACTCAGGGATTCGCGGTCGCTGGTGTGGCTGGACCCGGAGGCGCAGGAACAGGCGGGATTTCAGAGGCCACCGCTGGAGCAGGCGCTGAAGCCACGACCTTCGCGAGGTTGTTCAGGCCCTCGCTGAACTGGTCACCGCACATTTTCTCGCAGTCCATGAAGAGGCCCGCCACCTTGCCGATGAATGGTTTCTTGCTCTGCATGCTCCAGGTCACCTTCGTGCCTGCAGCTTCCGGAACGAAGGTAAACTGCACATCGCTGCTGCCCTCCATCGGACGCACGAACTCCAGCCTCATACCCACCTTTTCGTTAGGCTTGGCCTCGACCAAGGTCGTGCTGCCCTCTCCCACCTCGCTGTTTCCTGACCATTTGTAGACCGAGCCCACGCCTTCCGGCTTGATGTCGATGCTCTTCTTCATCTCCGGGTCGAGCTTTGACCAGGGAGACCAGGCATCCCACTGACGGAAGTCGCTCACGACTTTATACACCGCTTCCGGTGCTGCGTTGATCGTGGCGGAGCGGCTGACGTTCATGTCGTCCGACTGGAAGGAGGCGGCGATCAGGATGACGCCAATGATTGCCATCAGGGTGAGCAGGATCTTTTTAATCATAATTTCTGTTAGGCTGAGGTGGGGTGATGAAACGGGAGTGAAGTGATGCGGTCAGGTCGCCTTTATCAGGCCTCTTTCTTCTCGGAGCACTTGTCCGCCATGGCATCCCAGCGGCGCTGCATTTCCTCAGGCTCCATCTGCTCCACCTGTTGCTGGATGGCCCACTCCTGGCCGGAAGGGTCCGCCACCACAGCCATGCGGAAGCCATAGAACTGGTCTGCGGGCGGACGGATGCTGGTGCCACCGGCATTGATGGCCTTGCTGTAGGCCTCATCAGTGTCTGTCACCATGACTACCATGCGGGCGGTGACACCGTTCAGGGTTTTGGGACTGGTGCACATGCCCTGAAACTCATCAGCGATCATGATGATCTGGCCCTGGATGGTGAGTTCAGCATGACCGATCTTGCCAGTGCCTTTGTCGACAAGCCGGTAGAGTTCCTGGGCATCAAAAGCCTTTTGGTAGAACTCGATCGTCTTCGCCGCATCCGAGGCGGTGAGATAAGGAATGACCGGCGGATATAAAGAAGGAGCTTTCATAGTCTGGATAAGTTGGGGTTTCAGATTTGGTTAGGATTTACCTAGCAATCCATCTACCCAGATACGGGCCAGCCGCAGATTTGACCGGATCATCTCCGGTGCCTGACGTGTCTTTCCGATCAGCATGGAACCCTGCCAAAGGCTGTTCAGATACCAGGCGATATCCACCGGCTCGAAACACGCATCAGGCTTGTGCCTGATCTTCGCTTCAGTGAGCATGCGCGCCACATTCGCCGTCCAGACATCCAGTTGATGCGCACATCCATCGCGCAATACTGGATGCGACTGCGCCAGTTCCTGCGAGAGCATGCCGACCACACAGGTACACACCTCATCATGCCGCTCCGTGAAGCCGCTCATGATGTCCAGCATGCGGTGAAACTGCTCCAGCGGATCCATGTCCTCGTCCTTCCAGGCTTCCGCATAGAGGTTCGTGCCGAAGTCGCCCCACCACTCCACCGCCGCTTTCCCGATGGCCTCCTTGTTTGGGAAATGGTGGAAGAAGCTGCCCTTGGTGAGTCCCGACTCCGCGCAGATCTGATCCACCGTCGTCGCCGCAAAGCCCTGCTTCAGGATGAGTTGCACCGTCGCCCCCAGCAGCCGCTGCCGGGTTTCGGCAGGGTTTCTCTCTCTTTTGGTCGTGGTGGGCTGCGTTTGCATACAAACTAGTTGGTATGTTATTTGTTTTGAGAAGAAGTCAACTTTGTTTCTTCAATCAATTCGCGCCCCTTCCCTTCTCGGTTGCCTCCCCCACCCCTTCATGCGGTCGATTCCTGACCAGGGCACGAATCCACAAGTGCGTTGTTCACGCTTCAGCATGTGATTGGAAGTCTCGAAGAACCGAACTGCTCAGCAACCACACCCCACGAAAAAGCCGGATCCCTTGCGGAATCCGGCCTTGGAATTCAGAGTTTGAACGAACGGCTCAGTTCTGCGGAGGCGGGGCTGGAGTAGGAGCCGGGGCTGGGGCAGCGTCGCCACCTTCGATGACCTCACCCTTGCTGTTGGTGATCTTTGGCTTCTTCTTGCCCGTGGTCATGCCATCATAATGCATGGTCATCTCCTCGCCTGCAGCACCTGTTTTGTAGGTGATCGTCTTGGCAGCATCGTCTTCACGGACAATGGTCACATCTGGGATAAACTTGAGGGCCAGTTTGGCAGCCGCCTTGTCAGGACTGGAAGCGGCATCCCGTTGATACTCCTCCGCTGCAGCTTTGATTTTCGGACCATACTTGTAGGCCACAAAACCGCCAGCAGCGAGGAACGCGAGGATGATGACAAGGCAGCCAACGCCGCCAATACCGAGGCAGGACATGCCTTTCTTCTGAGGAGTTTGAGGAGGGACGCTCATGGATTTATTCGATTGAGGCGATCATCCTGCCTACGGCACCATGAGATGGCGAGATGATTTTCAAGGAGATTTCGACAATGAGCGTTTCATAGCCATCATCACTCTCAACCATGAAAACCAGCCTGCTGTTTGCCCTCATGCCCGCTCTTGCCCTTGCCGCTGAACCTTTGAAATACCCCGCCACCCGCCAGGACGACAAAGTCTCCGATGACTACTTCGGCACGAAGATCGCCGACCCCTATCGCTGGCTTGAGGATGACAATAGCGAGGAAACCAAGGCCTGGGTCAAAGCGCAGAACGAGGTGACCTTTGGCTTTCTCAAAGCCATTCCAAAGCGCGATGAGATCCGCGACCGCCTGCAGAAGGCCTGGAACTATGAGCGCACCGGCATCCCCTTTGAAGAAGGCGGCAAGTGGTTCCTCACCCGCAACTCGGGTCTGCAGAACCAGGGTGTCCTGTTTGTGACGGATTCGCTCGATCAAGAAGCCCGCGAGCTTCTCGACCCTAACAAACTTTCCAAAGACGGCACCACCTCCCTCACCGAGACCGCTCCGAGCAAGGACGGCAAGCTGCTCGTCTACGGTGTGTCGAAGGCCGGCAGTGACTGGCAGGAATTCCGCGTGAAGGACATCGCCACCGGCAAGGACAAGGACGATTTGCTGGAGTGGATCAAGTTCAGCGGCGCCTCCTGGGCCAAGGATAGCAGCGGCTTTTATTACAGCCGCTTCCCCAAACCGAAGGAAGGCGCAGCCCTCACCGAGGCGAACAAAAACCAGACCGTCTACTTCCACAAGCTCGGCACCCCGCAGAGTGACGACAAGCTCATCTACGCACGACCCGATCAGCCCGACTGGGGCCTGCATGCCTCCGTGACAGAAGATGGAGCTTATCTCATCTACACCGTCACGCATGGCACCGACCCGAAGAACCGCTTCTTCTACCAGGAACTCGGCAAGCCTGATGCGAAGGTGGTGGAACTGCTCAATGACTTCGATGCTTCCTACAGCTTCATCGACAACATCGGCAGCACCTTCTACTTCCACACCGATCTGAAGGCACCGCGCTACCGCGTCATCGCCATCGATCTCACCAAGCCTGCACGCGACCAGTGGCGCGAGCTCATTCCTGAAGGCGAGGACAAGCTCGACACCGTCACCTGCGTGGGCGGGCAGTTCCTCTGCAAGACGCTGAAGGACGCACGCAGCGCCATGACCGCCTACGATCTCGAAGGCAAAAAGATCCGCGACATCGAGCTACCCGGCATCGGCACCGTCGGCGGTTTCGGTGGCAAGCGTGAGGACAAGTCCACGCACTATGTCTTCACCAGCTTCACCACACCAGGCGCCATCTATCGCTACGATGTCGCCAGTGGCAAAAGCACGCTCTGGAAGCAGCCGAAGGTCGACTTCGATGCCTCGCCGTATGAAACGAAGCAGGTCTTCGTGAAGAGCAAGGACGGCACCAAGGTGCCCATGTTCCTCGTGTATAAGAAAGGCCTGAAGCTCGATGGCAACAACGCCACCCTGCTATACGGCTACGGCGGCTTTGACATCAGCCTCACGCCGAACTTTTCGATAGGCCGCGCCATCTGGCTGGAGCTCGGCGGCGTGTATGCCCTCGCGAATCTGCGCGGCGGTGGTGAGTATGGCGCCGACTGGCATCTCGCCGGCACGAAGCTGCGCAAGCAGAACGTCTTTGACGACTTCATCGCCTGTGCCGAGTGGCTGCAGACGGAGAAGTACACTTCCTCCAAAAAGCTCGCCATCATGGGCGGCAGCAATGGCGGTCTTCTCGTCGGTGCCTGCATGGCCCAGCGTCCGGAACTTTATGGCGCGGCGCTGCCCGCCGTGGGTGTCATGGACATGCTGCGCTTCCACAAGTTCACCATCGGCTGGGCCTGGAAGAGCGACTACGGCAGCAGCGAAAACGCGGACGAGTTCAAGGCCATCGTGGCCTACTCACCTCTGCACAACCTGAAGCCCGGCACCCGCTACCCCGCCACCATGGTGACAACTGCGGATCATGACGATCGCGTGGTCCCTGCCCACAGCTTCAAGTTCGCCGCCCGCCTTCAGGAAAGCCAGTCCAAGGACGCCGACGCCCCGCCCGTCCTCATCCGCATCGAAACCAGCGCCGGTCACGGTGCCGGCACCGCCCTGACCAAAGTCATCGAAGAAACCGCCGACGAATGGGCCTTCCTCTGGAAGGTGCTGGGAATGGAGTGAGTGAGACGGCCATGCTCGAGTCTTGACCTCCCAAGCGCGGTTTGACGTAATGCAGCGCTTTATGAAGATACACGCTCTTATGGCCCTGGCTCTGATGAGCGGGGCATTGCTCCATGCGGCTGACCTGCCAGGAACGTCTGGCATCCTGGTTCCGGAGAATGGGCCGCTGGAGAAGGACCATGCGGCTCTTCGCATGAGCTGGGCGGAGAAGCATCTGCTGCCGGAGGCAGAGAAAAGCTGGCAGGGGAAGCCCTGGGCGGAGCAGGCCAAGGCGGTGACGCAGAAGGGGCTGGCGCTGTGGTTCAACGGCCCGAGTGAAGCTGAGAAGGACGCGGACAAGACCGCTGCCGCGGCCCGTGAACTGGTGAGGACGGAGTGTGAGGAGCCGCTGGCCTGCCTGATGGCGCACAAGATCCTCTGGCAGCTGAAACAGGACTGGTGGGGTGGCGCGCGTGGTTTGAACAAGGCCTTCAAAATCGTGAATGATGAGAAGGTTCCTGCGGCCCTGCGGGTGTGGATCGAGGATCAGCAGATCGACCGGCTCAAGACCACGAACTGGCGCTACAACGACTACCACAAGAAGCAGGTGGACCGGCTGGTGCAGGCGCTGAACAGTGCCAGCTACGCGCCGGAGTTTGAGCCGGTGCTGGTGCGTGACTTCCTGGACTGGATGGAGAACCTGACCGAACTGGAGGCAGTCCATTTTGAGAAGCTGGAAAAGGCCATCCGCGAAAGTCCGCTCAGTGAATGGACCCGCGCCTGTCTGCTGGGAGATGTGCATGTGCACTGGGCCTGGTTCATCCGCGGCAGCGGCTACGCGAACGAAGTCAACGAAGACGCGAGAAAGGGCTTTCGCGCGCATCTCAAGGAAGCAGAGGAGCATTTGAAGAAAGCGCATGAACTGCGCCCGGAACGTCCGGAGGCGGCGGGCCGCATGCTGCAGGTGGTGATGGGAACCACGGGTAGGGCTGACGAGCTACGTGTGTGGTTTGACCGCTCCATCGCGGCGCAGTTTGATTATCGGAATGCCTACACCGGGCTCATCTACGCGAGCACGAAGCGTTGGGGCGGTAGTGACGGCCTGGTGCTCACGCTGGGCAAACGCTTTGCCGAGACGAAGCGCTATGACACAGACGTGCCGGAGCAGTTCCTCCAGGCCTGCAAACAGATCGTGATCGAGAATGGCAACCCGCGCGCTGTTTTCTCCCACCCTTTGGTTAGGGAAAGCGCGCTCGTCTTTGCGCGCGGACTGCAGGCTCATCAGGAGACGAATCCTGCGCGCGCCGCACGTCTGCAAGGGCTGGTGGCCGTGGTGGCCTGGCTCGCCGGGGATGATGAGCTGGCCCAACGCGGTGTGAGTGCTCTGGACCGCGAATTCCCGGCCTCCGTGACGAGGGATCTGAATGAGATGCTGCTGCATCCGAGCATGCTGCGGACGTCCGTCTTTGCCGGCAAAGGTGGTTGGGGCGAGGGTCTGCGCCAGCTCGAGCATAAGTATCGCGAGCGTGATGTGGAGGCGATGAAGGCAACCCTGGCAAAGCTGAAGCTGGAAAGCTTGCCGACAGAAAATGCACGCAACTATGTGGAGCTGATCCGCGCGGAGGTGGAGCTGCCTGAGAAGCTCAAGGAGGGCGGCTGGCAGCCGCTGCCCATCTACCCCGGGCTCAGCACCTGCCGGTCCTCCGGCGGCTCCTGGCGCGTGACGGCGCCCGGTGAGATCACGCTGACGGGGAGTGATGCAGGCTTCGTGGATCTGGCCTTCCCCATCTGGGTGGACAAGGCCTTGGAGATCCGCGGCGAGGTGACGTATGAGCTGAATGCGCAGACGCAGTGGTTCGCGCACTGGTCCTTCGGGCCGAGCCTGCGCTGGTCGCCTGTGCGGTCCGGGATTCTTCAGATTCCGGATGCGCTTCGCGGCCTAACCTATCATCCGAAAAAAGGCGATCCTGAAGCCCGGGTCACAGGCCCCTGGAACGGCCAGTTCAAGGGGAAGGCAGCGGTGCAGCTCAAACCCGTGAACACCTTCCAGGCCAGCCTCTCGGGCAATGAGATGAGCTTTACCTTCAATGATAGGGTGATGCCGCCGCAGGACATCGAGTCCTTCGGGCTCCGGAACTCCCGGGGTCTCGCGGCCTTCACCGGGATCAATGTGCCCACGGGTGTGAAGATCAGGATCAGCAAGCTGGAGGTGCGCACGGCTGGCCCGGCGCTGTAGCGGATTCCGCGAACAAATTTTCAATCAAAGACTCAGGAGGCTTGACGTGATGCCGGGCAGTTGGCGTAATGATCACACTTATGCGCCAACCCGTCCTTGCTGCTCTGAGCTGCTGTTTGTGTGTCCTGACTGCCTATGCTGAGCTTCCGGGAACGGGACCGATCGAGGTGTCTGACTCAGGCTTTCTAGAGAAAGATCATGAGGCGCTGCGCCTCCGCTGGGCTCAGCAGATGCTCCTGCCGGACGCGGAGAAGCGCTGGAAGGGCAAGCCCTGGGCGGATCAGGCACGAGTGGTGACGGACGCGGGACTCAAGCTCTGGCTGACCCGTCAGACACCGAATGAGGATGCCATGAAGAGGATGACGCAGACGGTGGAGGCACTCCTGAAAGCCGGCTGTGAGGAGCCGCTGGCCTGTCTGATGGCGCACAAGATCCTCTTCTGGCCGAAGAAGGACTGGCGTGTGCATGAGCGCAGCTTCTCCCATGCACTGAAGGGGGTGGATGACACGCAGTATCCAGCGGCGCTGCGCGCGTGGATCATCGATGAACGGATCGACCTGCTGAAGAGCCATGAGCGGAATGTCTCCGAGCCGTTTCAAAATGAGCAGGCGCAGATGATGGCCGCGGCGATGAAGGACGCGAGTTATAACCAAGAGTTCGAATCCGTGCTGGTGCGTGATTTCATCGACTGGCTG
The DNA here is from genome assembly GCF_007992435.1 of Prosthecobacter gellanilyticus. GTDB lineage: Bacteria > Verrucomicrobiota > Verrucomicrobiia > Verrucomicrobiales > Verrucomicrobiaceae > Prosthecobacter > Prosthecobacter gellanilyticus. The sequence continues at coordinate 12,279 of NZ_BKAG01000046.1, read as the reverse complement.
TCGAACAGCAACGAGCTGGAGCTGCGGAATCTAGAGCTGCTGAAAAAGTCCATCGAGGAGTGCGCGTATTCCGAATGGGTGAAGGAGACGATGCTGGCAGATCTGGAGACACGATGGGCCTGGAACATCCGCGGCGGCAAGGTGGCCGTAATGGTGAAGGAGGATGCGTGGAAAGGTTTTGAAGGGCATCTGCAAGCAGCGGAGAAGCATGCGCAGAAGGCCTGGGAGCTTCGTCCAGATCGTCCTGAGGCAGCGGCGAAGATGCTGAGCGTGGTCATGGGCACGAGCGGAGGTCCGGTCAAGCTGCGGGAGTGGTTTGACCGGGCGGTGAAAGCCCAGCTCGACTATGTGCCCGCCTACAGCACACTGGCGTATGCCTGCACCGCGCGCTGGGGCGGCAGTGACCAGTATGTACTCACCCTCGCGCGCCGGTTTGCGGAGACGAAGCGCTATGACACGGAGGTGCCGCGGCAGCTCTTCTATGCCTGCAAACGCATCGCGGTGGAGCAGGCGAATGCGCGCGGGGTTTTCTCCCATCCTTCCATCAAGGATGCGGTGGTGGAGTTTGCCCGTGGCACGCTGGAGCATGCAGAGACCGATCCCGCTCATGCGCTGCGTGAAAGGAGTCTGGCAGCCATCACGGCCTGGCTCGCCGGTGATGATGCGCTGGCCGCCCGCGCCCTGAAAGCCACGGGGGGTAAACTCGATCACGAAAGCATCGTGGAGCTAGGCTCCCTCCTCCGCCATCCTGACGGCATGAAGATCTCCGTGGCGGCTGGTTCCGGTGAGTGGGGCGAGGAGCTCAAAGCGGTGGAGCTCGCTTACCGCCAGTATAACATGAAGAAGGTTCAGGAGATGCTGGCGAAGATCCAGACGCAGAGCTTGAAGAACGATGCTGCCCGAACCTATGTGCAGGAGCTGACGGCGACTCTGGACATGCCCGCAAAGCTTGCCAAAGGCGGCTGGCATCCCCTGCCCGTGCATGCAGGTCTGGCCACCTGCCTGAGCACCGGCGGAGAGTGGAGCGTGAGCGTGCCCGGTGAGATCACCCTGACCGGTGGCGATGTGTATCAGGCCGACCTCACCTTTCTGGTGCCGGTGGGAGATCAGGTGGAAATGAGAGGCGAGGTGAGCATGGCCATGCCGCCCGAAAAAGACTGGTTCTACAATTGGGTCGTGTCACCGATGCTGCGCTGGCAGCCTGAACGCGCCAGCTTTCCCCCGGTGGCCAGCGGTGTCCGCGGCGTGCTCTACCACAAGGCCGGTGAGAAGCCAAAAATGGCCCTGGCAGGCAAGTTCTACACCAAGCGCGTGGGTGAGCAGGAAACCCCGATCAAACCCGTGAACACCTTTCACCTCACCGTCAATGGACCGAACGTAGACTATGCCTTCAACGGTGTGGCCATGCCTCCGCAGCGCACCTCAGATCTGAAACTGGAGTCGCCTCGCGGACTCGTGGCCCTGGCCGGGATCTACATCCCCATGGGTGGCAAGGTGACCTTCCGGAAGCTGGAGGTGCGGACGGTGAAGTGATGACAAGCAGGCGCACTCGTTAGAGTGCGGAAATCGAGCACGGTGAGGCTACCCTCATCTCCGTCAACAAGCCCCACAAAGTGCTTGAAGATGACCTCTTTAGGGGCTGCTTTAAAGGCTCCCGGCATTCCTGTTTCTGACCGCCCTTTTTCCAGTTCATGAGCACCCTTTCACGCCGCCTCTTTCTCCGCTCCTCCGGCATCTCCATGGCGCTGCCGTTTCTGGACGCGATGCTGCCCCGGCGCATGATGGGAGCAGCGGCGACTCCGGCTCCGAAGCGCCTGGTCACGGTCTGCTCATCGCTCGGCATCTACGGCCCTGATTTCTTCCCGAAGGATGCCGGAGAGAACTACACGGCCTCGCCCTACCTTGAGTTGCTGAAGGATCATCGGAAGCAGTTCACGGTCTTCTCCGGCATGTCGCACCCGGATCAAAATGGGCGTGATGGCCATGCCTCGGAGATGACCTGGCTCACCAGCGCTCGTCATCCGGGCATGGGTGGCTTTCGCAACACGATCTCCATCGACCAGCTCGCGGCGGAGACCCTCGGCGCGGAGACTCGCTACCCTTCCCTGGTGCTGAACACCGGTGGCGGAAACAGCCAGAGCTACAGCCGCGCAGGTGTGATGCTGCAGGCTGATTCGCATCCCTCGAAAATCTTCGCCAAGTTCTTCCTCAATGGCACCCAGGGCGAGATTTTTAACCAGATGCGCCAGCTCCGCGAGGGGCGCAGCATCATGGATGCCGTGCGTGAGGAAGCCGCGCGCGTGCAGCGTCGTCTCGGCGCGGCTGACAAGGACAAGCTCGACGAGTATTTCACCTCCGTCCGCGAGATGGAGCAGCGCCTGATCAAGGCTGAGGAATGGGCCAAAAAGCCGAAGCCGCAGGTGGGTATGAAGCAGCCGCAGGACATCACCGATGAGAAGGACCTCATCGGCCGCATCAACCTGATGTTTGAGCTCATCCCGCTGATCCTGCAGACGGACAGCACGCGCCTCATCACCGTCATGATTCAGGGTCGCGGCGATGTGCCAAAAATCGATGGGGTGAGCCAGGATCACCACAACCTTTCCCATCACGGCCAGGATCCGGAAAAGATCGCGCAGCTTCGCTTGGTGGAGCGCGCGGAGATCTCCGCCCTCAATGGCCTGCTCACGAAGCTGAACGGCGCGCAGGAGGCTGGCAAGAGCCTGCTGGACAGCACCATGGTGCTCTTCGGCAGCAATCTGGGCAATGCGAACTCCCATGACTGGCACAACCTGCCGATGATGCTGGCCGGTGGCGGCTTCAAGCACGGGCAGCACATCGCAGGTGACCCGAAGAACAACACGCCGATGAGCAATCTTTTTGTTAAGCTGCTGCAAAACCTAGGCGTGCCGACCGAAAGCTTCGGCACCAGCACGGGCACGCTTTCCATCTAAGATCCGCCTCCCCGGAGGGCCGACAACCTACCTCAAACGAACGACAGGCCTGCTCATTGACAAGCAGCGCTGCCGTCCCATAACCTTCCCGCCCGTTTTTCCTCCCCCCAAAACCTGTCCATGAGCACTGAAGCCGCCGCCGGAAAGCCCGTCTACAACGTCAAGAACCCTTTCATCGCCCGCGTGATGAAGGCGCATGACATTTCCGATCCGGATGCGCCGAAAAACACCCGCCATTATGAGATCGACCTCGAAGGCGGTGAGCTGGAGTATCTGCCTGGCGATTCCCTCGCCGTGCAGCCCACGAATGATCCGGCGCTGGTCGATGACACCCTGAAGGCCCTCGGCTTCACAGGTGAAGAGATCGTGAAGCATCCCAAGAACGCCACGGATGTGCCGATCCGTCAGGCCCTCACCGAGGCCTCGCTGATCACGGAGATCGATAACAAGCTCATCAAGGCCATCATTGAGAAAACCGGCGGCAATACCGCGCTCGCTGGTTTGCTGGAGCCTGATCGCAAGGAAGACCTGAAGAGCTATCTCTGGGGCCGTTTTGTGGTGGATCTGCTTTTGGAAAACCCCACAGCCAAGTTTGAGCCGCAGGAATTCATCGCCACACAGAAGAAGCTGAACATCCGCCTCTACTCCATCAGCAGCAGCCAGAAGGCGCATCCCAAAGAGGTGCACCTCACCATCGCCACCGTGCGCTACAAGAGCCACGGCCGCGAGCGCGGCGGTGTGTGCTCCACCTTCCTCGCGGATCGTGTGCATGTGGGTGAGACGCTGATCCCTGTCTTCGTGAACCATGGCAAGGGCTTCCGCCTGCCAGATCCGAACGAAGAGACACCCATCATCATGATCGGGCCAGGCACGGGCATCGCCCCCTTCCGCGCCTTCCTGCAAGAGCGCCGCGCTACGGCGGCCAAGGGCAAGGCCTGGCTCTTCTTTGGCGAAGTCAGCGAGAAGACCTGCTTCTTCTACAAGGACGAGTTTGAAAATTGGTTAGCCAATGAGACCCTCACCAAGCTGACCACCGCCTGGAGCCGTGATCAGGCGGAGAAGATCTACGTGCAGCACAAGATGCTGGAGAACAGCTCCGAGATCTACGAGTGGCTGCAGCAAGGCGCCATCGTATACGTCTGCGGTGATGCTGCCCGCATGGCTGTGGATGTGGACAAAGCCCTGCACACCATTCTCGAAAAAGAAGGCGGCAAGTCCCCCGAGGAAGCCATCGCCTGGATGGCCGCCTTCAAGGAAGCCAAGCGCTACCGCCGCGACGTGTATTGATCCGGTCCGGACGTACCACCCCATTCCAATGGGGTGGGCGCCTCGAGCACCTGACGCATCACCTAACCATCTTTAGCGTTACGTTCCCTACTCCCTCAGCGCCACCGCCGGATCCACCTTCGCCGCAAACCACGCTGGAATCAGCGCCGCCAGCACGCATAGCACCAGCGCCAGCCCGCAGATCGATCCCAGATCCGCCGCCTCGATCTTCGCGGGGATCTCACTCAAAAAGTAAATGTCCTGCGGGAAGAAATCCCTCCCCGTCTGAGCCGCCACCCACTGCCGCAGATCATTGCGGAAATGCAGCACGGTGAAGCCACCCGCCAGCCCCGCCACAATGCCCACGGCGGCCACGATGCCCGCCTGCGTGAGAAAGATGCTGATGATCTGCGAGGCCTTCGTGCCCAGCGCGGTGAGGATGCCGATCTCCTTCCGCTTTTGCACCGTCACGGTGATAGTCGTGTTCATCACGCAGAAAGCCGCCACGAGGATGATGAAGAATAACAAAAAGTAGAGCAGTGACTTCTGGTTCTCCACCGTCTGCAGCATAAAGCCGTGGTTCTCCGTCCAGGTGCGCGGGCGCCAGTCAAAGGGCCACTGCTCGGAGTTCATCCAGTCATAGGAGAGCTGGTCCGCCGCATCCGGCTCACTGAGCTCGATCTCGATGCCGCTCACATCACCACCATAATTGTAAAGCTCCTGCCCGATGAAGAGCGGTACGTAGCAGCGCTCACCCGCCGTGTCTGCGCGCAGGATGGCGGTGACGACCAACTCCTTCGGCACCACCACGATGTCCTCCTTCGCGGCCTTGGCCTTCGCGGCATCCTTCTCCTCATCTGCGGCGCGCAGGTCGCGGATCATCTGGCGGATGGTATCGCCCGCCAGCACTCCGAGCGTGTCTCCCAGCTTCACCTTGAGCTTCTTTGCGAGCTTGTCCGTGATGATGATGTTGTCACTCTTCAGGTCAAACTTCCCTTCCAGCTTATGACGCTCCAGCTTGGTCAGCAGCGCATTGTCAGTGCCTTCTTTGAGACCGAGAAGCTGCGCACCTTCCGGGTCGCTCTTGCCATTGCGGATGAAGCCCACGCCCTCGACGATCGGTGTCGCGGAGACCACGCCAGGACGTTTCAGCATCTGCTTCTGCAGCTCGCGCCAGTCCAGGCGCGGCGGCGGAGTCACACCTTCTGGAAGCTCGCCACGCGGCGGAGCATCCTGCACGAGCACAATGTGCGGCTCGAAGCCCAGCAGCAGCTTCTTGAACTCCACCTGCCAGCCTTTGAAGACGGACATCACCACCACCAGCACGCCCACACCGAGCATCACTCCCAAAATAGAGATGAGCGTAATAATGGACACAAACGAGCGCTTCGGACGCAGGTAGCGGAGGGCGAGGAAAAGGGGCGCGCTGGGCATGACAGGGATCGCAGAGGTGCCAGTTAGCGCATGACTTGGCCGCCGTCGATATTGATCGTCTGGCCGGTGATGTTCTTCGCGTGGTCAGACGCCAGGAAGCAGGCCATGGCGGCATACTCCTCCGGCATCTGCCAGCGCCCGAGGTGCGAGACCTTGCGGATCTTCTCCGCCGCCCAGTCGTCAAAGCTCTGCCGCTGCGCCTCTGGCAGCCTCGCCTGCCCTGCCGCCCAGATGGACTGGTTCAGCTCCGTCTTCACCATGCCTGGAGACAGCGCATTCACCCGCACATTGTAGGGCCCCAGATCCTTCGCCGCGCATTGGGTAAAGTTGATCAAGCCTGCCTTCGAAGCGCTATATGGCGGGTCCGTTTGCGAGCCGATCTGCCCCGCCACAGACACCAGAAACAGCATCGAGCCCTTGCCACGCGAAATGAGCTTGGGAGCAAAAGTGTGAGCCACATTCACCGCGCCAATGAGGTTCACCTCCAGCACACGCGACCAGTCCGAAGGCTCCAGATTCCAAAACGGAAAGCCAAACTTCCCCGAACCAACACCGACGCAAAAGATCACGTGATCCACCTCTGCCAAGGTGTCCGCAAAGGCACGCACCTGCTCCAAAGAAGCCACATCACCCTGATGCAGCCCGCGCATGCCTTCCGCAGGTCCCGCCTGCACATTGAAATCAAACCCGTGCACCTGGCAGCCCTCGGCGACAAAACCCTCGGCAATAGCGCGGCCGATGCCCCTCGCGGCACCGATGACAGCAACGGTCTGACCTTTGAGATGTAGATCCATCATGGGCCGACTATGTCACAACGCACGGCATGGCAAAGCGCACATTCACAGGTGTCATCACGTGATGGCCAAAAGAACAGACCACGAAAGAGATGTCGCTCGAGTCGGGTTGACTCGCACTCGCATGAACCGTCTCCTTCCAGCCCTTCTCGCCTTTGTTGCACTCGCTTCCTTTGCCGAAGACAAGCCCGATCTGCCTATCGTGGACATCTCGGATCAAAAGGAGCGGCACACCATCATCGCCGCAGGCACTGAGGAGGTCTATCAAGGTCACCCGACCACCGTTTCGATGCCCGATGGCAAAACCATCTTCTGCGTCTGGTGCATCAATCACGGTGGTGCCGCCGGCCCCATGGCCCGCAGTGATGACGGCGGAGTGACCTGGACTCGCATGGACGACACCATGCCTCCCGGCTTCAAAACCCATCTCAACTGCCCCAGCATCTATCGCATGACCGATCCTGCGGGCAAAGAGCGCCTGTGGGTTTTCTCCGCGGCGAAGGACACGCGCAAAGGCCCTGGCATGCCCAGCATCATGAGCGAGGACGCTGGCAAGACCTGGAAGGAAATGCCACCGCTCGGATTCCGCTGCGTGATGACCTTCAGCAGCATCGTGCGCCTCAAAGATGGCCGCTATCTCGGCCTTTATCACAAAGGTCCCGATGGTGCGGACAAAGCCCCTCTGGAAGTCCTGCAAACCATCACCGCTGACGGCGGCTTCACCTGGAGCGAACCCAAAGTCGTCGCGAAAGTGGAGGGCAAGAACCCCTGCGAACCCTTTGTCTTCCGCTCTCCCGATGGCAGCGAGCTTTGCACCCTGCTCCGCGAAAATACCCACAAAGAGCGCAGCCTCGTCATGTTCAGCCGCGATGAAGGCCAGACCTGGAGCACTCCTGTGAACACCTCCTGGGGCCTAACCGGAGATCGTCACATGGGCGTCTTCACGAAGGATGGTCGCATGGTCGTCGCCTTTCGCGATCAAGCCTTGAAGAGCCCGACCAAAGGCCACTTCGTCGCCTGGGTCGGCACCTATGATGACATCAAGAACACCAAGCCCGGCCAGTATCGCGTGAAACTGCTGCACAGCAATGCCGGCGGTGACTGCGGCTACCCCGGCATGGAGCTCCTGCCCGATGGCACCATCGTCGCCACAACCTATGTCAAGTATGCTCCGGGCAAAGCGAAGCACAGCGTCGTCAGCCTGCGCTTTGACCTGAAGACCACGGATGCGCTGGTGAAGAAGTGAAGAGAAGCTGATCCGCCTAGAGCCAGATAGAGATCCTTTTCACCACAGAGCACACAGAGAAGCACAGAGGCCTGAAAATCATACTCTGTGTCCCTCTGTGTTCTCTGTGGTTGAATCAGAGTCTCCGTAAACACATTCGGCTCTGCCAAGCAAAGGAGCGCAGGTGACGTGCGTATTGTCCGCGCCATGAATGCGACCACCACCTCACGCCGTCATTTCCTCGCCACCTCCCTTGCCGGAGCTGTTTCACTGCCCGCCTGGGGCGCACCGCTCGGTGCCAATGGAGATGTGCGGGTTGCCGTCATCGGATTCCGAGGTCGCGGCGGCGGTCACATCAAGGAACTGCTCAAAGTCCCCGGCGTGCGGCTCGTGGCGCTTTGCGATGTCGATTCCGCCGTGGTGGACAAGAAGGTCGCCGAGCTCGCGAAGAGCAACATCAGGGTCAAGACCTACCGCGACTTCCGCGAATGCTGCGCGGACAAGGACGTGGATGCTGTCACCATCGCCACGCCTAACCACAGCCATGTTCTGATCGCGCTAACTGCCCTGCAGCATGGCAAGCACGTGTATGTGGAAAAACCCGTGAGCCACAACCTCATCGAAAGCGCCAAGCTCATGGCTGCCGCCACCAAGGCCGCCGCGAAAGGCATCGTGGTGCAGCATGGCATGCAGCGCCGCTCGGACGAGGGCTGGGCCTCCGCCATGCAGTGGGTGAAGGAAGGTCACATCGGCAAACCCAAGCTCTCCCATGCCGTCGTGCACGGCCTGCGCATGAGCATCGACAAGGTCGATGGACCTCAGCAACCACCCGCCACGGTGGATTACAAGCTCTGGTCCGCGCCACGTCCGGAGCTGCCCCTCATGCGCAAGCAGTTCCACTATGACTGGCACTGGCAGTGGCCCTATGGCGGCGGCGATATCGGCAACCAGGGCCCGCATCAGTATGACGTGGCACGCTGGGCACTCGGTGATCCGGACACTCTGCCGAAACGCGTGATGAGCTTTGGCAATCGCTGGGGTTATGTAGATGACGGCCAGAGCGCGAACTGCCAGATGGCCTATCACCCCTATGAGCCTGTGCCGCTGATCATGGACAAGTTCGGCCTGCCCATGCGCAATGTGGATCCCAAGAGCGGCGAGCCACCCTACAAAGGCATCCGCACCGGCAACATCATCCACTGCGAAGGCGGTTACGTGGCTGAGTCCAAGGCCTATGATCACGAAGGCAAGGCCATCATGAAGTTCGAGAACTTCCTCACCGGCCCCGACCACATGAAGAACTTCATCGACAGCGTCCGCGCCGGCAAATACACGAAGGACGTTCTGCACATCCGTCACGGTCATCACGCCGCCTGCCTGTCCCATCTCGCCAACGTCTCCTACCGTGTCGGCAAGGCCATGAAGCCGGAGCAGATCAAGGAGCGCCTCGAAGGCGACAAGCTCGGCCAGGAGCTTTATGCCGAGTTCCTGAAAAACCTCTCCAACAACGGCCTCGACCTCGCCCAGCAGCCCATCATCGCAGGCCCCTGGCTCGACTTCGATGCCGCCAGCAACCGCTTCACCGGCGAGTTCGCCGCCGAGGCGAACAAACTTTGCGAAGAAGAGTATGCGGCCGGGTTTGAGCTGCCGGAGGTTTAGCCTTCACCCCATGTAAACTGAGCGCTTGTATGCTGGCAGCCATATCGATTAGGCTGCTGGCACATGACACCATCACCTCTCGCAGCCAAAAAGACAGACAAAGGTCTTCGGCCCTATCTTCATCTTCTCGCCTACGGAGTGCCGTCGGCACTCTTTGTCATCTTCGCCAGCTTCGTCCTTCTTCCCAAGGTCGAGCAGATCTGGAAAGTGGCTGGAGCGCGAGTGTCCAAAGCGGAATGGGTGATCGGCCTCTGCCACACCTTTGTGGACAACTTTAACTTCATCATCATCGCTATTATCCTCTTCTTCATCGCCCTGGAGAATTTGTGGCCCGGATGGCAGGCGGTTCGTCGACCAGTGACTAAAGTAATCGCCTGGGTGGTCACATTCTCCGTCATGAGCTGCATGACATGGCTCTGTGTGACGACCTGCCTCGCCCTTCCAGCCATCCTTGCCAAACCTGCGCAGGATGCACAGACTGTTGCGCCGTCGAAGTGATTGCGTGCATCAGGAGTTTCACGCACACTCCTGTCGCTCAAATCAACTCCACCAACGGCCTGCCCTGATCGATCATGAAGTTAGGCCGGCCCTGGTGGTCGGCATAGGTCACATCCTGCGGCACGCCCATGTGGTGGAAGATGGTGGCAGCGAGATCACTCGGTGTCACGGCACGCTCGTCAATCTCTGCCCCATCTTTTGTGGAGGAGCCTATGACCTGCCCGTGCCTGAACCCGCCACCGGCCAGGCACATGCTCATCACCACGGGCCAGTGGTTGCGGCCATCCGTGCTGCCTTGGGTCCCGAGGTTCGGCGTTCGGCCAAACTCGCCCATCGCGATCACCAGCGTGTCATCCAGCATTCCGCGCTCACCGAGATCACTGACGAGTGTCGTGATCACATGATCAAACACCGGCAGCAAGGGGCGCAGGCCATTCCAGATGCCGCCATAAGGCGGGATGTTGTCGCCATGATTGTCCCAGGTGCCTGAGGCACCGTGATTGCTCAGATCGATGGTGACGAAGGACGATCCGCGCTCCACCAACCGGCGTGCGAGCAAAGCTTGTTTGGCCCAGTCATGCTCACCGTAGCGATCCCGGATCTTCTTCGGCTCTTTCTCCAGATCAAAAGCCTCCTGCGCCCGACCGCCGGCGACAATGTCAAAAGCCTTCTGCCCAAAGCTGTCCATGGCCCCCATCATGCCGCTCGCATCAATCTCCGCACGCAGTCCGTCCATCTGCTTGCTCAGCGCCTGGCGCGCATGCAGGCGATCCATCGTGAGGCCTGCAGGCAGTTGAAAAAGCTTCGTCGCATTGTTGCCATCGAAAGGATCATACTGCGTGCCGAGATAACCGCCCCAGGCCACATGTGACCGCGACTTCATGTTCAGCACTACATAAGGCGGCATGGCCGGATGATTCGCGCCATGATGCTTCGCCACGATGCTGCCAAACGAAGGATAAAGTTTGGCCTTTGGATTCGTGCGCGGCTCGTTGGCGAGGTTCGCCGTCTGCATGACCATGTTCGGCTCATGATTGCTGAATCGGCAGTCCACGGAACGGATGACCGTAAACTTGTCCAGCATCGCCGCCTGCTTCGGCAGGAACTCGCAGATGCGCACCCCGGGCAGCCGGGTCGGGATGGTCTTGAAAGGTCCGCGATTCTCGATCGGTCGGTCGGGCTTCGGATCCCAGGTATCGATGTGAGACGGACCACCTGTCATCCAGAGCAAGATCACTGACTTGCCACTCTTCGTGGCCGTGCCCTCAGCTCGCAGCTTCATCAGGCCGGGCAACGTCAGTCCACCGAGTCCTGCCAGGCTCGTCTTCAGCACCGAACGACGTCCATGCACGACGACACCATCCCTCACACGCGGATTCATGAAGGTGAATGCGTGCGCTTCTCCGTGACCAGAACAGCCATGACCGGACGAGGGCATAGCCACACATACGTCGCCACTCCGGGGGCTCTTGATTTCAGCCCAGACTTTCCTGCCGATAGGCCGCTGGCGAGGTGTTCCGATACTGCCGCAGCATGCGGCTGAAGTAGTGCCGGTTCACCAGTCCGCAGTCCTCGGCGATGTTCTCAATGCTGTCGTCCGTGTGCCGGAGCAGGCGGCAGGCCTCATCCAGCCGGTAGTCCAAAAGCACGCGCATCGGTGGCAGATGCAATTCTTGTTGGAACAGATGGTTCAGATTTCGCACACTCAGCCCCGCATGCCGGGCGATCTGCTCCGCCGTGAGTTTTAAGCCGAGATGCTGGTTCATGAACTCCATGGCCTTCAGCACACGCGGATCCAGCCGTTGCTGCTCCCACACGCTCACCGGCAGCTTTTTGACCAGTTCCGTCACCAGCAGGATGGACACCCAGGGGAATGAAGCCTTGCCCGGCTGGTCACCGAGCTTGATCACCTCACGCAGCAGAGTCCGCAGCGGAGCGGTGACAGGAAAAGCATAGATCCCCGGTGCCGCGCGATCCGCCAGCGGCCCGAGATTGAAGTGCGAGTACCACTTGCTGAAGGGCTGGCTCGTTGTGGTGCTGAAGGTCGTGTGTGGCGGGATCAGATACACCGTGCCCGGTTTCAGCGCCGTGACCTCCTCATTGATCTCGATGATGCCGCCCTCCTCCATGGGCCAGTACAGCCGCCAGTAGGGGTCATTCAGCCGATGCAGTTCCCACTGCTGAAGCTCGATCTGCCGCGTGGTCAGGATGTCCACCGTCACCCCCGGCAGCGTCACCGCCCGGTGCCCCTGCACACGATGCGCCGCGCCAACCGGCACGACACTGAGGATGGAGGGCTTGGTGGACATGACCGATTGCGAAATACGACACAACTCTGGCCGATGCTGGCATGGAAGGCAAGGCAGGGGTGAATATGAATCGCGCCGCCCCATTTAACCCACCAACCACGAACACACCCACGACCATGGCTGACATCTCCACCAGCGCT
>NZ_BKAG01000045.1 GCF_007992435.1 Prosthecobacter gellanilyticus | reverse complement strand
TCTGCTCCATCGGGAAATCCTTTCTGTGATTTGCTATAAAGCTCAGGGGAAGAGCTCAAGAGCGACACCGCTGTGAGCGCATAGGTGGTTATGCCGAATGAATGCGTGTTGTGCGCACGCTAGCGGTGTCGACGAGGCAAGGATTGCCCCTTACCTCTCTGCCACCGCACTCCGGGACGCTCCGCGACTTCAGCGTCTTGGGAATCCTTTCTCTTATGAAAGGAATGCTCGATCATGTGTGATCTAGTTCCTCATGAAACGGCTCCTCTTGATCCTGCTGCTGTTGGTGACGGCGGAAGCGCGTGCCCAGCTTGCCAACCAACCGCCAGCACCCCAATGGCTCGGCTTGGAAACGGCGGCTTCGAATGGCAAGATGGAGGTGAGCACGGAGTTTGATCACACCGGCAATCTGCTGAAGGCCATCCTGCTCGTGGCGGCGGATGCTGACACGGAGGTGCTCGTAAACGACAAGCCAGTCCGCCGCGCCTCCACCACCAAGGACAGCCCGGCGACGAGCCTCGATCTCACTTCTTCATTGGTGAATGGGAAAAACACACTGCGTCTGCGCACGACGGCTCCGAAGGTGGCTGCCCTCCTCGAACTCAATGGGGATCTCGCGCAGGTGCGCTGGATCCCGAGTGATGCGAATACGTGGACCTCCGCAGGTGGCAAGGTGCTGGCGATGGGGGCGGTGGATGCTGACCCCGATCCGGCCACGAACCCCTTTGATCTGAAGAAGACCTTTGATGCCTACAACTCCTGGCAGCTCGCCAAGCCGGGAGCGCAGAGCCAGGCCACCGATCCGAAGGATTTTACTTTGCTTCCGGGTTTCAAAGCGGAGCTCGTGCGTTCTGCTCAACCGGGCGAAGATTCGTGGGTGGCGATGGCTTTTGATCCGCAAGGCCGCATCACGCTTTCCAAGGAGAAGAAAGGGCTGCTGCGCTTTGATCCGAAGTCAGGTAGCACGCAGGTCATTGAAGACTCTCTGCTGGAGTGCCGTGGCCTGGTCTATGCGCATGGTGTGCTCTATGCGAATGCGAACAACAGCAAGGGCCTCTACCGCCTGCGCGATGTGGATGGCGACGGCATGTGCGAGCAGAAGGAAGAGCTCATGCACACCGAAGGCGGAGTCGGCCACGGACGAAATCATATCAAGTTAGGCCCTGATGGCCGCATCTGGATCGCGCATGGGAACAACGTGCTGCTACCGAGCGGCATCGCGCCGGATTCACCGCTGAAAAATTATGCGAATGATCAAGTGCTGCCGAATCCCTGGGATGGCAGCATGTTTGACGGAACGGTGGAGCTGCCTGCGGGGCATATCCTCGCCTATGATCCGAAGGATGGCCGCATCGAGCTCTTCGCCGGAGGTCTTCGCAATCCGCTCGATATCGCCTTCAATCGCGAGGGCGAGCTCTTCACTTTCGATGCGGACATGGAGCGTGATGTGGGCACTTCGTGGTACATGCCCACGCGTGTGTTGCATGTGGTGCCGGGAGCGGATTTCGGCTGGCGACGCGGCACGGGACGCTTCCCCTCCTGGTATGCGGACACACTGCCGAGCGTGGTAGACATCGGCCTCTCCTCACCCACCGGTATCTGCTTCGGCTACGGAGCCAAGTTCCCATCAAAGTATGAGAATGCGCTCTTCATCCTCGACTGGAGTTATGGTCGCATCATCGCCGTGCAGATGCAGGCCAAGGGCGCGAGCTATGCGGGCACGCAAGAGACCTTTGTCTCCGGACGTCCGCTGAATGTCACGGATGCTTGCGTGGGCCCAGATGGCGCCTTGTGGTTCACCACGGGTGGGCGGGGGACTCAGAGTGGGTTGTATCGGGTGACGTGGGAGGGCGGTCCAGAAGAGCCCTTCGATGCTCGAGATAAAGTCATGGCCGGATACACACCGTGGCGCATGGTGCAGGAACTTAGAGGCAAACCATCCGTCGAGCGGATCTGGCAGTTTTTGCAGGCCGCTCACCACGACAGACACCTTTTGCACGAAGGCCGGCTGGCTCTGGAGAAGCTGCCGCTGGCTGAATGGAGATCACGCGCTCTGGCGGAGCCCAATAAGTTCATCGCCATACCAACCCTTCTCGCCTTGGCGCGAGCAGGCGATGACAGCGACCGCCTGCTCATTCTCCAGAGGCTCGCCACTCAGTTTTCGTTCATCACGGCCCACCCTCCGGAGCGGCTTGGGTATGCACGGGTCACGGGGGTGGCACTAGCAAGACTCAAGACGGACATCCCACCCGATCTGAGGGACGTGCTCATCAACTGGGCTGAGAAGATGTACGGCGACACGGGATTCAACTTCAGCGAGGCGCGTCGGACGAATCGAGAGCTCTGCCGCCTTCTTGTCCGTCTTGGGTCCAAACAAGTCGTGGCGAAGTCGCTGGCCTGGCTCAAAGCTGCGACCTCCAGTGAAGATCTGCTCTTCTACCCTTTGCATCTTCGTTATGTCAAAGATGGTTGGACCATGGAGTCCAAGCGCATTGTCTTCGAAGCACTGAATCGCGCGGAGAAGCTGAATGGAGCCAGCACTTACTTCAAGGCCATCCAGGACACGCGTGGCGAACTCGCGGCGGCGCTTTCAGCGGAGGAAATGAAGGAGCTGGCATCCGTGGTGCATCCGCCGAAGCCAGCGGCGCTTTCACCGCATGCGATGCCGGGACATACTTTCCGAGTGTGGAAGATCGAGGATCTGGAGAAGCGGCTGCCGGAGGTGGCGAAGGGGCGCTCGTTTGAAAAGGGCAAGGCTGCGGCCATCGCCGCGCAGTGTGTGTTTTGCCACACGATGAGCACGGATCGCACGCTGCCTGCGGGCTTGTTTGGGCCTGAGCTGGTGCAGGTGTCCGCGCGCTTTGGAAGGCGTGATCTGCTGGATCACATCTTGAATCCTTCAAAGGTGGTGGATGAAAAGTTTCGCTTCATCACCATCACGCAGGCGGATGGCAAAACGGTGTCTGGAAGTCTGGAGAGCGAGGACGATGAGCGCGTGACCTTGAAGCCGAATCCGCTCTCACCCGAGACGGTGGAGATCGGCAAGAGCTCAATCCGCACGCGGGTGATCTCGGAAACTTCGCCGATGCCTCCAGGCCTGCTGAATGCGCTGAAGGCGGAGCAGATCCTGGATCTGCTGGCCTTCATCGAGACAGGTGGCGATCCCGCGAAAGCGAACTTCCAGCCTTGAGGTGGGCGCACGTCAGGCACACTCAGTGCATGTGGAAAAGACGGAAGCCATCCTCATCAACCGCATCCGCTACTCGGAGACGACGCTGATCGTCTCCTGGTGCAGCGCGGAGCAGGGGCTTTTCAAAACCATCGCCAAAGGTGCGCTGCGGCCAAAGTCACCGTTCTCGGGCCTGCTGGACCTGTTTGTCTCCGCGGAGATCAGCTACACACACGCGAAGGTGGGTGATCTGCACACGCTTTCTGATGCGCACTGGACGAATCCGCGCCTCGGTCTGCGCCAG
Organism: Prosthecobacter gellanilyticus; assembly: GCF_007992435.1. Taxonomy (GTDB): domain Bacteria; phylum Verrucomicrobiota; class Verrucomicrobiia; order Verrucomicrobiales; family Verrucomicrobiaceae; genus Prosthecobacter; species Prosthecobacter gellanilyticus. Next base: position 58,376 of record NZ_BKAG01000045.1, on the reverse strand, counting down.
AGCTATGGCCGCGTGCTGGCGGCGACGTATCTCGTAAAGCTGGTGGAGCTGGTGGCAGAGCCGCATGCGCCGCTGCCGGAGATCCATGCGCTGCTGGTGAAGGCGCTGGACTATCTCTGCGACCATGATCCGAGCGCGGCCTTGATTGAGCGCTTTGAACTGCGGCTGGCGGAGGATCTCGGCCTGGTGGGGGAGGGTGGGGCCGCTCGTGGTGCCTCGGCCCACGCGATCGAGGACAATTTTCACAAGCGTCTGCCGGTGCAGAGGCGGCAGGTGCTGGACTGGATCTCCAGCCGGAAGGGGCAGAGCCGTCCTGCGGGTCCAGAAACCGGACCTTCCGAGGAGTGATCACCGCCACAGGAGAGACATGTTTTTCACTTGCTGGCGGGCGGGAGCCGCCGCGATGGTGGACTAGAGAGTCTCAACCCTTTTAGCCCCCCGTGTCCGATACCGCCAACCCCATCCCCACCCAGCCAGTGCTGAGTCTGCTCGCCGAGGGCAGGCATGACGAAGCCCTCAAGGCGGCCACCGCAGCCCTGGTGGAGGCGCGGAATGAAGGTGCGGAAGGCGATGAGCGAAACACCCGGATCTGCCAGGCGCTCCACACGCTGGGAGATGTGCAGCGGGAGATGGAGCAGATCGTCGGCGCGGAGGCGAGCTATCGTGAGGGATTGGAACTGGCCGGAGACCGCCCTGATCTGCTGGGTGAGCGGGCACGGCTGCGCATGCAGCTGGCCACGCTGCTGGACTTCAACCAACGCGAGGCGGATGCCGCGCCGGTCTATGAGCAGGCAGCAGCGGATTTTGAGGCGCTGACGCCTCCGGACGATGTCACGGCCGCGCAGCTGCGGAACAATCTGGCCATGATCTACAAGGGCCTGGGCAAGTTCGCCCTCGCCGAGCAGCATTATCTGAGATCGCTGGAGACCATCGAGCTGCGCATGGGCCGCGAATCTGAGGCGGTGGCATCTGTTTACAACAACATCGGCAGTCTGTACTACACGGCGGGTTTTGCGGATGAGGCACTGAAGATGTTCAAGGAAGGCCTGATCATTCGCGAGAAGATCCTGGGGCCGGATCACACGGATGTAGCCCAGTCCCTGAGCAACATCGCCACCGCACGCCATGAGGTGGGGGACAACATGAGCGCGCTGCTGGATTTCGAGCGTGCGCTGCGCATCCTCGAAGAGAATGTGAAGGAGAAGGCCTCGAGTTATGAGGCGGTGGGCGGAGACTACATCTCCCTGCTGGAGGCGCTGCACCAGGAGCGCCGTGCCGAGGCCTTTCAGAAGCGCATGCAGAAAGTGCTCTCTACACTTGCTTGAGACTTCCTTTTTGGCAGCGCCGTATCACACTGCTGCCATGATACTCTCCCGCCGCCTGCTCTGCCTCCTCGCGCCGCTGCTTTTCATCGGCTGCGCCAAGCGTGATGTCCTCGTGATCGGCACGGATGCCACGTATCCGCCGTTTGAGTTCATGGATGAGCAGGGCAAGTTCAGCGGCGTGAGTGTGGCCATTGGCGATGAGATCGCCAAGAAGCTGGGCAAGCCGGTGGAGTACCGGAACATGAACTTTGACGGCCTCATCCCCGCACTGCAGACGGGTCAGATCGATCTCATCATCTCCTCCGTCACGGCGAGTGAGCAGCGCCGCCAGTCGATCGATTTCTCCGACCCTTATGTGAAGACGGGTCTCTCCATCCTGGTGGCGAAGAACTCCACCGTGCAGTCTGCGGAAGATCTGAAGGCACCGGGGCGAAAGCTGGCCGTGCGCATCGCCACCACCGGTGAGCAGTGGTGCCGTGAGTATCTGAAGGATGCCAAGCTCGTGGCTCTGGACACCGATGCCGCCTGTGTGCTGGAGGTGGTGAACGGCACCGTGGATGCCTGGGTGTATGATCAGGTCAGCGTGATGAACTACCACGCGCAGCATCCGCAGCAAACCCGCGCGTTGCTGGCGCCGCTGCGTGAGGAAGTGTGGGCCGTGGGCCTCAAGAAAGGTCGTGATGATCTGAAGGCGAAGGTGAATGAAACCATCGCCCAGATGAAGAAGGACGGCGCCTTTGCGAAGCTCGCGGACAAGTACCTCGCCAAGGAAAGGGACATGATGAAGGCGCAGAACATTCCCTTCGTGTTTGATTGAGGGGCCTCTTACTCGGTCATTTTCATCACACGCTCGGCTCTGACAGAGACACGTTCCCCGAAACCTTCGGAAGGCTTTTCGGGATACAGGGTGAGCATGCTTTTCCCCGCCATTTCCTGGTTCATGTCCGGCCCTGTCAAAAACTCGGTTTTACTGCCCAGGGTCGAAAACCGCACCTGGCCTGCAGGCGGGATTTCATTCAGCGGCTCCACACGGATCAAAAGGGTATCGTCACCCTTCCGCAGGGTCGGCGTGAGCCGCCATTCGCCAAGCTTTGTCTGGAACACCGCCGAGTCACCGATGGTGACGATCTGCGGCGGAGGCTGTGAGTAGCTCACCCTGCGAGATTGGAAGTAGTCCAGCATCTCTCGAATGGCCTTGGGGTCTTTCGCGGCCTTGATCCTGGCGCTTGCCGCCTGGGTCTCCTCCAGCTGCTTCTGGATCTCCTCACGGCTGAAGATCAGGGAGCCGTACAAACTCAGGCGCACCTGGTTCCCGGTGGCTGATTTTTCATATTCGCTGAACTGATTGACCCCCGCCAATGAGTTGGATTCAATCGCCCGTGCCACGAGCAGGATCGTGACAGGCTTTTCCGCAGTCTTCAGGTGGATGATGAGACCTTCGTTCGTGGCCAGTTCCGCCATGGCGCTCACCTCATACCGTTTCACGCGGTCCCAGTGAATCTCACCCAGCGTTGGCGGACCTGCCTTCAGAGGCCCTTCTTCAATGCCCAGCTCGACCGTGGTCTCGATGACGACCCTGCCTTGGTTCACATCTGAAGCCACGATGCTGGTGCGCACACCGGCCAGCTCCTCCTGTGATCCGGGTTTCAGCTCATGCAGGCCCATGACTTCTCGTTGTTTCAGCGAGGTTGTCAGATTCGGGGCTCCGAGAAGCTCGGCCTCCTTCATGCGCGAAAAATCACCGAGGAAGGTGGTGACCTCATGAGGCTGGAGAATCCTGCGGTCACTGTGAAGAAACACGTTCGCTCGAATGACTTTTTGGGTCAGAAGGATCGATGCGTGTTTTTTGGTGGTGGCGGTCCTGGCTGGCACAGCGGCAGGCACATCTGCTGCCGAGGCTCTCGCAATGCCAAAAGAGGCGGCGATCATGGGCAGCAGCAGAGCCAGCACGGCACAGCACAGGCAGAAGGCAGCGCCCAGTCTCTGCCGCACGCCGCGTGCTTGCATGAGCGCGACGATGCGTGCTTTCAACCGACGAGCAGGAAGGGAATGGGCCATAGGTGTGACGCAGCCTGCATGGAGACGAGGCTGGGCTCACATGAGCAGGAAGTCTGCATACGCGCGGTGATCGCGGCTTTCGCTGTGGCGCAGGGCGGCGGCATCACAGACCTCCTCACGAGCACGCGCGTGGCATTCCATCAGCAGATGGGCAAAAGGGTTCCACCAGAGAAAGGCGCGCAGGCACTCCTGAATCCAGGAGTGAAGGGTGTCTCCCATGCGCAGATGCTCCTGCTCATGGCCCATCATCCATCGCCATTCCGTGGATGTCAGTGTTTGAAATGCGGAAGCGGGCACGGCAATGACCGGCCTCAGCCAGCCCACCGCACAGGGCGATCCTTCACGTTCAAAGACCCGCAAGCGGCTTGCATCCATGCCGGATGGCAGAGACGAGACTTCCATTTCGTTAGGTCGACGCAAGGTCAGGCTCCAGCGCAGCACCCGTGCCGTCCGCCAAAAATGGCGCAGCAGCAGGGTGATCAATCCGATCCAGAAGAGGTAGCGCAGGGCATGCACTAGGTCATCGATGCTCCAAGCGGGCTTCGGCATAGGTGATGATACGGGACTGGCGGTGACTGGCTTTGCTGCGGTCGTGCTCTCAACCGCAGGCACCACGATGCGCCAGTCCGTCTCCAGTGTCTCACGCACGGCGGTGAGCAGAGGTGCCTTGCCCATGTAAGGGTACGACCACTCGGAGATCACGGAAGGCCCGATCACACAGAAAGCCAGCGCGATCCCGGCTGCAGCGCTCCGGCAGAGGGGATCACGAAGCAGCAAAGTCACACCCCATCCTGCCGAACCAAGAATGAGACTATGAAGGGCAAAGTTGATGAGAAAGACAGAGTCCGCATTCACGACTCGCCTCCTTTCCCGCCGGGTTTGCCGCCCTTCACCAGCTTGCGCAGTTCCGCGAGCTCGCTTTCGCTGATCTCGCCGCTCTCCACCAGGCAGCGCACCAGGGCCAGGCTGCTGCCGCCAAAGAAGCGCTGCTTCAGCTCCTTCAGCACGCTGTTGCGGCCAGGCTGCTCCTGCACGGCCGGCGTGTAAGCATGAGTGCGGCTGGAGTCATCGCGCTTGATCCAGCCCTTGGTTTCCAGCCGGGTGAGCTGGGTCTGCAGCGTGTTTCGTGTCACCGGCTCAGGTCGCCCCTGGTTCACACCTTCCAGAAGCTCAAGCACAGAGGCAGGGTGCTTTTTCCAAAGAATGTCCATCAGCGCCTGCTCGGCGGCGGAAAGGGGCGGCAGTGATTTTCGGGCCATATTTCATCAGATTGACGACAAATGTCGGATTTGTCCAGTATGAAATACGACACTTGTCGTATTTGGTGAGGCCTACTGGTGGCTCCGAGTGTCAAAACTGCCCGGTGCGTAGCAACACGAGCGTGCAGGCCTCTTCGACCTCAATACCTGCTTGGGAGAGCTTGTCCTCGAGTTCGGCATTCTCTGAGCCTGGATTGAAAATGACGCGCTTCGGCTTCACGGTGACGAGCTTGTCTCCGAGGCCCTGGGAGATCGCCGGTCCGACATACATGGTCACCGTGTCCACGGTGCCCGTGATCTGCGTGAGATCCGCTACCACGGGCACGCCTTCGATGCTTTCCAACCTCGGATGCACGGGCACTACTTCATGGCCATGCTGGCTCAGCAGCAGTTGGGCTTTGTGAGCATAGCGATCAGGCTTGTCACTGGCACCGACGATGACCACGCGTTCGGAGGAAGAGCTCATGAGGAAGGTTTGTCGTTGTTGTTTTCGGGCTCGTCGTCGTCATCGAGGTGGAAGTGATGCAGCACACGGTGCGCCAGGGGAGTGAGCACAATGCCGGTCACGGTGATGAAGATCAGCCCGCTGAACAGAGCATACGCGCTGGCGAAGATCTTGGCCTCATCACATGGCAGCTCGCCCATGGGACCCATGCCGCCGAGGATCATGGAGGCATTCAAAAGCGAGTCCACCCAGGAGAACGCGGCGATGTAATGATAACCGAGCACCCCGATGCCCAGGGCAAAGCCGCCGAGCGCCAGCGCGCCTAACAAGAATTTCAAAAAACGCCAGGCAAACACATGGTTCGGCGCCAGGGGGCTTTCCCGGGATTCGAAGTTCAGCATGAGGTGCATGATACCAAGCACCGCGCACATGCAATGGCGTGACGGGTAAAACTATGAGGCTTTCCGCGGGGGTATAAAAAAGCACCCGGATGACTCCGGGTGCTCTCCATGAAGTGGATGGATGAAGGAGACTTACTTCTGCACGGGGCCGTAGCCAGCCGCGGGCTTGCCATCCTCACCCAGCTTGCCAGTGGCCCAGAGGAGACCGCGGGCGACGAGATCCAGGAAAACGGGGTCTTCCATGGTGCTGTTGTTGTGGCCCATGGTGGTGCCGAAGACCTTGGCGTTGCCGTAGGTGTTCACCCAGATGAGGAAGTGGTCCTTCTTGGTTTCTTCACCGTAGGCCTTGGCCAGCGGGACGAAGTTTTCCCAGAGCTTTTCATTCTTGTAGAGCTCGTCCTTCGCATCCAGCCACTCAGCTGGGAAGCCTTTCATCACGGGATGCTCAGGGGCCACGTTTTTCACCAGCAGATCGCGGTTTTTCTCATGGCTCATGGAGGTCTGGCCGATGCACTTGCGCCATTCATCGGTCTTCGCGGCACGGTAGCTGTGCGTGGAGCAGTGCAGCATCACGGCAGGCACGCCGTCACGATGCGCCTTGGCGATGCGCTCCACGAAAGCGACGTCCTCGATGCCGCCGAAACATTCGTTATGCAGGACGAGGTCGTAGCCCTTGGCCCAGTCGTCCTTTTCATAGATGCTGATGCGGTGGGTCTTGTCCTTCTTGCCCTCGGGGCCTTCCTCGTGGACGACGGTGAACTCCACGTTTGCGCGGGCGCTGAGGCCCTCGGCCAGGATCATCTTCTGGTTCTCGTAGTCATGGCAGCAGCCGCCCGTGACCATGAGCACCTTCAGCGGCGCAGGCTTGGCAGGGTCAGCGGCGATCACCGTCCAGGTGACCAGGACGGCAAGAAGGGAAAAGGGAAGCAGGAGGCGTTTCATGGTTGGGCAAGAGGGGATTAGGAGACGAAGGAACGCCCCTTGGCGAGCCATTCTTCAGGGCAGTTGCACGACTTCGGGAAAATCGCAGGAAACGAGCTTCGAGCTTCAGTGAGTCGTGTTTCATCTGGCCGACTGTTATCTCCCCGCACATACTGGCTCCGGACCTGATGTCACCTAATCTATGCCTGGCTTGAACGATGGAGATTCCTCTCTGGCAGTCCCTTTCTCTGAAGGGTCGTCCTTGATCGCCATAGGCTGGTTGAGCGTGAATATGGACTATCCGAAAGGATCGGTGTCCAAGAGCTTCTTTGATACTCTGTCTTCTCATGCCAGATCCGCGTGGAGGCCGCCTTACGCCTGCGCGGGATTTCACGACTGCGACCTCTGCCAGTTTGGCAGATCGAGTGCCCGGCATGGAGATCATGAGTGTGGCTCCTCATCCAACTCGGAGTTGTTCATTCCGGCCGGTGATCGGATCTACGTCTCGCCGATGAACATCCTGCACTACATCGGCGCACACTGGTATCAGCCCCCGCCAGAATACATCGCCGCAGTGGAAGCCTGCCCGCCTCAAAGAAGCGCGGCCTATCTAAAATTGCTGCTTTCCTCAGGCGGGAGAAAATGGCTGAAGAGTTTCGATGAGCCTCCTCCTGGAACTCCAATCAAGCAGGCCAATCCAAACACGTAAGCGGCCGGCATTCCACACTGGCTCTATTCCCGCCGGATCGCTTCTAGCAGTCTTCCACGCACGGCACCGGTGACGGCGAGCCAGCAGGTGAGAAGGCCGAAGATGAGGACACCGCCGAGAAGCGCGCCGAGGAAGCAGACAGGCAGATCGCCGCCGCCCTGAGACACGCTGGGCCAGACGGCGATAAGGGCGCAGACGACGCCGAGAAGCAGGCCGGCGATGAGCAGGAACACATGCTCGCCTAACACCAGTTTGCGCAAAGCCGCAGGCATGAAGCCGAGGGCCTGCATGAGGCCCAGCTCGCCGCGTCGTTCCAGGACATGACGTGCCACAAGCACGCCGAGACCGGCGGTGCCGAGCAGCACGCCGAGACCACCGAGGATGGTGAAGATGCCGATGTAGGTGTTTTGCACGGCAAGGAAGGCCTCGAGGCGTTGCTTCGCAGGTTCGAGAGCGAGGCCGCGCTGCTCGAGCTGGCGCGTGAGATGCGCGCTGACCTCGTTCACCTTGTCCGCCGGGGCATCGATGAGGAAGAAGCGATAGCCTGAGGCATCGGGATAAGCTTTCAAGAAGGCTGCTTCACTGGTGATCATCTTTCCCTGCAGCACGGAGCCGCCGACGAGGCCGCTGATCTGCATGCCAAAGGTTTCACCGGCAGCGTTCTGATAGTCCACCGTTCCGCCCACACCTTTGCCGAGACCCCACATGGCGGTGGCCTGATCGGCGATGGCCTGGGGGTTCCGGGTTCCCGGTTCATTGTGCTCTGTTGGAGACAGAGCGTTCCAACCCTCGCCTCCGGCAAAGCGGAAGCGGCTGTCCAAAAGCGCAGGGTTCACGCCCACCAGCACGGGCTTCTGCGCGCGGTTGAGGTTTAGGCAGCTCGCGTCATCGCCTTCACGCACACGGAAGGGCACGATCTTCACTCCCTTCATGAGCTCCTCATCCAGGCCGAAGGCTTCGATGCCAGCCTTGGTGTTGAGGTCCTCATAGATGGGCAGGGATGATTCGCCGATAAGTGCAAAGCCTCCGGTTCCGGAGTCGCGCTTCGTCACATCTCCCGCGCTCATGCGGAAGGCATTCACGGCGGTGACGAGGAAGATGCCACCGGCCATCATGCCGATCACGGCGAGGCTGCGCGAAGGACGGCGTGAGATGTTGCGCCTGCCGATCTGCGTCAGTGTTTGAGCCAAGGCGCCACGATCACGGCGCATCCAGTCGCCTGCGAGTCTCAGACCCGCGATCATGAGCATCATGCCGCTGCCAAAGAACATACCTGCCACGGCTTCGGGTGCCTTCGCTGACTTTGCGCCGAAGACGAGGCCAATCGCCAGCACCACCAGTGACACAGAGATGATTGTCCTCCGCTTGCCAACCGTGGGCGCGCTTGTCAAAGCGCGATCCGTTTCACCCGTGAGCAAGTCTCGGGTCTGCGCGCGGAACATCTTCCGGCTGGCCCACCACAAGGTAAGAAGCACGATCAAGATCGAACCCACGGCTGCTCCAATCTGAGTGCCGATGCTGGCGGAGTAGATCAACGGCAGTCCCTGCGAGGCTCCGGACCAGGCTCCGCTCAATCCAGCAAGCGCAGCCTTGGTGTAAAACACGCCACCGGCCAAACCAACAATGCTTCCAATGATGGCGATGACACCTGCTTCGCCTAGCAGGGCCCTGCGCACTTGCTTGGTCGTCCAGCCGAGCGCGAGCAGCAAGCCAACCTGCGAGGCGCGACGCTCCAGCGTGAAGAGGAAGAGCAGTGCCGCGAAGACCAATGCCGCGGCGATGAGGAACATGCTCAGGCCGATGAAGAGCCCACCGAAGTCCACGCTGCCTTTTGCGGCGGCATCTGCGTCCTTCTTGAAGTCGCGAGGTGTGAGGCCGATGTCGGCGAGCTGAAGCGTGGCGAGCAGTTCGCTCTTCAATGCGGCCTCATCCTGGCCGGTATCGGCAAAGCGGATGCCGGTGAGATTGCCGAAACGATTCGCCCAAAGCTTCTGCCCTTCGGCGAGAGAGATGAAACCTTTGGGCGTGGCTTTGTAATCGTCCCAATACTTTTCGTCTTTGTCGCGGATGGCCTTCATGTCCATCGGGATGCCGGGTTCCCAGTCGCGGCAGTTGTCCACATCTGACACGCCCGGAAACTCAGGAGTCCAGGCGCGTGTGACTTCGGGATCGGTCATCGGCAGAATGCCGCGCACTTTAAACTTCGCGCTCTCCTGCTTCAGTTCACGGCCAAGTCCGACCACGAAGTAGAAAACCTCCACCTCATCTCCGATCGCAAGGCTCTGATCCTCCGCGAGCCATTGAGAAATAGTAATCCCTGATTCTGCTGAGCCGCCGATGCGATCCACCGCAGTAATCATGGAATAAGGTGTGCCACCTTTCGCGGACTTCAGCCCGTTTACCAGATAGGTGAGCACACCATAACTGCCCTCACGCTTCAGCAGCTTCGAGGCGAGACTGTGATCCATGAAGACGCGGCTGGTGCTGACTTCCCATTCCTTCTGTGAACCCGCGACGCGCGTGAGCTTCAAGCCAAGGTCATCGAGTGTCTTGCCCTGCTCCAACTGAGAACCGGGAACTGAGAACTGTGAACTGAGTGCCGCGTTCACCTTTCCATCCATTTCAATTTGATTCTGCAGGTCCTCCAACCCAACAAACACTGTGTCAGGCGTGATCTGGGAGGCAATGAGCTGGAAGGCGCCGAAGTCTTCTGGACTCACAATGCCGGCCACTTGGCGGCGCAGAGAGACATCCTGGTTCGTGCTGCCGGAGAGCGGTGCGTCACGCGAAATGGCGCTGGGGCGCTCAAGACGGACGATGACGGTGTCACCACCCTTGATGCTGAGCTTGCGAGCCAGCGGCTCATTCACGAGTACTTCACCACGGCCAAAGGTGCGGGGTGTGCCACTGGTGCTCAGCTTCCAAAAGCCTGCATCCACACCCAGAACCTGCGTTCCATTCACACGCACCTTGCCATTCGCATTGGCGGTGGAGCCGACAGCGATGATGACTGGCTCAGAGCCAGCCTTCTTCGCGAGATCGGCTGTGAACCAACGGTCACCACCGAGCAGGCCGGACTGCACCTTGCCGAGACGCAGTTCCGCCACACGACGAAGACTGGCGCGAACTGAGTCACCGACCAGCAAAGAGCCGCTGAGAATCGCCGAGGCCAGGAAGGCGCCGAGCAGCAAACCCAGGTGTCCGCGCCAGTAGTGCCGCGCGGAGGAAAGGACGAATCGGGACAAGGTCATGCAGCCAATACGCACGTTCAGCAGGCATCGCACATGGAAGTTGGGAGGTGCGAGGGCTGTTTTTTACAGGATTAACAGGATGGCAGGATGAACAAGATTCCAGAGAGGTTCTTTGAGGGCCTACGGAACACGTGGAAGACACGGAAATCCGGACGGGGGTGATGCGGTAGAATGAATAGGGCCGTCGTTCTGGCTGGCGCGACTTTGATGGTCGGCGATGGGGACGAACTGATGGGGCGTGCGGGATGCAACCCCATCGGAATGGGGTTGTACGCCAGAGGCCGGTCATTCGGTGCTAGCTGAAGAACACGCGCTCGGCGGTGCCGTGCAGCATGGCGGCTCTTTCACTGGCAGTCAGGAAGTCCAGGCGGTCGCGGATGAGGGAGATGGAGTCGTGGTAGTTGTGACCGGGATCGACCTGGAAGGGGCAGTCGCTGGCCCACATGAGGCGGTCCGCGCCGAAGTGATCGCGGCACTCCTTGATCATGGGGCCGAGATCGAGGTAGGGCGGCTGCTTCTTGCCCAGGGCATAGAAGGCGGAGGTCTTCACGGTGACCTTGGGATACTTGGAAAGGTGCAGCAGGCGATCAAGCTGCGCGCGGTCCGCCGGACCCTTCATGCCGAGACGCGCGAAGTGGTCGATCACCACGGGGGTCTGCGGATTCTTCTCGCACATCTTCGCCACGGGGCCGAGGGCTTCGGGGTTGATGAGCAGGCACATGTTCAGGTTTTCATCAGCGGCCACTTTCCACATCTCGGTGATGCCGGGAGAGTCAAACCATGCGGTGGCATCTGCGCCTTGCGGCACCAGGCGGAAGCCGCGCACACCTTGCGCTTTCAGCGCCTTCATGCGGCCACGGATGTCCGGGGCCTTTTCATCAATGATCGCGACACCGGAGAAGGTGCCGGGATGCGCCGCCATCATGTCCAGCATGTAGCGGTTGTCCGTCTTGTAGTAGCTCATCTGAATGAGCACGATGCGGTTCACGCCTTCCGGTTTGCAGTGGGCAAAGAGCTGCTCGGGCGTGAAGCTCGGCGGAGCCATGTCTGCCTTCTTATAACCTGCCGCCAAAGGATACTTCTCGGTATCCGGCGTCCACACATGCACGTGCGCATCGATGTGGCCTCCAGCGCTGGTGAGCGCGGCACAACTGCTGACTTGCGTGCCGAGCGCGGCACCGAGGGTGGTCGTGAGGAAATGGCGGCGGTTGTTCATGGCGATGGTGGTGAAATCGGTTACGCGAAGCTGAGGAGGAATCTTCTTTGGAACTCATAAGCGCGCTCCACTTGATCAAGCTCGATGTATTCATCCGCCGTGTGGGCGCGGTCGATGCTACCCGGTCCGAAGACGATGCTGGGGATGCCTGCACGCGAAAGCTTGCTGGCATCACAGCCGAAGGGCACGCCACAGGGCTCGGCATTCAGCCCCATCTCACGCAGCACGCGCGTGGCTGTCTTCACCACAGCGCTTTCGGCGGGTGTATCGAGAGCTTCATCGACGAGCAAGAGAGGCTCTTCGACATCGGTTGTGATGCCATCAATGCTCTTCAAAAGCTGACGGTAGTGCGCCACGGCATCGCTGGCACGTTCACCGGGCAGCAAGCGGCGATCAATCTCGATGGCGCAGCGATCCGGAACAAAGTTCACCTGCACGCCACCACTGATCACGCCGACATTGCAGGTGCCGTGGCCTACCAAAGGATGTGTTATGGTGGTCATGCGCTCGTTGTCCGCCTCGATGGCGGCGATGACGCGGGCCATGTGGGTGATGGCGTTCACGCCGAGATGTGGCTTTGAACTGTGCGCTGAACGGCCGTGCACGACGATGCGGCAGCGTAGCACACCTTTGGTGGCGATGACGGCGCGAAGCTCGGTGGGCTCCGCCACAATTGCAGCATCTGCCTTCAAGCCTTCGCAGAGCCGCACGACACCGCGATAGGAGTACTCTTCATCCACGGCGGCTGCGAGCAGGACCTCGCACTGAGATGTAATGCCTTCTTCCTTTAGCGAGGCCAGCGCATGCATCATCGTTGCAAGGCCTGCCTTGGTGTCGCAGGAGCCGCGGCCATACATTTTGCCATCGCGGATGGTCGGCTCAAAGGGAGGGATGGTCATGCCTTTGACGGAGACAGTGTCCGTGTGGGCCTCCAGCACGATGCGGCGGCTTGAATCACGTCCTGGCAGGCGTGCGATCACATTGGGCCGCCCCGGAAACACTTCTTGTTCGGAGGTTTCAATGCCACGCTGATCAAAGAAGCGCTTCACATACGCGGCGATCTCGCCTTCGCCGGGGCCGCCCTCATAGGAGGAGTTCACGCTGTTGATGCGCACAAGATCGGCGAGAGTTTCGATGACGGGAGACATGGGATCAGGGAAGCTTCTTCAAAACCACATTTCGATAGGCCACAGGGCCGTGATCGCCCTGGAACTTCAGCGGGCCGAGAGGTTTCTCTTCATCAAAGGCAGCGGAGCGTGTGGGGGCATTCACCTCGACGTTTTCGTGAATGACCTGGCCGTTGTGGATGACCTTGATGAACTTGGCGTTCTCGATCTTCTTGCCCGCGGCATCAAAGCGAGGCGCGCGGAAGGTGATGTCAAAACTCTGCCACTCTCCGGGAGCCTTGCTGGCATTCACGGCGGGTGGTTTGCCGGTGAAGGCGGGCGGCGGGAGATGGCTCTGGTAGAGGCCGCCGCAGTCACTGTATTTGAGCTCCTGGTGCCCGAAGCTGTCGAAGACCTGCACCTCATAGCGACCCATGAGGTAGATGCCGGAGTTTGACCCCTGCGGCACGCAGAACTCCACGTGGAGCTCGCAGTCGCCATGCTCCACTTCGCTGAAGAGATCCTTAGTCTTGCCAGCGGCACTGTTGACGAAGACTCCGGTTCCCGGGGTGATTTGAAAGGCTTTTGGATTGGCCGGATCGAGAGCGAGGCTCTGCGCGGCCTGCCAGGTGCCGTGAGGTTCCTTGATGCCGGTGAGCTTGTCGCCCGTGAAAAGGGTGACGTCCTGCGCGGATGCGGCGAGGGTGATGAGCGAGAAGAGAGTGAGCAGTGATTTCATAATCGAGGGATGCTTCTATCAAACGCAGCTCGCCAGGACATTTCAGGCATGAGTTGCCGGGATGTTGGAGGAACGGAAAGGCGATCGTGACCGGCTTTGATGCGTTGCATCATCTCCTCCGCACGGCGGAAGAGCACGGGTGACCAGAGGCGCTCCAGCTCCCAGCCCTGGCCGCGCAGCACGCGGGTGCGGAAGATGTCCCACTCGATAGGGTCCGGGGTCTTGTGGAAGCGGCTGAAGTCTGTGAGCACACCGACCGTGACATCCGCTGGCATCAGCGGATGGATGCAGGCCACATCGACACAGAAGCCTTCATTGCCCCAATGAATGTGCGAGCCGGTCTGATGCCGCTCCAGCAAGGTAGTGCCGATGGCTTTGGCCAGGGGCGACGGTGTGGCGCTCTCCCACTCCTTGAGCTCGGGCTTGGCATCGCGCCGCATCTTCTCCAGCTCGTCCTGATAGCTGGCGAAGAACTCGGCGAGCTTCTCCGCGTAGCGCAAGTAAGCGTAGAGCTGCAGACGACCGTTCGGGATCTGCCCGGGAGGCGCAGCTTCGACGGCACTGAATTCCGCCGAAGGGATGGAGGTGAGCACATGCACGGCATCGCGCGCGCGAGTGACCAGCACGTTGAGCCGGCGACCGCCTTCACGCTGGGAGAGAGCGCCGAAATTGCGACGGAACTTGCCCTGCGCATCCGGCCCGAAGGTGGTGCTGATGATCATGACATCACGTTCGTCTCCCTGCACGTTTTCGAGGTTCTTCACGAAGAGACCTTCAAAGGAGTCACGACCCTTGCGGTTCTTCGCCTCCTCATAACGGCGGGCAAACTCGGCATCGCGATCCACTCGCTCTGCGAGAGCTTCATGAATGGCTTCTCTTTGAGTGAGGTTGAAGCAGGCCACACCTATGGAGGGCGGGTTTGGCCCAGCCAAAAGTTCGGCAATGAGGTTTACGGCGGCCTCGGCTTCCTTCTCGTTCGCACGCTCAGCATACACGCCATTCACACGATGAAGCTGGATGGGGGTGTTGAGCGCCTTGTTGCGCGGATGACCTGGGATGGGTTGCAAACGTGAGCCGTAGTAGTGCTCGTTGGAGAAGCCGATGAGGGCCTCATTACGGCTGCGATAGTGCACATCGAGATAGGCTTCACGAACATCCAGGTTCAGTGCGGCGGTGAGCAGGTCCTCGGCTTCGGATTGCTGCTGGAAGAACAGCTCTTCTGCGGTCTCAGCATCACTGTCACCACTATCGGCGAGGGCTGACTCGAAGAAGCGTGTGGGCGGAAGCTGCTTCTGGTCGCCGGCGATGACGACACGCTCGCCGCGCATGAGGACGGGCAGGGCTTCTTCCAAGCGGCACTGCGAAGCCTCATCAAAGATGACCACATTGAAGATGGCGTGGCGCGGGAAGATCTGCGCGACGGTGGAGGGACTGGCCATCCACACGGGGCAAAGATCATAGATGGGATCTCCGCCTTCCACATCCGCGCCCGTGGCGAGCATCTGGCGGAGCTTCAGAGCCTTCTTGCCCTTCACATAAAGACGCTGACGCAGGCCGGAGCCGAGCTTGTTGAGCTGTGTGCCGGTCGTGGCAAGCAAGCGGCCCTTTTGATGATTCTGCCAGAGATAACGGACGTAGTCTCCCACCAGCGTGAGCTTCTCCTGAGCGAGTTTTGAGAAGCTATCGAAGGCTGCTTCAATGCGCTCGCCATCGATGGCGGCGAGTTCGGGATCACTCTTCAAGCGAGCACGCAGTACATTCTCCACGGCCTGACGGCGCAGGCTGGAGAGAAGTTCATCTTTGGCTGTGCCATGTGCGAGCAGCTCATCCACAGCGGCACGCATGATGGCAGGGAGCTGGCTGAGGCCATGCTGCAGGCGCACCATGTCCTCCAGACTCGCGCTATGTGTGAGCCAGGACTGTGTGGTTTGTTTGGCAGGAGTTTGATCCAGCCAGCCTGGGATGAGTTTTGAGGCAATGTCCTGGATGAAGAGGCCGCTCTTCTGCGCCAGCGAGACAACGTGATCCAGCTGTCGGAGCCATTTGGCTTCGGATTCGAGAGATGAAGCAAGTTCGGTTAGATCAGCGCTTTCGGCAGGTAATGAGGTGATGCCGATTTTGGTTAGGCCGGCCTGGGCCTGCCAGGTGTTTTGAGCGAGGCCAACCTGCTTTAGCAAGGTGGCGTCATCGGGGAGCGTGACGGCATTGGAACCGGTGGCACGTGAAAGCCAGTCCGCGACGAGCAGGCGATGCTTGAGACCCTGATAGAAGGCGAGGCCTTGCTGCCAGCCTGCATCAAGGCCGAGGCCGAGCGGTGCGAGAGCTGTGGTGGCGGCTTTCTTGGCAGCACCGGCAAAGAGTTTCTTGAAGAAGCTGCAAGAGATCGGCTCCCAGGCCTTCAGGGCGGTGAGATGCTGGTTCACGGGACCGAGCGAAAGCACGCCAGCGCTGCGTGCACTGCTCATGAGGGCGCGATCAAGCGAGGTGGCTTTGGCTTGCTCAAGCCAGGTATTCACATCCGAGACTTCGTTGGCCAGTTCCTGGCGTGATGAGGCTGGAAGCGTGATGACAGAACGCAGGAAGGTCTCATCGTGATCTGCGATCAGACTGCGCAGCAACGTAACGATGCCCTCACGCTGAGCGGCCTGGCCAGTGAGAGGCTGGGTGGCGGAAGTTTGACTCGAGAGCGTGGCTGGTTTGGCAGAGTCCGCTGTTTCGGCAGCGGCATGAATGGCTTCCAAGGTGAGGCGGACATCGGTGCGCGGGAGGAAATCACCCAGGCTGATGCCAAGGAGGCCGCGAAAAGGATTCGTGGGATAGCCTGCTTTCTCGCTTCGGCGGCAGACTTCATCCAGGGTGGTGCTGGCTTCCTCCACCTCCTGCGGTTTCAGCTCCGGCATGGGTGAGCTTGCGGGGACGTCTTCACGAGTCGCGAGGCCTAACCAAGTGCCTAGCAAGGCGTGGAAGCTGTCGGCGGAGCTGTGCTCACTGAGATGCAGTTTTTTGCGGTAGCCTTCGAGTTCGGTGTGGATGGCGGCGAGCTGCTTGTTCGTGGATTCAAGATGTGGCCGTGGATCCTGGATGGGCACGGCATCGGCGAGGTTCTCCAGCCGGTCGCGCAGGCCCATGTAGAAGTCCTTGCGGTCACCGCTGGGGTCATGCACCACGCCGCAGAGGTCACCGAGGCCGACAGCATCGAGGCGATACTTTACCACATCCAGCGCGGTGCGTTTGTCGCACACAAAGAGGACGCGCTCGCCACGCGCGAGATGATCGGCGATCATGTTGGTGATCGTCTGGCTCTTGCCGGTGCCGGGCGGACCATGGACGACGAGCGCCTTGGCCTCACGCGAAGCCAGCACGGCGTTCGCCTGGCAAGGATCAGCGTTCGACACGAGCCATTCGGCGGTGAAATCGCGCTTCTGCACGGGCACGGGTGCCTCGCTCGCCTCAGGCTCGTCAGTTTCGTGAAGGGCCTGGGGATTCAAGAAGGCGGAGACGGGTTCCTGGAGCTCTTTTTCATGCTCCATCATCCATTTGGTGTCGCGGAGCAGGGACTGGTTTGAGAGAGGGAAGAGGCCGAGGACGGCGGAGGGAAGCACGGACGCTGTTTTGGGCAGCTTTTCCAAAGTAGGCACCTCGCCTAACAAACTATCGGCGTGGAATTCGGCGACAGCGGGTAGGTCCAGAAGGGTGTTGATCTGCTTCAGCAGCTCATCGACCTCGCGCCAGGGATCCGAGGCGTCTTCATCGAGAAACATCTCGCCGAGGCTCTTGCCGGTCTGGCGCTCCAGCCAGGCGATGAGGGCTGGATTCGCGACCAATAGGTCCGCGCCTTCGGCGGCGCACTCGATGGTCACGCCCATGCGTGAGCCGGTGCGCACCTGGAGGTTGACCGGCATGAGCAGCAGAGGTGCAAACACGCGGCTGGAACCGCGCACGGATTTCTCCTCACCGGTTGGTGGCATGGAAACGAGTGGGAAGCCGATGGCGAGGCAGGACTCACCATGATCATTCATGTACTCCGTGGCATCGTCCGCGATATCGCGCAGCTTCTTGAGGAGCTTGGTCTGTTTTTGATGTGCATCGCGGGCCTGCTTTTGATCATCGGACCATTCGGCTTCTGGATAGGTCGGCGCGGAAAAGGGCGGCACCTTCGCGGGGAACTCGAGCTTGCGCTTTTCCATCAGCGTCTTCAGGGCACTGGCGGGCTCGATGCCTTTCAGGAGACTGAGATCATTCCAGTCGCAGCGCTGGCGTGAGCGATGCGGACGTGCATTCATCGACGGGCCGTGGACGAGGCTGGCGAACAGCCGCTGAAGCATGGTTTCAAGAATCATCGCGGCCACTCATAGGTGGTCGGGATGAGGCTGTCCATGGTTCAGAAGATGCCTTTGAGGAGCTTCCGGCTTGTGGGTGGATCGGGATGCAACCCCATTGGAATGGGGTTGTACGATCAGGCCATTTTTGCGGCGAGCTTCACGGCTTCGACGAGGCTGGTGCCGTTCGCCTTGCCCTGCCAGGCGATGTCACAGGCAGTACCGTGATCGACACTGGTGCGCGGGACGGGGAGGCCGAGCGTGGTGTTCACGGCGGTGTCGAAGGCGAGTGCTTTCAGCGGAATGAGCGCCTGGTCGTGATACATGCAGATGTAGGCATCGACGGTGCGGCGCTTGGTGGCGATGAAGGCGGTGTCGGGTGGCAGCGGACCTTCGATCTGGATGCCCTTGGCTCTCGCGGCGGCGATGGCAGGAGCGATGATGGTTTCTTCCTCGTTGCGGCCGAAGAGACCGTTCTCGCCAGCATGCGGATTGAGGCCGCAGACGGCGATTTTTGGTGCTCTTCCCTTGACGCGTTTCACAGAGTCCACAGTGAGCTCGATGACATCCAGAATGCGCTGAGTGGTGAGTGCGGGGACGACATCCTGGTAACCGATGTGCACGGTGACGAGGGAGCAGATCATCTCCTCGGAGTAGAAGGTCATGCAGGAGCGCTCGGAGGCCATCTTCTCCGCGAACATCTCCGTGTGACCCGGATAGGTGATGCCTGCGGCGTGCAGTGCTTCTTTGTTCAGCGGAGCGGTGGCGACGGCGGCGACTTGCTTGGCGAGCGCGGCTTCGATGCTCTTCTCGACATAGCGATAACCGGCGGCGCCGGTTTTGGCGCTGACCTTGCCCGGGGTGAAGTCGGTGGCGTCAAAGCCGAAGATGTCGAGCACGGCGGGCTCGTCGATGCTGCTGTATTTCTCGGCCCACTCGATCTCTGAGATGATGCGCTTCGGGGCAGGAAGACTGGTCAGGCGGGCGCAGCGGGAAAGCAGGCGCGCATCGCCAAAGATGACCGGCGTGGCGATTTCGCGCACGGCTTCGTTGGCGAGGAGTTGCAGGCAGACTTCAGGGCCGACCCCGGCAGGGTCGCCCATGGTGACGGCGATGAGTGGCTTGGGCATGAACGAGGGGAGTTATGCGCCGGTGGTGGGGCGTGCCAGTGATTTCTTGGCGGGGGTGCCTGGGAAGGGAGAGGTTTTGGATGCTTGCGTTAGCTTCCAGCGTCCCTCCGGGGCGCGTGCTGAGCTGAGAGGTGTGTGCGGCGATTTCCGGTGGTTCTCGCAAGCTTCGCTCGCTTCACCACCGGCTACAAGCCGTCGAGCCTCCGGCTCGAAAGAGGGGACGGATGGGGTTGGTGGAGGTCGGGAGAGAGCGGCAGGAAAAAGTCGGACGCGCAGCATTCATCCTCCGCAGTCATGCTACGGAGAACGGAGCGCGTCCCTGACGGGGGTTTGGGTGGCCTATTTAGTAACCGCCGGAGCCGATCTTTCCGGCGGTTTCGCCGGTCTCGCCAGCGGCTTCGCGCTTGCGGTAGTCGTCCATCATGGCGGCGGTGGCGGTGGCGCCGCAGCGGGTACCGCCGAGGTCGCGGACGCGGATGAGGCCGTCGAGATCACGCACGCCACCGGCGGCTTTGACCTGCACCTTGGGGCTGCAGCTGGCGCGCATAAGGGCGAGGTCGTGCTCGGTGGCGCCTTTGTAGTTGTAGCTGCCATCCGCCTGCTTCACGAAGCCGTAGCCGGTGCTGGTTTTGACCCAGTCCGCTCCGGCACGCTCGCAGATCTCACAGAGCTTGCGCTTGAAATCATCGCTGGAGAGACCGGCGCCACCGGCGGTGAGGTAGTCGTTTTCAAAGATGACCTTTACTTTTGCACCGTGCTTGTGGGCCTCATCGCTGACAGCCTTCACATCGGCCTCCACGTAGGTCCAATCGCCGCTGAGGGCCTTGCCGACATTGATGACCATGTCGATCTCGTTCGCGCCGTCCTGGCAGGCGAGCTGGGTTTCGTAGCGCTTGGATTCGGTGGTGCTGTTGCCCTGCGGGAAGCCGATGACGCAGCCGACGAGCACGCCGGAGCCCTGCAGCCACTCCACGGCCTGCTTCACGGCGTAGGGCTTGATGCACACAGAGGCCACCTGATACTTCGCGGCGAGCTTGCAGCCTGCCTCGAGGTCCGCGTCCGTCATGGCGGGATGCAGGAGGCTGTGGTCGATCATCTTGGCGAGGTCGGAGTAGCTGTATTTCATGAGGAAAGGGGGGGTGAAGAAAGTGGCTTAGCCACGTTATGAATTGGCTTAGCCACTTGTCAAAGCGCATTTTGTCGCGAAGCTGTGTCTCTTCATCCATCCATGCCAAAGGACGCCACCTTTCACCAGCAGCTCATCGAGAAGCTCCGGACCTTGATCCGCAGCCGTAACTTCGCGCCCGGGGCGAAGTTTCTGACGGAACGCGAGATCGCGGCGCTCTTCGAGACTAGCCGCCCGACGGCGAACAAGGCCCTGAGCAGCCTGGTGTCCGAAGGTCTGCTGGAGTTCCGCCAGGGAGCGGGCACCTTTGTGCGGGAGAGCGTGCTGGATTATGATCTGCAGCGCCTCGTGAGCTTCACCGACAAGGCGCGTGCGGTGGGGCGCAAGCCCGGCACGGAGGTCATCACCTTTCAAAAGCTCAAGGCCGCGGAGGCATCGGCGGATGTAACCACCGCCCTGCAAGTTTCCGCCCAAGAACCGCTGCTGCATCTGGAGCGCGTGCGCCTGGCGGACGGGCTGCCGGTGATCTATGAGCATCGCTATGTCATCGCGCGGCACTGCCCCGGCATGACGAAGACCGATGCGAAAGGCTCGCTGTATGGCTTCTGGACCACGAAGTGCCAGCTGACGCTGTCTGGTGCCGAGGAGATCATCCACGCGGTGAATGCCACGAAGGCGCAGGCCTCACGTTTGAAGGTGCCGGTGGGCACGGCGTGCTTTCTCATCATCGCCACGGGTTACATTGATGGCGACAAACCACTGTGGCGTGAGCAGACGCTGTATCGGGCGGATGTGTATGAGTTTCGGAACCGCATTGGTGGCGTGAGCGCGGCGGGGCCGGCGCTGGGGCAGATCCGGACAGCAAAGGAACCCTAACCATTGAAAGCCTAAGCGCGAGGGCTGTTTAAAGTGTGTCTTTCCATCAAGCCGTTGACGCGCTTGACCTTTTGTCGCCATCAATCAGTTAGGTCCTCGGGACACGATCATCATGACTACAGTAAGTAACCCAGAAATCGACCTCATGGAATCGAGAATGCAAGTGACGATCCCTGGTATGTACAGAAAGCTCCTGGTCGAGCTTGGATACGGGCGGATTGACGAGGGCCACGAGATTTATCATCCAGAGCAGATTCGAGAAGCGTGGAAATCATTCTTTGATGAGCCATCCGATCTTTTTGCCCGTTACTTCCCGTTCGGCTTTTCTCCAAGACTGCAAGAGGTGTGGATTATTCGACCACAGGATGAGCGAGCTGCATCGATCTGGCATGAAACAGTTCCCGATGACTGGGCCGAGGAAGGATGGCTGACATACGAAGATTGGATGGTCAAATATCTCGATGAGATATCGGACGCTTAGCCATGTCGGCACAGCTTAGGCACGCACCATTCCCGTATGAACGCATGGCGCACGAAACTTGATCCGAAGGCTCACACGAGGTGGATCGTGACCTCGTTGGTCTTCTCCATGCTGGCGATGGTGGGGATGATCATCTCGGTGCCGGACATGGACGGGCATCCGGTGATGTTTGCGACTTCGCTCACCTGGGTGATCGGGGGGGTTACGGGACTGTTTGCGCAGAAGTTTCTGCTGGGGATGGATCCCTGGCGGTTTCGTTTCAGGCGCTGGGAATGCGAGGGGCGGGTGTATCGCTGGGTAGGGGTGAATGTGTTCCGCTGGGTATTAAAGCACACGCCGTTAGGCTGGCTGAATCCGGGCATGAAGATGACGATTCGCAGGTCCAGTCTCGAGGAGTTGCTGCGGCAGATGAACTTTGCGGAAGGGGCGCATTTGATCGGAGGTGTGATCACGCTCGGGTTGTCGGTGGGATTCTTCGGCACTGGTCATCGGAGTGTGGGGCTGGCTTTTGCGGTGATCACGCTCCTGGTGCATTTTTATCCGCTCATCACGCAGCGGTGGAATCGTGGGCGTGTTGCGCGGATGGTGCGGCGTCAAGCGTCGCGAGTAGCGTGAGATTGATCCGGCCGAAGGGTGGCGAGATCCGAACTCCGGGTATGAAGTCACAAGATATCCCCACCACGGAAGAGAGGGAGATACGCGCACTCATTGAAGGCACGGTCATCGCTTGTCAGAACAAAGATGCCGCCGCGCTGACGGCGCAGTATGCGGAAGATGTCGTCGCATTTGACCTGATCAACCCCATGCAATACGCCGGTGCCGATGCTGTGGCGCAACGAGCGACCCAATGGTTTTCATCGTGGGAGGGTGCTTTCACGTATGAGATTCACGACCTGAGTGTCACCGCCAGTGGAGACACGGGTTTCTGTCACAGTCTCAACCATGTGAAAGGCACGCAGACCGGTGGTCAAGCGATCGATATGTGGTGGCGTGCCACGGTGTGCTGTCGCAAAACGGATGGAAAATGGTGGGTGACGCATCTTCATAGCTCGGTTCCTTTTGACATGGAGACAGGCAAAGCCTCTCTCGACCTCAAGCCGTGACAATGCTGGTTTGGCGGATTGTGCGGGAGTCTTGAGTGTTGCGCTTCCCCTATGCGCCAGGCTTGTGCCAGAGTTATGTTGAGCAGAGGTGTGGCTTCGGTTCACCCTGCTTCATCAGACTTATGCCGCTCATGCTTTTGATCCTTGTCTTCGTGATCGGCGTTCCGGTGCTGCTCTACATGGCTTGGCTGGTGCATCGGGGGCTGGGCCGTCTTTGTGTGGGGCATGCGCGGAGGTTCGCCGCGAGAGATGGCAGCCGCAGTTTGAGTCGTCTGGACGCGCAGAAGCAACGGCGGCTGATTTTGCCGTCGGTCTGGCCGTTTGGGGTTCGGGGAACGGTCAGTGATGAGGTGCATCCTGAGTCGTATGATGGTGAGTGGCCGTGAAATTGGGTTTTTATGGAGCTATTGATGTCTGCGGTTGTAGAAGCTACACTCGTTGAACCATTTACCATGTCCCTTGATTACCCCGAGTATGTCGAGCTGAAAAAGCGGAAGCGGTGGTTTCTTGCGCTGCTTTGGAGGCTTGGAGACATTGGCTACTATGTCGGCTTGCTTGGGGCGCTGATAGGACCGCTCAGTTTGTTAGGCGGCTTCACCTCGAGATGGATGCGCTCGGAGCCGACCGGTAGTTTCTGGGGAGCGGTGCTTTGCGTGCTCACAGTGTTTGCCGGATTTGTCCTGCTGTTGGTTTTGTCGGGGGAGTTGAAAGCGTATGCGCTGAAGAGGGGGCGCGAGTGACGCTATTTTTACCATGATGGATATTCAGATGAGCTTTTTTAACTCAAAATGGCTGAAATGGGTGCCTCCCAGGATCCGAGCTTTCTTCAGCAAAAAGTCAGAGATCACCTTTCATTCCACGGCTTCTGAAAGCGACCTGCTCGAACGTTGCCGTGCGGGTCTCCATTCGAGTTCTTGGGACTATCATGGACCTGCGGGCTATGTGCGAGGTTCAAGCCTCCGTGTTTACTGGGCCATGGGCATGTTTCGGGATAGTTTCATGCCTGTCTTTCACGGCCAGGTGGAGGCAACACCCGAGGGTTCGCGGATCCGGGGGCGCATGTCACACCATTTGTTGGTGCAAATTTTTCACGGCTTCTGGTGCGGCGCGCTTGTTCTCATGGCTTTGTTCTTCGTCTGGACGATTGTCATGCCATTAGCGGCCTATGGAATGCTATGGATAGCGAATGGCATCATGGCGGTTGGGGACCGTGCGTATCCCGGGAGGGAGCAGAAGATCGAGAGCTATCTTCGGGAGGTTTGTGAAAGGGGGCTTATCCAATGAAGGTAAGAGATTCGATCTTTAGGATTCGCCTGAGCGAACTTGGAAGTTCGCTTTACGGTGGGATGAGTCGCCGGGGGCGGAGTGGGTGTTTTGCTGAGCTCGGTGTTTGCGCTTTTGTTTGCGGGTGCGGCGTTGCTGCTTCGCAGGTCGGGACGTAGATGAATCTTGAGGCCGAAGTCCTGATTTAGGAGTTGAGCTGTCCGTTGTCCCTTCACGTTATGAAATCTTACCGAGCTTTGTTTCCGCTGTTTTTGCCGTTGATGGTCGTGCTTGGCATCGTCGGGTGTGCGACGAAGGTGGCGGATCACACAAAGGGGAGGTCATCGACCTGCGAGGTGCATGAGGTGGCGATGGAGAAGAAGTCTTTGCCGATCATGTATGGGCTGCCTGACTTTAATGAGCGGACGAGGGCGCGTGGCGCGGCGACCGGGAAGCGGTTTCCGCATGCGGGCATACCGCTGGAGGGCGGGTGCTTGGTTGATGCCAAGAACCCGAAGGAGGCGCTGATGCTTGTGTGCGCGGAGTGCCAGCGTGAGTTACGCGAATGGAATGAGGCTTATGACAAAGAGCACGGGGCGCCGAGGTGACAGGGCGAGCCTCTGATGGCGCATGTCTGTTTGGAATGATGCGCTAAATCTCTGTCACGAGGTCGGGGACGCAGATGTCGTGCGGCTCGCAGGGAATGTCCGGGAGGAGCTGGATGTGGAAGGCGATGGCGACGAGGCGGGCGCGGACATCGGGGTTTCCTAACAAACGATCATAGTAGCCGCCGCCTCGGCCGAGGCGGGCGCCATCGCGGGCGGCGAAGGCGAGGCCGGGGACGAGGATGAGGTCGAGTTCGGAAGGTTTGAGTGGTGTGCCGGGGACAGGCTCCCAGACGCCGAGGGGACCGCGCTGGAGGTCGGCGGTGGATTTGACCTCGATGGGGATGAGCTGGGTGCCCTCAACGCCGAAGAAGACGGTGCGCCATCCGCGCTCATGCAGCCAGGGCATGAAGTGGGTGACGAGGTCGGGCTCGTTTCGCAGGCCGCCGAAGAGGGCGACGATGCCGGGAGTCTCCCAGAGGTCGGTGCGGGCTTTCAGGCGCTCGACGAGGAGATCGGACCAGCGGCGCAGGGTGCTGTCTGGGGCGGCTTTGAGCCGGGCGCGGATGGAGCGGCGCACGGCGTCTTTGGTCCAGAGATCGTCGGTTTCGGGCATGGTGGGGGCTTTTATGAAGGGGTGGTGGAGTATTGGAGTGATGGAGGGCAGGTTTTTCCAGCAGATTCAGGGAGGCCAGCAGATTGGTTTTTGGTGGCTTGGAAGGCAGGGCTGAACCGATGGAGGGGAGGGGTGGGGTTTTGGGGTGCTGGCGGGCGGCCAGCAGGGCTGGCCTGGAGAAAGCGGCAGCAGGGCTGCCGCAGTCCAAGGTCCAAGGTCCGAGGAGCTGGGCTCTAACTTAGATTTTACAGGGGGAGAGTGAATCTTCGCCTGACCTGGCTGTCAGAGAGGGTTCCGATGAAAATCGGGGTTGTCAGCCAGCCTTGGAAGTCGTTTACTTTCTATAACAATCAGGCAGTCCCCCGCCACGATGATCCATCACCCCTCTCCGGACCACGGAGGGACGTCCCTGCTGGGGCGCCCCGCCAAGCGACGCTTCTTTTTCCGTCGCGAGCGGGATGAAAACCAGATCGGGCTGCGGCCCACGGAAGGGTGGCAGCAAAGGAACTTCCAGTTTTTGAAGGAGGTGTTCATCCCCACGCTGCTGGCACCGCGCCGGCCGGGCCGGGTGATCGCGGATGGTGTGCCTCAGGCTGGATCCGACCAGATCGGGGTGACGTGGTTGGGGCACGCGGGCTTTTTTGCGCAGATCGACGGGGTGAATCTGGCGATCGATCCGAACTGGGCGCTGTGGCATGGGCCGGTGAAACGGGTGCGGCATCCGAGCCTGTGGGCGAGTGATCTGCCGCCGGTGGATCTGGTGCTGGTGACGCATGCGCACTTTGACCATCTGCATCTGCCGAGCCTGCGCCGGATCGCGCGCGGCCAGCCGATCATCGTGCCGAAAGGTGTGGGCAGTGTGGTGAAGAGGTGCGGGTTTGGCCAGATTGTGGAACTGGAGACGTGGCAGAGCGCGCAGTTCCGGGATCTGCACATCACGCTCACGCCAGCGCGCCATTGGGGTGCGCGGATGATCCATGACACGCATCGCGGATTCGGTGGTTATCTGATCGAGGGCGGCGGACGCACGCTGTTTCACTGCGGTGACAGCTCCATGTTCGGTGGGTTTCAGGAGATCGGGCAGCGGGCGGCGATCGATCTGGCGCTGATGCCGATCGGGGCCTACCTGGCCCCAAGCGGGCGGCCGGTGCACATGAATCCTGAGGAGGCGCTGGATGCGTTTGAGATGATGGGCGCGCGGCACATGGTGCCGATGCACCACGATACTTTTCCGCTGGGCGGCGAGCCGATCCATGAGCCGGCGGAGTGGCTGGCGAGATCAGCGCTGACGCGAGGTTTCAATGACCGCGTGCGGCTGCTGCATGAGGGGGAGACGGCGCTGTATTAGCAGGGCTGGGCTCTCTCAGATTTTTTAACCGCAGATAGCGCAGATGGACGCAGATGACCAAGCAGGGCTGCGAAGCCTTCAAAGATCCCGCAGTCGGCGAGCGAGCATCTCTGGATCGCGACGCAGGTCGATGAGTGCATGAAGAACGACGCCGCGTGATTCGGGAACGTAGAAGAGTCCGAAGTGGCGGTTGTAGACCAGCACGCGACGAAGACGTCGATTTTTCAAACTGGAGCCGAGAAGGGGATGGCGGGCTAGCAGCTGAACACAATTCAGCAGGTCGGCATAAAAGACGTCGCCAGCGCCCTCTTCGCGCTGCTCATAGTCTTCGTAGATCGCCTGAACATCGGCCTCCACGGCCAAGGTCCACACAACATCGTGAACCTTCATTTGGCGGCAGAAAGACGCTGCTTGATCGCAATGAGACCAGCGGTGACTTCGTCCGTTGTTTTGACCGCTTCGCGGTTGGCCTCATAGGCATCCAGACGCTCATTCAGCATCGCCATGATGTCCGGTCGCATCTCGACCGAGTTGGACACCTCCTGAGCTAATTCCCACGAAAGTCGCATCTTGTGATCAAGCGACAGCTCTCGGAGCGCAGGAATGGTTTCGAGGATCATGGTCATGATCTTAACATCAATGGCAAAGAACTCAATATCAGGCTGCTTTGGAGGCAAAAACGCCAAACAGCAGCCAGGCGAGGAGGAGGGTCCAGAGGATGTTGATGAACTGGCCGGCGAGGAAGGCGAGGGCGGGGCGGCCGCCGCCAAGCTTGGCGAGATCACCGAGACGGGTTTCGAGGCCGATGCAAACGAAGGCGGCGGCGAACCAGATCTCGCGCAGACCTTTGAGGGGTTTGTCGAAGCTCTTGGCGACCTCCGGCGTGAAGCCGTAGGAGAAGACGAGGGAGGCGACGATGAAGCCGATGACGAACTTGGGAAAGCGCTCCCAGATCACACCGGCGCTGGGGCGAGGGGCATTCGGGTTCGTGCTGCGCTCGCGCATGGACCACCAGAGGGAGATGACGAAGGCAGCGATGCCGATGAGGACGTTTTGGGAGAGTTTGACGACGGTGCCGGTCTTGGAGGCGATCTCGCCGACCATTTCCGTGGCGGCGAGCACGGAGCCGCTGGTATCCAGGGTGCCGCCGAGCCAGGCACCGCCCACGGCCTCGCTGAGGCCCATCCATTTCACCAGCATGGGCATGAAGATGAGCATGGGCACGGCGCAGAGCAGCACCACGGAGGTAACGTAGGAGAGCTTCTTTTTGTCCCCCTGAATAGCACCGCAGGCGGCGATGGCAGCGGAGACGCCGCAGATGGAGACGGCGGTGGAAAGCATGACACCGAACTCGTCATCCACCTTCAGTTTGCGGGCGAAGTAGAAGGTGAAATGCCAGACCACGGGGATGACGAGGGCAGCCTGGATGAGGCCTGGGAGGCCCGCCTTCATGAGCTCAGGGAAGAGCATGCCAGCACCGAGGATGACGATGCCGATCTTGATGAAGAACTCGGTGCGGACGGCGCTCATGAGCCATTCCGGGACTGGCAGGAGGTGGCTCCAGAGGAGGCCAAGGGAGAGGGCAAAGATGACGTATTCCAGGCCGTAGGCTTTGAGGGTGGAATTGGCGGCCAGCATCTGGGCCAGCCAGGCGAGGGAGAAGACGATGCATGCTCCGCATAGGAAGGAGAGAACCCTTTTCCCCAGGGAGGCGGCCAGGACGATGGCGCCGAGGACGATGAGGATGATCGAAGTGGTGCCGATGGCGGTCAGATTTGCACTGGAGAAGACCGCGCCGATGTCCGCCCCAGACTTCCAGGCCAGCGTGGGGAGCTGCACCTTCCAGCCCTGCACGACGGCGGCGATCAATGGCACGGCGGCGATCACGGCGAGCCAGTCTTCGTTCTGCCAGAATGCGGCGCGGGAGGGAGGCGGTGGGGGGGAAGCGGATTCGGACATGAGGGATAGTTTACGAGGCGTGGCCCGGGATTATGTCGAGGCAAGCGATATGCTGGGGAGACGCGGGTCAAATTCAGAAGCAGTCCGGGAGCGGAGGTCTTTGCTTTCCAGATCCCCCCGAGGGTCAAAAGAGGTCAGCGGGCGATGAAGTGAGGAACGAAGGCACTGTCCTGGTCGATGATGTCGGCCGGGGATTCGCGGATGCCGAGGGCGGCTGCTTTGCCGCGCACCATCCAGAGACCGAACTGGGGGAGGAAGCCATCGAACCTGGGGCTGGTGACGTACTTCTGGTGGATGCAGGGGGCGTCTGGGAAGTCGCCAGAAGTCTGCGAGATCAGCCGGGCTTCATCGCGGATGGTGATGTTGTGGCCTTCGCGGCCGAAGATGGGTTTGGTGACCAGGGTGCCAGTCAGCTTTGAAGCGTCGTGATAGCAGGGCAGGAGTGCAGGGTGATCGGGGAACCATTCCCAAAGGAGGGCGAGCATGGCCTTGGACGTCAGCAGATGGCTCCAGGCGGGTTCGATGAAGCGGCAGGAGGCGTGGCTGACATGATCGATGAAGGTTTCACGGAGCATCCAGGCCCAGGGGTAAAGCTTGTAACAGACCTCCACCTCCGCGCCATCCATGTCGATGAAGCAGGAGCGCTGACGGTCCCAGCCAAGAGAGTGGAGTGCCTGCATGCTGGCGGTGAGGCCTGCCTCGCGAATGACGCGGGTCATGTAGCGCACGGTGCCCTCGATCTCGGGATGACGGGGTCGCCAGACGCAATGAATTTTGGTTAGGCCGGAGGTCTGCCAGGCTTTCTTCAGGGATTCGTGGAGCCCGTTGAATTGCGCAGCTTCCGGCATCACCTGCTGCAGCCACTGCCGCTGGATGATGGCGGTCTCCAGCATGGTGAGCGCGCCATCGGCATTGAACTCAAGCAGCCTGGGCTGGCCGGATTCATCCATGAGGAAGTCAAAGCGTCCGCATAAGGGGAGTTCACCACGCTCATAGGACTGGCGAAGGATGGGCACATGCTCTGGCAGGATGCCAGCGCGCTGCCATTCGTGGTCGCGCACCACGCGGTCGGCGGCTTGCAGCAGCAGGGCGTAGATTTGGTTCGCGGTGTCACGCAGGCGTGCGGCTTCTGCGGCACTGAGCTCATAGGCAGCGCCTTCACGCCAGCAGGGGCCGCTGGGTTCGGTGTGCCAGCGGTAGCCTTCGCGCTCGCAGAGCTGCTGCCAGTGGGGTCTGACCTCGCAGGTGACGCGCTTCATGAGCCTTCGTGGCGGTCGACGGCATGGCCAAATCCAAAGCGGTCCACGTGAGCCCAGAAGTTCACCATCTTTTGCGGATCGGCCTTTCGCCAGGCCTTGTTCACGCGATCAATCTCAGCGGGTGAGGGTGTGGTCGGGGTGGTGGGACGCTGATCGGGTTCGGCGTGCCATTCGCCACTCCAGTAGTAGCCACGGTCTTCACGGTATTCATTCCAGGGATGGAGATGCCACATGCCTGTGGACGCATGGTAGTAGCCGACGCCGAGGACATGGTGGTTGTTTCGATATTCGATGCCTTCTTTGACGGCTGTCTTCCCGGCGTAGCGGCGATACTCAAGATACTTCGCGACAAGAGGAATGCCGATGAAGATCGAGAAGAATATCAAAGCGGGGACATAGTCTGCCATGCATTATCATGGGGCCTCTGGGGGTGGGGGCTAGGGGAAATGATAAATTGTGTGCACAGGTCGGGCTTTCAGCCCTCGGCTGAGATGAGGGTGCGGTCTCGATGATACCTGGCGCGTTGGGCCAGGCTGGTATGGGGCGGGCCGTTGGCCCTGGCATCGGACGACTGAGCAAAGAGATGAGCAAGCTGGAAGCTTGCACTGCACCAGCTTAGGCCAGGATCTCCTTCACGACGTGGCCGTGGACGTCGGTGAGGCGGAAGTCGCGGCCGGCGTAGCGGTGGGTGAGGCGCTCGTGATTGATGCCGAGGAGGTGGAGGATGGTGGCGTGGAAGTCGTGGATGTGGACTTTGTCCTCCTGTGCAAACCAGCCGTAGTCATCCGTGGCGCCATGGGCGTGGCCGCGCTTCACACCACCGCCTGCGAGCCACATGGTGAAGCCGTAGGGGTTGTGGTCGCGACCATCATTGCCTTGCGCGGTGGGCGTGCGGCCGAACTCGCCGCCCCAGATCACGAGGGTGTCATCCAGCAGGCCGCGAGCGCGCAGGTCTTTGAGAAGTCCGGCGATGGGCTTGTCGACCTCGGCGGCGTTTTTGCTGTGGCCTTTGTAGAGATTGCCGTGCTGGTCCCACTGCACTTCGCTGTCGCTATGCGTGACCTGCACAAAGCGCACACCTTGCTCCAGGAAGCGGCGGGCCATGAGACATTGGCGACCGAAGTTCGCCGTCACGGGATTGTCGAGGCCGTACATCTTTTGCGTCGATGCGGTCTCGCGCGTGATGTCTTGTACATCGGGCATGGTGCCTTGCATGCGGAAGGCGAGTTCGAAGCTGTTGATGCGGCCTTCGAGCGCGAGATCAGCACCGGTGAGATGCAGATGCTCTTGATTGGCTTCCGCGAGGAAATCGAGCTGGCGGCGCTGCATGGATTCATTGAGCCGCGCATTGCGGATGTGTTTCACGAAGGCCTGGCTGGAAGGGACGCTGGCATTGCCAATCGGCGTGCCCTGAGTCCATGCGGGCAGGAAGGCTGCACCCCAGTTGTTCACGCCGCCATGCGCCAGGGTGGGGCAGATGGTGATGAAGCCGGGGAGGTCGTTGTTTTCCGTGCCGAGGCCGTAGGTGATCCAGGAGCCCATGCTCGGGCGTACCTGGGTGTCACTGCCGGTGTGCAGCTTGAGCAAGGCACCGCCATGCGCGGGATTGGTGCCGTGAAGAGAGCGGATGACGCAGAGCTCATCGGCACATTGCGCGACGTTTGGAAAGAGTTCGCTGACTGGCAGGCCGCTTTCGCCATACTGGCGGAATTTCCACGGGGATTTTAGCAGCTTGCCGGTCTCCGCGAAGGTCACGCGCGGTGTTTTGAAGGGGTAGGGTTTGCCGTCGTCACGCTGCAGCAGCGGCTTAGGATCAAAGGTGTCCACATGCGAGGGACCGCCTTTCATGAAGAGGAAGATCACTCGCTTCGCCCGCGGAGCAAAGTGAGTCTTCTTCGCGAGCAAGGGATTCACCACGGCGGCTTGCGCTGCTTCTTGTTGGGCCAGCATGGCGCTCAACGCGAGGTAGCCAAAACCCCCGGAGGTGTTTTGCAGCAGTTGTCGGCGGGATAGCAGGGACATGAGAGATGTACGGGGGATTGCGGCTGAATCGTACCACCCCATTCCAAATGGGGTGGGGGTGGAGCGGGTGGGAAATGAGTGGGGTCTTTGGGAGGTGGAGCGAGTGGAGATGGCGGGCTGGAGCTTTGTGAAGTGATGGTGAGAGTTATCGACCCTCCACCCCATTGGAATGGGGTGGTACGTCCAGGGGCGCGAATTCGTTGAGCCAGGGGGAGGCCAAGTGGCGGAAGGTGCCGGGATGCAGTTTCTTGCCGTTGTCGGCGATGTATTTTCGAGTGCGGCCCAACTCCGCCAAATCTCGGGTGACCCGATCAAAGGACTCTTTTTGCCAGAAGTGTCCGGCTCGGAAATCTGCTTCCTGGATAAGACCAGCCCTGTGCAAGGTGGAGGCCGAGTAACGCTTTACGGAATAGAGCCACTCCTCGATTTTCACTCCTTCAAAAGGCTGGGCAATGACGTGCACATGATTGGGCATGACCACCCAATCACCCACCCAGAGACGCTGGCTGTGAAAGTGGTTCAAGGCTTCAGAAACGATGTCCTGCGCCTCGGGCTTTTGAAGGCGGCATGAACCGTGACAAAGATCGAGTTCGTGGAGAAACCGCTTTGCTTCCTCACGCTGCCTGGCTTCACGCACTTCACGTGGAAGCGCCAGGAATGCGGATTTAAATTTCTCGGGGTCTGATTTCTTCCAGTGATCATCAATGCCGTGAGACCAAAGCCATGCGGTGGCTTCTTGTTCCCAGGCTTTGAGAACAGCTTCGGGTAGCGAGTCTGCCTGACGAAAGGTGATGAAGTAGGTGGCTCCGATCAATCGCCAATGAGGCAGGCCGCGGACGTATCCCGGCGGGTTCCAGCAATCCTCATCTTCCACACCGATGAAGGAAGGCTTCGGGGGAACTCGGGAAGGTTCTGAAAGCCGGTTCATGGGGCGGGCAACGTACCACCCCATTCCAATGGGGTGGTGGGTGAATAACACAATAGATTAGGCGGAAGAATGCGGGGGTAGACGGCCTATGGAAGGAGAGACTGGGGAGATTGCGAGGCTCCACCCCATTGGAATGGGGTGGTACGTTAGCGGAGGTACATGAACTCGTTCGCGGCCAGGAGGGACTGGCAGAGGAGGTTCCAGGCTTCTTCCTGGTTCGGGCTGTCCTGGATGAAATGTTTCGCGCGATCAATTTCTCGCAAAGTTGGTTCGCGGTTGTAGGCCAGGGCATACACGCGCTGGAGGCGGGCTTCGATGGTGCCGCCCTTCGTGTCTTGGGCGATGCGCTTGGAGAGGTTCGCGGAGGCATCCAGCACGACCGGGGCATTCAGCATGATGAGGGCCTGCGGGGCCACGACGGTGGCGTTCCGGCTGCCGGTGGGCATGGTGGGATCTGGATAGTCAAACTGCTCCAGCATGTCATAGAGATGATTGCGGATGATGGGCAGGTAGAGCGCGCGGCGCGGGGTCTCGTAGGTGGTGTGGTCGCGCGAGGTGTGGTTGAAGACGAACTCGCGGTTGCGCAGCGGGATGGTCTTGCCGCCGATCTCCTGGCTGAGCGTGCCGCTGACATGAAGCAGGGAATCGCGGATCTGCTCAGCCTCGAGACGCTGGATGTTGAAGTGCCAGAGCAGGCGGTTTTCGGGATCGAGCATGGCCGGATCTGGCGCGGAGGAGGCGGTGCCGGAGCTCGGATGGCTGGAGGCCATCTGGTAGGCACTCGACTTCATGATGAGGCGGTGCATGTCCTTCACGGACCAGCCGTTTTCGATGAACACGCGGGCGAGCCAGTCGAGCAATTCAGGATGCGAGGGCTTGTCTCCCAGCACGCCGAAATTGTCCGTGGAGGTGACGATGCCTTTGCCAAAATGCCAGCGCCAGAGGCGGTTCACCATGACGCGAGCGGTGAGTGGATGATCACTGCTGGCGAGCCAGCGCGCGAGCTCGAGGCGACCGCTTTGTTTGTTAGGGAAAACGGGCTTGTTGAAGGAGGTGCGCATCACCTCCGGGAAGCCGCGCTCGACTTCCTTGCCCAAGGTCAGGTAGCTGCCACGGATGTGGATGGGCATGGTGCGCGTGACGGTGCTCTCGGCCACGCCCATGAAGGCGGGTGGATCTGGCGTGGCATCCTCCACGCTCATGAGGTCATCCATCATCACGGTGACCTTCGCCAACGTCTCGGCATCAAAGGCATCTGCGTCTTTATCTGGAATGGCCAGGAAGCCGGCGAGGTCATCCAGCGCGGCGCGGGCTTCGGGGACCTCGGCGGCGGGTTTGGGAGCGTCCTTGGCTTTGGGGTCGATCTTCAAGGCAGCGGCAAAGAGTGGCGCGTAGTGCGTGCGCACTTCGGCGGGCTTCTTGGCAGTGGTAGAGGTGCGCCATTCGGCGAAGAAGGGATGATCACTCTTTCGCGTGAGATACTGGCGGCAGGTCAGAAGATAGCGCGGGCGAAGCTTGCTGGCCTTGGCGAGTTTTTCGACATCGGCGAAGTCGGGATCATCGGGCAACTGTGCGGCTGCGGTGAGGTATTCGGCGGCGTTGCCGTGGAGTTCGGCTTTGAGTTCGGCGCGGGCCTTGGTGGAGAAGGCGGTGACGACTTTTCGTTTCTCAGCGGCCTTGGCTTCGTGGGCTTTTTTGGCGGCGAGCTGCTCCGGCGTGGCCTGGGCGTGCTCATACCAGAACTTGATGGCACCAAGCTTTTCGTCTGCGATGGAGCGGGTGCTCTGGAAGATGGCCGCGAGCGCGAAGTAGTCTGCCTGGGTGACGGGATCGAACT
Source organism: Prosthecobacter gellanilyticus (assembly GCF_007992435.1). Lineage (GTDB taxonomy): Bacteria > Verrucomicrobiota > Verrucomicrobiia > Verrucomicrobiales > Verrucomicrobiaceae > Prosthecobacter > Prosthecobacter gellanilyticus. The sequence continues at coordinate 24,074 of NZ_BKAG01000045.1, read as the reverse complement.
TGTGATCGTGGCAGCGTGCGCAACCAAAAGTCATGCCAACGAAGGCCTTGCCGAGAGTATCGAGCTGCTCGTCGATGGTGTCGTACTTAAATTTCTGAACATCTGGTTCGGCAAGAACTTTGGCGCCGAGAGCCAGGAAGCCGGTGGCGGCGAGGGCTTCTTTGCGGTCGGCGGTGTCTTGCGCGGGCAGGAGATCTCCGGCGACCTGCTCGATGAGGAACTGGTCGTAGGGCTTGTCGTTGTTGAAGGCGCGAACAACATAATCGCGATAGCGCCAGGCATGGCCGAAGGCGACGTTTTCGTCCATGCCGTTGGAGTCGGCATAGCGCGCGACATCCAGCCAGTGACGGCCCCAGCGCTCGCCATAGGCGGGGGAGTTCAGCAGGCGCTCGATGACCTTGGAGAAGGCTTCGGTGGACTCGTCTTTGAGGAAGGCTTCGACCTCCTCCGGTGTTGCGGGCAGGCCGGTGAGATCCTGGGTGGCGCGACGGATGAGGGTGCGTTTGTCCGCAGGCGGGGCCGGGGAGACGCCTTTGGCTTCAAGTTGCGAGAGCAGGAAGGCATCGATGGGTGTTTTGACCCAGGCCGTGTTTTTGACGGAAGGCGTGGCAGGGGCGGCGAGAGGCTTGAAGGACCAGAAGCCGCGGCCGGTTTGCAGGTCCATGCCTGTGGCGGCTTTCGCGGTGGCGGCTCCGGTGCGCGGATCGGGAGCGCCCATTTTCACCCACTGGACCAGGGCTTCCATCTCAGCGGCCGGGAGCTGCTTCTTCGGCGGCATCTGCATGTCCTGGTTCTTGTAGCCGATGGCTTCGATGAGGAGGCTTTTGTCCGGATTGCCTGCGACGAGGGCAGGGCCGCTATCGCCACCGGTGAAGATGGCCTCGCGAGTGTCGAGGGAGAGGCCGCCTTTCACCTTGGCGGTGGTGGAGTGGCACTCAAAGCAGCGCTCCACGAGGACGGGGCGGACCTTTTTCTCGAAGAACTCGAGGGCGGCGGCATCGGGGCCGGCGGCCAGTACATGGCCCGCTGCTCCGGCGGTCAAACCGCCGAGGACGAGGGCTCGGAAATGCGTGAGGACAGGGCGCATGCTGACAGACGGGGGGTAAACATACGCCGTGGAGACGCACTCTTTGTCATACGGGGCAGGTTCCGTGCCCACCTGATCGACAAATGACCCGGTCACATGCTTCGGTGCGGTTTGGGGGGAGAAACCCCTGATTTTAACCGCAGACAACGCAGAGGGCGCGGATGGCCGGAGGTGGCTTTCGCGGGTGGTGGGCGGGTGCCATCTCAAAAGGACTCCTCAGCGCCACCCCATTGGAATGGGGTGGTACGTCCTTAGAGGGCGCGGATGGCCGGAGGTGGCTTTCGCGGGTGAAGGGAGGATGCTGGCTCGAAAGGACTCCTCAGCGCAACCCCATTGGAATGGGGTTGAACGTCCTTTAAGACTCGAAGCGGCGGCCGGCGGGGTAGGAGCCGATGCTACGGAGGGTGGCGCCGTCGGCGCGGGTCTGGTCGAGGGCGGACTGGAAGCGGGGCTCGGCGGGGCTGCCTTCGATCTCGATGTAGAAGCGGTACTTATTTGGCTGGCCGCGGATGGGGCGGGATTCCAGGCGCTTGAGGTTCACGCTGGCATCGCTCAGAGGCGTGAGGAAGCGGCAGAGGCTGCCGGGGCGGTCTGGAAGCTCGACGACGAGGGCGGTGCGGTTGTTCGCGGTCGAGGGGGCGTTCTCGCGGGTGCTGAGGACGTAGAACTGGGTGATGTTTGGCACCTCGCCAGCGATGGGGAAGTGCAGGAGCGAGAGGCTGTGGCGCTCGGCATTCTGCCGGGGGCCGATGGCGGCGGCACCGGGCTGGGTGGCGGCCTTTTCGGCGGCCTTGGCGGTGCTGGCCTCAATGATGCGCTTCGCGTGCGGGTAATTGGCCTTCAGCCATTCATCACTGTGGAAGAAGGGCATGGCGTGGCTGTGGATGGTCTGGATCTCCACGCCGGGGCGGCCGAGGAGGGCGAGCTTCACATCGAGCGTGAGTTCTTCGACGATCTTGAGCGGGCAGCGCTCATCCACGAGGCGGTCGACGGTGTCAATGATGAAGCCGCCGGAGCTGTTTTCGATGGGGACGAGGCCGAGGGCTTCCGGGTGGGAGGCGAGGTAGTCAAAGACCTCGCCGATGTTTGCCAGGAGCTGGAAGCTGGCGTCCGGGAAGCGCATCTGCGTGAGCAGATGGGAAAAACTGCCGTCCGGGCCGAGACAGGCGAGGGTGGGCGCAGGAGCAGACATGCGGAGAAGCCGGGGCGCGGCTCACATCAGGTCCGAGGCCAGCACGGAGTGCGCGGCGCGCATGGCCAGATCCTTTGCCTGGGAGACCACGCGGAAGGAGGAGGCATCAAAGCGGTAACCATGGCAGCTCGGGCAGGTCACGGCGCGCGTGACCACGATGGAACCACAGGCCTCACAAACTTTATACTGTTCGGGATGACTGGTGATTTTCTCCGCCTGCTTCAACCGGTTGTTGGTAGGCTCTTCGGGGGCGCTCATGTGTGGGTGGTGTGACGTTCTTACGTTTTAACGGGCCGGGTGTAAACGAGATTTCTCAGGATGCGGCCTGATGGGCTGTCAGGGATGGGGTCAATATTTCGGAGACCTTGAGTGAAGAAATGGGTGCGCCAGGATGGGAAGGCAGAAATTGAGCAGCTTTATAGTGCGCTCAATGAGGCTGGGTGGAGTCGTGGAAAGACGCTCTTTGTTCAAAACGAAGGGCTTCGTAGCAGGCTTGGGGCCATGTTTTGGGGCTTGCCAGGAGGGTGGATGTACACACCTTATGCCTATGAAAACGATGAACCGTATTCTGCTTTTATTAGCAGCGGCCGTCGGCGGGGCGGCCTTGATCGAGGTGTTTTGGCCCACTCCTTCTTATCGGGAGCGGGATGATGCAGCGGAAGTCGTGACCACAGTTTCAAACGAAGCCAACGGGTCGGCGACGAATCCAGCGACGAGATTGGCACAGCCGCTTCCGCCAGAGGTGCGGGAGCAAAGAATCATCGAGCGGCTGCGAATGCAAAATCCGGAGCTAATGCTGCCGGATGTGGGCAGCGCCGAGCTGCAGCGAGTGCATCACATGCCCTGGGGCGCGACGGATCCGGATGCCTTCTGGCACTCCCAGATGCTGAAGGTGAAGGATGCAACGATGGAGCACGTGCCGCTGAGATTGAAGCAGTGATTGGGATTCCCGATCTTTGATTCCTGAGTCCTGATTCAGGGGGGACTCAGGAGTGGTGGATTGTGATGAAATTGGTTAGGCGTTCACGCTGTTCGATGAGCTCACTTCGGGCGCTTTGGGTCCTGATCTGGTTAGCACAAACAGCGCGGGGGATCTTGGGAATGCCCAGGACCAAGCCTCAATGTCGACAAGGAAATGTTCCGTCCACGCAGCAGTCGGAGGGATGTGGAACCACGGTGGCGGGAGGGAGTAGGCGACCTCCACGGAACTGAAGGCTCATGCCAGCCGCTACAAGGGGCGATCCGTCAGGATCAAAAGGGCTCATGGTCCTTTTTAGGCAGGCGTGTTGTCTGGGCGAATTTGGTTCATTTCCCACCTCATCCGAGAGATTCTCTGTCTCTTTTCCCAGGTGACAGTATCGTCACATTTCGTCTCTCTTCATGGCTTGGCTGTCCTTTAGATCCCTGCTGCAACTGCTGCCCACTTCCTCGGCCTTCATCAATCCCCGGACCGCCACGACGATCCAGGGAGCGGGTGAGGCGCCTGCGAGTCCACCGCAGCCCCAGGTGCGTCAGTTGACGAAGCGCAAATCTGCCGAGGTGTACCGGGTGGACGGCACCACGGCGGGTGATCTGGTGGTGAAGGTGATCAACCGCCGCAAGGGACGGGATTACCTGCGCTTTTTCACCTCCCTGACCGCGAGCAAGGCAGGGTTGGAGCATGCGGCCGCGCAAAAGCTGGAGGGCATCGGCCTGCAGGTGGCACCGCCGGTGGCCAGCTTCCGAAACTGGAATCCCTTTTCCACGGTGGACTCGGTCTTCGTGGCGGAGTTTGTGCCGGACTTGAAGCCCGGGGATGCGTTCATCCTGACCAAAGGCACGACCTCCGAGATCAAGACGCAGTTCCTGGAGAAGTATGCGCATGACATGAGGCACATGCTGGACTCCGGCTACCTGAATGTGGACGCGCATCCGGGGAATGTGCTGTGGTCCGGCCGCGAGCAGGACCTGCTGGTGTGGATCGACAACGAGGTGGAGAATTTTACTTCTGACCAGCGTGGGGCCAAGAAGGCGCATATCATGGCTCTGCTGCGCCGAAAGTCGGCGAAGAATGAGACGCGTCTGACGGATGAGGAACTGGCGTGGGTGGAGGCGCGTCTTTAGTCGTCCAGTGGAAACGGAAATCCTTGTTCACCACAGAGGACACTGAGGAGCACAGAGGTTCTGAATCTCTGTCTCTGTGTCCCTCTGTGTGCTCTGTGGTGAATCAAGTGGCAGGTACTTTTCCTTCACCCTTTTCACCAGACCTTGCTTGCGCCGGGCTGGTTGTGGAGCAGGGAAGGGGCACCCCCACCCATGCTCACGGACTACCACACGCACACGCCCCTCTGCCTGCACGCGGAAGGAAACCCGGTCGACTATGCCCGCCACGCGCAGAAGATCGGGCTGGCGGAGATCGGACTCTCGGATCACAACCCGATGCCGGAGTATTTTGACAACTGGCGCATGCTCATCGGTGATCTGCCGCGCTACTTTGAGCTGGTGCAGGAGGCTCGTGAGGCGCTGCCGGATTTCCCCATCCGCATCGCGCTGGAGTGTGACTATCTGGAAGGTCGTGAGAAGTGGATCGAGGAGACGGCGAAGATGACGGAGTGGGATTATCTCATCGGCAGTGTGCATTACATCCATGACGGCATCGCGGTGGATGATCCGAAGCATGTGTCACGCTGGCAGACGGCGACGGACATCGAGCACATGTGGGGGATGTATTGGAAGCTCTATGAGCAGATGATCCGCACGCGGATGTTTGATTTCTATGCGCATCCGGATCTGGCGAAGCGTTTCGCGCTGCGTCCGGAAGGTGATCTGCGGCCTTACTACGCGCCGGTGATTCAAGCGCTGGTGGACACGAACGGTGTGCTGGAGGTGAGCACGGCGGGTTTGCGCAAGGATGTGCGCGAGATCTATCCGGCGCGCGAGATGCTGGAGATGGCCTTTGCGGCGAAGGTACCGATCGTGATCAATTCGGATGCGCACCTGCCCACGGATGTCGGTGTGGATTTTAACAAGGCGCTGGAGCTTGTGCGCAGTGTTGGTTATACCGAGACGATCCGGTTTGAGAAGCGGCAGAAGAAGGTGGTGCCGCTGCCGGAGACGTGGCCTAACAATCAAAGTGTCTAGTGGTTGGAGTTGGCGGGGACTTCCGGCATCCCTCCGGGACGCGGGACTGAACTCAAAGAGGTGTGTTTCGTTCCGGTGGTTCTCGCTCGCCAAGCCTCGCTTCACCACCGGCTACCGGCCTTCGAGCCTCCGGCTCGTCAGAGGTGTGGTGCTTTGAGGCGCCGGGCGAGGGCGTTCCAAATTCGACTCAACCTTGGAATGGCATCTTGTTGGGGGCTTTGCAGCGTAGGGTTGCTATGGCAACACTCGCTCCCTCCACGCATAACAAGTTTATTGGTTACATCCTCTGGATCTTCGGATTCACGGGCGCTCATCGTTTCTACTTCGGCAAGCCGAAGACGGGCATTCTCTGGTTTCTGACCGGGGGCCTGTTCCTCGTCGGGTGGATTGTGGACCTTTTCCTGATCCCTTCCATGGACCGGGAGGCGGACCGCCGCTTCGCCACGGGGCAGCTGGAGTATTCGCTGGCGTGGATTCTTCTGACCTTCCTGGGCGTGCTGGGGGTGCACCGCTTTTACATGGGCAAGTGGGGCACGGGCATCCTGTATCTGCTCACGGGTGGCTTCCTCCTCATCGGCGTGGTCTATGATTTCTGCACGCTGAACACGCAGATCAGCGAGCTGAACTCGAGGCGGTCATCGTAAACTCTTTTGCGGTGCCTTCTTGACCACGCGGGGACCGTGCTGTTGACCTCAGCCCCTCCGTCCATGATCTTGCAGGCCCGCCAACACCGCATCGAGTTTCCCCGTCGCCCTCTGGTGATGGGGATTGTGAACATCAACGACGACTCCTTCTGCGGTGACGGCACGCTGGATCCGCAGCAGGCGCTGGCGCAGGCGGAGCAGCAGATCCGTGATGGCGCAGATATCATCGATATCGGCGCGGAGAGCGCGCGGACGAATCGCGGTGCCATCACGGTGGAGGAGGAGATCCAGCGGCTGCTGCCGTTCATCGAGGCCTGGCCGCGCGTGGTCGAGTCCCTGGATCTGGCCCGGTGGGATGCGCAGCAGCTCTGGCCGCCGCTGCTCTCCATCAACACCTGGCGCAGCGAGGTGATCCAGGCCGTGCTGCCGCATGGGGGGGACATCATCAACGACATCAGCGCCCTGCCGAATGACACGAACGCGAAACTCTGCGCGCGCCACGGTGCCAGCCTGCTGATCATGCACAGCGTGGGCCAGCCGAAGGTGCCGCACACGCATGTGCAGTATGAGGACATCATGCAGACGCTGGAAGCCTTCTTTGACGAGAAGATCGCACTTGCTGTTAGGTCAGGGCTGTCTCCGGAACATCTCATCCTGGATCCCGGCATCGACTTCGCGAAGCAGCGTGAGGACAACCTCACGATCTATCGTCATGCAGATCGCCTGCAGAAATGGGGGCGGCCCGTGCTCATGCCGGTGTCGCGCAAGACGGTGATCGGCCAGGTACTGGACCTGCCGCAGGCCACGGATCGTGATGCGGGGACGCTGGCTTGCATCAGCGCTGGCATGCAGCGTGGAGCGCAGATCTACCGCGTGCACAACGTGAAGGCGGCGGCGCAGGCGGTGAAGGTGCTTTGGGCGGTGAGGTGAGTGCAGGGATTTATATACTTTTCAAAGAGGCTACCGTTCGCGAGAGGGGACGATGGCCACCTCATGAGTGCGATGAACTTTCCGTGATCGTTAGTTAGGCTTTGATCCATGATGTCCCAAGGTTCGCGAGAACTCTGGAGCTCTTCTCATTGATCATTCTTTCCCCCTGCCTTGTGCATGGGGGAGTGAGAGCAGCTTTTTGAGCTCGGCCACGTCGACGGGCTTGATGAGGTGATGATCAAAACCGGCGCGCAGGGCGTGCTGGCGGTCTTCTTCCTGGCCGTAGCCGGTGAGGGCGATCAATTGCACTTTGTGTCCCTGCTCGTCATTGCGGATGCGGCGGGCGACTTCATAACCGTCCATGCCGGGGAGGCCGATGTCCAGGATGATGGACTCGGGCGAGCGGGTCTGCATCTGCGCGAGGGCCTCCGCCCCGTCATGGGCGAGGGTGATGTGGTGCCCTGCCCTGCCGAGCAATCTCCCCAGGCCATGAGCGGAGTCGACGTTGTCATCGACGATGAGGATGCGCCGGGGCACGAATGGCGCTGCCACGGGTGTGACGGGCGCGGTGGCTTCACGGGCAGGGGGCGTGCTGGCAGCGGGGAGGCGGATGGTGAAGGTGCTGCCGAGGTCGGCGCCTTCACTCTGGGCTTCGATGCTGCCGTGGTGCAGTTCGGTGAGTTTTTGGACAATGGTCAGGCCGATGCCGAGGCCGCCTTCACTGCGGGCGATGGAGCGCTCTCCCTGGGTGAAGAGCTGGAACATTTCCGGCAGGCGCTGCGGAGGGATGCCCATGCCGTTGTCCTTCACGCAGATGACGACTTCCGCGCCTTGAAGGACGGCGGAGAGGATGACGTGGCCGCCATCGGGTGTGTACTTGGCGGCGTTCGTCAAAAGATTGTTGATGATCTGCTCCAGCCGGGTGGCGTCTGCCTCCAGCCAAAGGCTGCCCTGAGAGTAGTCACAGGTGAGGCGGTGGTGGCGCTTGGCGATGAGCGGGCGCACGGACTCGCAGGCACGATCAAGGATGGTGGCGGCATCCAGCACGGCCATGCGCAGACGAATCTTCCCCTGGGTGATGCGGGAGACGTCCAGCAGGTCGTCAATAAGATGGGCGAGCTGGCGGACCTGCCGGTCAATGACTGACGTGGCCCAGGTGTGACTCTCAATGTCCGAGGCGGTTTTCAGCAGCTTGGTAGCATTGGCGATGGAGGCCAGGGGATTGCGCAGCTCATGGGCGAGCATGGCAAGAAACTCGTCCTTCCGGTGGTCGGCCTCATGCAGGGAGGCGACCATGTTTTCACGTTCGGCGAGAAGTGAGCGGACCTGATACTGGCGCCGCCGTGAAGCAAGCGCGGCAACGAAGGTGGTGACGAGTGTGGCGGGACGGAAAGGCCGCTCGATGAGGGAGACGTTTCCCACGGTGCCCAGGCTGGCGAGGATGATGTCCCGCACGGCAGCATCCCCATTGCCAGTGATGACGACCATGGGCATGTCTGACCATGAGGGCTGGTTTTGCAGGACTGCCGTGAGCTGCTGGGCGGCTCCCTGACCGAGGGCCTCCTCCGCGAGGAGCAGGCCGCCACAGCCGGTGGCGATGAGACTGCACATCTCAGCGCAGTCCCGGCAGGCCAGGGCGCTGAGGCCGGCCTTGCGAAGAAACTCGGCGGAGAGGCGGCTGTCGTTGCTGTAAGGGGCGAGCACGAGGATGCGAAACTCGTTTTCCCTGAACGCGCTCTCACCCAATGGGTTCATGCCTGGGTGACTGGGGGACATGGGACTGCCAGGTTGGCGGGTTCAGCCTCGTGGCCCTGGCCTGCGTGCATGAAGGAAGGCACGCCGGAAAGCACGCCCTGCAGTTCCCGGAGAGGCTCGCCCAGGATGATGCCGTCTTTGCCGACGGTGACCTCGCGAATGGCGCGCTCATGATCACCGTTACGCTTTTTGATGACGGAGATAGCCTGCTTGACCACGCCACGGGCCTCAAAAAAGCGCATGAGCACCACGGTGTCTGCGAGGTAGGTGAGGTCCACGGTGGACTGCATCATGCCGACAAGGCCCTGCTGGGCGAGGATCATGATGGAGACGACGCCCTGCTGGTTCAGGTAGGCCAGGAGCTCATGCAACTGGAGGGTGAGATCACGCTCCACGGGCATGGTGTTCAGGTAGCCATTGATGCTGTCCAGGACGATCATGCGGGCACCGTTTTCCACCGCCTTGCGGATGCGGTGGGCCATTTCACCGGGGGAGATTTCCGCCGGGTCCACCTGGTCGATGGTGATCATGCCGCTGGCCACATGCGGCTCCAGGGCCATGCCCAGATGCCGGGCTCTGTCCATGAGGGTGCCGATGGTCTCATCAAACACAAACAGGCGCGCCTTTTCACCGCGCTCTGCCGCCGTGACGGCAAACTTGACGGCCATGGTGGACTTCCCTGTGCCAGGCGGGCCCATGAACATGTTCGTGGTGCCGCGCCCCAGGCCACCGCCCAGGAGGGAGTCCAGTTGCGGGATGCCGCTGGCGAAGTTTTCCCGGGCAAAATCACGGTGATGATCCCCTGCCACGAGACGTGGGAAAATCTCCATGCCGCCTTTGCGCAGAATGAAATCATGGTAGCCCTCCCGGAACTGGGAACCGCGGATCTTCACCACGCTCATCTGGCGGCGGGAGATGCCGTAGTCTGGCGTGGTGCGCTGAAAGGCCAGGACGCCATGGGCGATGCTCTCCACCTGGAGATCGCCCGGGCCGGAGCTGCGGTCATCCAGCAGCAGGACGGTGCATTTTCTGCCGGCAAAGAACTGCTTGAGCTGGAGGATCTGGCGGCGGTAGCGCAGAGGGGTCTCCGCGAGCATGCGCATCTCGGAAAGGGAGTCAAAAACGACGCGTGACGGATTGAGTCTCGTCACCTCGGCCACCAGGGCATCGGTCATCTTGCTCAGCTCCACCTCGGAGGGATGGAAGAACGTGCTGGTGCTATCATGGCGGATCTGCGCCTCAATGGCGGAGAGCTCGTAGAACTCGATGTTGTGAAGATTCCAGCCGTGGGAGTTCGCCACGATGTCGATCTCTTCCCGAGTCTCTGAAAGGGTAATGTAAAGCCCCTTCTCCCCCTGGGCTGCGCCAGCCATGAGGAACTGCATGGCCATGGTGGTCTTGCCGACGCCAGGATCCCCCTGGATCAGATACAGGCGATCCTTTGGCAGGCCGCCATGAAGGATGTTGTCCAGGCCCTCCACGCCCATGGGGCAGCGGTTTGACTGGGGTTCAATGGGGGCAGGGATCGGGGCGGACGTCATAAAAACTCGGGAGGAAGCTCAACACTGCGGTTTGGAAAGCCGGTGGGCGGGCCTCCGAAAACATATCGAAAGGTAGGCTGGGTGTGGCTGTATGGATGGCCTACTGCCAAAGGAGGCGGGGGACTCGTGAGCTGAGTTTAAAAGTTCATTGAGTGGACACGGTGACGGCTACTCACAAAAAAGAGAGGCCCCTTGCGGTGCCTCCTCGAGGAAGAGCTTCGAGATGAGATGTATCGCGGGGTGAGGATTTACTCGCCTAAACGGAGTTGAAGGCAGCGGTTCGTGCCTCGAGCCAGATTCGTAGCGAGCGTGCCAAGGTGCGTTCACGGGATCTATTGAGCGTTCAATGACGCGAGGTCGAGTGGCAGCTGGGAGTTGTGGAGGTTCAGGCTCCCTCTGTGAGCCGGGATGATTCACTCAAGCGACTGCGAGAGGAACGGGCCAAGCTTTTGGAGCGGAATCACCGAGACAATGAAGAGCATTGACAGGGCGATCCATGGTTACCAACCTAACGAATTGTTGGGATGCGGATCGCCTGCAGAAATGGGGGCAGCCGGTGCTCATGCCGGTGATCGGCCAAGTGCTGGACCTGCCGCAGGCGACGGATCGTGATGCGGGGACGCTGGCGTGCATCAGCGCCGGGGTTCAGCGTGGAGCGCAGATCTACCGCGTGCGTAACGTCAAGGCGGCGGCGCAGGCGGTGAAGGTGCTTTGGGCGGTGAGGTGAAGAAAGCGCTCAAAAATGAGCGCTTTCTGAAGACATGGAAACCCAGTTAGTGCAACTTGGACTCGTTTTGACCATCCTCAATTCGCGGTTATTGCTGATTGATGTCCCAAGGCTTCAGTCTGTATCACCGACGCTGATTGTCTCAGGCAAAACGCCTGTTTGTATAGTAAGGGGGAGCAAATTCATTGCGTATCGGTTCGGTGAAACGATAATGAGATGCCGTTGAATTCCCGGCACCTACGCCTGCCCTTCCCAACGTTAGTCTTGCCAAATATTCCGTGCTTTTGTAAAACCGTATGGTTCTAAAACTGCTTTCCCGGTGCCTTACAAATGGACGCTGTTGATTCCACAACCGTAGCTGCGGCCCCACCTCCGTTGGGCGAGACTTCAATCTCCGGAAAGGATGCTAAAGCTGCCACAAGCACTTTTGAGCAAACAAAAAAATCTGAGGGTGCAGAAATCGTTTTTGGGCTGCTGGGTGCTGTTGGCACAGATCTTGAAAAGGTTTCGAAATACCTTCAGCAATCACTCAAAGCTGTCCAATATGATTCATATCCTCTCCATCTCATTGATCCGGTTGTGCAATTCGAGCGCTGGAAAGACTGCCCGTTAGAACCGTTGGACAAGCGGGTTTCAGCATTGATGACCGCAGGCACCGAGTTTAGGCAGTCAATTGATAGAAATGATGCAATTGCATTGCTCGCGGTAACTCAAATCCGCGAAAGCAGAAAGCAATTAGACGGCACCCCAAAAACCATTGTAAATAATAAAGCATTCATTCTCCGTTCTCTGAAAACCCCTGAAGAAATAGCTAAGTTAAGGGAAGTGTACGGCAAAAGCTTTTTTGTGATCGCTGCCTCTGCTTCAAAAGAGCAAAGAGAGCGTCGATTTGCTCATCGCATCGCTAAATCCTACAATCTGTCCCAGGCAAAGGCTGAACATGTCGCAAGTGCAGTCAAGCTAGTTGAACGTGATGAGCAGGAAGCTGAGGGAGTAAAAGGAGGTCAAAACCTTCGCGAGGCGTTTCCTCTCGCTGATTTCTTTGTCGATGCAAGTGCAGACGATTCTTCGACAAAGCGATCCATAGATCGATTGATCGAACTAATTTTCGGCAACTTTAGACACACTCCGTTACGTGATGAAATAGGCATGCTGCATGCGTTCGCTGCGGGGATTCGGTCTGCATCACTTGCAAGGCAAGTAGGCGCTGCGATCTTAACTGATGACGGCGATCTTATTTCGACAGGTTGTAACGATGTTCCTACGGCAGGAGGGGGGCTCTATTGGGATGGTGACGACGGTGATGATAGAGATCATGTGCGTGAAGAAGACTCAAACGACATGATAAAAAAACAGGTGCTAGCGGACCTTCTAAAATGTTTGAAGAACGAAGGTTGGTTAACAAATGATAAATCAGTCCTCTCTGAGAAAGAGCTTTTAAAGATAGCTTTGTCAAAGAGCTCCCAGATTAGGAAGTCCCAATTGATGGATATTACCGAATATGGCCGTGCTGTGCATGCGGAGATGGCCGCGATTACAGATGCGGCAAAGCGTGGCATCGCTCTTAAAGGTGCCGTTCTTTATTCAACAACTTTCCCCTGCCATAACTGCGCCAAACATATCGTTGCGAGCGGAATTAACAGAGTGGTTTATGTCGAACCCTATCCGAAGAGTTTCGCAAAATTCCTTCACAGTGATTCAATTGAGGTAGACTCAACCAAGGGCTCTGAGAAGCGTGTTAGATTTGATCCGTTTATTGGGGTTTCTAGTCGCCAATGCTTCGATCTTTTTTCAATGGATAAACCTCGAAAGAGCGATGGAACGGCCGTCCAGTGGATAGCCCAGGGCCGCTTGCCAAAAATTAGTGAAGACCCTTTGGCTTATCTTCAGAGGGAGGAAACAAACGCTGTATTACTCGACTCAATTATTCAATCCAAACTTCTTAAGACTATATGAAACTGCAAGGTAACTGGCTCAAGAGCAACCTGTCCGAAGCCGCTAATTCCTTTAATGCGAGGCCGCAGTGGATGAGTGTTGGATACCACGCGGCGGTACAGAAATCGGCCCAGGAGACAAAACAAAATTCAACCCCTCCTCCGGCTGGGGATAACACTCAGACCACTCCAAAAAAGAAGTGAAAAGAAATGGAACAGACGTCAAACGACCTTTGGAGAACTGCCAAGGGTCAAAGTTTTCGTCTATTCTAATGAATCTCGCTTCACAAGACTGATGGCCTGTATGACGGCAGACTTAAGTGCCTGCTCAAGACCGATGAATTCAATGTTCATCGCAGCACCTCGCCTTTGGTGACGTCACCAGTGTCGTCGAGGGCCATGAGCTGGTTGATGGTTTTGAAGCGGCCTTTGTCTTCGAAGGTCCAGACGATCTTTTTGTCGGGGGTGAGCTCGAAGAACTGGGGTTGTTCGCCGAGGTGGCCGTGGCCGAGGTAGTTGGCGAAGAGGGTGTTTCCATTCGGCAGGCGGTGGCAGCCGGCCATGAGGCGGAGGGTGTTTCCGGGGAGGTCGTTCTCGTTGAGTTCCCAGACGGTTTTGCCGGCGGGGTCGATCTCGACGACTTTGTGGCCATCGCCGCAGGTGATGAGAAGGTTTTGGTTAGGCAGGGGGACGACTTCATGGGGATCGCCAGTGACGGGGACTTCGCGCAGGACTTTGCCGGTGGTGTCGAGCTCGACGATTTTTCCCTCGCCTTTGAAGCAGACGAGGTAGTGGCCATCCTTGGTCTTGCGGGTGCCGCGGAACTGGTTGTGCAGTTTGACGGTGTCCTTGGTGACGAGCTTGATCTCCTTGGCGATCTTGCCAGCGCGGTCGACCTCGATGATGCGGCTGGTGCCGCATTCGACGATGAGGACATTGCCATCCGGCAGGGGCTGGCAGGCGTGGCATTCGACCTTCACATCGGTGGGGGCTTTGTATTCCCAGACGAGCTTGTGATCTCGCGTGATTTCCTTGGCGCCGCCGACGTAGGCGAAGAGGATGTTTCCGTTTGGCAGCTTCCAGCAGTCCTGCGGGTTCTTGGCTTCTTCCTGCCATTCGATCTCGCCGGAGGCGGAGAGGATGGTGATTTTGCCGCCGCCGTAGTCACAGCAGAGGATGGGGCGTGCGTTGGCGCCTTCGGCGCTGAATGAGGAAGCCGGAATGACGAATGACGAAAGGAGAACGGCGGCGAGGGCGAAGAGGGGTTTCATGCGGGGGAAGGTAACGGTGGGTGGGTGGGGATCTTCCGAGGGGGCGGGGGGGGTGTGAGAGGAGAGGTGGACGTTTCCGGCATGAGGGCCTACGGAAGACACGGATAGGAGAGGACTGTTTGGGGCATAGATCCCTGGTTGAAACCATGGCTGCCCCTGATACACTGAGGGCATGAATGCGGCGGCCATCGACATCAATAGTGTCCTGCAGAACGTGCTATCCTTGCCACGTCCCGAGCGGTCGTACCTCGCTGAAAAGCTGATTGTGAGTTTAGATGAGGACGATGCCGAGCTTTCACCTGCCTGGCGGGCTGAACTGGATGCGCGTGTCCAGCGTCGGCAGAGCGGTGAAACCCGTTCTTATAGCCAGGAAGAAGTGCGTGCCGAAATGGAAGCCATCATCGGCTGATGCGTCTGACCTACACGGCTGAGGCTCGAATGGAGCTGGTGGATGCGGCGAGGTACTATCGCGGCTGTTCCCAGAAGCTTGGGCGAGAGTTCAAGCAGCAGGTTGAAGCTGCTGAAGATGACATTCTGCTGCATCCCGAAGCCTGGAGACCTCTCGACGCGACTTATCGACGCAAGCTATTGAGACAGTTCCCTTATGGGCTTCTTTATCATGAGCCAGAACCCGGTTGGATTGAAATCGTGGCCGTGATGCATCTGCATCGTGAGCCGGACTATTGGCGTCGGCGTGTGGAATGAACGCGGAGGGGTTGCGTGCTTTGAGGGGGACTGGAAGGAGCGAGATTTGAGGGAGTGTTGCGGTGTCCAATGGGTCCGCTTGGGTCACTTTGGAGAGAGGGTGGGGTGGTGGATGGTGCGGGGCTATGAATGTGCTTTTATTTGCTGCCAGGGTGGCCAGGGATGGAGCGATTGACGTCCGGGGTGATCCACGGATGGTTCTCCGTGAAGCCGATACGGAACCGCCGTTGGGGTTCCTCTTTGATTGAGAGGTTGGTGGATAGGGTTACCAGGGTAGGCTCGCTAGGGCTCGCCAACCCTTAGCTATGATGCGGAAACCCGTTGGGTTTCGAAGGCAGTGGTGTGAGCGGAGATGGAAGGTGTTTACGGTCGTTTACAGTGGTTGACGATTGTTGACGGTGGTTTGGGAAGAGAAGGCGATCCGAGTGAATCCGACTGGATCCGAGTTGGGGGATCGTGGGAAGAAAGGCATCGGGTGAGCATGGGGCGCGCTTTCAGCGCTTGGCGGGCACGCTGACCTAGGGCTGGACGCCCGAGGCTGGTATGGGGTGCGAACGTTGGCGCTGGGGAGTTTGCAGAGGGCGATCCAGGCTGATCAAGGTAGATCCAGGTTGGGGGAGCTTGGCAGAGTTCGGAGAACGGCAGGCTGACGCCTGCCGCTACGTGGGGGATCTGAGCCAATCCGAGTGGATCCGACCTCCGCTGGGTAGATTCGGAAAGTGAGCGTGTTTGCGGGGTCGTGGGCTCATCACACGGAGTGTGATGGCTACTTTGCTGGCGCGCTTCGCTGCGGGGTGCTCAAGGCGAATCCAAGTGGATCCAACCCGATCCAGGTTGGTTGGATGGATGAGGAAGAGCGAGATGGCAGGGCGGGCGCAACTTTTGGAGAAAGTTGGCCACTTTGGAGTGGATCCGAGTCGATCAGACCGGGTCCGACCTGCTCGGGGTTAGGGGGAGGAGAGAAATTGGGCGATCATGGGACGCGCTTTCAGCGCTTGGCGCTGTGTCGGCACGCTAGCCTAGGGCTTGACGCCCTAGGCTGGTATGGGGCGCGCCGTTGGCGCTGATGAGTTGACTGAAGACGGTCCAGATCTCGGTTAATCCAGGTGGATCAAGGTTGGGTTTGAGGAACGTGGGCTGGGAGGAAGGACACCAAGGACAGAAACGACAGAAAGGATGGCGGTGGGCGAAGGTCCTTGGTGATGGGCCAAGAGACTTTGACTGGCGCTGAGGGGCACAAAAAAGAGAGGCACCTTGCGGTGCCTCTCCGAGTAGAGTTTTGAGATAAGATGTGTCGCGGGGCGAGGATTACTCGCCTGGACGCCATTCTTCGGTGGCGAACTTGAAGGCCTGCTCGAGACCGACGAGGTCGGTGCTTGGGCGGAGGGCTTCGAAAGCGGCGCTTTCCTTCTGGATCTCGGCTTCGTTGTAGTTGAGTGCCTTGACGGAGAGACCGATGCGGCGCTCGACTTTGTCGACCTTGATGACGCGGGCTTCGACTTCGTCGCCCACATTGATGACGTCCTTGACCTTGGCCACATGATCTTCGCTGAGCTGGGAGATGTGGATGAGGCCGTCGATGTCGCCATCGAGCTCGACGAAGGCGCCGAAGCTGGCGATCTTCGCGACCTTGCCCTTGACGATGTCGCCGACTTTGAAGCGGTTGTCGATGATGGACCATGGGTCGGTATCGAGCTGCTTCATGCCGAGGCTGATGCGCTGGTTTGGCTTGTCGATGCCGAGAACGACGGCGTCGACTTCCTGGCCCTTCTTGAGCATCTCGGAAGGATGGTTGACCTTGCGTGTCCAGCTGAGGTCGGACACGTGGATCATGCCATCGATGCCTTCTTCCAGTTCCACAAAGGCACCGTAAGCGGTGAGGTTGCGGACCGGACGCTTGAGCTGGGTGCCCACTGGGTAGCGGAGGTCGATGTCATCCCACGGATTGGTGTCGAGCTGACGCACGCCGAGGCTGATCTTGCGCTCGTCCTTGTTGATGCCAAGAACGACGGCTTCGATTTCCTGGCCGACATTGAGCACGTCGGAAGGACGAGCGATGCGCTTGACCCAGGAGAGCTCGGAGACGTGGACGAGACCTTCCACACCTTCTTCGATTTCGACGAAGGCACCGTAAGCGACGAGCTTGGTGACCTTGCCGCGGACGCGCTGACCCACTGGGTAGCGGCCTTCGATGTTTTCCCAAGGATTGTTCTGGAGCTGCTTGAGGCCGAGGGAGACACGCTCCTTCTCGCGATTGACCTCGAGGATGAGGAGATCGAGCTTCTGGCCGATGCCCACCAGTTCGGTAGGATGGTTGAGGCGGCCCCAGGACATGTCGGTGATGTGGAGGAGACCGTCCATGCCGTTGAGGTCGACGAACACACCGAAGTCGGTGATGTTCTTGACCACGCCGGTGACTTTGTCGCCAGGGGCGACGGAGTCGAGGAACTTCTGGCGCTGCTCGGCACGCTCTGCCTCGATGACTTCGCGGCGGGAAAGGACGATGTTTTTGCGGTCGTCGTTGATCTTGACGATCTTGAACTCGAACACCTTGCCGACGTATTCGTTGAGATCCTTCGGCGGGATGATGTCGATCTGGCTGGCAGGAAGGAAGGCTTCGACGCCGACGTTGACGGTGAGACCGCCTTTGACCACGCTCTTGATCTTGCCTTTGACGAGACCACCGTCGCGGAAGACGGAAGCGATCTTGTCCCAGTTCTGTTTGTAGGCGGCCTTTTCCTTCGAGAGGACGACCATGCCTTCATCATTTTCCAGTTTTTCGAGGAGGACTTCGACCTCGTCACCGACCTGGATGTCTTCGTCTTCGAATTCGTTGGAGGGGATGGCTCCTTCGGATTTGTATCCGATGTCCACGAGGATGACCTGTGGCTTGATTTCGAGGATCTTACCTTTGACGATGGATCCTTCGGAGAGTTCACGGAAGGATCCTGCGATCATCTCCGCGAGTGTTTGGGTGCTCATTAGCTATGTAGGGTTGGGAATGCCGGTGTTGGGGAAACCGCGCACAACCTTCCATTCCTGAGGGCTGAGGCGGGCTTTCGCCCCGCACGGCCAGAGGGCCGGGAGGCAAGAGGGCCGCGAAAGTCGGGGTAAAACCCGGATTAGCAAGGGGAAAAGGAGGCCATCGCAGGGGAGAAAAAGGGGCCTGGGACCCCCTCTGACCCATGAATCCGGCTGCTGGGAAGTATGTGAAAACATCATCCACCGGTGGGCCCCGGGGCCAGACTGCCGCTTGCATCCGGCCGGGGTGCCCTTACTCTCGCGCCCCTTAAAAACCAAGAATATGACCCAGCTCGACCAGCTCAAGCAATTCACGACCGTCGTGGCCGATACAGGCGACTTCGAGGCCATGAAGGCCTACAAGCCTCAGGACGCCACCACGAACCCTTCCCTCATTCTCCAGGCCTCCCAGAAGGCGGAGTACAAGTCCCTGGTGGATCAGGCGATCGCCGAGTACAAGGGCGGCTCCCTGAGCGGCGCAGCCAAGGTGGAAGCCATCATGGACCGCATTTTGATCCTCTTCGGTCTGGAGATCCTCAAAATTGTCCCCGGCCGCGTGTCCACAGAGGTGGATGCCCGCTTGTCCTTTGATACTCAAGGCAATCTGGACAAAGCCCGCCACCTGATCGGCATGTATGAGAAGGCTGGCATCGGCCGCGAGCGCGTGCTGATCAAGATCGCCTCCACCTGGGAAGGCATCAAGGCCGCCGAGATCCTTCAGAAAGAAGGCATCAACTGCAACCTCACGCTCCTTTTCAGCTTGGCCCAGGCCGTGGCCTGTGCCGAGGGTGGCATCAAGCTCATCTCCCCCTTCGTCGGTCGTATCCTCGACTGGTACAAGAAGAGCACCGGCAAGGAATACGGCGCCGTGGAAGATCCAGGCGTGGTGTCCGTGACCCAGATCTACAACTACTACAAGCACTTCGGCTACAACACCGAGGTCATGGGTGCCAGCTTCCGTAACAAGGGCGAGATCACCGAGCTCGCGGGTTGCGATCTCCTCACCATCTCCCCCGGTCTCCTCGCCGAGCTTCAAGCTTCTGAAGAGCCTCTGGCGAAGAAGCTGGATGCTGCCGCCGCCAAGTCCCAGAAGATCGAGCGCATCAGCGGTGACGAGAAGACCTTCCGCTGGCTCTTCAACGAAGACGCCATGGCCACTGAGAAGACGGCCGAAGGCATCCGCAACTTCGGCAAGGACATCGTGAAGCTGGAGAAGCTGATCGAAGCCGGTCTGTAATAATTTGGCACTGGGTTCAACCGGTGCTTCCACCGTATCTCAAGGCGCGATCTCTGTGAGGAGATCGCGCTTTTTGTTAGGTGGGAAGGGCCTGCGTGATGCGGCGCTTCAGACCGTAAGCGCGCCGCTGCCGTACGTTGTTCACGCTTCAGCGTGCGCAATGAGAGTCCGCTAAACACGAACGCCCTGCCGTGTCTAACCAATCATGCGGGAATGCTACTTCTTCACATTCTCCGACACGGCCAGCGTCACCGCGTCATCCAGCGCTCTCGGCCCGGAAGCCTGTCCGCTGTTCGTGCAGGCGATCATGGCATAACCCTTCTCCGGCGCCACCCAGGCCACGCTGTGGTTCATGGTGTTGCTGCCATTGTGAGAGAGCACGTGCCCGCCCCATCCGCGCTCCAAGGCGATCCATCCGAAGGCATAGTTCTCGCCTGCCTGCGTGGGTTTGTGCAGGTGCTGATACGCTTCCTTGGTCTTCAGCAGCTTGCCCTTGCCCACCGGTCCCGCGAGATGCTCGGCGATGAACTTGGCCCAATCACTGAGCGGCATGTGCACCGTGCCCGCCGGTCCGACGACGGGGCTGTTGTCCATGTCCGGTCCGTTCATGTTGGCGGGCTTGCCATCCTCCACATGAGGCCAGGGTTGATCGACTTTCCCAGGAGTGCCGAGACCGCCGAAGCCAGCGTCCTTGATGCCCAGCGGCTTGAACAGACGCTTCTGCATCAGCTCCTCCCAGGGTGCGTTCCACACCTCTTCCAGCATGTGACCGGCCAGCGCATAACCCCAGTTTGAATACAGATGCTTCTCACCCGGCGCAGGCAGGTCCGGTGTGCGTGCGGCAAGCGTGAGTGCTGCTTCGCGTTGTGAGATCATATCGCTCCCTGAAAGCGCCAGCAGGCCCCAGATGGCATTGGCTGGCAGGCCTGACCAATGGCTGAGCAGTTGCGTCAGCGTGGCCTTTGCCAGCGGCTTGCCTTTGAGGTCTTTGTTGTTTGGAAACACATCGCCCAGCGTGCTGTCCCACTTCACCTTGCCCTCGTCCACAGCGATGGCGGCCAGGGTGGAGGTCATCGCCTTCGTGTTTGAACCCAGGTGCCAGCAGTCATCCAGTTTGACATCGATCTTGCCGCCCTTCTTGCGCACACCGGCCACGGCTGCGCTTTGCAATCCCTCAACGGTCACAAAAGCCGCGCCGATGGCCGGGAGGTCGTGCTTGGCACGGATCGCCTCCAGCTTCGGCTGCCAGACTGCATTAACGAGATCAGCGGCTCCGAGTCGGGCCAAGGGCAATGTGGAAGCAGAAGCGGTCATGGCAATCCAGCGGCGGCGTGTGGTGGGCATGGTGCGCGCACATCATCGTAAAAGCCTTCATTGCTCAAGCACGAAATGCAGTGGGAGAAAATGCGTGCGGAATTGTAAGTCGTTCGCGAATCATTCTGTCCGCCCAACAAAAAGGGCGGCATCGCTGCCGCCCTTCGTGTGAATCAAGATGTGATGAACCTCACTTCAAATCCGCAGGCTTCACGCCGCGCTTGAAGCCACGGAAGCGATGTGGATCCTTCTCATCAGTGCCGTCCTTCGTGCCATACATGAGCGGCTTGAACTCGCCCACATAGCCCACGTCGGCGGAGGCAGGCACATCCAGGCCGAGGCCCCAGTAGACACCATTCACCACCAGGCGGCGCAGGCTTTCATTCACCAGGTCGGAAGCGGCTCCCATGGTGGTGCAGAGCACCTTGTTGGTCTTGCCAGACTCGTTCTTCACCTCACGGCTCCAAACCACAGGCATCATGGGCTCATTCACATCCTGCTCGGTGCCGGCCTTGTTCTTCTTCTTGTAGCTCGCAGGTGCGCTGCCGGGCTCCATGCCTGCCACCACCTGACCACGCACGAGGATCACTGAGTCCGCAGGAGGCGCGGCTTCATACACGTCTGTAGTGCCAAAGATGTCCGTCACACCACGCAGCAGCGCATTGTCCTTCGCGGCAGGTTCGATCACACCCTTCGTGGCTTCGGCGCGATGCTTGCCCCAGTGGCTGACCCAGGTTTCACCGAGGAAGATGCGGCCGAAACCACCTTCTTGGTTATTCCAGGCCCAGGCGCCATACTTGCTGCCCTTGTCCATGTTAAAGGCATGCGTGGCGGTGCGCAGGCCGATGATCGGCACGCCACGCTGCACGGCATCATGGAAGTGCTTCATGTCCTCGTCCGGCCAGTGACGGAAGCGGATCAGCATGATGATCGCATCTGCGCTGTCCAGCGCTGCGGAGTTCGTGATGCTGGCCTGATTGTTGGAATCGATGTGGCCATCCTTGTCCACGGAGAAGAGCACCGTGGTCTTGAAGCCATGGCGCTCGCTCAGGATCTTCGCCAGCATAGGCATGGCTTCCTCGCTGCGGTACTCCTCATCACCGGAGATCAGCACCACGTGCTTGCCCTTGGCATCGCCCTTCGGTTCGTAGGTGAGAAAGTCATCAGCAGCAGGGCAGGTGGCCAGCGGCAGGAGCGCGAGGGCAGACAAAAGAGTGCGGCGGTTCATGATCATGGATGGAGGGTTGGGCTAGGATGCTGAGCTAAGACGGCGGATAGCGTCCATCGTTTTCCACATGAAACCGGTTTTCCGGACAAAAAACCTTCACTGCCTTTCACGCCATTTGCATTGAGCAGCTTCCGGCCCCTGGTTATCAGAGACCGCTCATCCCTCCGGATGTCTCCACCATGAACCCTGCTACGATCCAAGGCCTGCTCCTGCTCACCGCACTCACGGCGATGGCCGCCGACTCAGGAAAAAGCGCCCCAGACACCATGCCCGCCTCTCTTCAGCCCCCGGTCGCCGCCCAGCGTCCTTACACCTCCACTCATCACGGCATCACGCTCAGTGATCCCTGGCATTGGCTGAAGGACCCCGGCTATCCCAAGATCACGGACAAGGATGTGCTTGCCTATCTGAAGGAGGAGAACCGCTACTATGAGGCGCACATGGCGGACCAGAAGCCACTCGTGGAAAAGCTTTTCCAGGAGATGAAGGGTCGCGTGAAGGAAGATGACAGCAGCGTGCCGCAAAAGGACGGCGACTGGCTCTACTCCTCGCGCTTTGACAAAGGCCTGCAGTATCGGCTGCACTATCGCAAGCCCGTCAGCGGTGGTGATGAGCGCCTCATCCTCGATGAAAACAAGCTCGCTGAAGGCAAAGAATACTTCCAGCTCGGCGACCTCGTCATCAGCCCGAACGGCAAGCTCATGGCCTATGCCTATGACGATGATGGGTCCGAGCGCTTTGAGGTGCATTTCCGTGATCTGGAAACCGGCAAGGACCTGCCAGACATCATCCCCGGCACCCTCTCCAGCCTCGTCTGGACCTCCGATAGCCAGGGCCTTGTGTATGGTCTCGCCAACGAAAACTGGCGCACAGACAACATTCACTTTCATCACCTCGGCGATGATCCGAAGAAGGCGAAGCTGCTCTACAAAGAGCCTGACATCGGCTTCAGCTGTGATGTGGATCTCAGTGCGCAGGAAAACTGGATCATCATCGAGACCGGCGACCAGGTTACCAGCGAGATCCGCCTGATCCCGGCCAGTGATCCCACCGCGAAACCCATCCTCGTCAGCGCGCGCAAAACTGGCCGCGAATACACCGTGGATGTGCGTGACCGCACGCTCTTTATCCACACGAATGACGAGCATGTGAACTTCCGCATCGCCACGGCGTCGTTGGATCAGCCTGGTGAGTGGAAGCCGCTCATCCCCGGCTCTGACAAGCATTACCTCACCGGTTTCACGCTGTTTCAGGACTTCTTCGTCACCGAAGGCCGCATCGAGGGGCTGGATCAGATCGAGGTCCGCAGCTACTCCGAACCTGCCAAGGCCGAGCGCATTGCTTTCCCCGAGCCCAGCTACACCGCCGACCTCAGCAACAATCCCGAGTATCACGTCAGCAAGCTGCGCATTGACTATGAGTCCATGGTCACGCCGGGCACCGTGTATGATTATCATGTGGCGGAGAAGAAGCTCGAGACCCTGAAGGTACAGCAGATCCCCTCCGGTTATGATGCCAGCCAGTATGAGACCGAGCGCATCATGATTGCCGCGCGTGACGGTGTGCAGATCCCAGTGTCCATCCTAACCAAAAAAGGTTTCAAAAAGGACGGCAGTCATCCGCTGCATCTCTACGCCTACGGTGCCTATGGCATGGCCACGCCGCCTGACTTTCATGCGAATCGTCTGACGCTTGTGGATCGTGGCTTCGCCTATGCCATTGCCCACATCCGCGGTGGTGATGACATGGGGCATCAATGGTATCTTGATGGCAAGCTCACGAAGCGCACCAACACCTTCAATGACTTCGTCGATGCCGGCCGCGCTTTGATCGAACTTGGTTATACCTCCAAGGGTCGCATCACCGCCTCCGGCGGCAGCGCCGGTGGCGAGCTCATGGGCGCCGTGGTCAATCAAGCGCCCGAGTTGTTTGGTGCCGTCGTCGCGCATGTGCCCTTTGTGGACGTGCTGAACACCATGCTGGACGATTCATTGCCATTGACTCCCGGCGAATGGCCCGAATGGGGCAACCCCATCACTGACAAAGCCGCCTTCGACTTCATCCGCAGCTACAGCCCGTATGACAACGTCCAGGCCCGCGCCTATCCGCCCATGCTCTTCACCTGCGGCCTGAATGATCCACGCGTGACCTACTGGGAACCCGCCAAGATGGTCGCCAAACTGCGCGCCCTGAAGACGGACAAAAATCTCCTCCTCCTGAAGACCAACATGGGCGCTGGCCACGGCGGCAAATCCGGCCGCTTCGAGCGCCTCCACGAAGCCGCCGAGGAAGCCGCCTTCATCCTCTGGCAGATGGGCATGACAAAGTAGCCATCACACTTCGTGTGATGATCTGCGCGGCAGCGTCC
>NZ_BKAG01000044.1 GCF_007992435.1 Prosthecobacter gellanilyticus | reverse complement strand
TCCATAAGTTGCTCTGGACTGAGAATGCTCGCTGAACAGTGCACGGGCAGAGGTGGTTTGAAGCCTCGGAGAGGCGAAAGGAAATAGCCCTCGGCTTCAGCCGGGGGTAATCGTGCAGGCGTTTTCTAAACGCAGCCAAGTCCCGGTGAGGGACGAAAGAGAGCGGCATTCGCCTCTGCCAGCTGGGATCTTCAGTCGACACAGGTTTGGCGGCAGGTGTGCGCGATGGAGCAGATGCAACGAAGCTCTCTTTCGTCCCTCTGGGACTTTGGGTTCAACCATGGCGCTGGTTGCGGTGACGCACGGCTAAAGCCATGCGCTATTTCCTGCCGCCTCTCCGAGGCTTCC
Source organism: Prosthecobacter gellanilyticus (assembly GCF_007992435.1). Taxonomy (GTDB): domain Bacteria; phylum Verrucomicrobiota; class Verrucomicrobiia; order Verrucomicrobiales; family Verrucomicrobiaceae; genus Prosthecobacter; species Prosthecobacter gellanilyticus. The sequence continues at coordinate 61,656 of NZ_BKAG01000044.1, read as the reverse complement.
AGACACACTTATCCTGCTGCTCATCAACTTATGGGTAAAGCTCAGGCGCTTCACACCTCACTCCACGACGCTGCCGCGCCTATCGAGGTGCCATCAGAGCTCCAGAAAGGAAGACCCACGTCTTCCTCCACACATGATCAACCTCACCCTTCCTTCGCCTCTTCTGATCCAGGCTCGGGATCCGGAGCAGGAGGCGGAAGGCTGTCGATGACATTGATCAGGCTCACCGCGCGCTCGATGCTTTTGTCGAGACGGAAGAGGATCTGCGGGCTGTGCTTCAGCTTCACGCGCTTGTAGAGCTCGCGCTGGATGTTGCCACGCTCTTTGTTCAGCTTCTCGATGACGGCGTCTTCATCACGCGCCTTGCCGAGGATGCCGACCCAGGCGTTCGCATTGCGCAGGTCCGGGGCGGTGGCCACCTCATGCACGGTGAGGACGATGCCTTCAAAGCGGTAGCCGCGCTCCAGCACCATGCTGAGCTCACGCTTCATGAGTTCATTCACACGATCAAGGCGCTGGGACATAAGACTGAGAGAGAAAAATAATGAGACAAGGGGGGACAAACAGAGAGCGAAGGTTGGATGCCTCGCTCTCTGCTTTGATAACTCTACGCTTTAGAGAGCCTGCGGGACTTTCTCGAGTTCGTAACACTCGATGATGTCGCCCTCTTCGTAGTCGGAGAAGCCGTGAAGCTTGATACCGCACTCGAGACCGTTGCGCACTTCGGGGACTTCGTCCTGGAAGCGGCGCAGCGTTTCGACGCCACCATCGTACACAGCCTGACCATTACGCAGCACGCGGGCGCGCTGCTTGCGGTCGATGCGGCCATCGATGACCTGAGAACCACCGACCCAGCCCTTCTGCACCTTGAAGACCTGCTTCACCTTCGCATGGCCGATGACCTTCTCGCGGGTGAGCGGGTCCAGCATGCCGGTCATGGCTTCCTTCGCCTGGTCGATCAGCTCATAGATGATGGAGTAGAGCTTGATCTGCACGCCTTCGCGGCGGGCGGTGGTGAGGGCTTTGTTCTCGACCTTCTGGTTGAAGCCGATGATGACGGCATCTGAACCGGAGGCGAGGAGCACGTCTGACTCGTTGATCGGGCCGACATCGCTGTGCAGGATGCGCAGGTTGATCTTGTTGCTCTCGATCTCTTCCAGACACTTGGTGATGGCTTCCAGGGAACCGTGCACGTCCGTCTTGAGCACGACCTTGAAGACCTTCTTCTGGCCTTCCTCGATGTTCGCGAAGAGGTCTTCCATCGTGACACGACGGCGGGTGACCAGCTTTGCCTGACGAGATTCCTCAAGGCGTTCCTCGCTGAGCTTCTTCACCGCACGCTCGCTGTCCATGATGACCACTTCATCACCCACGCGTGGCATGTCGCTGAAACCGACGAGCTCGACCGGCATGCCGGGCTTCACTTCCTTGATCGGCTGGCCGCGGTCGTTCATGAGCGCCTTCGTCTTGCCCCAATGCGGGCCGCAGATGAAGGCCTGGCCGACCTTGAGAGTACCCTGGCGGCAGATGACAGTGGCCACGGGGCCACGGCCTGGGACCATGCTGGACTCGATGACGGTAGCGCGGGCAGGAGCCTTCGGATCGGCCTTGAGCTCGAGCACTTCGGCCTGGAGGGCCATGGTCTCGAGCAAGTTGTCGATGCCCAGGCCGGTCTTCGCGGAGACCTCCATGACTTCGATGTCGCCACCCCAATCCACCGGCGCAAGACCGATGTCCTGAAGCTGGGACTTCACACGCAAAATATTCGCGGCAGGCAGGTCGCACTTGTTGATGGCGACCATGAGCTGCACGTCCGCAGCCTTGGCGTGGTTCAGAGCTTCACGCGTCTGCGGCATGATGCCGTCATCCGCAGCGATGATGAGCACCACGATGTCCGTGACGTTCGCACCACGGGCGCGCATGCCAGAGAAGGCCGCGTGACCAGGAGTGTCAATGAAGGTGATCGGTCTGTCGTTATGGAAGACGCTGTAAGCACCGATGTGCTGGGTGATGCCGCCGGCCTCACCATGGGTCACCTGGGTCTTGCGGATGGCATCCAGGAGGGAGGTCTTGCCATGGTCAACGTGACCCATGAAAGTGATGATGGGCGCACGAAGCTCCAGCTTCTCCTCTTCCACTTCCTCGACGATCTGGGCGACAGGCTCGACGATGACTTCCTCGACCTTGTGCACGCCGGCGCCTTTTTCGCGCTTCTCACGTTCCAGGCGGAAGCCGTGCTTCTCACAGACTTTCTCGGCCACTTCCAGCTCGATGGCCTTGTCGGCATTCGCCACGAAGACCTTCAGGTTGATGAGGTCGGCGATGATTTTGAAGGGTCGCAGGCCCATCTTTTCCGCCAGATCCTTGACGATGATCGGCGGCTTCAGGTGGATGATCTTTTCACCCGCCTCATTGACCTCGAAGGCGGGGGCCACGGCCTCCACAGGCGCAGGCTTTGGAGCGGCCACGATCACGGGAGCAACCACGGGACCGACAACCGGAGCCGGAGCGTTCAGGCGAGAGATCGGTGCCAGACTGGCGATGGTCTCATTCGTGCGGACACGCTTGACCTTCGGCTTCTCATCTTCCTCAAAGAGATTTAGCGCTTCCTTCTTCTGGTCATCGACCGTTTTTCTGGCTGGCTCAGGCTCGCCAGCTGGCTCCGGCGTGGGAGCGGCGACTGGGGCAGGCTTGGCTCCCAGGACTGGCAGCGGGGTGGCTTCACGGCGCGCTGCGGGTTTTGTCTTCGGCTTCTCGTCATCAATCAGCGAGAGCACCTCCTTTTTCTTTGCCGGTTTCTTGGCAGGGGCGCTCTCCAGCTCTTCCGTGTTAGCGACAACTTCGCTCTCCGGATTGGCTTTGCTGGTTTTTGATGATGAGGAACGAGGAGGCATGTGAAGGAATGGGCGTCGTGCGAGCGGCTGAGGGGGCTGTCGGAGAGGCGTGGTGAAGAATGTCTGCGGAGAGGCTCATAAGCTACTCTCCTTGGGCTGGGTTATATGACTGAATGCGTTCGAAGACCTGTTTGGCCAGCGTGTCGTCGCCATTGAGGGCGTCGCTGAGATCTTCGACTTCGACCTGACGGAGGACCTGGAGGTCACCCATGCCGCCCAAGACAAGCTTGCGGGCAGTCTCGAGATTGATGCCAAGGGTTTTGACGAGGTCCTGGGCCGCGTGGCCCATCTGTCCTTCAAAGACTTCTTCCGCGTGCTCATCGCGCTCGATCTGCAACTCCATGCCGACGAGGCGGGAGGTGAGGCGGGCGTTCTGACCACGGCGGCCGATGGCCTTGGAAAGCTCATCTTCACGAACGGTGAGACGGGCCGCCTTCTTGTCGGTGGAGAGCTGAATGCTCAGCACTTTCACAGGTTTGAGGGCTTCCTTGATGAACTCCACGGGATCCGCATACCAGCGGATGATGTCCACCTTCTCATTGTTCAGCTCACGAACGATGTTTTTGACGCGGTTGCCCTTCAGGCCCACGCAGGCGCCCACCGGGTCCACTTTGGTATCGCCACTGTGCACGGCCACCTTGGTGCGGTAGCCAGGCTCACGGGCGATGCTGGAGATCTCGACCGTGCGGTCACCGATCTCAGCCACTTCAAATTCAAACAGACGGCGCACGAAGTTCACATGCGCGCGGCTGAGCACGATCTCAGGGCCGCGGGCACCTTCCTTCTCCACTGCCTTCACGTAGAAGCGCATGCGGTCACCGATGGTGTACTCTTCAGTCGGCACGCGTTCCTTGTTAGGCATCACGCCTTCAAATTTGCCGAGGTCCACGACCACGTCGCTCTTGTCGAAACGGCGGATGGTGCCGTTCACGACGTCGCCTGTGCGGTCCTTGAACTCATCGTAAAGGTTCTCCTTCTCAGCCATGCGCACGCGCTGCATCATGGTCTGCTTCGCGGTCTGGGCGGCGATGCGGCCCATGTTCTGCGGGGTGACCTCGAGCTCGATCTCGTCACCGAGCTGCGCGTCTTTCTTGCGCTTCACGGCCTTCTCCATCGAGATCTCTTCGAAAGGATTGCTCACCTTCTCGACCGCAATGAGCTTGGCGAAGGCACGGATGGTGCCCTTGTCAGGATCAATGTCGATGCGCAGCTCACGGGCAGGGCCGATGCTTTTCTTCGAAGCTGCGAGCAGGGCCTGTGAGAGCACCTCGACCATGCGATCACGGTCGATGCCCTTTTCCCTCTCGTAGTAGTCGAATAGTGCTTTGAGTTCCGATGTCATAAAAATCACTCCACCCCCAGACAAAAAGAGAGCGGGGCGCACCCCACTCTCGCAACAAACAGACAGGCATAACCTGGGAAAGGAAGCTCCCAGAGTAGCCCGGCAGAATGATTCATCAAGCTGAAATTCAGGGAGTTCTCTAGGGTAAAACACGGCGCCAATTGTGAATAACTACCATGATTAGCAGTTCTCGGACTCCCTCCCAAAACTCCCTCCCGGCCAAAGTTATCCGCCTCCCGGATCCCTAGAATCCGCCCTGACCCCTCCGCCGGGATTGCCAAGCAGCGGCCAACCGCTATTCTCGGCCTTCATTTCTTCCACCCCGATCCCTCTCATGTCCCTCGAAGTCGCTCTCAAGTCCGCCGTCGATACTGGTCTGCTCCTCCCTGCCAGCTACGAAAACATCCTGGGTCTTCTGGCCGCCAGCACGAACCCGGTCTACCGGGACAGCATCCAGGAACTGGCCAACTCGGAACAGTGGGCCGAGCTGAACGACCGCTTCTTCCAGGCCCTGAAATTCGGCACCGGCGGCCTGCGCGGACGGACGATTGGCAAGATCGTGACCACCGCAGAGCGTGGCAAGGCTGCGGCGGATCAGCGCCCGGACCACCCCTGCGTGGGCACGAACGCCATGAACTTCTACAATGTGGCCCGCGCCACCCGTGGTCTCGTGGCCTATGCCAAAGCCTACCGCGCCAATGCCGGCCTCGGTGGCAAGCCCAGCATCGTCTTCGCCCACGACACCCGTCATTTCTCCCCCGAATTTGCCCAGCGCTGCGCGCAGATCGCCATCGAGAACGGCGCTGACGTGTATCTTTTCGACGACTGCCGTGCCACTCCGGAGATGTCCTTTTCTGTCCGCCAGCTCCGCGCGGACGCCGGCGTGATGCTGACCGCCAGCCACAACCCAGCCCACGACAACGGCTTCAAGGTCAACTTCAGTGACGGTGCCGGCATCGTGGAACCCCACGCTACGGGCATCATCAAGGAAGTGAATGCCCTCAAGGACGAGTCCTACACCCCGCTGCCGGAAGATCAGCAGGGCAAGATCACCACTCTGGGTGCCGAGATGGACGAGCTCTATCTGGCCCGTGTGGAGACCATGATGCTGCAGCCTGAGCTGCTGAAGGGTGAGAAGGCCAAGAACCTCAAGATCGTCTTCACCGCCCTCCATGGCACCGGTGGCGTGCTGGTCCCCGTGCTGCTTAAAAAGCTGGGCTTCAATTTCTTCACCGTCCCCGAACAAGATGTGCGTGATGGCCGCTTCCCCACCGTGAAGTCCCCGAACCCGGAAAACGGCCCGGCTTTGAAGATGGCGGTGGACCTCGCCAACAAGGAAGGCGCGGACATCGTGATCGGCACCGACCCGGACTGCGACCGCATGGGCGTGGGTGTGCGCAACGACGCGGGTGAGATGGTGCTGCTCACCGGCAACCAGACCGGCTCTCTCATGGGCTGGTATCGCCTGAAGACGATGTTTGATCTCGGCATCCTGAATGAGTCTAACAAAGACCGTGCTGTCTTCCTGAAGACCTTCGTCACCAGCCCGATGCAGGACACCATCGCCGCGAAGTTCGGCGTGCAGTGCATCAACACCCTCACCGGCTTCAAGTGGATCAGCTCCAAGCTGGCCAAGTATGAAGCTGCGCTGCCAGCGGACATCCTCGCCAAGTATCGCGACCTGAACGCCGCCGACTCCCGCGCCGCGCGCCTCCAGCATAGCAAGTTCCTCGTCTTCGGGGGTGAGGAGAGCTATGGCTACATGGGGGATGACTTCAGCCGTGACAAAGATGGCAACGGTGCCGTCGTCATGTTTGCCGAGCTGGCCGCCTATGCCGCCAGCCGCGGCCTAACCATTGTTGGTTTGCTGGATGAGATCTACAGTGACGTCGGTTACTTCCTCGAGGTGAACCAGAGCAAGGTCTTTGAAGGCGCTAGCGGTGCCGCGCAGATCGCCAGGCTCGCCGACAGCTACGGCAGCAATCCTCCGACCGAGGTGGACGGCAGCGCCGTGAAGTCCGTGCGCGACTTCCGCAAGCCCGGCATCGTCGATGAAGAGGGCGAAGCCGTCTCCACCGAGAAGATGCTCTTCGTCGATCTGGAAGACGGTCGCAGTTTCGCGGTCCGTCCATCCGGCACCGAGCCGAAGATCAAGTACTACATGTTCGCCCGCCAGGTCCCCGCCGCCGGCCAGAAACTCAGCAAGGACGAGCTCGCCGCCGCCAAGACCAAAGTCACCGCCTCCCTCGAAACCCTCTGGGCCTGGCTGGAGAAGGACATCGATGCACGACTGGCCTAACTAAGTAGTTGATCAAAACTCATCTGAGAAGGCGGAACTCGCAAGAGTTCCGCCTTCTTTGCGCGATGGTGCGACACCGAACGATGCCGAAGGTCACAGCACCGAAGGAGCGCGGCACTTCAGCCCGCAGCAGTGTGTCCATCCGCCAACACCAGCCTATCTAGCAGAGCCTTTTCAAACCGAAGGCTTCTGTGTTCGCAGTTCACGCAAGCAGCGTCCTCACCCTGCGTCTGCGTTCGGGATCGCTGTCTTCTTCGCTAAAGCTTCGCAGACCAAGACGGACTGAAGCGCCGCGCTCCGCTAGTCACAAGGACTGCAATGCTCATGCGTGCGGGCACGCCTGCAACTTGTCCACTGAGCAGTTCCAAAAAGTCTTTCATTTAGCTCGATGAGTCTCTAGCATCCGGCCGCTCCAGCATGGCCCCTTCCCTCGACTTCATCCGCAAGCAACTCGGCCCGCAACCTCGGCGCATCTGGTTCTTCAACTGGAGTGACAAAGTGTTTCCCATCCCGGCGAATCTCAGAGGCGTCACACCAGATCAGGAGCCTTTGGTAGACACCCTCCTGCGTCAGAAGGAGATCTGGCGCGAGGGCAAGATCGTCTGGGGACATGTCATCGTAGCCAACCGGGCGCTCCGGCAGCCTGGCGAAGACGATCTGCCGGGCGAGGTTGTATACACTCTCGATGCTCCTGATGACGAGGCCTTGGAAAAGCTTCCCAAAATCGCCCAGGCCTTGGCCGAAGCGAAGTTCTCCGAGATAGCGGCGGAGGAGTTTCCACCGGAGGAGCAGGAGATCGTGGAACATCTGCGGAATGAACACGACCGCGCTTTTGGCATGGCCGTCCCAGCTTCCTTCAGCCAGGGACTTCACTGTTTCACAAGCACGTTCTGGGCACATCGGGGGCATCTGCCGGAAAAGGCACTCGGCGGCCGTCTCCTGCCCTTGCTCGTGCTTGTGAAAAAGGTCCATGATGTGCTCATCATTCCCGACAAGTTCTGGCCGGATGATCTGCGCGTGCCATGGACAACTGTCGTCGGGACACGAGACATGCAGAGGCGCATCTCCGAGAAGCGCATTGAAGCCACGAAGGAGTGGGAGGAAGTCCGCAAGACAACGCCTCCACCTCTGCCGTCCAAGGAAGTCTCACCCGAGACGCTGGCAGGAACCTGGGCCTGGGAGTCCGAGGTGGTGATGCACCGCGGAGAGGATGGCACCATCGGGTCTCAATGGATCACGTCCCAGTGGCGGCTGGATGTGGAGCAGCGCTGCTGGCTGAGCATGACAGGCCACCTTTTGATCAACGGTGAGGTGCAGGAGGATGCTCCGAGTTTCGATCAGGACTATGAAGGCACCTACGAACTGCAGGACGGCATCCTCACCTGCACATTGCCGGAGCATGAGGACAGCCCGCTGAAGCTTGTCGCCACGGCTAACAATGAGCTTTTCAATGAGCATCAGGCCCGCTTCCTGCCCACGCAGCCCGTGTCGAGGGTTGATGGCGTGAGTGAAGGTGGAAGCACTCTTTATCGCCATCAAGCACGCGCGCCGGGCTTCGTGCCGCCTGACATGAGCGAATCAAACCTCCAGGCCGTCGACCAGCATCTGGAGGAGCATTTTGGCAAGGTGGATCTCGTCTGGCACGAACTGGTGTCTGATCTGGTGCACATCGACATCCATGTGATCAATCCCACCCAGGAGCGCCCATGGTACACTCTGGTGACGAGCGGCATGAGCGATCTGCCGATGCATCCGCCGGAAGGTGCGGAGGAATATCAGCATGCCGAGATCATGCTCTGCCTCCCGCCTAACTGGAAGCTCAGCCAGGAGGCCTTCAAGGACGAACGGAACTACTGGCCCGTCCGCTGGTTGAAGATGCTCGCGCGCCTGCCGCATGAGTATACCACCTGGCTCAGCTACTGGCACACCGTGCCCAACGGAGATCCTCCTGAACCACTGGCGGATGAAACGAAGCTCGCTGGCTTCATGCTCATCCCGCCGATGACCACCAGCGTGGAGTTTCACGAACTGCTGGTGCCGCCTGCCCGCACCATCCGCTTTCTGGCAGCCATCCCTCTCACGGTCTCTGAACTGGATTTCAAGCTCAAGGCAGGCGCGCAGGCCCTGATGGACCGCCTGGAGAAAGCCAAGATCACAGAGTTGGTTAATCCTTCCCGCAAAAGTGTGGTCTGAATCTGTGATTCAACAAGAGAAATAGACTGACTTCCCGACGAGTGGCTCACTGATCCAAGGTGTTATGTCCGAACGCACAAACACAGCATGCAGCACATTCGCCGCCGAACCTTGCTCAATGGCTAGCTGGAAAAGCGTCAGCAGACGGGGAAGACCTTGGGCATGACCATGCGCAAGGCATTCTCTTGGCGAGGGCTGGGTGTCCGGTGCTGTGGCTGCATAATTCGCCTCAGGTTCACCTCCCTTGATCGCGGGACGCGGACGCGAGGACAGAACAAAACAACCTCGTGAGACTCAAGCACATTCGCAAGGCCCCGTCTGTTTTCCCAAGGAAGTCTGAAAATCACCCAATTGTTACATCGATACCGATGTTTGGTGTTGAGCGGCGGCGGAGAAATCGCCAGCATCGCGCCGTTAATCCATCCGCCATATGTCCGCTGAATCCCGAATCACTGATCTTGGCCTCGATCTTCCACCTGCTCCTCCCCGGGGCGGCATTTATAAACCCGTCGTCGTTGTGGGCAATGTGGCCTACATCTCCGGTCATGGTCCTTACCTCTCCGATGGCGGCATGATCCGCGGTCGCGTGGGCGAGGATCTGGATCTCTCGCAAGGCAATGAAGCCGCGCGCCAAACCGGTCTGGCCATGCTGGCCACCCTGAAAAAAGAGCTCGGCAGCCTGGACCGCGTGAAGCGGGTGATCAAGCTGCTCGGCATGGTGAACAGCACACCGGAGTTTGCCGACCACCCGAAGGTCATCAACGGCTGCAGCGAGCTCTTTGCCCAGATCTGGGGCGAGGAAAATGGCATCGGCGCACGCAGCGCCGTGGGCATGGGCTCCCTGCCCGGGAACATCGCCGTGGAAATTGAGGGGATTTTTGAGGTCGGCCCTTGACCCGGAATCCTTCGCAGGTCTGCGACAAAAAAGTTGCCCCCTGAGCCTCAAAATGGCTAAGGTGACACCTCTATGGCCTCTCTCAATAAAGTCATGCTCATCGGCAACCTCACCCGCGACCCGGAGGTGCGTTACACGCCCAAAGGCAGCGCCGTGTGTGACATGGCCATCGCAGTGAACCGTCGTTACCTGAATGAGAACAGCGGTGAGCGCGTGGAAGAGGTGACTTATCTCGACATCGTGCTCTGGAACAAGCAGGCCGAGCTGGCCGGGCAATACCTCGCCAAGGGCCGCTCTGTCTTCATCGAAGGCCGTCTGCAGATGGACACCTGGGAAGACAAGGCCACCGGCCAGAAGCGCAGCAAGATCCGCATCGTCTGTGAAAACATGCAGTTCCTCAGCGGCCCCGGTGGGGCTGGCGGTGGCGGCGGTGCTGGCGGCGGCTATCAGGGTGATGACGAAGGCGGTGGCGGTGGTGGCGGCGGCTACAGTGCCGCACCTCCCCAGCAGCAGTATCGTCGCCCCGCAGGCGGTGGTGGTGGCGGTAATGGAGGTGGTGGCTACGGCGGCGGAGGCGGTGCTGGCGGAGGCAATTTCCAGCGTCCAGGCCCTCCGCAGGCACGCCAGCAGCCGCCTCAGCGTCCCGCTCCAGCCCAGCAGCAGGACGATTTCGGTGAGGGCCCCATCACGGACGGCCTTGATGGCGACGACATCCCATTTTGATTTTTGATGTGCAGGCGTGCGCGTGACTTGCGCATCCGTGTGTCCTTTTTGGCAGCCCTCTAGGAAACTAGGGGGCTGTTGCGTTTCAGCCTGTGCCAGCCCCGCACACCACCATGAAAGCCCTTATCCCCAGCCTGCTGCTCGCTTTGGTCAGCATCACCGCCGTCTTCGCCAAAGGTGGCCCGCCCATCAACGAAGCCTGCCCCGTCGACGGCAAAAAAGGCCGCCTCATCTACCGCACCTTCGGCGATGAAGGCACCATCATCTTCTGCTCCGTGGAGTGCATGGAGGCCTACAAGAAGAACCCCAGCGCCTACAAGGTCGTCGCCAAATAGCCGCCTGGGCTCATCGCGCTGAATTGCTCGTGGCATCATTTCCCGGACCGTGTCATCACTGCCCGGTGAAACCCGTCATCTCCACGCGTCCCGCCACGGAAGCCGATGTGCCCGTGCTCCTCCAGCTCATCCGCGATCTCGCCGACTACGAAAAGCTCACGGACGAAGTCGTCGCCACCGAGGACAGTCTTCGTCACACCCTCTTTGGCTCCAGCAAATACGCCGAGGCCTTGATCGGCAGTGTCGATGACGTGCCTGCAGGCATGGCCATCTTCTTCCACAACTACTCCACCTTCCTCGCCCGGCCCGGCCTCTATCTCGAGGACCTCTACGTGCAGCCCGCCGCACGCGGCTGCGGCCTTGGCAAAGCCCTCATCACGGCCGTCGCCAAAGTGGCCCATGAGCGCGGCTGCGGGAGATATGAATGGACCGTGCTCGACTGGAACCAGCCCGCCATCGACTTCTACCACCGCCTCGGCGCCGAGATGAAGTCCGACTGGCGCATCATGCGCGTCACCGGTGATGCCCTGCAACGCATGGCCGAGATTTAAAGTGGTCCGCACAGTCCCCTGTGCGGAACGAAGTCCAATCGATACACAACCGCCACCAGAGCCCCGCACTCGCGAAGCGTCCTGGACTGCGCCGGCCCTCCGGCGCTCTCGCCAAAGCGACTGATCCACAAACTTCATAAGACGCTCCAACCTTACTCAGGCTCAGCATCATCCCTCCGGCTCAAATCATCAATCATAAATCGTAAATCATCAATGGTTAGCCCTCCCATGCTCCGCACCCTTCTCCTGCTCACCCTAACCACCTCCGCGTTCGCCACAGACCTCCCCCTCAAGCCCGGCAACCTCCTCGCCGTACTCGAGCAAGCTCGCAAGGCCCCGAAGCCCGTGCGCATCCTCGTCGAGGACGGAGTACATCCAATCACCGAAACCATCACTCTCGGCAAAGACGACTCCAACGTCTCCTGGATCGCCAAAAACGCCATCTTCACCGCTGGCAAGCCCGTCACCGGCTGGCAGAAAGCCGAGGGCGGATTGTGGAAAGCCACGCTGCCCGACAAAGCCTGGAAGTTCGAGCAGCTCTGGATCAATGGCCGCCGTGCCACGCTCGCAAGATCGCCGAACAAAGGTTACTACCACATCACCGAAGCTGTCGGAGCGAATGTGTTTCCGGACCTGAAGCAGAACATGAACTTCCATGCCTTCAGCATCCCTGAGCAGCAGTATGATGTGCTGAAGGCCATCCCGCAGGCCGAGCGTGATGACGTGCTCATCACCGTCACTCATGCCTGGGCCGTGGGCCAGTGCCGCATCAAGGCGCTGAATGATGATGCCCTTGCCGTGCAGATCAAAGGCCGCTCACGCTATCCCTTCGTCGAGTTCGAGCCCGACCAACGCTTCTGGATGGAAAATTTCCGCGCCGCTCTGGATGCCCCCGGCGAGTGGTTTCTCGACAAAGCCAAGGGCGAGCTCTTCTACCATCCGCTGCCCGGTGAAGACATGACCCAGGCCGAGGTCATCGCTCCCGTGGTGGACAAGTTCATCATCATGAAAGGCGCCAGCGAGGTGAGCTTTGAAGGCATCTCCTTCCGTCACAGCAATCATCTCTATCCCGCCGAAGGTTTGCACGATGGCCAGGCCGCCACCACCACTGATGGCTGCATCGAGATCGAGGACAGCCGCGCCATCGACTTCATCAACTGCGAGATCGCCCACACCGGCCTGCACGCCCTCTGGTTCAAGAACGGCTGCGCTGACTCTACCGTGAAGCATTGCCATCTCCATGACCTCGGCGGCGGTGGCGTGTATGTCGGCGAGACCACACGCCCAACCGATGAGCGTGTGAACCATCACATCGTCATTGATGACTGCATCATCCAGCACGGCGGTCGCCTGCATCCCAGCGCCTGCGGCATCGTCTTCACCCACACCCAGAAGTGCACGGTCATGCAGTGTGACATTGGCGATCTCTACTACAGCGGCATCAGCGCCGGATGGAACTGGGGTTATGGCGATACCGCCTCACGCGAGACCCTGGTGGTGAACAATCACATCCATCATCTCGGCTGGGCCTACCTCAGTGACATGGGCGGCTTCTACGGTCTCGGCACCTCGCCCGGCACCATCATTCGCGGGAATCACGTCCATCACATCGCCAGCCATCGCTACGGCGGCTGGGGTCTCTACAATGATGAAGGCGCCAGTGACACCATCATGGAGAACAACCTCGTGCATGACACCTGGAACGCCGGCTTTCACCAGCACTACGGCTACTTCAACACCGTGCGTAACAACATCTTTGCCTTCGGCCACAGCGCCCAGATCCAGGCCAGCCGCAACGAGGCCCGCCTGCGCTTCCGCTACATGAACAACATCGTCGTCTGGGATCCCTCCGCGCCTCTCCTGGACGGTGGTGAATGGAACTGGAAGTTCTTTGACAAGACCGAGCGCGGCGACCCGAAAGACAGCCTCGTCTTCCGCAAGAACCTCTACTGGCCCACCGATGGCAAGACCCCCGCTCACCTAACCAAAACTCATTTCACCTGGATTGAGTGGCTCAAGATGGGCCGTGACCAAGGCAGCCAGTTCGCCGACCCTTTGTTTGTCGACATCGCCAAGCGCGACTTCCGCCTCAAGCCTGGCTCACCTGCTGAAAAGATCGGCTTCAAGCCCTGGGACCTCACCCTCGCCGGTGTGCGCAAGGAAGACACGAAGTGGCATGACCTCGCTGCGAAAGGCCACGACTACCCCGCCTGGGAAGCCGATGCCAAACCCTGGCCCGCCCCACCTTACAAGATCGATCAAAGCTTCGAGCGCGCCTCTCTCGGCACCCTCGCCATCCGTGGTGCCAAGTACTCCAACGAGAACAAAGGCGAAAGTATCGGCGTCACCGATGAACTCGGCTCCCCCATCGGCGGCACCTCCAAGCGCAGCCTCAAGATTCAGGACGCTCCAGGCCTAACACATAGTTATGATCCCGTGCTCGATATCTACCCCAAGTGGGAAGAGTCCGGCACCTTCCACGTCGCTTTCGATATCACCGCCCAGGAAGGCGCCGACTGGTTCTTCGAGATGCGCAACAAAGAGGGCCAGTTCGCCGCTGGCCCCTACATCCGCTGGCAGAAAGGCAAGCTTGTCGCCAACAACGGCAAAAGCATCCCCCTCGCCGACATTCCGCCTAACGAATGGTTCCGCATCGAGATCACCGCCACCACCGGCGCCAGCACCTACGACCTCACCCTCACCCGCCAGGACGGCACGAACAGTGAGCATAGAGCCCTCCCCTGCCAACCCACCTGGACCTCTGCCCACTACCTCCTCTTCAGCGCCCTCGGCACCACCAAGACCGCCTTCTTCGTGGACAATCTGAAGCTGGAGCAAACGAAGGCACCATAGCTCGGCAGGACTCCTTCTGGGCCTCAGCTCGATGGCTGAAGCCTCTTCGCATAGTAGGCTCCACGCCCTTTACCGTGTGCCTCGACCAGCCCGGCCTCGACCAGCTCAACAAACTTTGCTTTGATGGTGGACCGGTTGGAGCCGGTGAGCTTCACAGCTTCGGCGTTGGTTAGGGTCTCGCGGGTTTCAAAGAGCGCGGCTAGCTGGCGCGCAAGCGGCGAGAGCTGCGGACGGTTGGCATCAAGACGTTTCTGGAGACGTGTAATCTGCTGACGAATGCTGCGCAGGAAAAAGAGGAGCCACGCGTGCCAGTCGGCAGCATTCTCGCGCCAAGTGATCTGCGTACGACGAAGCGCGAGATAGTAGCCTTCCTTGTTTTGCTCGATGGTGCTCTCCAGCGAACTGTAGGGCACATGGCTATATCCTGCCCGAAGAAGAAGAAGCGTGGTGAGGATGCGGGAGAGGCGACCATTGCCGTCCTGAAAAGGGTGAATGGCAAGGAAACCCACCACGAAGATACCAATGCGCAGCAATGGATGCAGCCCTGTATCCGCCTCGACACGGCGATGCCAGTCAAGCAACGCATCCATATGCGCGGCGGTGTCGAAAGGGCTCGAAGTCTCAAAGACAATGCCTAGCTCGCGGCCATCGGCATCGAAAGCCGCCACATGGTTAGGCAGGGTCTTCCATTCACCGCGATGGCGTTCGTCTTTGATGCTGTGTTGAAGCAGGTCTCGATGCAGCTGTTTGAGCATGTTTGCCGTGAGCGGGATCTCGCCGAAATGCGCAAAGACCTGCTCCATGACGAAAGCATATCCCGCGACCTCTTGTTCATCCCGGGTTGCGAAAGACCTCGTCTCCAGTCGACCAAGCAACGCCTCGACATCCCGGTCACTGAGCCTCGAGCCCTCGATGCGGGTGGAAGAGCCAATGCTCTCGATGGTGGCAACGCGACGTAACCCTTGCAGACGATCCGGTGTTAGTGACTGCCAAGTCCGCCAGTGCCCCTTGAACTCGTCGATCTCACTGACAAGCCGAAGCATGTCCGGGGAGATGGGGATGGAGTCGGGAAGTGGCGTGAGCACCGTCCATTTTCGTCCAAATTTGGCCATTTTCTAGTCCAATTCAGTTCATTTCGGTCCATTTATAGCCGATTCTGACCGATTCGGATAAGCAGAAGTCCCGAACGATCAATTGGCACCGCAAGAGATAAGAAGACCGCAGAGAAGATTGCTTCTAAATCAGGTCTCTGCGGTTTTCTAACCTCTCGCGGTGTATCTTACTGTTTCAGGTGATGACCCAACCCCACCCGTCAGTTTGCGTCCCAATGTCACTGACGCTAACCATGAGGCATGCATCGTACTGCCATCGCCCTCCTTCTTTTCTCCTCCAGCCTCTTCGCTGAAACTGCAGACCGGGTGGCCATGGTGACGGACACATCTGGGTGCGTGGCGTTCTGGGACTTTGTGAAGCGGGAGGCGGGTGGGGCGCGGCGTTTCACGGCGCATGTGCCTGCGGGGGCGACGAATGAGTTCCCGCTGGATGCGGGGAACTACATCAAGGATTTTTGGGGCCAGGGGCGCGAGGCGACGTATGCGGACTTTCCGCTGCTGGGGCGTGGACCGTTTGGGCAGGCCATCCGCATCGTAAAGGAAACGGACGCGGACTTCCGCCCCTTCCTCTTTGTGCCCCGCGAACGTCTGCATGACTCGGCCATCGACATCAAGGGCGCGGGCAAATCGGTCAGCGTGGTGGTGTGGGCCGTGCGCGAGAGCGGCAATCATGCCCTGGCGGGCATCTGGCATGAAGGCACGGATCTGAAGGAGAAGAGCACCGCCAGCATCGCGAAGGTGGAGCGCGGCCAGCGGCAGTACGCGCTCTTTACCGGGCTCAACAAGGAGGGCAGCGCCTGCGGCCACGTGTCGGAAAACGGCGCCAGTTCCTTCCTGAACAAGTATGCGCTCCACAAGTGCAACTCCGTCGGCATTTCGCCCAAGGTGTCTGCAGAGGCACCTCCAGAGGTGCTGGATGCAGCCTGGCAGTGCTTTGCCATGACCTTCGATCATGAGAAGGATGAACTCACCGGCTGGCTGAATGGCAAGTCAGGCAAGCGCTGGCTGGAAGGCCCGAAGAAGGACGGCCTGATCTCCTATGCCTACAACGCCTACATGCAGGGGCACTACGCGCGCATCCCAGAACGGCAGGATGGCGAGGACACGAACTTTCCAGCGGACCAGTATTACAATCCTCCCGAGGACAAAATCATCTCTACCCAGGTACTCAGTGAGACCGCGAATGAGCGCGAGGTGATCCATGAATTCCGCTACACGAAAGTGCAGGTCACCGAGTCCAAAACCGCCGATGGCCAATGGCTCGAAACCAAGCGTGACCTGGTGGCCTTGAGCCTGAACCCCTGGTGGTATCCGCACGACCTCTACACGCCGAAGAACGATGGTTCGGGCGGCCCCTTCACCATCGGGCGTGTCATTCACAGCAGCCGCAGCGTGGGCTTCACCGGCTGGATCGGCGGCGTGGCGGTGTTTGACCGGGCACTATCAGAAACGGAACTCGAGAAGCTGTCCAAAATCGCGCAGGAGAAGCCTGTTTCAGCACAGCCATGAAGCCTGCCCTCCTTTCCTTTCTCGCGCTCCTGACGTTATCGGCTCAAGCCGCCACGGAAGCAGATCTCTGCGTCTATGGCGGCACCAGCGCCGGCGTTATCGCCGCCGTGCAGGCGGCGAAGGAAGGCAAGACCGTGGTGCTGGTGGAGGCAGGGCAGCATCTGGGCGGCATGAGCGTGGAAGGACTGGGCGGCACGGACATCGACAACCACAAGGAATTTCAAAACAGCCCCGCCGTCGGCGGACTCGCGCTGGAGTTCTACCGCCGCGCCAGTGCCAAGTATGGTCGCGAGACGAAGTTTGACGCGATGGTGGCGGAACGGCGCAAGGAACCCGACCTCTGGCGCTTCGAGCCCCATGTGGCCGAGGCCGTGTGGGATGCATGGGCGGCGGAAGAACCCAAAATCACCGTGCGGCGCGGCCATCGTTTGAAAGAGCAAAAGGGCGTGACCAAGGACGGCGCACGCATCACCGCACTGCATTTCGAAAACGGCGCCGACGTGCATGCCAGGATGTTTATCGATGCCACTTATGAAGGCGACCTGCTCGCGTTGGCAGGCACCCGTTTCTCTGTCGGTCGCGAGGCCAATGCGAAGTATGGAGAGACCAAGAATGGCATCCGCAATGACACAAGGCACGGACAGTTTGACCGGAAAGTGGATCCGTATCGCGTCCCTGGTGATGCCTCCAGCGGACTGCTTTTCGGCGTTCAGGAAGGCCCGCTCGGAACCCATGGCGATGCGGATGAGAGCATCCAGGGCTACAGCTTCCGTCTCTGCCTAACCAAAGATCCCACCAATCGTCTGCCGATGGAGAAACCGGCGGGCTACGATCCCTCGCACTATGAGCTGCACCGCCGCTATCTGGCCGCTGGTGGCGTGATCAATGCACCCTCCGCCGGTCTGCCGAATGGCAAGACTGATCCCGGCTCATGGCACTTCCTGGCAGGCAACTGCACGGGCTGGAACCATAATTATCCCATCGCTAGTTACGCCGATCGTGAGCGCATGGTGCGTGACAGCCGCGACTACATCCAGGGTGTGTATTGGTTCATGGCCAATGACCCCGCTGTGCCTGCCAAACAACGCGAGGCCTGGGCCCCCTGGGGACGCTGCAAAGATGAGTTCACCGACAACGACGGCTGGCCGCGTATCTTCTATGTGCGCAACGGCCGCCGCATGGTCAGTGACTTCGTGCTGACGGAGGCGCACGTGCGCAAAGACAATCCTCAGCCCGTCGAAGACAGCGTGGGCTTGATCTGGTGGCCGCCGGATCTTCATCACGCACGTCGCATCGTCAAAGATGGCCGCGTCTGGAGCGAAGGCGCAGTCTTCAATGAATCCAAGAAGGAGGACTGGATCCCCTGCGGCATCCCTTATCGCAGCCTGGTCCCGCATGTGGCCGAATGCACGAATCTCCTCACGCCGACCTGCCCTTCGTCGAGCTACGTCGCGTATGGAGCGTATCGGATCGAGTTCACTTTCATGGTCGCCGCGCAGTCGGCGGCGAGCGCTGCGGTCATCGCCATGGATCGCGATCAGACCGTGCAGCAGGTGAGCTATGCCGATTTGCGCAAGCAGTTGCTGGCGAGCGGACAGGTCCTGCACGCGCCCACTCCTGATCGTCCCGCCAACTGACAGCACCGCCCGGCCTTTCAGATTCAGGTGGAGTGTCGGGAGCGTGGAGTGTTGACTTTCAAAACACCATCACTCCACTGTTCCACATCTCCATGAACCGCCGCGCCTTCATCCTCTCCACCCTCGCCGCATCCGCTTTCCGCCCGCTTCACGCGGCGGACACCTCGACGGCGGCAGAGCAGGCGCACACCGAGATCTGGCGTCGGTTCATGGATGAGTACGGCATCATGATCGACTTCGTGGACATGGAGGGGAAGGTCTCCCTGCCGACGCCGGAGGAGTGCAAGGAGGGCAAGCCGAACGCGCTGGGCTGGTGGGCACCGATCGAGAATGGGGCGATGTTCAACGGCCTCTACATGGATGCGGCGATGCATCGCTGGAAGCGCACGAAGGCGGACGCGGATGCAGTGAAGGCACGCAAGCTCATGGAAGGTCTGATCCTGCTGAACTCGATCAGCGAGGTGAAGGGCTTCGTGGGCCGTGGTGTGAGCACGGATGGCAAATCACACTACCCCATGGGATCGAATGACCAGACCATGCCCTGGTTTCTCGGCTTGTGGCGCTACTGGGAGTCAGATCTCGCCACGGCTGCGGAGAAGCAGCGCATCGCCAAGCACATCACCGAGACGGCGGAGGAGATCGTGAAGCTGGACTGGAAGATGCCCGCCGAACCACCTTTCAACACACGCGGCACCTTCAATGGCTTTCACTTTGAAGAGGCCGCGCGCATGCTCTTCACCATGAAGATTCTTCACCGCGTCACCGGCGATGCGAAGTGGCAAACCCTGTATACGGCAGAACTGGCCAAGCGCGGAGGTGATCACAACCTCTCCAAGCAGGAACTCTGCGCCGGTGGCATGAAGTTCTTCTACGCGAAGACGCACAACTGGACCTCCTGCGCCGCTGTGGGTGCCTTGCGCGGTTTGTGGGAACTGGAGACGGATGCCACATTGAAAGCCGACTACGCCAAGGGCCTAACATTAAGCTCAAACCTTGCTGCGGAGAGTCTCTCGCTCTCCGAGCAATTCGACAACGCGGACACCAGCCCCTTTGAGATGAACTGGCGCGTGATGAACGCCGAGTGGAAACCACAGCAGACTGAGCACGAATCGGTGGCACTGGCCCAAGCCCAGTTGAGGAACTTTGTCAAAGTGGCCCCGCGTCGCCCGAAGGAAACCGCCTTCGTCCGCGAGCCCACCGCCGCCGCGTGGATCGTCACCCTCGCTTCTGATGCTGCGGTGTTGAAGCAGCATCGCCCGGCTTTGGAAAAGCTCATCGCCCATTACGACTACACCAAGCTCTACTACTCCCAGTTCTTCTGGGTGGAGATGGCCTGGGAGCGTCTGCTGCTGGCTGGCCAGTAATCTCCAGCAACCTTTCCGATGACTGAATGGATCGAAACTGAGCGCACTCGCCTCCGGCCCTTTGAGCTGACGGATGCCGAGCAAGCCTTCACCTGGTTTTCGGATCCCGAAGTCATGCGCTTCATCCCCAAAGGCGCGGATGCCACACTGGAGGACACTCGACGTCGCATCGTTGGTTATGTCGATCACGAAATGCGCCACGGATTCAGCAAGCGACTCATCATTCATCGCGAAACTGGCGTCGCCATCGGTGACTGTGGCTTGCATCACCTTCCCGATGGCCAGCGCATCGAGCTCGGCTTTCGTCTGGCACGCCCTTATTGGGGTCAGGGCTATGCTGTCGAAGTCGGTCGCGCATGGCTGGATTGGTTCGACACACATCTCAGCGGCACACCTCTGTTTGCGGATGTACATGCGGATCACCTCCGCTCCCAAGGCGTCCTCGAGAAGCTTGGCTTTGAGCGCTCACATGAAGAGATCGTCTTCGGCATGCCCATGCTTATTTATCAGCGTCGTTAGTGGAATCTCGATGTCAGACGCTACTGGAAAGCGGGGAAGTGATTTTCAAGGCTCTGGTTTCATTCGATGTGCGAGCTCATTTCTGATCTTGTCTCTATCACCACCCTTAGGCTAGCTTGTCATTGGATTAGAAAATCCATCTCCCTACCTATGAGCAAAAAAGCAGCATCAAAAAAGGCGACGGCGAAGAAGGTCACATCCAAGAAAGCAGCCCGCACACCTGGTGGTGATGCAGGCACCAAAGGCACAGGTTCCGCCGGGCTCGCACCGAGCGGCGGTTCAAGCACCAAAGGCTCCGGCTCTGCTGGCCGCACACCAGGCGGTGACGCGGGCACCAAAGGCACAGGTTCTGCAGGCCGTAAGCCCGGCAACGACGCAGGCACTAAAGGCACGGGTTCCGCCGGCCTCGCACCCAGCGGCGGATCGAGCACCAAAGGTTCCGGCTCCGCAGGTCGCAAGCCAGGCGGCGATGCAGGAACCAAAGGCACCGGCTCTGCTGGCCGTAAACCCGGCGGTGACGCTGGCACCAAAGGAACTGGCTCCGCAGGTCGCAAGCCCAAGCGCTGATGCAGATTCCCAAGGTTCTGGTCTTTTGGGCCAGCGCAGAGGTTGACTCATTCCAGCCTAACCATGAACGGCACCCGATCGGGTGCCGTTTCTTTTGCATCATCAACAGGC
The DNA here is from genome assembly GCF_007992435.1 of Prosthecobacter gellanilyticus. Taxonomy (GTDB): domain Bacteria; phylum Verrucomicrobiota; class Verrucomicrobiia; order Verrucomicrobiales; family Verrucomicrobiaceae; genus Prosthecobacter; species Prosthecobacter gellanilyticus. The sequence continues at coordinate 40,752 of NZ_BKAG01000044.1, read as the reverse complement.
ATCAAGATAAAGATATCCACATCAGGCGCTGGCATCATACAGCACACCGAAGTCGCGGCAGCGTCGTGGGGGGCGGTGGGAAGCGCTCAAGCGCGACACCGCTGAGTGCGAACACGCTACCATCGTGATAAGAAAACGTCGTGTGCGCACGAGAGCGGTGTCGACGAGGCACGGTTGTTCCGTGCCTCTCTGCCGCCGCACTCCGGGACGCTCCGCGCCTTTGACATACTGTGGCCAAACAAAACCCCAAGGCTCTCGCGAACCTTGGGGTCATGATTGAATCAATTAGCCTAACCAACGATCACGGAAGGCTCGTCTCGCCCATCAGGAAGCGGTCGCACTCGCGTGCGGCGCCGCGACCTTCGTTGAAGGCCCAGACGACGAGGGACTGGCCACGGCGGCAGTCGCCGGCGGCGAAGACGCCGGGGAGGCTGGTGGTGTATTTCTCGTGCTCGGCCTTGATGTTGCTGCGCTGATCGCGCTCGACATTCAGGGCATCCAGCAGCGGCTGTTCAGGCCCGAGGAAGCCCATGGCCAGCAGCACGAGCTGCGCGGGGAGGACCTTCTCTGTGCCAGGAATCTTCTGCGGACCGAAGTTACCCTTCTCGTCCTTCTTCCACTCGACATTGACAACGTGGACGGCCTTCACATTGCCATCGGCATCGCCTTCGAAGTGCGTGGCGGTGGTGAGATAGACGCGGGGATCGTCGCCAAACTTGGCGGCGGCTTCCTGCTGGCCGTAGTCCATGTTGTAGACCTTCGGCCATTCGGGCCATGGGTTGTTCGCGGCGCGCTTGAGCGGCGGCTTGGCCATGATCTCAAGCTGCGTGACGGTGGTGCAACCGTGACGGATGCTGGTGCCCACGCAGTCAGTGCCGGTGTCACCACCCCCGATGATGACGACATCCTTGCCGTCGGCGGTGATGTATTTGCCGGAGGGATCCAGCACGGCCTTGGTGTTGGCGGTGAGGAAGTCCATGGCGAAATGAATGCCCTTCAGCTCGCGGCCGGGGATCGGAAGGTCACGCGGCTTCGTGGCGCCGGTGGCGACGATGATGGCATCGAAGTCCTTGCGAAGCTGCTCGGCGGTGATGTCCGTGCCGACGTTGACGTTGCACTTGAAAGTCACGCCCTCGTCTTCCAGCAGCTTCACGCGGCGGAGCACGACTTCCTTCTTGTCGAGCTTCATGTTAGGAATGCCATACATGAGCAGGCCGCCCGGACGGTCGGCACGTTCAAAGACGGTGACGGTGTGACCTGCCTGGTTGAGCTGCGCGGCGGCGCTGAGGCCGGCAGGGCCGGAGCCGATGATGGCCACGGTTTTGCCGGTGCGGCGCTCAGGCGTCTGGGGGACGACCCAGCCTTCTTCCCAGCCTTTGTCGATGATGCTGACCTCGATGTTCTTGATCGTGACCGGCGGATCATTGATGCCGAGGACGCAGGCGCCTTCACAGGGAGCTGGGCACACGCGGCCGGTGAACTCAGGGAAGTTGTTCGTCTTGTGCAGACGGTCGAGCGCCTCCTTCCACAGGCCGCGGAAGATCAGATCATTCCACTCAGGGATGAGGTTGTTGATCGGGCAGCCGCTGGCCATGCCGCTGATGAGCGTGCCGCTGTGGCAGAAAGGGATGCCGCAGTCCATGCAGCGCGCGCCCTGCTTCTTCAGGCTGTCTTCAGGCAGGTGGAGATGAAATTCCTTCCAGTCCTTGATGCGCTCAAGCGGATCGCGGTCGGCAGGGAGTTCTCGGGTGAATTCGATGAAGCCGGTTGGTTTTCCCATGGTCTAGCGTTTTGAAAGAGAGAGTGTCAGAGTGTGTTGAGGAGGGGATGACACGCGGGGGCGGTGAGGGACACCGGACACCCCGCGCCAGGCGGCTTCTTAGCCCCCGCCGACGCGGGCGACGTCCTTGGAGTTAGACTCAAAGGCGGCGATGAGCGCATCGTCACCCGTGAGACCATCGTCCTGGGCTTTCTTCAGCGCCTTCAGCACGCGGGCATAGTCACGTGGCAGTACCTTGACGAACTGCGGCACGGTCTGCTCCCAAAGTGCAAGCACCTTGAAGGCTTTCTGGCTCTTCGTCAGATCGGCGTGTTTCTTGATGAGTTCATAGAGGCTGTCGATCTCCTCTTTGTCCTCGACCTTCAGGAGGTCCACCATGCTCACGTTGCAGCGTGTGGCGAAGTCACCCTTCTCATCGAGCACGTAGGCGATACCGCCGCTCATGCCCGCTGCGAAGTTACGGCCCGTGGTGCCCAGCACCACGACGCGGCCACCGGTCATGTATTCGCAGCCGTGGTCACCCACGCCTTCGACGACCGTGTCCACACCGCTGTTACGCACCGCGAAGCGCTCACCGGCGACACCGCGCAGGAAGAGTTCGCCAGCGGTCGCGCCGTAGAGAGCGGTGTTGCCGGCAATGATGTTTTCTTCCGCAACGAAGGTGGAGCCTGCGGGCGGATAAACGATGATGCGTCCGCCGCTCATGCCCTTGCCGACATAGTCGTTCGCGTCACCTTCGATCTCGAGCGTCACGCCTTTCGGAATGAAGGCGCCGAAGCTCTGACCGGCGGTGCCGTTGAAGTGCAGATGCACGGTGTCATCCGGCAGACCCTGCCAGTGACGCTTGGTGATCTCGTTGCCGAGGATGGTGCCGACGGTGCGGTTCACGTTGCGGATCGGCAGCGTGGCCTTGACCTTCTCACCCTTCTCAATGGCAGGCTTGCAGAGGTCCAGCAGCTTGGTGATGTCCATGCTCTTGGCGATGCCGTGATCCTGCTTTTCGGTGCAGAAGCGACCGACTTCAGGACCCACAGGCGGGCTGTAAAGCAGCTTGGAGAGATCAATGCCGCGGGCTTTCCAATGATCGACAGCCTGGCGGGCTTCCAGCACGTCCGTGCGGCCCACCATGTCCTCGATCTTGCGGAAGCCGAGCTCAGCCATGAGCTCACGCACTTCCTGCGCGATGAAGCGCATGAAGTTGGCAGCGTGCTCTGGATCACCGCTGAACTTCGCGCGAAGCTCAGGGTTCTGTGTGGCCACACCGACCGGGCAGGTGTTCAGATGGCAGACGCGCATCATGATGCAGCCCAGGGTCACGAGCGGAGCGGTGGCGAAACCGAACTCTTCCGCACCGAGCAGCGCGGCGACGATGACATCGCGGCCAGTCTTCATCTGACCATCTGCCTCGACGACGATCTTCGAGCGCAGGTTGTTCAGAAGCAGGGTCTGGTGAGTTTCAGCAAGGCCGAGTTCCCAGGGCAGGCCGGCGTGCTTCACGCTGGTCTGCGGGGAGGCGCCCGTGCCACCATCATAACCGGAGATGAGCACCACGTCCGAGTGGGCCTTGGCCACACCGGCGGCGATGGTGCCGACGCCGACTTCCGAGACGAGCTTCACGCTGATGCGAGCCTCGCGGTTCGCATTCTTCAAGTCGTGGATGAGCTGGGCAAGGTCCTCGATGGAGTAGATGTCATGGTGCGGAGGCGGGGAGATCAAGCCCACGCCTGGAGTGGAACCACGCACCTTCGCGATCCAGGGATACACCTTGGAGCCAGGGAGCTGGCCGCCTTCACCGGGCTTCGCGCCCTGGGCCATCTTGATCTGGATTTCCTTGGCCTGGGAAAGGTAGAGGCTGGTCACACCGAAGCGGCCCGAGGCCACCTGCTTGATGGCGGAGTTCTTCGAGTCACCTTTTTCGTTAGTCCAGGTGTAGCGCGCAGGGTCTTCACCACCTTCACCGGTGTTCGACTTGCCACCGATGCGGTTCATGGCGATGGCCAGCGCCTCATGCGCCTCACTGGAGATGGAGCCGTAGCTCATGGCGCCTGTCTTGAAGCGCTTCATGATCTGCTCGACGGTTTCGACCTCTTCGATCGGCACGGGAGTCTGGGCCTTGAAGTCCAGCAGACCGCGCAGGGTGTAGAACTGCCTCACCTGCGTGTTCACCAGCGCGGTGTAGTTCTTAAAGGTGTCATAGCTGCCGGTGCGCACGGCCTTCTGCAGCGTGTGAATGGTCAGCGGGTTGAAGAGGTGAGCCTCACCTTCTTTACGCCACTGGTAGTCACCGCCCACATCGAGCGCATGCACCTGCGAGTCACGGTCCGGGAACCCGCGCTGATGGCGCTGAATGCACTCCTCGGCGATGATCTTGATGTCACTGCCTTCCACGCGTGTGGCGGTCCAGGTGAAGTACTTGTCCACCACGCTCTTGCTGAGACCCACGGCTTCAAAGATCTGCGCGCCGCGGTAGCTCTGCATCGTGCTGATGCCGATCTTCGAGGCGACCTTGATCACGCCCTTGGTGGCGGCCTTGATGAAGTTATAAACCGCCTTCTTGTGGTCCACGTTTACGAGCAGACCCTGGCGGATCATGTCGTCCAGTGTTTCAAAGGCGAGGTAAGGATTGATGGCGCCGCAGCCGAAGCCGATCAGCGTGCAGAAGTGGTGCACTTCGCGCGGTTCACCGGACTCCAGCACGATGTCACACATGGTGCGCGTGCCCTTCTTGATCAGGTGATGGTGCAGGCCACCCACAGCGAGCAGCGCCGGGATCGGAGCCTTTGTTGCACTGATGGCGCGGTCGGTGAGGATCAGGATGTTGCGGCCCTGCTTGATCAGGTCGTCCGCCTGGGCGCAAAGCGCGTCCATGGCAGATTCCAGACCTTCAGCGCCCTTCGCAGGATCAAACGTGATGTCAAGCGTGGCGGAGGCAAACTGGCCGCTCGCGATGGCCTTGAGCTTCGCCAGTTCCTCGTTGCTAAGGATGGGGGTCTTCAGCTCGATCAGGTGGCAGCTTTCTGGCTTCGGATCCAGCAGGTTGCCCTCGCGGCCGATGGTGGTCACCGGGGAGGTCACGATCTCCTCGCGGATACAGTCGATCGGCGGGTTCGTCACCTGCGCGAAGAGCTGCTTGAAGTAGTCGTAAAGGAGCTTGGCCTTGCTGGAGAGCACGGCGATCGGGATGTCCGTGCCCATGGAGCCAATGGCTTCCACACCGTCACGAGCCATCGGCACCATGAGGAGGCGGAGGTCTTCCCAGGTATAACCAAAAGCCTGCTGACGCTTCAGCATGGTCTCATGGTCAGGCAGAGGCGCGGGAGCACCATCGGCGATGTCAGCCAGCTTCACGAGGTGCTTGTCCAGCCACTCACGGTAGGGCTTCTCAGCGGCGATCTTCTCCTTGATCTCATCGTCAGGGACGATGCGGCCTTCTTCCATGTTCACGATGAACATTTTGCCAGGCTGCAGACGGCCCTTCAGCTTCACATTTGCAGGATCCACCGGCAGCACGCCAGCCTCGGAGCCCATGATCACGAGGTCATCATGCGTCACGTAGTAGCGGCTCGGACGCAGACCATTGCGGTCCAGCGTGGCGCCCATCATCGTTCCATCCGTGAAGGCCACGGACGCAGGACCGTCCCAGGGCTCCATGAGGCAGGAGTGGTATTCGTAGAAGGACTTCTTCGCCTCGCTCATGGACTCATGGCCGCTCCACGGCTCAGGAATCATCATCATCATGGCGTGCGGCAGGCTGCGGCCGCTGAGCACGAGGAGTTCGAGGCAGTTGTCAAAGATGGTGGAGTCAGAGCCGTCGATGTTGATCACCGGCTTGATCTTGTGGATGTCGTCACCAAACAGCTCGGAGGCAAACAGGGACTGACGGGCGAGCATCCAGTTGATGTTGCCACGCAGGGTGTTGATCTCGCCGTTATGGGCGATGTAGCGATACGGGTGGGAACGCTCCCAGTTCGGGAAGGTGTTCGTGGAGAAGCGGCTGTGCACCAGGGCCAGCGCGGACTCCATGGACTCGTCCTGAAGATCGAGGAAATACTCGCCCACCTGGATCGGTGTGAGCATGCCCTTGTACACCAGGGTGCGGCAGCTCATGCTCGGCGCATACCAGGAGGTGTCGATCTTGCCAACGCGGATGGCGGTGTGCGCCACCTTGCGCAGCACATACAGCTTCCGCTCAAATTCGATGTCGGTCTTGCAGGAAGCATGGCGCCTCACAAAGACCTGGCGCACCAGCGGCTCGCTGGCCTTCGCCGACTTGCCAAGGGTGGAGTTATTGACGGGGAGTTCGCGCCAGCCGATGACCGGCATGCCTTCTTCCGCCGCCACTTTGGCGAAGGTTTCCTGGGTCTTGGCCCAGGAGTCACCGCCACGGGTGGTGAACACGTTCGCCACGCCGTACTGACCGGCCTCTGGAAGCTCAAAACCAGCTGCCTTGGCAGCCTTCATGAGGAAGGTGTGCGGCTTCTGCATCAAAATGCCGGCACCGTCACCGGTGTTTTCTTCTACACAGGCACCACGATGGTCCAAATTTTCCAGAATCTGCAGCGCATTCGCGACGATGGAGTGCGATTTCTTGCCCTTCATATGGCAGACAAAGCCGACACCGCACGCATCATGCTCATGGCGTGGATCATAGAGGCCCTGGGCGGGCGGAAGACCGTTGGGGGGTAGTCCTGGGGAGGTCATTTTAGTGCAAAAGGGGGCCGCATTTAGCCACTTTGACGGGACTATGCAAGTCCGGGAGTGAGGCGGGTTCGTGCGGGGCAGTTATTCACAATGAGAGGGTTGGGTAGTAAAAGAGGGCTTTAGCAGGAACAATGCCCAACCTGACACTTCCCAGGAAAACGCCTCTCCCCCTCGAAAAAAGTCCCCCCGTCCGGTGACGATTTCGTCCCCGACAAGGGTCAGTTTTGGGGCCGGAAGAACCGGATGAGAGGTGGGTGAAAATTTTTCAGGACGGGGGAAGGAGCCCCTGAGCCCACCTAGACGTGCCGGATTCCGCCCGAGCGGACGGATTCGCTTCACTCAACACTCGCGTCCCCACGGCCCGCGCCCCCCCACACTTGGCTCACTCCCGCTCGTCCTCTTCCCCCATCTCCTCTTCGTCTTCCTCCTCTTGATCATCCAGCTCGATGCGGATCTCGCGCTCTTCGAGGGCATCACGGACGTCGAGGATGTCCTGCGGCTCGATTTGAAGGCTGAAGGCACCGTGATCGCGGCGGCGGTTGGGGCGATTGAGGTCCACACGCTCCAGGTGGAAGCCGAAACGGTCGTAAAATCCGGCGGCCGCCGGGCTGGCACGCAGCCAGACCTCGAGCGGGCGCTCATCCGTCTCCAGCAGGGCGATGCGCGCGGCCAGCAGGGTGGTGCCGAAACCACGGCGGTGGTATTCGCGGTGAATCATGCCGTGCATGAGCGCGGCGGTATCGGAATCACCCACGAGTTCCAGGCCGCCGCAGCCGATCACATCGCCGCCGTGCTCGATGACAAGCAGGTAGGAGGTGCCGGCCTGGAGAAACTCCACGAAGCTGTCCAGGTTGTCCGGCGAGACGAAGTCCGGCTCATTGGAGCGGTGGATCTCAATGCAGGCCTCGAGGTCTTCGGGTCCATACTCGCGGATGCGGCAGGCAGCCAGCTTCGGCATGATGGCCTCCATCAGCGGAGAAAGAGGAGCGAGCTCCTGGTCTTCGTTGTCGTCGTGAAACATGGTTGGTTAGGAGAAAAGAATGGAGTGGGAGGATCAGAGATCCATCATAGATGAAGAGCCTGCATGGCCCAGGCAATGACGATGGGCGAGGTGACCATGCTGACCAGAGTGGTGGAAAGCACGCACTGCACCGCCGTGGGTGCATGGCCGCCATAGTGCCGGGCGATCATGATGCTGAACACGGCGCTCGGCATGGCCCCCTGGATGACGAGAATGCGCTTCAGCTCCAGGGACACCGGCAGGAAGAACGCGCAGCCGAAAAAGGCGATCGGGATGACGAGCAGCCGCAGCACGGGCGAAAGCACTGCCACGGACCAGCGCATGCGCTCCTGGCCCCAGATGTCCGCAATCGAAGCGCCGATGATGATCACCGCCAGCGGCACGGCGCAGGCACCGACCATGGTGAAAGTCCGGCGCGCCACCTCAGGCACATACACATGCAGACCGGTGAAATTCAGCAGCAGAGAGAAGAGGATCGTGAGCACCGGCGGATTCAGCGCCAGCTTCCACGGTGCCTTGCCCAGCCCCGTGAGCAGCCCCACGCCGGACGTCCAGCAGGCGATCTCCACGCCCAGCGTGAAGGTGAAAAGCACGCCCATGGTGCCCTTGTCTGGAAACAGTGCCGTGACGATGGGGATGGCCACGAAGCCGTAGTTTTGCAGCCCAGTGGAGACCGCGAAGCTGCGCCGCCCCTCATTCTTCCGCAGGCCGATCATCGGCGCCGCGAAGTAGGCCACCGCGATGCCGAGCGTGACAAGTGAGAAGCCCAGCCCGGCCGCCACCAGCACCGGCAGCGGCTTCATCACGGATTCATTCCCCACCACACGGTCCAGGATCAGGCAGGGAGTCAGCAGCATCACGCATAGGCGCATGACCCCGGCATCCACCTCCGCCGTCAGCAACTCCATTTTCCGCATCGTGAAACCCGCCGCCATCGTGAGGTACACGGGGAGGACGACGGTGAGGATGCTGGCGAAATCGAGTCCGGGCATGAAGGGTGGGGCGTGCATCGTGGCATGCCCTCGGTTCGGCGCAAGCAGGTCTAAACGACTTGTTCACGCTCTGGTGTGCCGGAATGCTCTCCGGCACACTTAAAGAGCCTGCATTCCAGCCTTAGACCGCGCGCTCGAGCTTCTCGTCGATGCGGGCCACCAGGGTGTCCAGCACCTCGCTGTTGCCGAAGCGCTCGATGACGTCCGAGAGGAAGCCTTCGATGATCAGCTTGCGGCTTTCACCATCGGAAATGCCGCGCGCCTTGAGGTAGAAAAGCTCCTCGTCAGGGATCGGGCCGCTGGTGGCACCATGGCTGCACTTCACCTGGTCGGCATTGATCTCCAGACCGGGGAGGCTGGTGGCCTCGGCCTCGTTGCTGTTCAGCAGGTTGCGGCAGGTCTGGTAAGCGTCCGTGTAGTGCGCGCCTTCATCCACAATGATGAGACCGCTGAAAATGCTGCGCGAGGTGCCGTAGAGGGCGTTTTTGTAAAGCAGGTCGCTCGTCGCATGCGGAGCCTTGTGACGCTGCAGGGTACGCTGATCCACAATTTGTTCGCCGATCGGCATGGAGACGCTGAGCATGTCACTGCGGGCACCCTGGCCCACCAGATCGCTCACGCTCTCACTGCGGCTGAAGGCAGCACCCAGTTGCACCTGGAAGCTCTTCACGCTGGCATCGCGGCCGGCCGTGATGCTGGAGAGATGCAGGGCCTGCGCATCATCCGCCAGTTCCTGACAAGCCGCATAAGTGATCTTGCTGCCGCTGCCACCCACGAGATCCGCGATGGCGATGCTGAGACCGCCTTCACCTTCGAGACTGCGGTAATGATCCACCACGCTGACCTGCGCGTTGTCACCTGTGACCACAAGCGTGTGCGGGAAGATGGCGGCATGATCGCCCACCACCCAATGGAAGACTTCAATAGGCTTCTCGATCACCACATTCTTCGGCACGATGATGACGGTGCCCGCTTTCACATGTGCCAGATGCAGCGCGGCAAACTTGCCGGAGCCGAGTGACTGCTCACCCTTCATGAAGTGCTGCTGAAGCACGTCCGCATGCGTCGTCAGGGCTTCTGCGAAGCCCACACACACCAAACCTGCAGGCAGGCCGGTGGTGTCAGACTCAACGAGCGTGTCATTCACAAACACAAAGCGCGCCGTGCGCTCCTTCAGGCCTTCCGTGGCAGCCAGCGCCGCCTGGATGCTCGCCGACGATGGGGCGGCCGCAGGGGAATGATCGGCAAGCTCGATCTTCTTCGCGCTGGAGTAGCGCCAGTTCTCATCCTTCAAGCCCGGCAGCGGCAGGTTCTGGAACTCAGCCCACGCCGCCTCACTGCGGGCATGGAACCAGCCGGGGGCGGCGGATTCTTCACGGGCAGGAGCGATGGTGAGGAGACCAGTGGAGGCGGAAGAGTCGGAGTCTTGAGACACAGGAAGGGAGGTATTTTTAGAGGCGGGAACAAGGGCGGCAGACATTGCTATTCGTTTCTTCAGGGTGCTCTGAGTCGTGGACTATTTGACTTGGCCTTCTCCTTTGAGATGACAGTCGGATTGCCAATCAATATCTGCTTATCAGGGTGTCGCGTTTTCAAATGTTCCTCAAAGTCATCTAGTGCTGCCTGGAGCGAGCTATGCATTCCGGAGGTGTATGCCATCCATCCATATAACAAATCAAAAAGCCCGCTCTCCCCTTCATAGAAGGTCGCCACGTCTCCCTGTTCTCCAATTGAGACATCGACCTCGAAATAGTTTTTTGGTTCCACAGTGGTAAGGTTGTTTGCGTTTTGGGTCAGCCGACGCTGCCTTCCATTTCGAGATCGATGAGGCGCTTCAACTCGACGCTGTATTCCATGGGGAATTCCTTGGCGAGGTCGTTGATGAAGCCGTTCACGGAGAGGCTCATCGCTTCGGCTTCGCTGAGGCCGCGCTGCATGAGGTAGAAGATCTGGTCGGAACTCACCTGGCTGACGCTGGCCTCGTGCTGCGTGCTGTGCTGATTGCCACGCACACTGATGGCCGGGTAGGTGTCGGTATGGCTGTTGCTGTTGATGAGCAGCGCGTCACACTCGGTGTTGTTTTTGCAGCCTTTGAGGTGCTTCGGAATGTGGACGAGGCCACGATAGGTGCTGCGGCCTTCGCCGATGGAGATGGACTTGCTGATGACGTTGCTCGTCGTGTCGTCAGCGGCATGCACCATCTTCGCGCCAGTGTCCTGATGCTGGCCGCTGTTCGCGAGAGCGATGCTGATGACTTCACCACGGGCGCGCTTGCCCTTCATGATGACGCCTGGGTATTTCATCGTCAGACGGCTGCCGATGTTGCAGTCGATCCACTTCACCACGGCGTCCTCATGCGCGATGCCGCGCTTGGTCACGAGGTTGAAGACATTGCTGCTCCAGTTCTGCACGGTCACATACTGGATCTTCGCGCCCTTCATGGCGACGAGCTCCACCACGGCGCTGTGCAGCGTGGAGGTTTCAAACTTCGGCGCGGTACAGCCTTCCATGTACATCACTTCCGAGCCTTCATCGGCGATGATGAGCGTGCGCTCGAACTGGCCGAACTGCTCGCTGTTGATGCGGAAATAAGCCTGCAGGGGATGGCTCACCTTCACGCCCGGAGGCACGTAGATGAAGGAACCGCCGGAGAACACCGCGCTGTTCAGCGCGGAGAATTTGTTGTCACCCGTGGGGATGACTTTGCCGAACCACTTACGGAAAATTTCCGGATGCTTGTGCAGGCCTTCCGTGCTGTTCACGAAGATCACACCCTGCTCGGAAACCGCGGCCTTGATGTTGGAGTAAGCAGCCTCGGAGTCATACTGCGCCTCCACCCCGGCGAGGAACTTGCGCTCCTGCTCAGGAATGCCGAGACGGTCGAAGGTTTTCTTCACGTCCTCGGGCACATCATCCCAGGAGCGCTTCGGCTTCTGGCCGTCGCTCAGGTAGTAGCGGAACTCGTCGAACTTGATGTTCTCCAGATCCTTCGTGGCCCAGTGCGTGGGCATGGGCTTGTCCTGGAAGATCTTGAGCGCCTTGTGACGGAACTCGCGGATCCAATCCGGATCACCTTTGACGTCGGCGATGTAATCAACCGTCTTGGAGGTGATGCCGAAACCGGAATCGAACTTGTTGCGCTCCGGGAAAGTAAAGTCACCGACGCTATCCACGCGGATGTCGGAGATGTCAGACGCTTCCGAAGGATGTGGAAGGTCGTGGGTTTCAGGGGCAGAGACCATAAAAGTGGAAAGTTAAAGGTTTAAAGTTTCAGGTTTGAAAGGGTGTCAGCCGAGCTTGCTATGCTTGGTCTTGGCGGTGACGAGTTCGACGAAGCGGGTGTAGTCGGCTTCGGAGGTGAAGGCAGTCTTGGGCAGCCAATGGAAGGCGAGCTGTTGTGGATAGAGCAGCACTCCCTCGGGAGTGATCACACTCCGCACGAAGTGGCTCCATCCATTCTCGGCATTGCTGTCAGGCAGGTTCACCTTCACTCCATCTGGATGAATGACGTAGCTAACCGTTTTGCCATTTGCTGAAGAGCTTTTGACGGAGCGTTCAAACCCAGAACGTATCGCCCAACTCATCAACAGCACTAGCGCCAAGGGCACCAGCGCGACCCACACGGGCGACGGGCCCAACGGCAAATTCACATTGTCCTTAGGCACAAGCAAGAACAGCACAAACATCACCAAGCCAATCGCAGCACTGACTTTCAATCCTCGGTTAAACCGATGATTGTGCCAGCGCAAGCCGGGCATCAGGCCCTCGGCGCTAAAGGTCATTGAAGCTGTGATCTCCTCGCTCATGTTGTTGGTTAGGCGGCCACCGCCTCCTCGGTGACCCAGTCGTAGCCGCGTTCCTCGAGCTCCAGGGAGAGCTCCTTGCCGCCGGTCTTGACGATGCGGCCGTCTTTGAGGACGTGGACGATGTCGGGCTGGATGTAGTTCAGCAGGCGCTGGTAGTGGGTGATGACCAGGAAGCCGCGGTTCTCGCTGCGCATGGCGTTCACACCACGGGAGACGATTTTCAGCGCATCGATGTCGAGGCCGGAGTCGGTCTCGTCGAGGATGGCATACTTCGGCTCCAGCATCATGAGCTGGAGGATCTCGTTGCGCTTCTTCTCACCACCGGAGAAGCCTTCATTCACGCTACGAGAGGTGAAACTGCGGTCCATCTCCAGCGCATCCATGCGGGCATACATGGTCTTGTAAAACTTCACCGCGTCGATGTCCTCACCCTTTGGCAGGCGGGCCTTCAAAGCGGCGCGGAGGAAGTTCGCATTGCTCACGCCCGGGATCTCATGCGGATACTGGAAGGCCAGGAAGAGACCGGCGCGGCTGCGCGCATCCACCGCCATCTCCAGGATGTTCTCACCATCCAGCAGCACCTCGCCGCTTGTGACTTCATAGTCTTCGTGGCCGCAGAGCACCTTGCTCAGCGTGCTTTTGCCGGAGCCGTTCGGGCCCATGATCGCGTGGACTTCACCGGGGTTGATCGTGAGGTTCAGGCCTTTGAGGATTTCGCGGCCGGGGATCTGGGCGTGGAGGTTTTTAATTTCGAGGGACATGTAGGGGGAAAGTTTTTCGGTTCGCTGTTCGCGGTTCTCAGTGGGGGATTGGCTCAGCCTTTGGTGGCGCAGCTGGCGCAGGTGCCGTGGATGGCGAGCTCGGTGCGGGTGATTTTGGTTCCCGCAGGCAGGTTCCAGAACTTGGCCGGGTCAAAGCCAGCGGCGGGGTGCGCATCGGTCACCTTGCCGCAGGTCTCGCAGTGGAAGTGCACGTGCTCGTGCAGATTCGCGCAGTAGCGGGACTGGCCGCGCTCGAGATGCACCTGCTTGATCAAGCCGGCGCTGCTCAGGTGCTCCAGGCAGTTGTAGACGGTCGCCAGCGAGATGCTGGGAGAGCGGTCCTTCACGCGGGTAAAAATGTCTGTGGCCGTGGGGTGATCCGTGGAGCCCTGCAGCACTTCAAAAACCTCCCGCCGATGAGGGGTCAGCCGGACATCAGCACCGAGCAAGGCCATCCGGCACTCCAGACCGGAGGCAGAAGCGGAAGCACGTGAGGGTAGAGATGGCATAGGGGTTTAGAATTAGAATTGGAATGATTCTAAAGTGTTCATGGATCAAAACGCCCCTGAATCAAGCGACGGATGCGCTAGAAGGGACATTTTTTGTCCCTAATCCCTCAGTAATAAGTCTTCTTAACGTTGAAAATCAACGCTTTGAGTCTCCGGAACTGCCCAGAGCCTGAATCTCGGTCGGGGTGAGGTGTCGCCAGCTCCCTTTAGCCAGATTTCCCAGTTCCAAACTGCCGATGGACACCCGGAAGAGCCTCAGGACCTCCAGACCATGCACCTCCATGACCCGGCGGATGTGGCGGTTCTTGCCCTCATCCAGGGTGATCTCCAGCCAGGTGTTCTTCTCTCCCTGGCGCAAAATTTGGATGGCGCGCAGCTCCAGCCGTTCCCCCTGGTCCACAACTCCAGCTTTGAGTCGGGCGAGCAAAGCCTCATCCACCAAGCCACTAACCTGGACGTGATAAGTCTTCGGCAGATGAGTGGCCGGATCGGTGATCTGGTTGGCCCAGACCGTGTCGTTGGTGAAGAGCAGCAGGCCCTCGCTGGCTTTGTCCAGCCGGCCCACCGGGCCGAGGTGTGGCAGGGAAGCCCCCTCAAAGCAGGAAAAGACGGTGTCCCTGCCCTGCTCATCACTGGCCGTGGTCACCAGACCTCGCGGCTTGTTCAGCATCAGGTAGCGATGCTCTGGCGCCTTCACGGACTGTCCTTCGACGACGATCTTGTCCTGCTCCAGCAGCACTGGTTTTTCGGGATCCCGGCACACCCGGCCATTCAGACTCACCTTCCCAGACTGGATCATCACCGCGGCCTGGCTGCGTGAGCAGAAGCCGAGCTTGGAAAGAGCACGTGCGAGTCCGGTTCGGGCCATGGCGGGCGCTTTCTCTCCAGGTTAAACCTCGAGCTGGATCCCCAGCTCGCACACCTGCCGCGGTGGCAGGTCAAAGTAGCCGGTGGCAGGGCGGGAAAGTCGGCTCAGGGTCACGTAGAGGCGCTTCCGCCAGCGGGCCATCTTGCCGGGGCCATTCGTCAGCAGGATCTCACGGCTTTGGTAGAAGGTGATGCCCGCTTTCTTGATCTTCGTGCGATCTTGGAGCGCCTGGATCAGGTCATCAAACACCTCCGGAGATTCGGCAAAGCCATAGCGCAGGATCACGCGGAAAAACTCCTCGCAGTGCGTCTCCACCTCATGCCGTGAGACATCACAGACATAGGGCGTGTCCTCGAACCGCACCGTCAGCAGCACCACCTGTTTGTGCAGGGCTTTGTTATGCTTCAGATGATGCAGCAGCGCGAGGGGGAGACCATCGGCACTGGCCGACATGAACACCGCCGTGCCCGGCACGCGGATGATGCGGTCCTTCTGGATCTCCTCCACCAGATGCTGCACCGGCAGACGACCGCGCTGCATGGCCTGGAAGAGCACCGCGCGTCCATCCGTCCAGGTCTTCATCACGATCCAGATGCAGGCCGCCACCACCAGCGGGAACCAGGCACCGTCCTTGAACTTCACCAGACTGCCCGAGACATACCCGGCCTCAATGATGACAAAGACAGACACCGGCAGGAAGGCCTTCCAGAAAGCCCAGCCCCAGATGCGGCGGGACACAAAGTAGAAGAGAATGCTCGTCAGGAACATCTCCATCGACACCGAGAGGCCGTAAGCGGAGGCCAGATTGCTGGAGGTCTTGAAGCCGATCACCAGGGCGATGCAGCACACCATCAGGAGGAAATTCACCTGCGGCATGTAGATCTGGCCGCGCACTTCCGGGTTCGTGTGGATGATCTTCAGACGCGGCAGATAACCGAGCTGCACCGCCTGTTGGGTCAGCGAGAACACACCTGTGATCATGGCCTGGGAGGCGATGATGGTGGCCGCCGTGGCCAGGATGATCATCGGCACCAGCAGAGGCTCCGGCACCAGTTTGAAGAAGGGATGCTTCACCCCGTCGATATTGCTGATCACCAGCGCGCCCTGGCCGAGGTAGTTCAGGATCAGCGCCGGCCAGACCACGATGAACCACGCCCGCTGGAGCGGCTTTTTGCCGAAGTGACCGATGTCCGCATACAGCGCCTCACAGCCGGTCACGGACAGGAGAACCATGCCCATGATGACGATGCCATTGTAGCCATGATGCGCCAGATAACTGATACCCCAGTGCGGCGAGAGCGCCTGAATAACCTCCGGATGCTCCAGGAAACGATACAGCCCCAGCCCGCCCAGAGCCAGGAACCACACAATCATGATGGGGCCAAAAGCCACGCCGATCTTGGCCGTGCCGTGCTTCTGCACCATGAAGAGCCCCAGCAGGATCACGATGGCGATCGGGCCTACCCATTGATGCAGAGTCGGGCTGATCTGCTCCATGCCCTCCACGGCGGACAAAACCGAGATCGCCGGAGTGATCATGCCGTCTCCATACAGCAGCGAGGCGCCAAAGAGCACCACCAGCACCACAAAGGCCTGCGCCCGGGGATTCAGCGCCTGCTTCTTGGACCGCAAAAGGGACAGCAGGGCAAACATCCCGCCCTCACCCTGCGCCGTCGCATTGCTCAGGAAGGTCAGATACTTCACCGCCACCATGATCGTCAGCGACCAGAACATGAGCGAGATCGGCCCGTAGACCATCTCCACGCCGTCCCCCATCTTGTAGCCCGCATGGGCCAGGCATTCGCGCAGCGCATAGAGAGGGCTGGTGCCGATGTCTCCAAAGACCACGCCTAGCGCCACGAGCGCCAGGGACCAACTGTTTGAGGATTTGTGTTCGGACATGGGGAGTCCGGGCGAGACCCGGAACCCTGGTGAGTTCAGGGGAGGTGTGGCTTAGCCGGGGGCACCCGGTTTGCAAGGGGCAGTCTGGTCACGGCTCTGGGAAATAGATGGCATTTGAACAGGCAAAAAGATTCGTCAGGTTCATTCACAGGCCGCAACAGGTTTCATGCCAGGATACGCCCGTCGGCTTGCACCTGGCCGCCCGGCTGCTCTACTCCGCTCTTATGAACCTCCCTGACTGCGTCACCCTCGAAAATGCCTCGGACTATCCCGTCTATGTCATCCGTCATCCAAAGGTGACGGGCAAAGTGGCCGTGAACGGCGCCCACGTCATGGAGTGGCAGCCCACATCCCAGGCCCATCCCGTGCTGTACCTCAGCCCGGATGCCGTGCTGGAGCGGGGCAAGGCCATCCGCGGCGGCATCCCCATCTGCTGGCCCTGGTTCGGCGGTCATCCGGCCGATTCCACGAAGCCTATGCACGGCATTGCCCGCATCCTGGATTGGGAACTCCTGCGCGTGGATGTGAAAGACACCCATGTGGCCATGCTCTTCCAGCTCAAGAGCACGGAGGCAAGCCGCGCCCACTGGCCCTATGACTTCACCTGCCATCTCGGCATCAGCCTGGGGGAGAAACTTGAAGTCTCCCTCATGACCCAGAACACCGGTCGCGAGTCCTTCGTCATCACGGAAGCCCTGCACACCTACCTCAGCGTGGGAGACATCTCCAAGACCGTCGTCCGCGGCCTCACCGGTGCCAAGTTCGTCGATACCGTCGGCGGCCAGCACACGCCGCACGATGGCGAGGAAGCCCCCGTCACCTTTGATCGCGAGGTCGACCGCCAGTATGTCAGCACCGGCGGTGTGGTCATCGAAGACCCCGCCTGGGGCCGCAAGCTCATCGTCGACAAGCTCGGCAGCGGCACTACCGTCGTCTGGAACCCCTGGATCGAGAAATCCAAGCGCCTCGGCGACCTCCCCGACGAAGCCTTCCACGGCTTCCTCTGCGTCGAAGCCGCCAACGCCAACGAGTCCGCTGTCCGCATCTCCCCCGGTGCCGAGCACGTCATCGTCACCACCGTCAGCGTTGGGTGAGTTGGCAGACGGTTTATACCACTAATACTCACTGATGCTGACCAAGCCCTCTGATGCTTGGTCATTAGTGCTCATCAGTGTCTATCAGTGGTATAAAAACCTTTTGCTCACCCCGTCCGCCGATGGTTGGACTCCGCGTGACCTCTTTTCGCCTCCTTCTGTGGGTTCCTCTGCTGGCCTTGCTCCTGGGCTGCCGCCCAGCGTCCCAGACACCTGCCTCCACAGCCACGTCGGCGGCGCGCGGCTGCACCTGGATCGCGGATCGTGAGGGAAAGCCCGGCAAGCTTTTCCTCTGCGGCACCATCCACATCCTGCGGGAGAGCGACTATCCCCTCCCGGCGGGTTATGGCATTGCCTACCGGAACTCATCCAAGCTTGTTCTCGAGCTCCCACCCGGTGCCAGTGAGGCTCCTGAGTTCCAGAGCCGCCTCATGGAACTGGGCCAGTATCCCGCGGGTGAATCCCTCGAGACCAGTGTGAAGCCGGAGCTTTGGAAGCAGTTCGAAGCCTGGGCTCAGCGCCGGAACATGACCCTGTCTCGGCTGCGGAACTTCCGTCCGTGGCTGGCCGCCCTGGTCATCACCAGCACGGAATACGCCGCCCTCGGCGCGAAGGCAGACAAGGGCGCGGACCAGCACTTTGAGGCGATGGCCAAGCGCGATGGCAAACCCGGCGAGGGTCTCGAAACGGTGGAGCTTCAGCTCCAGCTCTTCACCCAGCTCACCCCGGCCATGCAGGAGGAGATGCTGGCCCAGACGCTGGAAGAGGTCAGCACGGTCTCCCAGGAGTTTGAGAAGATGATCTCCGCCTGGAAAAACGGCGAGCTCGCGGCCCTGCATGCCATGCTCACCCGCGAGGCTGAGAAATACCCCGACCTCATGAAGCTCTTCCTCACGGACCGGAACCATGCCTGGATTGATCGCCTAGATGCCATGCTGCAGCGGGGTGAAAACGTCATGCTCCTCGTCGGCGCCGGCCACCTCGGCGGTGACACTGATGGCGTGCTCGCCCTCCTCCGCCAGCGCGGCTGCCGCGTAAGACATGTGACCGAAGCACCCGAGTTGGTGCCTGGAAAGCCCTGATCATCCCTGGAAGAGGGGAGGCGATCCCCAGTTGCAAATTTCCATAGCGTGCGGGAGCGTACTCGAATCACACGCATTTCCCTCGTTTTCTCATGAACATCCTCGTCACCGGCGGCGCCGGCTTCATCGGCTCCCACACAGTTGAACGCCTCCTCGCCACCGAGACCGGGAACGTGACGATCCTGGACAGCTTCAACGACTACTACAACCCGGCCATCAAGCGCGCCAACGTGGCCTCCATGACCGGTCCGCTGACCGTGGCCGAGGGTGACCTCACAGACCCCGCCTTTGTCCGCAGCGTGTTTGAGAAAGGCAAGTTCGACGCCGTGATCCATCTCGCCGCCCGCGCCGGTGTGCGCCCCTCCATCGCCCAGCCCGAGCTCTACATCGACACGAACATCAAGGGCACTTTTAACCTGCTCGAGTCTGCCCGTCTCACGGGTTGCAAGCACTTCGTCTTCGCCAGCAGTTCCTCCGTCTATGGTGTGAACAAAAAAGTCCCCTTCAGCGAGGAAGACCCCATCCTGCAGACCATCAGCCCCTACGCCATGACCAAGATGGCAGGCGAGCAGATGTGCTCGAATTACAGCCATCTCTACGGCATCAAGACGGTCTGCCTGCGCTTCTTCACCGTCTACGGCCCGCGCCAGCGCCCTGACCTCGCCATCTCGAAATTCACCCGCCTCATCGAGGACGGTAAGCCTATCGAAAAGTATGGTGATGGCACCACCGCGCGTGACTACACCTTCGTCAGTGATATCGTGGACGGCATCATCGGCGCGCTGAACTACAGCAGCGGCCCGATTTGCGATATCTTCAACCTCGGTGGCTCGCAGACCGTGACGCTGAATGACCTCATCAACACCATTGAGCTCAGCGTGGGCCGCAAGGCGCAGATCAACCAGCTCCCCGACCAGCCCGGCGATGTGCCCCTGACCTCCGCCGATGTGGCCAAAGCCACCCGCCTGCTGAACTTCAAGCCCACCACGACGATCGCCCAAGGCGTGCCGAAGTATGTCGAATGGTTCCGCACCATGCGGAGGCAGGGCGTGGTCGTGCAGTAATCGTCTCGCCCATCCAAGGAACGAGACAACGTCCAAAGATGGTTACTGAGCCGCGATGATCGTGAAGTCGCGCGGCGTGTTGCGCACCGCGGTCTCATCCGTGACAACAATGGTCGTGCCAGGCGTGATGAGGTCGTAGATCTTCGTGGCAAACTCAGGGTTCGTACGCACTCGCTTGGCAAGATCATCAAAGTCAGCCGAATCCTCCGGATTCTGGGTGGCGACGGTCATCCAGTTGCGAGCCGCACGGAAGGGAGCGAACAAGCTCTTCTTCTTGGCCTCGCCTTCCAGCATGGTGAAGACATGGCCGCCGAGAGGTTCATCACCGTTGATCTCGATCGGACCACGGCCAATAGGAGTGCCGTTGCGATAGACGTAGAGGGTACGGTCCGCACCACTGACGAGGATGGTCACCGGACCTTCCGTGGCGCGCTCAGGACGCCAGTCGTAATCATTGTTAGCCAGAGGACGCAGCATGTCGGCGGTGAAGTCTTTGGGCGCGAGCAGGATGCCAGGCTTCGCGGCGAACTGCGGCTGCGCCTTCACGTCCTTCCCAATGATCACCGTGCCGCCTTTGTCCGTGACCTCGAAGAGCAGTTTGGAGAAATCAAAAGGCAGGCGCACGCAGCCATGGCTGGCGGGATAACCAGGAATCTGACCCGAATGCAGCGCGATGCCCTGCCACGTCAGGCGCTGCATGTTCGGCATGGGCGCGTTGTTATACGTGGAAGAGTAGTGGCGCTGGCGCTTCTCCAAAATGCTGAAGACACCCGCAGGTGTGCCATGACCCTTGGACCCCGTGCTGACCGTGGAGCGGCCGATCAGGACGCCATTCCGATACACATGCACCATCTGCTCCGGGATGGAGACCAGCACTGTCACGGGACCGGAGGGAGACACCATCGGCGCCCACCAGTATTCACCGGGAGACAGCGGGCCGCTGGGCTTGCCCGTGCGGGTGCCCTGGGTATGGGCGGAAGGTTTGCCCATCGTGTCCGCCAGAGCGGCACCGTTCAAAAGCGAAAGGGTGAGCAGGGTGATAAGTGAGCGTTTCATGGGGAGAAGAACGTTTGGAGTGATTGAGCGGCGGAGTCTTGGAGCGACGAAAACTGCGGTCTCTTTGGAAAAACGCAATGCCCACCAAGCTCTTGCGCCTCCGTCTTTGGGCGGATGGAGGTGAGAGGCCGGTTCGCCTTCATTCTACACACAGGACTCAGCAGACCACTTCGCTTGCGCAGGCCGCGTGCATGAGTATCGCCAGAGACATCATGTCCCTCGTCGCCCCCGCCTCCGCTGTTGGTTTTAAAGAATGGTCCTTTGTCTGTGACTCGCTCGTGCAGGGCGTGCAGACGATGATCCTGCGCAAGGGTGGCATTCATGAGGGACGCGGCGGTTTCGAATGGAAGCACAAAGCCTTCTTCCTCTTCCCCACCTGGTTTCACACGCAGGGTGAGAAGCTGCGCTGGGTGCCGGAGAATGCGCAGCGCTCCTTCCCACCAGAAGAAGAGCGCACCAGCGTGGACATCGATGGCTTCGCGACACTGGAGCAGGTGTGGAAGGTCACCGACTGGGCAAAGATGGAAGCTCTCGCACCGCTCCACATCTGGAACGAGGACATCGTGAAGGAGCGCTTTGTCTATGATGACGACAGCTGCCTGAACATCGCGCTGGTCCGCGCATGGAAGCTGCCGCAGCGCTGGAGTTTCCCTTATTCAAAGAGCTACGGTGGCTGCCGCTCCTGGGTGAATCTGCCGGCGGAAGGTCTCGATCTTCTGGCGAACGCGACACCGGCATTGACGGATGAAGCCTGGGCTGAAACGGCCGGCAAACTGCACTCGATCCTTGATGCGGCGTAATTCGCTGATCAGGATGCGCCGGTGAAATTGGTCCAGCTCATCGCCCTCGTTCAGATCTTCCACCTCACGCAGAAAGGGCTGATGTGTGCCGCGATCTATGGCGGTGTCAGCTTGCTGTTTGCCTGGGTCCGCACGGAAAATGTGCTGGCGGCTTTGATCTGGGGAGCGGTCAGCTTCACAGCGGCCTCGATCTACTTCTGGGCTTTGGACAAACTCGATAGCGGCGTGCTCTGGTGGTTACTTTTAGTGATCGGTGGTTTTGTTGTGGCTCTCCTCTAAAGTCCGGATCTGTTCGCGTAGTTCTTACCCATGACCTCCCCTGATCCCGCTCCCGCCTGGTTTCATATCGACAATGAAGCTGAGATCGCCTCGCCGGCGCTGCTGCTGTATCGCGAGCGCATCGAGCATAACCTGAAGTTGATGATTCAAATCGTGGGTGGTGATCCCGCGCGGCTGCGTCCGCATGTGAAGACGCACAAGCTGCTGCAGGTGGTGCAGCGGCAGATCGAGCTGGGCATCACGAAGTTTAAATGCTCCACCATCTCCGAAGTGGAAATGTGCGCCATGGCAGGCGCGGCGGATGTGGTGCTGGCCATGCCCTGCGTGGGTCCGGGCGGGAATCGCCTCGCGGAGCTGGCAAAGAAGTATCCGCAAACGCAGTTCGCAGGCATCGCGGATGACGAGGAGACCATCCGCACGCTGGCTTCGGCCGCGCAGCAGCATAACGTGAATCTCGGTGTGTTTCTGGAGCTCGACTGCGGCATGGCGCGCACGGGCATCGTGCCAGGCGAGGCCGCCGCTTTTTTAGTGCATGTGATCAAGGACACGCCGCGCCTGCTTTTCCGCGGCCTGCATGCCTATGACGGGCACATCCACGATGCCGAGCTTTCAGTTAGGCAGGAGAAGTGTGAGGCTTCCTATGTGCCGATCCTGGCCTTCAAGAAGCGCCTCGAAGGCGAGGGCGTGATCATCCAGGAGTTCCTCGCCGGTGGTTCACCGACCTTCGGCATCCATGCGCAGCACACGGACCGCATCTGCAGCCCGGGCACCACCGTGCTGTGGGATTTTGGTTATGGTGACAAGCTGCCCGATCTGCCTTTCCTTCCCGCCGCCGTGCTGCTGGCGCGGGTGATCAGCAAGCCGGGCACGAACCGCATCACGCTGGACCTCGGGCACAAGTCCGTGGCACCTGAGCAGCCGCATCCGCGAGTGCGTTTTGAAGAGCTTCCTGAGGCCGTGGCCGTGATGCAGAGCGAGGAGCATCTGGTGCTGGAGACGGATCGCGCGCATGAGTTTGTCGTCGGTCAGGCACTGCACGGCATCCCCCGTCATGTCTGCCCCACGGTGTCCATGCACGGCGAGGCGGTGATCGTGGAAGGCGGCAGAGCCACCCAGGTCTGGCCGATCACCGCAAGGAACCGTAAGATCACCGTGTGACCCACGTTTCAGGGGTTCACCCATGAACGACTTCACGCGCCGTCGCGCCCTCAAGACCCTTTTCTGCTCCAGCGCCGCCCTGGCGTTGAATCTTCAATCCCGTCGCGTCCAGGCGGAGATCGCCAAGGACGGCGTTCACTTCCTGGCCATCGGTGACTTCGGCACCGGCGGCACGGACCAGGTCACCGTGGCCAAGGCCATGCAGGCCTTTGCCGCGAAGAACGAGCTGAAGCCCGAGGCGCTCTTCATGATCGGCGACAACTTCTACGGCCCCGCCGAGAAGAAGCCCAAGGCGAAGGGCGAGGAGAAGAAAAAGGACAAAGACAAGAAGGAGAAAGAGCCGGAGCCCGTGCCCTTCACAGTCGAGACCAAGCGCTGGAAGACCGAAATTGAGGACCTCTATCCTGAAAGCAACTTTCCTGGCCCGATGTATGCCGTGCTGGGAAATCACGACTACCACGACAACAAGGGCGGCGAAAAGACTCAGCTCGCGTATTCACAGCTTCCCGGCAAACGCTGGAAGATGCCCGCGAAGTGGTATCGCCAGGACTTCGGCGGCCTGCTGACGCTCATCTGCCTGGACACCAACCTCTATGAGGTCAGCGGCAAGCCAGCCGTGCCAGTGCCGAAGAAGGACAAGGATGGCAAGATCATCCCGCCGAAGGGACCGGTCACACCCCCGAAGCCACGTGCCTCTTTGAATGCGGAAGAGGAGAAAGCGCAGCTCGAGTGGCTGAAAGCCGAGCTCGCGAAACCACGCGCTCCCTTCACCCTCGTGATGGGACATCACCCGCTTTACTCCAACGGTGATCATGGTGACACCAAGGTGCTGATCGAGCAGTGGGAGCCGCTGTTCCAGGAGCACAAGGTTCACGCCTACATCTGCGGCCATGACCACGACCTCCAGCATCTGGAAATGGAGGGCAAGTTCACCTCCCACATCCTTTCCGGTGGTGGTGGGGCGAAGACCCGCGTGCTCGAGCATCCAGAGCGCAAGATGCCCTATGGCCGGGACATCCACGGCTTCACCCACATCACGGTGAAACCAGACGCGCTCATCTTTGCGCATCACGCCGTGGACGGCAGCCTTGTGCATCAGTTCACCAAGCGTCTCGATGGCAAGATCGAGGTGCTTTCCGTGCCGCAGCCTGCTTCATCACCGGCCCCCGGCGCTGATCCAAAGGACGCGAAGATTTAACCGCTTCGCGATCTCCGGCCCGCGCTCAGGTCCCAGCACCATGAGCGCGGTGGCATAGCCATCCGCCAGCGCGCAAGAGTCGTGCAGCACCGTCACGGAGACGAGATCATGCTCCACCGGCTTCAGCGTGCGCGGATCGATGAGATGGCTCTTCTTGCCATGGTCTTTGTTATGCCGGTAAGTGCCACTGGTGGCCATGCATTGGTTCATGAGAGGCAGCGTTTGCATGGCATCACCCTGCGCAGCCTTCGGAGTCTGCACACCCACCTGCCAGGGCTTTCCATCCGCCGCATGACCGATGGCCACCACCTCACCACCGACCTCGAGAAGGAAATCGGAAAGGCCCCGTTGCTTCAGTAGCCTAACCAATTCATCCATCACAAAACCCTCCGTCACACTGGCCACATTGATGCGCAGTTGCGGCACATCTTTCTTCAGCGCTGGGGGATCAAGACGTGACTTCAGATGCTCCCAGCCAGTCACCGGGGTTTCCAATGACTCCCCCTGCAGCTTCGGCGCAAACCCAAACGCCTCGATCACCGGCGCGAGCGTGATATCAAGTACCCCCTCCGTGTCCTTCGCGATGCGCCGCGCAAGCTCGACAGTTTGCACCAGCTCCACCGGCACCGCCTGCCAGTCTGTGGAGGCCGAAGCATTGAAGGCACTCAGCGCCGAGTCCCTCCGCCAATGCGAGAGCACCGCCTCACGCTGATCGAGATGAGATTGAATCAACTGCCGGATGGAGTCATCAGCCCCCTCAGCCCGCAAACTCCACGTGGTGCCCATGGTGGGGCCGGAGAGGAGCTTGGGAGCTTCATCCAGATGGCATCCGCTCAAGCATGCCAGCACCAGCGCTGCCATCGCCATGCGGGTCCACGACAAGCACCGGATCGTCTCCATCGAAGTCTAACTAGGATTTAGATTGGCAATGAGCAGAAGAACCATCGCGATGAGAACTCCAATCAAAGCCCACTCCCAGGCGACGGCCACGATGCCAAGAGCAGCAGCCGCTCCCGAGAGACGAATGTGTCTCTTTTGCGACCATGAGAAGGCACCCGCTCCAAGCGCCACCACACCCAGCGCCGTGTAGACCATCTCATAAGGGTGCAAAGGAAGGAAGCGCTTGTCAGAAGGCGGTGCAGCAGGCGGGCGCACTTTCTTCTCGACCCACCTCTTGGCGGCCTCCGAGGCCAGTTGGGTCCATGAAGGGTTCTGATCAGCGGCCGCAACGGGCTTGTCGTAGATCACGTTGTTGCGAAACGCTGCCAGACCCACGGCGATCATTCCGATGAAAAAAGCAATGAGAGCGAGATGTCGAAACATGTGTGCCTCGAACGATAGTCTGTGTCAGCGAGACATTGCAACCAGTTCGTGGTGCGGGGCCTGGCTTCATCAGTCGAAACAAGCACCCGGATTCATCTGAGCCGGAGTGTACCAGACAATGCCATGCTTTTGCAAAAGCTCACTCTGCGCTGTTCTCCAGATGCTGTGACACAATCCCATCTGGTAACGTCCACGCGCAGTTTCGAGTTCACAACCTACTCGTTCCAGCGTTTCGCGAATGGTCGCACCCACCACGGGGTCGCTCTCGATCGGGTCACAGAGGAAGTGCTCATCGCGCTGCGAATCAGAGGCTTCCAAGATCTTCTCCCTTAGCTCCACAGGAAGTTTCGCCAGCCTCGTGATAAAGCGAACCTTGTGACCATCAAGGACGCGCTGGGCCAGTTCCGGAGATGTCTGGATCAGTTCCTTCGCCTCCATCACAGCCAGACCGGTGGCTTGACGAACAGCCATCACTGTTTCCGCATCAGGTTGGAGGGCACTCATGGGATCAACAAAAAACGAGCGTCAGCCTGCATGGCCGACGCTCGTCAAAGTTACCTGACTACGGGCCTCAAACCGTCACGCAATGCACGCGCACAATGCCGGGGACTTTCTCCAGCTCGGCCAGCACTTCTGGGGAAGGGCAGGAGTCGAGCGTGAGCAAGGTCAGGGCGGTGCCGCCTTCCTTGTTACGGCTCAGGGACATGTCAGCGATGTTCACCTGGTTCTTGCCGAGGATGCTGCTGTAGGCGGCGATCATGCCCGGGCGGTCCTGGTTCTCGATGAGCAGCAGGGTGCCTTCCGGACGGGTCTCGATGTGGCGCTCATTCACCTTCACGATGCGCGGCTCACCGGCGAAGAAGGTGCCGGCGATGCTGGCGGTCTCGCTGCCATTGCTGGCCTGGACTTCGATCAGGTCGGTGAAGAGATTCGCTTCAGGCAGGCGGCTTTCCGTGAAGCGCAGGCCCAGGTTTTCAGCCACGCCGTTGGCGTTGATATAGTTTACCTGCTCCGCACCCACGGCGCGCTCGAGGAAGCCCTTGAGCACGGCACGGGAGATGAGCGTGGTGTCACCACTGCCCACCTTGCCGCTGTAGTTGATGCTGACGACGTTCGAGCGGGCAGGAGCGATCTGGGAGACCAGACGGCCCAGCAGCTCACCGAACTTCAGGAAAGGTCCGATCTCGTTCAGCACCTTCGGATCCACATTCGGCATGTTCACCGCGTTCACGACCGTGCCAAGGAGGAGGTGAGCCTTGATCACTTCCGCGATCTCGATGCCGACGTTCTCCTGAGCTTCTTCCGTGCTGGCACCGAGGTGCGGGGTGAAGACCGTGTTCGGGGCCTTCAGCAGCGGGTAGTCAGCCGGTGGCGGCTCGGTTTCAAAGACGTCCAGTGCAGCACCGGAGATGGTGCCGTCCGTCAAAGCCTGCGCAAGTGCGGCGTCATCGATGAGACCGCCACGGGCGCAGTTGATGATGCGGCAGCTCTTCTTCAGGCTGGCCAGACGCTTCGCATTGATCATGTGCTTCGTCTCAGGCGTCAGCGGCATGTGCATGGTGATGTAGTCCGCCTGCACGATCGCTGCGTCGAGGTCCTCACAAAGCGTCACGCCGAGGCTGTCAGCGCGGTTCTTGGAAAGGTAAGGGTCATAGGCCACCACGCTCATGCCAAAGGCCTTCGCGCGCTTGGCGAACTCGGCGCCGATGCGGCCCATGCCGAGCACCACCAGCGTCTTGCCATACACTTCCGTGCCCTGGAAGCTCTTGCGGTCCCACTTGCCGCTCACGATCGTCGCGTGCGCCTGGGGGGTCTTGCGACTCAGCGCCATCATGAGGGTGAAGGCCTGCTCCGCCGTGGAGATGGTATTGCCGCCGGGGGTGTTCATCACCACCACGCCGCGCTTGGAGGCCACCGGCACGTCGATGTTGTCCACGCCCACACCGGCACGGCCGATGACTTTCAGGTTCGTGGCGGCGTCAAAGACCTTCGCGGTCACCTTGGCGCCGGAGCGCACGATGATGGCGTGCACGTCGCGGGAGGCCTCGATCATCGCAGCCTCTTCCTTGAGGTTCATGTTCACCACGACGTCAAAGGAGGACTCCGCCTGGAGGAGTTCGATGCCTTTGCTCGAGATAGGGTCGTTGTTACCGGCGATGAGGATTTTAAACTTCTGGGCCATAAAAGGGGCGCGCAGGCTAGGTCATGTTTTAAAAGTGGCAAGGGCGGCCTTGCCCGGTAAAAGGTGCATTCAGACCGTCTTTTTTCGAAAAAATGCCCCGCATCCTCGCCATCGACCACGGAACCGTGCGCATCGGACTCGCCCTGAGTGACGAGATGGAGCTCGTCGCCAGCCCGCTGAAGACCGTGGATGCCCAGCACGAGGCGGTGCGGGAAATCACCCGCATCGTCCGGGAAAAGCACATCACCAAGATCGTCATCGGCATGCCCTTTCACATGAGCGGCCAGCGCGGCGAGGCCGCCGAGCGCGTGGAAAAGTTCGGCACCACCCTCAGCAAGGCCCTCGATCACGGCGTCCCCATCGAGTACGTGGACGAGCGCCTCTCCTCCGTGGAGGCAGAGGCCTCCCTCTCCCGCTCCGGCATCACCGGCAAAAAGGAGCGTGACCAGGTTATCGACCAGCTCGCCGCCGTGGTGATCCTGCAGGACTATCTGAACAACCAGCGCGGTCCCGAGGGCTATCTGCTCCCGGACGCCGCCTACGACTTCCAGTGGACCGATGAGCCGAAGCGACGCCGAAAGTAGGCTCGGCCTCCACCATGCCGTGGCCCCGGGTTTCAAGCGCCTGCGCCTCACCGTGGCCTACTGCGGCACCCCCTGGCGCGGCTGGCAGAGCCAGACCGGCGGCGGTGGCGTGCAAAACGAGCTCAATACCGCGATCCGCCGCGCCGTGGGGGTCCAAGCGCTCGTCCAGGGCAGCGGTCGCACAGATGCCGGCGTGCACGCCCTCGGCCAAGTGGCCCATTGCGATGTCCCGGAGACCGTCCGCATGAGCGCTGAGGCCTGGTGCAATGCCCTCAATGCCTGCCTGCCCCTCAGCATCCGCATCACTGAGGCCACCGTGGCCGAGCCCACCTTCCACTGCCGCTTTGATGCCATCGGCAAGGTCTACCGCTACCGCATCTGGCGCCCGCGCCTCCTTTCCCCGTTTGAGGCCGACCGCGCCTGGCACATCCACGGCCCCCTGGATATCGAGGCCCTGCGCGCTGGCCTCCAGCACCTCGTCGGCACCCATAATTTCGTCCGCCTCTCCGCCAACCGTGGTGACCTCCCCGAAACCCAGCGCCGGGCACTTCCAGAGAAAACCACCCGCACCATCCACCGCGCCGAGCTCCGGGACCTTGGCGATGTTCTGGAGCTTGAGTTCGAGGGCGATGGCTTCCTCTACAAAATGGTCCGCATGATCGTCGGCACCCTCATGCACATCTCCCGTGGCCGCGCCAACCCCGACTGGCTCACCGACCTCCTGGAGAACCCCCATGGCCTCCAGAGCAACCAAACCGCCCCCTCCTGCGGCCTCTACCTCGTCAGCGTCAAGTATCCCGAAAACGCCTCCACGTAGGCGAGCGTGTCGAAGGCCGCTCGTCCTTCACGAGCTTCCCACCCTAGACCATGCACCCCTCGCTGTCCTTCGCCTGCGAGAGGTCGACCAGCCTCGCCTCATCAGGCGAGGCGAGACACGGTCATCCTACGTCCGATCATCACGGCTCCATGTAAAAGAGTCCCGTCTGGAAATTGCCCTTCAGGAATCCAGCGACCTTCCGCTGCTTCTGCAAGATCACCCCGCCAAAGTTCCCCGTGGTCAGGGTGGCCGCGTGCTTGTAGCTGCCGGAGATCAGCACTTTGCTTGGAGTGTAGGAGTAGGTCCAAGTTTCCCCGGTAAACTGGGAACTCAGCTTGTCCTGATTGGTCCAGCTCACCAGTCGCAGGTTTCCAGGGATGTAAGGCAGGTCGCTGCCAAAGAACTTGGCGATGGCTGAGGTGACGTTGGGCTTGAGCTGAAGGTCCTGCCCTATCTGGGGGGTGGCTCCTGCTGCGACCGGGACAAACTTGCTGCCCAGGATCCGGCGGTTCAGATGGAAGCCCGAAGGATAGTAAGTGTTCTTCGAATCCGCCGGTTTGCGCCAGCTCACCCGGCCATCAAGATCACTCGTGTCCGCGATGTCACGGAACTGCATCTCCCCGGCGAAGAACCCGGTGCCGATCGGCATGTAAAAGCTGATCTCCGGCTGACCACCCGCCGCCACGTTGGTCACCGGGATGGCCAGCGAGCAGGTGGTGTTGTCCGGCAGGGTCATGGCCAGGATGGCATCCCCCGTTTTGCTGACCGTCAGCGTGCCGTAGCCCGCGCCTTGTGGCTCCAGCGTGCTGCCATTGTTCACCCCTGGCACGGCGATGGAGTAGGTCCCCACCAGCGCCTGGGCATTCCAGTTGTAGTCCTCCAGCAGGATGGCCGTCTCCGTCGTCACCCCATCCGTCACGGTGCCGATCAGGCGCCACTCAGATTCAGCCCCATTCCGGCTGTGGTATCTCAGCATGTAGCTCAGGGAGGACGCATTTTTTCGCGTCACCGTGCCAGTCGCGATGCCCGTGTCACCCGCATCAAAGGCGCCCGTCACGGGATGCGCCACACCCTCCCAGGTGACCTTGCCGGAGAAGGACCTGTTGCCCGTCACCTTCACGTTCATGGCACCGTTCACCACCAGCGTCTCGCCATGGCCATGCTGCAGCAGGCCGCTCGCGCTCATCGCATAGCTCACACCAGGCCCGGTCGGGATGAAGGGGTTCATGGTCTGAATCGCCCAGTCATCTGGAGGCAGTGTCAGAGAGGGCACCGCTGCGTTCACACGCGAGTTGGTGACCAGCGTGTACAGACCCTTGGCACCATTATTGCCGCGCACGCTCACGTAGTAGGTGCCCGGGTCCAGGGTGCGGCTGATGAGGAAGTTCTTCCCGACCCCGTCATTGTTGGAGAGCATCAGGTTTCCACCGCCATCATAGAGCTCGCCGTAGGTGTCCGTGCCGCCTGTGGTCACGATGGTGAAAGCCGACTGCTGGGCCAGCGTGAAGCAGAACATGTCCTGGTCTCCCGCCACCTCGATCTTGCCGTTCGTGCTGCTGCCCGGTGAGATCACCGTGGCCCGGTCAAAGCGGTTCCCATGGTCGTCATCCTGGGTCACCGCAGCCACAAACAAAGCGTCAAATTCTGCACCATCGGAGCCCCAGGGGCAGTCGTCATACTGCTGGAACTTGATCTTGAAGCTGCTGTTGTAGGTCAGACCGGCCAGGGTTGCCGCGGCATCCAGATCCACGATGCGGATCGTGGCATTGCCGTCGGTGTTCAGCAGATGGTCCACCGTGTACCAGGTGATGCCGTCCGCGCTGATGCTCACGCCGTCACCATTGTAGTGGCCGGTGTAGCTTTCCGGCATCGGGTGCGGCTCTTCATTGCTCTGCCGGTAGCTGAAGCTCATCATCACACCGGTTTTACCAGCCAGATTCACGTTCAGGATGGCCTCATTCAGAGAGTGCAGGCTGCCCGTCACCTTGTCATCCATGCGCAGAGCGCCTGCCACAATGGAGATCCGGCCTTCGTCACTGGAGTAGAAGCCCCAGCCCTCCGCCGCAGTCGGCAGCGTCGTCTTGCTGAAGGCCTGGAGATAAGCCTTGCCGGACTCAAAGCTCACCGCAGGAGCCGTGCTGGCCCCCAGGGTCAAAGACACCCCGATCGTGTGGCTGCCTGCCGAGGCACCCGTCACGGTGATGGCGCCATAGTGCACCCCAGGGGAGAGGGAGCGTGCGTCAAAGCTGACCCCGATCGTGTCAGTCTCCGCCATGGCGGTGCCCTTCGTGACTGCTGGCTTGATCCAGGTCTGGTCGGCGCTGATCACATAGTTCAGCGTGCCTGCGCCGGTGTTGCTGATCTGGAAGGAAGGCCCGCCAGGAGAACCACCGGCGATCCCTGTGCCCAGCAGCAAGGACGTGGAGACCTGCAGTTTCGGTGCTTTGAAGTCGAGCACGATCTTGTCCACAAAGCCACAGTCCAGACCACGGGACTGGCTGCCGTCCTTGATGTACTGCCAGCAGATGTTGTGAGTGCCAGATCCGGCATTGTAGGTGAACTGCTTCCAGCTCGGATCCTGCCCGCTGATGCTGGTCACCTCCGTCGCTCCGTCAAAGAAGGCCAGCCGGTCATAGCCAGCCTCACAGTCCGTGCGCCAGTAAAAGGAGACTGCGCATGGGCCCGTCACCGTGGCCAGGGACAGGATGCTGACGCCATTGTCAGCCACGCCCGTGCCGCTGCGCGCGCAGTCTGTTTTGTCGAAGGCATCCGCCGCCTGGCCAAACCATGCCGCACTGGGATTTGTGGGCATGGTAAAGCTGTTCCAGCTCGTGTTCGTGCCATAGTCCACGGCCGTATGCAGAGGCACGCTCGCTCCCGGCAGCACGGTCAGATTGATGTCAAAGTACTCCGACACACCATTGGCCTTCACCGTCACTCGTGCCGAGTTCAGACCCGCCTTCAGCTTCGCCACATCGATCGTCACCGTGATCGGGTCCGGCTCTCCAGAAGTGCTGCCGGAGTCGGCTGAAACCGTCGCCCAGGACTTGGAGCTGCTCACCGTGTAGTCCAGGGTGCCATCGCCTTCGTTCAGCACGTTGAAAGAGAAGGGCACCGGGTTCTGCCCCAGGGGGGTGACCAGGTCCACGCGGTTCTGGGAGAGTGTCAGCCTGGCGGTGTTTTGCACATACCTGATCTCGTCCACCCAGCCTGCGTCAGCACCTGAGGAGGTCGAGCCGTCCTTCTTGTACCGCCAGGTCAGCTTCTGCGAACCTGCGGGGATGGCCACCGTCATCTGCGCCCAGTCCTGGTTGCCGCTGATCTCGTGCTTCGGTGTGGTTCCGATCTCGAACTTCAGTTTGTCGGTCGCTTCAGAGTCCACCTTCCACCAGTAGGTCAGCTCGCCCGGCCCCTGCACGGTCAGGCTGAAAGCTGTGTCCAGATTATCCTTCACAGGTGCGCTGCGGGCCGCATCCACACTGTCATGCGCCATCGCTGTCTGGCCAAACCAGGGCGCGCTGCCGGACGAGCTCACCGCGTCCACCACATCGATCGCCTGCGCCAGCGGCACTGTGTTGCCAGTCACCGTCAGTCGCACTTCTAGTTCGGCGGGAGCTGCCCCCGGAGCCGTCACAAAGACGCGGCCCGTGTACACCCCGGAGACCAGGGTCGTCGTGGTGAAGCCCAGGAAAATGGTGTCCGTCTCGCCATTGTTCGCGCTTCCAGAGGTCGGGTTCACGTGCAGCCAGGAGGCATTGTCAGAGATGCTGTAGTTCAGCGGCTTCACACCCACGTTTTGCAGCGTGAAGGAGTAGAAGTCCGGGCTGGAGGAGGGGCTGGTGGTGAAGGTGAGCAGCTGGGAGGACAGCCGGATCACAGGCGCATCAGAGCGCAGGCCTTCATGCACCAGGGAGAAGTTCTGCCGTCCGTTCACGTCATTGAGCGTGCCCTTGTGGTTCACCGTCACAGTGTAGGTGCCTGAGGTGGGAGCCTCGATGTACACCTGCTCCACGTTGTCGCGCACGTTGTCGCCCCTCGTCGCTGCCGTGCCAGGATTGGCCGGATCCAAGATGTAGGGCATCGTGGTGCCGCCGGGTCCGGTCACGCGCAGATCCAGGTCGTTCACCAGCTTGGCCGTGGTGGTGTTCAGGCCCAGCTCGGCCGTCCCGGCAGGATCTGTCCAGCAGATCGTCACGCGGATCGGGCCGATGCCGTTCCAGGCGAAGCTGTAGCTCTTGGAGGGCTCGGTGGTGGTCAGCGCATCCTCCATCATGTGGTTGTTGATGGGAGATCCCTTGTGGGCACGGATGACGTCCGCAGCTCTCTTCGTGTTCATCATCCCCCAACCAAAAGTGTAATCAGGGCCCGCTGCGCCCATGTCATCCGCGCTGTGCAGGATCAGCGCCTTCAGCGTGCTCGCGCGCATCGCCACGCCGCTGAAATTGTCCGCATACAGCTCCTGCAGCAGGATGGCGGAGCCGCAGGCGCCTGGTGTCGCCATGCTCGTTCCATTCATGGAGGTCTGCATGTTGTCGCCTGCGGAGGAGGCGGACAGCACATTCACACCCACCGCCACGATGTCCGGCTTGATGCGCCCGTCATCCGTGGGACCCCACCCGGAGAACTGGGCGATCGATGATGCCGCCAGCGACCGGTTGCCGGCGGAGTCCAGCGCATCCGTCACCGCACCTACCGTGATCACGTTCTTGCTGCCGCTGAAGGAGGGGATGGTGTCATACCCACCCTTTTGAAAGTCTGAACCCGGGTGAGTGGCAGGATTGTAAACCTGGGCGTTGTTCTGAAAAATGACCCCCCCCGTGGTCGCATGAAAACGCTGAAAGGTGCCTCCCGTGTTGGGTGCGGTGTTGTTGCGGTCATTGCCCGCCGAGAAGAACGGCTGGTAGTAGGGAGAGTTGAGACACAGGCTGTCGATCAGCACCGACTTGGCTTCATATCGGCCGAACTTGCGGTCTTCCAGCTCCAGCCAGTTGCCCCAGTACTGGTTCCCCACCCAGCCGCAGTTCGCCCCGTAGGAGTGGTTGGAAACCAGCACCTTCGCTCCCAGTGCCGCCGTGGTCTGCGCCTCCGCCGTCATCTCCGCCAAGTCATTGTTGAAGTCATAGGAAAGCACGCCCGCAGATGGTGCCATGCCCTGCAGACCCGGGTAAAAATCACTGGCGATCATCGTGCCCGCCACGTGCGTGGAGTGGTCGCTCAGGGTGATCGTGCCCTCCTTCTGCGTCACCCGGCCTTTCAGGCTCGCATGAGTGGCGCGTGCCGAGCCGCCATCCCATTCACCGATGTTGAACCGACCCGTGCCATTGCTGCCATTGACTGAGTAGGGAGACGTGTTTCGCACCAGGTCTGTCTGCAGGCTCTTCGCCAGCTGCACATTGTTCGTCGTGTAGTAGACCGGCGTGCCGTCGGCATCCAGGCTCATGATCTCGCTCACACCACCGCCGGGGAGTTCAGTCCGGACCGGCATCCCCGCTTCCTTGGCCCAGTTCACTGCTCGGCGCTTCTCAGCCATCGCCTTGTTGCTCAGATACTCCACCATCCGCGCACGCACCTGATCCTCCGGCAGATCCGGGTGATACCAGTTCCCTGAAGCCAGCGCCTTCTCAGGATTGAAGTCCTCCATCCGGATCATGCGCTGCCCCTGCGCCGAGCCCGCACCTGCGGCCAAGGCAGCCGAGCTTCCCGCTGCAGGCGGCATGGAAATCGTGGGAGTCGCCACCACCTGAGAGGTCGCCGCACCACCACCTGCCCCCACGGGACCATTCACACCCGCAGACGGCACCTGGGCCTGGCCTGCCGGAGTCGCTGGCATCTGGCTCCCCTGAGCACCTGCGGCCCCAGGAGCGACACCCGCCACCTTCCCAGCCTTATGCGCTGTTGCACCCGCCTTAACCCCTTCATCGCCAGCATCCGGCGCAGCGGCAAACCATGAGTAAGTGAGCAGAGAGGCGCCGGAGAGCACCAGCAGAGGCAGATAAAGTTTCTTCATGAAAGGCAGAATGGTCACAGCATCTACCGAACCGCCCCCATTTGTTTACAAAACAATTCATTTAAATTCTCAAAGCACCTGGCTCCACCCACCCGCCCCAACCTGAACCAGCCTTGATTGACCTTGATCGATCGAGTCCCCTGGAGCGCGAGTGTGTCTCCTCGCAGCCCACCCTGGACCAACCTTGATTTGCCTAGAGCCCACGACCCCGCCACCACCCTCCGCCCGCCCAACCCCGAGCAGGTCGGATCCACTCGGATTGCCTCCGAAAGGTTTCCCGCCCCTCAAACCACGGTAAACAACCGTCAACGGCTCCTACCTCCTCCTCTCCAAATCTCCTGTGAAAAAAACGCACTCATAGCCCCGCACTCTCCCCCATCCCGCTCCTTCCTCCAAGTGACCCAAGCGTCCCCTTTGGACACCGCAAAACTTCCCCCCTCCAGCCGCCTCCTGAATCAGGAATCATAAATCCAAATTCAGGAATCCCTTGTCCCCTCCCCGCGTTTTCCTCATCTTCCTCCCATGATCCCCATCGACCTCAGCGGCAAAGTCGCCCTCATCACCGGAGCCTCCCAGGGCATTGGCGCCCAGATCGCCCGCACCTTTCACCAAGCCGGAGCCACCGTGATCATCAATCACCCCGGCTTCCCGAACACCCTGGTGGATGCCGACACCCTCGCCGCCGAGCTCAATGTCCTGCGCACCGACAGCGCCCGCGTCATCGCCGCCGATGTCTCAAACGCTGAGCAAGTCCACGCCATGATGACGGAAGTGCAGGCCGCCTGCGGCGGGCTCGACTACCTCGTGAACAACGCCGCCATCATCAAGGACCGCACCATCGCCAAGATGAGCCTCGAGGAGTGGGATGCCGTCATCGACGTCAACCTCTCCGGCGTCTTCTACGGCTGCAAATACGCACTCGAGATCATGCGTGACCACGGCGCCATCGTCAGCTTCGGCAGCATCGCCGCCATCCAGGGCTTCTTTGGCCAAGCCAATTATGCTTCAGCGAAAGCTGGCGTGCAGGCCATGATGCGCGTCCTCAGCCGCGAAGCCGCCCGCAAAGGCATCCGTGCCAATGCCATCGCCCCCGGCGTCATCGATACCAGCATGGCCGCCACCATCCCCGAAGCCGTGCGCGCCGAGATGATCAAAAACGTCCCGTTGGCCCGCTTCGGCACCACCGAGGAAGTCGCCCACGTCGTCCTCTTCCTCTGCTCCCCTCTCGCCAGCTACGTCACCGGCCAGACCCTCGAAATCAACGGCGGCTGGAGAGGGTAAACATATGAGCGAGCCTGCCCGTCACATCATCAATCCTTGGCTCAAATCCCTCATTGTTGGTATTGCGATTGAGGCGGCATGCTTTGGCCTCATGCAGTTCGACAAAGGGGGGCCTTGCGGCCCGGGGACAACGCTCGGGGTCGTCTTGCTTCTTCTCCAAATGCCAGCCTATTTCGTGATGTCTCCACTAGCGAGTCTAGAACTGCCCGACTGGCTCGTTCTTCCCATGTTTTTTGTCATCGCATCAGCCATTTGGATGCTCTTCGTTCGCGGGATCATGTCTCTCTGGCCTCGTTGAATCTTGAACCGCTGATAAGAGCTAATATCCCAAACCATCAGCGTCCTATTAGCGGTTAATAAAAGCCCTCTTGAAGAGACCACAACCCACGTCCTTCCCGTCTTCGGATCGGAACCATAAGTGCCAATCAGTGTCCATCAGTGGTTAGCCGATCTTCCCGCCTCTCCCCCGGACACCTCTCCAGCTTCTCCCTGAGCCTAACCAACTCCTCTTCCATCTCCCCGATCCGCTTCTCCAGCCCGGCACGATACTTCTCCGGGTTCCGCTGCTGCAGCCGCTCAAAGAGATTGAAGACCAGCAGCAGCCTCCACACCCGGCTCTGCAAAGTCCGCAGCCGGTACGCCCGCAGCAGCTGACCCGCGCGCAGAAAGCGCAGCATCGTCAGCACCCGCAGGAAGGCCACCAGCGGCAGCAAAATGATCACCAGGTTCACCCAGTTCCTCACGCAGTAGTCCAGCTTCTGCGGCGTCGCGGAGATCATCCATAAAAACTCCGCCGTGAAGCCGATCCAGATCAGGCTCGTGGTCAGATGCACCGCCAGCGCCAAACGGGGCCGCGTCTCCAGCGCCCCACCCGCGCCAAACTCCACGCCCAACACCGGCAGCACGAGAAGGGTCAGCACCAGCATCGGCAGCGCCAGCTTGTGCTCCAGCTTCAGCGTCGTCACCGGCCCCGCCGGCCGCCAGCCATGCCCCGGCAGCCACAGCCAGCCATCCCGCGTGCTCGTTGCCGTCGTCATGCGCAGCGGCGGCAGCAGGAGGATCAGAAAAAACCTCCGCCACCGTGCCCGCCATCCGTCCGTGGCCATTCGCAGCCCCACCAAAGCCTCCATCCCAATCACCCCCCACAGCCCGACCAGCGTGACCCCATACCAGGGGTGCATCCGCAGCGCCTCCCGGAAGCTCTCCCCAGTATCTCCATGCGGCAAAATCACCCCCAGCACCGCCAGAAACCCCAGCGCCACCGTCGCCATCACCCCATGCCGCAGCCCCCCGCAAGCAGGCGGCGAAGCAGAAAGCACATCAGAAGAAGCCATCGGAAAAGCGCCCCCAATTCTCGAAACACTTCCCCAAAAAAGAAAGCCCGAACTTCCTCCGCCTCAGCGCCCCGCAACTCCTCCCCCTCTGAGCTCTGTGCTCCTCCGTGCCCTCTGTGATGAACCCAAAGGCATCCCCCGCTCACCCCATTCCGCGCAAGATGCACAGGATTGCCCCAACCCCTCCGGAATCCTGAAATCCTGAGATCTTGTTAATCCTGTCTAAAAACCCCCTCGCACCACCCCGGATCCCGCCACCCCCAGGATTCACAGGATTGGAGAACCCCCAACCCTCGTTAATCCTGTCCAAAAACTCCCCGCTCTACCCAAGATCCCTCCGAGTTTGCAAAAACCCCAATTTCCCCCATCTTGCCTGCCCTTTTATGCCCGAACTCGAAAAGACCTACACACCAGCCGAGGTCGAAGCCCGCTGGTATCAGCGCTGGCTCGACGACAAATGTTTTGAAGCCGACCCCTCCCGCGTCAGCGAGAAGCGTCCGGCCTACTCCATCGTCATCCCGCCGCCGAACGTCACGGGCGTCCTGCACATGGGTCATGTGCTGAACAACACCATCCAGGACATCCTCTCCCGCCGCGCCCGCATGCAGGGAAAGGAAGTGCTCTGGCTCCCCGGCACCGACCACGCCGGCATCGCCACGCAGAACGTCGTCGAGAAGACCCTCAAGAAGCAGGGTGTCATCAAGCATCGCGATGACCTCGGCCGTGAGAAGCTCGTGGAGAAGATCTGGGAGTGGAAGGACAAGCACGGCGACATCATCATCGACCAGCTCAAAAAGCTCGGCGCCTCCTGTGACTGGAGCCGCCAGCGCTTCACCTTCGACGACGACTACAACGCCTGCGTCATGCGCGTGTTCGTGGACCTGTATAAGAAGGGCCTCATCTACCGCGGCAGGCGCATGGTGAACTGGTGCCCCTCCTCTCTCACCGCCTTGAGCGATGAAGAAGTGATCCCCACGCCGCAGAAAGGCTTCATGTACCACTTCAAGGTGCAGGTCGTCGAAGAGCCAGACACCTGGCTCGAGATCGCCACCACCCGTCCCGAGACCATCCCGGGCGATACCGCCGTGGCCGTGAACCCGAAGGACGAGCGCTACGCCCACCTCATCGGCAAACACATTAAGCGTCCGCTGCCTCTGGAAAACCAGGCCCCCATCCCGATCGTCGGCGATGACCATGTCGATTTCGAATTCGGCACCGGCGTGCTAAAAGTCACCCCGGCGCATGACAAAGCCGACTTTGAAATCGGCCAGCGTCACAACCTCGAGATCATCGACGTCCTCCACCCGAACGCCATCCTCAATGAGCTCGCGGGCAAGGACCTCGCCGGCCTCGAGCGCTTCGAAGGCCGCAAGAAAGCCGTCGAGCTGCTCACCGAGCTCGGCGTCATGGTGAAGGAAGAGCCGCATCAAAACAATGTTGGTTATTCCGAGCGTGCCGGCGTGCCCATCGAGCCTCGCCTGAGCGAGCAGTGGTTCCTCAAGTATCCCAGCATCAAAGAATCCCAGGACGTTGTCGCCAAGGGCGAGATGAAATTCTACCCCGACCGCTGGGCCAAGGTCTACGACCACTGGCTCACCGGCATCCAGGACTGGTGCATCAGCCGCCAAGTCTGGTGGGGTCATCGCATCCCCGTGTGGTATCGCGGTGAGGAAACCTACTGCGGCACCAGCGCGCCGGAAGGCGAAGGCTGGACACAAGACCCAGACGTGCTCGACACCTGGTTCTCCTCCTGGCTCTGGCCCTTCGCCACCATGGGCTGGACCGGAGACAAGGAGAAAGACTCCGCCAATCCAACACTCAAAGCCTTTTACCCGACCACCGATCTGGTGACCGGTCCTGACATCATCTTCTTCTGGGTCGCGCGCATGATCATGGCCGGCTTCGAGTGGATGAGCGAGCTGCCCTTCAAAAACGTCTACTACACCGGCATCATCCGCGACAAGCAGGGCCGCAAGATGTCCAAGTCTCTTGGCAACTCACCGGATCCGCTGGACCTCATCACCAAGTACAGTGCGGATGCCCTCCGCTTCGGCATCATGCGCAGCGCCCCGCTGGGCCAGGACATCCGTTACGACGAGCAAAACGTCGAGCTCGGTCGTAACTTCTGCACCAAGCTCTGGAACGCCGCGCGGTTCAGGCAGATGCAAAGTAGCACGGGTTTTCAACCCGTGTCTCCGGATGGACGAGTTGAAAACTCGTCCTACATCACCGAAGCCGAGATCAGCCCCACCCTCCTCAGCAGTGACGACAAGTGGATCCTCCTCCGCCTCAACACCGCCATCGCCGAGGTCAGCGCCGCTCTTGAAGAGTATCGTTTCAGCGATGCCACCGCCACGCTCTACCGCTTCTTCTGGAGCGAGTACTGCGACTGGTACATCGAGGCCTCCAAAGCCGTCCTCCAGGGCAGTGATGAGAAGCGCAAGGCCAACACGCTCGCCGTCATCGACTTCGTACTCAGCCACACCCTGCGTCTCTTCCATCCCTTCCTGCCCTTCATCACCGAAGAGCTCTGGCATGGCATGGGCTTCAATGCCGACCTCCCGGAAAACCAGGGCGGCAAGAGCATCATGTTCGCCCCCTGGCCGAAGCCGCTGGATGCGGACGAGCTCGCCCACTTCGGCATCCTGCCGGAAGACGAGGCCACCGCGAACCAAAAGTATGAAACGGTCAATCTCGGCCGCGGCCTGAAGAGCACCTTCAACATCAACAAGAAGGTCCGCTTCGTCCTCAAGCCGAACCAGGAACTGCCTGGCCACGAGATCGAGGTCATCCGCATCCTCCTGAATGCCGAGCCTCTCGATGTCGATGCCTCCTTCGCACCGACCAAAGGCACCCCCAGTGCCCTCACCCCGCTCGGCACCGTCTTCCTTCCGCTCGATGGCCTCATCGACGTCGAAGCTGAGCGCGCCCGCGTCGGCAAAGACCTCGCCAAAGCCGAGTCCGAGCTCGAGAAAGTCACCGCCAAGCTCGCCGACGAAAACTTCACCTCCAAGGTCCCGCAAAAAGTGCTCGACGAGCATCAGCAGCGCCTGACCGACTGGCAGGAGAAGTCTGCCAAGCTCAAGGAGATGCTCGCCGCCCTCAGCGCCTAACCAACGTTCGCGACTTCACGCCCAGCGCCGAAGTCGCGAA
>NZ_BKAG01000043.1 GCF_007992435.1 Prosthecobacter gellanilyticus | reverse complement strand
GGGCCCTCCGGCGCTTTCCGACGAAGCGTGTGATCCGCAACTTTCACAAGGCGTAACATCCTCAATCAACCTTCGCATCCAGCCTGTGCGAAGCATCTTGTTAGGCCTTCAAGAGCGCCGGAGGACCGGCGCACTCCAGGACGCTTCGCGACTTCGGCATCATCGATCACTTCTTGCCGAACAAAGATTCAAACAACGTCTTCATCTGCATTGAGCCGGTGATGCTCAGGTGATCGTCGTCGCTATACCAGGAAAGGCCGTCTTTGCTGGTGAGGCAGGCGGTCTTGGATTCGTTGAGGAAGAGAGGCGTGGGATCCAGCACCTGGAGGTTGGGGAAAAGCTTGTCGAGGTCGGCGAAGAGTGGCTCCTGGCGCTGGAAGTCTTTTTGATGCTGGGTCAGAGGGATAGACATCTCTTGAGGATCTTGAGTGCCCCAGCGCACCGCAGCAGCGAGGCCGCGAGGCACATTCCAGCCGGGGCGTGGAACTTGGCGCATGATCCAAACCTGGGTGCCGCTTTGTTGAAGGTCGCGCAGCGTGTCATGGAGATGCTGGCGCAAGGACTCCATCGCACCCGGTTTTCCCAAGTGGATGTCCCAACGTCCGACCAGGAGCACACGGGGGATGCGCAGGGTGCGGATGCGGTTCAGGATGGCCTCGTTCTGCGAAACGGAGCTGGCGTCTGATGGCAGTGCCTCGCCTAACAAAGGAAGCAATGCGGACCGTGTGGCCTGCGCTGCTCGCCAGCCATGCTCGCGGCATAGAAGGTCGATCACGGGAGCGACGGCCATGGCGTGGCTGTCTCCCCAGAGGAGGAGGTCGATGGGTTTGGATGTGTCCTTGATGCCGAGGGAAGGCAGGTCTCCGGCCTGGGCTTGAGAGAGGCGCAGTTCAGTGCGGAAGGCCGCATCGGTGGAGCCTTTGGCATAACGCAGCACTTCTGGAGAGATGCGAGCGGGCAGGCCTTGCAGGCGCTGAACGATGAATCCGCTGATGCCGGTGATGAGGAGCGAAAGGGCTGCGAAGGCAAAGATCCGTCGACGGCTTGCGCAGAGGGTTCTATGTCGGAAAGGCTGCTCAACCCAGCGCCAGGAGACTGCGGCCACCACGATGCTGATGACTACGATGAGCCATCTCATGCCAGCGCTCATCGGCTCCGCGCGCCAGTAGCCGCTGAAGGCGAGCAAAGGCCAGTGCCAGAGATAGAGGGAGTAGGAGATGAGGCCGATCCAGACGAAGGGGCGGGACGAGAGGATCCTCGCAGGAGTGCTGGCGGCATTCGACTGTGCCCAGATCATCATGGCAGCACCGAGGCAGGGTGGCAGGGCGGCGAGGCCGGGAAAAGGTGTGGCGCGTGTGTAGAGCAGGCCGCTGGCAATGATGGCGAGCAGGCCGAGCCAGCCTGCGATCTCGGCCGATGCCCGGCGCGGCAGTGATGATGGTGCCACTGCCACGAGAGCACCGAGCAACAACTCCCAGGCACGTGTGGGAAGAAGGTAGAAGTTTGCAGACGGTCTCGGCATGCCGAGGAAATGACTCACGGCCAGCGAGAGCAGAGCCGAGAGCGTGATGAGGACTAACCAAGGTTGCTTGGATATTTTGCGCAGCATCAGCAGCAGGAAGGGGAAGAGCAGGTAAAACTGCTCCTCCACAGCGAGCGACCAGGTGTGCAGCAGGGGATTGACCTCCGAGGCCGTGTCGAAGTAGTCGATCTCGCGGTAGAAGTGGATGTTCGAAACTAGCAGGGCCTGGGCAAGCGCGGCTCGTCCCAGCGCCATGA
This sequence comes from Prosthecobacter gellanilyticus, assembly GCF_007992435.1. Lineage (GTDB taxonomy): Bacteria > Verrucomicrobiota > Verrucomicrobiia > Verrucomicrobiales > Verrucomicrobiaceae > Prosthecobacter > Prosthecobacter gellanilyticus. Next base: position 62,238 of record NZ_BKAG01000043.1, on the reverse strand, counting down.
AGTCGGTGGGCAGATAGAGCCAGGCTCCGGCGAGCAGGCAGATCATCACCGTCACGACAAGCGCCGGCATGATGCGCCGTGCACGTCGCTCCCAAAAGGCCGCGAGGCTGAAGGTGCCCTGGGCAAGATCGCGCAGAATCAGTCGTGTGATCAGGCAGCCGGAGATGACGAAGAAAACATCCACCCCCACGAAGCCTCCACTGAAGCCCAAGCCTGCATGAAACAGCACCACCATCAGCACAGCCACCGCACGCAGGCCATCAATGGCCGGCTGATAGGCGGTGCTCGGTGGTGTCCAGGGCATGAAGGCGTGATGAGAGCGGAGAACCGCGCTCTTGTCACCTCTTCAGGCGGGAACTGTTCGCCTCAAGACACGATGTATGTCGGGAGATCGAAAAACCAGCGGTCGAATGGCGTTCTCTCCGAATGCCTAGCCGCGCTGCCATCCCTCTGATCCTGCTTTGCAGTGGTCTGGCGATGATTTTGCCTGCCGCCGAGCCTGTGGCGATTGATTGGGTCAAGGCCCGCCAGCACTGGTCCTTTGTGCCGCCGAAGGCACAGCCGCTGCCCCAGGTGAAGGACAGGTCATGGCCGCGAGAGCGCGTGGATCACTTCATTCTCAGCCGCATTGAAAAAGGCGGTCTCACGCCATCGCCAGAGGCTGAGGTGCGCACCCTGCTGCGGCGGGTGTTTTTTGACCTGACGGGCCTTCCGCCCTCTCCGGAGGAGATTCGCGCCTTTTTGGCGGACTCACGTCCTGGTGCCTATGAGCGGCTCGTGGATGACTTGCTCGGACGTCGTGCCTTTGGTGAAAAGATGGCGTCGCAGTGGCTGAATCTGGCGCGCTATGGGGAGGATCAGGCGCATCAGGTCGGCAACAATACCTCGCTCAATCTCCCGAATGCGTGGCGCTATCGCGACTGGGTGGTCGCCGCCTTTAATGCGGACCTTCCGTATGATGCGTTCATCCAGAAGCAGCTCGCCGTGGATTTGATCGAGCCGCAAAACAAGGAGGACCTTCCCGCGCTTGGCTTTCTTGGTCTCGGACACAAGCTGTATTCGCGGGGTCGTCTGGATGTACAGGCCGAGGAGTGGGCGGAGCAGGTGGACACTGTTTCACAGACCTTCCTCGGTCTCACCGTGGCGTGTGCCCGCTGCCATGACCATAAGTTCGACCCCATCACCTCGCGTGATTATTATGCGATGGCAGGCATCTTCGCTTCGATGAAGAAGGTGAGCCTGCGCCCGGATGGCAAGGATGAGGAGGACAAGACCAACGCCGACAAGATGGACCCCGGCACCCTCCACATCGTGCGTGATGAGAATCCTCGCGACCTGCCGATCTACGAGCGCGGGGATGTCGAGTCACCCGGTGGCACCGCTCCACGCGGCTGGCTGCAAGTCCTCAGTCCAGGTGATCCTGTGAAGTTCCAGCAGGGCAGTGGCCGCGCGGAACTCGCGAGACGCATCGCTGATGCCAGCAATCCGCTCACCGCCCGCGTGATGGTGAACCGCATCTGGGACATGCTTTTTGGCAGGCCGCTGGCCCATACCAGCAGTAACTTCGGCTCCATGGGCGACAAGCCCACGCATCCCGAGCTGCTGGATGATCTGGCCATCCGTTTCATGCGCGATGGCTGGTCCGTGAAGCGTCTCGTTCGTGAACTCGTGCTCTCCGCCACGTATCGGCAGAGCTGCAGCGGCAGTGCCGCGAATGCGCAGCTGGATGAAGCGAACGCCAGCTTCTGGCGCATGAACCGCCGTCGTCTGGGCATCGAGCCCTGGCGTGATGCCATCCTCTCCATCGCGGGCACACTGACTCTCGAAGGCGGTCCCTCGCTGAGCCTGGACAGTCCCGCGCATCACAAGCGCACGCTTTACTCCCAGGTCAGCCGCAAGGAGCTGAACAAGACGCTCATGCTCTTCGACTACCCGGATGCGAATGTCCACGCCGCCCGCCGTTCGGAGAGCAGCACACCGACGCAAAAGCTCTTCGTGATGAACAGCGTCTTCATGATCGAGCAGTCGAAGAAGCTCGCCCACCGTCTCCAGCAAAGCGCCAGCGATGATCCGGCCCGCATCCGCTTCGCCTATGAACTTCTCTTCGCCCGCGAACCGCAGCCCGAAGAGCTCGCCATCGCCACAGAGTTTCTTCAAGAACCCGCCGAATCCAGCCTCACCGCCTGGGAACAGTTTGCCCAGGCTCTGCTGGCCACAAATGAGATGATTTATGTGGACTGAATCAACCTCCAGCATGTCTCGCCGCGATGCTCTTCAGCATCTTTCGGCAGGCTTTGGCGCGATCGGGCTGGCGGGCATGCTCGGTGCGGCACCGAAGCAGCAGATCACGCCGAAGGCAAAACGGGTGATCTTTCTGTTCATGAACGGTGCGCCGTCGCACATCGACACTTTTGATCCGAAGCCAGCGCTGAAGAAATATGAGGGGCAGCAGCCTTCTGGAAAGCTCTACAAGGCGCCGAAGACGAGCGGGTTCATGTCCTCACCGTTGCGCTTTGAAAAGCGCGGCCAGAGCGGGATCGAGGTGAGCGAGAGCCTGCCGCGGTTGGGCAGCATCATTGATGATTGCTGCGTCATCCGTTCCATGCACACGAACGTGCCCAATCACGAGCCTGCCCTGCTCATGATGAACACCGGCAACATCCAGCCGATCCGGCCATCGCTCGGCTCCTGGGTGCTTTACGGGCTGGGCAGTGAGAATGAAAACCTGCCCGGCTTTGTCGTGCTGCGGCCCACGCCGAACATTGTGGTGGGGCCGGCCTTGTGGAGCAGCTCGTTCCTGCCCGCCGAGTTTCAGGCCACAGGCGTCATCACCTCGGACATGAGCGTGGACAAGCTCGTCGCGAACGTGCGCAATCCCGTGCTTTCCGCGCGCACGCAGCGCCGTCAGGTGGACCTGATCCAGCGGCTTAACCAACTGCATGTCGCGAAGCGTGACCATGACTCTGCGCTTGAGGGCCAGATCAAGGCCATGGAAACGGCCTATCGCATGCAAAGCGCCGCCAGTGATGCCTTCGACATCAGTCGTGAGCCTGTGAAGATGCGCGAGATGTATGGCGACACACCGTTTGGTCGTTCCTGCCTGCTCGCGCGGCGTCTGGCGGAGTCAGGCGTGCGCTTCATCAGTGTCTATTACACCAGCAGCAACAACCAGCCCTGGGACACTCATAGCGACCACTACAAACGCCATCCGGAACTGTGTGCTGACAGCGACCAGGCCTCAGCCGCGCTGATCAGCGATCTCAAGCAACGCGGTCTGCTGGAGGACACGCTCGTCGTCTGGACCGGTGAGTTTGGCCGCACGCCATACTCCCAGGAAAATCAGGACAAGAACAAGAAGACGGACCCCATGAAGCGTGGTCGCGATCATCACCACACCGCCTTCAGCACGCTGCTGGCCGGTGGTGGCATTCGCGGCGGCCTTGCCTATGGCACCTCGGATGAGCTGGGCATGAACGCGGTCGAGAACCCCGTTCACGTCCATGACCTGCACGCCACCATTCTGCACCAGCTCGGGCTGGATCATGAGCAGCTGACGTATCGCTACGCCGGACGCGACTTCCGGCTCACGGACGTGTTTGGCAGAGTGGTGAATGACATCATCACGTGACCTCGCGGGTCACGCCTCCTTGCGCTTCAACTGCGGGAAGAGCACGACGTCACGGATGCTTTCAGCACCAGTGAGCATCATGATGAGGCGGTCGATGCCGATGCCGATGCCACCGGCGGGTGGCATGCCGTGCTCGAGGGCGAGGATGAACTCTTCGTCGATCTTCTGCGTCTCTTCACCGGCCTGATGCTCCAGACGTTCGCGCTGGACGATCGGGTCGTTCAGCTCGGAATAACCGGGGCTGATTTCCTGGCCGTTGATGATGAGCTCATACACGTCGACCACGCTGTCATCGGCGGTGTTCTGCTTGGCGAGCGGCACGAGTTCTTTCGGCACATGGGTGACGAAGGTAGGGTTGAAGCTCTTCTCTTCGACGAGCTTCTCAAAGGCTTTCTGGTCGAGCTCATGATGCTCGTCGCCAGCATGGATTTCATGCACGCCGAGGCTCTGTGCACGGGTGACCTTGTCTTCCTTGCTCAGGCTGAACCAGTCTTCACCAGCAGCGCCTTTGACGAGCTCGCGATACGAAGCACGCTTCCAGGGGCGGGTGAGGTCGATGGTTTTGGTGACAGCGCCTTCTTCATCCTTGTGCTCGATGACGAGACCGCCGCAGAACTTCTCCGCGAGGTGGCAGATCATGCCTTCCACGAGGTCGGCCATCTGCTCGAAGTCGGCATAGGCCCAGTAAGCCTCGAGCATGGTGAACTCGGGGTTGTGACGGCGGGAGACACCTTCATTGCGGAAGTTGCGGTTGAGCTCGAACACGCGGTTGAAGCCGCCGACGAGCAGGCGCTTCAAGTAGAGCTCCGGGGCGATGCGCAGGTACATCTTCTGGTCCAGCGCATTGAAGTGGGTCTCAAACGGACGCGCGGCAGCACCCCCAGGGACGTCCTGCATCATCGGGGTCTCGACTTCCAGGAAGTCGCGACCATGCAGATAGGCGCGGATCTCAGCGACCATCTTGCTGCGGGTCACGAAGACCTCGCGGCTGCGGTCATTGGAGATGAGGTCCAGGTAGCGCTGGCGATACTTGATCTCCTTGTCTGCGATGCCGTGCCACTTGTCTGGCAGCGGGCGCAGGGCCTTGGAGAGCGGGGTGAGCTCCTTCACATGGATGGAGTGCTCGCCCTTCTTCGTGATGAAGGTCAGGCCCACCACACCAGCGAAGTCACCGATGTCGAGGAGGTCATTGAAAAGCGCGTAGGCTTCATCGCCGACATCGCTTTTGCTGAGGTAGCACTGGATGCGACCCGTGATGTCTCCGAGGTCGAAGAAGGTGGCCTTGCCCATCACACGACGGGAAAGGATGCGGCCCGCGACGCGGACTTCCGCGCCTTCGGCGACGAGGCCTTCCTTGAACGTGCGCTTCAGCGTGCCGGGATCCTGGGTCACCTCAAACTTGCCGCCAAAGGCTGCGACGCCACGTTTCTGCAGCTCTTCCAGCTTGTGACGGCGGACTTGCAGAAGTTCGGACTCGGTAGGTTCTGGGGCGGCGGGCGTAGGTTGCATGGCGATGTGATCCCTCGGATCGAGGGGCCGAGTCCATAGCCGGATGCGACTAGTTTGCCACTGCAAAGGTTAGGGCTGAGCCGAAACACGCATCCAGGTGCGGAGGGAAGCAGTCTTTTTAACCGCTAATGAGACGCTGATAGGACGCTAATATCCAAGGCACTCATTAGCGTTAGATGAGCGTCTGATCAGCGGTTAATCCTTGGCTCAGGCTCCTTCGGTGCCCGCTTCTGGTGGGGGCGGTTCGGGAGGTGAATCACACGGTGAATGGGCAGGGCCGCACATGGTTTGCAGCTTGGAACGGGTGATCTCGGCGCGGCGGACATCACGCTCCACGGGGGTCAGTTCGGTGCCGGCACGGAGCTGGAGATGGGCCGGCTGGATTTCCAGCAGAAGGATGTCCAGCAGGCTGCGGTCGCAGTTTTGGATGATGTCCATGTCTGCGCCGAGGCGGAGCATGGAGAGGAGGTTCAGCGCTTCCTTGGAAGTCAGAATATGCGCATGAGCCAGGATGGCGTAGGCACGCCCCACCTAGTCCTTCAGCATGATGGAGTTTTCCTCGATCAGCTTCTGGCGGGCATTGATCTCGGAGGTCACCACACGCTCGATGACACGCTCAATGGAGGTGATGATCTCGCCTTCCTTCTCGCCCAGCGTGTGCTGGTTGGAGATCTGGAAGAGGTTTCCGAGCGCTTCCGTGCCTTCACCATAGAGACCGCGCACGGCGAGGCCGATCTTGCCCACTGCCTTGATCACGGGATTGATCTGCTCCGTCAGCGCCAGGGCAGGGAGGTGCAGCATCACGCTGGCACGCATGCCGGTGCCCACATTCGTGGGGCAGGCGGTGAGATAGCCGAGCTCCTTGTCATAGGCATACGGCAGGCTTGCCTCCATCTCGGTATCGATGTGATCCACGAGATCCCAGGCACTGCGCAGGTTCAGCCCGGGGCGGATGCCCTGGATGCGGAAGTGGTCCTCCTCATTGATCATGATGGAGATGTTCTGGCTCTTATCCACCACCACGGCACACCCGGCCGAGCGCGCGGCGTGCTCACGGCTGATGAGGTGGCGCTCCACCAGCACCTGCTTCTTGATCTTGCTGATCGTCGCGTAGTCCTCGCTGTAGCGCTCCTTCATCTCCGGCAGGTCTTCCACCACGGGGCGGGCCAGGTTCAGCAGCTCCAGACGCTGATACTCCTGGCTGTAACCGGGAAAGGGGAAGCCGCGCAGGTTGCGGGCGAGCCGCACGCGGGAGGTCATGACGACATCTGAGTGTGGACCGCTGCCCTGCATCCAGTCCGCAGGGTGGTTGATCAAAGTCTTGAATTGCATGTAGCAGGGAGGAACGAGGTCCGGGAAACGATACGAGTGCGGCAGGGCAGGGGATCAGATCAACTGGTCGCCGAAAGGCGGTCGATCTCTTTTTTGATGGCGGCGGCATCCTCATAGCGCTCATCGCGCACCGCAGCGTCCAGCTGCTCCCGCAGCTTGGCCACGCTGGGAGTCGAAGGGGCCTTTTTCGGCGCTTTTGGTTTGGCCGGCGCGGGCGCTTCTTCGGTCTCGGAGACGGAAACGGCGGAGGCCGCCGGAGCGCGCCCAGGGATCTTGCCCTCATGGCGGGTGCCCTTGTGCATGGCGCGCAGCAGGTTGTCCAGGCCATCACGGAAGGCGGTGTAGCACTCCGGGCAGCCCATGCGGCCGATCTTCTTGAGCTGGGAGGCCGTGAAGCCGCAGGCGCCACAGACCACCTCGGCAGCATGGCTTTCCGGGGCATTCGTGCTGAGGAAGGCCTCGGCCAGGCCAAAACCGGCCTCATCGGTCACGCCCTTGGCCTTGGAGCACGCATCGCACAGGTTCACTGTGGTCATCTGCCCGTTGATGATTTGGGTCAGGAACACCGTAGCCTCACTTTCGCAGACGTCGCACTTCATGATTGGAGAGAGAAAATTTCAGGCGGTGTGCGCCTGATGTGATGAACTACATACGCCTGACATGCCGCCGAGGGTAACGCTTACGACAGCGTGTCTGGGGCGTCAATGACTGCGGAGACATGCTTGATCGAAGCTCACGCTCTTTCGGAGGGGGACGTCTATGGGGGACCATGTGCCTCATGGCCCCGATGTTTAGCAAAGGAGGGTGGTCAGAAGCCCGACACGCCGAGAAATGAAAAAAGAGTCACCGTTAGGTTGACATTGCTGCTTATGAGACCTAATCGCAGGAAGGTTATTTGCTACTGATTCTCAATTTAGTGAACGACTCATCACTCTCCCTTTCCTACCCGACGAAATGAAAAAAGCGCAGCCTGCTTCCTCTCTCCGCCTCCCCAGTTCCTCTTCTGAAGGTCTCCTTTTCACCTCCCTGCTCGTGGCCGCAGGCAGCGTGTCCGCCCAGACAGCCGCTCCAGTGAAGCCAGCGGACCAGAAGGCGGAAGATGCCACGGAGATCGCCGAGATCGTGGTCGAGGGAACTCAGGACAAAGTTTACAAGCCTGACCGCGTTCAGACGCCGAAGTACACCCAGCCGCTGCGTGACATCCCGCAGACCATCACCGTGGTGCCAAAATCCGTGATGCAGGAGCGCGGTGCCACCAGCCTGCGTGACGTGCTGCGCAACGTGCCCGGCGTGACCATGCAGGCCGGTGAAGGCGGCGTCCCCGCCGGTGATAACATGAGCATCCGCGGCTTCAATGCCCGCACAGACATGTTTGTGGACGGCGTGCGCGACTTCGGCGGTTTCACGCGCGATCCCTTCAACATGGAGCAGGTGGAAGTCTCCAAAGGCCCGTCCTCCTCAAATGCAGGCCGTGGTTCCACCGGCGGTTCGGTGAACATGGTCTCCAAGACCCCCACCCTGGAAGAAAGCTACGCAGGTGATGTCGGCGTCGGCACCAACGACTACTTCCGCAGCACCGTGGACATCAACCAGCCGATCGGTGATCACATGGCACTGCGGGTGAACGGTCTTTATCACACTTCATCCACATCCGGTCGTGACGAAGTGGAGGAAGAGCGCAAAGGCATTGCCGCCTCCCTGGCCTTCGGTCTTGGCACGGACACCCGGCTGACGATCAGCTACTTTCACCTCGAGTCAGACTCACTGCCAGACTATGGCATTCCATGGGTTCCGCCGAACGCTGCTACCACCACTTTCCTGAACGGTGTGGGCGAGCATGCGAATGATGACCCCCATGTGCCGTACAGTAACTTCTATGGTCTGAAGGACCGTGATTATGAGATCACTCGCACAGACATCGCCACCATCCAGTTTGAGCATGAGTTTAATGACAAGTGGAAGCTGACGAACACGGTGCGGGCAGGCCAGAGCGTGCGTGACTCGGTGATCACGGCACCACGCTTTTTCGACTCCATTGCTGGCAACGCCGCTGCCAGTTATGACGGCAGGATCACCCGTCAGATCCAGTCCCGTGACCAGAAGGACAGCATCCTGGCGGAACAGATCAACGTTATCGGAAAGTTTAACACCGGCCTTTTGAAGCATGATCTGGTGCTGGGCGGTGAGGTGATCTACGAGACTTCGAAAAACTTCGGCCGTGCCCGTAACCCTGATCCTGGCACGGGGCCTGTGGACGGCACCACGATCAACAATCCCAATCCCAATGCTCCCTTCAACGGTAGCATCATCCGAAACAAGGCCTACACCGACACCGACGCGCTTTCTCTGGCAGCTTATCTGTTTGACACCATCAGCTTGGGCGATCACTGGCAGGTCACGGGCGGTCTGCGCTACGACCGTTTCGACGTGAATTACAAATCTGTGGCTACCGTGGGCAAGGCTCCAAACTTCACGGAAGGGGCGCACACCCATCTTGGCCGTGTCGATGAGATGGTCAGCTGGCGTGCAGGCTTGGTTTACAAGCCTGTGGAGAATGGCAGCATTTACTTTGGCTACGGCACTTCCTTCAATCCCTCGGCAGAAGGTCTGGCCCTGTCCACTGCGATCCAGTCTGCCAACAATCTCAGTCTTGACCCTGAGAAAAGCCGCACCCTCGAACTTGGCACCAAGTGGGATCTGCTGGCTGACAAACTGCAGCTCACGGCTGCCGTCTTCCGCACAGACAAGACCAATGCCCGCACCTTTGACGCTGCGGACAGCACCGACACCATTGTGCTTGCTGGTGAGCAGCGTGTGCAGGGTGTGGAGTTCGGCTTCGCCGGCAGCATCACCGACGAATGGCGTGTCTTCGGTGGTTACACCTACTTGGACAGCGAGGTTCGGAAGTCTAACAACCCGCTCGAAGTCGGTCATGAAGTCCTGAACACGCCCAAGCAGAGCGCCAGCATCTGGACGGTCTATGACCTTCCGCACGGATTCCAGGTGGGTCTCGGAGCCCAGTTCACCGACACCCGCTTCAGTTCGAACGCCAGCACTGCACGTGAAGCTCCCGGCTTCTGCCTCTTTGATGCGATGATCGGCTATGAGGTGAACAAGAACTTCTCCCTCCGTGTGAACATCTACAACCTCGCTGACGAGGAGTACATCGACCGCGTGGGTGGTGGTCACTTCATTCCGGGCGCAGGCCGCTCTGCCATGCTGACGGCCAGCTATAAGTTCTGATATCTCCTGATTGAGCTACTGCCGGGCAGGTGTGAAGCGTGTGCCACGCTTCCTCTGCCCGGCCTTCCCATTTGATACCCCCATGTTGATCACCATTCCTGATGTCCTCACGCCTGAGCAAGTCGCCAAGGCACGCCAGATCCTCGATGCCGCCGAGTGGGTGGATGGCAAGGTGACCGCTGGTCACCAGTCTGCCCGCGCCAAGGACAACATGCAGATCCCGGAAGGCAGTCCTGCGGCCAAGGAACTGGGTGACATGGTGCTGAGCGGCCTCTCGAAGAACCTGCTCTTCCTGTCCGCTGCGCTGCCGCTGAAAATTTTTCCGCCGCTGTTCAATCGCTACTCCGGAGGCCAGTCCTTTGGCACGCATGTGGACAATGCCATCCGCCAGATTCCAGGCACGCCGGTGCGCATCCGCACCGATCTCTCCGCCACGCTCTTCTTCGCCGGACCGGAGGAGTATGATGGTGGTGAGCTTTGCATCGAGGACACCTATGGCGTGCACAGCGTGAAGCTGCCGCCGGGGCACATGGTGCTCTATCCTTCCACCAGTCTGCATCACGTGACACCCGTCACACGCGGCGCGCGCATTTGCTCCTTCTTCTGGCTGCAAAGCATGCTGCGTGACGATGGCCAGCGCTCGCTCATGTTTGATCTCGATCTCGCCATCCAGCGCCTGAGCTCCGAGCTCAAAGGCAACCCCGTGGCGGAAAAGACCTCCGTGCAGCTCACCGGTGTTTATCACAACCTGCTCCGTCAATGGGCGGAGATGTGACCGCCACCAGCGGAATGACGAAGGTCGAAGTCCGAATGACGAGAGAGAAACTCCGCCGCTGAGGCACGGTTACTCATCATTCAGGTATTCAAGTTTCGTCATTCCTTCGTCATTAGTCCTTCGGATTTCGTCATTCCTTCTTCATGCGTCTCACGTTTCATCGCCTCATCTTCTGGTCTCATCTCATCGCTGGTTTGCTGGTGGGAGTCATCGTGCTCTCCATGGCCGTCAGCGGCCTGCTCATCGCGTATGAAACACAGCTCATGGACTGGGCGAACCGTGACCTGCGTGTGGCCGTGCCTGCGGACAGCAGCACACGTCTCGGAGTCGAGGCCATCGTGGCGAAATCGCGCGCGGAAAATCTCTCACCGAGCGGTGTGACGGTGAAGGCAGATCCTGCCTTGCCAGTCACGGTCAGCATCGGTCGTGAAGGCACTTTTTACTTCAATCCCTACACAGGTCAGAATTTGGGTTCAGGCGCGGAGAGCTGGCATCACTTCTTCCACGCGGCCACAGACTGGCATCGCTTCCTCACCCAGACGGGGCTGGAGCGTCCTGTGGGCAAAGCCATCACGGGAGCAGGCACGCTGCTCTTTGGTTTTCTGCTGGTGTCAGGCATCTACCTCTGGTGGCCGCGCCACTGGCGTGCGGCGAATCTGAAGGCAGCACTGCTTTTCAATCGCAAGCTCAAGGGCCGCGCCCGTGACTGGAACTGGCATAACGTCATTGGCTTCTGGAGTTCCTTCCCCATGCTGCTGATCATCCTCACCGGACTGATCATGAGTTACACCTGGGCCAACAACCTGCTCTTTAAAATGACCGGGAATGAGCCGCCTCCGCCGCGCCAAGGTCCCCCGGGAGCCATGGCAGCAGGCCCTGGCGGCCCCGGTGCTGGTGGCGAAGGTCGCCGCGGTCCTGGTGGTCCCGGAGGTGCGGAAGGCGAGCGCCGCCGCGAAGGTGGCGGCTCTCCTGCGGAGGGTGAACGTCGCCGTGAAGGGGGTGGCCCTCCTGGTGAAGGCCGTGGTGGCGAACGTCCCGCAGGTCCGCCTGTGGCTGTGGAAGGGCTGGACGCCCTGCTGGCTCAAGTGCAGACCCAGCATGCTGGCTGGGGCAGCATCAGCCTGCGCATGCCCCAGGCTCCGGGCGGGCCCTTCCCGATCATGCTGGATAAGGGCGGCCGAGGCCAGCCGCATCTGCGCACAATGCTGAACCTCGATCTCGCGAAGAAAGAGATCCAGACCAGCCCGGACAACTTCGAGCAGCTCAATCTGGGCCGTCGCCTCCGCATGTATGCCCGCTTCCTGCATACCGGTGAGTTGTTTGGCTTCTTCGGCCAGACCATCGCCGTGCTTTGCACGCTCTCGGCCATGCTTCTGGTGTGGACTGGCTTTGCCCTGGCCTGGCGTCGCTTCTTCAAGAAGGCCTCGGCGCAGTGATCTGAATGATGTAGCGGGCAGGCGTCAGCATGTCGTCTTGGGAGGCTGTGAAGGCTCCCCCAACCAGGAAAGACTCACTTCTTCCTCTATATTTGCACATGCCCCGGCTTGAAGCTAAGACGTTCCGATGAAGCTCTCCCTCCTCGTTTTCCTCGGTGGCGGTCTCGGCTCAGTGCTGCGCTACTGGACCATCCTGGCGGCTCAGCGGGTCTGGCCGGACGGCACCTTTCCGCGCGGAGTGCTGATCGCGAACCTGCTCGGCAGCTTCATCATCGGCTTCCTCGTGGCCGTGCCTGTCATGAAGGCCAGGGACGCCGCCCCCTGGCTCTTTGCCGCCACCGGCGTGCTCGGCGGCTATACCACCTTTTCGAGCCTGGCGAACGACACCCTCCAGCTCTGGATCAACAACCATCCCATGCTCGCTCTATTAAATATGCTAGGCAGCATGGTCGCTGGCATCCTGGCCGCCGCACTGGGCCTCAAGCTAGGCCAGATACTCTTCTCATAATCCCTGATCTTTTATCCCTCATCGCTGCGCCCATCTCGCTCATGACCACCTTCCGCCTCCTCTTCGTCTGCATGGGAAACATCTGCCGCTCACCGGCAGCGGAGGGGGTGATGCTGCGCATGGTCCGGGAAGCCGGGCTGCATGAGCGCATCCACATCGACTCCGCAGGCACAGGTGGCTGGCATGCGGGGAACCAGTCGGATGCTCGCATGCGCAAGGCGGCAGCCACACGCGGGCTCGAGCTCGTCCATCTGGCCCGGCAGGTGACTCCGCAGGATTTGGCGGACTTTGACCTCGTCTTGATCATGGATGACCAAAACCATCAGGACATCCAGCCCTTCGATCCCGCCAGACGCCATTCAGCCAAGATCCGCTACTTCTGCGAGTTCTGCACCGTGCATGACGCCAGGGAGGTCCCTGACCCTTATTATGGCGGTCCGCAGGGGTTCGAGCATGTGCTGGACCTGCTGGAGGATGGCTGTGCGGGAGTCTTGAAGCATATCCACACGCGCCTTGCCTGATCTTTTTGAAAAGTTGAGGAAACGGATGTTTTGGAACCTCTGAAGAACTTTTGAAGCTATGGCCTGGAGTTAATGTCTGATCTTTTGATCGGCGTTCTCCAAAAATGCTTTTTGAGAAATCATCTGGAAGGGGACGTTGGTCGTAAACCTTTTTGAAACCGATGATTGCAGCCATTTCAGTGAAGCTTGAAGGGGGAAAAGCCGTTCCTGGCATGGTTGCTGCCATTGATGAATTTCAAAGGCATTTGCTTGCTCTGCCTTGCGCGCGATTTAGCTTTCACGCGGAAGGACATTCTCCAAGTCAGCCGCTGACCCTCTCCTCTAATGAATAATTTCACCCCACGCGCCCAACAGGTCCTGGCTCTTGCACGCAAAGAGGCAGATCGCTTCAACCACAACTATGTCGGGACGGAGCACATTCTTCTCGGGCTGATCAAGCTCGGCCAGGGTGTGGCTGTGAACGTCCTCGGCAAACTCGGCCTCGATCTCGAAACCGTCCGCCTGCAGGTCGAGCAGCAGGTCGGCTCCGGCCCGGAGACGAAAATGGTCGGCAATATTCCTTACACCCCGCGTGTGAAGAAGGTGCTCGCGCTCGCCAGCAAGGAAGCGAAGGCCCTCAATCATAGTTATGTCGGCACGGAGCACATCCTGCTCGGCCTGCTGCGTGAAGGTGAAGGCGTCGCCGCCCAGGTCCTGCGTAACCTTGACGTGAATCTCGACAAGGCCCGCAATGAGATCCTGCGCGAGCTCGATCCGAACTTCAGCTCCGGCGAGGAGGAAGAAGAGGAAGAACCATCCGAACCCATGACACCTGAAGGCAAAGGCGAGGAAGAACCGAAGAAGAAAAAGAAGAGCGAGAAAACTCCCGCCCTTCGCGCCTTCGGTCGCGACCTCACCGAGCTCGCCCAGAAGGGTGAGATGGATCCTGTCATTGGCCGGGTGGAAGAGATTGCACGTGTCATCCAGATCCTCTGCCGCCGAACCAAAAATAATCCTGTGCTCATCGGTGAAGCCGGTGTGGGCAAGACCGCCATCGTCGAAGGTCTCGCTCAAGAGATCGTCAACGGTAACGTCCCCGAGATCCTGCGTGACAAGCGCGTGATCACGCTGGACCTCGCCCTCATGGTCGCTGGCACGAAGTATCGCGGCCAGTTTGAGGAGCGCATCAAGGCCGTGATGGATGAGATCCGTCGTGCCAAGAACGTCATCCTCTTCATTGATGAAATGCACACCATGGTGGGTGCCGGCTCTGCCGAAGGCACCATGGATGCCAGCAACATCATCAAGCCAGCTCTCAGCCGTGGCGAGATGCAGGTCATCGGCGCCACCACGCTGAACGAGTATCGCAAATACATCGAGAAGGACAGCGCTCTCGAGCGCCGCTTCCAGCAGGTGAAGGTGGAAGAGCCTTCCGTGGATGATGCCATCAAGATCCTCATCGGCCTCAAAGGCAAATACGAGATGCACCACAAGGCGCACTACTCGGACGAAGCCATTCGCCAGGCCGTGAACCTCAGCGCCCGCTATCTCACCGCACGCTTCCTTCCAGACAAGGCCATCGACATCATGGACGAGGCCGGCTCACGCTGCCGCATCGCCGCCATGACGCGTCCGCCTGAGCTCAAGGAGATCGATGCCGAGATCGAAGCCATCCGCGTGGAGAAAGAAGGCTCCATCAAGGACCAGGACTTCGAGAAGGCCGCACGTCTCCGTGACCGCGAGAAGAATGCGAAGAAGCGCTATGACGATGTCCTCACCACCTGGCGTAACAACAACCAGGAGCGTGTGGTCGAAGTCACTGAAGATGACATCATGACCGTCGTGGCCAAGTGGACCGGCGTGCCGCTGCAGCGCATGGAGCAGGCGGAAGCCGCGAAACTCCTGAAGATGGAAACCGAGCTCAAGGGCAAGGTCATCGGCCAGGACGAAGCCGTCATCGCCATCAGCAAGGCGCTGCGTCGCAGCCGTGCGGACCTCAAGGATCCGCGTCGCCCGATCGGCAGCTTCCTCTTCCTCGGCCCAACCGGCGTCGGCAAGACCTTCCTGGCCAAGAACCTGGCCGAGTTCATGTTCGGCAGCGCGGATGCCCTCATCCAGCTGGACATGAGCGAGTACATGGAGAAGCACACCGCTTCCCGTCTGATCGGCGCACCTCCAGGGTACGTTGGTTATGAAGAGGGCGGCCAGCTTTCCGAAGCCGTTCGTCGTCGTCCTTACAGCGTCGTGCTGTTTGACGAGATCGAGAAAGCGCATCCAGATGTCATGCACCTCCTCCTCCAGATTCTGGAAGAAGGCCAGGTCACGGACAACTTCGGCCGCAAGATCGACTTCCGGAACACCATCGTCATCCTCACCTCGAACGTCGGTGCTGAGCAGATCAAGCGCCAGACCACGCTGGGCTTCGCGGCCATGACGCAGGACCATGCGGACAACGACGCCATCAAGGGCAAGATCAACGAGACCGCGAAGAAGTTCTTCAAGCCGGAGTTCCTCAACCGTCTCGACGACCTCATCGTCTTCAAGATGCTCGACAAGGAGCAGCTCAGCGTCATCGTCAATCTCGAGGTCGAGAAGGTCGTTGCCCGCCTGAAGAAGCGGAACATCAACATCTCGCTGGATACCAGCGCGACCGAGTTCCTCATGAAGGAAGGCTACGATCCGCAGTATGGCGCCCGTCCGATGCGCCGTGCCGTGGAGAAGAACATCGAAGACCCGCTCTCCGAGCACCTCCTGCGCGGCGACGTCCGCGAAGGCGATGTGGTGAAGGTGACCTTCGATCCTGAGACCAAGCGCCTGAAGTTCGCTGCCGAGGCCGCTCCGAAGCCCGAGTCCGAAGTGCCTGCGGAAGCCACCACGAGCACCACGGCTTAAGATTGAGCTGAATCAAATCACAAGAAACCCGCGTCATGAAAGTGGCGCGGGTTTTTTTGTGCGCGTGTTGAAGTCGCGAAGCGTCCCGGAGTGCGGTGGCAGAGATGCACGGGTCACCGTGCATCGTCGACACCGCTCTCGTGCGCACACAGCGCCGCCTAACAACGAAGACGCTTTCTGCGCACCAGCGGTGTCGCGCTTGAGCGCTTGCCACCGCACTCCTGGACGCTCCGCGACTCCTCAGCCTCTCCCGCAGACAAAAAATAAACTCTTGCGTGAACTGAGTGTATTAGTTAACATAATACACGTAATACACAAAAACATGCTACCGTTCCCCATCGAGCTCACCGCAGGCGCCCCGATCTATGAGCAGATCGTGGAGGCGGTGCGCCGGGCCGTGGCCAGCGGCAGGCTGAAGGAAGGAGACCGCTTTCCTTCCGTCCGGGCCATCAGCGCGGAACTGCGGGTGAACCCAAACACGGTGCAGAAGGCCGTGACGGAGCTGACCTCGCTGGGGCTGCTGGAAGTGCATCCAGGGCAGGGGTGTTACATCGCCACGCGGTCGGTCAGCACAGTCCGCCAGCAGCGCGAGGCACTGGCACCGCTTCTGGAGCGCCTGGTCATCGAGGCGGCTCATCAGGCCGTGGATGAAGCCACGCTCCTCGAACTCCTCCGGGCCAAGTGCCGTGAACTGAAGATCAACCTCGACTCCAACTCATGAACACCATCATCGAGACTGAAAACCTCTCCCGCCGCTATGGCAGGCAGGAGGCCGTGCATGATCTGAACCTCAGCGTGCCGCGCGGAACCCTGTGCGCCTTCCTGGGCCGCAATGGCGCGGGCAAGACCACCACCATCAAGATGCTGGCCGGACTGGTGAAACCCACCTCCGGGCAGGCGAGGCTGCGTGGCAAGGATGCGCAGAAACTGCGTCCGGAGGACTGGCAGCGCATCGGCTACGTGTCCGAGAATCAAAAGCTCTACGACTGGATGAAAATGGGCGAGCTGATCGCCTTCACGCGCGAGCTGTATCCGCAGTGGGACCGGCAGTTTGAAGCGGACCTCACCCGCAAGTTCACCCTGCCGCTGGATCGCAAGATCAAGCATTGTTCGTTAGGGGAACAGCGGAAGCTGGCGCTGCTGTTGTCACTGGCCTACCGCCCGGAGTTGCTGATCCTCGATGAACCTTTCAGCGGCTTGGACGTGCTGGTGAAGGATGAGTTTCTCAGCGGCCTGCTGGAACTCACGCAGCAGAATGAATGGTCCGTGTTCTTCTCCACGCATGACATCGCGGAAGTGGAGAAGCTGGCGGACCAGGTGATCATTCTGGAGAAAGGGCGGCTGGAACTGAGTGAATCTCTGAATGACCTGCAGCAGCGCTTCCGCCGTGTGCAGCTCTTTGACCGGTGGCCGGAAGACTGGCCGCTGGAGGGTGTGCTGGATCCGCAGCAGAGTGACAGCAATACCAGCTTCACCCTGACCCGCTGGACACCGGAGGCGGAGGGACGTCTGCGCGAGCGCTTCAGCAGCGCCGTGGAGATCCGTTCCATGTCTTTGCAGGAGATCTTCCTGGTGCTGGCACGCAGCTATCAATCCCGCGCTGTATGAAAATGCTGCTCCATCTCATGGGCAAGGACCTGCGGCATGTCCGCAGCCAGCTCATCTTTTTTGCCATCTGTGTGCTGGCCGCGCTCTGCGTGCCGCTGGCGCAGCGATGGGTGGATGAGCCTCATTGGTCAGTGCCACTCGTGCACTTCGCCAGCCTGCTCTTGGTTGTCAGCATGATGATGGCGCTGCTGGTGGCCTGGATTCATCTGGATCACCCGTGGGACACCAAGGGCTTCATGCAAACCCGGCCGCTGAGTCCAATGATGCGCTGGCTGCCGAAGTTTCTCTGCTGGGCGCTGTTTCTTATGCTCCCGGTGCTGGCTGCGATGTTGCTGCAGCTCATGTGCTACCGGCTGGACCTCGACTCGTCGGACTATGTGAAGTTCATCAGCCGGGCCTTTCTGCGCATCAGCGGTGCCTATGGTGTCATGGCCTTGATCGCCGTGCTCATCCGCAATCATCGCATCGCCGCCCTGGTCTGCCTGGTCCCGCTGATCTTCACACTCCTCGTGCTGAGTCCTCCCAGTTCATCGAGCTTTGGCTTTGAAGACGGAGATCATGTGAGCGGCTTTGATTTGATGATCAGCCGCAGTTTAGTGGCGCAGAGTCTCACGCTTGCAGGAGGCTTTGTGATCGCCGGCATGCTGCTGGCCCGGCGCCGATGGCACGTCTGGGTGCTGGCGATCCTTGGCATCGCCAGCGCAAGATTACTGGCCGAGCAATACTGGCCTTGGGACCTGACGGGGGGCAGGCAGCCTGTGGTTGCCACCGACCAGTCTCGTGTTGCCGAGCTGGAGAAGCAGGTTCGGGTCAGTTGTGAAGGTGAGCTGAGCCTCGCCTACCACGTCAGGGGAGAGGCTTACACCTACCACACAGATCCCTTGAAGTTCGAAATGCCCGCTGGGGCCATCGAATGGCCGCATGTGATCGATCAAACCTATGAGCCACTCTGGTTGGGAGATGGAAAGTCCGTGGACTCCACCCAAAAACTTTTGACCGGGGAGGCGAAAGGCTGGCAGAGCTTCTACCCATCGACACCTCTGCAGATTTTGCGGAATCTCGTGAATCATCATGGAGCTGAGCAGGCCGAACCTTTTTTCCTGAATGACAACCGGCCCCAGCTCCGCGTGGCCACCCAGACACCGCTTCTGAATGATGCCAAGGTGAGGATGGCGGGACGTCTCGATGTCTCGTGGTTTCGTCCCGTGATTCTCGCAGAGCTGCCTCTGGAGGCTGGCACGTTCTTCGCTCATGAGGGGCGCTCGGTGAAGGTGCAGGAGGTGTCATCCAGCGGCGGCACACTCTATCTGAAGCTCCTGCTCACCAGCTTCTTCCCCAAGGCCGCTCATGTCTCGCTGGCCGATCAGAATCCCGCGTTCCAGATCTTTGCCGCACATCCTGAGCGGCAGGAGATCACCGCCCGTAGCAGCGACACCAGCAGCAGGGGCATGACCTCCAGCCTGACCGTGGAAGAGCTCTCCCTGACCGCCTTCTACGCCATCATGAATGCGGAAGGCCGGAGGGTGCGGGTGGATCCCTTCTGGGCGCAAAAAGCACGGCTCTACGTGGTGAAGCGCGAGAGCATCGGTCGATGCCGCCATCGCTATGAAGGCGAGGTCACAGTGGATCATCGGAGATAAAAATCATGAAAATGACCCTGCATTTCCTTCTCAAAGACCTGCGCGCCACCTGCCCGTGGTGGGTGGTCACACTGGTGCTGGCTGCGGGCCTGGTGGTCATTCCTGTGCGCGGGAATGTCACGGCGGACTGGAGCTGGAACAATCTCTCTTTTTGGTTAGGCTGGCTGCTGTGTCTCGCGGTGCTGCTGCTGCAAGGCCGTCTGCTCAGTCTGGACCCGCCGGTGGGGGCGGAGCGCTTCATCGGCACGCGGCCCGTCAGTGGCTGGTGTGTCGTGGCAGGGAAGGCGGGCGTGCTGGTCCTTCTTGGCTTGCTGCCGCTGATTCTAGCCTTCGGTATTCGGATTTTCCGTCTGGGCATGGATGCAGGCGCCCTGCAGACGTCTGGCATTCTAGCGCAGGACATCTGTCTGCTGACCCTGGTGGTGGGCATGCTCTGTCTGCCTCATACGGCCCTGAGCAGAAATACCTGGACCGGGCTGGCCGCCCTCCTTCTGGCGCTGGTGACTTTCATGTTTGGCAACGGGCTTATGTTCATGTCCTTCGCCCGGGATGCGCTGCCTGCCATCGTGGCCTTTGGGGCATTCGCCATGGGGGCTATGGGAGGCATGCTGGGCCGTTACGGCCGCCTTTCGGCCTGGCCGCGCGTGGGCTGCATCCTGCTCGGGGCGATGCTCGGAGGCGGAATGAGCTACGGCAGCTTCGGACCCCTGATCTGTCCGGCGGATCCCGTTGTGACCCCGGGTGGTGACTTGACCCTCACCGTGGACCGGCCACGGCAGTTCCTGGAAAAGGCTTCCGAGGCGGTTTCCGAACTGGCCCTGAGCCTGAACGCAGACCAGCGGATCGTATCCACCCTGGGCCGCTCAGGCGGTGAGATGGAATTTCGCCAGCATCTTCAACTCCAAGGACTGCCGGCGGGCGTGTATGCGGATTTTGAAAGCGCTGGAGGCTCCTTCCATGTGGCCGGACAGGGGGAGTGGCATGAGCTCCGCCGCAGCGCCGCGGCTCCGGACTGGGGTGTGCACCCTGACGCGGCTTTTCACGCCATTCCGGGAAACCCGCCACCTTCGAAAGATGCACTGCTGAAAGGCATGACCTTTTATCTGCCGCTGGGGCAGGGGACTCTGCCAGAACGGCGTCGTGGAGAGGTGATGCAGGTCAGCTTCAAAGGCGACGCTGTCTTCAGCCTCTACCGCGCTCGCCTGGAGAAGGTACTGCCGGTTGAGAATGGCATGACCTGGTCTGCAGACGGCGTTCGCATTGAGCTCAGCAAGGTGGATCGACCCGCAGGTCAGGTTCAGTTCATGGCTGAGGTGGACGTCTTCGACGCGAACTTGCACGACTTCCGTGACTCACTCCATATGGGGATCTCGGGGCACGGTTTCTTTGGCCTTCAGCGCGGGGCGGGAAAGCCCGCCCGCCTGAATGCCATCCGGGGCTGGACAGAAAACCATCCGCTCCTGCGGCACCGGCGCTTCACGGAGCAGATCAGCATCTCGACTCATGATCGCTGGTGGGGATTTCCAGAGCTGGGGCCTGCCCCAAGCGCCTCCTCCCAAGAGACCGAACTGGCCATTTTCGGGCGCGAAGTCATCGGTACCGTGCGTGTGCCGTTCGAGTTCCTGGATGCCCAGATCACGGTGAAGTGATGCCTTGAAACAAGGTCACCTCCACAGCCATTTCATGGCCTCAGGGAAGATGCTGGCGCCATGCTTGGAGTTATGCGCGCCATCACCTAACGTGAAAGTGTGATCATACTTCATGAAGGTCAGCGCGGCGTCCATCTGGCGGTTTGCCACGGGCCAGTTGCCGAACTGGTTGTCGATGTCTCCCGTGCCGTCCTGGAGGTAAACACGGATGGGTTTGCGCTCCGTGATGCGGATCAGGGCAGGGTAGACGTGACCTCCGGCGAGGTCGACATAACTGCCGATGGTGGAGAAGACTTTGCGAAATTGGTTGGGCCGTTCCCAGGCCACGGTGAAGGCGCAGATGGCCCCGCTGCTGGCTCCTCCGATGCCCCAGCCTTCCGGATCATCGGTTAGGTGGTAGTCCTTCGTCACCCGGGGTAAAATCTCCTCCAAAAGGAAGCGGGCATAGGCATCACCTAACGAGTTATACTCCTTGCCACGGTTGTTGTTCTTCCAGGCGCTGGCAGGCTTGGTGTCGCCGATGTGCCCCGGATTCAGAAACACGGCGATGGTGGGCTTCATGTCCCCGCTGGCGATGAGGTTGTCAAAAACCACCGGCACACGCCAGGCCCCCTTGGTGCCGACATAGTCGTGACCGTCCTGGAAGACCATGAGGTTGGCAGGCTTCTCCGGGGTGTATTGGGCCGGGACGTAGATCCACCAGTCGCGCTTGGTGCCGGGGAAGATTTTGGACTCATGCACCGGCATCTGGGTCACCTTGCCCTTCGGCACGGCCGGGTTCTCCTGGGAGAGGGGGCCGAGCTTGTAGTCATCCGCCGCGGTGACGGAAAGTGCCAGACTGGCAAGAAAAGGGAGAAAAAGCAGGCGGGACATGGTTAAAATAGAGATGCCAGAAGACTGTTTGGGGGTAAGGTGGCGGCCTGAGGGTTCGCTAAGATCACTCAGAATCTTTCAATCGGAACAAATTGTCTTTGACAGACCTGCCAAACACCCTAGTTTCGCTCTCACTTTTTCGGGAACTAGACCGGGGTGTCTACCGACCTTTGATGAGAGTCAAAGCGACGTTGTGCCTCGGTTTTATTGTCGAAAGAGGAGGAGATTCCAATCTTGTGAATCGCCGCCGGTTAGATGCTGTTGTAGCTCAGTGGTAGAGCACGTCCTTGGTAAGGACGAGGTCGAGGGTTCAAATCCCTCCAACAGCTCCATTCCTGCGTCGAATCGCGCCCCGGAGTTTCCGTTTCACGACAAACGAACCAGACCCAAGCGCACAACCCCTCACCTAACATGGCTAAAGAAGCATTCCAACGCAACAAGCCGCACGTCAACATCGGCACTATTGGCCACGTTGACCACGGTAAAACCACTCTGACTGCCGCCATCACGTCGACCCTCGCTACGAAGGGTTTCGCCGAGGCGAAGAAGTATGATGAGATCGACGCCGCTCCTGAAGAAAAGGCACGCGGTATCACCATCAATACCGCTCACGTCGAGTACCAGACCGACAACCGTCACTATGCCCACGTGGACTGCCCTGGACACGCTGACTATGTGAAGAACATGATCACTGGTGCTGCCCAGATGGACGGCGCCATCCTCGTCTGTTCCGCTGCTGACGGCCCGATGCCACAGACTCGTGAGCACATCCTGCTTGCCCGTCAGGTGGGCGTGCCTGCCATCGTGGTCTTCCTGAACAAGGTGGACATGGTGGACGACGCTGAACTCCTCGACCTCGTCGAAATGGAAGTTCGCGACCTCCTTTCCAAGTATGACTTCCCGGGTGATGACATCCCGATCGTCAAGGGTTCCGCTCTCAAGGCCCTTGAAGGTGACGCCGACCATCGTGCGAACATCTTCAAGCTCATGGAAGCCGTGGACAGCTACATCCCCCTCCCAGAGCGTCCGATCGACCAGGACTTCCTCATGCCAGTCGAAGACGTGTTCGCGATCGAAGGTCGTGGTACCGTCTGCACCGGCCGTGTGGAGCGTGGTATCGTCAAGAAGATGCAGGAAGTGGAAGTCGTCGGCATCCGCCCCACGATCAAGACCACCGTCACCGACATCGAAATGTTCCGCAAGCTGCTCGACGAAGGTCGTGCTGGCGACAACGTGGGTCTCCTCCTTCGTGGCGTGAAGAAGACTGACATTGAGCGTGGCCAGGTCATCGCCAAGGTCGGTTCCGTCACTCCTCATAAGAAGTTCACCGCCGAGGTGTACGTTCTTTCCAAGGACGAAGGCGGCCGTCACACGCCGTTCTTCAACAACTACCGCCCACAGTTCTACTTCCGCACCACGGACGTGACTGGCAGCGTGACCCTTCCAGAAGGTGTCGAAATGGTGATGCCTGGTGACAACGTCTCGATCACCGTCGAGCTGATCACCCCGATCGCCATGGAAAAGACGATCCGTTTCGCCATCCGTGAGGGTGGTAAGACGGTGGGTGCTGGCCGTGTTGCCACCATCCTCGACTGATTGCGCTAGTTAAGGTTCGCTTGTCTTGAGCCGCCGCAGGGGATTTGAATCCCAAACCCCTGCGGCGGTCTCTTCATCGACAGAGACAAAGCGGACTTTACAAATGCATCAGCGTCATTCATTCTGCTTTTCGAAGGTATAAAGGTTTTCACAGGTCAGTAGCTCAATTGGTAGAGTAGCGGTCTCCAAAACCGTCGGTTGGGGGTTCGAGTCCCTCCTGGCCTGCCACCTTTCTTCGACATAGCGGACAGAACACACCTGATCCACGTCACCCCTTCATGAGCCGCATCATTGCCTACTGGAACGAAGTCGTCATCGAACTGAGAAAGGCCACCTGGCCTTGGGACCCTAAAGAAAAGGGCTTCGCCAAGTACAAGGAACTGAATGACTCCACCATCGTGGTGTTCATCGCCATGATTCTGCTTGGTGGATTCGTCGCCTTCTTCGACTTTTCCTTCCGCAAGGCTTTTGATGCCCTGACCATCTGGCTCTCCGGGGTCTGATCTGGTTCTAGTTTCCCCCAACCCCTTTTCCTGTCCCCTTCTCCTATGGGAGCCATTCCTGCCCCCCGCGACCAGTGGTATGTTATTCATGTCAGAGCCGGCCTTGAGAACAAGGTGCGTGACTCCATGATTCGTCGCATCCAAACGGAGGAGATGGCGGACTACATTTTCGCCGTCCTTGTCCCCACGGAGCGTGTCTCCGAGGTGAAAAAAGGCAAAAAGACGGAGAGCAACCGGAAGTTCTTCCCCGGTTACGTCATCATGAACTGCCACCTCCTGGATGAGCACAACCGCCTCATCGACAAGACGTGGTATTTCGTCCGTGAGACGGACGGCGTGCTCAACTTCGCCGGTGCCAAAGACCACCCCATCCCCCTGCGTCCACGTGACGTCGAAGGCCTGCTGGCGCAGCTTCGTGACAAGGAGGAAGGCGCGGTGCCGAAGATCGCCTTCAACGTGGGCGACAACGTGCGCGTCACCGATGGTCCGTTCGAAAGCCAGAGCGGCATCATCGAGGAGATCGACCCAGAGCGCGGCGTGCTGCGCGTGTCTGTGAACATCTTCGGCCGCTCCACCCCCGTGGACCTCGAGTACTGGCAGGTCGAAAAGGCTGAAGAAGCCACCTGAGCCGCCTCTCGCAGCGCTGCTACCCTTTCTTAACTCAACCAAAAGTAAGAACCCCCGCCCATGGCCAAAGAAATCGTCAAACAAATCAAGCTCCAGATCAAAGCTGGTGCTGCCAACCCCGCGCCGCCCATCGGTCCTGCCCTCGGTCAGGCTGGTGTGAACATCATGGCGTTCTGCAAGGAGTTCAACGCTGCCACCCAGAAGCTGGGCGGTGACGTGCTCCCGACCATCATCACCGTCTATAAAGACAAAAGCTTCACCTTCATCACCAAGCAGCCCCCGGCTTCCAACCTTCTCAAGAAGGTGGCGAACATCGCCTCCGGTTCCGGCGAAGCTAACAAGAAGAAGGTGGCCAAGATCACGAAGGCCCAGCTCCTTGAAGCTACCAAGCTCAAGCTGGCCGACCTGAACACCACCGATCTCGAGCGCGCCTCCCGCATCATGGCTGGCACCGCCCGTCAGATGGGCATCGACATCATCGACTAATCTCAACGCAGGAGAACGGTCTCCGTTCGCCACCACTGCAAAACACCATGCAAACACGAAGCAAACGCTACAAGAAAGCCGCCGAGATGATTCCGGCTGGCAAGTCCTTCACACTTGATGAAGCTGCAGAGCTGATCCGCAAGCTGCCAGGCACCAAGTTCAACCAGACCGTCACACTTTCCTTCCACATGGGCGTGGATCCGAAGAAGGGTGACCAGATGATCCGTGGTACTTGCCCGCTGCCAAATGGTTCCGGTAAGACTGTCCGTGTGGCCGTCTTCGCCGTTGGCGCTGCCGCTGAGGCCGCCAAGGCCGCCGGCGCCGACCTCGTCGGTTATGAAGACCTCATCGCCAAGGTGAAAGAGGGTAGCATGGACTTCGACGTCGCCATCGCCACTCCGGCTGCGATGAATGAAGTGCGTAAGCTCGGTAAGCAGCTCGGTCCTCGCGGCCTGATGCCGAACCCAAGAACGGGCACTGTGACGGATGACACCGCTGGTGCCATCAAGGCCGTGAAGGCTGGTCGTGTCGACTTCAAGCTCGACAAGAACGGCAACATCGCCACCACGATCGGCAAAGTGCAGTTCGAGAGCAAGGCTCTCGTTGAGAACGGCACCGCCCTGATCGACGCCATCGTCCGTGCGAAACCTGCTTCCGCACGTGGTAAGTACGTCCACAGCATCACGCTGGCCGCCACCATGTCCCCGGCGCTGCGCATTGATGTCGCCAAATACATCAAACTTTAATCCGAGAGGTTACCCAGACTCATGAAAGCTGAAAAAACACTGCTGATCGAAGACCTGCTTCGCCGCGTGAACGCCTCGCCGTTCCTTCTGATCGTCGATTATACCGGCCTGAAGGTCGACAAGTTCGCCGAGCTTCGCAAGCGCCTCAGCGCCGTTGGTGCTGAGATCCACGTCTTCAAGAACAACCTCGTTCGCAAGGCCGCTGAGCAAGCCGGTTATCCTGGTGACCTGAGCGCCCACCTGACTGGCCAGAGCGCCTTCGTCACCGGCGTCAAAGAAATCTTTGGTGCTGCGAAGATCGTCAAAAACTTCGCTGCTGAGTTCGAGAAACCAGCCCTCAAGGGCGGCATCCTCGAAGGCAAGCTGCTCGACGTGGCCACCATCAAGGCCCTCGCCGACCTGCCTTCCCGCGAAGTTCTCTACTCCCAGCTCCTTGGCGTTCTTCTGGCTCCTGGTTCTGCTCTTGCCCGCGCCCTCAAGGCCAAGGCAGAGAAGGACGGCGCCCCCGCCGAAGCTGCTCCTGCTGAAAGCGCTCCCGCCGAAGCTGCCGCCGCTGCTTAACCCCCAGCACACCCCCACCCCTTTGAATAGATGGCTGCGCTGTGCGTGGCCTGATCAGATAAACACCCAATGGTTCCTCGCCGGAGCAAAAGCTTTTGCTCTTAAACCCATCGAAGCTTCGAAATACGGCGATACCGCACACTAACATGGCTGACCTTACTAAAATCGTTGAAGAACTGAGCGGCTTGACCGTTCTCGAAGTTTCCGAACTCGTCAAAACCCTCGAAGAGAAGTGGGGCGTGAGCGCTGCCGCTCCTGTCGCTGCCGCTGGTGCTGGCCCTGTTGCCGCCGCCGTCGAAGAGAAGACTGAGTTCGACGTCATCCTCATTGATGGTGGTGCGAACAAGATTTCCGTCATTAAGGAAGTTCGCAACGTCGTCGCCGGTCTCGGCCTCGCCGAAGCCAAAGCACTCGTCGAAAAGGGCGGTGCCAAGCTCAAGGAAGGCGTCAAGAAGGAAGAAGCCGAAGAGGTCAAGAAGAAGCTCGAGGCCGCTGGCGCCAAAGTGGAGATCAAGTAACTCCCCTTTTTTCAACCATGCGCCGCTCCTTCCGGAGCGGCCATGGACGAAAAAAGCTTTGCAATCCCGACATATCCCTCAAAGAACCGAGATGCCCGTCACCTCCCCCGCTAGCCGCCTGCCCCTCGAAGAACGTTCTTCGAAGACCAGGAAGCCTGCTGGAGGCCGGTCATCGTATCATTTTCCCCCGTCCCCGCGTATCAGCTACGGCTGCCTCGTGGGTGACCCCATTTTCCCATTCAAGACTTCGATGCTCGGGCTGGCGGCCTGATCTTCGAATTTTGAATGTACCCGTGGAGGTTCTCTCCACACCCCACCCCGCCACCTCGCAGCCTCCCCACCTCGCTTATGTCCCAGCGCACTAACTTTGGCAAGATTCACGAAGTTTCCGAGCCGCCGAATCTGATCGAGATTCAGCTTCGCTCCTATGAGGAGTTCCTGCAAAAGAACATCTTGCCATCTAAGCGCAAGGACGTTGGCCTTCAGGCTGTCTTCAAGGAAGTTTTCCCGATCGAGAGCTATGATCAGAAGATGACGCTCGATTTCGTGCTGTATGAGATCGGCGATCCCAAGCTCACCTCCCTGGAGGCCATCCGCGAGGCGGAGACCTACAGCGCACCTCTCTACGTGACGTTTGAGCTTCGCGAGGAAGCCGGCGCCAAGCAGGAGCGTGTGTACATGGGCGAAGTGCCCCTCATGACTGATCGCGGCACCTTCGTGATCAACGGTGCTGAGCGCGTGGTGGTCTCCCAGCTGCATCGTTCCCCTGGTATCTGCTTTGAAAGCAGCCAGCACCTGAACGGCCGCTGGCTCTATGGCTTCCGCATCATCCCTGACCGCGGCACCTGGCTGGAAGTGCAGTTCGACACGAACGATCTCCTCTACGTCTACCTCGACCGCCGCCGCCGTCGCCGTAAGTTCCTGGCCACCACGCTCCTGCGCGTGATCGGCTTCTCCACGGACGAAGAGATCCTCAAACTGTTCTACAGCATCGAGGACCTGAAGCTGAAGGAAGGTCTCAACGAAGAAGAGATCGCCTCCAAGCTGCTGTTCCGTGACATTCTCGATGGCGAGCTCATCGTCGCCCGTGCCTATGAGCCGCTGACCGCCGGTGTCGTGCGCCAGCTCATCCAGCTCGGCCACAAGAGCATCAAGGTCATCACCGCCTCCCAGGACGACCTCATCGTCACTTCCCTGCGCAAAGACCCTGCCAAGGATGAAGATGAAGCGCTGAAGGAAATCTACCGCCGTCTGCGCCCGGGTGATCCTCCGACCGTGCCGAACGCCAAGGCCCTGGTGAAGCGCCTGTTCTTTGATCCCAAGCGTTATGACCTGACCCGCGTCGGTCGTTACAAGCTGAACCAGAAGCTCACGCTGAAGACTGACACCAACGTTCGCGTCCTGGACCCGAACGACGTGGTCTCCGCCATGCGCTACCTCTTCAACCTGCGCGCAGGTGAAGGTCTCCTGGACGATATCGATCACCTTGGCAGCCGCCGTGTGCGTGCCGTGGGTGAGCTCCTGGCCAATCAGTGCCGCGTGGGCCTCGCCCGCACCGAGCGTCTGGTGAAGGAGCGCATGACCCTGTTTGATGTCAGCATGGACGTCATGACTCCTGGCAAGCTGGTCAATCCGAAGGCGCTCGCCGCCGTCGTGCGTGACTTCTTCGCCCGCAGCCAGCTGAGCCAGTTCATGGACCAGATCAACCCTCTGGCTGAGCTGACCCACAAGCGCCGTCTGTCCGCCCTTGGACCTGGTGGTCTGAATCGTGACCGCGCTGGTTTCGAAGTGCGTGACGTTCATCCGTCCCACTACGGCCGTATCTGCCCGATTGAGACCCCGGAAGGTCCGAACATCGGTCTGATCAACTCCCTCGGTTCCTATGCCCGCATCAACGAGTTCGGCTTCATCGAGACGCCGTATCGTCCGGTGAAAGACGGCATCGTCTCGGACAAGATCGAGTATCTCACCGCTGACCAGGAAGAGAACCACCACATCGCCCAGGCGAACAACGTCATCGGTGAAGACAGCCGCTTCGCCGGCGCCAAAGTGACCGTCCGTTATCGCGGTGACTTCCTCGAAGTCGAGCCTGATAAGCCGACGCTCATGGACGTCTCTCCGAAGCAGATCGTTTCCATTGCGGCGAACTTGATTCCTTTCCTTGAGCACGATGACGCCAACCGCGCTCTGATGGGCTCGAACATGCAGCGCCAGGGCGTGCCTCTGCTTGAAGCAGAAGCTCCGCTCGTCGGCACGGGCATGGAAGGCAAAGCCGCCCGTGACTCCCGCGCCGTGATCGTCGCGGATGCGAACGGCACCGTCGCCTCTGCCACTGCGGACGTCATCATCGTCACCAAGGACGGCCATCTGCCTTGCAGCGAGAAGGACTTCCTGGCGAATCCGACCAAGTCCTGCAAGACCGATCCAGACGCCGGCACCTATGTGTACCTGCTCCGCAAGTTCGGCCGCTCCAACGCCGGCACCTGCATCAACCAGCGCCCGCTGGTGAAGCGCGGCATGAAGATCAAGAAGGGTGACGTCATCGCCGACGGTCCTTGTACGGACCAGGGGGAGCTCGCCATCGGCAAGAACATGCTCGTCGCGTTCATGCCTTGGAACGGTTACAACTTCGAAGATGCCATCGTCATCAGCCGTCGTGTTTCCCGTGAGGACATCTACACCTCCATCCACATCGAAGACTTCGAAGTGCAGGCTCGTGACACGAAGCTTGGACCTGAAGAAATCACGCGTGACATCCCGAACGTCGGTGACGAGGCTCTGAAGAACCTCGACCAGGACGGCGTGGTCCGCATCGGTGCTGAAGTGAAGCCTGGCGACATTCTTGTCGGCAAGATCACTCCGAAGTCCGAGACGGAACTGGCTCCTGAAGAGCGCCTCCTGCGCGCCATCTTCGGTGAGAAGGCCGCTGACGTGAAAGACACCTCCCTGCGCGTGCCTTCCGGTTGCGCTGGTATCGTGATGGACGTCCGCATCGCTTCCCGCGGCAATCAGAACAAGGGTGAGGAGAAGGAAAAACTCTCCCCGGCTGAAGCCAAGAAGCAGATCAAGCAGATCGAAGAAGATTACCGCACGAAGAAGGAAGACCTCACCGAGCAGCTCACCGAGAAGCTCAGTGACATCCTCCTCAACGAGAAGATCCCTCTGGACGTGGTGAACGGCCAGACCGGTGAAATCATCCTCGGCGCTAACAAAAAGATCACCAAGACCCTCCTTCGCAAACTCGCTGAGTCCTATGACTCCGTGGAGATCGATCCGAGCCCGATCCGCAACAAGATCTTCGACATCATCCAGAGCTTCGAACAGAAGTTCGCTGATGCGGACATGGAGCGTGAGCGCAACCTCGACCGCATCGAAACCAGCGAAGACGGTGCTGCTGACGGTGTCGTGAAGATGGTCCGCGTGTTCGTCGCCTCGAAGCGTAAGCTGAGCGTCGGTGACAAGATGGCCGGTCGTCACGGTAACAAGGGCGTTGTGGCCACCATCGTGCCGGAAGAAGACATGCCGTTCCTTGAGAACGGAACTCCGGTGGACATCGTGCTGAATCCTCTGGGCGTGCCTTCCCGAATGAACGTCGGTCAGGTGCTTGAAACCCACCTTGGTCTCGCCGCCAAGGCCCTGGGCCTGAAGATCGCCACCCCGGTGTTCGATGGTATCCCTGAGTCCAAGATCATGGAATACATCAAGGACGCCAAGAAGGTCGAAGGTTATGAGTGGATGGGCCTCAACGGCAAATCCAAGCTCATCGACGGCCGCACGGGTGATGCCTTCAACCTCGACGTCGTCGTGGGTTACATTTACATGCTGAAGCTGGGTCACCTTGTCGCTGACAAGATCCACGCCCGTGCTGTCGGTCCTTACTCGCTCGTCACGCAGCAGCCTCTGGGTGGTAAAGCCCAGTATGGTGGCCAGCGCTTCGGAGAAATGGAGGTGTGGGCGCTTGAGGCCTACGGTGCGGCTTACACGCTGCAGGAACTCCTGACCGTGAAGTCTGACGACGTGCAGGGCCGCACGCGCATCTATGAGCAGATCGTCAAAGGCGATCACGCTCTGGAAGCCGGCACACCGGAGTCCTTCAACGTGCTCATCAAGGAAATGCAGTCGCTTGGCCTGGACGTGAAGGTCCACAAGCGTTCCACGCAGGATGCTGAGATCGATGTCATCGAGCGTTTCACCGCCTGATCCCACCCTGAGTACAAGCCACTAACACACAAAGCACCACCTTACTTATGAGCGCTGATTTGAGCTTGAAAGAAATCTTCGGGGAAAAGCCCGCCGGTGAAGAATTCGACTTCGTGTCGATCTGCATCGCCTCCGCCGACCGCATCCGCGGCTGGTCCTCCGGCGAAGTCAAGAATCCAGAAACCATCAACTACCGCACGTTCAAGCCTGAAAAAGGCGGCTTGTTCTGCGAACGTATCTTCGGACCTACCCGCGACTGGGAGTGTGCCTGCGGCAAGTACAAGCGCATCAAGCACAAGGGCGTGATCTGCGACCGCTGCGGCGTCGAAGTCACCCTGTCCCGCGTGCGTCGTGAGCGCATGGGCCACATTGAGCTCGCCGTTCCGGTGACGCACATCTGGTTCTACAAGTGCATGCCTTCCCGCATCGGCCTCATGCTGGACATGACGGCCCGCAGCCTGGAGCGCGTGATCTATTATGAAGACTTCATGGTCGTAGACCCAGGTTCCACCCCGCTGAACCGCGGCCAGCTTCTGACTGAAGTTGAGCTTCGTGAAGCTGAGGAGCAGTACGGTGCAGACGCTTTCCGCGTCGGCATGGGTGCTGAAGCCATCCGTGACATCTTCAGCCAGATCAATCTGGCGGACGCCATCAAGGACCTTGAGGAAGCGATGACGAAGACACGCTCCAAGCAGATCCGCAAGAAGCTGGCGAAGCGCTTGAAGCTCTGCCAGGGCTTCGCCGAGAGCCACAGCCGCCCTGAGGCGATGATCATGGAAGTGCTTCCAGTCATCCCGCCGGACCTTCGTCCTCTCGTTCCTCTGGAAGGCGGCCGCTTCGCGACCTCCGACTTGAACGACCTCTACCGTCGTGTCATCAACCGTAACAACCGTCTGAAGAACCTCCTTCAGCTCCGCACTCCGGATGTCATCATCCGTAACGAGAAGCGCATGCTGCAGGAAGCTGTGGACGCCCTGTTTGACAACGGCCGCCATGGCCGCCCTGTCACTGGCGCTGGCAACCGCCCGCTGAAGTCCCTCTCCGACATGCTCAAGGGCAAGTCCGGGCGCTTCCGTCAGAACCTTCTCGGCAAGCGCGTGGACTACTCCGGTCGTTCCGTCATCGTGATCGGTCCTGACCTCAATCTCAACCAGTGCGGTCTGCCGAAGAAGATGGCGCTCGTCTTGTTCGAGCCCTTCATCATCCGCCGTCTGAAAGAGATGGGTCTTGTCCACACTGTTCGTTCGGCCAAAAAGATGATCGAACGCCGCACTCCTGAAGTGTGGGACATCCTGGATGAAGTCACCAAAGGTCACCCGGTTCTCCTGAACCGTGCTCCGACCCTTCACCGTCTGTCCATCCAGGCATTCGAGCCAAAGCTCATCGAAGGTGAGGCCATTCGTGTGCACCCCCTCGTTTGTACAGCTTACAACGCTGACTTCGACGGTGACCAGATGGCCGTGCACGTGCCGCTTTCCATCGAAGCCCAGATGGAGGCCCGCCTCCTCATGCTGGCGCCGAACAACCTGTTCAGCCCTGCCAGCGGCAAGCCGATCACCACGCCTTCCCAGGACATTCCTCTGGGCTGTTACTTCCTCACCTACCTCCGCGAGCTTCCAGGCCCGGATGGCAAGAAGAAGGAAGGCAACGAGCGTCTGCCGATCTTCAACGACCCTGCTGAAGTCGAGTTTGCGCTTTCTGAAGGTGCCATGGGCGTGAATGACAAGATCCGTTATCGCAACCCTGACTACCAGAAGGAGAAGCGCATCTACGGTGACAACACCAAGCCTTACATTGAAACCACGGCTGGCCGTGTCCGCTTCAGTGAAATCTGGCCTGAGCGCGTCGGGTTCTACAACAACACCGTCGGCAAGAAGCAGATCTCGGACATCATCTGGCGCTGCTTCCAGACCGTGGGTCAGAAGGAAACCGTGGCCAGCCTGGACCGTCTGAAGCTGCTCGGCTTCCGCGAAGCCACGCGCTCCGGTTGCTCCATCGGTATCACGGACATGGTCATCCCGCAGTCGAAGAAGGCTTCTCTCGAGAAAGCCTACAAGGACATCGATGACGTCGAGAAGCTCTACAAGCGCGGTCTCATCACCCAGGGTGAGCGCTACCAGAAGATCGTGGACGTGTGGACCCAGGTGGGTGACCAGACGGCTGACGAAGTGTTCCGCACGCTGGAGCACAACGAAGGCAAGAAGATCCACAACCCGCTCTACGTGATGGTGACGTCCGGTGCCCGAGGCAACCGCACGCAGATCAAGCAGCTCGGCGGCATGCGCGGCCTGATGGCCAAACCTTCCGGTGAGATCATTGAGCGTCCGATCACCTCGAACTTCCGCGAAGGTCTGAGCGTGCTCGAGTACTTCATCTCCACTCACGGCGCCCGTAAGGGTCTGGCTGACACGGCTCTGAAGACCGCTGACTCGGGTTACATGACCCGTAAGCTCGTCGACGTGTCCCAGGACGTGATCGTGACTGAAGAAGACTGCGGAACGGTCAACGGCATCACGCTGAACTCCATCTATCAAGGTGACGAGGAAGTGGTGGATCTGAAGACCCGCGTCTATGGCCGCACCAGCTGCGAGACCGTGCATGACCCTATCCTCAAGGAAACCCTTGTGGCCGCCAACCAGCTCATCCTGGAGCCTGAGGCTCTTCGCCTGACCAAGATCGGTGTGGAAAAGCTGAAGATCCGCTCCGTGCTCACTTGCGAAAGCAAGCGCGGCTGCTGCGCCATGTGCTATGGCCTCAGCCTGGCCACCGGCCGCATGGTGAAGATCGGCGAGGCGGTCGGCATCATCGCCGCCCAGTCCATCGGCGAGCCTGGAACGCAGCTGACCATGCGTACGTTCCACGTGGGTGGTGCTGCCATGAGCTCCTTCAAGCAGCCCTTCATCAACATCAAGAACACCGGAACGATCCGTTATGCTGACATGCGTGCGGTGCAGACCGCCGAAGGCCAGTGGGTGGCTCTGACCAAGAACGGTGTCATCTCCATCGTTAGTGATGACGGTCGTGAGCTGGAAAGCCACAAGCTGGTGCTCGGTGCCATCATCACCAAGCCCGATGGTTCCGCCGTGAAGAAGGGTGAGCAGGTCGCGACCTGGGATCCTTATAACATCCCGATCATCACCGAGAAGGCTGGTAAGATCGAGTTCCGTGACATGATCGCGGGCATCACCTTCACCAAGGAGAAGAACGAGCAGACCGGCAACGAAGAAGTCGTCGTCATCGAGCACAAGGAAGACTTGCACCCGCAGATCGTCGTCACGAACGCCAAGACTCATGAGATCCTGGCTTCCTACACCGTCCCTGCCGGCGCTCACTTGAACGTGAAGAACGGCGAGAAGGTCGAGGCTGGCACCACGCTCGCCAAGACTCCTCGTAAGGCTTCCAAGACGAAGGACATCACCGGTGGTCTTCCGCGCGTTGCCGAGCTCTTCGAAGCTCGTAAGCCGAAGGACGCTTGTGAAATCGCCCGTATCGACGGCACTGTCGAGATCGGTGGCCTTGTCCGCGGCAAGCGCCGCGTGATGGTCACGGATCCGAAGACCGGCCAGCAGGAAGAGCATCTCATCCCCCGCTCGAAGCACATCCTCGTCTTCAATGGTGACCATGTCACCAAGGGAGACCAGCTCACCGACGGTCCAGTCGTGCCGCATGAAATCCTTGAGATTCTTGGGCCTCAGGCGCTGCGTGAGCACCTCGTCAACGAAGTGCAGGAAGTGTATCGTGCCCAGGGTGTGGAGATCAACGACAAGCACGTCGAGATCATCATCCGCCAGATGCTCCGCAAGGTGAAGATCACCGACACCGGTGACACTGACTTCCTGTGGGGTGACCAGGTGGACCGCACGGAGTTCGAGAAGGAAAACGCCCGCGTCAGCGAGGAAGGTGGCAAGCCTGCCGAAGCCGAGCCTGTGCTTCTGGGCATCACCAAAGCCTCCCTCGAGACCGAGTCCTTCATCTCCGCCGCTTCCTTCCAGGACACCACGCGCGTTCTCACGGAAGCTGCCACGCTGGCCAAGTCTGACCTGCTCCGCGGCTTCAAGGAAAACGTCATCATGGGTCACCTCATCCCTGCCGGCACCGGCTTCATCAAGAACCGCGACTTCGAGCTCGTGGAGACTGAGAAAGCCGCTGTGGCCGAGCTGCCTGCTGAGGAAGAAGAGGAAGTGCTCCAGGCATAACCCGAAGCTCCAGACCATACTTAACCAAGACCCCGGCCAGCGATGGCCGGGGTTTTGTTTTTTAAGCGGGGTTCGCTGTTTTCGGTTCAGGGTGGATGGGTTGTGAATGGAAGGCGTGAAAGTCGCGAAGCGGTGGGAAGCGCCTGAGCTTTACCCACAAGTTGAATGATGACGCGAGTAGGTCGTTGGCCTCAGCCTTGGGGAGGTGTGGAGTTCATTCTGGACTGTTTCCCAAGGCCAACGGCATTGCGGCATGCAGCCCAGGGTTGCGCGCAGCGCTACCCTGGGAGCTTCCTCCAAGGGAGTTCCAGCGGGCCGAGGAAACCGGCCATCTCCAGAGATGACGGAACCGCGTTGCGGTTCGAGTTCCTTTCCTGGCCTGCGGCGGCTGATTCCCAAGGGAGCTTTCGCCTAGGCTCAGCACCCTTGGGCTGCATGACGGAACCCGTTTCGGGTTCTAGACCCTCTTTGCCTTTTATGGGTAAAGCTCAGAGCCCTGCAGCCGCTTTCTCCACGCCAGCCCTGCTGGCCTTCGTCACCATAGAAGTGTCTGGAGTTGAATGGAGGTTCTTCGCCCGGCAGCTGGGCTGCCCAATACTAAAGCGACAGCAGGCTGCCGCAGTCCACGGCGCTTTGCGCCTGCGTGGACGTGCTTTTGGTTAGGAATGCAAAGACCTCTGCTTACTTACTGGGCGACCTTGATCCAGATGTTCTCGAAGGTGTCGTTGTCGACTCCGGCGTCCTTGAACATGACCTGGTAGCGGGCTTTCAGGGCAGAGGCAGGCTCGCCGAGCTGGGTTTTCCAGACGGCATGCGCGCGGAGCATGGAGATGAGGGCGCGGTTGGGGTCCTCAAGATGCATCTTGGTGCGCAAAAGCACGGGCAGGGCGCGTTCGGTGACGAGGCGCGCATCACCCAGTCTCTGATCCAGCATGTGAGTGTTGAAAAGGTTGATGCTGATGCCGGACCGCAGGGGCAGATCGTTTTCCGGGGCATTCGCCAGCGCTTTTTCGAGCAGGCGTGCTGCCTCGGAGTACTTTTTCAAGCCGCTGAGGATGCTGGCGGTCTGGAGGTAGACGCCGCACAGCTCCTGCTTGGAGGCGATGCCAAAGGTCTCCAGTTCCTCGAGGGACTCGCGCATCAGCTTCTCCGTTTCAGCGATGTTGCCGGTTTTCTGAAGGCAGCCAGCGAGACCTGTCTTGAAGTAGGCGAGCTTGGGGTGCCGGGAGCCGAGATGCTCCACGGCGATGGTGAGCGCGCGGCGATGCAAGGGTTCTGCCTCGGCGAAGCGGCCCTGCTTGCTGAAGAGCTGCCCCATCGCTGACAAGGCGTAGGCGGTGCTCAGATGCTTGGAACCATATCCGGCCTCATGAAGGGTCAGCGCACGCTGGAGATAAGTCTCGGCTTCCGTGAGCTGGGTTTTCATCACAGCATCGGACATGCTTTTGGCCAGGGAGTCTCCGCCCTCGGCCTGGGCGCTGGCGGGCAAGGCCCGGGAGGCGAAGGTGCTGCCCAGACGATACAGGTGATAGCCCGTGAGAGGGTGGGTGGGGCCGAGCTTCTTCTCGGACTCGTTGACGGCATTCCTCAGAAGGACCACCGCCTCGCTCGTGTAGCCCGGGGAGCCGGCCGTTTCATTCAGATGCACGGTGGCCATCATGGACCAGGCCATGAGCTTCAGCGGCGCTTCCTTGTAGGGCTCCTGCTCAAAGATTGCGATGGCCTTCTTGCCGAGTTCGACAGCCTTTTCACCCCGGAGATTCTGGGCCGTGAGCAGGCGTGCATAGGCCAGCTCCAGCGGTGCTTGATCCGGCACCTTTTCCAACGCGGCCACGGCGGCCGCTGAAAGCGTGAGCGCCTCAGATTTCAGGCCCTGAACGTCCAGCAGGGTGGCCAGTGCACTCTGGCGGCGGGCCCAGCTGGCAGGCTCCTTCTGCGGATCGGTTTTCTCGACGGCGCTGCGGTAAAAACGGATGGCACGCTCCTCGTGACTGGTGCTGACCGTCTGGTCAAAG
Organism: Prosthecobacter gellanilyticus; assembly: GCF_007992435.1. Taxonomy (GTDB): domain Bacteria; phylum Verrucomicrobiota; class Verrucomicrobiia; order Verrucomicrobiales; family Verrucomicrobiaceae; genus Prosthecobacter; species Prosthecobacter gellanilyticus. The sequence continues at coordinate 25,197 of NZ_BKAG01000043.1, read as the reverse complement.
CGCGAGGCTGCGGCGAGGGCGGCGATCTCACAGCCCTCGGCCGAAAGCGCGGCCTGATGCACCAGCGCAAAGTCCATGGCGGTCTGATACTTGCCGGCTGCCAGCAGAGCGGCCAGCCTGTCCTCGACCGTGAAGGCGGGACCGATGTCCTGGGTGATGGACTGCTCCAGCAGGGACTTCACCTGGGATTCTGGCAGCTTGGCGCGCTCCGGCAGTGTGAGGCGGGTCCAGTGATCCAGATACATGACCGGCATGTCCACCGTATCGCGCATCCAGTCGCAGTAGATGGAGACGTAGGTCTGCAGCACCTGATGGGCGATGGCGGCATCAAAGGGGGCAGCCACCTCGGTGGCTGCAGCGGTCCCCGCAGTCTTTTTGCTCTTCAGCATGTCCAGCAGGCCCAGGCCCACCACAAGGACGCCAACGACGATCACACCGATGGCGATCGGGGACATGCCGCTGGCAGGTTTTGCTTCCTGTCTGGCAGGGCGGATGGTGATGCTGGGCGGGGGGAGCTGTGCCATCGCGGCTCCTGCGGTGGATGGATCGACCAAACCTAGCAGCCTGCATAGCAGCTGCTTCCAGGCGGTGCCGTCCTGAGGCATGTCATGGGTGGTGCCAGCAGCCAGCAGGCTCTCACGGTGCTGGGTTTGCATCTGCACCTGAGCCTCGTCCTCAGGCCTCAGCCCACTAGGAGCGGTATGCCCGTCTCCACTGACGATCACATGCACGCCAAGCGGAAGTTTTACTGTGGAGGCTGCCAGCTCTGCGGAGATCTCATGCTCCATTTGGGCGACGCTGCTCCGTGTCTTGTCCTTGGGAACGGTGGGGATATCCGGGCAGCGACCACAGCGCTGTCCCACCAGATGGAGTACCGCCTCACAGGTGGGCACGCGGTCACGGATTCGCTTGTCCAGCGTGCGCCAGTACGGGGGGCTGGCCTCGAGAATGACCATCAGGCAACCCAGCTCCTCCAGAGAGAGCCTGAGCACTTCCAGCACCTCCGGAAACTCTTCGTGGACAGCGGAAACGTAGATGCGGCGGGCAGAACTCATGCGGGAGACAGTAAGTATCCATCATTAAGAGAACCGTTCAACCTTGGACTGTTCCTTAAAGCCTCTGTTAGCGGCCTGGCTGACGGTCCATGAACATTCCCATCAAAGCTCGTCGGCAGGGACGACGAGCACGATAAGCTTCTTGTGGGTCACGTCTGAAGCTAGTGCGAGGATGTCTGGTCCTGTGCGCTCATCGAGGGGACGGCCCAAGAGAGCGGCCAGCTGGGTGGTGAAGCCAGCCTGCTGGTTCTTGCCCTCGGCATTGCCAAAGCTCTCGCTCGCCGCCTCGAACACGCGCAGAGAATCGTGACCGATCACAAGGATGGGGGACTTGGGATCATTTTCCAGCCCACGAATGGACACCAGCTGCGCGTGCTCCGCGCCGAAGAGGCCTTCAGAATTCAAGGTCAGCAGAGCCTTGGCGAGGTCGCCAGGTTCCTGGCGCTCGAGGATGCTGGCATTGATGAGCGGTGTTTCGCTGACGTAGAGCGCGGCATGCTTTTCGCGGATGTGCTTGGCCACGGCGCCGGCCACGGTCTTCATGGTCTCAAAGGTCCAGTGACTGTCGGCGGTATAGTGGGACTCGGCCCTGAGCAGGCGCTGCCACAGTGCCTGCGCTGGATCCACGACGTCCACGCCTGCGGCAGTGAGCTTCTCCACGATGGCCTTGTAGTCGGCGGGCTGGGCGGGGGCGGCGTATTCGGCACGCAGCACATTCTCCGGATACATGGCCATCTTGGCGGGCACGGAGACGAGCATCACCGGCACGTTTTGAGCTTTCAGATCCGTGGCGAGCTTGATCAAAGAATCGGTTAGGCCAGGATGGCGCCTCGCCAGGGTTCGGCGGTCGAGCTCATGCCGGGGATAGAGCCAGCCGTCATAACCGACATGGATGCGTGAGTTGCCTTCACCAAAGAACCAGGTCACGGGCCACTGAGCGGCCTGGCGGATGAAGTCTGGAGTGCGGGCATTTTCACGCACCAGCATGAGCAGGGAAGGGATGATGAGCAGCAGACCGATGAGGCGCCAGATCACGGTGCGCTGCCTGAGCAGCCAGTCGAGCCTCGGCAGTGCCACGCAGGTGAGGATGGCGAAGAGCATCACCGTCTGGAGCAGGTTTGAAGTGAGGCGCTTGTCCAGCAGCAGGGAGTAGAGCGTGGGCTTGATGTCGCTAAACATCGTGACCCAGCTTGTGAGGGCGGCCTCCAGATTCGGCACCAGCAGCAGTGAATTTGAAAGCACGAGCAGCAACAGAGTCAGGATGACCTGGATCGGATGCGGCAGAGGTGCGAAGAGAGGTTTCTGGCGTTTCGTCTCGGCCATCAAAAACAGGAACTGCAGCACGAACCACACGGAGGACGAAGGGAAGTTTCCATGCCAGAGCACGCCAAGACCTGCGATGAGCATGAGCACAGGAAGAGCCTGGGACGCCTTCGTCACGGGGCCATTGATCAGACCGGGAACGAGCTGCGACCAGTAACCGCCGAAGCTGCCAGCCCGGGCTGGAGTGAGGTAGAGACCTTCCACCGCATGACCGCGCAGTTCCATGAAACTCGCAACGACATCCACCACACCGGTGATCAGCAGTTGAAGCTGGCAGGTCTGCGCCAGAGCCGCGAGCCAGAAGGCTTTGGCACTGAGAGCCTGCGGCTCACCCAGCTGAAAAAGATGCACCAGCCATTCCAGCGGCAGCACCAGCAGGCAGATCTTGGCCAGTCCGAATCCGAGTCTGGCCAGCGCGGTGCTGCGCTGTGGCTTTGGAAGGGTTTGGCTGCGTTTCAGAGTCGCCACCGCGACGAGAAAGAGGACGACGAGCGGCGGGATCAGGGGCTTGGCGTAAATCATGCGTCAGAGTCAGACGGGCTCAGTTCGGAAAGCTTGGGATCATTGGCCATCGGCCTTGCCGGGCACACGTGGGTCATGAGCAGGCACCAGCAGTTTTCTCTCAGCATCCCAGGTGATGGCCTGGCAGGCGCCGAAGGTGGTGACTTTATCGAGCTTGTGCCCGAGCTTCTCCAGGTCTTCGAGTGTTTGCTCACCGAAGGCCTTTTCAATCTTCAGTTCATCGGGCGCCCACTGCTGATGAAAGCGTGGTTGTTTCAAGGCAGCATTCGGCTCCAGGCCGCGATCCAGCACATTGGAGATGAGCAGGAGCGCTTGAGTAATGATGGTTGGGCCACCGGCGGCACCCGTGCAGAGAACGGGCTGGCCATCTTTCAAGATGATGGTGGGGCTCATGCTGGAGAGCGGGCGCTTGCCAGCGGCCACGGCGTTCGCTTCAGCGCCGATGAGCTTGAAGGCATTGGGCACGCCAGGCTGCACAGAGAAGTCATCCATCTCATCATTCAGCAGCACGCCGGTGCCGGGCACGATGACTTTGCAGCCGAAGGCGGTGTTGATGGTCTGGTTCAGCGTGACCCAGTTGCCCTCAGCATCGGCTGAGCAGGTGAAGGTGGTGTGCTTGCCAAAGATGTCACCTTCCCAATGCGGCGGCATGTTGTGCGAGGGAACGTTGGTGGTTTTGCTCAGGTCGATCTTTGCCGCGAGATCCTTGGCATAACCAAGATCGACAAGGCCGCGGGGCACCTTGGCGAAGTCGGGATCGCCTAACCAATAAGCGCGATCAGCGAAGGCGAGCTTCATGGCCTCCGTGATCACGTGCACGCGCTGCGCATCACTGAGCTTGCTGATGGGGAAGTGCTCCATGACCTGCAAAATCTGCGCCACGTGCACACCACCGCTGCTCGGAGGCGGCATGGCTACGATGTCGTAACCGCGATACTTGCCCTTCACGGGCTCGCGCTCGATGGCCTTGTATCCGGCGATGTCAGCAGCGGTCATGATGCCGCCGTTTTCCTTCATCCATGCCTCCACCTTCTGCGCATACTCACCTTCATAAAACCAGGCGGTGCCGTGCTCGGCGATGGCGCGATAGGTTTTCGCCAGATCCTTCTGCACCAGGATGTCACCCTTCTTCAGCGGCGATCCATCTGCCTTGAAAAAGACCGCAGCGCTGGCGGGAAACTTCCGCAGCTTCTCAGCCGTGGCAGCGAGCTTGCGCTCATACACTTCATCGATGGGGAAACCTTTCTCCGCGATCTCGGCGGCAGGCAGGAGGAGATCAGCGAGCTTGAGCTTGCCATGCTTTTTCAGCGCGAGCTCATAGGCCCGAAGCGCGCCGGGAATGCCTGGGGCCAGAGCACCGGTCTTGCTAGCTTCATCATCGACCTTGCCTTGAATGATGTACATGTCGCGATGCGCCTTCGAAGGGGCGATCTCGCGGCCATCGATGCAGGTGATGCTGCCATCGGCCGCGCGGATGACGAAGAAGCAGCCACCCCCGATGCCGGAGTTATGCCCGTCCACCACGCCGAGCGTGAGGCCTGTGGCCACGGCGGCATCCACGGCATTTCCTCCTTTTTGGTAGGCCTTCACGGCGGCTTCCGTCGCCAGCGGGTTCACGGAAGCGGAGGCGAATTTAGGAAACCCGGGTTCCGCCGCGCGCAGGGCCAGGCTGAGCGAGAGCGTGATGAGGAGGAAGAGCGGTTTCATGGGTGAACTGGAAACAAGCATGTTCCCCGGGCTCTATCCAGCTTCTTTCCGTTGTGGTGAGGGACCGGAGAAATTTGGCAGGAAGATTAGGGCAGAAAAATTTTCTGAAATCTTTCTGCCCTCAATTTTTCTGCCGTTACTTCTGGAAGCGTCTTACCTCCCCGTGCGCTTCACGGCTTCGGTGAGCCATTGGCATTCGGCTTTCCAGCGGTCGCCGTGGCGCATCTCGGTGGTAGTCATGGGGAGGCGGGCGCTCCAGTTTTCACCGCTGGCGATGCCGGGGACGTTGAAGCGGTCCTCAAGGGCGAAGAGATCCGTCAGCATGAAGGCAGCGTAGCGCGAGTTGCTGGAAAGCAGGGCCTCCAGCAGCGCATGGCGGACGATGTCATCATAGGCCGGGAAATTGCCGTCATGGGAGACGTGCATGCCGGCGAACTCGCTGAGGAAGCGCAGCTCTTTTTGCGCGAGGTAGCGGTCACCCTCATCCGGGCTTTGCAGGTCACGGCGGCGATGCTCCCAGTGGGTCTTCATCGGTTCATGATCGTGCGTGGCATAAGTGGTGAAGGAGCAGTTGTCATAGTCATAACCGCGCTGCACCTGGCCGTGGCCGTTGTCCTCCCAGTGGCAGATCTTGAAGCCGGGCACGTCCAGGCTGAGCAGATGCGAACGCACGTAGTCCGGCACAGTGCCGAGGTCTTCGCCCACCACTTCGTTAGGCGCGGCGGCGGCCACGATCATGCGCAGATACTTGTCACCGGCGGCGAGGTTCGCGGCCTTATGCTCGGGAGTGTCGTCATCGTTCTCTTTGAAGTGCGGCAGGCGGCCGCCGGTGCGCTCGGCAGCTTCTGCATCCGTGAGCGGTGAGAACTCGGCATTGCGCTGCGGGCGCCAGGGGAAGCTGTAAATGCGGTAGAAGCCGAGGACGTGGTCGATGCGGAAGATGTCAAAAATCTCCGTGAGCTTGCGCACGCGGCGCTGCCACCAGGAGAAGCCATTGTCCTGCATGACATCCCAGCGGTAGAGCGGGATGCCCCAGTTCTGACCCCAGCGCTGCACGAAGAAGTCGTCCTTGAAATAAGTCTCCGGCGGAGCGCCGCCACACCACTCGAGATTGAATTCATTGGGCTGGAAGAAGACATCGGCACTGCACCAGGAGATGCCGAAGGGCACATCTCCCATGAGCTTGATTTTTTTCGAGGAGGCATAGGCACGCACAGCGCGCCACTGGCTGAAGCAGAGCCACTGCACATAGGCATGGAAGCTGAGCTTGGCCTCGATGTCGGCGGCATTGACCTGGCGTTGTTCCGTGAGCCAGGCGCGGGCCTTGAAGCCGGTGTTCACCTCGTCGGGCCAGTTGGGCCAGTCCTCGTGACCGTGCTGATCCATGAGCACGCGGAAGAGGCAGTAGTCATCCAACCAGCCGCGTTCCTCATCACGGAAGGTTTCGAAGGCGGCCTTGCGCTCAGGAACGGTGTCGATGCGGCTGAAGGCGTGGCGGAGGAGGTAGGTCTTGAGCTTGCGCACCTTCTCATAGGGCACGTCACTGCCATTCAGGGCGTTGCCGCCGATGAAGCGCACGGTGGCGCGGTAGAACTTTTCCTCCATCTCCGGCAGGGTCTCCGGGGTGATGTGCAGGGTCAGGTAGTCCAGCGCTACGGAGCTGATGGCATTGTAGGGGCTGCTGTCGCCGCCCGTGGCATTGACAGGGAGGAACTGCAGAAAGCCGAGGCCGGTGTCAGCGGCCCAGTCGATCAACTCGCGCACGCAGCCGGTGTCACCAATGCCGAGGTCATCAGCGGAACGGAGGGCAAAAACGGGGATCAGAATGCCTGCGCGGCGGGGCTGGATGGTGGGCATGAGGGGCAGCAGTGGTGGTGGCGATGCTACGTGCAGGCAATGGAAGAAATCGTCAAAGCGCAGGGGGTATGCCAAGAACGGGGCGCATGGCTGGCTTGGCCGCATTCCCGAGGACAAAAAGGATGAAAAGGCAGAAAGGACATGCACTCGAGCTGCCTTTTGATCTTTTACTGCTTTCCCGCACCCCTCCACCCATGCTGCGTTACCTTTCCGCCCTGTCACTCCTCACTGCTGCCCACCTTTCCGCAGCGGATTTCCCCAAGCCCTTCAACTCTGAAAAAGGTGACCCGATGCCCGCCGAGGAGGTGGCGCGGACCATGAAGCTGCCGCCGGGGTTCAAGTGCGTGGTCTTTGCCGCTGAGCCGGATGTGCAGCAGCCCATCGCCATGAGCTGGGATGCCAAAGGGCGGCTCTGGGTGGGGGAGAACTACACCTATGCGGAGAACCCGGCGCGCTGGGACACCAACCTGCGTGACCGAGTGATCATCCTGGAAGACAAGGATGGTGATGGCAAGCATGACGGGCGCAAGGTCTTCTGGGAAGGCGGCACCTACCTGACCAGTGTGGAGATCGGCTACGGCGGTGTGTGGGTGCTGAATGCAGGCACGCTGAGCTTCATCCCGGACAAGAACGGTGACGATGTGCCGGACGCCGAACCAGAAGTGTTGCTGGACGGGTTCAATGTGAAGACCATCGGCCACAACATCGTCAACGGTTTGCGCTGGGGGCCGGATGGCTGGCTGTATGGACGTCATGGCATCACGGACACGTCCGCCGTGGGCGCGCCAGGCACTCCGCTGGAAAAACGCACGAAGATCAACTGCGCCATCTGGCGCTATCATCCCACACGAAAGGTGTTTGAAGCCGTGGCCCATGGCGGCACGAACTCCTGGGGGCATGACTGGAATGCGGAAGGCGAGCTTTTCATGATCAACACGGTCATCGGTCATCTCTGGCATGTGATTCCGGGCGCCTATTATCGCCGCATGTTCGGCACGCATCTGAACCCGTATGTGTATGAGATCATCGAGCAGACGGCGGACCATTTCCATTGGGACACGGGCTCCGAGAAGTGGAGCGACATCCGCACGGGCATCAGCAACAAGACGCTCGAGCTCGGCGGTGGTCACGCGCATGTGGGCATGCTGATCTATCAAGGCGGCACCTGGCCCAAGGAATACAACGGCGCCGTTCTCACCTGCAACCTGCATGGCAACCGCATCAACATGGACAAGCTGGAGCGCCAAGGTTGCGGCTATGTGGGCAAGCATGCGCCTGACTTCATGCAGGCCCAGGACAAGTGGTTCCGCGGCATCGACCTCATCACCGGTCCGGATGGTAATGTGTTTGTCTCCGACTGGTCCGACTCCGGTGAGTGCCACGACAACGACGGCGTGCACCGCACCAGCGGGCGCATTTATAAGATCGTGTATGGGGAGACGAAGAAGGCGGAGCCAACTGATCTTACTAAGATGTCGACAGGAGAACTCAGAAAGAAGTTGGAGGGCTCGTCTAGCAATAATTGGTGGACCCGCCAAATCTTGGGGCAGTTGGAGCAGAGATGGATCAACGAGCCAAAGGATCGTGTGGAGATTGCTAAGTTTTTCATTGGCCCCGAGGGTCTTGTCGCAGGCAGAGTTTTCGATGTTGATAAGGAAACTGGAGCCTATTGGACTTCCTGTAGTGTAGGAGACCGTATTCGATTTATGGACCGGATCTGGCTGGTGGCTGACCTGCCTTTTGATGACGGCTACAAGAGCTCGACCGAATCCGACGTCACAAGTGCGATAGACGCACTTACCTGGCGTTCAGGAGAAGATTTTAAAAAGGCGTTTGTTAATACGTCACCCGATTATGTGCGAGGCCGACTTTCTGAGGATACGCTCAATGGTATCGCGGACATTCCAGGTCACCTGAATGCAGTAATGGAAGAGTTCAAACTGGTAGAGAAATCGGGACTCGTCCGTCTTCATCTTGCTTCTTCATTGCAGCGTCTTCCACTTAATGCTCGCTGGCCCATCGCCACGGCGCTGGCGCAGCGTGAGGAAGATGCCAATGACCGTCAGCAGCCGCTGATGATCTGGTATGGCATCGAGCCAGCGGTGGCCGCGGATCCGGTGAAGGGCGTGGAGTTCATCGCGAGCGCGAAGTTGCCAACGGTGCGTCGTCTGGTGGCACGCCGCATTGTGGAAGACATCGAGAAGAATCCGGCGGCGGTGGATGCGCTGGTGGCCTTGATCTCCAAGAATGACGTGGTGCGTGGCGATGTGCTCGCGGGCATGACAGCAGGCTTGGAAGGCTTCAGCCAGGCTCCGAAGCCGAAGGGCTGGGATGAGTTTGCCTCGGCGAATGGCAAGGGTGCGAATGCGGAGTCTCTGCAAAAGCTGTCCCTGATCTTTGGCAGTGGTCGCGCATCGGATGAGTTGATCGCCATCGTGAAGAATGCAGAAGGGGATGCGAATGCGCGTGTGAATGCCTTCAAGAGCCTGACTCGTGCGACGAAGCCCGAATTGATGTCGCTGATCCGCGGCCTGGTGAATGACAAGGTGCTGGGTATTGTGTCGCGCAGCGCGCTGGCGGCTTATGATGATGCGAGCATCCCGGGAGCGCTGTTGAAGCCCTGGCCGGTGCGCAGTGAGGAGCAGCAGGCCGCGAGCGTGGCCACGCTGGTCACACGTCCGAGCTATGCGAAGGAGCTGCTGGAAGCGGTGAAGGCAGGACGTGTGCCGAAGTCGGCCATCACGCCGTATCAGGCCCGTGCCATCCGCAGCCTGAATGATGAAGGTCTGACGAAGAAGCTGACGGAGGTCTGGGGTGAGCTGCGTGACACTCCTGAGGCGAAGAAGGCTGAGCTGGCTGACTGGACCAAGAAGCTGACTCCAGAGCGCCTAACCAAAGGTGAAGCGGTGAAGGGCAAGGTCCTCTTCATGGCGGCCTGCGGCGCCTGCCACAAGCTGTATGGCGAGGGCGGAGCGATCGGTCCGGATCTCACGGGCGGTGATCGTCACAAGATCACCTACCTGCTGGAGAACATCCTGGACCCGAGCGCCATCGTGCCTGCGGACTACCGCATGAGCGTCTTCAAGCTGAAGGACGGCCGCACCATCACGGGGGTGATTCCTCAGCAGACCGAGCGCTCCCTCACGATCCAGACTCCTGCGGAGAGGCTGACCATTGAGAAGACCCAGATCGTGGAGCAGACCCAGCTTCCGATGTCTCTGATGCCAGAAGGCCTTCTCGGCGCGCTGGGAGAAGAAAACGTGGTTCATCTCATCGCCTATTTGCAGAGCCTTGGACCTGTTCGATAATGGTTCTCTGTTCGCCGTTCTCGGTTCTCAGTTAACCGGGAACAGCGAACTCTGAACTGAGAACTGAATCCATGCGCATCTCCGAGATCTTCTACTCCGTCCAGGGGGAAGGTGTGCTCACGGGGGTGCCTTCGGTGTTTGTGCGGACTTCGGGGTGCAACCTGCGCTGCAGGTGGTGTGACACGCCGTATGCCTCCTGGCAGCCGGAAGGACCGGAGATGTCCCCCGATGAAATTCTAGCAGAGATCGAAAAGAACCCGACCCGCTACGTGGTGGTCACTGGTGGTGAGCCGATGATCGCGAAAGGCATGCGTGAGTTCATCGCCCGGCTGCGTGAGCTTGGGAAACATGTGACGGTGGAAACCGCAGGCACCATCATGCCAGAGGGCTGTGTCGTGGATCTGGCATCACTCAGCCCCAAGCTGGCGAACTCGACACCGAGTGAAGAGAAGGCCGGCGCAGCCTGGGTGCAGCGGCATGAGCAGACACGTCTGCAACCGGAAGTGCTGAAGGCATGGATCAATGAGTCCGTGGATTACCAGCTCAAGTTCGTGATCTCCACGGAGGCCGATCTGCATGAGGCTCATGACATCGTGAAATCGCTCGGTGTTCCGGTTCCACCCGAGAAGGTGCTGCTGATGCCCGAAGGCACGACGCTGGAGGCCATGCGCACCCGCTATGATCTGCTGATCAATGCCTGCAAGACGTTCGGACATCGGCTGAGCCCGAGGCTGCACATCGAGCTGTTTGGGAACAAGCGGGGAACGTGAGGAGGGAGCCGTTTACGGCGGTTGACGGTCGTTTACCGTTGTTTCCAGAGGTGACTTGCGAGAAGCGCGGAGCGTCCTGGAGTGCTCCAGTCCTCTGGAGCTTTCCGACGAAGCGTGTGATGTGATCTATTCGAGGGACGAAATGACCTCTCACGGCCTTCGCATGCTTTCATGCGTGAGGAATCTCGCTTGGACTTCGAGAGCGCCGGAGGGCCGGCGCAGTCCAGGACGCGTTGCGACTTCGGCGCTGGCGGTGCCATTACGGGTTCTGCGGATTTCGAAAGGGGATTGTGCGGACCATTGGTGGTTCAAGACTGCTCGTATTTGGAGCATTGACGGAGTGACGGCTAAAGCCCACAGGGTGAGGGATCTGATCTTTGAACTCGTCTCCCTCCATCTCTCCCATCTACATCACCGGGCCGACGGCTTCGGGGAAGTCGGGGGTTGGTGTGGGGCTGGCGGAGAGGGTTGGGGGGGAGATTGTGAATGCGGATGCTTTTCAGCTTTATCGGGGGCTGGACTTGGTGACGGCGAAGCCTTCGCGGACGGAGAGGGAACGGGTGCCGCATCATCTCTATGATGTGCTGGAGGCGGAGGAGCACTGCGATGCGCAGCGGTATCGGGATCTGGCGCTGGCGGTGATCGCGGAGATCGCGGGGCGGGGGAGGTGGCCGATCGTGGTGGGGGGCTCGGGGCTTTACATCAAGGCGCTGTCTCATGGGCTGGCGGATCTACCGGCGGGGGATGAGGCGTTGCGGGTGGAACTGCGGGCTCTGCCGCTGGAGGAGAAGGTGCGGCGGCTGCTGGAGCTGGATCCTGAGGCGGGGGGCAATGTGCCGCTGGCGAATCCGCGCTATGTGGAGCGGGCACTGGAGATTTGTTTGCTGACCGGGCAACCGCAGTCGGTGCTGCGAAAGACTTTTGAGGGCGTAGAACCCTGGGGGTTTGGCGTGGTGCTGACCTGGGAACGGGAGGCGCTGTATGCGCGGATCAACCAGCGGGTGCTGGCGATGCTGGAGGCTGGAGCGCTGGACGAGGTGGCGGCTTTTCCCGGAGGCGGGGGGCTGGAAAAGGCGATCGGGGTGCGGGACCTGAAGGCGTATCTGGCGGGGGACTGCAGTCTCAGCGAGGCGACGGAGGCGATGCAGCAGTCGACCCGGAACTATGCGAAGCGCCAGGGGACGTGGTTTCGGCGTGAACGGTGGTTGCAAACGATTTGCCTGGACTCGTCCAGCACGCCAGAGTCAGCCCTCTGTCAGATTCTAGACCTCTTTCCATGCCTGAAAACACCTCCCAGCCCGCCCATTCCGTCCACGTCGATCTAGGTTCGCGCAGCTACCGGGTGGATGTGGGGCGCGGATTGCTGAAAAACCTCGGCGCGGTGGCGAATGAGAAGTTTGGTGGTCGCTCCACCTGCGCGGTGATCACGGACTCGAAGGTTGGCCCTCTCTATGCGGCGACGGCTGTGGCGAGCCTGGAGGCGGCCGGGAAGAAGGTGTGCCTGATCACGGTGCCCTCGGGTGAGGCGAGCAAGTCCCTGATCGTGGCGGAAAACGTGTGCAGCGAGATGGCGCGCGCGGGGCTGGATCGGAAGAGTTTCGCGGTCGCTCTGGGTGGTGGTGTGATCGGGGATCTCGGGGGTTTTTGCGCGAGCATCTACCAGCGCGGGATTCCCTACATCCAGGTGCCGACGACGGTGCTGAGCCAGGTGGACAGCAGTGTGGGTGGCAAGACGGGGGTGAACCTGCCGGACGCGAAGAACATGGTGGGCAGCTTTCATCAGCCGGCGCATGTGATTGCGGACATCGACACGCTTTCCTCGCTGCCAAAGCGCGAGTTCAATGAGGGCTTTGCAGAGATCATCAAGCATGCGTGCATTCGTGATGCGGCGATGCTGCCTTTGATCGATGAGGTGATCGCCGGCACGGGTGATCTCACGGAGCTGATCCGCCAGAACATCGCCATCAAGGCCCGGGTGGTGGAGGCGGATGAGTATGAGACGCTGGGCATCCGCGCACTGCTGAACTTCGGCCATACGCTGGGGCATGCCATCGAGGCGGATGCGGGCTATGGGAAGCTTTTGCATGGCGAGGCGATCTCGCTCGGGCTGCGTGCGGCGGCGGTGCTGTCTGTGAAGCTTTCGACTTTGAGCGAGGCCGGAGCTCAGCGGATTGTGGACCTTTTGAAGGGTTTTGAGCTGCCTGTGGTGCTGGGTGAGGAGGTTGAAACCGATGAGCTCCTGCGCATCGCGCGCATGGACAAGAAGTTCGACCAGGGGCGCATCCGCTTTGTGTTGTTGAGCACTTTGGGCGAGGCCTTTGTCAGCAAGGAGGTCACGGAGGATGACCTGCGCGCCGCGATTGCCGCCATCCGTTCGTAACCGCATTTCATGACTTCGTCCGCCACTTCCCAGCAGCCTGACCGGGTGCGTCTTGTGACGCTGGTCGTGGCGGGGCTTTTTCTGGGGGTCTTGCTAGGCTGGTTTCCGTATCAGCATTGGGAGTTTGGGGCTCGAAGCAGTGTGTTTGGAGGCATCCTGAAGAAGGCGGAGCAGGACTCGGAATGGTGGTTCTGTCTGGTGACGCCGTTTCTGGTGGCCTGGCTGATCCAGAGGATGAGCCGTAGCCTGAAGCAGCTGCCGCTGGATGGATCGTGGCTGGGGCTGCCGGTGCTGCTGGTGGGCATGCTATTTTACTGGTTCGGTTACAAGGTGGACACGGCGTATCCGGGGTATCTGGCGGGTCAGTTGCTGACGCTGGGGATCATCCTGCAGCTCGGGGGTGTGACATGGCTGAGGCGGCTGTTTTTCCCGTGGGCGTTTCTGGTCTTCACCTGGCCGATGCTGCCGCTGGAATCTGTGCTGGCCGTGCCGCTGCGGATGATGACGGCGAAGGCTTCGGGGATGGTTTTGAACCTCATCGGTGTGCCGGTGCTGCAGGAAGGCACGGGGCTGCTGTCCGCGGCGGATCCGGTGAAGGGGCTTTCGGCGGGTGATTTGTTCCAGCTGGATGTGGAGGAGCCGTGCAGCGGCATCCGGTCCCTCTTTTCCCTGATGATGCTGGCGGCGCTGTATGGCTGGTTGTCTCTAAAAACTTGGTTAGGCCGTGGCATCCTGTTTGCCAGCGCCATTCCGCTGGCGGTGCTGGGGAACCTGGTGCGCATGATCCTGCTGGCGCTGGGGTCGCTGTGGTGGGGGAGTGATTTCGCCATCGGGCGAAACATCGACGGGCATCAGGAGATGAGTTTTTATCACAGCATGGCAGGCTTTGCCGTGTTCGGTGTGGCGCTGTCGGGCATGTTTGGAATGGCGACGTTGCTGGAGAACAAAGTGGAGCGTGGCCGGCCTGTGCCGAAGCCTGCGGCACCGGGTGCAGGATCCACTGCGCAGCGTGCGTGGCTGAACCTGGGGGTGACGGTGCTAGTGCTGGGGGGTGGCTTGACCCTCTGCGCGCTGAGTGATGCGAGTTACAAGGTGGGCCCGCTGGGCATTGAGCCACACATGCCGGGCATTGTGGGGCCTTTCGTGAGCACGGACCAGCCGATGACGGCACGCGAGAAGGCGGCTCTGCTGGAGGATGTGCGCATTGAGCGCCGCATCTATACGAAGCCGGACCGCACGATCCTGGCCACGGTGGTGATGAGCGGGGCGGAGAAGCGGTCGATCCACTCGCCGGATGTATGTCTGCCTGCGCAAGGCTGGCAGATGACCTCGGAGTCGATGGTCTCGCTGGACCTGGGCCTCGCGACTGAGGTGCAGGCCACGATGAAGACGATGCATCGTGACATCATGGATGATCAAGGACGCAGGATGCGGGTGCGCGCGGTGTTTCTGTTTTGGTTCCTGGGCTCGGACGGCACGACGTGCGCTGGCAACCAGGAGCATGTGTGGCGCACGTATTCGGATGCGTTTTTCAAGAACATCAACCATCGCTGGACCATGCTGACCTTCTTTGTGCCGCTGCCGATGGAGAAGAGCTTGCTCGAGGACCCGTTCGCGGAGCTTGCCGCGCTGGAGGACACGAAGGCGTTTATTCGCGCGCTGGTGCCGGGGATGCTGGTGAACAAATGACGTGCTGTGTGCGGTGGTGGTTTTTTGCCACTGATGGACACTGATGAGCACTTATGACCAAGACATCAGAATGGGACAGAGATGCGTGTGCTTGGGTGCTTGCTGACGGATTGAATATCCGTGAAGACAACTCGAAGTCTTTTCGTTGAAGCGCTGTTGGTTAGCGCTTCTTCGATGGCGAAAGCTTTTTCTCCACACTGGCTTCCACGGTGGCACGCGTGCGGGTCACGAGAGAGACGCAGATGTTGTTCGAGATGAGGTAGGCGATGATGGTGGCGACCACGGCCGGCGTGCTGCCGTCGGTGCGGGCATCACGGGCATTCAGATCCTGGAAGTGCATGGAGACCGCCATGACGATGCCAAAGACGGCGGCGGCGGCGAGAAGGGAGACGGCTTGAGAGATCCAGAAGACACGGTGCTCCTGGATGTCTCTCCGGTTCACAAAGACGAAGGCGGGGATCCAGCAGACGAGCAGGCAGCCCATGAAGACGCTGGTGGAGGCCGTGGAGGCGGGTTGGTTGCCGGCCCAGAGGAAGGGAACGGCCAGCGCGGCGTAGCTAAGAAGCATCCAGAACCAGGCGGGAACCTTTTGCAGGGTGTTCATGGTGGGAAAGATGAGGGAACGGTTCGGGGAATGCAAGGATGTAATTTTGGTTGGGCTGTTCCCTCCATCCTGACTATCGAATGCGCGGATCCGTGGAGATGACGCGGGCTTCTCGCCCCCTTTCAGGGGGCATGTCTGAGGTGGATGTGTGTGGCGTCGGGTCCAGGGGTTCCGCTCGTTCCTCGCTGCACCCCTGGCTACCGGCTTTCGAGCCCCTGGCTCGCCATACCGTTGAGAGTCGCTGGCGATGGGGGGATCGAGCTCATCTGTGGTTCGCGGGTGCAACCCCATTGGAATGGGGTTGTACGTTGGGGTCGGGGTCTGCCATTTGGTTGATTGGGGTGGGAGTGGGAGGTATGGGCTTGGGGTGAGTTCTGACACGCCTTTCTTTGACCGACTGATCCTGCATCTCGATGGCACGCATGCGGGGGCGATGAACATGGCGGTGGACCAGGCCTGGCTGGAGCAGAGCGAGCTGCCGGTGCTGCGGGTGTATACCTGGGACCAGCCGACGGTGACGATAGGGTATGCGCAGAGTTTGGCGAAGCTTCAGGATGCGCTGCCGGAGTGGCCGGTGATCCGGCGCTGGACGGGCGGCGGCGTGGTGATGCACCAGGGGGATTTTACGTATTCCGTCATCGTCCCGGCGAGCCATCCGTGGGCGGAAACGCCGGCGGTGGAGAGCTATCGGGTGATCCATGGTTCGCTGGCGGAATCACTCTCAGCGCATGGGCATATGGGGTGCCGGCTGGCGCTGCCGGAGGATCTGGTGGACGGGCCGTTTTGTTTTGTGGCTCCGGCGCTGCATGATGTGATCCGGGGGCCGGTGAAGGTGGCCGGGGCAGGGCAGCGGCGTGGCAGATTAGGTTTTTTGCATCAAGGCAGTGTGCAGCAGGTGCGGATCGCGGAGGAGTTCTGGCCGCAGTGGGCGGGGAAACTGGCGCGGGAGGTGCAGGTGGTGCAGGAGCTGCCTGCGAAGGTGATGGAGCGTGCGGTGGAGCTGGCGGAGAAGCGGTTTTCGCTGCCGCAGTGGCTGGCTGAGCGGGATGATCTTCTTTCGTGAAACGGTGATTCGGTTAGATGACGAGGCGGGTTTAAGATGCGGGACTCCGTTGGAGTCCGTCTGTGTCATCGAGACGTGGTGGTCTGATGCCAGGGTAGGTTCGCCAGGGCTCACCAACCCTTCGCTATGATGCGGAAGCCCTTTGGGCTTCGAGGCATTTTGGAGCGATATTGGTGAGCTAGAATTTTCGAGGGCGGCCTTGTTCTTGCTGTGACTTCGCTGGCTTTGCTTCTATCCTGGCATCGCTATTTTTGACACCCATGCGCCTCTTTGTTTATGGCACGCTCAAGCGCGGACATTCGAATCATCGCTATTTACGCGGGCAGACGTTCGTCGGCATGGCGATGACGCATCCGAGGTTCCGGCTGCATGATCTGGGTGGGTATCCGGGAATGGTGCTGGATGAGCGCGAGGGGGTGTCCATCCACGGTGAGGTGTGGGATGTGGATGAGGTGTGTCTGGCGAATCTGGATGTGCTGGAGGACACGGCGCATGGTGAGTATGTGCGCGAGGTGGTTCCGCTCATTGCGCCTTTTGATCGGGAGGTGATCGAGGGTTACCGGTATCTGCGGGATGTTTCGCAGGCGCGGGTGCTGGGGGCTTCGTGGTAGTGGTCCTGGCATAGGAGCCATCACATCCGAAGCTGTAGAGCGTTCTTCCTTGCTGAGGTCTCGCGCGGAGCGACGTGTGATGCGAGCCCATGCGCTTTCGCACGAATGTCCTGGTGGGGATGTTCGGCGATGGGGTGTGATGACCTGATCGTCAGCTCATCACAAGGAGTGTGATGGCTACTATAAAACGCCTCCAGGCTGCAAGACAGCGTGGAAGCGTTAGAAATGAACAATAAGTTGGTTATGCCGCCACCCTTACTTCATCGCGGCGTAGACGCGGTGGACGTCGGCGTGGCCGTCGAGGCCTTGGAGGAAGTTGGTGACTTCTTCGCGCTGAGCGTCGGTGATCTCGGGGCAGTCTTTGGGATGATAATGCAGCTCGGAGGTAGTCACCGTCCAACCTGCGGCTTTGAGGGCCTTGGTGACGATGTCGAGACTGGAGATGGGGCAGAAGAAACGGGCGCCGATATGGCCGGCGGCGTCTTCTTCATCGAGCTCAAGGGGCTCGACATTATCAGCCTCGGCTTCGAGGGCGGCGACTTCGATGTCGAGAGTCTTGTCCTTGTGCTGGGCTTCAACGAGACCGCAATGCTCGAACATCCAGGCGACGGAGCCGGGTGTGCCGAGGCTGCCTGCCTTGAATAGAACACGGACCTCGGAGGAGGTGCGGTTGTTGTTGTCCGTGAGGCACTCGACCATGACCGGGATGCGGTGAGGGGCGAAGCCTTCAAAGACGACGGTCTGGTAATTCACGGGCTCTCCGCCCACACCACTGCCCTTGGCGATGGCGCGCTCAATGGAATCACGTGTGACGCTCTGCTTTCTCGCAGCCACAAGAGCGGCGTAAAGGCGGGCGTTGAGATCGGGGTCGGGTCCGCCGAGGCGGGCCGCGACCTGGATTTCACGTGTCAGCTTGCCGACGATTTTGCCTTTCTGGTCGGCGGCGAGTTCACGCCACTTTTGTTTCCATTGTGCGCCCATGGTTGGTGAGGGTGTGGTGGTGGAAGGACGAAAAGAAAAAGGATCGGATTAGCGCTGGAGCACGGGGCGATCGCCAAAGCAGATGCCGATGCTGCGGCCGGCATTGACGATCTCGCTGTCAGACTTCACGAGGCGGAGCTGGTTCACGGCTTCCTCGATGCTGACATCGCCGACCTGATACTGCTGGTAGCTGACCATGCGGCCGAACTTGCCCTGCTCGATCAGGCTGACGGCCATGGCGCCAAAGCGCACGCCGAGGATGCGGTCGAGAGCGGTCGGTGCACCACCACGCTGAAGGTGACCGAGGGTACAGGCGCGGGTTTCCTTGCCGGTCATGTCTTCGATCTTCTTCGCGACGTAGTCGCCGATGCCGCCGAGGCGGTCCTCGCCTTTGCCGCCGACGGTTTCCTTCTTCAAAAGCTCACCCGTTTCCATGCGAGCACCTTCAGCGACCACGACGAGAGTGCTGTGGTGGCCGCGGGCATCACGCTGGCGGATGGCGTCTGCCACGTGTTCCATTTTAAAGGGGATCTCCGGAAGGAGGATGACGTCCGCGCCGCCGGCCATGCCGCCGTAGAGGGCGATCCAGCCTGCGTGACGGCCCATGACCTCAAGCACGATGGCGCGCTTATGGCTTTCCGCGGTGGTGTGGAGACGGTCGAGAGCATCCACCACGGCATGCACGGCGCTGTCGAAGCCGAAGGTCATGGCGGTGGCCTGGATGTCGTTATCAATGGTCTTCGGCACGCCGATGACGGGCACGCCCATGTTATAAAGCTGGAGGGCGGTGGTGAGGGAGCCGTCTCCACCGACGACGATCAGAGCGCCGATCTCGAGGTGACGAAGGGTGGCCTTGGCCTTTTCGACGATCTCGTGGGGAACTTCGGAGACATTGCCCTCGCCGATTTTGGCGACGAAGTGGCCTTTGTTGGTGGTGCCGAGGATGGTGCCGCCGAGCTTGGTGATGCCGACGGTGCGGGAGGGGTCCAGCAGCATGTAGTCACCTGGGGGGAGCATGCCTTCAAAGCCATCGCGGAAGCCAACGACTTCCCAGCCGTGAGTGTGAGCTGCGCCGACGACGCCGTGAATGACTGCATTGAGGCCGGGGCAGTCGCCGCCGCTGTTCAGGATACCGATACGCATAAAGTGAGTGGGGGGATGATGGGGTAGGGGTTTTGAGGCAAAGACAGCGGCGGGAGAAGCCTGCTGGCTTGATTTAAAAGTTGTTCAACAACTGCTTTTCGTCCTGGATGGGGCGGCCTGCGGCCACCCAGCGGTTGTAGGCATTCCAGCCCTGGCCGAGCAGGGACTGGGTCTCAGCGAAGGGATCGGCCGAGCCGAGCACGACGACGACGAGACGGTGGCGGTAGATGAGGCTGCTGCCATTGGCCTGCTTGAAGACGGAGGCGGGACGCTCTGCGGAGACGGCGGCGCAGCCACCGGAGCGGGGAGTGGAGCTGGCCTTGACGCCATCGACACCCGCATTGCCCAGGAGGGAGTTGGTGTTGTTCACCGGCACGGAGAGCTGGCCGCCCGCACGGTAGATGGTGATGTTTCGGGAGCTCTGGTTCGTGTAGAAGCTCATGGCCGGACGGGAAACGGCATAGAGGGTGAGACGGGCGATGTCCGCCGCGGTGGAAACACCGATGGTGCGGGTGTTTTCATACCCATGGGGGTTCTGGAAACGGGTGCCGGTGGCGCCCTCGCGGTAGGCGAGCTGGTTCATCTGGCGGACGAACTCGACCTGCGGATCTCCCTGACGGCCAAGGCGGTAGAGGTGGTCACGGCCGACGAAATCTGCCAGAGTGATGGCGGCGATGTCGTCACTCCCCATCATGGTGGCGTAGATGAGGTCGCGGATGGTGAGCTTGTCCCCGGGCTGGAGGCCGAGCTGATTGATGCCGGCTATCTGGGGGGCGTAGGCCGGGACGGGGGCGAGGACGTTCACCCCCACCTTCGAGGCGACGGACCAGTCCAGGGCGACCATGGCGGTGGCGATCTTGGCCATGCCACCGACGGCGCGGCGGGCATTGGCATTGCCAGCGACGTGGACCTTGCGGTTAAAGGTGTCCACCACGATGACGGAGGCCTGTGCCAGCGCCTGGGAGGTGAAAGTGCTGAGGAGGAGCCCGGCGAAGATCGCGGCGAGCAGAGAGAACCGGAGACGGATTCTGCGATGCATAAAGGGGAGCGTTTCCGTTAGCAGGGGATTCGGGTGGGGCAAGGGGGTTCTTGGGTTGCGGGGCTGGAGGGGTGAAATGAGGGCTGGATTTATGATTTACGATTTATGATTTTTGATTTGGTGAGGACGGGGGTGGCCTGAGGAAAGCGCGGGATTTGGGGCAGGGAGGAGGGCTTCTGGTTTGAAGGGGGTGAAGGGAATGTTTGCCATGGGCGAATTCCTCGCCAAATCGACTCTCCCCAATCCATGTCTGCCACCGCCGTTTTCCGCACCATCCCTGTCCGTGAGCTTCTTGCCGACCAGCTTCTGGACCTGTCGAAGAAGATGAAGCTTTCGCTCTCGAAGGCTGACATGCTGGTGGTGCAGCAGATTTTCAACGATGAGGGCCGTGATCCGACGGACGTCGAGCTTGAGGTCATCGCCCAGACGTGGTCGGAGCACTGCAAGCACCGTATCTTCAATGCGAAGATCTATCACACGCTGAATGGTGAGCAGGAAGTGGTGGACAGCCTCTTCAAGACCTACATCCGCGCGACGACGGAGAAGATCATGGCCGACAAGCCAGACTTCGTGCTGAGCGCTTTCGTGGACAACGCGGGCTTTGTGAAGCTGGATGATGACAAGGCTGTGTGTCTGAAAGTGGAGACGCATAACCACCCGAGCGCCATCGAGCCGTATGCTGGTGCGAACACGGGCCTGGGCGGTGTGATCCGTGACATTCTGGGTGCCGGCAAGGGATCGAAGCCGGTGGCTTCCATCGATGTGTTTTGCTTTGGCCCGCCAGATACCAAGCAGGAAGATCTGAAGGCGAAGGATGTGATCCATCCTCTGGGCATCATGCGCGGCGTGGTGCGCGGCGTGCGTGACTACGGCAACCGCATGGGCATTCCGACGGTGAATGGTGCGATCCAGTTTGATGACACCTTTATTTACAATCCGCTGGTGTTCTGCGGCACGGCCGGGATCATCCCGATCAAGGACATTGCGAAAGAGGTGAAGCCTGGCCAGTTGCTGATCGCGGCCGGTGGTCGCACGGGCAAGGATGGTCTGAAAGGCGCAACATTTAGTTCGGCGGAACTGACGACGGATTCTCATGAAGAGGACCAGACGGCGGTGCAGATCGGCAATCCGATCGAGGAGAAGAAGGTCGCTGACTTTGTGCTCGCGGCACGTGAGGCGGGCTTGATCGAGTTCATCACGGATTGCGGCGCGGGTGGTTTCTCCAGCGCGGCTGGTGAGATGCTGAGCGAAGTGGGAGGTGAGGTTTATCTTCACCATTGCCCGCTGAAAGAGCCGGGCCTGGAAAGCTGGCAGGTCTTCATCTCCGAGTCCCAGGAGCGCATGGTGATGTCCATCGAGGAGCATAACCTTCCGGCGCTGCAGGCCATCGCTGACAAGTGGCAGAGCGAGATCTTTGTGCTCGCGAAGGCGGACGGCAACAAGCGTCTGCGTGTGTTCCACTATGACAGCATCGTCTGCGATCTGCCGGTGGACAAACTGCACGGCGCGCCTCGCCGTGAGATGCGTGCGCATTGGCGCCAGCCTGCGGCCCTGGCTCCGAAGGTGGCCGTGCGTCCGGAATCCTGGACGCAGGTGCTGAAGACGCTCCTCGCTGATTTCGCCATCGTCTCCCGTGAGCCGATCATCCGTGAGTATGACCATGAAGTGCAGGGCAACACGGTGCTGAAGCCGCTGGCCGGTGCCGCAGGTGATGCGCCGCAGGATGGTAGTGTGATCAAGGTGGATGGCTCGAAGCAGCTTGTGGCCCTGGCCTGTGCGCTTCTGCCTGAGTGGGGCAAGAATGACCCTCATGCGATGGGCCGCGCCTGCGTGGATGAGTGCGTGCGCCAGCTGGTGGCCATGGGTGCAAATCCACAGCGTATCGCCATCCTGGACAACTTCTGCATGGGCAATCCGGATGCTGAGAAGGAACTGGGCGCCCTGGTCGAATGCACGAAGGGCATGGCTGAGTCCGCGATCGCTTACGGCGCGCCGTTTGTGTCCGGCAAGGACAGCTTCTACAACTACTTCATCACCGAAGACGGCCCGGTCTCGATCCCTGTCACGCTTCTGGTTAGCGGTTTCGGCATCATTGAGGATGCGAAGCATGTCGTCGGCGCGTCCCTGCGTCGTGCAGGCAGCAAGCTCTGCCTGATCGGCGGCACCACCGCTGGTCTGCGCGGCAGCGTGTTTGCGAAATACACGAAGGGCGCGGGCCTTGATGGCGCACCGACCTGGAAAGAAGCTGCCACCTGGGCGAGCTATGAGAAGTATCATGAGCTGGCCAAGAGCGGCGCGGTGCTCGCCTGTCATGATTTGAGCGAAGGTGGTCTGGGCGTCGCGCTGGCGGAATTTGCCTTCAGTGGCAAGGCTGGTGTGAAGGTGGAGCTGGAAAACCTGCCTGCGACGAAGGATTGCACGGTGGCCGAACTGCTCTTTGGCGAAACTCCGGGCCGCTTGCTGCTCGAGGTCGCTCCTGAGCACCTTACTGCTGCCAAGGCCGCGGGTGCGGTGGTGATCGGTGAGGCCACGAACGAGAAGTATCTCAACATCACGCTGCGTGGCAGCACTCTGATTGATGCGGCTGTCAGTGACCTGAAGTCGATCTGGCAGGGTGGTCTGGTGCCTTATTATTGATCTGTGAATTGCAGGCTGCGGAGTGATCCGCAGCCTGGATGACAGGATTCACAAGATGGGCGGGATTAACGGGGGGAACGCTTCTTCTTGGTCCGGCGTTTCTTGATCTTCTTCTTGTTGAGGGATTCGAGCTTGGGCTTGGGCGGAGGTTCCTTGAGGGGGAGATTGCAGTGCAGGCAGTATCTGGTGGAGACGCTGGAGAAGATTCCCTTGATGTGAAACAGCTCGCCGCAGCGAGGGCATTCACTCAGGACGATGCTCGTCGGTCCAAGCAGCATCAGGAGGAAATAGAAGGGGACTACATAGTCCATGTAACTACCCTCGAAGACGGCGAACGCCACGAGCGGTGCCAGCATGGCGGTCCAGACGATCAGGCGGCGTCTGCGGAGGGCTTTGAGGCCGACGGCGATGACTTCGGGATCGGTGGTGGAGGGCATGGCGACGAGCGGGGCGGTTGCCAGAATGGAGCAAGAGTCCAGGGAAGCAAAATGGGGTTTACCTTGCACTTGGCGCTCTCCCGTTCACTGAAAGCGCCCCCACATGCTCTCCGTCAACAATGTCAGCAAAACCTACGCAGGCCGCACTCTGTTCAGCGGCGTGTCGTTTCATATTAATCGTGGTGAGAAGATCGGCCTGATCGGTCCGAACGGGGCGGGGAAGTCCACGCTGTTCTCGCTCCTGCTGCGGGAGTCGACGCCGGACGATGGTCAGGTGACGATGGAGCGCGGGCTGGACTTTGGCTTCCTGCCGCAGGAAAGCGCCCCCGTGGATGACGTGACCGTGCTGCAACTGGCCACGGGCCATGTGGACGAGCACAGCCGCTGGGAGGCGGAGCCGAAGGCCAAGCGCATCCTGAAGGGGCTGGCGTTTCGCGAGAGTGATTTTGAGCGTCGCGCCCGCACGCTGAGCGGTGGCTGGGTGATGCGTGCGCATCTGGCGCGCCTGCTTGTGCAAGAGCCGGATCTGCTGCTGCTGGATGAGCCGACGAACCATCTGGATCTTGAATCGCTCATTTGGTTTCAGGACTATCTGCAGGGTTATCCGGGTGCGATCCTGATGATCTCTCATGACCGTGAGTTCCTGAACGCGCTGACGGACACGATCCTGGAGATCGCGCATTCAAAGGTGTACCGCTATCGTGGGAACTATGACGACTACTTGATCGAGAAAGAGGCACGCCAGGGGCAGATGCAGTCGGCTTTTGACAATCAGCAGAAGGAGATCGCCAAGCTCCAGCAGTGGGCGGATCGTTTCAAGGCGAAGGCGAACTTCGCCTCGCGTGCCCAGGACAAGCTGAAGATGATCGGCCGCATGGAGAAGGTGGATGCGCCACAGGCGGCGGCAAAGCAGGTGAAGTTCCGTTTTCCACAGCCCCCGCGCAGCGGACTGCGGGTGATGACGCTCCAGGAGGTGGCCTTCAGCTATCCCCAGAACCCGGTCTATGAGGATCTCGATTTCGAGATCGAGCGTGGCCAGCGGCTTGTGCTGGTGGGTCCCAATGGCGCGGGCAAGTCCACGCTGCTGAAGCTGCTTGCCGGTGCGCTGCAGCCTCATGCGGGCAAGCGCGACCTGGGCCACAATGTGAAGCTGGGTTACTTCGCGCAGTATCGCGGTGATGTGCTGAACATGCGGCACACAGTGCTGCAGTCGGCCATGGATCTGCCAAGCCGGCCGGGTGAGAACCTTTGCCGCACGTTGCTGGGCAGCTTCCTTTTCCAGGGGGATGATGTGTTCAAGACCGTGGGCGTGCTGAGCGGGGGTGAAAAGAGCCGTCTGGCGCTGGTGCGCCTGCTGCTGGATCCGCCTAACCTACTTTTGATGGATGAGCCGACGACGCATCTGGACATGGGCAGCATCGATGCGCTCATCGCCGCGCTGGAGGACTATGAGGGCACGCTGGTGTTCATCAGTCATGACGTGCACTTCATCCGCGCCATGGCGAAGAACGTGCTGCACATCGCCTCGGGCGTGCTGACGCCGTATGCGGGGGATTATCAATACTTCCTGGACAAGACGAAGGCCACCTCCGCACGCGAGGCGCTGACGGCCACGCTGACGAATTCTCAGCCGCAGAACTACAGCGCGCCTGAGACCAGCAAAAGTAACTCACCTTCCTCGAGTCCCGGAGGGAAGACCAAGGAGCAGAAGCGCGCCGAGGCGGATGCCCGCAATGCGCGCAGCAAGGAGAAGAAGGCCCTGGAGCAGAAGGTGGCCACCATCGAGCAAGCCCTGGCTCAGCTCGAGAGGCGCAAGCTGGAGCTGGTGAACCTGCTCCAAGACGGTGCTACCTATGCCGATGCCGCCAGGTTCCGTGCGCTGACGGCGGAGATGGAGCAGATCGAGCCGAAGATCGCTAAGGAGACCAGCGCGTGGGAGAAGGCGGCTGCAGAGTTGGAGGCGTTTGGGGCGGAGGGGTGATTTGCTGGCAGAACGGCGTGAGTATGAGACTGTAGATGGTGCAGTCTCTCACTCACCCATGAGCTATGTTTCCATCAGTGTGAGGTGCAT
>NZ_BKAG01000042.1 GCF_007992435.1 Prosthecobacter gellanilyticus | reverse complement strand
AGTGGGCGGTGGGCGGTGGGCGGACGATGTGAGGTGAGACGAAATAAAAGCGTGTCTGATCCGCCGGTGAATAGCAAGCCTGTGCTCGGTGGATGTGTGAAGCGGGCTGGTGATCAGGGTTTGCGGATCCGTGTCCAATCATGGCTTTGGGATTGCAGTTCAGCGCGCTCCGTGGCGATGCGCTGGCGGAGGTGGAAGCGCATGATGGAGGTCAGCAGGCCTGCCCAGATCATGGCAGCGATATGGGCGATGAGCAGGATCATGGCACCACGCATCATCAGCAAGAACAGGGCGGCCCAGGTGAAGCCATGGGTGTAGTGGGCCACGGTCCCGCCGAGAAGCACGGCCAGCAGTGTCACGGGCACGGCCGTGGAGTCTGCGCACAGGTAGCAGTGGCCGCGCACGCTGATCTCATAGACATGCATGGCCACGTAAAGGCAGGCGATGGCGAGGGCCGGATACAGCGGGAGGCCGGAGGCGGTGAGGTTGAGGAATGGGAGGCTGGGGCTGAGCAGGACGAGCCAGACGATGAAGTAGACGGGCAGCGCGCTCCACATGGCCCGGTCTTCAATCCTTTGCTCCGTGGGACTCTTCTGCCAGGCTTGAAATGACATCGCTTCGCGTACTACAGGCGATCGTTCGGAGTCGGCATCCATGGGGGTGATTGTTCTCAAACGATGCGTCGATGGCAAGCACTCTGTTCATCGGTGGTCCAATGCGCATGGGGGAACCCCTGACGGGGTTCGGGTTTGATTGGCGAGGATTCCCGATTGACCGGGGGTCTCGTGCCTCGACCCCCGGCTATTCATGGAGAACCCCTACGGGGTTCGATGCCGCGAGGTTTCTCCAGGTGATCGCCCTCACATCTCCACAGCGCAGGCGCGAGCCTAACTAACTTTTGAATTATCTTTGGCCGCCAGCTCGAGGACGCGGAGGGTTTCGCGGACGTTGGTGTCGAGGTCGAGAGGTTTGCTACAGGGGACGAGGCGGGAGGCGGGGCGGTCGCGCCAGTGGCGGATGGTTTTGGCGAGGGTGTCGATGTCCGCGGGGTCGGCGAGGGTGTGGCCGTTGAGGCCTTCGTCGATGAGCTCGGAGGCGCCGTTGAAGGCGCTGGTGATGACGGGGAGGCCGCTGGCGAGGGACTCGGCGATGACGTTCGCGCAGGGCTCGTAGATGGGCAGGAAGGTCATGAGGTCGGCCGCGGCGTAGGCGTGCTCCACCTCGCGCATGGGGCCGGCCAGGACGACGTTTGGCGGTGGGCTGGAGAGGTGGCCTTTGCCGACGACGAGCAGTTTGACTTTGGGCTCCTCCTCCTGCCAGCGGCGCATGAGCTTGACCAGGAAGTGAAGGCCTTTGCGCTCCCAGCCTGACCCAACAAACAATAAAACAAAGTCGTCCTCGGCGAAACCGAACTTCGCGCGGGTGGCGGCGCGGTCGCCACGCTGGAAGCGGGCGGGGTCCACGCCATTGCGCACGAGGTGGATGCGCTCGGCCGGGAAGGGGAAGCGGGCCAGGATCTCCCGGCGCACCATGTCTGAGTTCACGATGATGTGGCGCGTGTTCGCGGGATCAAAGGTGCGGGTCTCCAGAGCGCGCATGTTTGAGTGAAAGGCGCCCATGCCGATGAAGGGCCTGCGCCACCAGGAGGCGAAGCGTCTGCGCTGCTCCAGCCAGACGGCGTGCACGCCATCGCCCGCGCGATAGACGTCCTGCCGCACGGTGCGCTCGAGGCTGAAGACGAGGTCGTAGTCCGTGCCCTGCAGCTGGAGGTCCACGTTCCTGGCGAAGACGATGTTGCGCGTGGCGCGGCCTGCTTTGACGGGCACCTCATGCACGGTGACTCCGGCGGCGGCACCCTCCCAGCGCTCGGTGTAGAGATGGATGTCATGCCCGGCCTGCACGAGGGCGCCGAGCAGTCTCTGCAGATAGAGCTCTGCTCCGCCCACGGAGGCGAACTGACGGCGGATGAGGGCGAGCTTCATGAGGGGATGGATGGAACGAAAGGAGTATTTCGAAGGGCGGGCTTCCAAGCCACTGAAATGGCGTAACCGAAAGCTGAAAAGGGAAATTTGGCAATGGGGCGGCTGCTTGCCTGGGCTGGGATTCTTTTCTCTTGCCAGGAGGGCGGCGGCTTTTGCACACTTCTCCCGCATCCGGCCATTCGGGTGAAAGTCAGAGTCAGTGGTCAGTCAACATCTCAACACGTTATCCCATGAGTACTCTCCTCCTCTCTATCCTTCAGTCAGCTTCCTCTTCCGCGGAGCTGGACATGCAAATGCAGCAAGTCGAGGCGCCGTCGCCAATCGCCATGGTCATCGGTCTGGCCTTCATCGTCATCCTCATCGCCGCGCTGTGGAAGGTCTTCACCAAGGCAGGCGAGCCGGGCTGGGCATGCCTGGTGCCTTTTTATAACATCATCGTGCTGCTGAAGATCAGCGGGAAGCCTCTGTGGTGGATCATTCTGTTCATCATTCCGTTTGTGAACTTCATCATCGCCATCCTGGTCAGCATCGGCCTGGCGAAGAGCTTTGGTAAAGGTGCTGGCTTCGGCATCGGGCTGGCTTTGCTGGGCTTCATCTTCTACCCCATTCTGGCTTTCGGCGATGCCCGATACCAGGGGCCGCAGGGCTGATCACGCTCACGTTTGAATGACAGATACACAGGCAGGCAGCGGCCCCGGGTGGTGTCCGCTGCCTGCCTTGTTTTTGGGACGGTGGTCCTATCATCCGGTTTTACAGCTCAGGCAGCTTTTTGAACCGCTGATAAGACGCTAATAGAACGCTAATCCCAAACCATTGAATGCTTGGATATTAGCGTCTTATCAGCGTCACATTAGCGGTTAGAATGCTTCAAGTTACCAGGGAGGGGTTGTGGTTCTTTGATAACTTGGCAATCCGGCATTGTCTCTGCTGAGGTTCTGGCTATCAAAAGCGCTTCCATGTCCGCCTCATCCCGTCTCCCACTCGCTGTCCGGCTTGTCTTCTCCTCGGTTCTGATCACGCTCGGCGTGAGCTGTGTGAACTCGAACCCCTACTACAGCGCCGCGAGCCCGGGGGGTGGCTACTATGTGACGATGTCGCCACCGCGCTGGGAGTTTGCGCCGTTTGGCCTGGTGAAGCGGTCGAAGGCGCCGCCGCCCTCGCCGTATAAGGGCGATGGATCCTTCTGGAAGGGTGATGATGTGGAGGGCAAGCCGCGCATCCATATCAAGATCGAGGAGCAGATGGCTTTTTACTACAAGGGTGACCAGCTGGTGGGCGCGTCCCCGGTGTGCACGGGCAGTGATGAGTTTCCCACGCCGCGTGGCAGTTTCAGTGTGATCCAGAAGGACCAGGATCATGTGTCCTCCATCTACGGCAACTACGTGGACGCGGACATGGCGATCGTGAAGCAGAACATCGACAACCGGAAGGATGCACGGCCTCCGGGCACGAAGTTTGACGCGGCGCGGATGCACTATTTTATGCGAGTGACGGGCGCGGTGGGCATGCATGAAGGTTATCTTCCTGGTTATGCCGACTCTCACGGCTGCATCCGCCTGCCCACGCACATGGCGAAGATCTTCTTTGAGAACACGCCGGGCGGCACGCCGGTGAAGATCACGGATTAATCAGGCTGAATTGACCTGAATGAATCACGACGAAGGGCGGGAGCTGGTGCTTCCGCCCTTTTTGTTAGGTGGATTGGGGTGGATGAGCGTGAGCTGCACGGCTCTCTTTTTGCAGGATGAACAGGATTCGGGATTAACAGGATGGGAGCTGTTTGGGAACGGGGGGATGGGAGAGTTCGCCGGTGATGTTTTTGGTAGAAAGATTAAGGGTAGAAAAATTTGAGTTCATCTGGGTTCTGAAATCTTTCTACCCTTCATTTTTCTACCAAACTTCTGGCTGATGGCCGTCGCTCCCTGGTTCGCGGAAAGAACCAGTTCAGGGGGATTGATCGGGGGAGGGCGCGCAGGGTAGTCTGCGGGGCATCGTCCCTCTGATGAAGCTTTTCCTTCCACTCCTCTTCCTGTGCTCCTGGTGCCTCAGCCGGGCTGCGGAGCCGCTGGTGCTGATGCAGAATCTGGACGGGGATCTTTCGTTTGTGGGGGATACGCCGGAGGAATCGAGGGACAAGCTGCAGAAGCTGGTGGGGGCCATCGCGGACGGGCCGGTGAAGTCGCTGATGTGGTCCATCGGCGCGGGGTCGGATGTTCTTTATTATCAGACAAGGGTGGCCAGCACCTGGGGCTGGCGGTTCACGAAATATAACAAGGACCCGAAGTGGGAGAAGCGGATCGAGCGCTGCCGGATCGCCACGGAGGCGGGGCTGGATGCGCCGCGCATCGTGGGAGAGGTGGCACGGGCGCGCGGGCTGCGGTTTTACCCGTCTTACCGGATGAATGATGCGCACTACTGCAGTGATCCGCTCTACTATCCGCTGACGGGCCGTTTCTGGATGGAGCACCAGGACGCGACTCTCGGCACCACGCCGGTGCAGGGGGCGGAGGTCTACCAGCACCTGCTGAACTATGCGCGTGAGGAGGTGCGGGCGTATCGGCTGGGGGTGATCGTGGAGGCGATGAACCGCTATGCGGACCTCATGGACGGCTTTGAGCTGGATTTTAACCGGTTCCAGGTCTTCTTCCCGCCAGGGCAGGCCGAACCAAATATGCATCTATTGACCGAGATGGTGCAAAAGGCGCGCGAGGAGCTGAACCGCATCTCGAAGGAGCAGAAGCGGCCGATGAAGCTGATCGTGCGTGTGCCGCCTGCGGTGAAGAACTGCACTTGGGCGGGGATTGATCTCGCCACATGGATCAAGGGACATCTGGTGGATGCCATCATCCCGACGCAGGTGATGACGCTGGCGCATGACATGCCGCTGGAGGAGTTTGTGGCGCTGGCGAAGCCGGAGGGTATCGAGGTGATCGGCTCACTGTATGGGCGCAGCGGGTATCACTGGCCGTTTTCAGCGGAGCACACGGAGGCATCTTATATGAAGGAGGTTTCACGCACGCCGGATGCGGCGAAGTTTCTGGGCGCGGCGCTGAACCAGCGGCAGATGGGGGCGAGCGGGCATCAGATCTACAACTATATTTTGCACACGGATCCGCTGACGGTGAAGGCGCTGAGCACGCAGCAGGGGTCGCGACGCTACTGCATCACCACGGCTTATTTCCATGATCACCTGGACACGTATGAATACCGGAAGCAGCTCCCGGCGTTTCTGGGAGTGGACGGGAAGGTCACGCTACGGGTGATGATGGGCGAGAATCCCGCGAAGGCCCATGCCAGGGCCTATCTTCGGCTGGGGCTGAATGGCGCGAACCAAAAGTATGATGATGTGAAGATGACGGTCACCCTCAATGGAGAGACCTTCCATGAAGGCAGCACGGCGGCGCAGATGGTGGTCACGAAGGGGCTGCGGCATGGCATCTCGTGCTCGCCCGCCACGGAGGCCTATGTGCAGTGGCCGGTGAAGGATGCGAGCCTTCTGAAACAAGGCTGGAACACGATCGAGATAAGCCTGCAGGCGGCTTCCCAGCCGCTGGAAGTCGTCGAAACTGAAATCACCCTCTTACCCCCATGAATGTGACTGATTCTGCCCAACTGTTGACGGATTATGAAAAGGACGGCGTCATTCTTGTGCGCCAGTTTTTGACGGCTGACGAGGTGGCCGCGGTGCGCGTGGAGCTGGACCGCTACATCCGCGATGACCTGGCCTCGAAGCCTGCGAATGCGCGCACCTTTGAAAAAGATGAGAAGACGGTGCGCAATCTGTGGCGGCTGGAGGAGCATAACGAATTTTTCCGCCAGATGGGCGAGCGGGAGGACATCCGCTCATTGATCGCGCCGCTGGTGCATGGGGAGCCGGTGCTCATGGGGGTGGAGACCTTTAACAAGCCTGCGCGCATCGGCTCCGGCGTGCCGTATCATCAGGACAACGCTTACTTTTGCCAGGCGCCGCCGGACATGCTGACGGTGTGGATCGCCATTGATGCAGTGACAGAGGCCAACGGGCCGGTGTTCTTTGTCAAAGGCTCGCAGAATGAAGGCATGCAGCCCACGAAGCCCAGCGGAGTGAGAGGGAACAGCATTGGGCTTGCCGAGCCTTCCAGTGTGCCTTTGAGCGAGCAGTTCTGCGGTCTGCTGGCGCCGGGGGATGCGACGATTCACCAGTGTGAGACGATTCATCACAGCGCGCCGAACACGACGGAGTTTTCACGGCTGGGATTGCTGTTTGTGTTTCGTGGGAGTCATACGCAGACGGATGCGGATCTGAAGGCGGCGTATACGGCGGCGGTGACGGCGACTCCGCCGTCGTGAGGTCGTCCTATGGACCGCGGCAGCCCTGCTGCCGCTTTCTCCAGGCCAGCCCTGCTGGCCGCAGCCGACACTCAAAGCCCCAAATGTTTCATTGAGTATCTTCTCCCGGCAGCAGGGCTGCCCAACACTAAAGCGGCAGCAGGCTGCCGCAGTCCATGTCGCTGCCGCGACTTCGGCGTGCTGGGTTGGGCAAAGTTTGAGCAAGGTGCGTCACCCGGTGTTCTTACAGAGGTTCCGCTCTCCCGAATGAAACACACCTTTGTCTCCACTCTTCTTGCGGTTGGTGTTTTGTCTTCGGGTGGTTTTGTGCCGCGGGTGATGGCGGCGGAGGAGAAGCGGATCACGGTGAGTGAGGCGGAGGTCAAGACGGAGGTGGCGGCGGCGCTGGTGTGGCTGGACGCGCTGGGGTATCCTTCGGTGAAGGGGCTGCAGCCGGGGGCGGTGAAGACGAACGGCACGGGCCTGGGCACTTCAGATGCCGATGCCGACCGCTGGCTAACGCAGGCAGGGTTTTTGAAGTCGGGTGATGGCGGCACGCTGGACGTCCTGAATCGCTGGCTGGTGCCGGCTCGGTATCATCTCCAGGACGATCCGCCGGATCTCAAACGCCGGTTTGAGCCGAAGGATCTCGAGTGGCTGGTGATGCGCGAGATGGATCTTGTTCGCGGCTCCGGCGCGGGTGGTTTTGCAGACATGGAGATCCCACGGCCTCCGGTGGCGCTGCGCCTGCTGCTGCTGGCCAGGTACTGCCGTGAGCTGAATGAAGCCGCGCTCTTTTCCAGGGTGGAGGCCAGGCTTCTCGAGCAGGTGAAGCTGAGCAAGGAAGCTGCGGCCAATGCGCCTGCTGAGTGGCCAGCTTTTTACAGGTCTCTGGAGGAGCAAGCCTCTCTTTACATGATCCAGCTCTGCCTGCACTCGCTCACAGATCGTGCGCAGTCGTGGGAGGTCATGAGCGGCAGACTGCGCGCGGTGGCGGAGGCCTGCGCTGACAGGCAGGTGGAGGCCAGCAGGCGTGCCCGACTGCTGGCGGAGCGCATGAGCAGCTATGCCGAGGAGGAAAAGAGCGAGCCGCTGATGGCGATGAATGAGATTCGTGAATTGCCTATCGAAAAGCGTGTCAATGAGCTCATCCGCTGTTTGCGGGCGGCCTCGCGAGATGGGAGTGAAGGCGTGGAAGGTGTCCATGGTGAGCTGGTGAAGCTGGGCCAGCAGGCTGTGCCCGGGCTGATCCGGGCGCTGGCTGACCACCGCCCCAGTCGCACGCCGCCGCTGTTTTCCTGCGCCTCAGGTCCGCAGGCGGACCTGTATGTTTCCAGCATCGCAGATGAGGCGGCCACGCTGCTCCGTGACATCACGGGACACACGTTTGCTGAGAATCAGGATCCCAAAACCGGCATCTATGAGCCGGATGGAGCGGAGCGGGTGATCCGCCAGGACTATGAGATGTGGTGGGCAGATTTTCAGGCGAAGGGCGAGCGTGAATTCCTGATCCAGCAGGTGTCCCTGGCCACGCGGGACATGGAGGCGATGAGCCGGCTGTTGTTGAAGAAGTATCCGCAAGATGCCATCGCGGCGATTGCGACGGGGCTTCCACGCATCAAGGAGCCTTATGTGCGCTCCAACGTGATTCAAAACCTGAGCCTGCAAACGCTGGGGCGCCAGGATGATCCGCGTGTCATCGGCCTCTTGCGCACGGAGATGCTCACCGGCCCCACTCTGTGGTGCCGGGTCTCAGCGGCGGTCAGTCTGCGCAATTACGGGCAATGGCAGCCTGACATCACGGAGGCGATGCTCACCGAGTGGCGTGATCTCGCCAGGAAAAAGGAGTCGTATGAGGATGCGAATGCCGTCGACTCCTTGATCAGCTATCTGACCTTCACGCAGGACGTAAAGGTCATTGAGGCGCTGATGACGGATCTGCGCAGCCGGCCGATCGAGAACCGGCTGGCGTTCATTGATCATGTGGCGGATGCTTATCCTCGCAACCACAGGAACACGGATCTGCCCACGTCTCCGGAGCTGAGGGCGCTGATCGAGAAGAGTCTGGTCAGCCTGCTGGATGATGATGCGGTGAAGCAAGGTGTGTATGGTCCTGGCTTTCTCGACGTGCGTGCCGGTGAGCGCGCGGCCGAGGCGCTGGTGAGACTGCTGCCCGAGGAGTATGCCTTTGATGCGAAAGCGACGGCGAAGGAGAAGGCGGTCGCCATGGGGACGATCAAGTGGAGATGGCTGGAGAAGACGGGGGCGGTGGGGAAGTAGATGATGATCGTTGGTTAGGGAGGGAGTGATGTCTTTAGGCGATCTGGGGAATGTGGTAAGGATGGAGGTCTTGGGAGCTCAGATCGGCTAAAGCCTTGACTCCAACGTGTGCTGGCGCGGGTTTGGTTGGGTGCACGCACAACAGGCTCGGTGCTGTGTTGACAAGGCGCACGCTTTAACGCACGTTTTGACCATGACTTCGCTGCCTGTGACCCAAGCTCGTGCCAAGCTCTACCAGTTAATGGATGAGACGGCAGATTCCCATGAGCCGATTCAGATCACGGGGAAACGTTCCAATGCAGTGCTGGTGTCAGAGGCGGACTGGCGCAGCATTCAGGAGACTCTTTATCTGGTTTCCATCCCCGGCATGCGCGAATCCATCCGCAAGGGCATGGCCGAACCGCTGAGCAAAGCCTCCTCCAAACTCAACTGGTGAGCGCCTGGACGATCGTCTACACGAAGCAGGCGCAGAAGGACGCCAAGAAGGTCGCGTCCTCGAATCTCAAGCCGCAGACCCAGCGTCTGCTTGAGGTCCTCGCGAAGAACCCTTTTCAGAACCCGCCGCCTTACGAGGCGCTTGTGGGTGATCTGGCCGGTGCGTATTCGCGCCGCATCAACATCCAGCATCGCCTGGTGTATCAAGTCTACGAGGCCGAGCGCACCGTGAAAGTGCTGCGCATGTGGACCCATTATGAGTGACGGTGAAGCGGACCATGAATCATTCCTCCACGGTTCTTGATCGCCTCCTGCACGAGGTTCAGCAGTCCGTGTCTTGCGCATCACGCATCGTTGTGACGGCTGCTGGACATGATTTCGTGACCCTGCAGGTCGGAGCAAGCGAGCATGCCTCTGTCTCGATTTCCATTGATGACGAGAGCATTCCCACCTTCTCAGTGACCTCGCCATGGCTCTGTGAGAACGAGCGAGATGTTCAGGAAAGGAGCTCAACTGGAATCCTGTCCGAAGGCGTGGTCTGGATCGTTCGGAAAGTCTTCAGATTTGGCTTCGTGCCGCCTCAAGGCTACAGCAAGGATCATCGCAGCAACACCATGAGGCCGCCTCAAGGGCACGGAAGTCCGTGATGATCATGTTGAAGAGGCAACGGAAAAATGCTGTGAATCCTGTCACTATGTTAATCCTATAGCAAAAAGCCCCGCAGCTTGCTGAGAAGCTGCGGGGCGCATTTTACTTTAAGTTAGGCAAGTCGAGGGTCAGTCGTTGTAAGCGGCCTCGCCGTGCTCGGCGAGGTCGAGGCCCTGGTTCTCCTGCTCTTGAGTGACGCGGAGGTTGACGAAGAGGCCGATGATTTTGATCAGTGCGTAGCTGACGACGCCGGAAAGCACGATGGTGTAGAGGGAGGCCAGTGCCTGCGTCTTCAATTGGGGGAGGATCTCGAAATCGCCCAGGCCGCCGGCGAAGTGGGTGGAGCCGAACACGGCCACGAGGATGGTGCCGACGAAACCGCCCACGCCGTGCACGCCGAAGACGTCCAGCGAGTCATCATAGCGGAAGGTCTTTTTCAGCTTCGCGCAGGCCAGCCAGCAGATGATGGCGGAGGTCGCACCGATGCAAAGCGCGCCGATGGGGCCGACCTTGCCAGCCGCAGGGGTGATGGCCGCGAGTCCGGCGATGGAACCGGTGGCGATGCCGAGCGCGCTGGATTTGCGGATGTGCAGCCACTCGATGGCCATCCACACCACGGAGGCCGTGCAGGCGGAGATGTGCGTGACGATGAGGGTCATGGCGGCGCTGCCATTCGCGGCAAGCTGGCTGCCGGCGTTGAAGCCGAACCAGCCGACCCACAGCATGCCCGCGCCCACCATGGTGAGCGGCAGATTGTGCGGCAGGAACTGCGCGTTCGGGAAGCCATGACGAGGTTTGACGACGATGCAGAGCACCAGCGCGGCGACACCGGCGGTGATGTGCACCACGATGCCGCCCGCGAGGTCAATGACACCTGTGAGACCGAAGAACGCGCCGGCCTTGTGCCACACTCCGTAGCAGCAGGGCACATACACGAGCAGGCTCCAGAGGACGCTGAAAGCCATGATGGCGCTGAACTTCATGCGCTCCGCAAAAGCACCGATGAACAAGCCTGGGGTGATGAGGAAAAACATCATTTGGTAGGCGAAGTGCAGCAACTCCGGGATCGTGGGGCAGTCTGAGCGCACGGACGTGGTGGTCACGCCATTGAGGAACATCTTTTGGAAGCTGCCGATGAAGCTGCCACCATCGCTGAAGGAGAGCGAGTAGCCGCAGACGAGCCACACGAGGCTGAGCACGGCGGTGAGCGCGAAGCACTGCATGAAGATGGAGAGCACATTTCGTGAGCGCACCAGGCCCGCATAAAACAGCGCCAGTCCTGGGATCATCATGAACAGCACGAGCGCGGTGGAGGTGAGCAGCCAGGCGGTGTCGCCGGCATTGATGGTGCTGGCATCCGCAGCAGATGCTGGCAGCGCGCTGGCGAGTAGCGTGAGCAGGATGGATAAACGGAGGCGCGGGCTCGGAGCTCTGAGGGTCGGGAGTCGGGTCATGGTGGGCGGGAGGGAAACCCGTGTGCTTAGCAGATGAGCCGATTATCCGACCAGTCCGATTTGGATGAAATGTCCTCATCTAAAATGCAGAAAATCCAGAGGGGGATTGATGGGGGGATGGCGAAGCTGCCATTTCACTCTGTGGGATGAGCGGATCTAGGGGCATGCGAAATCGCGGAGCGTCCCGGAGTGCGGTGGCAGAGATGCACGGGCCACCGTGCATCGTCGACACCGCTCTCGTGCGCATGTGACGCCATTTAAATGAGAGGATGTTTTCTGCGCAGACAGCGGTGTCGCGCCTGAGCGCTTCCCACCGCACTCCACGACGCTTCGCGATGTTCCCGATCACGGAGTGAGAGCGTTGCTTTGTTTTGATCAAGCTCCGCAGCCCCGGACGGACTAAAGTCCGTGCTCCAAACTAGAGCAAAAAGACTCGCGCAGCCTTTCAAACCCGGCCTACTCTCGGCGGCACACGTTTCCTCTGATCCGCACCTATGCCGCGCCCCTCCCGAAAGGCTTTTGATGACCACCCGGACCTCTTTGCGAGCGCGGTGGCTCCTGCCGGGGGGCTGAAGCGGCGATTCCTGGGGTGGGAGAGGCCGCTGGTGCAGTCGGTGGTGGCGCATCTGGCGGCGGACTGGCAGGGCAGCGGGGCGCTGGATGTGAGTGACTGGCTGATCGTGGTGCCCACGCGACATGCGGGGCGTCGTCTGCGCGAGGCCCTGGCGGTGCATGCAGCGACCGGGGATGCGGCGGTGCTGCCGCCGATGACGGTGACGCCGGACTTCCTGACCTCTCCGGATCGCATGGAGAACACGCAGGTGGCGGGGAAGATCGAAACGCTTCTCCTTTGGGCTTCCCAGCTGCTCAAACTGGACCTGGAGGAGTATCGGAATCTTTTCCCGGTCGATCCTGTTGAACGCAATTTTGGTTGGGCGCTGAAGATGACGGGCGACCTGCTGCAGGTGCGCGAGAACTTGAATGAGAACGGCCTCAGCCTTGGCGATGTGGCGCGCATGCTCGCCAGTTCCGAGATGGAGCCGGAACGCTGGGCGGATCTCGGTCGGCTGGAGCAGCGCTGTCTGCGCGCGGCGGGTGATGAAGGTTACACGGACTGGCAGGTGGCGCGGCGCAAAGCGGCTGCGGAAGGTGTGCTGCCAGCCACGGTGAAGCGCATCCTCGTCGCGGGTGTGCTGGATCCGTCCGCGCTCGCCATCACGGCGCTGGAGCGTCATTCGCGCAGCCTGCCGGTGGAGGTTCTGGTCTTCGCGCCACAGGACACGCATGGGCACTGCTTTGATTTATGGGGAAGGCCCATCGTCGAAAGCTGGCTGCAGCGTCCCATCTACATTCCGAATCCGGAGAGCACGATTCATCAGGGGGGCACGCCGGCGGAGCAGGCGGTGCTCACGACGGAGCTTCTGGCACCCTATGGTCCCCGACCTGGTACCATCGCATCCCTCGGCGTGGCAGACACGGAGGTCGTGGCGCCCTTGGTGAAGACCTTGGATGAGAAAGACATCGGCGCGTATGACCCTGCGGGCCGCCCGATGAGCACGCACGGTGTGTTTCATCTGCTGCGCCTGCTCAGCCGGCTCTGCGGCACGCGCTCCTTTGCGGTTGCGGCGGAATTGGTTAGGTGTCCGGATGTGGCGGACACGATCCTGAGCATTGCGAAAGAGCAGGGCATCAGCAGTCATCTCACCACGCTTTTGCGGGAGCTGGATGACCTCGCGGCGGAAGCGCTGCCGGACACGCTGGATGATGCCATCGAGCTCGCGCCACGTGTGCTGAAGTCCAAGGAGCAGAGCCCCGTGCTTGTGGGCTTTCAGTGGCTCGCGAGAGCTTTGAAGGCGCTGGAGGGAGACAACTTCGGCACGGCGCTCACGCGGTTCCTCGCGGATGTGTTTGCCGCACGGCCCTTCAGGCTCGATATCCCGCAAGATGCGGTGTTTGCGGAGATCGCGAACCAGATCGCCGAGGTGCTGGATGTGCTGGAGAGCCCTGTGGCTGAGCTGCCGAAGGAAACACTCACGGCGGCGGGCCGGCTGGAACTGCTGCTGCGCATGCTGGAGGAGCAGATGTATTACCCCGAGCGCACGGAGCGCGACATCGACCTGCAAGGCTGGCTGGAGCTGCTCTGGGAAGATGCCGCGCATCTCATCGTCACCGGCCTGAATGATGGCAAGGTCCCTGAGTCCATCATGGCGCATCAGTTCCTGCCAGACAGCGTGCGGCGCGTGCTGGGTTTGCGGAACAATGACACACGCTTTGCCCGTGATGCCTGCCTCATGACCAGCATCATCCAGCTGCGCGAGCGCACCGGTGGAAGGGTGGATTTCATCTTTGGCCGCACGGGTGCTGCTGACGAGCCGCTGCGCCCTTCGCGCCTGCTTTTCCAATGTGCGGACGAGGAGCTGCCGGCGCGCACGCTGCAGTTCTTCCAGAAGCCGGAGACACTCTCCGAGCCCATGCCCTGGCAGCTCGCCTGGCGTTTGCAGCCACCGCCGCTGGAGGATGATGCGGGCGTCTTCCAGAAGCTCAGCGTCACGCAGTTCCGCGACTACCTGACCTGCCCTTTCCGCTTCTACCTGAAGCATGGACTGCGGATGCGGGAGGTGGATGTGGGCAGCACGGAGATGGATGCCATGGAGTTCGGCAGCCTCATGCATCATGTGCTGGAGAAATTTGCCAAGGAAAGCCCCGCCGCCACCTCCGAAGATCCGCATGTGATCCGCGCGGAGTTTAACCAACTGTTAGATTCGCGTCTCTACGCCACCTTTGGGCAGCGGCTGACCGTGCCGGTCATGATCCAGAGCGAGGCTGCGCGCATGCGCCTCTCCTGGTGGGCGGAGAAGGAGGCCGAGGAACGCGCCAAAGGCTGGCGCATCGTCACGGCTGAAACTCCGCTGAGCCCGGAGGCTGATCCGTGGAAGATCTCCGACATGATCGTGAGTGGTGTGGTGGACCGCGTGGAGCGCCACGAGGAGCACGGCATCCGCCTCATCGACTTCAAGACGCACTCGCCAAGCACGGCTCTGGGAGGCGATCGCAAGCATGTGGAGGAGTATCATCTGGCGCGAATCAAGCGTACCGAGAGCGAGGAGGATTTTCCGCCCTGGATGCTCACGCAAAACAGCCTGGGCGAGACCGTGCGCTGGACGAATTTGCAGCTTCCGCTCTATCGCCTCGCCATGGAGCGGCATCATGCCGGCGAGAAGATCCACACCGCCTATGCGAACCTCGGCAAGACCAAGGCCGATGTCTCGCTGGACTCTTGGTTAGACCTGGAAGGACGTCTGCTGGAGAGCGCGCGCACCTGCGCGGACGGCATCGTTACCTCCATCCGCGGGCGCGCTTTCTGGCCGCCGACGGAGAAGCTGACCTATGGCGATGACTTCGGTCATCTCTTCTTCGGCGATCCGCAGATGGCGGTGGATCCGAGTTTGATCAGCAGCACCACGAGGGAGGAGGCCTCTGCATCCCCAGTCGTATGAGCACTCTCTCCGCCATTTTTTGGTTTGTGGTCCTACCTCTGATCGTGGTGAGCATCGCCTGCACGATTGACACGTGGAGACATCGTGCCCCTGCGTGGAGAAACACCTTCATCGGTGGATTGGTCTCTTTGCTTGCCTACGGGTATGTTGATGTCGACATGGTTGAGCATCATCCGCATTTCCCGCGCATCTTCTATTGGTTGCCCGGGCTTGCGCTTGGCTGGCTTGCCGCGCTTCTATCTCTCTTCACGGTGTGGCTTCATCGCAAACTCACACCTGAGCAAACCAGTCCGGAGGAGGCCTCGAAACCCTGATGCAAACCGGATCTAGCACTCTCTCCGCCATTCCCAGCGAGATGATCCTGGCCTCCGCAGGCTCGGGGAAGACGTGGCAGCTTACGAACCGCTACATCGCGCTCATGGGGCAGCAGTTGCTCTCGGGAAAAGAGGTGACGCCGGAGCGCATCGTGGCCGTGACCTTCACGCGGAAGGCGGCGGGGGAGTTCTTTGACTCGATCCTGGTCAAGCTGGCGAAGGCCTCGTCTAACGAGAAGTTTGCCAAAGGTCTGGCTGGTGATGAAACGGTGGATCCAGAAGTGCTGAATGATCCGCTGCGGACGGTGCTGAGCGCGCTGAGGCCGGAGGATTTCCGCGTGCTGCTGCGCTGCTTTATCAGCCGCATGCCGCGCCTGTTTCTCGGCACGCTGGACAGCTTTTTCTCCTCCATCCTGCGCACCTTTCCGGCGGAGTTTGGACTGGCCGGTGACTTTGAAATCCTCAGCGAGCATCAGGGCATGGTGCAGCGTGAGGAGGTGTATCGGCGTGTGTTCCAGCGCTCACTGCCAGGCCTGAAGGCGCAAAGCGAGGGGCTGGATGCGCAGCGTGATTTCCTGGAGGCCTTCCGCCGCGCGACCTTTGGCAAGGAGGAGTCTGGCATCCGCTATGTGCTGGACCAGTTTGTGGAGAACCAGCATGGCATCCTGCTGCATGCGGCTCGGCAGGAACTGTGGGGTGATCCGAAAGTGATCTGGCCGGAGGGTTGTTTGTGGATGGGCGAGAAGATCGAACTCGAAAAGGAGTTTGCGCAGCTCTTTGCCTACTTTGAAGCGGAGAAGGTGCATGAGGACTCCATGGTGTTCTGGGAGGAGTTTCGTGAACAAGCTCTTGGTTATGTCCCGGGCGGTGCGCTGCCCTCGCGCGTGAAGTTTTTCCTCGGCAAGGCGCTGGAGGTCTGGCCGGCGATCGAGCTGAAGCGCTGCACGCTGACGGTGAACCGGCAGAAGCAGAATCTGGAAGGCCGGACCTGTGATGTCTTCAAGTCGATCATCCAGCACATCGTGGGCGCGGAGATCCTGATGCGCCTGGAGCGCACGCAGGGCACGTGGAGTGTGCTGAATCTCTTCGAGCAGAGCTGGTCCCAGCAGGTGCGGCGGCGTGGCAGGCTGACTTTTCAGGACATGGAGCTGATCCTGGCCGGGCATGAGTTTGCCAAGAACATGCCGCGCCCCATCCTCACGCAGATGCCGGGAATGGATGAGCGGCTGCGCATCGACTACCGTCTGGATGCGCGCTATGACCACTGGCTGCTGGATGAGTTTCAGGACACGAACTACACGCAGTGGTCGGTGATTGAGAACCTCATCGATGAAGCCATCCAGGACACATCTGATGAGCGCACGCTCTTCCAAGTGGGGGATGTGAAGCAGGCGATCTATGCCTGGCGCGGGGGTGACACGCGCTTGTTTGAGGACATCGCCACGCGCTACAACTCCGGCGCGGACACACGCCTGAAGCAGCGTCCGCTGAACGTCTCCTGGCGCTCCGGGCATGATGTGATCGACATGGTGAACCGTCTCTTTGGTGACACGCAGGCTTTGACGGAACTGGGGCTGCCCGAGGTGACGCTGAAACGCTGGCCCTGGCAGGATCATCAGGTGGCGGGCATTCATGAAAGCATGCCTGGTTATGCCGCGCTGCTGCATCCCGAGCCTTCCGGTGAGAAGGACAAGGTCACGGATGAGGATCGCTTCCAACTCGTGGCTGGTGTGCTGGAGGAGATCCAGCCAGTGCAGCGCGGCCTGAGCTGCGCCATCCTGGTTCAGTCTAACAAAACAGCTCGCGAGCTGGTGGACTACCTGCGCGCTCATTCGGAATCACGCATCCCGGTCATGTGCGAGTCCGAGATCTCCGTGGCCACGGACAATCCCGTGACGCTCTCCCTGCTGAGCCTGCTAAAATGCTCCGCGCATCCGGCGGACAGCATGGCCTGGCAGCATCTGTGCATGACTCCTTTCAAGGCCGTGTTTGAGCGCCTGGAGATCGTGCAGGCCAAACTGGTCTCGATGGTGCTGCGCGAGGTCTTTGAGCAAGGGTTTGAGACCACGCTGCGCCACTGGCTGCATGAGCTGCAGAGGTCCGAGGTGGTGCTGGATGCCTTCAGCCAGCGCCGCGTGGAGGACTTCATGCTCGCCGCGCGCCTCTTTGATCAAGGGGCAAGTCGTGACATCGATGAATTCCTCATCTATGCCGAGAGCTACACCATGCGCGAGCCGGACACGCGCCATGCCGTGCAGGTGATGACGGTGCACAAGTCCAAAGGCCTAACCTTTGATTGTGTGATCCTGCCGGATCTGGATGGTGGCTCCATGACGAATGTGCGTCGTGGCATCGGTGTGAAGCAGGGGGAGAAGCGCATCGTCCAGTGGGTCTTTGACCTGCCGACGAAGGACATTGTGAAGGTGGATCCCGTGCTGGCGGAATACAACGCCGAGCGCGAGGCCGAGGCCGCCTATGAGGAGCTGTGCAAATACTACGTGGCGCTCACCCGTGCGAAGCATGCGAACTACCTCATCGGCGCGCCACGCCCGAAGAAGTCCACGACGATGAACTTTCCGAAGCTGCTCGAGATCACTCTCGCCGATCCGGACACGGAGCCGCTGGATGACCGCTTCGGCGGTGTGCCCGCGAAGATCGTTTTCCAGAGCGAGCAGCCGACCACGGATCGGCAGTGGTTTGAAGCGGTGGGCACGAAGATCGTGCCGGAGGTGATCGCGAAAGAGGTGGTGTCCGTTTCTGCGGAGCCACGTCTGCGTCCGAGTCGCCGGACACCGAGCGGGTCTGAGACCAGCACGGTGACCGCGCAGCAGCTCTTCTCCCGCACGGGTCGCTTTGCGCGCTCGTATGGCACGCTGGTGCATGCCTTCTTTGAGCAGATCGAGTGGCTGGACGAGATGACCGAGGAGCAGCTTCAGCAACTTTGGTTAGCCGTGCCCTGCCTGGATGAAGGGGTGCGCGAAAAGGCCCTGGAGGAGGTGCGGCGATGCCTCGCCGATCCAGCGGCACGCGCTGCGCTCAGCCGCCCTTCCGCCGAGGCGCTGTGCTGGCGTGAGAAGCGCTTTGAGATCCTGCTGAAAGGCGAGTGGCTCTCCGGCACCTTTGACCGCGTGATGGTGGAGCCTGATCGCGCCACGATCCTGGACTTTAAGACCGACAAGGTGGAGTCTGAGGAAGCCTTCCGCGCCCGCGTCGAAGGTTATCGCCCGCAGTTGATGACGTATCGCGAGGTGCTTTCTCGCATGACGTGTTTGCCGACCTCCGCCATTCATTGCCGGTTGCTGTTCACGCATCGGTGTGAGGTGGTGGAGTTGTAGGGGGGGGACGGTTCTCGGTTCGCGGTTCTTGGTTTGATAGGGAGAGCAAAGTTGGCTGGGCGAGCCGGAGGCTCGAGAGAGATTAGCCGGTGGTGAAATGAGCGTTAGCGAATGGGAACCACCGGATAG
The DNA here is from genome assembly GCF_007992435.1 of Prosthecobacter gellanilyticus. Classification (GTDB taxonomy): domain Bacteria; phylum Verrucomicrobiota; class Verrucomicrobiia; order Verrucomicrobiales; family Verrucomicrobiaceae; genus Prosthecobacter; species Prosthecobacter gellanilyticus. The sequence continues at coordinate 49,436 of NZ_BKAG01000042.1, read as the reverse complement.
GAGCGCGACATCGTCCCGCTAGCCCCCGCGCACCGGCAGGTGCGCGAGAAGCGGGCGATTTCACCCATGGCCATGCATTCGTTGGCTTCTCGCGCCGCCTCCGGGGCGCGGGGATGGCCTTGGGGTGATGGATGGATGTGATCCGGTGGTTCTCGCTGGACCGCTCCGCGGTTTCGCTTCACCACCGGCTAATAGCTTGCGAGCCTCCGGCTCGCGATTCCCCCTGGCACATTGTCTAGTTTTGAAAGAACCCCACCTCCACGGTGTTAATCATGGTTAGAACTCCGTGGGATTGGGTGAGAACGGGCATGCTTGAGGCGGCCTTTTTGAACAGGCTCGCAGGCGGGAGAGTCTAGAGCTCTAATGAACACCTTCGGGCGTGCGTCGACTTATTGACAATCGTCAAAAGTAGGTGAATTTTCACAAGTGGCACGAATAGACATCCCCCGCAAATCGATCTACCGCCTCTCGATCTACCAGCGCTGTCTGGGCAAGCTTCGAGAGAATGATGTCGATACTGTTTCATCCGAGGCTCTCGCGAAGGCCGCCGGGGTGAAGTCCACGCAGTTGCGCAAGGATCTGGCTTACTTCGGGCAGTTCGGCACGCGCGGGCTGGGCTACAGCGTGGATGTGCTGAGCAACACGATCGCCGAGGTGCTGGGGCAGAATCACCTGCAGCCGGTCATTCTGGTCGGCGTGGGTAACCTTGGTTCCGCGCTTCTGCGCTACGGTGGCTTCCGCAAGGAGGGTTTCGATGTGGTCGCGGCCTTTGACATCGCGCCGCGTGGTCAGGCAGCGCTGAAGATCCCTATCTTAAATCTCACGGAGATGACCCGTTTCATCCGGGAAAACCAGGTGAAGATGGCCATCCTCACGGTGCCTGCCAGCGGTGCGCAGGCCGTGACGAACCAGATGGTGGAGTCTGGCATCCAGGCGATCCTGAATTTCTCACCGACGGTTCTGGATGTGCCCGAGCATGTGGTGGTGAACAGCGTGGACCTGGCGGTGGAGCTGGAGAATCTGAGCTACTTCATTCGGTGATTTGGCTGGGAGTGGTGGTGTGGTGGGGATAATTTGTGTCCGGAGGTGGGGTGTGGACTTTGGAGGATGGTCAAAAAGTGACCACGATCCTGGTTTGGCGAGGTTGGATTGAACCTTTTGGGTTCCCCTGGCGGGTGGTTTGTAGTGTTTTGCGCGACCCACCCATGACATTACACCGTTATCTCTCCCGAATGGCTGGCTTGGCTTTCGTCCTTGCCGGCTCGGCTTTCGCCCAGCAGTCCTCCGAGCTTCCTGATGCCGCCACCTACACGCTGGATCCCATCGTGGTGATCGGCCGGCCGGGCTGGCTGGAGGAGGAAAACCTGGTGGGCGAGTATAAGCGCCCGGAGTGGACCACGCGCCGCCGCTTTGGCACGACGCGTGTGTATGTGCAGTATGAGCCCTGGGAAGTGGCGGTGGAGCAGTGGTGGCGTGTCCGCACCTACAATGACGGTCATCCCAAGCATCTCTTCATGGAGGAGCTGGCCATCGGTCTCCCTCACCGCATGCAGCTCGACATCTACTATGACTGGGCGCATGAGAGCAGCCGCACGGTGAACAAGGACGTGGCGGTCGAGCTCCGCTGGGCGCTGGCTGACTGGGATGTGATCCCGCTGAACCCGACGCTCTACATCGAATACAAAGCCACCGATGGAAACTACGGCAGCGATGTGTGGGAGGCGAAGATCCTGCTGGGTGACGACATCACTCCACGCCTGCACTGGGCCTTTAACGCGGTGTATGAGCGCGAGGTCTCGCGCGGCCGTGCCAACGAGTTCGCTCTCACCCAGGGCATCAGCTACACGATCATCGACCAGGTCCTCTCCGCCGGTCTGGAAATGCAATACAAGTATGAAAACGAGCAGGGCGAGCGCCAGAATGGTGTGCGCAAGTTTCAGATCGGGCCGTCCGTCCAGATCAATCCGAACCGGAACTCCTGGATCAACCTGGTGTGCCTCTTCGGCTGCAACCATGAGTCTCCGGCTGTGGAGGGCTTTGTCGTGATCGGTCACAACTTTGGCCGTGCGGCCGGTGGTCGCTCTCTGAGCCGTCCCACGGCGGCCCCGCGCTGATTCGGTTTAGAAACCTTTGCTTCATCTCTTCAGCAGCCCGCCGGATCTGGCGGGCTGTTTTTTTTTGACGCACGAAAGCTTCTGATCCGCAGTTTGCCAAAACCCATCTTCCCGCGCTATCGGTGGGGATGGCATTGGCATCCAAAGGCACTCTTCTCGTCACAGGCGGCGCAGGTTACATCGGCTCCCACACGGTCCGGCATTTGCTGGAGCAGGGGGAGAAGGTGGTGGTGCTGGACAGCCTGGTGTTTGGGCATCGTGAGGCGCTGCCGCTGGATCGCGTGACGCTGGTGGAAGGGGACATGTCTGACGCCGCGCTGCTGGATAAGCTCTTCACCGAGCACAAGCCGGAGGCGGTGCTGCACTTCGCGGCGTTTGCGTATGTGGGCGAGTCGGTGACGGATCCGCTGAAGTATTACCGGAACAATCTCTCTGCCTCCATCTCGGTGCTGGAGGCGATGCAGCGCCATGGCTGCAAGCAGTTCATCTTTTCCTCCACCTGCGCCACGTATGGGAATCCGGTCTTCGTGCCGATGAACGAGGCGCATCCGCAGGCGCCGGTGAATCCTTACGGAGCCTCGAAATGGATGCTGGAGCGTGTGCTGCGTGACTGTGATCATGCCTGGGGTTTGAGGTCTGTTTTTCTGCGCTACTTCAATGCGAGCGGCAGTGATCCGCTGGGCGAGATTGGCGAAGATCATGATCCGGAAACGCACCTCATCCCGCGCATCCTCATGGCGGCCACGGGCGAGATCCCGGAGATCAATGTTTTTGGCACGGACTACCCGACGCCGGACGGCACGTGCATCCGTGACTACATCCATGTCTGTGATCTGGCGAGCGCGCACGCGAAGGCGCTGGACTACCTGCGCGGTGGTGGCGAGACCACGCCGGTGAACCTCGGCACGGGCCGTGGATTCAGCGTGAAGGAGATCCTGCAGACGGCGGAGGCGGTGACGGGGAAGACCCTTCCTGTCACCTATGGTCCGCGCCGTGCCGGTGATCCGCCGGAGCTCATTTGTGATCCTGCGAAGGCGCGCGCGGTGCTGGGCTGGGAAGCGCAATACAAAGACCCGCGTGCGCATCTGGAGCATGCCTGGAAATGGATGACCGGGCCGCGTCAGGGAAAGTATAAGAATGCTCCGGTGGAAGCACCTGCCGAAGCCCCGGCGAGCGATGTGGAAACCGTGAAGGACTGAAAGTTTTCACAATCTTTCTACCCTTAATACTTCAACCCAACATTCATTGCTCTCTGCGCTCGACACAGCGCCGGATGTGCGAATCATGGAGCGTCCATGTCCGCCGTCATCGCCACGTTTACCTTTTGGTTGGGCTTTGCGCCCTTTGCCCCTGAGCACTGGGGTGTGCTGGCGTTTCTGGTGATCGCCGTGGCAGGTGGGGTTTGGTATTTTCAGGATCAGAAGATCAAGGCGCTGATGCAGCGGCATGTGGATCAGAGTGCTGCGGATGCGCAGGCTCATGCGGCGGAACTTCAAGCGCAGAGGGATCTGGCGGCGGCTCAGGCAGCTGCGGCGCAGCAGAGGTCCGATGAAGCGGCCGCTGTGGCAAGGCAGAAGTATGATGAGGCGGCTGCGGCGTATCATCACCTCGCGGCGCAGTTTCAGGAGGTCATCGCCACGGCTAAGCAGCGGGAGCAGGAGGATGCGCAGCGCATGGCGGCGCTGACGGTGGAGCTGAATGCCATGCGGCAGGTCGCGGCGCAGCTTCAGCCTACCCAAATGCGTGTCAAAGACCTGGAGGCCGCCTTGATGTCCGAGCGCGGACGTGTGGGGGCTTTGGAGACCGCGCTGGAGGTGTCCACAAAACGCGGGTGTGATTTTGAAACGCGTCTGGAGCAGACGCATCGCAGCCTGACGGAGGTGCGGCAAAGCTCTGAAGTGCGCGAGCGCGAGCTGCAAGCGAGCCTGGCGAAGCTGGAGCAGACGGTGCGTGAGAATGAATCGCTCGTGAGCACGGCGGAAAGCCAGATCAGTCAGGCGAACGAGACGCTGAGTTCCTACAAGCAGCAGGCGGAGACACGCATCGCGAATCTGCAGCGCCAGCTCGCGGCGGCGGAGGCGAAGTCAGCGCTGGTGCAGAAGGAGTTCATGAGCGCGGTGGGTGTGCTGCCGGACAAGCCTGCGCCTTCGATGCGCAGTGGTAGCAGTGCTTCTGCGGCGGGTGGGGATGGTAAACGGATTGCCGAGCTGGAGGCGAAGATCACGCAGATCGAGGCGGATGCGCGGAAGAAGTCGCGCGAGGACGGGTATAAGATCGCGGAGCTGGAGTTCCGGTTGAGTGAGGCGCAGGAGGCGCTGGGGAAGGGGAAGGCCTAAGCCCTAACCACAAGATGGCATCTCGAGACGATGCCTTTCGCTTGGAGAACCACGGAGTGGTTCCCATTGAATAGCCAGGGGTGACTGGAGGGAACCCCTGGTAGAACGCAATCAACACATCACCCAATATCAATCCCGTAGGGATTGCCCAATGCGCGAATGATCCTGCTTCACGGCAGATAATCGGGCTGCCATTCCAATCCCACCGTGCGCACCATCCTCTGCAACTCTTGCACATAACTCTCCCTGGCATGATGCTGCTCCTGTCCCTTGATGTATTCAATCAAGGCGGGTCTCGCATCGGCTGATAGAGCGAAGGCTCCATAACCTTCCTGCCAGTAATCGAAAGCGGGAAACACATGCTGACCTTTGATCCAAGATGATGACGCGGTCTTGATCTCCTTGACCAGATTGGCCAGCGCGATGGTGGGGTGCAGAGATGTCAGAAGGTGGAGGTGGTCCTCGACACCGCCGATGCGGTAAACGTGACAGTCGCGTTCCTCGGCGATACCCCAGATGAGTCGGTAGAGATCATCACGGCGAGGCTTGTCCAGGGCTGGAATGCGGTTCTTGGTGCCAAAGACGATGTGGTAGGTGATGTCCGTGTAGGTCGGCATGGTGAGGAGAAAATGGAGACGCGGTGAGGATGGGGCAACTCCTACGGAGTTGATTTTCAGAAGTGTCTTCAACGCGATTGACCAGGGGTTCCGCGCGCTTACGCTTGCTGCACCCCTGGCTATTCATGGTGAACCACTCCGTGGTTCGAGGCAGAGACTATGCTGTAATTGTTAGGTGGTGATGCGTGCGCGCTGCCGCGACTTTCGAGTGCCCCTTTCGCATTGCGTTACTCTTTGTTACGCGAGTCCATCCAGATGGTGACGGGGCCGTCGTTGATGAGGGCGACTTGCATGTCGGCGCCGAAGGTGCCGCGGGGGACGGGGGCGCCGAGTTCTTTTTCCAGGGCGGCCATGAAGTGCTCATAGAGCTGGATGGCATGGTCCGGGCGCGCGGCGCGGGTGAAGCCGGGGCGGTTGCCTTTTTTCGTGCTGGCATGGAGGGTGAACTGGCTGACGACGAGCACGCTGCCGTTCACGTCTTTGACGCTGAGGTTCATCTTGCCATCGGCATCACTGAAGATGCGCATTTGGGAGATCTTTCCGGCGAGCCAGTCGGCGTCTTCGGTGGTGTCCACATCTTCCACTCCGAGCAGGACGACGAGGCCGTGCGGGATGCTGCCGGTGACCTCTCCGGCGATGGTGACGGAGGCTTGTTTGGAACGTTGGATGAGGGCGCGCATGAGGGGGATGTGGGGGAGTTTGAACCACGAATGGACACGAATGAACACGAATGAACACGAATGAACACGAATGAACACGAATGAACACGAATGAACACGAATGAACACGAATGAACACGAATTTTCCAAGCCTCTGAGGAAGCACTGAATGATTAACCGCAGATAGCGCGGAGGGCACAGATGGCCCAGGCAGAAGACCTGGCCCATCGAGGGCTTTTGGATTTGTTCAGTGTTTCCCTGAGGGATGGGGCATTTGTGTCTATGGGTGTCCATTCGTGGTTTGAGCGTCGTAGGACGAGGGAAGGGGAGAATGAGCTTTCCCTTGCGGAAGGGGCCCTCAAGCGCTCCCTTCGCACCCCTTTTGCCGGGGGCATTCCAGCCCTTTGGCGCAACCCAACCCATACGTTACCATCCTCATGTCCACCGACGCCAAGACCCAGACCGCCCTCATGGAGAAAATCGTCTCCCTCTGCAAGCGCCGCGGCTTCATCTTTCAAAGCAGCGAGATCTACGGCGGCTGCGGTGGTATCTGGGACTACGGCCCGCTGGGTGCCGAGCTGAAGCGCAATCTGCGCACGGCCTGGTGGAACACGATGACTCGTGAGCGTGAGGACGTGCTCGGTCTCGATGCCTGCATCCTTATGAATCCGGCCATCTGGAAGGCCAGCGGTCACGTGGACACTTTCGCGGATCTGATGCGCGAGTGCTCGCTCACGAACAAGCGTGTGCGTGCTGACCATGTGGAAGCGCAGGCTGGCACAGTGCTGACTTACACCGGCGCGCAGGCTCCGAATGGCTGGCGCTGGGATCGCGCCATCAGCGCTCTTTTGAAGAATGGCGAGCACATCGAGTCTTTCCGCAAGCGCATCCGCACGCTGATCGCGCAGAACGCGGGTGAGTCTGCTGGCAAGCCTGAGGAGATCGAGCTGCTCAACGAGACCAAGGGCGAGACGCTGGAGAAGACCGTGGACTTCCATCCGGAGACCGGTGGTGCGCTGGGCGAGGCACGTCCGTTCAATCTGATGCTGAAGACTTACCTCGGGCCGACCGCGACCGAGGCGGATGTGACGTATCTGCGTCCGGAAACCGCGCAGGCCATCTTTGCGCAATTCAAGAACGTCTTTGATTCCAGCCGTGTGAAGGTACCGTTCGGCATCGGCCAGATCGGCAAGGCTTTCCGCAATGAAGTGACGCCGAAGAATTTCACGTTCCGCAGCCGCGAGTTCGAACAGATGGAGCTCGAGTTCTTCATCAAGCCTGATGAAGCCGTGGAGATCATCAGCGGCGAGGTGGCGAAGTGGAGCGAAGGCGCTGACCTGAGCGAGCCTCAGCCTAACTGGGGATGGGAACTCTGGCACCGCTACTGGGTGGACCAGCGCACGAAGTTCTATGAAGGTATCGGCCTCGGTGATGTGCTGGAATACTACTGGCAGACGCCGGAAGACCTGGCGCACTATGCGCGCGCCTGTGTGGACATCCTTTGCGAATTCCCCTTCGGCACCGAGGAGCTGGAAGGCATCGCCGCGCGTGGTGATTTCGATCTCTCCGCGCATCAGACCGCCAGCACGAAGTCCCAGGAGATCTTTGACGAAGAGCTGAAGAATGCTGCCGTGAAGCTCACGGACGAGCAGAAGGAAGCGCTGATCCAGAAGCGTCTCGCTGCTGAGGCTGCGAAGGTCAAAGGCGCGCCGATGCCTGAGGCGGCGGTGCGTGCGTGGTTCGAGCGTCTCTTCAAGGGCAACTATGTGCCGCACGTGATCGAGCCTTCCGCAGGTCTTGATCGCATGGCGCTGGCGGTGATTGCGAAGGCTTTCAACGAGACCGAGAAGGTCGATGAGAAAGGCAAGAAGGAGACCATCACCGTGCTGCGTCTGCATCCGCGTGTGGCGCCGATCAAGGTCGGTGTGTTCCCGCTGCTGAAGAACAAGCCTGAGCTGGTGGCGAAGGCGCGCGAGGTTTATGCTCTTTTGAAGAAGCACATGAACTGCTTCTACGATGAGACTGCCTCCATCGGTCGTCGTTATGCGCGTCAGGATGAGGTCGGCACGCCTTACGGTGTGACCATCGACTTCGACACGCTCGGCGAAAAAGGCCCTGAGCTGCTGGACACGGTGACTCTGCGTCATCGTGACAGCAATGAGCAGGAGCGCGTGAAGATCAGTGATCTGCTCGGGAAACTGCTGCCGCTGGTGTCGTAAGGCGCAAGAGGTTTTTGAGTGTAGCGGAACTCGTGAGAGTTCCGAGGCTTGGCGGAAGACTGACGTCTTCCGCTTTGCTGTTTTTGGGTCTGACGATGTTGAGTGCGGGAAGAAGGTCTCGCCAGAGAAGCATCATTCGTTAGGTGGAATGTGTCGGCTGACGCTGACTTCTCGCCCCCTTCCAGGGGGCGGTGAGATCAGGAGCGCGTGTTGTTGGTGTTCCGGGGGTTCCGCTCGTTCCTCGCTGCACCCCCGGCTACCAGCTTGCGAGCCTCCGGCTCGCGATAGCCGACGATGGCTGTGTTGGTGTGGTGGGCCCGTGGGAGTTTCGAGGCACTGTATGCGATGCCAGCTCGATGCTTTATGTGCGGTGATGATGTCTGAGGCCGGATTCATTGTGTGATGGGATGATCGGCCGGTTCTGGAAGCTGGCTGATGATTTGTCTCAAGGGCTTCTCCAGCGATTCTGTTTGAGCTAGCGTCCTCAAATCTGAAAGCTGAGACCTGGTCCGGAGAATCTGCTCGGCGCGTCGCTGAGCCAGATGGGGCGATTCGCGATAGTCTGGATCCCCAGGGGGCAATGCACTCCATTGCATCCAATTCAAAACACGAGTCCTGTCTTCCTCGGAGCCACTGGTCCAGAATGCGGATCCATCACGAGCGCAAAGCTCAATCATTCTGGCTGTGCCCGCGACAATCTGAACGTATATTTCATCTGTGGCGATGTTGTTGATGCCCTTCGCCTCGATGGATCGAATGACATGGTCACGATGGAGAAGCATCACTCGCAACACCTCCTGGGCACAGACATGAAAGACTCCGGGGTCCTCGCTGTCGATTGAACCGACGTGGTCAATGCGGCACTGGAGATGCCAGATGTGCTGGTAGCCGACGAACTCGTCCCAGCCTGTGATCGGATCATCGACAAAGTTGTTGAGCAGATCACCGAGGGAACAGAGGTGCCATTGAGCAGACCATCTTGGCAGTTCTTCACCGTTGAAGAAGAAAGGGTAAGGAACGCCGCGGTCGGGGTAGTCGGTCATATGCTTCTGAGCAGAACGTGTGGTGAAGACGAGGCTTGGAAGAAGACTCACGTCTTCCACTACCCTGCGCTGTAGGGTATCCACGGAGTGTTTTCAAGAACGGCCAGATCATCCGAAAACATCGCATTTAAAAAGCTGCTGAAGTCGGGAGCGACCAATCCCACACATCTGTCTTCAGGAGGAATGTCCGAGGTTGAGCCGTCCAGATAAACACGACCGCATTCATCCATGAGGATGCCCAGAAACTCATCGCAGAGAAAGTCTGTTTCGCCCACCAAATAGAGTCGAGTCCCAACGACATGGCCGAGCACGACGGGGACGGGGCAGTCATATTCAGCGACTGGGCCCACACGTATGTGCCGACCTTCCATTCCGATGGTCAGGCCACCGAAGGAGCAAAACACCTCGTGAACACCATCAGGTGGCGCAACTTCGAAACGGCTCTCATAATCATTTAAGTCCTTGGCATTCCAAACACGTTCATCATGCCAGCCTGCATCGACCAAGTTGAGGAGTGCTTTATCACAAAATGTGGCTCGAGTCTTCTCGCTCAGTGAGGACAACAGTGCCTGCGCTCGAATTCTGCGCTCATCCCGCTCGCGCTCTACATCGTGATAGTTGGTCATAGGGACGGGTTTCTGCGCATGGTGAAAGATCGTTAGGTGTGGGCAAGTGGTTTGCGCTGACTTCTCGCGACCTTTCAGGTCGCGGGGGTGAGGAGGGGGGACGTGGTTCGGTGTTCCGGGGGTTTCGCTCGTTCCTCGCTGCACCCCCGGCTACCAGCTTGCGAGCCTCCGGCTCGCGATGGCGACTGAGGGGCGACTGGGGCGGTGGTGATGTGGAGGAACTTGTGAGAGTTTTGAGGCTCAGCCACAGGGATGGCGGAGGCTGGGAGTCTTGGGAATCGAGATGGACAAAAGCAGAGGGGGCGTTTATTCGGGCAGGTATGAAGCGATTCCTGATTTCAGTCATCGGTGTCTTTTTTGCGTTATTCACGTTCGCTGCCGATGAGCCGGGCAAGGCTGTCGAGGTGGCGCAGGCTTTCATCGACAGTTACATCCAGGACGCGAACCGTGGAGGTGACTCGGACCCGAAGAAGTTGATCCAGAAGTCGCCCCACGTCACGGAGGGGCTCAAGAAGGCTCACGCGAAGGTTTACGCCGAGGACGTGGTGGATGCGGATCCTGTCCTCAATGCACAGGACTATCCCGACAAGGGTTTCAAGGTGACGACGGTGAAGGTGGAGGGTGAAAAGGCCCAGATCACCTATGCCGCGCGTGAGGAAGGCTGGGAGCCTCTCAAGGCCCAGATGGTTCTGGTGAAGGGGAAATGGCTCATTGCGCACATCGGATCACTTTGAGGCTAGCCTGGCTCATGGGCAGGCGCGAGGAGGAGCGTGTCCTGGGGTGCAGATTTCCGGGCCGAGAGCATCATTCGTTAGGTGAGGATGCGTGGTTGCCGCTGACTTCTCGCCCCCTTCCAGGGGGCGGGGGTGATGAGTGGGGATGTGGGTGGGTGTTCCGGGGGTTCCGCTCGTTCCTCGCTTCACCCCCGGCTACCAGCTTGCGAGCCTCCGGCTCGCGAGGGCTGACCTGGGTGGCTGCAATGTCGAAGAGACCAACGTTTAGGCTTGAAGATGCTCACTTGGTTCATCTTGCTGCTCCAGTGCCCAGTTAATATCGGCTAGTTGATGCTGCTCGTGCTGGGTGAGCGTTTGCGCCAGTTCATCCAGGCGTGCTTTGATCTCATGAGGGGAGGGGATTTGGAAGAAGCCGAACTCTTTGAGGTAGGAGTCGCCGTCGGAGTCAAAGGACTCTTCTCGGGCGATGATGATGTCTCCGGTGCCGTCTTGGTGCTCGTGGAGGGTGAGGTCTGCCAAGGCCTCGGGCGGGTAGCTGGAGAGCTTGGCGGCTACAAGGATGATGGCGCGGCGGTCAGTGATGACGTAGACGGTTTTGAGGGCCTGGTGATAGGTCCAGAGGGGCGTGCCGAACATGAGGATGCCGATCAGGATGAAGGGCACGCCGAAAAGGCAGAAGAGGTCTTCGAAGGAGCTGAGATCCGGCATCTCGAAGCCTGCGGCGGCGTAGGTCCAGAAGAGGGCGAAGGCGGTCCACGGAATGGCGAAGATGAAGGCCTTGGTGGAGTTGGGGGTGAAGTAGCGCGGGATGGGCATGTCCATCCACTGGATGCGCTCGCCCGGTTCGAGTTCGAGATCGATCCGGGATTGGAGGTCTCGGGGGATGGGGCGGGAGGGGTGCATAACCAACTATCCAGCAATCATGGGCGATGGTGATTCCATTTGGCAGCCGGATTTGGAGTCAGGGTGGGAGATCATCGAGGCCGCACTTCCTGCTCATCATCGTGGTCGGCGGGATGTGGCGTGTGCATTGGGCAACTCCTCCGGAGTTGATATTGGATGAGGTTTTATCGCTGTTTACCAGGGGTTTCGCGCTCCCGCTTCGCGGGATTGCTTCACCCCTGGCTACTCATGGCGAACCACTCCGTGGTTCGCCAATCCATGACACGGTCAGGCCTTTTATCTCACTGCATCCCGGCCAGATCTTCCTGGGTGAACTGGCGGAAGGAGAGCTTGTAACCTTCGTAGACGGCGATGCCGTAGAAGAGGAGGTCCATGCCGTCAAAGGTGGCGCTGAGGATGCCGGTGATGATGTCAGGCGTGAGGCTGGCGAGGACGCTGGTGAAGGCCTCATGATTGTTTTCGGCGATGAACCAGCAGGAGGTGAGGAGATTTCCCGCGACGCAGCCGAGGAGGGCAAAGACGGCGCCGATGATGCCATAGACGGGGGCCATGCCGCGACCCATTTTGCGGACGAGCAGGCCGACGAGGATGCCGACGCCGATGGCCATGAAGCCGATCTGAAACTTGGTGGCGATGGTGATGGCGGCCCAGGCAGCGGCGCCACCCACGGCTCCGAGAATGCCGCCGATGAGAGCGCCGGGGAAGCTCTGCTGGCTCTGCATGCGCTGCACCCAGGCGGCGGCGACTTGGGGATCCACGGGCTGGCCCTGGGGGGCGTCAGGCTGGGTGGTGTCAGGGGAGGGGTAGGGGTCGGGAGAGCTCATGCGCCGGCAGCTTGAACAAGGCCGGGGCTTTTGGGAAGCAGATTTTCTTAGGGTTGTGGTGAGGAAGGTCGGGGGATGAAGATGGTGTGGAAATGGTTTTGGTTAGGCGGGCTGATATCACGCATTTCTAGAGAAACCGCCGAAGGTCGGGTCGTGGGTGAGATCGATGCTTCCAGCGTCCCTCTGGGACGCATTTCTGATTGGGATTCGCGCGGTGGATGTCCGGTGGTTCTCGGTCGCTTCGCGACCTTCACCACCGGCTACCGGCCATCGAGCCTCCGGCTCGCCAAACCGTGGTAGAACTAATCGTTTGGGTCGCTCTGCTCGCCGAGGGTGCTGGAGACTTCCAGCGGGTGCGCGGGTGCGCCACCGCCCACGCCGGCCTCGGCGGGGTGGCTGCTGCGGAGTTTCTGCGCGTGGTCACGTGCGTCTGCCTTGTGCTTGAAGTGCATGCCCAGGGCGACGATGCCGGCCAGGAGGATGATGGCGGCGCAGGCATAACGAATGATGCGTCCCCAGCCGCCGCGCTCGATGATGAGCATGGCCTCATGGTAGAGCTGGCTGTCCATGTGGATGCCGGGATAGCGCTTTAGCAGGGTGCGCGCATGCACCACGGCATCTGACCTTCTCTCGGTCTTCAGCTGGTTCATGAGGCGGGCGGCGCGGGAGACGCTCTTGCGCAGCTGCTCATACTGCAGGTCGGCGAAGCTGATGTTTTTGAGGGAGGCGAGGAGGTGCCGTGCCTTGTCGATATTGCCGCTGTGAAACTCGATCTGCGCCTCCTGCAGGGAACGGCTGTGGTAGCTGTGCAGCTCCAGCAGGGCCAGGGCCTGCGCCAGGACCTCCCGGGTGGATCTGACGAGGGGGTGATCTGCCAAACTGCCAGGCTTGAAGATCAGCGCGTGAAGGGTGTCAAAGCGGGTCACGATGTCGTCATCCGCCTTGAAAAAGAACTGCTGGAGGATGGCGAAGTCCGCGAGCTCGGGCAGGAGCTTGTCCTCATGCACGGCGGCGGCGGGCATGCGCTTTTGGATGGAGAGGATCTGCGGCGGCAGGTTCTGGCTCAGCTCCAGCATGCTGTCACGCACGCCTTCGAGCTCGGCCTTGCCGGGGATGCGGCCGACTGAGCCGGTGATGAACTGGCGATGCTCCGCGACTCTCTTTTCGAGATCCTCGACAGTGCTCATCCATGAGGCGAGCTCGCGCCATTTATCGTAGACCAGCTTGCTGGGATCACGACCCTTCCAGTGGACTTCCAGGAGCTTGTCCGCCTGTTTCCGCTGGGCGGTGAATTTTTCAAAAGCCTGTGCGCTGGCGAGGATGTAGCGGTTTTGCTGGAGCACGCTCAGCCGGCAGATGACCACGGCCATGCGGTAGTCGAAACGCGGTGAACGGGGTGGTGATGACCGGCCGCAGGCATTGGTGATGTCTTCCAGTTCCACGCCGGTCTCGGCCAGCAGGATCTCAATGAAGCGCTCCTTGGACTCGCTCATGAGAGCGCGGACATCCTCAGATCTCAGGTGGCGTCCGCCATCATCCGTCCAAGGCAGGCCGGGGCCCTCCGAATGGAGAGTGGAGGCGGGCGGCTTTTCAGATCTGTGGGTGGAAGGCATGGAGTCGGGAGATGGCCTGAGAAAAAGAAGCGGGTCGGGAAATTTTAATAGCGGGGGCTCATGATACGCGAAGGCGCGATGAGATGCCGCAAAGAAGTAACCCTTTCGGGTGATATTATTTCACCCGACCCATTCCTAAGGTGCTGGCCGGATGCGGTTTGCAGCTTTCCGGCGATGATGAGGAGGGGCGGCGAAGGGGGATGACGCAGGGAGCGGCCAGGAAAGGCATGGAGGCGCAACTCTTTCCGGGGAGGGGGGTTAGAGAGAACCAGCTTCCCCATGACTATGAAGGTTCTTGCTTATCTCCTGATCGTGCCTGCCGCCACAACCTGGGCGGCTGATGAGGCCGTGGCGAATGCCCATGCGGGCATTTCCGCGGACCAGCTGAACTTCTTTGAGAAGAACATCCGCCCGGTGCTGGTGGAGCACTGCTACAAGTGCCACTCCACTGAGTCTGAGAAGGTGAAGGGGGGGCTGACGCTGGACACGAAGGCGGCGATGGTGCTGGGCGGCGAGTCCGGCCACGCGGGTGTGACGCCAGGAAACCTAACCGAAAGTTCGATCTATGAGGCGCTGACCTGGACGAATGATGACATGCAGATGCCGCCGAAGAACAAGCTGCCGGCGGATGTCATCGCGAACTTCAAGAAGTGGATCGAGATGGGCGCGCCGGATCCGCGTGAGCAAGCCGTGAGTCAGGCGGCGGGTGGCAAGCGCCAGATCAACATGGACGAGGGCCGCAAGCACTGGTCCTTTCAAAAGCCGGTGAAGCATGATCTGCCGGCGGTGAAGACGGAAGGCTGGGCCAGGACGGATGTGGATACCTTTGTGCTCGCGGGTCTGGAGAAGGCGGGGCTGCGACCTGTGAAGGATGCGGACCGCGCCACGCTGATCCGCCGTATCGCCTATGATCTGACGGGCCTGCCACCGACTCCGGACGAGGTGAAGGCGTTTCTGGCGGACACGTCAACGGATGCGGTGAAGCGCGTGGTGGACATGTATCTGGACTCACGCCGCTTTGGTGAGCGCTGGGGCAGGCACTGGCTGGACATCGCGCGCTATGGTGAAAGCAGCGGCAAGGAGGTGAACGTGCTCTATCCGCATGCGTGGAGGTATCGCGATTACGTGATCGAGTCGTTTAACTCAGACAAACCCTATGACCAGTTTCTGAAGGAGCAGCTGGCCGGGGACCTGATGAAGTTTAACAACAAGCATGATCAGGCGGAGAAGATCGTGGCCACGGGTTTCCTGGCCATCGGCTCCAAGGGGCATAACAACCGCGACCGACGCCAGTTTGCCATGGACCTGGTGGATGAGCAGATCGATGCGACCTCGCAGGCGATGCTCGGTTTGACGCTGGCGTGTGCGCGCTGCCATGATCACAAGTTTGATCCGGTGACGCAGCGGGACTACTATGCGCTGGCGGGGATCTTCCTGAGCAGCGAGACGCTCTTTGGCACTTACAGCCAGCTGCAGAACCAGAACTCCAGCACACTGATCGAGCTGGACCGCGGAGCGGACATGGTGTCAGCGCTGGCCTCCATCTCGCCGGCTGAATATGAGAAGCTGAAGAAGCTGCATGCGGATGCTTCCACGACGGCGGAGAACATCCGTGAGCAGGTGCGCGGCATGACGGCGGCAGACCGCACCAAGCAGGTGGCGGCGAGCTTTCTGCGCATCCGCTCATCGTTTGATCGTGCGGAGTCTGTGCGCGCGGATCTGGACCTCTTTTATAGTGATGGCACGCCGCGCTATCTGGCCATGGGTGTGCTGGATCGCGAGCGGCCAGTGAACAGCCCGATTTTGGTGCGTGGTGACATCAAGCAGCCGTCTGATGTGGTGCCGCGCGGGCTTGTGGAAGTGCTCTGCGCGAAGGGTGAGCCGCTGAACATCAGCCAGGGCAGTGGCAGGCTGGATCTGGCGTGGTTCATTGCCTCCAAGGACAATCCACTCACCGCGCGCGTGATGGCGAACCGTGTGTGGATGAAGCTCATGGGCAGCGGCATCGTTACGACGCCGGACAATTTTGGCATCATGGGCCAGAAGCCCACGCATCCGGAGCTGCTGGATCATCTGGCGCTCTCCTTCATGGAGAATGACTGGTCCGTGAAGCAGCTGATCCGCAGCATCATGCTGAGCCGTGTGTATCAGATGGGCTCCACGTATAGCGAGCAGAACTTCGCGGTGGACCCTGAGAACAAGTGGCACTGGCGCATGAGCCAGCGTCGGCTGGATGCGGAGGTGATCCGCGATGCCATGCTTTTTGTTGGGGGTGGATTGAATCTGTATCCGGTGGATGGATCGCCGGTGGCGCGTGCGGGTGAGGGTCGCGAGGGCATCCTCAACATGGCGCGTGAGCTGCAGTCGAAGCCCTACAATTTCCGCAGCGTGTATCTGCCGATCGTTCGTGACCAGATCCCTGAGTTTATGAGTGTCTTCGACTTCCCGGATGCGAGTCTGGTGACCAGCGAGCGCGACAACACGAATGTGCCGAGCCAGAGCCTCTTCCTGATGAACAATGCGCAGTCCATCAGCGCGGCGGATGCCTTTGCGAAGCGCATTGGCGAGCATCCGGGGACGTCCCAGGAGAAGCTGACGTATGCGTATCAGCTGGCGTTTGGCCGTGCGCCGACGGTGGATGAGCTGACGGCGATCAAGAATTTTTGGAGCCGGTTTCCGGATCAGGCCGTGGAAGGCAAGCAGACGAAGGAAGCGAAGGACTACGCGCAGAAGGCGGCGATCTCGGCGTTTTGCCAGAGCTTGTTTGCGAGCGCGGAGTTCAGGTATTTGAATTGAAGTTGGTTAGGTGGATTGGCTCTCCAAGGCAGTTTTTAACCGCTGATAGGACGCTGATTAGACGCTAATAAAGAAGAAATAACTGTTCTGGGATATTAGCGTCCCATTAGCGTTAAATTAGCGGTTAAGAAATTCTTAACCAAAGAGCATCCGGCCAAAGGTCTCATGGAGCGCGGATCTCCGAATCCGCAGCCGGGTTGCAGGCACGCAGAGCGCAGGCTCCTCGAGGAGCTTGAACGAGACGAGGGATGCGCGCGGCTTGCAGCTGCCCGCGAACAAGCCTTCGAGCGGCGATTTGGGGGGGAGCGCTGGCTATGATGCTCGTTCTACCTTGCTGCGGATTCGGAGATCCGCGCTCCAGTGGCGCTGCATAGCTTCACACTCATTTGGTTAGGTGAGCCGGTTCTTGTGGCAAGTTTTTAACCGCTGATAGGACGCTCATTAGACGCTAATATCCCAGAATTGATTCTGACCTGTCTTTTATTAGCGTCCCGTTAGCGTTAAATTAGCGGTTAAGAAATTCTCAACCAAAGAGCAATCTCCCAAACGCCACGGCGGCGACCATGCCGATGAAGTCGGCGGTGAGGCCGGCCATGAGGGCGTGGCGGAAGCGGCGGATGCCGACGCTGCCGAAGTAGACGGTGAGCACGTAGAAGGTGGTCTCGGTGGAGCCATACAGGATGGCGGCGGTGAACTTCACCATCTCGCTGAGGTCCGGGCGCGTGAGGATCTCATTCAGGATGCCTTGGGCACCGGAGCCGCTCAGGGGTCGCATGAGGGCGAGGGAGAGGAGCTCGACCGGGAAGCCGAGGAAGTTCAGCATGGGTGCGAGCGCATACTCGAGTAACTGAAACGCGCCGGACTCTCGCAGGATGGCCAGCACGGCGAGCATGGCCACGAGGTAGGGCATGATGCGCACGGCCACGGCGAAGCCTTCCTTGGCGCCATCGACAAACTCCTCATACACCCGCACGCCGCGTGCCCAGGCCACACCGACGGCGAGGATGAGGATGGCGGGAATGGCGAGACCGGAGGCACCATCCATGACACGTCGCCACGCGGGAGGTTCGGGCTTGGTCACGGCGGTGGCAGCCGCGGCTTTGGCTTCTTCTTTCTTTTGCAGCAGGGTGGCTTCAGCGTCCTTTTTGCGCTGCTCAGATTTCGCGATGACGGAGGCGAGTCCGGATTTTTCCAGCACGGTTTTGCGCCATACGGGAGGTCCGAGTTCCAATGCGGAGACGCCGATGAAAAGCACGGTCAAAACCATGAGCCATACCCGCGCCTTGCTGGAGAAGCGGAAGGAGGTCTTGGGCATCTCCACACTCACCGGAGCGGTGGTGGTGGCGGTGGCTGCAGCGCTGGCGGTGGCGGCGGCATCGGGAGGTGTTTCCACTTCATCGGGCTGCGGGGTGAACTGCGGGAGCCTTTGAAAACTCTTCGCGGCCATCACGGCACCAATGGAGGCACAGGCGGTGGCGAGGATGGTGGGGACGATGACTTGGTAGCTATTGCGAATGCCGGCTGCGTTGAGGAAGTTCATCGCGGACATGGGGATCAGCGTGAAGGCGCCGGTGTTCAGGGCGAGGAAGGTCACCATGGCATTGCTGGCGCTTTGCTTGTGCGGATTCAGCTCCTGCAGATGGCCCATGGCTTTCAGGCCGAGCGGGGTGGCGTTGTTCGAGAGGCCCAGCATGTTCGCGGAGAGGTTCATCACCATGGCGCTCATGGCGGGGTGACCGGTGGGCACGTCCGGAAACAAGCGGCGGAGCAGGGGAGAGAGCAGACGCACCACGGCCTCCAGCACGCCGGCTTTTTCCAAAAGGCGCAGCACGCCGAGCCAGAACATCATCATGCCTGCCAGCGGCAGCGCGATGCCCATGACGGCTTTCTCCGCGCCTTTCATGGCGGCATCGATCACGCTGGCCTCGCCGGACACCCTGCCGATCAGGCCGGCGACGATCAACCCAACAAACAGTAGTGTGGCCCAGATGTAGTTCAGCATGGCAAAAGGCAGTGTGTCAGTGTATCTTATGCGCTCGTCACGACGTAGACAAAAGTGCTTGCTTGCAAATGGGAGCTCGGGCAACCCCGCTTTCCATTTAAATCCATCTCCCGTCCGGTCTCCCTCCCCCGCCAGTCCCTCGATCCTTGCCAATGCCCATTCCGATCCAGATGGCCAGCCAGCTCAGTGGTCTCAATCCCCATGTCATCCGCATTTGGGAGCGGCGCTACAATGCCCTGAATCCGAGCCGCACCTGCACGAACCGGCGCATGTATTGTGAGGAGGCGATCGAGCGGCTGAAGCTGTTGCGCGAGCTGACCGAGGCGGGGCATCGCATCGGCAATGTGGCCCGTCTGGGCACCGAAGATCTCCGCCGCCTGGTGGACCAGCAGCTGACCCGCACAGCCGCCCCTGTGGCGGGTTTTACGGCCACTCACGCGATCAGTTTTGTCGAGGCTGTGCCCTGCCTGGAAAAGCCGCAGGACTTCATCCAATGCGCGCTGGAAGCCTGCGGCGCGTATGACACGGACCGCCTGCGCCGCCTGCTGCTGCGCGCCCGCCAGCAGCTGGGCCAGCGGGGCATGCTGCACCAGGTGATCTGCCCGCTGCTGGAGCATATGAAACAGGCCGCAGAGGCCGGGGGCCTGCGCCCGGCGCATGAATGCATCGCCACGTCCGTGATCCGGGAGATGCTCATGCTCCCTGTGCCCGGCAGCCAGACGGCCCCGAACGCGCCGGAGCTGATGGTGGCCACGCCCTGCGGAGAGCTGCAGGAGATCGGTGCCATGATGGCCGCCGCCTCCGCCCGCGACCTGGGCTGGCGAATCACCTACCTGGGGCCGAATCTGCCGGTGGAGGAGATCGCCGCCTGCGCCCAGGCCCGCCGCGCCCGCGCCGTGGCCCTGAGCGTGGTCTACCTGGAAAAATGCCCCGTCATTGAGGAAAAGCTCCTCCGCCTCCGCCGACTCCTGCCGGAATCCACCGCCATGATCGTGGGCGGCAAGGCAGCCTCCGGTTATGAGCAACTGCTCGCCGGAGCGCCCATCCACTGGGCGCATTCCCTGTGTGAGCTGGACCAGATCCTTTTGCAGGTGGCTTCGCGGGGGTGAAAAAGCGGTGATTTTTTTAACCGCAGATAACGCAGAGGGCTCAGATGGACTGAAGGGGAGGCCTGCTTGACTGTCTTGACCCTCAGGCCTGGTTTCCCCGGCCCGCTTCCTGAGAAGCACTGATTTTTAACCGCAGATAGCGCAGAGGGCACAGATGGTCTGAAGGGGAGGCCTGCTTCCTGCTTAGCGAGACAGGGCTTTTTAGCCTCCCCGCCCTCCCCGCTTGCGCCGGGCGCATCCATCGTTACTCTCGCCGCCCACTTTATGGCCCTCGCAAAAGACCCCACGCCGAATCCCGCCGCCTCCCCGATCAATCAGAAGCTCACCGCTGACGACAAGATCGAGCTCTACCGCAAGATGGTCCGCGTCCGCCGTTTTGAGCAGGTTTCCCTCCAGCATTACCAGGCCGGTCGCATGGGCGGCTTCCTCCACCTTTACATCGGCCAGGAGTCCGTGGCCATCGGCTGCGCTTCCCTCATGGGCGCGAACGACCACATGATCACCGCTTATCGTGACCACGCCCACGCCCTCGGCGTCGGCATGAGCATGAACGAGTGCATGGCGGAGCTTTTCGGCAAGGCCACCGGCTGCTCCAAGGGCAAAGGCGGCTCCATGCACTACTTCGCCCCGGACAAGAACTACTGGGGCGGCCACGGCATCGTCGCCGGCCAGACTCCTCTGGGCCTCGGCCTCGCCTATGGCCTGAAGTTTCGCGGCCTCAAAGGCGCCGCCATGTGCTTCCTGGGTGATGGCGCTGTGAACCAGGGCGCCTTCCACGAGTCCCTGAACCTCGCCGCCCTCTGGGACCTCCCGGTCATCTACATCATCGAAAACAACGGCTACTCCATGGGCACCAGCCAGGAGCGCTCCTCCGCCTATGGCAAATGCCTCGCCGAGCGCGCTGAAGGCTACGGCATGGCCTGGGACCACTGCCTGGGTGAGAACCTCTATGAGGTCCGCGCCCGCGTGGGTGCCGCCCTCGACCGCGCCCACAACGAGAGCAAGCCCACGCTCATGGAGATCTCCACCTACCGCTGGGAAGGCCACTCCGTCGCCGATGCGAACAAGATGAAATACCGCACCAAGGACGAGGTGGAGCGCTTCCAGCGCGATCACGACCCCATCCAGGTGTGGAAAGCCGTCCTCATCGCCGAAGGCGTCGCCACCGAGGCCGACCTCAAGAAGATCGACCGCGAAGCCCAGGCCGAGGCCGACGCCTCTGCCGAGTTCGCCAAAGCCAGCCCCTATCCCGAGCCCGAGTCCATCTTTGAAGACGTCTACTGGGAGACCGATAACAAGACCGAAGCCAGCGAGATCGGCCGCCACTTCTTCAACGACTAACCAACTTCGCTTTCAGTCCAGGTCCGCAAGGACTGAAGACCACCCAAACCCAGAGCGCGCCCGCTGATGAAGCTGGCGCGCTTTTGTTTGGGAGTGTGGTGCGGGCGTCACGATTGCACCCCATTGGACCTCGCCACCTCCGCCCTGACCTTTACCCACAAAATGGCAGTTCGAGACGAGTGCCATGGATTGGAGAACCACGGAGTGGTTCAAGACAGAAAGTCGTGATGCCGAAAAAGTCAGAACTTATGGGTAAAGCTCAGACCTCCGCGAACGCCATCTGCCCCGAACGACACAGGTCGGAGACAGTCGGATCGATCCTTCTGAAGGGGCACCGCAACCAACCGTCAACAATCGCCAACAACGGCAAACGGATCCCTCGAGCCTGGATCTGCTTTGATGAGCCTGGATTCGCCCGCAGCACCTTCGTGAAGCGGGCGTTTCTCCAGCCTGGACCTAATGCCGCTAAGCAATCCCGAGTTTAGAGCCTCGAAGAGGCGGCACTCCTCAGCCCAGGCTAACGGCCTGGGAAATGCGCCAACGCAACGTCGGTTACCCGACCCTGAGGCCTGTATGGCCGACACTCGACGCCGGACATCGCAGCGGCAAATGGACCCGAGGAGGCGAGTGTCGCACCTTCGGCGCTCTGGTTCGTTGGTGAGTGCAAAACGTGCTGAATCCCAGGCCGCTGGCCTGGGCTAAGGAGTGTCGGGCCCTTGGCCCTCAAGGCACAAGATAACAGCCATCCCCTATTGCTGAGCGGCATTGGATCTAGAGCTTACGGAGCCAGCAGGACACCGCCATTGTGACTGAGGACCTGGCCGCCGTTGTGACTGAGGATGCCAGCGGAACTGCTGGTGCTGATGATCTGAGCGCGGGACAGGTTCTGGATGATACCTGCTCCGGCGATCTGTCCGGCCAGGATGCTGCTGGCACTGTTACTGATCAGTCCAGAAACAGCGGGAGCGGTGAGGTTCATGCCCCCAGCGGCCACCAGATTGCCACCCCCTGCGGCGACGAGGTTACCACCGCCCGCAGCGACGAGATTACCACCACCGGCAGCGACGAGGTTGGTAGTGGCCAGCTTGAAAAAGGAGCCGTCCAACCCGAGCAAGGAGCCGCCATCCTGGCCCACAAGAGTGCTGCCATCATTGCCCACGAGGTTGCCACCTCCTGCGGCCACGAGGTTGCCACCTCCTGCGGCCACGAGGTTGCCACCACCCGCGGCCACCAGCGTGGGGCCTTTGAAGGAAACCACACCCAGGCTGGCGCCGTCATTGCCCACAAGAGTGCTGCCATCCATGCCCACGAGGTTGCCACCACCGGCAGCCACCAGATTGCCACCGCCAGCGGCCACAAGGTTGGCGGCATTGTTCAAGGCCAGGCCTTTCAAGACGGAGTGCGGGTTCCAGGTTTGATTCGAGGCGTAGTTGGTGTTGATGCCCGTGATGCTCACGTTTGATGCCGACTCGTGAGACACCGTCACCCGGTAGGCGTCATCCGACATGAGGATGTTGCCATCCAGCGCGTGAACGTAGTCCAGGCCACCGATGGCGGCCACACGGCGACCCTGGAGGGGGATGATGACGCTGCCGTTGGAGAGCTGCACGATGTCTGCACCGACCACGCTCAGGTAACGGGAAGAGCCTTTGATGAGATGCTCGTTGGCCGGCCGGAGTAGTTTGGCCACGGCCTCGCTCAAGCCGTTGAAGATGGGTCCCAGGACGCTGTTGAAGATGTCCGTGAAGAAGTTAGGCCGCTGGATGCCCATGCACATGCGGATGGCCGTGCGTTCGGCGGAGTTCTGGCTGGTCACGCTGAGGCTGCCGTCCTCGATCGTGTTCCCCTGGATGCCGCCCGCCACAATGAAGTGCAGCGACACTGCGGCCATGGTGTGCGGTGCCATGTCCAGCGTCTCGATGGTGAAGGTGCTGCCCGTGACTTTGGCCACATCGTTGCGCTCATAGAGGTTGTCCTGCGCAGGAGTGTCTCCGGTGTAGTAATAGACCACGGGTGTCTGGGAGTCGAGCGTGATGCCCGGCGGGATGGCCATGGTGATGAGCCCGCCCTGCACCATCGTGCCGGTGGCGTTGCCAAAAAACACGATCATGTCAAAGGCCTCATTGGGGCGCACACTGAGCGGATGGATGCGGCCGAGGAACAGCCGTGTGGTGTTCTGGATGAGCTGGCTGCTGGTGATGGCCTGGGCGCGAGGCGCCACGATGGTGGGCTCGATCACGACCAGGCCGGAGGCCGGTGTGATCACAGTGGTGCCCACTTTGGCATGACTCATCTCTGCCTTGACGGCATAGGACTTGATCTTCAGGAAGCCTTCCTTGTCATAGCTGGTGGTCGGCAGGGTTGAGGGCATCTGGAGCTCCAGGCCCACCGCGCCCGTCTGGCCGCCCCTGAGGTTGCCCAGCTTGAAGACGATGGTGGTTTCCGTGGCGGTGACTTTGTAGATCGGCGCGGACTCGCCGCGGCGGAAGGTGGGGCTGGTTTGATCCGGAAGATACGCTCTCAGGGCACGCAGGCTGGAGCCCACCGGCAGGGCGGTGTTCACCATGCCGATGCGGGGTGCGGGAACGGCGGCGTCTGCCACCACCGTGAAGGGTTTCGGCACGGTGACGGTGAGCAGGTAGTCCTGCAGCGGCACAGCGGACAGGCCTCTGACGTCATAGCCGATCTCCAGTTTGAAGCGCTGCCCCAGACCTGGGTGCAGGTCCGTGTTCGTGCCGGCCGTGATCACAGGCTGATTGATCTGCAGCGGCCGTGAGATGATGCTGGTGAGCTTTTCCGGAGTGGCGGTGCCGCCAAACCGGCGGTTCTCACACCAGATGGCATACCCCTGATACGTGACACCGCCGACGGGCTTGGGAATGATGGCTCCATCCGCACGACTGACGATGGGACTGCCCTCCGTGCCGGTGGCGATCACGTCATACGTGAGCTTCCCGCCGGCCCCGGCGCTGAGAAGGGCCACCTTGTATTCAAAGAAGCGGGTGTCGGTAAAGGCATCGTAGCGCTTGTTGCCGTTGGTGTCGGTGTAGGCGGTCTCCTTGGCGTCTTTGAAACCATTGCCGTTGGTGTCGGTGAAAGGTTCGCCGCCGCTGGGGATGACGTGACCTTCTTTGGTCAAAAAGGTAAACCCGGCGGCCGAGGCGAGGGGGGTGTCATTCAGCCGCATGAAGCCCACGAATGTGGTGTTCGCAGGGATCTCCTCACGGATGGTCACGTTCCTCGCCATGGCTGGCAGACGTGTGTCCGGCGGGGTCTGCGGCTGGGGGTAAAGTTTGTTAGCCCATTTGAGCGTGTAGGTGATGCGGGTGCCTTTGTGCGGTGCCGCCACGCTGCCCACTCCTGGCAGCGTGGTGTTGAGCAGCGCCGGATTGGGCTGGCCATTGGGCAGGCGGTCCACCACGGGGGTGAGGCTGCCAAAGGCCTGGCCATCGGCGAAGGCCGTCTTGGTGAGAGAGAGGTTCGGAGCGCGGACGAGGTAGGGGTAGTCACTCAGGGAGAAGGTCACGGGCACCACGGAGGCCGCATCGTAGAAGGCCTTCAGCACCTTGGTGCCGGTCTTGCCGGTGATGTTGTAGTCATTCACGCTGATGGTGTTGGTGACGTAAGTGCCGTTTTCGATGCGGAAGGACTCGAGGTCATACATCACACGCAGCGCGAACTTGATGGTCCGCTCCTGGGTGGCGAGCACGCTGCCGACATTCCAGGTGATCGTGCGCTGCTTCCCATAGGCCACGGGAGTGACGGCGGGATTCGTGGTGGAGTCGCTCACGTGGCTGCCGGTGAAGTCGAAAGTGACCGGGTCCTGCAGGGCCACATATTCCAGCGACATGCCGTCCGGGATGCGCAGGGTGACCACAGCACTGGTGATGGTGGCAGTGCTCCTGTTTTTAGCCTTCAGGGTGTAAAACACCGCCTGTCCGGCGCTGAGCACACCGGCTGAGGTCGGCGGCTCATATGGAGAGGCGCTGGATGTGAGTGTCAGGCTCAGGGCGGAGAAGATGTTGGTCACCACATCCTTCTTCGGCAGCACATTGGGATTGCCCGAGAGGGTGAAGAGATTGTCCGGCGGCAGTTCATCGGACTTCAGCTCCATGCTGGCGGCGGGCATCGTCACCTTGCCGGTGGTGGTGTCCTTGACCTGCACGCGGATCTCTTTTTCCATGGTGCCTCCAGGGGCCAGCGTGGGGAAGGCCCAGGTGAGTTTCTTGATGGTCAGCCGGTTGGCAGAGGTGACCACCGTGGCCAGATCCGCCGATGTGCCGCCGATCAGTTCCGTCCCGGCCGGCACGGGCAGGCTCACCAGCACGTCTGTGGCAGGGCCGGTTCCGGCGTTCTCGAACTTCAACTTGTAAGTGATGATCTCCCCGGTGACCGCCGTCTTCCCGGTGGTGTCTGAAGGGCTGGAAACCTTCAGCGAGGCAAACTTCCAGATCGGCCCGGGGGTGATCGCGATGGGGCCTATGGTTTTCAGCACGCTGCTGATCACGGGTCCGGGCGTGGACACACGACCCTGGCCTTTGGTGAGCGTGCGGAAGTGGATCGCCGTGCCCACAGGCAGGACTGGGGCGGTGACGGTCCAGTTCTTGGCGGTCTTGCTGTAGACCGCCGTCTGGTCATCCAGGTTTTGCCAGCTCAGTGGGTCGGCGGGTGTGGCAGACCACTGCATGACCATCTCCGGAGTCGGTGTGCCGCTTGGAACCGCCATGGTGATGGTGAACTTGGCCACCTGGCCTTGCTTGGCCGTGGTGGCGGAGGCTTTGGTGCCGATCACGTAGGTCACCTTGGAACTGGCCGGCATGGCCTGCGGCGTGGGAGGCAGCGGCGGTGCTCCGGGAGCGGTGATGCCGATGGGGTCCGTGCCGCTCTCGCCCAGAGCCTGCACTCCAAAAGCCTGCCCCGGGCTGTCGCCATAGCCTGGAGCCGCCGCCACCACGCGGAAGCGATAGTAACCCGCAGGAATGTCCAGGAACGGGATGAACAAGCTCCATTCACCCTCGCCATCATCCGTCATGGCATTGGTGCCGCCGCCAGCGTCCAGGTCATGCCATTGATCGGGCGTGGTGGCGTCAGCATACTGCACGCGCAGGGCCAGGCCCTCAGTCGCTCCCTCGTAGTGGGTCGCAAAGGTCCAGAAATCCTCCGTCATCGGCGGGGAGGCGGTTTCGATGGCCAGGGATGCCGGCGCAGGCAGCACCGCAGCGCGCACGATGAACACATCGAACTTGGTGGTATCAAAGGAAAACTCTCCCCGGGTTCCCATGAGGAAGTCCACCTGGTCTCCAGCGGTGAGATCCAGTGTTTTCACGGTGCTGCAGCCACCCGCATCGTTCATGGTCTCGCTGAAGACCTCGACGCCATTCACCACGACATGCGCGGAGAAACCATTGCCACCATGACCATCGATGTCCTGCCAGTAGGGCATCGCTTCGTAGCGGCCTGTGGCAGGGGCAGTCCAGCGCACGACGGGCAGCGTGCCGCCAGCGGTCGGGCTGATCAGCATCTCCCGCGGGCCGATGGGAAGATTGGGGCCGAAGCCAAAGTCATAGATGTGCCCGGTCGTCGCGTGGGTATTGCAAGTCACGGCCGCGTCACCGGCCTTCCAGCCCTCCATCACATCGTCAGACGCACCGCCGTTGGTGTGCTGGGCT
This sequence comes from Prosthecobacter gellanilyticus, assembly GCF_007992435.1. Lineage (GTDB taxonomy): Bacteria > Verrucomicrobiota > Verrucomicrobiia > Verrucomicrobiales > Verrucomicrobiaceae > Prosthecobacter > Prosthecobacter gellanilyticus. The sequence continues at coordinate 22,831 of NZ_BKAG01000042.1, read as the reverse complement.
GAAGCGTTGGTGAAGACTCCCAGGGCCGTGTCCGCGATGGTGGTGCGGTAGCCGTAGGTCCATTGTGGCACCGTGCCATTGGGATTGAGCAGCTCATTGGCATTGCCATCCGGCTTTTCATTGGTGGCCAGGTCACGCCCGCCCACCCACAAGGCCGCAGGGTCATCCACGGTGGTGACGAAGGCATTGAAGCGGGTCGCGTCATAATCGTTGCCAGCACGTGTTCCGAGCAGAAAGTCCACGGTGTCACCCTCAGCCAGCGTCAGCACCCGCGCATCCGCTGCGCCGTTGCCATTGTCAAAGGTGTAAGCAAAGACTTCCTCACCATTGATCACGGTATGCGCCGTGCCGCCATCTCCGCCGCCCCAATCGTGGTCCTGCCAGTAGGCGGCGATCGCATAGGTGCCAGCCCGGGGCGCCGTCCAGCGCACCACCGTAAACCACAAGTCATAGCGCGGATGCAGCACCATCTCTCCTGGATAGATGGGCCGCGGCCCGAGGTAGCCAGCCGGGACGCTGCCCGTATTGACCCCGACCAACGAGTGGTCAGACGTGTTCCAGGACTTGACGGTGCCATTCGCAGCACGCTCGGTCGGCCCAAAGAGCTCCAAGTCCGTGGAGGCCGCCGTGGCACGGTCTCCGTAGCTCCACTCTGGCACCGCGCCGTTCGGATTCACCGGCCCGGCGGCTTCATTGGCCACCATGTCACGACCCGCCACCCAATGCCCCGCCTGCGCCACCGAGGTCAGCGCCATGAGCATGAAGGCGATGGATTTCCAGAGAGGAGCAGAGGGTGAGCGGCGGAGAGCGCCGTCAATCAAGCGCTGGCAAGGCCGGGAAAGCGGGGTTTTCTTCATAAAGCTGGGCATTCCAAATGATTAACATCAAAAAGGCCGCGGCATTAACAAAAAACGAGCTAAAACCCTCGCAGCGAGACTTCTGGGGCGCATCCGTCCCGTCGGACCTGTCTCCCTCGATCACGCCGCCAACCTGGATCTACTCGGATCAGGTCGGATTCGCCTAAACCTCGCCATGTATCGGCTGCCTGCGATCTTCGAAGCCTTGGCGAAGGAGATACGTAAGCCTGCCGTTCTTTGAACCCGCGAATCGCGCGTCCACCTTCGCCACCTCTCCGCGCCTCCGAGCAACCCCAGGTCGGATCAGGTCGGATTGAGCCGGATCAGCCCAACGTGGCCACCTTTCTCCGAAAGGTGAGCCGAGGACTCTCGAACCACCCCTCAGCTTCAAAAAACAACCTGGATCTACCTGGACCAGGTCGGATTCGCCTGAACCCCTCCATGGAGCGGCTGCCTGCGATCTTCGAAGCCTTGGCGAAGGAGATGCGCCAGCAGAGTAGCCATCTTGCTCCGCAAGATGAGCCACCGACCCTCGCCATCTCCATCCACCCTCAAACAACCCCAGGTCGGATCCAGTCGGATTGACTCGGATCGGCCACCCTTCTGAAAACAACCGCAAACTACCGTCAACGACAGCAAACAACGGCAAACGGCTCCCAAGACAAAGGCATTTCATGGTCTCCCACCCTGCCGCTTTCCAACTCCGCTGAAAACGGACCCAAGCGGACCGTTTGGACAAGGTTGTGGCATATGGAAGAAGAAACGAAACCTATCGTTTTTCGACCAAAAACTGATCTACCCAAGCCCACGCTTCGGCTTCGTTGGAACCATAGCTGCGATTCAGTGATTGAACGAGTTCTTCATTTCGTTGGTGGGCAAGGTGTGACTCCACTTTATGCATCGCAATAATTAGAGGGTCCGTTGATCTAGGCTGCGCAGGTAGGATCACAGGTGGTTGTGATGCGTGCAGAAGCTCATGTCTCACCACGTCACGAAGGACATTCAACGGTGCATGTTCCAACAGAAATGATCGGAACAAAAAGACGCTCTTACTGACTTCCAAATTTGCAGCAACCCTCACATCGGAAAATTTGCCGTCGAAGGCTGTGTCAATCAACTCATCAGAAATGACGAGGGTAGGCTTATCGCACCTCCAGTTAGACAGAATATTCTCTTGGTGCTCAAGACGCAGAGTTTGAAATACCTCCATGAAGAAATCATGAAATTCTTCTTCTGTCATAAGTCATCTATCAATTATTTGTTAAGCTTGCGGAGTCAGAGTCGTTCCGGCTGGGAATTGGTGTTTCGGCTATGCTTCAGGGCCAGTGTTTACCGTGAACGTTTCGCGAATCCCCACTGGTTTCAAAAGCCTGTCATCATAGTTCAACTCCATTCGGCTGTGAGGAATATCGCGCATGAGTTCTTCAATAGCTTCAGGCCGATCGCTCGTTGCAACGATAACCTGCTGCCCAAATTCTCCTGCCCTGGATAGCCTCTTGAGAATTTCGGCAAAATCTTTCCACTGCATGTTTTGTTGTCTCGGTTCGTCGAGCAAAAGCAGCCCTGGATGGTTCGTTGGATATGTTCTGGCTACTTCAAGTAGTGCAGTCGCATAGGCTGCAATTATTCTGACCAGATCGCTGGCGGAGACCGAATAGCCCAAATCAAAACCTTCCCTCTTCGGTCTGTAGTTCTCATGATCGATTTTGACCGTCTCCAGCGGGAAGCTGTCGAAACCAAACTCGCTAAGTGCGGTTATGAACCTACTAAAAAGCTCAGCTAGTTTATTCAGATCGTCCTTTGTCCGTTCTTTTGACTTAAGCTTTTTCAGATTGGCTTGAAGCTCTGTCCAACGTTTTGCCAATGGCGGAAATGCGTGGATTATTCGCTCGAACTCCTCCTTGGCATTAATTCGTTCACTCAACCGCTGATCTGTCACGACCCGTTCACGAACGGCGGCTTCTGAGGGGGCAATCCCAGAACTCACTAAAGTGCGTTTCAAATATCGAATCCGTGCACGAAGTTCATTTGAGTGATTCACGACTGCATCGATACGGCGCTGGAGGGCCGCAATAGCTCGATTCGTCTGTGCATGGATCTTGTCTAGTGTCTGCCGTTGTGCGGCAAGATAAGCGATGTTCTCATCAATTCCCATCACCTCTTGCTCAAAGGTCTGGCTTAACAATGCGTCTTGAATCTGTTGGCGGCAGGTAGGGCATTCATGGTTGGTAATCGATAGCGTGTTTGCCGCACCGAAATCACGAAGCTTTTTGGTGTCTTTGTTGCGCACAAGATCTTCCTCCACTGTGGCGAGCCGGGTCTCTAGTGCCCCCAAATTCACTTTCTCTCCTTCCAACTCATCTTCAAGGGACCGCCATATTGATTCTGCTTTAGCCAGCTCTTCCGTAGCCTCGGATAGCTGATCAGCTAGTTCGTTCGAAGCTTCATCGGCAGTCGGAATCTCAACTGAATCTAGCCTCTCGAGTGCGGCCTGATCAATTCTGATTGCTTCGTCTAATGATGTCTCAATGCCTTCCTGAAACGTTTCTACAAAAGGTGCTGGAACTGGTGGCCATTGAGCTTGCGGTGAGTGAGGTATTTCTCTCAAAGCACCTTTCACGACTCTAGCAATAACCTCCAATTGAGTTCTTGTCGTCGACCACTGCTTCGTCAATTCGTCAGTCTCCTGCTCCAATTTCTCCTTTTCTGAATCAGTTTTGCATACATCCATTGCGAGAATGAACTCGATCGCCTTTTTTTCGACTTGGCGAATTCCGAAAACCTTGGGTGTTGCGGCCTGAATTCCCGTCCAGCCTTGGCTTTGTTCAATGAAGAATGTTGGCATTAGGCATTCGGCATAAAGTGGGCACAAACTGCCGTCATGCTGCATCACCTGCGGCAGATCCCATCCAACAAATTCTGCTAACCAGTGGCCAAACCCCGCCTCCCTTTGTGCCGAGCCAGGATCTCGTGCAAAGTAGGATTTTGATGCCTGGGGAAGGCTATCTTGGCTCAATACGCTACCCTCCCATACATCAATCACTCGACGATCCTGACCTCCTTCTCCGGCTACTTTTCTCCTCAGCGTTACAACGCGCCCGCTTTGGTTTGCGATTTCCAAATACACCCAAGATTCAGCGACATCCCATTCATTCTCTCCATCAGTGAGTCTTGTGGTCATCGCCGGTGTTAACGGAGCGACGTTTATTTGACCGAACATTCTTTCCAATCCGAGTGCGTAAATGATGGACTTGAGCGCCGTGGATTTCCCTCGGGTGTTGTGGAGGTGAATAAGCACCAGTCCATCCGTGAACGGAAGATCTGCTCCATACTCCCCATTTATGGTGGAGGCTCTCAAGCGAAGGTGTCGAAGTCGTAAACTCATAAGGTTGCTTCCCAGTTCAATAATTGCTCAACACGATCGTTAGTTACTCTCTGTCCGCGCAGAGCTTCGGCAAAGGCTTGTTCCTCAACCATGCAGTCTGTATCTGCGATGATTTGTGATGCGAGAGCAAGCCCTCCCGGCTCAAGTTGCAATACACAAGTTTCAGACCTCACGTGAGCCGAAATAAGTTTTTCAGCGATCGCATATTCTATTGCTCGGTTGAGTGAAGGGTCTATTCGCAAGGGAACATCACCGAGATGTCTGTTCCCTTCCAAGAGTCTCAATAGACGTTCTCGCGATTCGTGATTGCTCGCACCCGAGCATACCAAATGCGCCTTTTTGAGCGGCATGGATCCAGCACGTCCGACACGGTGCAGCATAAGCAACAGAAGAGATATGCGCCAAACAGGCCTCAACTCTGCCGGCAGTGGCTCGGATCGCACAGTGAATGTAAAGTCCGCAGTGATTCTATTGCGGAGATTGCGATTCCCATATTTCATGACGTTGTTGCGCTGGGGAAGTCCAAATTGCAGTTCTGTAACCATTCACCCACTAGCCCTTCTGCCAAAGCCTCTGCTCCCTGCTTCTCCAAATTTGGAACGCTTTCGGTCATCGCGGCAGCTACCATATCACTGATTTTTTGAACCGAACTTTGGGAGGGGTTTGGTGAACCAAATTCCCTGCCTAGCAGTCTTTCTCTTCCCAACTTGACCTTTCGAAGCTTCTCCCAAGCCTCGGCAGAGCGCTGGCGGAGTTTCTCAAGTGCATTATCGGTGCAAATCTTCCGCTCAATCCAGTAGCGTCTATATCGCGCGATGTCCGTCTCTTTCGTGAGCATCGTGAACAGAGGGATTTTACGATTTAGGTTCTGCACTCCTGAATTATTGGTAGTCTCCCAATCATCGATGTCATCTGGAGCTACATCGGAAAGGTCCACGTCCAGCTTTGATATTAATCTGTTCTCCTCGAATCTCTGCTCGGCCAGATAATCGTCACGGGTCTGAACTAGGATTGCAAAATCGTTGGCGACGTATGGCAGTCGCGCCGTATGAACCACTTCGGTTTTTGCTTTAGCATGAGCAACCAATTCGCGACTTCTGAAGTCCTTCACAACAAAGCAATATCGGCGAGTTTGAAATCCACTTGGTAGGAGGCGCTGTAACTTGACCGAATTATCTACAAACTTGCCAATGTCCTCGGTTAGCTTGTCGCGTTGGTGCTCATAGGTGGTCTTGGTGTCATAAGCAGCTTGAACCGCGTAGCATTGGTAAACATTGTGATCAATGTGACAAAAACCTTCAATTCCCGCATCTCCTCCATCACTTGCTGGAATCGCCTGAAAGTCGTTGGGATAGCGTATCCTCAACCAGCGCTTAACGTCAGCTTCCCATGTATTACCGTCTTCGAGACTGAAGTTGTGACTCATGCGCGCGTTCGGGAAAAGCTCGAAGGTAACTCAATGTTTTAGGCTAAAGGCGAAGGTATTCTTGCGGATGCTTTGCAATTTGGCAAGGCATAACATTAAGTCCTACCCGAGCAGACTATGACGATTCTGAGGATACGACGACGTCTCCTCGTGCTCACCTCAACATATAAGTCATCGCCTGTTTTTGAGATCTCATGAAAGACCAGGTCTCGTAAAACGGTATACCGTTTTATCTCCATGCCTAAAGCGCCGTCACCATCCTCCCGATCCGACTCCACCGCCTCGCTTCTCCGCCAGGAGATCGTGAGTGGTGAGGCGGCGCCGGGGAATCTGCTGGCGGAGGCGGCGGTGGCGCAGAGGCTGGGGGTGAGTCGTGTGCCGGTGCGGGAGGCGCTGTTTACTTTGGAAAGGGAAGGGCTGGTGGAATTCAGCGCCACGGGGCGGGCTTTTGTGAAGGACCTGACGACCTCGGATTTTGAGGAGCTGTATGTCCTGCGACTGAACCTGGAGCCGCTGGCGGCTCGGCTCGCGGCACCCCACTTTAAAAAGGATCTCTCCAGCCTGGAGGAGAATGTGGCGGCGACGCAGCGGGCGAAGTCCGTGCATGAGGTTACGCGGCTGGACCTGGAGTTTCATGAGCTGATCCTGCACATGTCGGGGAACACGCGGCTGCTCAAACTCTGGCGCTCTTTGCGCGGGGAGCTGGAGCTCTGGCTGGGGCGGCTGCACCGGCAGCATCAGCTGCAGACTCGCGAGACCCAGGCGCAGACGGTGGAGGCGCATCGCGGGATCATTGAGGGCTTCAAAACGCAAACTCCGGCGGCTTGCGAGCGTCTTCTCCGGGAGCATATTCTCGGCTGGCGGGAATGGCTGCCGATCGTGTCATGAAACGCACCTTCCAGAGCCTCGTCGCAGCCTCGCTCCTGCTTTCACCGGCACGGGCGGAGGACGGGCTGGCGTTCTTTGAAGACAAGGTCCTGCCGCTCCTGCAGCAGCGCTGCTACGAGTGCCATTCGCACGAGAAGAAGATCAAGGGCGGCCTCGCGCTCGACCTCAAGTCCGGCTGGCAGACGGGAGGCGACAACGGCCCTGCCATCATCCCTGGTGACCTAACGAAAAGTCATCTCATCAAGGCCGTGCGCTACACGGACCCCGAGATGGAGATGCCGCCGAAGGCCAAGATGCCCGCAGGCGAGATCGAGCTGCTGGAAAAATGGGTCGCTATGGGCGCGCCGGATTCGCGCGTGGCGAAGACGGGGGACAAGCAAGCGCGCACCATCGACATCGAAGCCGGGAAAAAGTTCTGGGCCTTCCAGCCCGTGCACGATGCGCAGGCACCGGCGGTGAAGGATGCCTCATGGGCGCTGGATCCCGTGGACCGCTTCATCCTCGCCAAACTGGAGGGTGTTGGATTGAAACCTGCGGCGGAGGCAGATCGGCATACTTGGTTACGCCGCGTGAGCCTGGATCTCACCGGGCTTCCACCGAGTCCGCAGGACATCGAGCGCTTCACCGCCGACACCTCGCCGAACGCCTATGAAAAGGTCGTGGACCGCTTGTTGCAGTCCAAAGCCTTTGGCGAGCGCTGGGCGCGGCACTGGCTGGATCTCACCGGGTATGCGGATCAGATCGGCACCTCGAACGATGTCTTTGCCGAGCATGCCTGGCGCTATCGCGACTACGTCATCACCGCCTTCAACACGGACAAACCCTTCGACCGCTTCATCCGCGAGCAGATCGCTGGAGATCTGCTTCCGGCAGCCACGCCGCAGGAACGCGCCGCGAACCTCATCGCCACGGGTTTCCTCGTGTTGGGAGATGTGGAGATCGTGGCCGTGGACAAGCTCAAGATGGAGGTGGACCTCGTCGATCAGCAGGTGACCAAGGTTGGCACCGCCTTCCTCGGCATGACCCTTGGCTGCGTGCGCTGCCATGATCATAAGTTCGATCCCATCGCGCAGACCGACTACTACGCCATGGCGGGCATGTTCCGCAGCACCGACTCCACGCACAAGACGGACAATGGCGTGTGGAGCTGCGTGAACAAAACCGAGCTGCCCGAGACTGTGGAGCAGAAGGTGGAGCGCGAGAAGCGCCTAACGACAAATGATTCTAAGATCAATGACCTCAAGGCCGAGCTCGAGGCGTCTGAGAAAGAGAAGGCCGTGCTGGATGTGAAGATCAAGACGGCGAACAAGCACAGCAAACCACCCATCGTGAAGCGCCTGCAGGAGCTCACCCCGCGCATCAAGGTCCTCCAGAAAGACATCCAGCATTCCGAGTTCTTCGCGCCTGCTGTTCCCAAGGCTTTTGCGGTGCATGATCGTGAGCAACCGACGGACATGCGCATCACCATCCGTGGGAATCCTTATGCGCTGGGTGACATGGTGAAGCGCGGTGTCATGCGCGTGGCCTCCTGGGGCGAGCTGCCGCCTATTCCCGAGAGGGAAAGCGGCCGCGTGCAACTGGCGGACTGGATCGCGGATGCTCGTCATCCTTTGACCGCGCGTGTCACCGTGAACCGCATCTGGCAGAAGCTCTTTGGCGAAGGTCTCGTGCGCACCGTGGACTATTTTGGTGTGCGGGGCGAGGCACCTTCGCATCCGGAGTTGCTGGATCATCTGGCCATGCGCTTCGTGCGTGGTGGGTGGTCGCAGAAGCAGCTCATCCGCAGTCTGGTGCTGAGCCGCGCGTATCGCATGAGCAGCGCGCATGATGCGCTGGCCATGCAGCGTGATCCTGACAACCGCCTGCTCTGGCGCATGAACCGCCAGCGTCTCGATGCCGAGGCCATCCGTGATGCCATGCTCGCCATCAGCGGCAAGCTCACGCTGTCTCAGGGCGGCCCGGCCTTGCCGCTCGAGTTCCCGGAGAATGCCGTGAACCTCGCTCCGAAGGCCGTGAACCCTCCAGCGATCTTGTTCAAGAAACACCGGCCCGTGCATGACTATGAGCGCACGGTGTATCTCCCGGTCATCCGCTCCGCCGGACAGCCCGGTTCCGCGAAGCTGCGAGATGTCTTTGACTTCGCGCAGCCTGCCAACTTCACCGGCAAGCGCGCCGAGACAGCCGTGCCCACGCAGGCGCTCTTCCTGATCAATAGCGACATGTTGCGCTCCCGTGCCACGGAACTCGCGAAGGACCTGTGTGAAAGCACGCCGAATGCCGGGGCACGCCTCGAAGCGCTCTGGCTGCGTGTCTTGAACCGCCCCATCACCTCGACGGAGCGCGATGAAGCGAACCAGTTCATTCATTCACTCACCGCCGAATCCGCCTGGATCGAGCTCAGCCATGCGCTGCTGTCCTCGAATGAATTTCTCCTGCGCCTCTGACCATGAGCATGATCACCCATTCCTCCCGCCGAGACTGGCTGCGCAACACGGCCTGCGGCTTTGGCGCGCTGGCCTTTCACGATCTTGTGCGCGCGGCGCAGAGTCCGCTGGCGGTGCAGACGCCGCGCTTTCCGGCGAAGGCGAAGCGCGTGATCTTCCTCTTCATGGCAGGCGGTCCTTCGCAGCCGGATTTGTTTGATCCGAAGGACTACATCAAGCGCATGCACGGCCAGAAGGTCAGCGCGCCGATCAACACCAACGAGCTGCGTGTGGGCACGGACAAGTTTCTCGCGCTCGCCACGCATGGCGAGGTGCGCCCGCGTGGTCAAAGCGGCACGATGATCTCGGATCTCATGCCGCACACCGCTTCCATCGCGGATGAGATTTGTCTGCTGCGCGCCATGCATGCGGACAACAACCAGCATGCGCCCGCCGCGCTGCAGTTTCACACCGGCTCGACCACGGATGTGCGCCCTTCCATGGGCTCGTGGATCAGCTATGGTCTCGGCACGGAGAACCAAAACCTGCCGAGCTTCATCAGCATTCATCCAGACAGTGACGTGCGCCTCTACGGCTCCGGCTTCCTGCCGGCTGCGCATCAGGGCACACGAGTCATCGTGCCGCAGGATGACAAGCAATCGCCGATCGATTATTTGAAGGATACCTCCGCGAATCCGGCGGCGCAGCGCCAGCGCATCGACTTCGTGCAGCGCATGAACCGTCGTCTGCTCCAGCAGGCGGAGGTGGACGGGCGCATGGAAGGCATGATCGAGAGCATGGAGATCGCCTTCCGCATGCAAACCGCGACTCCCGAGCTGGTGGACATCTCGAATGAATCCGAGGCCACGAAGGAGCTGTATGGTGTGGGTAACAAAGATTGCGATAAAAATGCGCGTGCCTGCCTGCTTGCACGCCGTCTCAGCGAGGCCGGGGTGCGCTTTGTGCAGGTGACCATGGGCGGCTGGGATCATCATGGTGATATCCGCACGGCGCTGCCAAAGAGCTGTGCTGGCACGGACCAGCCCTGCGCGGGACTGATCAAGGATCTGAAGTCACGCGGTCTGCTGGATGACACGCTCGTCGTCTGGTCCGGCGAGTTTGGCCGCACACCCTGGAGCCAGGATCTCAGCGGCACCTCGCCTATCGAAAAGCATGGTCGCGAGCATCAACCGGAGAGCTTTTGCTCATGGATGGCGGGTGGAGGCATCAAGCCCGGCATCAGCTTTGGCGAGACGGATGAGTTCGGCTTCCGCCCTGTGTCTGGCAAGGTGCACCTGCATGATCTGCATGCCACCATCCTGCACCAGCTTGGATTGGATCATGAGAAACTGACATGGCGTCATCTCGGCCGCGATTTCAGGCTCACGGATGTTTATGGGAACGTGGTGAAGGAGATCCTGGCATGAGACAACGTTTTTCAAACACCGTCATGACCCTGCTCATGACATGCAGCGCCATCTCCGCATGGGCTGATGAGTTTCAGCAGTCGGTCCAGCCCTTGCTGAAGGAGTATTGCAACACCTGCCACTCCACGCAGAAGCAGAAGGGCGACCTCGATCTCGAGCGCTTCACCTCCATGAAGCAGGTGAAAGCCGATCCCGCCGTGTGGGAGCACACGCTGGAGCAGCTCGCGAACAACGAGATGCCGCCGAAAGGCAAGCCGCAGCTCTCGCCGGAGCAGAAGAAGCTGCTCACGCAATGGGCACGCGGCACGCTGGATGAGCTGGCACTCGCCAGCGCCGGTGATCCAGGCCCCGTGGTGCTGCGCCGCCTGTCCAACATGGAGTATACTTACACTGTGCGTGACCTAACAGGGATTGATTCATTGGATCCCGCGAAGGAGTTCCCCGTGGATGGTGCTGCCGGTGAAGGTTTTACCAATGCCGGAGCCGCGCTGGTGATGTCGCCCGCCTTGCTCACGAAGTATCTCGATGCGGGGAAGGACATCGCCAGTCACGCCGTGCTGCTGCCGGGTGGCATGCGCTTCTCGGAAAGCTCTTCACCCCGAGACTGGACGGATGAAGCCCTCGCCAAGATCCGTGCTTTCTATGCGCGCTACACTTGGCAGGGCGGCGCGGAGTCCGTGAACCTGCAAGGGGTGCAGTTTGACACCAACACTGGAGGCCGGCTGGAGGTGGCAAAGTATCTCGAAACCTTGCAGGGCAGGGGAGATGCGTCGGTGTTGAATGCCCGCTATCTCGAAACGTTGAAGAAGGCGCTGGAGAGCACTCAGCCATCGCCTGTGCTGGACCTGCTGCGTGAGAAGTACAAAGCCAAGAGTTTGAATGCTTTGGATGTCGATGCCTGGCAGCGCGTGCTCTGGCGCTTCGCGAGCGTGGGGCACATCGGCAAGAAGAACGGTCCCAAGTCCTGGCAAGAACCTGTGACTCCGCTCGGCACGCATCATGAGATTCGCGTGAAGCTCGAAGCACCGAAGGAAGGTGGTGATGCGAAGCTCTATCTTGTCTCCACTGATGCCGGAGATGGCAGCGCGGATGATGAAGCTATCTGGGAGAATGCGCGAGTGGTGGTGAAGGATAAACCGGATGTGCAGGTGCTGGCTTCTCAAGCGGTGAAGACACCGCAGGTCATTGAGATCACTGTGCCTGCTGCCAGCATCGTGAAGGATACCGAACTGGTCGTGACCGCTCGTCACAAGTCCGGCAGCGTGCAGGTCCAGGTACTGAAGGAAAAACCCACAATGCTTTCTGGTCTGCAATCCGGCATGGCCAGCGCGGTCATCGCCAAAGGCCAGTGGAGTGACAACAACCTCCGCACCTCACTCAGCGCGCCGATCCTCGTCGCGAATGGTTCACCAGCTCGTCAGAAGTTTGAGGCCGCCTTTGATGAGTTTCGCGCCCTTTTTCCCATCGCTCTTTGTTATGCCAAAATTGTGCCGGTGGATGAGGTGGTGACGCTCACGCTCTTTCATCGTGATGACAGCGAGTTGCAGCGCCTCATGCTCAGCGCGGAGGAGAGCAAGGAACTGGATCGTTTGTGGGATGAGTTGCTCTTTCTCAGTGAGGCTCCGCTGAAGCAGGTGGACGTGTTTGAGCAGCTCTGGCAGTTCGCCACGCAGGACGCGAAGCCTGATGCTTTTGAGCCCATGCGCGAGCCCATCATGCGCGGTGCCGAGGCCTTTAAGAAGCGCCTCGTCGAGATCGCACCCGTGCAAGTGCAGGCGGTGCTCGACTTTGCAGGCAAAGCCTGGCGCCGATCTTTGTCAGACCGTGAGCAATCCGCGCTGCGCACTCTTCATGCGCAGCTGCTGAAGCAGGGCCTTTCGCATCCTGCGGCCACACGGATGCTGCTGGCACGCGTGCTCACCTCGCCTGCGTTCTTGTATCGCGGAGAAAAGGCTGCGGAGGGCAGCAAGTCTGCGCCTGTGAGTGATCGCGAACTGGCCACACGCCTCAGCTACTTCCTCTGGTCCTCCACGCCAGATGCGGAACTCATGAGCCAGGCGGATGCAGGTCGTCTGCATGAGCCTGAGGTGCTGGTCTCACAGGCTCATCGAATGTTAAAGAACGCCAAGGTCAGCCGTCTCGCCACGGAGTTCGGCTGCCAGTGGCTGCAGGTGCGTGATGTCGCCACGCTGGATGAAAAGAGCGAGCGCCATTTCCCAACTTTTGGTTCGCTGCGCGGCCCCATGCAGGAGGAGGCCGAGCGCTTCTTCACCGCGCTGTTTCAGCAGGACGAGTCCGTGCTCTCGCTCCTGGAAGCTGATCACACGTATGTGAATGGCGCGCTGGCCGAGCACTATGGTTTGAAGGTGAAGGGAAGTGACTGGCAGCGGGTGGAGGCCCTGCGCGCTCAAGGTCGCGGGGGCATCCTCGGCTTCGCGGCCACGCTCGCCAAGCAAAGCGGTGCCTCACGCACCAGCCCGATCCTGCGCGGCAACTGGCTCAGCGAGGTCGTGCTCGGCGAGAAGCTGCCACGCCCTCCCAAAGACGTCCCCATCCTCCCCGAAGAAGCCCCCGCAGGCCTCACGGAGCGCCAGCTCATCGAGCGCCACAGCAGCGATGCCGCCTGCGCGAAATGCCACCAGCGCATCGACCCCTTCGGCTTCGCGCTCGAAGGCTTTGATGCCATCGGCCGCTCCCGTAAAGCCGACACCCACGCCGTCCTGGCAAACGGCACCACCTTCGAAGGTCTCGACGGCCTGCGCACCTATCTCCTCACCACGCGTCGCGATGACTTCCTCCGCCAGTTCTGTAGAAAACTCCTCGGTTATGCCCTCGGCCGCAGCGTCCAGCTCTCCGACAAGCCTCTGATCGAAACCATGATCACCCAGCTCAAAGCCAACGACTTCAAAATCACCACCGCCCTCGAAACCATCCTCCTCAGCCCGCAGTTCCGCGAGGTGCGGGGGAGGGATTTTGTGGTCTCGCAATAGTATTCCTCATGCATCGACTCCTTTTCGCTTTCTTTATCTTGTCGCTGGTAGGTTGCCAGCTTCATGCCGAGGAGAATGTCACGCCACAAAGTGCACCTCAAAGCAGCACATCATCAGAGATCATGAAAAGTCCCCAGGAAAGAGTGCAAAGCTACATTCGCGACTGGCATCAATCCTGGAAGGATTGTGGAGGATCGAGTGACATGAGCGCAGCCAGTCTCAGCGCCTCGTTCATAGGGCGGATGGAGAAGTGGGAGAAATCTATTCGGGCACTGGCACAGAAACACTGGAGCTCAACGGATGGCGATAGCAGTGGTTCAAGCTTTGGATATCCGCCAGATCACGATCCGGACGCCGAGAGAATCATCAAGCACCAGATTGGCGGTGACACGGCGATCGTGGAGACTGAAATCAAAAAGCAGTCTTACCCGACCTTTTATGAATACCGTCTAAAGCTGGTGAATGGTGACTGGCGGATCGAATCCAATGCTATGTTCTTTGATCGGGAGGATGAGGTTCTCGATGAGAAGAAGACTCGCTCACTGCTGGAGAAGACAAGCTTTGCCCCAAAACTTCCGCCTCATGACGAAGGTGATGAGCCCAACTGCGAGGTTCTGTTCGAGGAGGGCAAGGTCGTGAAGGGAACGTTGATGCAAAAGGCTGAACCTATCAAAGTGGTCAAAGCCGGGAAGCTCTCCCTTCCAAGCGGAATGATCATCGCGCGGGATTTCGGATATGCGCCAGATGATGCCGTTCCTCTCTCGCTTAGAGTGAAGCCTGGTGAATATGAAGTTGATGCGTGCATGCTAGAGGGGCGGGTCGCCGCGATACGCGTTGTATTTGGAAAGTCCGACAAGAAGCCATTTCACTATCGCCAAGCCATAACTGTGGACAACGGCAGTTCGGTCATTGGCGTGGATGCAGGCAATGTGGCGATTTGTGACGCTCTGTCGTTCATGCAGCGCTCGAAGCGTAATCATGAGCGCGAGTATCAAGATTGGGTCAAGATCACCACCGCTCGCACGCAGAGCTTACCGGATATCACCTTTCTGAAACTGGGCGCCTCGGAGAGCAATACAGCCGTGGTCAGCGGGAGCGGCTATGGAGATGGTGGATATCCTTCTTACTGGGTCGTTGATGCGGATAATGAGTTGGTGGCATTCATCATTGATTTCCAGATCGCTGCCGAACAGCTCTATCGTTCAGTGAAAGTTCCATGGGTATCCGGATGCAATGGCGTGATCCATCAGGAAGATGGACTGTCGGTTGAGGTCATCCGTGGCTCGAGCATCAAAGTTACAGGAGAGCAGATCTCTGAAGTCCGCTGGCTGGACTCGGCAGGCGCAGTTGTCTTCAGTGGAGATCAATCCAGCCACTCGATTTCGAGCGATAACGAAAACACTTTTGGCGTGGATTCCACCAAGCTGGACGGCAAAGCGAGTCAGATGGAGATCCTCATTTACACCGGGTTCCGAAATAATCGCTGAACCACAATCTGCTGACACTGCATCACCATGAACACACACCGTTTCTCACGTCGAGCTTTCCTGCGCGGGGCAGGGGTCACCATGGCGTTGCCATGGCTGGAGTCTCGCAATGTCTGGGGGGATGAGCCTGGGAAGAGCAAGCCGGCGAGCGAGGCTCCGGTGCGTATGTGCGTGGTGTTCTCCGGCAATGGGTTTCACTCCAAGGAGTGGTGGGCGAAGGGGGAGGGCAAGGCGATGGAGCTTGGGCAGGTGCTACAGCCGCTGGCGGATTTCCGTGAGAAGATGCTTTTTGTTCGCGGGCTGTATCATGAGGAGGCGCGGAAGGGGAACATCCATAGCTCGCAGACGGGGAATCTGCTTTCAGGGGCGCCGATCGCTTCGGGTGGGGAGATCCGTTCGGGGCTGAGTTTTGACCAGTTGCTGGCGCAGTCTTATGGCCGGTCGACGAAGGTGCCGAGTTTGGTGCTGGCTTGTGAGAAGTCGAACCCGTCCGTGCATAAGAACTACTCGATGCTCTACAGCTCCCACATCTCGTGGAGCTCGCCGACGACACCGACACCGCTGGAGCTCTACCCGGCGCTGGCTTTTGACCGTCTCTTTAAAGATGGCGCAGCTCCGGGAGACAAGAGTGTGCTCGATGCGGTGCTGGAAGATGCGGAGGACCTGCGCCGTGGCATCAGCCGGGATGACCAGCGCAAGCTGGACGAGTATCTCGACTCCGTGCGCGACGTGGAGAAGCGTATCGAGAGCGCGGGCAAGCGCGGCGAGCTGCAGGGCTGGCGGCCCACGCTGGCCAAACCAAGTATGAAACAACGGCCTGCGGATGGGATTCCGCAGGACATCGGCGAGCACATGCGGCTGATGGGTGACATCATGGTGCTCGGCTTTCAGACGGACAGCACGCGCATCAGTACCCTGAAGCTGAACAATGACCACAGCGCCCTGCGTTTTCCGAACCTGCCGAGTGTGCAGCAGGCGGGGCACGGGATCGACTACATGATCCACCACCTGCTGTCCCACAGCGATGGCGAGGACTGGCTGAAGGTGAACCAGTTCTTCATGGAGCAGACGGCTTACATCGCGCGGAAGCTCGACTCCATCCAGGAAGGCCCGCGCACGCTGCTGGACAACACCATGCTCATGCACTGCTCCAGCATGATGGTCGGCGCGAAGCACAATAATGATGAGCTGCCTGTGATTGTGCTCGGTGGTGCGGGAGGCCGTCTGAAAGGTGGTCGCGTGCTGGACTACCAGGGCAAGCCCGAGCGCCAGCTCTGCCGCCTCTTCATGTCCATGATGGACAAGATGGATGTGCGGCCCAAGACGTTTGGTGATGCGAAGGTGATGCTGGAGGAAGTGTGAGGTGGTTCGGGTGGAAGGTTGACGCAGTGAGGATTGGGCTGCCCCTACGGGGCAGAGTTTTGGGTGGGGTATGATCGGGGGGCTACCCGGGGTTCATCCGCTTCGCGGAATCACCCCGGGCTACTCATGGGGAACCACTCCGTGGTTCGCCGAGCCGAAGAGTTCCTTGTTGAGGTGCGATGTTGGACGAACCTCAGAGTGCGGGCTTGGCGCTATGATTTCGCAGATCGGTTTTGCAAGATGCGGTGAATGGTGGCTTTCATGTTTCCCATGCGTCGTTTCGTCCGTCTGCTGCTCAAATTCATCCTCGGCATTGTCCTGCTGGCTGTGCTGCTCTTCGGGGCGGGGTGGTGGTATTTTCATCCGGAGTTCACGCGCACTGCCGGCATTGTTTACGCGCAGAGGAATGGTCGTGACCTAACATTGGATGTGGTCAGGCCTGCGCATGCCAGCGGTTCCTGCGTGCTGGTGATGGTGAGTGGCGGATGGAAGTCGGACGCGAAGAAGTTTTATCCTTGGATGGGGGCTTCTTTCCTGAGGCAGGGACACACGCTGGTGGCGGTTTCGCATCTCTCGCAGCCGCAGGCTTCCGTGCAGGAGATCGTGGAGGATGTGCAGCATGCGGCGCGGTTTGTGCGCCATCATGCGAAGGAGTATGGCATTGATCCGAACCGCATCGGTGTGTTCGGCGGAAGCTCCGGAGGACATCTCAGTCTGATGCTCGCCACGCGTGGTGGGCCAGGTGATCCGAAGGCAGCGGATCCGGTGGATCGTGAGAGCAGCGCGGTGCAGGCGGCGACGGTTTTTTATCCGGTGACGGATCTGATCAATCTCGGTCCCTCCACGGAGAATCTGCATGATGGCGGCCCGCCGAAGAGTTACCGCAAGGCTTTTGGACCGAAGGCCACGGACCTCAAGGAGTGGCAGGGCATCGGCCATGATCTCTCGCCGATCTTCTACGTCTCGAACAAGCTGCCGCCGGTCTACATCGCGCATGGAGATGCGGACACGCTGGTGCCGCTGGAGCAGTCCACGCGCTTCCGGGAAAAGGCGGTGGAGCAGGGGCGCGAGGTCACGCTGACGGTGGAGTCTGGGGGCCGCCACGGATGGAGCACCATGCTGTGGGATGCGCATCTCTTCGCGGGCTGGATGACGGAAAAGCTGCGCTGAGCAGCCTCCGTCACGATTCGCACCGCCGGGGAAGGGGGCTGATCCGTATCCATAAGTCTGGCTCGGTTCCAACCACCCCCCCACCCCATGAAACACAAGGCATCCGCTCAGTGGAAAGGCACTCTGAAAGAGGGCAAAGGCACGCTGAGCACCCACTCCGGTGCCCTGGCGGACAGGCCCTACTCGTTCCGGTCACGCTTTGAGGGGGAGCCGGGGACGACTCCGGAAGAGATCATCGGCGCGGCGCATGCGGGGTGCTTTTCCATGGCGCTGTCCA
Organism: Prosthecobacter gellanilyticus; assembly: GCF_007992435.1. Classification (GTDB taxonomy): domain Bacteria; phylum Verrucomicrobiota; class Verrucomicrobiia; order Verrucomicrobiales; family Verrucomicrobiaceae; genus Prosthecobacter; species Prosthecobacter gellanilyticus. Next base: position 5,139 of record NZ_BKAG01000042.1, on the reverse strand, counting down.
TGGCCCTGGGCCTGGCTGGATACACGCCGGAAAGCATCTCCACGGTGGCGACGATCACGATGGAGCCGAAAGGGGAAGGCTTCTCCATCACCGCGAGTCATCTTGATCTCACGGCGACCATTCCTGACATCGACCGGGAGACGTTTTTGAAGCTGGCGGAGAAGGCGAAGGGGAGCTGTCCGGTGTCCAAGCTGATGAATGCGCAGATCACGCTGGATGCGAGGCTGGAGCCGGCGATCACGCTGTGAGGACCCTGAGACATTTGGTAGAAAGATGAAGGGTAGAAAAATTTCAGAACATTTTTCCTCTGCCCTGCTTCTGACAGAATGGTTTCAGAAAATCTTTCTACCCTTCATGTTTCTACCCTAACCTGCCCGGGTATGAAGAAGGCATCACGCAACGACAGTATCGTTTAGACGATGTTGCACGTAGTGATCCCGCGCACGCTTTCACGTGCCGCGCATCTCTCATCCCTATCCCTCATCTCCAAATCGCATGAAACAAAAAGCATCTGCTCAATGGAACGGCTCTCTCAAAGAAGGCAATGGCACGATCAGCACCGGCTCTGGTGCGCTGGTGGACAAGCCCTACTCCTTCAAGACACGCTTTGAAGGCGAGCAAGGCACGAATCCTGAGGAGCTCATCGGCGCCGCGCATGCGGGCTGTTTCTCCATGGCCTTCTCGATGATCCTCGGCCTCGCTGGATTCACGCCTGAGAAGATCGCCACCACGGCCACGATCACGCTGGAGCAGAAGGACGGCGGCTTTGCCATCACGGCGAGCCATCTGGATGTGACGGCCACGATCCCCGGCATTGATGAGGCGATCTTTCAGGAGCTGGCTGGCAAGGCCAAGGCGGGCTGCCCGGTTTCCAAGGTGCTGAATGCGGAGATCACGATGGAGGCGAAGCTGGCGTAACCAGACCAGCCTCGACAACTCAAAGGGCACTCATTGATTTGAGTGCCTTTTTGGTTAGGCTGAGGGACATGCGATCATCGCGAAGCGTCCTCGAGTGCGCCCGGCCTCTGGCGCCTTGGAAGGCCTAACAAGATGCTGCGCGCAGGCTGGATGCGAAGGTCTTTTGAGGTGAATGCTTCTCTTGAAGTTTGCGGATCACTCGCTTCGTCGTAGAGCGCCGGAGGACCGGCGCAATCCAGGACGCTGCGCGACTTCGGCGTCTTCAGTGCCCCTCCCTCACTTCTGATACTGCTCCTCGGTCACGTGCTCCAGCCAGTCGACGGTTTTGCCGTCGAGGGCTTCCTGGATGGCGAGGTGGGTCATGGCGGTGGTGGGGGTGGCGCCGTGCCAGTGTTTTTCACCGGGTGGAAACCAGACGACATCTCCGGGATGCAGCTCCTCGATGGGGCCGCCTTCATGCTGCGCCCAGCCATGACCGGAGGTGATGATGATGGTCTGGCCGAGCGGATGGGTGTGCCAGGCGGTGCGCGCGCCGGGCTCAAAGGTCACGCTGGCTCCGGCCACGCGAGCGGGTGAGGCCGCCTGAAACAGCGGGTCCAGCCGGACGGTGCCGGTGAACCAGTCCGCCGGGCCGGGGCGGGATGCTTGGGAGCCTGCTCTTTGGATGTTCATGAGGTGGCCAAGCTGAAGGTGGATCCCCCGTGTTGCAATCAGCAGCATCGCAGCCGTGACTGCCTAATTGGTTAGAATGGGGATGGTTAGTGAATTTGTTCCCCATACTCTCCCATCATCGTCAATAATTTGTCACCAAGTCAGTATTTACCGGTAAATGGATGGTTGAGAAACTCACGTGACCACCCAGGTGATGAGATTACTTCTCGTTAATGACTAGATTGTGAACTCAGACCAGATCCATAAGCCTAGAAAATGATACGATTACAACTACCCGTGCTGGACTCGCTCGCCGACATCCAGGCGGCGGTGCAAACAGCCATCGAGATCGAGTTTTCCACGCTCCCGCCTTATCTCTACGCGGCGAGTTCCATCCTGCCCGGCACCAATGCGCCTGCCGTGGCCTGTCTGCGTGAGATCATCCATGAGGAGATGATCCATCTCTGCCTGGCCTCAAACATCATGAACGCCATCGGCGGCTCACCCCAGATGACCGTGCCCAAGTTTCCCGGGCCGCTGCCGGGTGATGTGGGCCGGAATCCGGACGGCACGCAGTTCAGTGTGCACCTCTACCCCTTCTCCCCGGAGTCGATGAAGCAGGGCATGAACATCGAGGAGCCGGATGAGCCCATCGATCCGCCGGAGATGGAAAAGCTGATGGCCATGGCCATTGCCTCTGAGACTGGCAGCATCGCGGACTACTACCGGCATCTGGAAAATGCGCTCTCGCAGCTGCCTGCCTCCGCCTGGCAGCCCGGGCGTAACCAAATAGATGACAGCCAGTTTTTCCAGGGGCAGCTCTTCGCGGTGAACAGCTTCGCGGATGCGCAGAAGGCCATCAGTGACATCGTCTCCGAGGGTGAAGGCTCCTCCGACAGCCCGCTGAACTTCGAAGGCGAGGTCTCGCACTTCTACCGCTTCCAGGAGATCTACCGGAATCAGGTCCTCACCAAGGCCAACAATGCTGTGGGTTATGTCTGGGGCCTTCCGCTGGGCATCGACTACGCCGCCGCGTATCCCGCCATCACGGACCCGTGCATTCATGATTTCTCCCATGAGCCTGCCGCCGCGCAGGCCGCGCAGGTGCGGTGCAACAGCGCCTTCAGTGACATGGTGGATGCGCTGCAGCTGGCCTTCAACGGCCAGCCTGCGCAGCTCGGTGTGGGTGTGCGCTCCATGTTTGCGCTGCGGCAGGCCATGCAGGCGGCCCTCACCACACCGCTGGCAGACGGGCACTCCGTGGCCGGCCCCAGCTTCCTCTACATCCCCCAAAATCAACGGCAGAGCTAACATGAGCGTCCTCAGCACCCCACGCATCACCTTCAGCGGACAGATCTCCTGGGATCCGATCGTCACGAACAATTACCCAACCAATTATGATGAATCGACGGGTGACATCCTCCCGGAGAATGATCCTGCCGCGCAGTTTCGCACCACGGCCATCCAGCAGGTGCTCGGAGGAAACTGGAACCCGCACGGCACGCACCGGTCGACCTTCTTTGACACCTACATCACGGGGGTGGAGCTCGGCAGCGGAGCGCCCGCCGTGCAGGATCCAATGATCGGCGTGCCGGTGGCCTTCACTGGCATGCTGGTGGATCTGGAGCCCTACGGCGCCACCACCTCGCAGCTCTTCTTTGACCAGATGAGCTTCGGCATCCAGGGCGGCTGCAGCATCGCCGCGCAGCGGGCCTTCCGCTTCACGGACCGCTACATCAACTTCAGCCGCAACACCGCGAACGCGATGATCGCCGGTCGTGCGGGCATCACCTGGCAGACCTGTTTCCCCAAGGAGAACCTCACTCTCGCCGCGCATGATTCGCCGGTGATCCAGGCCTTCACCACCGCGCTGCAGGATCCGAAGGTCCTGGGCCTCATGGTGCGCTGGCAGGCCTATCGAACAGTGTATTTTGATGATTCCACGCTGAGTGACATGGTCATCGGGCCTGATGGCAAGCCCGTCATCGGCCCGAATGGCAATCCGGTCACGCCACCTGCCACGCAGGCGAAGAAGAAGGAGCTCTATGACAAGCTTCAGACCGGTGGCTGGCAGCCGAACCCGGCGCGCAGCTTGCTCGTCGGCAGTGTCGGACTCTGGCATGAGGATGATCCCGTGCATGAGCCGGGTGATCGCGCGGTGCTGCCGAATGAAAACTACGCGCTTCCAGATGGCACGCAGTTTGGCCCGGCCTTTGCGAGCCTGGGCGCCACCAGCATCACGCTGGATCTCGGCACCTTCGTGCCAGACGCGGATCGTGAAGCGAACAAGCATGATGTGGGCACGCTGACCGTGGTGGCCGTGAACCCTAAGGATGACAAGACCGTGCTGGCCACACTCGGCAGCATTCCTTACACGGGCGGTTATGACAAAGCCTCCTATGATGCCACGGCGGGCATTGTCACACTCAGTGGCATACCGGCGGCCAGCATCGCCATCGCGCAGACGGCGGACATTCAGATCCTGGATGGTTCAGGAAACATCCTGGCCACCGAGATCGGCCAGCGCGCCATCGCCAGTGATCCGAACTTTTATCTGGATGAAGGTTCCACCGCAGCGAGCACGGTGCGCGTCTATGAGCGCGGTGTGCCCGTGGGGAAAGGCACCTCTGTGCAGCTCTCCGCCTTCAGCAGTGATGCGCAGCAAAATCCCATCGCCGTGCCGGTGGGCCAGCCGCAGACCACGGATGATCATGGGTATGTGAGCTACCAGTTCACGGGCCAGCAAAACGGTGTGACCCAGTATGGTTTCGGGTTTCCGCCTGCGGCTCCACCAGCCTCATTGGACTCGACCACGGTCACCTTCATGTCCGTGCGTGTCTATCCGGCGGATGCAGACATCGCCGCAAAGCAGCCCACCTGGGACAACGTCTACAAGTATGTCCTCAGCAACTGGTATGCGATGGCGCCGTGCATGGACAACTGGCTGCTGCTGAATGACTCCGCCATGGTCACGCGCTATGGTCCCATGGTGAAGAAGCTCACGGCGCCGGATTATTTTGAGGCCTTCCGCTTCATGCCGGTCACGCGTGATCTCAGCGCTGGCAAGCGCGCGCTGCTTTACAATTACCTCGACGGACTGAAGACAGCTCCGGCTCCTGCTGCCCTGGCTGTTCCGGTGCTGGCTGCAGCTGACGCCGCTCCTGCCGGGAACGTGATCAATGTCACGCCCTCCCTGCATGTGCGGCCGAAGATGAAGTTCAGCAAGAACATGAAGTCGTAGCAGTGTTCGCTGAAGGAATTTGGCCAGATGTCTCGCAGAGAGGCGCTGGCCAATTGGGGGCTCCTGCCAAAGCGCTCATGCCTCCCCGTTGGGCGGGGAGGCATGGGTCAGGGGATGTGAGCGTGATTTTGGTTAGGACAGTTCTCAAAAAATCTGTCACTTTGCTCCGCTCGCCGATTCAAAAGGACATTCTTTTCGGGACCTGTTCTAGGCGTAATGCCGCCAAGCAATATGGGATGGCTGTCATCTTGTGTCTTGAGGGCCAAGGGCCCGTGACTCCTCAGCCCAGGCCAACGGCCTGGGATTCAGCACGTCTCGCACTCGCCCAT
>NZ_BKAG01000041.1 GCF_007992435.1 Prosthecobacter gellanilyticus | reverse complement strand
TGTGGCTCGTGAAGTGGGCACGGAAGGCAAGCTCGGGGGTCAGGCGCAGGTGCCCGGTGTGGCCGGAACCTGGAAGGACCTCACGGACAACGTGAACTTCATGGCCTCCAACCTCACCGGTCAGGTGCGTAACATCGCTGAAGTGGCGACCGCCATCGCGAAAGGTGACCTTTCCCGCAAGATCACCGTGGAGGTGAAAGGTGAGATTCTCCAGCTCAAGGAAACCATGAACACCATGGTGGACCAGTTGAACGGCTTCTCTTCCGAAGTGACCCGCGTGGCCCGTGAAGTGGGTACGGAGGGCAAGCTCGGGGGTCAAGCCCAGGTCGGTGGCGTGGCCGGCACCTGGAAAGACCTAACCGATAGTGTGAACTTCATGGCGAACAACCTCACCGGCCAGGTGCGTAACATCGCCGAGGTGACCATCGCCGTGGCGAACGGTGACTTGTCCAAAAAGATCACTGCGGACGTGCGTGGGGAGATTCTGGAAGTGAAGGAAACCATCAACACCATGGTGGACCAGCTCCGCTCCTTCGCGGCGGAAGTGAGTCGCGTGGCTCGTGAGGTGGGCACGGACGGCAAGCTCGGCGGTCAGGCCCAGGTGCCCGGAGTCGCTGGCACTTGGAAGGATCTCACGGACAACGTGAACTCCATGGCCTCCAATCTCACTGGCCAGGTGCGAAACATCGCAGACGTGGCCACCGCCATCGCGCGAGGCGATCTCAGCCGCAAGATCACCGTGGACGTGAAGGGCGAGATCCTTCAGCTCAAGGAAACCATGAACACCATGGTGGACCAGCTCTCCGCGTTCGCCTCGGAAGTGACCCGCGTGGCCCGTGAAGTGGGCACCGAAGGCAAGCTCGGCGGCCAGGCCATCGTGCCCGGTGTCGCAGGAACCTGGAAGGATCTCACGGACAACGTGAACTCCATGGCCTCCAACCTCACCGGTCAGGTGCGTAACATCGCCGAGGTGACCATCGCCGTGGCGAATGGTGACCTTTCCAAGAAGATCACCGTGGACGTGCGTGGTGAGATTCTCCAGCTCAAGGAAACCATCAACACCATGGTGGAGCAGCTCCGCTCCTTCGCCTCTGAAGTGACGCGCGTGGCCCGTGAGGTGGGCACCGAGGGTCGTCTCGGCGGTCAGGCCGCTGTGCCCGGTGTGGCGGGAACCTGGAAGGACCTCACGGACACCGTGAACGGCCTAGCCAACAATCTGACCACGCAGGTGCGTAACATCGCCGAGGTGACCACGGCCGTGGCTCGTGGTGACTTGAACCGCAAGATCACCGTGGAAGTGAAAGGTGAGATCCTGGAACTGAAAAACACCATCAACACCATGGTGGACCAGCTCAACGGCTTCGCCGGTGAGGTAACACGCGTGGCTCGTGAAGTGGGTACGGAAGGCAAGCTCGGCGGCCAGGCCCAGGTGCCCGGCGTGGCCGGAACCTGGAAAGACCTGACCGATAGTGTGAACTTCATGGCCTCCAATCTCACGGACCAGGTCCGCGGCATTGTGAAGGTCGTGACCGCCGTGGCGAATGGCAACCTCACGCAACGACTCACCGTGCAAGCGAAGGGTGAGGTGGCCGCTCTCGGTGACACCATCAACAACATGACAGACACGCTCGCCACCTTTGCGGATCAGGTGACGAACGTGGCTCGCGAGGTGGGTGTGGAAGGCCGTCTCGGCGGTCAGGCGAACGTGCCCGGTGCTGCGGGAACTTGGAAAGACCTCACCGGTAACGTCAACCTCCTCGCGGCGAACCTAACCACCCAGGTGCGCGCCATCGCTGAGGTGGCCACGGCTGTGACGAAAGGTGACCTGACTCGATCCATCCAAGTGGAGACACGTGGTGAGGTGGCCGAGCTGAAGGAAAACCTGAACACGATGATCTCCAACCTCCGTGAGACCACGGAGCGTAACCGTGAGCAGGACTGGCTGAAGACGAACCTCGCCAAATTCACCGGCATGTTCCAGGGCCAGCGCGAGCTCAATACCGTGGGCCAGATGTTGCTGTCCGAGCTCGCCCCTCTGGTCAATGCACATCAAGGCACCATCTACCATCTGACCGGCAGCCCCGGCGACACACGCCTGAAGCTGCTCTCCAGCTATGCGCATGGCGGCAAGAAGCTCTCCAAGTCACTCCGTCTCGGCGAAGGCCTGGCAGGCCAGTGCGCCGTTGAGAAGCAGCGCATTCTGCTCACCGATGTGCCTTCGGATTTCCTCATCTCCTCGAGCCTTGGGGAGACCAAGCCGATGAACATCATTGTGCTGCCCGTGCTCTTTGAAGGTCAGACGAAAGCCGTCATCGAACTCGCCTCGCTGCATCCATTGACCGTGGTGAACCTCACCTTCCTGGAGCAGCTCACTCTCAGCATCGGCGCCGTGTTTAACACCATCGAGGCCACGATGAGAACGGAGGGTCTGCTCACCCAGTCCCAGCAGCTCACCGTGGAGCTTCAGAATCGTCAAACCGAGCTCCAGCAAACGAACGAAGAGCTCGGCACGAAGGCTCGTCTCCTCGCCGAGCAGAATGCCGAGGTGGAACGCAAGAACGCGGAAGTGGAGCAGGCACGTCGAGCCCTGGAAGAGCAGGCTGCCGAGCTTGCCCTCACCTCCAAGTACAAGTCCGAGTTCCTGGCAAACATGTCCCACGAGCTGCGCACTCCGCTGAACTCCATCCTCATTCTCAGCCAGCAACTCGCGGAAAATGCTCCAGGGAACCTCGTCCCGAAACAGGTCGAGTTCTCCCGCAACATCAACTCTTCCGGCTCCGACCTGCTGCACCTCATCAACGACATTCTCGACCTTTCCAAGATCGAGTCCGGCACAGTCACCGTGGAAATCGAGGAGATCACCTTCTCAGGTCTGCGCGAGAACATCGACCGCAACTTCCGTCACGTCGCCGAGGCCAAGAACCTGCCCTTCAACGTGCGCTTCTCAGACGGCCTGCCGCCCACCATGGACAGCGATCCGAAGCGTCTCCAGCAGATCCTCAAAAACCTCCTCTCCAATGCGGTTAAGTTCACCGCCCATGGCCAGGTGGAGGTTAGGGTAGATGTCGTCTCCCAGGGCTGGAGCGCCGATCACCCCGTGCTCAGCAAGGCGCCGCAGGTCGTGGCCTTCGCCGTTCAGGATACAGGCATTGGCATCGCACCGGAGAAGCAGCGCCTCATCTTTGAAGCCTTCCAGCAGGCGGATGCCGGCACCTCGCGCAAATACGGCGGCACCGGTCTCGGCCTCGCCATCAGCCGCGAGCTTGCCCTCTTGCTCGGTGGTGAGATTAAGCTCATCAGCGTGCATGGCCAGGGCAGCACCTTCACACTCTATCTGCCTCTTCACTACTCAGGTCCGGACAATCTGCGCGCCGCGCCGAAGAGCACTTCCATTGATACCGCCAGACCTCCCATGGTCATTCCGGTCTCGCGTGAGGAGCACATTGAGGACGACCGCAATGTCATCGAGGAAAACGATCCGATACTCCTGGTCATTGAGGATGATCCGCACTACGCGCGCGTCTTGCTCGGCCTCGCACGCGACAAGGGATTCCGTGGTATTGTGGCGAACAAAGGGGCGCTCGGACTTTCTCTCGCGCGGCAGTTCCGTCCCTCCGCCATCTCGCTGGACATCTTCCTGCCGGACATGCTCGGCTGGACCGTGCTGAACCAGCTGAAGCTGGATCCGTTCACCCGCCACATCCCCGTGCAGATTGTCACCCTGGAGGAGGAGCGCCATCACGGCCTGTCTCACGGTGCCTTCGCCTATCTGGTCAAGGAACCCACCACCACGGGTCTTGAAGCCGCCTTTGACCGCATTAAGACCTTCACCGCTCCTCGCACGAAGCGCCTTCTTATCGTCGAGGACAATGAAATCGAGCGCCAGTCCATCATCGAGCTCCTCGGTTACAAGGACATTGAGGTTTCCGCCAGCGCCACAGGGGCCGAGGCCTTGGGGACCATGGAAAGCATGCACTTCGACTGCGTGGTGCTTGATCTCCGCCTCCCGGACATGACAGGCTTTGAGTTGCTGGAGAAGATGCACGCCAATCCAAAGCTCGCCGAGCTACCGGTCGTCGTCTTCACCGGCAAGGATCTCAGCACGGAGGAGCAAATCAAGCTCAAGACGATGGCCAAAAGCATCGTGCTCAAAGATGTGCGTTCGCCTGAGCGTCTGCTGGATGAGACGGCTCTCTTCCTTCATCGCGTGGTCACCGACCTTCCACCGGAGAAACAGGCCATGCTGGAGCGTCTCCATAACTCCGGCGAGGTCCTCCGCCACCGCAAGGTGCTCATCGTCGATGATGACGCGCGCAATATCTTCGCTCTCACCTCCCTGCTCGAGAACCAGGAGATGGACATCCTCAGCACCACCAATGGCCGCAGCGCCATCGAGATCATCCAGAGCACACCAGACCTCAGCATCGTCCTCATGGACATCATGATGCCTGACATGGACGGCTACGAGACCATGCGGGAGATCCGCAGGAACCCTGCCTTCCGTACCCTGCCCATCCTCGCCCTCACCGCGAAAGCCATGAAGGGCGACCGCGAAAAATGCCTCGATGCCGGCGCGAGCGACTACATCGCCAAACCCGTGAACACCGACCAGCTCCTCTCACTGATGCGCGTCTGGCTCTTCCGTTAAGCATGGTAGCCAACTCCCCCCACCTAACGACAAATGGATGAATCCGACCCCATTGAACAGGCACGTGGCTTCATTCATGCCAACATTCATTCGGTCGATCACTTCCGCGTGGTGTTGCTGCTGCATGATGACCCGGAGCGCCGGTGGCAGGAGTCGGAGGTCGTGGGTCGTTTGCGGTTGCCACCGCCTGTCGTCCATACCGTCTTCACCGACCTCCATGCCAGGGGCTTCATCCAGCCTGATCAGGATGGTTGCTACAGCTATGCGCCTCAGCGGGAGGAGCTCGCCGTCATGATGCGCAAACTCGCCGATCTTGATCGGGAGCGCCCCGTCTCACTCATCCGCATGATCTACTCCCGGCCCACAGAACCCCAGGCATTTGCCGATGCCTTCCGCATCCGCAAACCCAGATAAGCCCGCTTCCATGGCCCCGCTCATCTACTTCTTATGCGCTCTCACGGCCCTGCTCTGCACGGTGCTGCTGTTCCGTGGTTTCAGGCGTTCCGGTTTCCGCCTTTTGTTCTGGAGCGGCCTGTGTTTTTCCGTCCTGACTTTTGAAAATCTTCTCCTGCTTTTAGATCGCACCATCTGGGCCACCTCGGAGGACATTCCCTGGCGCCGGCACATCGCCCTCGTCGGCCTTGCCATGCTTCTCTATGGCATGATTTGGGAGGACAAAAAGTAACATCCGCCACTCTTATGGACTCGTTTCTCCAAGGTGCCATCTCCACAGCCTTCATCATCGCCGGGATCTTTTTCCTGAGATACTGGAAGCAGACCCGTGACCGGCTCTTTCTGCTCTTTGCACTGGCCTTCGGCATCCTCGGATTGAACCGCGGGCTGCTCGTGGCTTTCTCACAAGCCCACGAAGACGACTCTTATCTATATCTCATCCGTCTCTTCGCCTTCCTCATCATCATCGCCGCCATCGTGGACAAAAATCTCCAACGCAATCCCCGGGTGAAATCAGACCTGATCGACCACTAGACAAATCCTCTTCAAACGCCGCAAAATCCTCTTCCCCTTTTGACGATTTCCAAGTACGCCCATCACCGCTGAGCATGGATCCTTCCATCAACATCTTGATCGTGGACGACGAGCCCAAAAATCTCCGGGTGCTTGAGTCATTGCTCGATGATCCAGACTACCGGCTGGTGCGTGCGGAGTCTGCGGAGGCGGCGCTGCTGGCACTCGTCGCGGAGGAGTTTGCACTGCTCATCCTGGACATTCAGATGCCCGGCATGACGGGGTTCGAGCTGGCCCAGATGATCAAGGAGCGCCGGCGCACGCAGCACATTCCCATCATCTTCCTCACGGCTCACTACCGTGAGGATGAGCATGCCGTGCTCGGCTATGATGTGGGTGCTGTTGACTACCTGACAAAGCCCATCAACCCGCAGGTCCTGCGCTCCAAGGTGAACGTCTTCGTGGATCTTTTCAGGAAGACCCGGGCTCTCGCCGCCATGAATCGTACCGCGCAGGCGGCTGAAGATGCCTTGCGGATCGCCAACACAGAGCTGGCCGCCCGCAACGAGGCGCTCCTGCGCGAAGCTGAGGAACGGGAACGCCGCATCCGTGCAGAATCCGCCCAGGCCGAGGCGGAGGAGGCGAATGCGGCGAAGGACCGCTTCCTCGCCATGCTCTCCCATGAGCTGCGCACCCCGCTTTCACCCATCGTGCACGCGGTCACGCTGCTGGAGGAGATCGAATGCCCGCCTGCCATTCGCGAGCACATCGCCACCATCCAGCGCAATGTACGTCTGGAGGCCCGGCTCATTGATGACCTGCTGGACCTTGCACGCATTCGCAATGGCAAGCTTCGTCTTGAGCTTCAACCCGTGGAGATCCATGAAGTGTTGAGACAGGCCATAAAAATATGCCAGTCGGAACTCACCGCACGCCGCATCCAGGTCGTGGAAAAACTCGAGGCTTCCGGAGCCCAGGTGAGAGGTGACTTCGCCCGTCTCCAGCAGGTGTTCTGGAACCTGCTCACTAATGCCGCGAAGTTCAGTCCGGATGGGAGTGTCATCGAAATCCGCACTCGCACCTCGGATCCCGGCTCGCTCGTTGTCGTTGAGATTGCAGATCAAGGCGTCGGCATCGCCCCTGACAAGGTGGACCGCATCTTCGATGCTTTCGAACAGGGCGCGCATCATTCCCAGACCGGCCTGGGCCTCGGTCTGGCCATCTGCAAGGCACTCGTGCAGATGCACAGCGGAGATATCTTTGTGCGCAGCGAGGGGATGAACCAAGGCTCCACCTTCACCATTCAACTGATCCAGACTTCGTCCGACAGCCAGCCGAGCGAGGTGCAGAAAACAGAACCTGCCCCCCCTCCCGGCGTGCGTCTCCTGGTGGTGGAAGATCATCACGACACCCTGACCACCCTCACACGTCTGCTCGAGCGCCGCGGTTACAAGATCCGGACCGCAGGGAGCATCACCGAAGCGCTGGCCGTGGCACGCGAGTATGACTTTGAGGTGCTCATCTCAGACATCGGCCTGCCCGATGGCCGCGGAACCGAACTGCTGGAGCAGCTCACCACCATGCGCGGGCAACCTCCCGCCGCCATCGCCATGAGCGGCTTTGGCATGGATGATGACCTCGAGCGCAGCCGCCAGGCAGGCTTCACTGAGCATCTCACCAAGCCTATCGAGTTCGCGGCCCTGCAACAAGCTATCTCCCGCCTCGTGAAAAAGATGCCAGCCTAGGAAAAAGCTACGTCGTAAAGTTGTCTTAGAATCCATGAAAGCAAAGAAAGTTAGTTCGCCCAAAGCCGTCGCCCCCAAAGTTGTTACCCTGCCAAAAGCCGCCACCGGCATCCAAGGACTGGATGAAATCACTCAAGGCGGTCTGCCCGCCGGACGTCCCACCCTGGTCTGCGGCGGAGCAGGGTGCGGCAAGACCATGCTGGCCCTGGAGTTCCTGGTCCGTGGTGCCACCCAGTTTGATGAGCCAGGTGTGTTCATCATGTTTGAGGAAAACGCCGCCGAGCTCACGGCGAACGTCCGCTCCCTAGGCTTTGATCTCGACAAGCTCAGCAAGCAGAAAAAGATCGTGCTCGACCACGTGCACATCGACCGCTCCGAGTTCGAGGAGACCGGTGAGTATGATCTGCAGGGACTCTTCATCCGCCTCGGGCACGCGATCGACTCCATTGGCGCGAAGCGCGTGGTGCTCGACACATTGGAAGCGCTGTTTTCAGGGCTGCCTAACCATGCCATCCTCCGCGCTGAACTGCGCCGCCTCTTCCGCTGGCTGAAGGATCGCGGTGTGACCGCCCTCATCACCGGTGAGAAGGGGGAGTCCAGCCTCACCCGTCATGGCTTGGAGGAGTATGTGGCTGACTGCGTCATCGTGCTGGACCACCGCGTCCAGGGCCAGATCTCCACGCGCCGTCTGCGTGTGCTGAAGTATCGCGGCACCGCGCATGGGATGAATGAGTATCCCTTTCTCATCGGTGAGCGCGGCTTCTCCGTGCTGCCCATCACCTCACTCCAGCTGGACCACTTCGCGTCCAGGGAGCGTGTCTCCACCGGCATCCCGAAGCTGGACGAGATGCTGGGCGGAAAGGGCTTCTTCCGCGGCAGCAGCATCCTGGTTTCAGGCACCGCCGGCACAGGCAAGAGCAGCATCTCCGCCAGGTTCGTGGAGGCCGCCTGCCAGCGCGGTGAGCGCGCGCTGCTCTTCGCCTATGAAGAGTCAGCAGAACAGATCGTCCGAAACATGCGCTCCATCGGCATCGACCTCGAGCCGTGGGTGAAAAAAGGCCTTCTGGAGATCCATGCCTCACGCCCCACCCTGCATGGCCTGGAGCAGCATCTCGTGCTCATGCATGACATGGTGCAGAGATTCCATCCTGACGTGGTGGCGGTGGACCCGATCACGAACCTCACTCTCGACCGGGATGACTCGGAGGTGCGCGCCACCCTCATGCGCCTGATTGACTTTCTGAAGCAGGAAAACATCACCGCCATCTTCACCAGCCTCACCACCGGTGGCGCATCCACCACGGCACCGGAAGACTCCCAGGTGGGTGTTTCCTCCCTCATGGATGCCTGGCTGCTGCTGCGAAATGTGGAATACAATGGCGAGCGGAACCGCACCATCTACACCCTCAAGGCACGCGGCATCCCCCACTCCAATCAAGTCCGTGAATTTGTCCTCACGGACAAGGGCATTGACCTCGTCGAGGTGTATGTGGACGAAGACCGCGTGCTCACCGGCAGCGCGCGCATCAGCCAGCAGGAAAGGGCACGCGCCGCGCTGGACCTGGCGAAGCAAAGTCAACAGCGCAAGGAGCGACAGATCGCCAGCAAGCGGAAGGCCATCCAGACCCAGATTGCCATCCTGCAGGCCGAGGCGGAGGATGAGGAGACAGAGCTCAAGTTCACCATCGCCCAGGAGCTTTTGCGTCAGCAGACTGCTCAGAAAAGCGCCCAGACACAGGCTGCTTTGCGCGGAGGAGTCATCACCAAGTCATCCAAACCAGCCGCCAAGTCATGAGCACGACTGCCCGATCTTCCAAACGTCCCGCCTTTGACCTGCGGCTTTACGTCGCTGGCCAGACGGCCAAGTCCAACGCGGCACTGGCGAACCTCAAGCAGATCTGCGAAACCCACCTTGCGGGTGAATACCGCATCGAAGTCATCGACCTTCTGAAGACTCCGCAGCTCGCTGCTGGAGACCAGATCCTCGCCGTGCCCACCCTGGTGCGCCGGCTTCCAGAACCCATCAAAAAGATCATCGGAGACCTTTCCAATGAGGAGCGCGTCCTCGTCGGCCTTGATGTGCAACCAACTGCGGCCTGAACGCCTCCACCTCGATGAAAGAGCCTGATCCATCCCGCTATGTCCTCCGGTTGTTTGTCACAGGCCAGTCGGTCCTGTCGAACCGCGCGATCGTCAACATCCGCAAGATCTGCGAGGAGAATCTCGCAGGCAGATATGAACTCGAAGTCGTGGACGTGTCCAAGCACCCCGAGATCGCTGTGGCCGAGCAGATCGTAGCCGCTCCTACTCTGATCAAACAATTGCCTGAACCTTTGCGTCGTTTCATTGGCGACATGTCCCAGACGGAACGTATCCTTGTGGGCCTTGATGTGAAGAAGGCCGGAACTTAAAGCGGCCAACAGTGATGCCCCCCTCTGACCAGATTTTGTCTGAAACAGCCGAGACGGCGCGCCTCTACGCAGACAATGCAGAGCTCCGCACACGGCTCCGGGAAGCGGAGGAGACACTGAACGCCATTCGCAACGGCGAGGTGGATGCCTTGGTGGTGGAAGGGCACTCCGGGGCGCAGATCTTCACCCTGCAAGGGACCGAGGCCGAGTCTAACCAATTTCGCGGAGACATCCTCTCCCAGATCAGTGATGCCGTGGTAGCGGTGGACAATGACCAGCATGTCACCTACCTGAACTATGCCGCCGAGCGGCAGTATGGCATCACCGCTTCCGAGGCTCTGGGCCGTCATTTGAATGAATTGTGGACCGGTGAATGGAGCAGTCCTGCTGATGAGGACGCCGCTACGAAAGCCCTTACAGACGGAGTCTGCTGGCGTGGTGAGACCAGGCATGTGAAGCGCAATGGGGAGACGATCCATGTCGAGTCCTCGGTGACACCTTTGCAGGATCCGGCAGGCTCGTCCATCGGCTCGCTGGCCACCATTCGCGACATCACGGATCGCAAGCGCACCGAGCTTCTGATGCTCGAGCAAAAACACCTGCTCGAGACCATCGCCAAAGGCCGGCCCTTGGATGAATGCCTGGCCAACCTTTGCAATGCTGTCACACGCCTGAGTCCACGCTCCCGCGCCTGTGTTCTGTTGGCAGATGCCGCGCGGAAGAAATTCCATCGCTCCATCGCTCCCACCTTGATGCCGTCTTTTGGCCAGGCGCTTCGAGATGCGCCCATAGAGGAGGAATCCATGGGCACCTGCGGAGATGCTGTTTTCTCCAGCACCCAAGTGACCTGCGCGGACATTGCCAACGAGACCCGCTGGTCACCGCTGTGGCGTGAATTGTGCCTCTCGCATGGCATCAAAGCCTGCCGCTCAGCTCCCGTGCTCAACACGAATGGCGAGGCCTTCGCCTCCGTCATGCTCTGTCTCGATGAGGCACGCTCCCCGACTCAATGGGAACAGCGGCTCGTGGAGTTTGGCACCTCGTTGGTCGCGATCGCCATGGAGAGAGATCTCGCCGCGCAGTCACTCCTGGAGGCCAAAGAGGCAGCGGAACTGGCGAACAAGAGCAAGGATCGGTTTCTCGCCGTCCTCAGTCACGAGTTACGCACGCCTCTCACTCCCGCTTTGCTGGCGGTGGCTGCCCTGGAGCAGGACAGCGGCCTCCCCGCCGAGGCGCGTGAGGAGCTCGCCATGATCAAACGGAACATCGAGCTCGAAACGAAGCTCATTGATGACCTTCTCGATCTTAGCCGCATCACCACCGGCAAACTCACCTTGAACAGCGAGCTTGTGCATCTGAACGAGATCGTGCGTGACGTCTGTGAGATCTGCCGTTCCCAGGTGCAGGAGCAAGGCCTCACCTTGGACATGTCCTTGGATCCGAAGGCGGGCGTGATCAGCGCGGATCCTGCGCGTTTCCGCCAAGTGCTGTGGAATGTGCTGAAAAATGCCATCAAGTTCACCCCGATGAATGGCCGCATTCAGATCAGCACCACGCGGACGAAGGACGATATCTGCGAGGTCCGTATCCAGGATAGTGGCGCTGGTATCCCGCCGGAAGTCCTGCCACACGTCTTCAATGCGTTCGAGCAGGGAGGCAGCGGCATCACCCGCCAGTTTGGTGGCTTGGGGCTGGGCCTGGCCATCTGCAAGGCGCTCATGGATCTCCATGGCGGCTCCATACACGCCGAAAGCGCAGGTGCCGGAGAGGGTGCCACCTTTCTTATCCAGATTCCGGGCAAGTTACTGACTGCCACAGCCCGCATCCGTCTCACCCTCCCGGACGCCGCGCCACCCCTTCCATCTCTCCGACTGCTCCTGGTCGAGGACAACGCCGACACAGCCCGCATGCTCAGCCGGCTTCTGACACGTGCCGGATTCACGGTGCTCTCCGCTCCGAACGTCGCCAGCGCTGTTGCCATCGCGAAATCGGAAGCCTTTGATGTGCTGATCAGTGATCTGGGGCTGCCCGACGGCACTGGACATGAGGTCATGAAGCAAGTTCGCACTCTTCACAAAGTGCCAGGCATCGCCATGAGCGGCTACGGTATGGATGAAGACCTGCGCCGCAGCCACGACGCAGGATTTGTCGAACATTTAGTTAAGCCCATTCAGGCATCGCAGCTCATCGAAGCCATCCGCCGTGTCTTGCGATAGTCCGCAGAAATGATGTCTTACGCCAGCAGGACAGCGAACGGCAGCTCCGCAAAGAGCTCGCTCAGCGACACAGCAGCGCCCGCATGTTCGCGCCCCGTGAAAACATCCCGCCACGGCGCGGCGGTGGCCAGGCTGAGCTGCGTGTCATGCCATGCTTGGCCCAGGGGCGGCCAGCCGAGTTCCGAGACATGACGCGGCACGATAACGACCATTGAAGAACCTTCAATGCGCCGCTCAAACGCCACCACCTTGTCCGTCCAGATGCCCGTGGCTGCCAGGCCCGTGTAACCACCTTTCGCGAAAAGTTCCGGCCGCGCCCTGCGCAGAGTCAGCAGGCTGTGAATGATGAACATCTTGATCCGTCCATCCTGCCAGTGCTCCAGCATCTCCCCGGGTGTCGCATGCGCGATGCCATCCAGAGCCTGTTGACGCTTCTCATAGTCCACAGGCCGGCGGTTGTCCGGATCCACCAGACTGAAGTCCCAAAGCTCGCTGCCCTGATAGATGTCCGGCACGCCGGGACAAGTGAGCTTCAGCACGGTCTGCGTGAGAGAGTTCACCATGCCCAGCTGCGCCAGGCGCTCCGCCAGCGGAGAGATGCTCTGGGGGAAGCGGTTCTTCCTGCCTGGAGCAAGCAAGGCTGCGACAAAGCTCTTCACCGCATCATCCCACGCGGCATTCGGTTCTAACCAACTGCTGTTCACCTTGGCCTCATGCAGGGCCTTCACCATATAGTCCTGGATGCGCTGGATGAACTCCTCCCGGTTGCCATCGTGAAGACCTTCGAGCGGCCAGGCACCAAGGAGCGTTTGATAGAGCAGATACTCCTCGTTGGCAT
The DNA here is from genome assembly GCF_007992435.1 of Prosthecobacter gellanilyticus. GTDB lineage: Bacteria > Verrucomicrobiota > Verrucomicrobiia > Verrucomicrobiales > Verrucomicrobiaceae > Prosthecobacter > Prosthecobacter gellanilyticus. Next base: position 55,151 of record NZ_BKAG01000041.1, on the reverse strand, counting down.
CCGGCGCAGTTTCGCCTTCGAAGTCCTGCCTATGCTTGCGGTTCATCACCTGCCAGCGCTTCACGGCACGCCCCCATTCTTCCGGAAGCTCGGCGATCGCGGCCAGACGTGCGCGCACATCTTCACTTCGCTTCGTGTCATGCGTGGAGGTGGCCAGCATCGTGTGAGGAAGCTCCGCTTGTCTTGCTGCATTCTGCCGATGAAAGGCTTCCAGCGTCAGGCCCGTCGCCGCAGGCTCGCCACCGACTTCATTCAGCGCCACCAGCCGGTTGAAGACATAAAAAGCCGTGTCTTCCACACCCTTCGCGGTGATGGGCCCCGTGCATTGCTGAAACTTCTGCACGAAGAAGCGACGCAGTTCTTCATCCACAGGATGCGCATTGTCCTTCGGCGGCAGCAGCACATCTCGCAGGAACTCAAACACCGTCCGCTCCATCGCGCGATTTCGCCGCCGCGCCAGATTCACCGCGCGCCTGATGATGAGCACGTCTGACTCCGTCACCGGCTGGTCGGGCTCAAGGTAGGTTCGGTAAACCGGAAAGCAGGCGATCACCTCGCGCACCACCGCCGTGAGTGCATTCACGGTGAAGTCACGATACCATCGATGGCTCTCCGAAATGCGGTTAAGCAGCTGGCCCAGGACATTCGTCTCACTGGCCAGCAATGACTGCATGACCACCTTCTTGCTGCGATAAATCACTTCACGATAATCCAGCCTGAAACTCAGGAAACGATCATAGATGACACTGATATCAGTGACTCCCGCCGGGGGCACCAGAAGCTGCACCAGTTGGTTCGCAAACTCGTAACCCGTGGTGCCGTGCACTGGCCAGGTGGCACGCAGCTTTTCATCTGGTCCCAGGATCTTCTCCACCAGCAGATAAAGGTCCGCGCCACCGCGCTCACGCAGCCGCATGAGATAATCCTGAGGTGCCGCCAGACCATCGATATGATCAATGCGCACACCGGTGACATGGCCCGCATCCATTAACTCAAACAACAGCCGGTGCGTCGCATCAAAAACCTCCGGGAGCTCCATGCGAATGGCCGCCAGCGTGTTCACATCAAAGAAGCGGCGGTAGTTGATCTCCTCACCTGCCACTCTCCAGGAACTGAGGCGGTAGGGCTGCGCGCTCAACAGCTGATCCAGCCGGTCGGCATACATAGGATCTGCACGGTCATTCCAGGCTGCCACCCTTTGCTGCAGGGCATCAAGCACTGGCGGCATCTCGGTGCACAGTCGTTGCAGCCTCTCGCGAATGATTTGCCGCTCACGCACTCTCTCGGCCACACGTTCCGGAGCCGTTTCCGTGCTCAGTGGCAGATGGTCGATGGAGGTGATGATGCTCTCGATTTCCGGCGGAGCTGGTGAAAGCTGCTGTGCCACCTCGCGCAGCAGCGGCTGCAGCGTCAGGGGATTGAGCGGCAGTGTCATCGAGCCATGCCGCACCACGAAGTCACCTCCCTCGAACTCGATCTGAAAGCCACCGCTTTCCAAGGTGGCTCCATACTGCTCACCCAGCACAGGCAGCAGCACCTTGTTCTCCAGTTCGCGTTTCAGCGGCTGCCAGTCGATGTCAAAGTATTTGGCATAAGGAGATGCGGGACCACTTTCCAGCACATCACGCCACCACGGGTTCAGCGCATGCTCGATACCCATGTGGTTAGGCACAAAATCCAAGATGAAGCCAAGACCATGACTCTGCAGTTCCGCAGATAGTGCCTCAAAATCCTCCCGCGTGCCGAGTTCAGGGTTCAGCTCGTTATGATCGGAGACATCATAACCATGCATGCTTCCGGGAGCAGCACGGAAGATGGGTGACGCATAGACATGACTGATCCCTAACCGCGCCAAATAAGGCACCAGCACCTTCGCGTGAGCGAAGGTGAAGTGCTGGTGAAACTGGAACCGATAGGTGGCACTCGGGAGGTGACTCATCATCATGCGGTCAGGAGTGGTGCGGACGTTCCTGGTTGGACCGCTCCTGAGGACGCAGGGACTGGCGGGAGGCAGGAATGGTGCCGCTGCGTGCACGGATGTCATCACGGTCCGGACGGCGCTTGCTCGCGGCGAGTTCCGCGGGCTTTGGAGAAGAATGTTGTGGTTTCATGGGGGGGAATAAGAGTTGTTCCCCTTTCATTCGCCCTCGCCATGGCGAATGGCCGTATGCCGGTGCTTCCCGTCGAGGTCCCGGTGAGACAAGAAAACGCTCACGAAAGCAGATCAATCCGATTCCATTTTTTCGCCACGTCTCCCACCGACCATGCGTTCTTTCGCCGAATGCGAACCCGCCTGATGCCAGAGTCAGGCAGGAGCCTGATACGCCGAAAGGCGGACCAACCGTCCAAGCTCTTATATCCGAAGAAGGAAGCCCCCTTATTGCTCAGGCTCCCGGAGGGCAGCATCTTTCTCCGCGAGACGAAACCGTTATGAATTCCCCCCCCCATTCCATCATCACCTCCCGGAAAGCCAGCCTGGGAACCCGGACACCCATGGCCGTGAAAACGTGAGGAGGTCGGCACCATGAGAAAACACACGAACAGCGCACCCCCTGGCGTGGATCGTGGCAAAGACGAGTTTCTGGCCATGCTAGCCCATGAGTTGCGCAATCCCCTGTCGGCCCTGCGCAATGCGGCGGAATTGCTCGATGGTGAACATACCACCGAGGGAGATCATGCGCAGGCAACGCACATCATTCATCGCCAGATCGAGAACATGAGCCGCATGCTCGACGGCCTGCTGGATGTCTCGCGTGTCACAGAGGGGAAGATCGAGCTGCGAAGAGCCCCCGTTTCCCTCGAAAGCGTCCTCACCGCTGCGCTCGGTCTTGTGCGTCCCGCCTGTGCGGCACAGCATCAGATATTGTCCCTCACGCTGCCGAAAGACCCCGTGTATGTGAATGGTGACGCCACCCGGCTCGAGCAAATCTTTGGCAATATCCTGGCCAATGCCTGCAAATACAGCGGCATCGGCTGCTCCATCTCAGTGCGTGCGGAAAGGGCGCCAGATACAGAACCACCTGAGGTGACGATCACCATCCAGGATGACGGCGTCGGCATTGATCCGAAACTACTGCCTCACATCTTCGATCTCTTTGTCCAGTCAACGCGTCCCTCGCATCGTTCGCAGGGTGGCTTGGGCATCGGTCTCACACTCGCCCAGAGACTGGTGAAACTACACGGGGGCCGCATAGAAGCGCACAGCGGCGGCCTGGGACAAGGCACCACATTTACGGCGCATCTACCAGTTCTTCGGCTTGCTCCACCAGGCCCGGTGACGAAACCTCATGTCCACGAGCTGCCCCGCCGCATCCTCATCGTGGATGACAACACTGACTCTGCGCGCAGCCTGGCCATGCTGCAGGCTCGCCGCGGCCATCAGACCTGCACCGCCTTCACAGGCCCAGAAGCACTCACGGCGGCCATGACCTTCAAGCCAGAGATCATCCTGCTGGATATTGGACTCCCTGGGATGGACGGCTTCGAAGTCGCTGGCAGAATCCGTGCCATGCCGGAGATCGGCAGGCCGCTGATCGTTGGCATGAGCGGCTATGGCAGCCGGGAGGACCTCGCCCGCGCGGCCGCCGCAGGTTTTGACGACTATTTTGTTAAACCCATAGATCTCGGCGCCCTGCGTAAGCTGTTGTCAGACCCCTTCCCCTCCGCTGCCAGGGCCCGCTTCGCTAATTTCCCCATCACAGGCGGCACCGAACCTCTGGACCTGAAGTCCATGGTGAACGGACGGCATGCCGGATCCGTCCGCCATCATTCACGAGACTGAGATTGCCGTCACGGTGGCAGATGGTGAGACTTCGGCAGATCTCCCATCACGATGTCCACATCAGCGATGCTCACGACCACACGTTGCCCTGGCAAATGAGGAGGGCTGCCGACCTTCGCAGACCGGCAGCCCGACATTCCAAAAACAGTGATCAATGACAAGACAATACCATTCATCACAACAGCATTTGGGATGACACTCAGGTCATCCCAACATTTGCATGAGAGAGGCCTTTCGGACTTACTTCACACGCACCACCAGCACACGACGGTCTTGCTGGAGCTCGGCCTCGGTGCCGTTGGGGAACTGCGGATAGTTTTCACCGTGTCCATGAGCGGTGAGCACGCTGGCAGGGATGCCGTAGCGCTGGGTCAGCTCATCAAACACACGCTGTGCACGCGCCGCCGAAAGGTTCATGTTGAACTCATCTGTCCCTTCTGTGCTGGTGTGACCTTCGATGTCAAAGCGCGTGGCCGGCTCCGTCTTGCTGATTTCCTGGATCACTGCGGCCATCTGGTCCAGCGCGGCACGGGATTCAGCATCCAGCAGTTCCGCCGTTTCCTTCACGAAGAGCACCGGTAGCGTCACGTAAGGCAGTTCATAGCTTTTGTCCTGCTCTTCCACGACCACCACATTCCGCTCCACATTGTAGACACGTCGTGGGATCGCCGGTAATTCCGTCACCGTGGTGGTCGTCTTGACTGTCGAGGCTGGCGGAGCAGGGAGCACCACTATTTTCGGGGCCACGGAAAGGCGGGTCCTTACTTCGGCCCGGTCCAGGAGCTGCACGCCCGGATTTACCACCACCACTTTTTCCGTGGTTTGGGCTGAGAGAGGAACAGTCAGCAAAGAGATGACAGCGATCGAAAAGGACAACGTTTTCATAGAAGGTAGAGAAGGTGGGATTTTATTTCGGTTACTGTGATTTTATTCGCCAAACCAACCGCTCGCGGCCGTAGGGTCTTCACCTCCTTTTGCCTTCAGTCTTCATGCATTTGTCCCGATTCACAATTCGCCATCATCCCTGCGATGAACCTCAGCCGAGCGCACTCATAAAAGATTGCCACCGCCTTCTCCAAACGGCATTCTCGCACTGACTTTTTTCATGGCCGAAGACAACGCACCTCACCCGAACGCCGAAGCGGTTCCCGATGACGCGGCGCAGCAGGAGCCGCAGCAGCAGCGCGCTGCCTTCCCCGTTGTCGGCATCGGCGCTTCCGCCGGTGGACTCGCCGCCTTGCAGGTGCTCTTCAAGTCTCTGCCTGTGGACACGGGCATGGCCTATGTCGTCGTCATTCATCTGGCGCCTGACCATGAGAGCAATCTGGCGGACATCCTGGCCCGCGAGACCACGATGCCTGTGTCCGTGGCAATCCATGACGCCCCGGTGGAGCCTAACCATGTTTACGTCATTCCTCCTGCGCGTGACATGGTCATTTCGAGAGGAAGGCTCCAGCTCATCCAGCAGCTGCGCAGCGCAGGCCTGCATGCCATTGATTACTTCTTCCGCTCCCTCGCGGAGGACGTGGGGCATCTCGCGGTCGGTGTTGTCTTGTCAGGCGGACTCAGTGATGGAACCGTCGGCCTGGAAGAGATCAAGGCCGCCAGCGGTGTCACCTTTGCACAAGACGAAAGCGCGGAGCATGAATCCATGCCGAAGAGCGCCATCGATGCCGGCTGCGTGGACTACGTGCTGCCGCCAGAAGGCATCGCCCAGGAGCTGGTGCGCTTTGCGCGCCATCCCTACCTGGTGCCTGATGAGGATGTCACCATCGAGGGCGAGCCCGGACATGCGCGCGTGACGGAGATCATCCGCCGTGCCACCGGTGTGGACTTCACGCACTACAAGGCCAGCACGCTGCAGCGCCGCATCAAGCGCCGCATGATGCTGAACCGGCACGCCACTGCTGCCGACTATGAGGAGTTTCTGCGCCGCACGCCGGAAGAGGTGGAAGAGCTGTATCAGGACATTCTGATCGGAGTGACTACCTTCTTCCGCAATCCCGATGCCTTTGAAGCTCTTGCACGAGATGTCTTCCCCAAGCTCATCTCTGAATGCCCCAAAGGCGAGAAGGTGCGGTTTTGGGTCGTCGGCTGCTCCAGCGGTGAGGAAGCCTACTCCCTGGCCATGAGCTTCACCGAATGCGTGGAAGCGCTGGGCAGTGATGTGCAGTTCCAGCTCTTCGCCACGGACGTGAACCAGCGTTGCGTGGAAAAGGCGCGCGCAGCATGGTATCCGCGCACGATATCGCATGATGTGTCACCGGAGCGGCTGAAGCAGTTCTTCGTCGAGGAAGGCGGTGGTTACCGCATTCACAAGGCGCTGCGTGAGCACTGCGTCTTTTCCCGCCACAATGCCCTGGCGGATCCGCCCTTTCTGCGCATGGACTTTTTGTCCTGCCGGAACATGCTGATCTATCTGGAGCCCATTCTTCAGCAGAAGATCGTTCCGCTCTTTCACTATGCCTTGAAGCAAGGCGGCTGGCTTTGGCTAGGCAGTTCAGAGTCTGCGGGATCTGTGCGCGATCTCTTTGATGCCACGGACGTGCGGCATAAGATCTACACCCGCCGCGCGGGAGGTCGCACCCCCTCCACACGCCTTCAACCGGCCTTTTCCAGCCTCACGCTGCATGAGCCCATGCATGCACGCCAGCCCGTGCAGACGGCCCTGCCACGAGATGCTGAGCGCCTGCTGCTGGCCAAGTATGCCCCGCCTGGCGTGGTCGTGTCAGGTGCGCTGGAGATCGTGCAGTTTCAGGGAGACACTGGCCCCTATCTCGCCCCTGCCGCGGGTGCGGCCAGTCTGCATCTGATCAAAATGCTTCGTGAGGGGCTGCCCACCGCCGTGCGTGATGCCGTGCAAAAGGTCGACCAGACCGGCAGCACCGTTCGTGTGGAGAACCTGCGCGTGCGCAGCAATGGCGGCTTCCGCCGTCTCGCGGTGGAGGTCATTCCGCTCAAGCCAGGTGCCGCTGGCAAAGGCGCGGGTTACATCGTGCTCTTTGACGAAGTCGGCGGCAAGGAGTCAACGCAGACCGGAGCACACCCCTGGTGGAAACGATTCTGGCACGGGATCAACAGTTCCTCCGCCAAGGCCGCGCCCACCGAGTGGCAGTCGGAAGAAATCGCCCATCTCACGGAGGAGCTTGCCACCGCACGCGAGACCATGCAGGCCACCATCGAGCAGCATGAGGCGGCCACGGAGGAGTTGCAGTCCGCCAATGAAGAAGCCCAGTCAGCCAATGAGGAGATGCAGAGCATCTACGAGGAGCTGGAGAACTCCAAGGCAGAGATCGAGGCGCGGAACAAGGAACTCACAGCCCTTACCGATGAGCTCGCCAGCCGCAACGCCGAGCTGAACCGGGTGAATGAGGAGCTGAGCAAGAGCGAAAACCTCTACCGCGCCATCGGTGAAAGCATCAACTACGGCGTCTGGATCTGCGAGCCGAACGGCAAGAACATCTATGCCAGCGAAAGCTTCCTGAAGCTCGTGGGCATGACTCAGGAGCAGTGCTCCAACATGGGCTGGGGAGACGTGCTGCATCCGGATGACACGGAGGCCACCATCGCCGCATGGCTGGAATGCGTGCGCACCGGCCAGCCCTGGGATCGCGAGCATCGCTTCCGCGGAGCGGATGGACGGTGGCACCACGTGCTCGCCCGTGGTGTGCCGGTGAGGGATGACAAAGGCCAGATCGTGAAGTGGGCGGGCATCAATCTGGACATCCGTGGTCTGAAGGAGGCCGAGGCCGCCACCCGGCTGAGCGAGCAGCGTTTCCGCAATGCGGTCAGCATCCTCAGCAGCCACGTCTGGACGAACAATGCCGAGGGCAGGATGGAGGGCGAGCAACCCGCGTGGGGAGCCTTCACCGGGCAAACCTTGGAGGAGTACCAGAACTTTGGCTGGGGCAAGGCCGTGCATCCGGATGATGTGCAGCCCACCATTCATGCCTGGGAAAAAGCTGTCACTGAAAAGAGCCTGTTTGAATTCGAGCATCGCGTGCGCCGCGCGGATGGCCAGTGGCGTCTCTGCAGCATCCTCGCCAAGCCCACTTTGGCGGATGACGGCACCGTCGTCGAGTGGGTGGGCGTGCACACGGACATCACCGAGAAGCGCGAGGCTGAAGTAGCCCTGCGCGAGCGTGAAGCCCTGTTCTCCAAAATCGTCGAACAGGCCCCCGGCGGCATGCATGTGCTGGATGAAAATATGCGCGTGCTGCAGATGAACTCCTTCTCACGTCCTATCTTTGCCAATGCCGAGCCCGTGATCGGCCGCTATTTCGGCGAGGTCATGGACATTTGTTGGGGACCCGAGGAAGGGCCTCGGCTCACCGCCATCTTCCAACACACCTTGGACACCGGCGAGCGTTATCACTCCTCCAACTACTCCGGCATACGCCAGGATCTCGGAGTGGAGCAGTCCTTCGAGTGGGAGACCCAGCGCATCACCCTGCCCAACGGCCGTCACGGCGTGGTTTGCTATTTCAACGATGTCACCGAGCAGCGCACCATGGAGGCCAGGCTGCGTGCCAGCGAGCAGCGCGCCAAACAAATTGTGCAGAGCATCACGGACGGCTTTATGACCCTGGATGCCGACTGGCGCATCACTTACCTCAGCCCCCGTGGCGCAGAGATCCTGGAGCCTTTGGAGAAAACGGCGGACAACGTCTCCGGACAAGGCTTTTGGGAGGAGTTCCCCGACACCGTGGGCACTGAGATGGAGGAAAAACTCCGTCTTGCCATGGCCCAGCAAAAGCCGGCCTTCTTTGAAACCTACTATGCGCCTCTGAAGCAGTGGTTTGACATCCGCGCCTATCCTTCCGCAGTCGGCCTGACCATCTATTTCCTGAACATCACGGAGCGCAAGCAGGCCAGTGATGCCCTGCGCAAAAGCGAGGCATTCAACCGCAGCATCATCGAAAGCAGTCCCGACTGTGTGAAGGTGCTGGATCTGCAGGGCCACCTCCTCTCCCTGGAAGCCGGGCATGAGCTCTTTGGTGTCACCGACATCTCTCCCTTCATCGGCCAGTCATGGATCGACTTCTGGGTGCGTCCCGACGATCACGCCGCCGCAAAAGCTGCGGTCGAGATGGCAGTTGCAGGAGGCGAGGGCAAGTTCACCGGCTTCTTCCGCACCATGCATGGCCATGACAAATGGTGGAACGTAGCCGTCACTCCGATCCTCAACTCCGAAGGCCGTCCCGTCAGCCTCCTGGCCGTCTCCCGTGACGTCACCGAAGGCCGTGAGATGGAGAATGCCCTGCGTGCCAGTGAAGCACGCAAAGACGCCATCCTGAGCTCCGCGCTGGATGCCATCATCACCATGGATCATGAGGGCATGCTGGTGGAGTTTAACCAGGCTGCCGAACGCATCTTTGGTTATGCCCGTGCCGACGTCCTCGGCAGGCAGCTGGCTGACCTCATCATCCCTGAACGTTTGCGTGAGCGCCATCAGCAGGGGCTGGCTCGTTTCCTGGCCACCGGCGAGGGACCGGTGCTCAACAAGCAGATCGAGCTTCCCGCCCTGCGGGCAGATGGCACGGAGTTCCCCGCCGAGCTTGCCATCATCGCCATTCCCGGCACACGACCGCCCATGTTCACCGCCTTCCTGCGTGACATCACTCAACGCCGGCAGATGGAAAACTCCCTCGTCGCCCGTGCGGACCAGCTGGCCCAGGCTGACCGCAGCAAGGATGAGTTCCTGGCCATGCTGGCCCATGAGCTGCGCAATCCGCTGGCCCCCTTGCGCAATGCGACGGAGCTGCTCAAGGACAACCTGCTGGGTGAGGACGATCGCACCCACGCGCAGAGCATCATCGGCCGTCAGATCGAGAACATGAGCCGCATGCTCGACGACCTGCTGGACGTCTCCCGCATCACGGAAGGCAAGATCGAGATGCGCAAAAAGCCTGTGGCACTGGGCAGCATCATCACCGCCGCGCTCAGCCTTGTGCGCGCCAGTTGTGCCACCCAGAAACAGGAGTTGTCTGTCTCGCTTCCCAAGGAGCCTCTTTACCTTGAGGCAGATGCCACCAGGCTGGAGCAGGTCTTCGGGAACCTCCTCACCAATGCCAGCAAATACAGCGGTGAAGGCAGCCACATCACTATCTCCGCTGAGCGCGTGGAGGACAACGAGACACCGGAGGTCCTCATCAGCGTCCGTGATGACGGCATTGGCATCGATCCCGAGCTTCTCCCGCGCATTTTCGACCTCTTCGTACAGGCCAGCCGCACACTGGACAGATCCCACGGCGGCCTTGGCATTGGACTCACCTTGGTGCAGCGGCTGGTTAAGCTCCACGGCGGCCGCATTGAAGCCCACAGCCAGGGTCAGGGACAGGGCGCCGAGTTCATCGTCCGCCTGCCTCTGTTGCGCGAGCCACCGGCCGAACCTCAGCAGTCCCAAGTCAGCCGAATTGAGACACTCCGCCGCATCCTCATCGTGGATGACAACACAGACTCCGCACGCACATTGGCACTGTTGCAAAGCCGCCGCGGGCATGAGACCCGGACCGCCTTCACCGGCCCGGATGCGCTTATTGCAGTCAAAGACTTCAAGCCCGAGGCCGTCCTGCTGGACATCGGACTGCCTGGCATGGACGGCTTCGAAGTCGCCCGCCAGATCCGCTCCCTCCCCGACATGCAGCACACCCTGCTCATCGCCATGAGCGGCTACGGTAGCGCGGAAGACCGCATCAACGCGCAGGCAGCCGGGTTTGACGACTATCTCGTCAAACCCATTGACCTGGCGGCACTCCGCGCACGCCTTGCCACAGGCCGGGAATGATCACCGGCCCTCTTCCACTTTCACTACCGTCCACCACAGGGTGCTTCCGTCATCCAGACGAAGCCGCTGCCCTGGCATGGCGCCTAACAAAATCCTGCCTTTGGCAGAGACCCAGCTGACATACGTGGGATCAAGTGACGTTTCGTCAACTCCCACGATCCGGTAGCTTGCTGAATCACCAGCCGAATTCATGAGAGTCACGCGTGCTCCAAAAACGACTGCCTCCGGGCTCGGTTGAGAAGGCACGATCGTCATTGCCCCAAGCACGCGCTCAAGGTGATCAATGTCGTCATGGAGTGACTGGGCGCTTTTCAGCTCCAGTAGCCTCGCCCGCAGCCGCTCCGCGCCATCAGGAGTCATCAGATTGAGGGCACCTGGCGGCAATCCAGAAGCCGAACGTCGACGTCCGGAGGGCTCCGGCACGTCGACGTCTTCTTTGACAAAAGCCCGGCTCATGGACGGGCCCGGTTACCTCTTGGTGATGAGGCGGAACACCACCAGCAGAAGGATAGCGCCGAGCACAGAGGCCAGGAAGCCCACCGGCTGGCCTTCCTGATACCAGTTCATGGCACGACCCAGATAACCTGCCACTAATGAACCCGCGATGCCGAGGAGCATCGTGATGAGACAACCACCAGGGTCCTTGCCCGGTGTCAGTGCTTTGGCGACGAGGCCCACGACGAGGCCGATGATGAGCATCCAGAGGAATTCCATAGTAGCGTTATTGGTTTGGGATGAAGCACGCTTGTGTGTGATGTGTGCTTTGCCACCATTACGGCGGCCAGGATTTCTTTGGCCGTGCCGAAGCATGAACGGTGCCGCAAAAAGTAAGGTTTATGGCGAGTCCGCTCATGAGGAGGGCCCAGAGTACACATGCGGGCAGCCGTACACTGAGCTTCCCGCGATCAAGCAATGTACATTAGGCGAATCCTGCGCCTTCTCCGCGAGCAGCACCCCGCCCTCATGAAAACACTATTGCGCTCCCCTGCCCTGCTCGTCCTAGCTTTCACGCTGGTCCAGCCGCTGTCACGAGCTCAGGCAGGTGAGCCAGCTCCTCCACCCCTGATCGACACGGACGTCTTAGATCCCTTTGCGCAAGGTCGCATGGAGCTGGAAACGCTCGTCGGTGGCTTCATCGGTGTCAGCTACCACTTCTAGAAAGATCACCCCCATGTCTGAGCCGCTCACAATTCTGCATCACCTGATGGAGACCCTCACGGACGGCCAGGAGGGCTTCCGGTCCGCGTCTGATGATGTTGAGTCCGAGGAACTGAAGGCGCTGCTGCTCCAGTATTCACTTCAACGCGGCACCTTTGCCACCGAGCTCCAGGAACTGGCGGAGACTCTGGGTGAGTCCGAGCCTCCAGATGGCGGCTCCATCGCCGGCGCCCTGCACAGAGGCTGGATGGACATCAAGTCCGCCATCACTCACAGGGATGATCACGTCATCCTGACCGAATGCGAGCGCGGTGAGCAGCATGCGATCTCCGCCTACCGAAAGGCTCTCAATGATCCGGACCTACCCGCAGATGTGGCAGACACGCTGCGTACCCAGGCCATCGAGATCACCACAGTGCATGACCAGCTCTGCAAGCTACGGAGTGCTCTCGCTCCCAGACACTGAGGGGGCCCCGCCATCATGGTGACGTCCGATACGGCCATCAGGACCGAACATGAGGTGTATGCAGCGGTCTCCCAGTCCGATCCGCACCACCCTGCAGCATCTCAGCAGCGTGGTCTGGCTGCTTGTGGACACCGGCAAGGAGATGGGAGACCGGATGATGCGTGGCCGCCTGCCATTCCGCTTCTCCATCTTTTTCGAGCAGACAGATCGCACGGGCGTGGGTTCCATCGCGCTGATTTCCCTCGTCTCCTTTTTCATTGGGCTGACCATGGCCCTGCTGACCGGCTATCAGCTTCAAACCTTCGGCCAGGAGCGTCTGGTGCCTGGCTTGGTGGGTATCTCTTTCACGCGTGAGCTAGGCCCGCTGATGACTGGCATCATGATCGCCGCTCGCATCGGCGCCGCCTATACTGCCGAGCTGGGCACCATGACGGTCTCGGAAGAAGTCGAGGCCATCGAGGCGATGGGCATCGGCCCATTACGCTTTTTGGTAGGCCCCCGCGTCCTCGCCGTGTTCTTCCTGCTGCCCTGCCTCGTCGTCGTGTCAAACTTCACCGCCATGTCCGGGGCCGCCCTCATCTCACGCTGGGCCTTTGATATTCCCTTCACACGCTTTATCGACACAGCTCTCGATAGCATGCTTATCCGCGACATCATCGCCGGCACGATCAAGAGCTTTCTCTTCGGGCTGATCATCGGTTTGGTCTCCTGCTACAAGGGTCTGACCGTCAAAGGCGGTGCCGCAGGGGTGGGAAACGCCACAACGTCCAGTGTCGTGACCGCCATCACCACCGTCATCGGCTTTGATACCCTCTGCAACATCGTGCTCGTGGCCCTCTTCGACACATGAACACCACCCCTGCATCCAGTGTCGAGATGAAGGACGTGCATCTCGCTTTCGGCGAGAAGGAGATTCTTTCTGGCATCAACTTGAGCGTTCCTCAAAAAGCACGCCTCGTCATCCTCGGCCAGTCCGGGGGAGGTAAGAGCACGCTGCTCAGGCTCATTCTCGGCATCCTCCGGCCCACGAAGGGTGAAGTGACCTTCAAAGGTCTCACCGTCTCACGCATGAGCCGGCTTCGCCTGAACCGCATGCGCCAGAAGATCGGCATGGTCTACCAATACAGCGCTCTCATCAGCTCTCTCAGTGTGAGGGACAACCTGGCGCTGCCCCTGGAGGAACTCACCCGCAAGTCACGCGACGAGATCGACCAGCTTGTGGATGAGAAGCTCGAGCTGGTGGGCATGGCAGATGCTCGTGACAAGATGCCTGCGGAGCTCAGCGGTGGCATGCGTAAACGCATCGGTCTCGCCCGTGGCATCATCATGGATCCGGAGCTCATCCTCTATGACGAGCCCAGTGCGGGTCTCGATCCTGTCATCAGCTCTGTCATCAATGAGCTCATCATCAGCCTGAGTGAAAAGATCGGCGCTACCTCCATCATCGTCACCCATGAGATGGACAGCGCGTTCAAGGTCGCCACGCACATGGCCATGCTCTACCAGGGCACCATCATCGCCGCAGACACACCGGAAAGATTCAAAAACTCTGACAACCCCGTCGTCGCCCAATTTATCGCCGGTGAGACCGAGGGTCCCATTCTCCAAGCACCTCAAAAAACATGACCATCTTTCGCAATGAAATCCGCACAGGTTTGCTCGTCGTGAGCACCCTCGTCGGACTCGTCGGCCTGCTGATCTACCTCGGCTCGCCCGGTGTGTTCGTGGCCCAGAAAACTTTTCGGATCTACTTCGACAACGCCTCCGGGCTGGAACCTGGCGCGCCTGTGCTGCTGGCGGGTCGTAAAATTGGCCAGGTCACCGTCCTGCATTCTCCCGTGCCAGAGAAGGAACGCCCCGAGCCGAAGCTTGAGGCCATGGTTGAAATCCAGGTCGCCAAATCATCAAAAATCTTCAAGGAAGTACAGGCACGCATGACTCTGCCCAGCATGCTCGGCAAACCTGTGATCGACTTCACCAGCGGCGAGGAGTCCAGCGGACTTGCCGAGGAAGACACAGCCTTCATTGGCGAACGGCAGCCCGGCCTCGCAGATGCCGTGCCCACCATTCTCAAAAAGCTCGACCCAGTGCTGGCGAAGCTCACCGAGACGCTCGGGAGCCTGCAGAAGACATCAGACAACCTCTCTCACCTCACCGAGGACAACGCAGACATGCCCAAGGCTCTCGCCGAGTTCCGCAAGTTCGGGGTTCATCTCAACGAACTCAGCGGCCCGGACAGCTCGCTGCGCCGCTCTCTAGCCAACCTCGAGAAAATGACCGGGGAGGACGGCAAGTTCGCGGAGACCCTGGACAACATAAGCAACCTCACAGGGCCTGACAGCGACCTGGCCAAGGCCATGACCCATGCGGAGAAGTTCACCTCCGGCCTGGCTAACAATGAAGACATCGACGCCGCCTTGCGAAACATTCGGTTAGCCGTGCAGAATCTCGACCGCCAGATCTCACGTCTTGGTGACAAATTCTCCTCTGTAGCCGGAAACCTTACCCAGGCCTCGGATACCGTGAAGCGCCAGCCTTGGCGGCTCATCTGGCCAACCACCAAGAAATACCCTGGCGAAGAAGCTGCTTCATCCATCGCTGCGAAGAAGACACCACCCTTTGCTCAGCCTGCGGACTCCAGCACTTCACGCAAGCCACTGTTTCAAAGAAACAAATCCGTCGAATGACAGGACAATGCCTGAGACATCTATGAGGAAACCTGCTCTGTGAGACAGCCAACCCGGTGAGGTGACGCGAATGATGGGCATAGAAAGGTAAACCATCATGCTATCTTATACCATCACATTCCTCATCATCGCCCTCATCGCAGCGGCACTAGGTTTCAGCGGCGTCGCCGGCGCTGCCACCTCCATCGCCCACATCTGCTTTGTCGTGTTTTTGATCCTGTTTCTGATCTCGCTGTTTACGGGCCGTCGCCCTTCGGTGTGAACGTTTCCAGGGGGAGCGGGCAGCTAAACCTGCCCGTTTCCCCCGGCTCGCCTGATCAAGAAACGCTTGAGAAGGTTAGACTGCACTCTTTGCTCCCACCATGAATACCATTTCCATTCTGCTCTGTGAAGATCACACCATGCTGAGAGATGGACTGCGCTCCCTCCTGTCAGATCAGGAAGACATCAAGATCGTCGGAGAGGCCGCCAATGGGCGTCTCGCCGTGAAGCTCTGCCAGTCCCTCAAGCCTGATGTGGTCGTCATGGACATTCGTATGCCTCTTCTCAACGGGCTGGAGGCCACACGGCAGATTCTCAAAGAAGCGCCCAACACGAAGATCCTCATCCTGTCCGCCTCCAGCGACCCCGCGCATCTGGAGGAACTGGTGAACCTCAAAATCTCCGGTTATCTCCTGAAGCAGACTGCGGCCAGTTCCCTGCCAACGGCCATCCGTGCAGCCTACAAGGGGGAGACATGCTTCAACCCCACTGTGGCCAGATACATGCAGCGCCTCACAGAAGAGAGCCAGATGGACCTCGGCCGTCGCAAGCCAACTCAACTCACCACCCGTGAGACCGAGGTCCTCCAGCTTGTGGCGGAAGGCAAGGCCAACAAAGAGATGGCTGCCGAGCTCAACATCTGCATGAAGACCGTGGAGAAGCATCGTCAGAACCTCATGGACAAGCTGAACATTCATGAGACTGCCGGACTCACACGTTATGCCATCGACCGCGGACTGGTTGACAGCGAGGTCCGTGTGGCGGGCTGACGGAAGCTGCCTCCGGAAATGAAAATGCCGACCACTCACTGTGGTCGGCATTTTCGTTGGAGCCAATCGACCCCGAAGGATTGTTAGAAACCTCTAGGGGCCGTTCGCCGTGACCCACTCGGTGGCAAACTTCACCAGTTCCTCCGCGCTGCTAAATCCCAACTTCTCTTTAATGTGAGAGCGGTGAGTCTCAATGGTCTTCATGCTTAGACGCAGCGTCTCGCCGATCTCTCGCGTGCTCTTGCCCTGTCCGAACAACTGCAGCACCTCAAGCTCGCGGTCCGAGAGCTTCTCCACGGGAGATCCCAGATCTCCGGTGCTTCCCACGATGGCTTTGAAGACAAGCTTCTCGCTGAATTCCGGACTCACGTAGATGCCCCCGCTGATGATTTTGCGCAACGCTTCCAGAATGTGCTCCATCGCCTGCTGCTTCATCACATACCCTTTGGCACCCGCGCGCAGCGCACGCAGAGCATAGAGGGACTCCTCATGAGAGGAAAGCATCAGGATCAGCACCTTCGGGTGCTCGGCCAGCATGTGCTTGATCAGCTCGATGCCATTCATGCCTGGCATGGAGATGTCCAGCACCACGATCTCGGGATTCAGCCGGCGCATGTTTTCCAAAGCCAGCTGCGCATTGGCGGCCTCGCCGCATACACTGACTTCGGAAAACTGGCCTAAAAACTGGCAGATGCCGTGACGGAAGATAGGATGATCGTCCACGACCATCATTCGTCTGCCCACGACGGGCTGGATTCTTGGAGTGGCTGCGAGGTTCATGTTGGTGTTAGCGACGCTCCCATCGGGTGGGGCACAGATGAACAATTCATTCGTCAAACGTTCGCAAATGGCCGCACGTCTGGCCGTGCTCATTGTTCATAGGAGCGGGAAAAATGATCGGCACTGGGGGAAAGACCCCGGGCACTTGATAAGCGCGCCCCCCCTTATCCCCGCGAATCCACAGTGTTATGAAAACATCCATCAAAAACCGCTACAACTCCGGCAAGATTGGCTGGGTCTTCCTCTGGCTAATCGGCATCCCGGTTCCTGTGCTGCTCGCTCTGTATCTGCTTCGCGGCTGCACCTGACACATTTAACAGGAGGCCACCACGGGCCAGCAGGCATGCCTGCTGGCCCGTGGTGTTACCGAAATTGGATTTAGTACGAACAAAAAACTTGGATGGCGGCTGGCCTCTCTGGCCGTCTCAAGCACTCCCCTAACAAAATTTATGTCTGAAAACAAATTAGAAGACGCTGTGCCACTAAAGAGCCTTGCCGCCGAAAAATCCGGCGCGCTGCACCCGGAGGACAGCGTGAAGACTGCAGGTGACCGCATGCGGCAGCATGACGCTACCACCTGGCCAGTTACCGTCGGCCGCAATCTGGTGGGCATGGTCGACCAGAAGAATCCCGACTGGCAGGTGACGCGCCATGGCCACGATCCAGACGACTGCCGGGTCGGCGAGATCATGAGCAAAGATCTCATCTTCTGCTACGAAGACGAGGACTGTGAAGAGGCTAAAAAGCGGATGAAGGAGTCCGGTCTGGCCTTTATCCCCGTGGTGGACAGGGAGATGAGGATTGTCGGCCTTTTCAGTCGGCGGGAGATTCAGGAACGTGTCGAATCATCTTCGACAGATGAGCAAGACAAAGCTTGATCGTCATTCAACAAAAAGCCCCGCCGGATTAAGGCGGGGCTTTTTGAATGTTATCTAGTCAGCCTTCTCAGGCTGCTGCCAGCATCTGGCTCTCTGGCACCTTGCCGGACCAATCGATCTTATCACCGACCATGCATGGCGGCAGATCATGCGGGTAATAAAGGTTGTTCACTCCGCACAGCACACCCAGACTGACACGATGGTCGGCGAGGGACTGTGAATTAAGCACACATTGAGCGCACATCTGCGTTCCCTTCCACTGGCAGATCCATTGGCACGGCTGGGTCTTATGATGCGTTGACATAAAGTTTATTGGTTGGGTTATGTCTTACAAAGGGGAATATTCATTGGCCCATGTCCCGGCGGCAGACAGTTCCGCCGGTTCACGGTCTTCGTCCTGCTCAGCCTCTGGGACGGCATCATACAGCCAGCTCAGAGAATGATTAGGAGCGACTTCCTCAGGCAGTTCGAGATCGGAAGAGAAATTGTTCATTGTCGGGGAGGGAGGTCGCAAACAATGCTAAACTTTGACGCTGAAAATTACACTTTGGAGGCACTCGCCAGCTCCTGCTCGGCCTGGTGCCAGTTCTCCTCATCACAACCATCCGGGCAGCCTCGTTGCATCCAGATGTAGTAGGCACGCGCCGCAATCTCTTCCTCCTGGAAGGCAGCCATGCTGGCCGTGACGTTTTCCTCATCTCCAACAGGTTCTGTGGCTTGATCTCCGGGCTTGTGTGCCCCGTTCGAACCGCCATTCAGAGTGCCGTTTTTCTTGGCACCATTCTTAGCGCCGGAAGCCGGCTTTTTGGCGACTACGCTCTTGGTAAGGGTCTGTGTTTTCATGATTGTTGGTAACCTGATTATGGATCAACTACTCATCAGGACAATCGGGCCGCAGCCTGTATGTTTACTCAGGCTTTCCCTGATGTTCCCTGATGACAAACTTCGCTGCATTTTCCATGCATGTCGGGCCAGTGTGGTGGCAATTCCGACACATAGACCAAGTCCTTAGGCACACTTAAACGAAGCCTGCGGCAGGCAGATGCCCGAATATTTCTCCCGCCTGACAAACTGAGGTATTTTGATGAAGCTGCGAATATCAAAGCCCTGATGTTCAAAAACACGCAAAGCCTCCCGGTAGTCACGCGCCTCCATGGCCCGTCCGCGTGAAAGCACCCAGCCAAATTTACGGGATGGATGAGCCATGGCGGCCCACTCATACTGGGGATGGACGGCAAGGATGGAGAAACGTGCGCTCAACAGCGGAAAGAGCGCGGCCTTCCACTGCGCGTTCGTCGAGCCTCCGGCCACCTGGCACACCGACTCAAAAGCCTTCTCCTCAGCCGTGAAGGACTTTTCCCGCCAGCGAAAATGCACCTCAATGCTGCCGTCCTCTCGCAGCATATATGTTTCAACCGCATCGACCATTTCACGCTCCATCGCATTGTCCATGCAGGCGATGACCCGCCAGGGTCCCATGAAGCAGGTCAGGTCCACGTCGGCCGCTGACCGTAGTTCCTGACCGAATGACATCAGGTCGGCAATGCCGACAGCCAGGGGGTAGCGCGTGATCATGCCCGGTCACGGAGTGAGGTTTCTCCACCATGCTCCGCACAGTGCGCGCAGCAGTACATTTTGCCATCTGACTCGAGACCGTGCCCGATGATGCGGCACTGGCAGACTTCACAGGTTGGCGCGAGCCGCTGGATGGCGCATTCGAAGCTGTCGAAAACATAAGACTGGCCATCCATGATGACAGTGAAGGCCTTGTCGTAGGTGTTTCCGCAGGTGTCACAGGGAGTCATTGGATTGGCATGTTGATGATTAGGCCAGCGGGAGCAGCAGCGCCCCCGCTGGCAGTGGTTCATATCAAGCGTCGGACATCTCGGCCGCCTCGGCATTGATGGTGCTTTCGGCGAGCTCGGTGAGCTTCTCATCACACGCCTTCTCCTCCTCCAGCGTTTCCGACAGCAGCTTCACCGCATCGTCGTAACCGAGACACTCGGCCAGGGCGCGTGCAGTGCCATAGCCGGCGATCTCGTAGTGCTCCACGCGCTGTGCCGCGCCGATCAGGCCGGCATCACGCACCGCCTCATCAGCATCCTCGCTGATGAGCTCGCTGCCTTCTGCGATCAAACCTTCCATGGCCTTGCACTTGTGACCGGTGAGTTTGCATTCGCAGCTCTCGGCGATCTCCTCCAGGCGCGCGACGTGAGTCTTGGTCTCTTCCAAATGCGCTTCGAAGCCTGCGCGGAGGTCTTCATTCGAAGCAGCCTTGGCCATCTTCGGCAATGCCTTCACAAGCTGGTTCTCTGCGCTGTAAAGGTCTTTGAGTTCATGGATGAACAGGTCGTTGAGTGTCTTCAATTTCATAAGGGTGTAAGTTTGAGTTTGGTGGAATGCGATCGACGCACTCAGATTCGCCTGGGTATGACACTTTGGTTCTCCCCGCGTACGACCATTCTCCACTCCTGAGCCCACGTTAAGGCCTGTGCCTGTGTCTCGTTCAGACGAGCTCCTGACTCTTCCTCGCCGCGGCGTAGCGGCTCACCAACTGTTTGAGGACATCCGCCGTGATCGGCTTCACCAGATGCTCAGAGAATCCTGCCGCACGTGTGCGCGCCAGATCCGCGTCCATGCCGTAGCCGCTCATCGCCACCGCCGGAATGGTGGACTTCTCACGCAATGCGGCAATAACGTCCAGGCCCGTGCCATCCGGCAGACCGAAGTCGCTCAGCAGCAAATCAAACTCACCGCTGGTGATCGCGCGCCTCGCATCCGCCACATTGCCAGCCACGGTGACATGATGCCCCCACCGCTCAAGGAGGCGCTGGAGAATGCGGCGCGTGTCCTCGTGATCCTCCACCAGCATGATGCGGATGACACTGGCAGGGGGTGCATCCGCAGGAGGTGTGGCTGTGATGTCCGCAGCAGGAGTTTCCTGCACCGGAAGGATTACCACGAAGGTGGCACCACGGCCGAGTCCTCCGCTGTAGGCCTTGAGGCTCCCTCCATGAGACTCCACCAGACTCTTTGCCACGCTCAACCCCAGTCCCAGGCCGCCAAACTGCCGCGTGGCACTGATGCCACCTTGATGAAAGGCCTCAAAAATGCGCGGCAGCATCGCGGCATCAATGCCAATGCCCGTGTCACTGACCACCACCTTGATGACATTGCCCTCGTTCATGCTGTGCACCTCGACCTTGCCAGCCTTGGGCGTGAACTTGGCGGCATTCGTCAGCAGGTTGGAGAAGATCTGCGCCAGGCGCGCCGCATCTCCACGCACGAAGCGATCCTGTGCCGCCAGATCTGACACGACCGAGATGTTCTTCTCACGCAGCATGGGGCCTGCGATGGTCAGCGCGTGAGTCAGGGCCGTGTGCAGATTCACCGGCGCGGCGTGGATTCGCAGCTTGCCGTGGTTGATCCTCGTCACATCCAGCAGGTCATCCACCAGCCTGGCTTCCAGCTCGATGTTCCGCCGGATCACCGAGAGTTCCTGGCGCAGTTCCGCAGGATCTTGAGGCAGCTCAGACTCCAGGTCAGACACGGTGGCGAGCGCTGGCATCAGCGGCGTGCGCAGCTCATGGCTGAGCACTGCCAGGAAGTCATCCTTAGCCCGGTTGGCCGCCTCCGCCACATCACGTGCCTGTGCCAGTGCCGCCGCGTCCCGCAGGCGCTCGGTCACGTCACGCGTGAAGCAGCGCGTGTGAATGAACTTTCCATTCTCCCAATACACGCTGGAATGAATGAGCACGTCACGCATGGAGCCGTCTTTGCAGCGCATGCGCGCAGGATAGTCTGTGAGGATCTCGCCCAGTGTGAGCCGCGCCAGAATGTCGGCACTGACCTTTGGATCGGCGTGGAAATCCTTGATGTGCCGGCCCAGATACTCCTCGCGTGAGTAGCCTAGCATCGAGAGTTCCTTGTCATTCACCCGCAGCACGCATCCATCAGGTCCCATCCAGTGCAGAGCGATCGCCGCATTGTCGAAGAAGTCTGAGAGCTCGTGCTCACTGCGCCGCAGCTTGTCCTCCGCACGCCGCCTGCGTTCCGCCGCGCTCCCCAGCGCACGCGCCGCCCACCACACCAGTCCCGTAAAGATCAGGGTCAGCGAGCTGGCGAGCAATGCCGTGTCCAACCCGCGCCCCAGATAGCCGGCCAGATGCCCAAGCGTACAAAGCCAGCCGATGAAGGTGGGCCAGATCAAGGCTGCTGGCAGCAGCCGGCGCGCGATGATGCCGCCCGTGTTGTCTGCGCAGATCACGGCCATGAAACCACGCTCCGGCCGCGCGAAGAGGATGGCCGTGGAAAGCATCATGAAGGCCACCACCGTATGCGGTGCAATGGAGAGATATTTCGCCAGGGCAAGCGGCACATCGAAGGCATAAAAGTAGGTTAGGGAGATGAGGAAGGTGAGGGCCATCACCGCGAGTGCGCAGATCTGCGCCGGCCACCACAACTGCCCCGGTTTGCGGTCGATCAGTAGCAGCGCCAGGCCCAGCAGCATGAAATTCGCGGCGGAGGCAGGACCCATCCTGCCAGGAAAGGAGCGTCCGGCCTCCGGAACCGTTTCATGAAACAGCCACTGGTCCAAAGGTGTGTGCCACCATTCAAAATGCTCTCCCAGCGTCAGCAGCCCCACCATGGCGATGATGACAGCGAAGACCTGGGACACACGGCGCCGTGCATGGCTGAGCTGCTCATCATGCAGCAGCGCCACCGCCATTCCTGCCAGCATGAGACACAGACCCGTGTTCGCCTTCATCGTCACCCAGGCCGGGTGAACTCGCTTCAGCACATCCACCTGCAAGACCCAACCCAGGAAGCCGAGCAACCCTATTCCTGCGGCGGTCAGGCCCAGAATACGGGAGGTCGTCTTCCAGCTGAGGGCCAGATCCTTCATGCACTTGAGCAAAGCATGACGCGACCTCAAGCGCAACGCCGGAGCAGCACAAAGGAACGGTCGGTAAGACTGAACTTCTTTCCTGCCGCAAACTCGGGTTGGGGCGTCACAAAGCCACTCTCAGCCGCGGTGTTCAAGATCACGGCCCAGCGTTTGGCCGCATGGTTGGGCAGGACAAAGTCGATCGGTTCATGCGAGGCATTCAGCAGCATCAGGAAGGTATCGTCCTTCACAGGAGAGCCATACCAGTCCCGCACATCCACGGCTTCACCAGACAGCAGCACACCGAGGGTTTTCACGAAGTGCGTGTCCCACTCTTCGTCACCCATCTCCTGGCCTCCAGGATTCAGCCAGGTGATGTCCTTCACCCCGGCACCACGCACCTTCCGCCCGTGAAAGAACTTCGGCCGGCGCAAGATCGGATGTTCATGCCGCAGTGCGATGAGCCGCGCCGTAAAATCTTTCTGAGCATTCTCCTCCGCCGTCCGCTCCCATTTGAACCAGCTGATCTCATTGTCCTGGCAGTAGGCATTGTTATTCCCCATCTGCGTGCGTCCATACTCATCCCCGCCGCAGATCATCGGCACTCCCTGGGAAAAGAACAGTGTGGCCAGAAGGTTCCGCTGCTGGCGCCGCCTCAGCTTGTTGATGGCTTCATCTTCCGTGGGACCTTCCGCACCACAGTTCCAGGAATGGTTGTTGTTGTCCCCATCATTGTTGCCCTCGCCGTTGGCCTCGTTGTGCTTGTCATTGTAGCTGACGAGATCGTTCAGCGTGAAACCGTCATGCGCGATGAGGAAATTGATGCTCGAATAAGGCCGGCGGCCATCATTTTGATAGAGGTCGCTCGAGCCGGTCAGACGTGCTGCCAGCTCGCCAATCTGCGAATCATCGCCCCGCCAATAAGCACGCACACAATCTCGATACTTCCCGTTCCACTCCGCCCAGCCCACCGGGAAATTTCCGACCTGATAACCGCCCTCACCCACATCCCACGGTTCAGCGATGAGCTTCACGCGCTGCAAAACTGGATCCTGATGGATGATGTCAAAGAAGCCGCCCAGCTTGTCCACCTCATGCAGTTCGCGGGCGAGGGTTGAGGCCAGATCAAAGCGGAAGCCGTCCACCCGGCACTCCACCGCAAAGTAGCGCAAAGAGTCCATGACCAGCTGCAGCACACGTGGATGCTGCATGTTCAGGGTGTTACCCGTACCGGTGTAGTCCATGTAATGACGGGGAGAGTCCGCCACGCGGCGGTAGTAACTCGCATTGTCGATCCCCTTGAAGGAAAGCGTCGGCCCCATGTGGTTGCCCTCCGCCGTGTGGTTGTAGACCACGTCCATGATGACCTCGATCCCTGCCGCATGAAGCTGTTTGACCATGCCTTTGAACTCAGTCACCTGCTGCCCCAGCGTTCCACTGGCCGAGTAACGGGACTCAGGTGCAAAGTAGCCGATGCTGGAGTATCCCCAATAATTCGTTAGGTTTCGTCCTTCCAGGAAGCTGTCATTCACAAAATGGTGCACAGGCAGCAACTCCACCGCCGTGATACCCAGCTCTTTGAAATAGGCGATCGCCTCACTGGAGCCGATGCCTGCATAAGTGCCACGCAGATTCTCCGGCAGCACCTCCCAGAGCTTGGAAAAACCCTTCACATGCACTTCGTAGATCACCGTCTCCGCCATGGCCCGGTCGATCCGGCGGTCGCCCGACCAGTCAAAGGTGTCATCCACTACCACGCAGCGTGGCATCAGGGCCGCATTGTCGCGGTCATCCATGTCGAAGTCTTCGTTTCCCCCCATCTTGTAGCCAAACATCTCATCCTTCCAAGTGAAGCCGCCCGAGATCGCCTTGGCGTAGGGATCCAGCAGCAGCTTCTTCGCATTGAAGCGGTGCCCCTCCTCAGGCTTCCACGGGCCATGCACGCGGTAGGCATATAGCATTCCCGGCTTCACATCCGGCATGAAGCCGTGGAACACATGGTCCGTGCGCTCGCGGAGATGCAGACGCGCCACTTCTTTCAAAGGATCAGCTGGGTCGAAGAGACACAGTTCCACCTTCTCAGCATGCTCGCTGAACAGGGCGAAATTCGTGCCTTCTCCATTCCAGTTTGCGCCAAGCGGATAAGAACTTCCTTGCCATAGCCGAAATGAATTCATGTGCGGGAGATGAGAGAGTTAATTTTCTGTTTTATCATCGCTGTTGATGGGCCCGCCGGATGTAGCAATCAGGGCTCCTCCCCGTCGTGCGGCCCCTCGGAATAAAGTTCTGCATCACAATTCGTCCGGCCTTTTTGGTTCGGCGCACGATTACGTCCTGGCGGCAGTGATGCGCATCATGAGCCTCCATGTGATATGAAGCAACTTCGTGACATCCTCAGATTCTGGCAGGCACGGCGCAAGCAGCCACTTGCCCTGGCAACCCTCGTCGCAGCACATGGATCCAGCTATCGGCGTCCTGGTGCGCGCATGCTCATCGGTGCTGAAGGTGAATCAGCAGGCGGTGTCAGTGCCGGCTGCATCGAGGACGAGGTCATAGTCTGCGCGGCCCGGGTTCTAAGCACAGGCATTCCGCAGTTGATGACCTTCGACACACGCCTGCGTTTCGGTTGCCATGGCGCCATCGAGATTCTGGTCGAGCCCGCTGCCGAGGGACTGATGCAGGTGTGGCATGAGTCGATGGAGAGCCGCCAGCCCTTCCAGCTCGAGACGATTCTGCACGGAGCTCATCGCGGCACCCGGATGGCAGGCTTCACAACCACCCCAGGTGCCTTCGTGCAAACCATCGAGCCCTTCTTGCGGATCATGGTGATCGGCAATGGAGCGGAGACGAGTGCCCTGCGTGCTCACGCAGCTCTGCTCGGCTGGGATGTGCTGCATTACGAAAAGGCACCTGAGTCACCGGAGATGTATGATGACCGCACCGCCGTCGTGCTGGCCACGCACCA
This sequence comes from Prosthecobacter gellanilyticus, assembly GCF_007992435.1. Taxonomy (GTDB): domain Bacteria; phylum Verrucomicrobiota; class Verrucomicrobiia; order Verrucomicrobiales; family Verrucomicrobiaceae; genus Prosthecobacter; species Prosthecobacter gellanilyticus. Next base: position 29,730 of record NZ_BKAG01000041.1, on the reverse strand, counting down.
TTTTGGCCGGGACTGCACGGCTTTGCGGGAGCTTCTGCCACGAGGGTTGAAGTACGTTGGCGTCGTGGGTTCGCGGCGGCGGCGTGAAGATCTCTTGTTTGATGTGATGCAGGCCGGAGTCTCCCTGGAGTCCGATCTCTTCGCACCAGCGGGTCTGCATCTCGGCGCAGAATCTCCAGAGGAAATTGCCCTGGCCATGGTGGCTGAGATCCAGTGCGTCTTTGGCTCTGGCACTGCCCAGCAGTTACGTCATCGCAAGGCCCCCATCCACCAAACCACCCTCACTTCTGGCCTATGCGTCGAATCGGCGGCATAATCCTGGCCGCAGGTGGATCCACACGCCTCGGTGAGCCAAAGCAGTTGCTCACAAGCAACGGTGAGACACTGGTTCATGCCGCCGTCCGAGCTGCGCAGGATGGAGGCTGTGATATCGTTTGCGTGGTGACAGGTCACGAGCGTGAAGCTGTGGAAAACGCTGTCGCTGATCTGCATCCGCTGCTGGTGCATAACGAGAACTGGCAACGTGGCATGGGCAGATCTCTCCGCCTCGGCCTGAATGCCATCCACTCAGCCTCGGCCGTCGTCGTCCTGGCCTGTGATCAACCTGCGGTGAATCGTGATGTCATCCGCGGTCTTGTTGAGCAGCAGGCACAAACCGGCAGCGCCATCGTTGCTTCCTCTTATGCGGGCACACTTGGCATTCCCGCCTTGTTTGATCAGTCGTGCTTCGCTGAATTGCAGGCACTGCCTGATGATCGTGGAGCCAAGGCCGTGATCAAGGCTGATGCCGGGAGGGTTACCACCTACAGCTTCGAAGACGGAGTCCTCGACCTCGACACCTTGGAAGATGTGATGACCTGGAGAGCCCGGTAATGCAGTCAGGGGCAAACCTCACAACATCAAGACATCCGCATGGCCGCTAACCAACGATCTGTCGGAGCCGGATTTCTCTGTTCGGCTTAACGCAAAAGGAGACCACCCCTATGCAAAGTCCTGATGCATCTGACATTTCTCGCCGTGATTTTTTAGTTCTGGGTACGTCAACGATGGCGGCCGCCGCCATGCGATCGGATGTCCACGCCCAGACAGAGACCGCCCCAGCTGCGGTAAATCCGGTCACAGCACCTTCCCTGGCGAAGGTGTCTCTCAAGGTCAACGGCAAGGCCTGCGACCTCGAGCTCGACACCCGCACCACGCTGCTGGATGCACTGCGCGAGCACCTGCATCTCACCGGCAGCAAGAAAGGCTGTGACCAAGGCCAGTGCGGAGCCTGCACGGTCATGGTGAACGGGCGGCGCATCAATTCCTGCCTCACACTCGCGGTGATGCAGCAAGGCAGCGAAGTCACCACGATCGAGGGCCTTGGAACACCGGAGAACATGCATCCCATGCAGGAGGCTTTTGTGAAATGTGATGGCTATCAATGCGGATACTGCACCTCCGGCCAGATATGCTCTGCGGTGGCAGTGCTTGGCGAGATCAAGGAGGGCATCCCAAGCCACGTCACAGAAGATCTCATGAAACCGCCGTCCTGGGACTCCTCTGAGATCCGAGAGCGCATGAGCGGCAATCTCTGCCGCTGCGGTGCCTACTCGAACATCATGGAAGCCATCACTCAAGTCGCGGGAGGCAGGGCATGAAACCTTTCACCTACGAACGCGCAGAGTCACCCGCAGCAGCAGCTGGAGCCGCGATGCGTCATCCAGGAGCCAAGTTTGTCGCCGGTGGAACGAACCTGCTGGACCTGATGAAGCTCGAGATCGAAGAGCCGATGCATTTGATCGACGTGAACGGTTTGCAGCTCGACAAGATCGAGCCCACTCCAGAGGGCGGCTTGCGTATCGGCGCTCTGGTGCGGAACACCGATCTCGCGGCTGACGAACGGGTGCGTCGAGACTACGGAGTGCTGTCTCGCGCGCTGGTGGCGGGTGCCTCCGGCCAGTTGCGCAACATGGCCACCACCGCAGGTAATCTGCTGCAGCGCACTCGCTGCCCCTATTTCTACGATACCAACCAGCCGTGCAATAAACGGCTGCCAGGCAGTGGTTGCAGTGCGGTGGACGGTGCAAGCCGCCAGCTGGCCATCATTGGAGTGAGCGAGGCATGCATCGCCACACACCCGAGTGACATGGCGGTGGCGCTGCGCGTGCTGGATGCCAGCGTCGAAACCATCCTCCCTGATGGCACAACACGAACGATCCCCATCGCCGACTTCCACCGGCTGCCTGGCGACACGCCTCACCTCGAGACCGTACTGCAGCCAGGTGAGCTGATCACGGCCGTCACGCTGCCTAAACCTCTCGGTGGCACGCACATCTACCACAAAGTTCGCGACCGGGCTTCCTATGCCTTCGCCCTCGTCTCGATCGCGGCCGTCATTCAGCGTGATGGCTCCGGTCGTGTGGCTGTGGGAGGCGTGGCGCACAAGCCCTGGCGTGTGGAGGCAGCCGAGGCCGAACTGCCGCGCGGAGCCAAGGCAGTGACGGAGCGCCTGCTGGCGGATGCTAAGCCTACCAAGGACAATGCCTTCAAAGTCAAACTCGTCGAACGCGTGCTGGGTGCCGTGCTGGCGGAAGCGAAAGGAGCCTGACCATGAAATTCGAAACGCCTGCCACCACGAATCCGATCGACCAGCTCAAGGTCGTTGGCCAACCACTCGATCGAGTCGACGGCCCCCTGAAAACCACGGGCAAGGCTCCTTATGCGTATGAGCAGCATGAGGCAGCCCCCAATCCAGCCTATGGCTACGTGGTCGGTGCGGCCATTGGCAAAGGACGCATCTCATCCATGGACCTTGGGCAGGCGAAAGCGGCTCCTGGCGTGCTGGCCATCATCACCGCCGAGAATGCCGGTAAGCTGGACAAGGGAGATCACAATACCGCGAAGCTGCTGGGAGGTCCGGAGATCCAGCACTACCATCAAGCCATCGCCGTAGTGGTGGCTGAAACTTTTGAACAAGCTCGCTCAGCCGCACAATTGGTTCGGGTAAAGTATGAAGCAGCCAAAGGCTCCTTCGATCTCGCCAGTGTCAAGGACTCCGGCAAGAAGCCCAAGGAAGGTTTTGGCGGACCACCTGAGACGGCTGTGGGTGATTTCGACAAGGCTTTTGCCGCTGCGCCAGTGCAGCTGGATGCAACCTACACCACCCCGGACCAGTCCCATGCCATGATAGAGCCGCATGCGACCATCGCCGCCTGGGAAGGTGACAAGCTCACCATCTGGACCTCCAACCAAATGGTGGGCTGGGGCGTGGGTGACATGGCGAAAACGCTCGGCATTCAAAAGGAAAACGTCCGCCTCATCTCCCCCTTTATCGGCGGCGGCTTCGGTGGAAAGCTTTTCCTGCGAGCGGATGCTTTGCTGGCAGCGCTCGGTGCCCGGGCCGTGAAGAGGCCTGTGAAAATCGCTCTGCAACGGGCACTGATGATCAACAACACGACCCATCGTCCCGCAACGATCCAGCGCATCCGCCTGGGTGCGACGAAGGATGGCCAGCTCAGCGCCATCGCCCACGAAAGCTGGTCTGGTGATCTGCCGGGCGGTGAACCCGAAACGGCAGTCAGCCAGACACGGCTGCTGTATGCGGGAGCCAATCGCCTGACAGCCATGCGGCTTGCAGAGCTGGATCTACCGGAGGGAAATGCCATGCGTGCGCCTGGCGAGGCGCCGGGCATGATGGCGCTGGAGATTGCTGTGGATGAGATGGCGGAAAAGCTGGGCATGGATCCTGTCGAGTTCCGCATTCTCAATGACACACAGGTCGACCCTGAGAAGCCCGAGCGCCCCTTTTCGCAGCGCCGCTTGATCGAATGCCTGCGCACCGGCGCCGAGAAATTCGGCTGGGACAAGCGTAACGCCAAGCCCGGCCAAACACGCGAAGGCCGCTGGCTCATGGGCATGGGCGTGGCAGCGGCACTTCGCAATAACCTTGTGATGAAGTCCGCCGCGCGAGTGAAACTCGACAAAAGCGGCCATATCACGGTTGAGACCGACATGACAGACATCGGCACAGGCAGCTATACCGTCATCGCTCAGACTGCTGCCGAGACACTCGGTGTGTCTTTGGACAAAGTCACGGTTAGGCTGGGAGATTCCACGTTTCCAGTGTCCTGCGGTTCCGGTGGACAGTGGGGAGGCAACAGCTCCTCATCAGGCGTCTACGCAGCATGCATGAAGCTGCGGGCTGCCATCACTCTAAAGACAGGCCTCAGCGCGACTGAGGCGATTTTTGCAGATGGCAAGGTAAGCGCAGGAGGTCGTAGTGTGTCACTCGCCGAGGCCGCCGGAGACAAGGGGCTCGAGGTGGAAGACACGATGGAGTATGGCGATCTGGACAAGAAGTTTCAGCAGTCCACCTTCGGTGCTCACTATGTGGAGGTGGCAGTGGACAGCTTCACAGGTGAAACACGCGTGCGGCGCATGCTCGCGGTGTGCGCGGCGGGACGTATCCTGAATCCCAAGACAGCCCGCAGCCAGGTCATCGGAGCCATGACCATGGGCGTGGGAGCGGCGCTGATGGAGGAACTGAAGGTGGACAAGAAGAGAGGCTTCTTCGTGAATCACGATCTCGCCAGCTATGAGGTGCCCGTGCATGCTGACATCCCTCATCAAGAGGTCATATTCCTGGACGAAACAGATCCGATCTCCTCTCCGCTGAAAGCCAAGGGAGTGGGCGAACTCGGCATCTGTGGCGTGGGCGCCGCGGTGGCGAATGCCATCTACAACGCGACCGGTGTGCGCGTGCGTGACTATCCCATCACCCTGGACAAACTGATCGATCAACTGCCCGCAGTCGCCTGAAGGCCAGCCTATGTGATCAGATCACACCCAACACGATCCGGCTGATGAGACATCCGGATGACTCATCATACGACTGCGTGAACGCGGCTCCATTCGCAGCCATGCAGCGCTTGGCTGCAAACAGTCCCATGCCATAACTGCCATGGCGGCTGGTGTGAAGCGGCTGTCCCCAGGTGCTCGGATCCACGGGCGATTTTTTGGGCTCTTTGAGTTCAAAGATGACATCCTGACCTTCCACGCGTGCGGAAACAGTCAGCGCCGCGCCTGGAGAGAAGGCCGCGGCATTCGTGAGGAGTTCCAGGAAGACTCTCGCGAACATGCTGGCATCAGCATTCACTTCCTGTTCGCCGAGTTCATCGATCCATTTCACTTCGGGAGCTCTCTGCATCGCCGAGTGCTTTTCACGCCAGAGGGTGAGCAGCGAACGGGCATCCATCGGCTCCATCATCGGTTGCACCTCATGAAACAGGGAGGCAAGCGTGCGGAGCTGCATGGCGACGCTGCGCAACTGCTTCTGCATGCTCTGGATGCTGGTGGTGGCCTCCAGGTCCGTCACTAGATCCCGCAACAGCTCGGTTTCGAGATCGAGGCTGTTGAGATCATTGCGGACATCATGGGTGTGCTGCCGCACAAAGGCTGCCACGCGTGTCCAGGGGATCGAATTTTCATCCATAATGCCCTGTACGTTACATCCGCCCCTTCCGGCTGTCCCGATCTCTTTGCATGAATACTCTATTGCTCATCATCCTGATTCTTCTGCTCGTCGGAGCCCTGCCCACCTGGCCGCACAGCAAGAAGTGGGGTTACGGGCCTAGCGGCGGCCTCGGCATGGTTCTGGTCATCATCCTGATTCTTGTGTTGCTTGGGGTCATCTGAGTGCTGGCAAGGCTCGATGAAATCCAAGGCAACGAATGCTGTCACAGCTCTGCCTGCGGCTGCGGCCCGTGCTGCCGGCCTGAGGTATGTGTCTGATGACAAGCCCGGCATCTCGCGTCACGCGCGCGGAGGCGCCTTCGTGTATCGGTCCGCGTCTGGCGCTGCGTTACGTGACAAAGAAACGCTCAAGCGCATTCGCAGCCTGGTCATTCCACCTGCATGGACCGAAGTCTGGATCTGCCCTCATGAAAACGGGCATATCCAGGCCACGGGCCGCGACGCACGGAAGAGGAAGCAGTACCGCTATCATCCCCGCTGGCGGGAGGTGCGGGACGAATCCAAGTATGAGCGCGTGCTGGCCTTCGGTGCGGCACTGCCACGCATCCGTCGGCGGGTCACCGCAGATCTCCGGAAGCGCGGCATGAAAAGGGAGAAGGTGATGGCGACGATCATGCGACTCCTTGAGACCACCCTCATCCGCGTGGGAAACGACGAATATGCCCAGCAGAATGGCAGCTACGGCCTGACCACCCTGCACAATGGACACGCGAAAGTGGAGCGCGGCCGGATCACCTTCGAGTTCAAGGGCAAGAGCGGCAAGTCACACCGGGTGGATGTGCACGAGCCCAAACTGGCGAAGCTCGTGAAACAATGCCAGGAGCTGCCCGGTCAGGATCTCTTCTGCTACGTGGATGAGGACGGCAAGGTCCGTGACGTGACCTCCGATGATGTGAACGGCTATCTAAGAGCAATCGCCGGGGATGACTTCTCCGCCAAAGACTTCCGCACCTGGGCAGGCACCATCCTTGCGGCCGTTGCCCTGCGTGAATTTGAGGAGTTCAGCTCCGAACGTCAGGCCAAACAAAATGTGGCACATGCAGTCAAGGCCGTGGCGAAGATGCTGGGCAACACGCCGGCTGTATGCCGCAAGTGCTATGTGCATCCTGCGATCCTGGACAGCTACCTTTCTGGCCAGACCATCGCCGCCCTTCAGCAGTCCGCCAATGAGAGCCTGCAAGGTTCCTTGCGCAAACTCCGCCCGGAGGAAGCTGCCGTCATGATGCTGCTCCGTGAACGCCTGAATCAGACGGGACAAAATGGCAGAGCCCAGCGTGCGATCAACCTCACACGTCAAGGGCGCAAGAAAGCCACCTGAACCCGCCGAACCTATAGTGTGTAAGACCAATACTCACGCTGCCGCTGCTGCGGTGACCACGGCTTTCGTGGGACGCATGACCGGCGACTTCTTCGTCCAGTTTGCCGCAGCGATGCCCACCATCTTGTGGACGAACATAATCTTACGTACGGCCGACTCGGAGAACACGAAGGGATTGAGCGTCGCATGCCCCATGCTCGCAGCGATCTCATTGAGAGCGGGTGAAATCTTTGCCCATCCGTTCAAGATCCGCAGGAAATCAGCTTCGCTTTTTGAGCTTTTTTCAGTAGCTGGTGCAAGCTTGAAGGGAGTGAATGGCAGTGGCACGCGATCACTGGTCCAGCCAAAGGCATTGGCCGTCTCCACACCATCGATGATATGCAGATACTGGGCCCAGGTTTCCGCCCAATCTTCCCAGGGATGCGAGGCTGCGTAACTCGTGATGAAGGTGTCCTGCCAGTTGGCCACCGGACCATTTGCATAATGCTGGGACAGCGCCGCCGCATAGTCGGCGCGCTCATCACCGAAGAGCGCTCGGCATTCCTCAAGCAACGAGCTCGCCTCCGGAGGCAGGAAAAAGCGATCCCAGTAGTAGTGACCGAGCTCATGACGAAAGTGCCCCACCAAGGTGCGGTAAGGCTCACCCAAAGCATGCCTTTCGTGCTCACGATAGAGGTCGTCCGCCTCAAGGAGGTTCAGCGTGATCAAGCCGTTTTCATGGCCTGTGGTCACGCGCAGTTGAGGTGTGGACATCAGGAAATCAAAGGCCACGCCATCGGGCTGCTCTATCTGGCTGGTTGGAGTCAGGCCTAACCTGGCCAGGGTGTAGATGGTCCGCCGCTTCGCCACCTCCATCTTATGCCACGGTTCCACGTTCACCGTGTTACTCAGATCCGGCACTGTGCGGTTCAGCTTGCAGGCCGGGCAGTAGGCGAGACCGTCTGCCGGCACCAGCCAGTTGCAGGCACCGTAGTCGGCACCATTCTTGCACATGACCCAGTCACCGGATACGGGCAGCATTTTATTGGAGTCCAGTTCGTAGCCGACCAGGCTGTTACATTGAAGGCAGACGGAATTCTCGAAGAAGAGCGCATTGCCGCAGGAGCAGTTAAAAGAGGTCATGGCGTGATGAAGGGGACATATTGCGAAAAGCTTCGCATCTGCGCTCGTCCGCGGCCCTGTTCATTCGTATCCTCATTTCCGCCCTGATTGCCGGACCAGCCTCAAAGATTACCTGATTCTAACATTTTCCGCCTGCCCGCATCGTCGCCTTTGCCTGCGGCGTATCGCCGTGCATAGGGAAGAACGACCCATGAAGATACTCGCCGCCATGTCTGGAGGAGTGGACAGCAGCCTCGCCACCGCGCTGCTCGTCCGCCAGGGGCATGACGTGACCGGAGCCTACATGAAAAACTGGATCAATGAGGAGGGCATCATCGGCCACTGCCCTTGGGAAGAGGACATCACCGATGCGCGCGCGGTCGCGGACCAGCTCGGCATCGAATTTCACGTGGTGAACCTCATGCATGAGTACCGCGAGCGTGTGGTGAAATATCTCCTCGAGGGCTACCAGAGCGGCATCACGCCGAACCCGGACGTGATGTGCAACCGCGAGATGAAATTTGGCGTGCTCTGGGACTGGGCCAAGGAGCGCGGCTTTGAAGCCATCGCCACCGGTCATTACGCGCAAAAGGGTTCTTCAGTTCCTGGTTCTCAGTTCTCAGTTCACGGTTCCCGCTTCACAGGCACCAACAGCGAACCGGGAACGGTGAACAGTGAACTGGATTCAGACGCCATCTATCGCGGCGCGGACTCGAACAAAGACCAAACCTACTTTCTGGCGATGATGCAGCCGGAGCAGGCGCGCATCGCGCAGTTTCCCATCGGTCATCTGCTCAAACCAGAGCTGCGTGATCAGGCGCGAGAGCTCGGTTTGAAGACGGCGGACAAGAAGGACAGCCAGGGCATCTGCTTCATCGGCCAGGTGAAGATGGAGGACTTTCTGCGCAACTTCGTTCCAGACTCACCAGGCCCCATCGTGGATCTCGAGGGCAAGGTCCTAGGCCAGCACAAAGGTCTGCATCTCTACACGCTCGGCCAGCGCAAGGGCATCGGCGTGGCCAGTCCTTTGCACAAACAGGCCTACGTCGCGGTCGCGAAGAGGCCGGAGAAGAATGAACTGGTAATCGCCATCGAGCGTCCGGACACACCGCTGCTGTGGGCGCGCCGCTGCACCCTGACAGGCATCTCCACCACTGGCCTGCCTTTGACCGGAGCACGCACGCTGAATGCCCAGCCACGCTACCGCTGCCCTGCCGGTCTGGCGGACTTCGTGCCGCTCGGAGAGGGCCGCGCATCACTGATCTACCATAAGCCTCAGCGGGCGCTCACCCCTGGCCAGATCTGCGCCCTCTATGATGGCGACCGCCTGCTCGGCGGGGCTTTTTTTGAAAGCATTTCGTATGACTGAGCCGCAAACTCCGTTCCTCCCTACCCTTCCATGAAACCTCTCTTCGTTTCCACCCTTCTCGCCCTGGCCGCACTGAATGTGCAGGCCGGTGATTTCGTCTCCATCTTCGACGGCAAGACCATGACCGGCTGGCATGCGCCCGATGGCAAAAAGCCCGGCGCAGGCTGGTCCATCGAAAATGACGAGCTGCATCTCAATGGCACCCCGGGCGGCATGCTGCTCAGTGACAAGGAATACACGAACTTCGAGCTCGAGTGGGAGTGGAAGGTCGAGGAAGGCGGCAACAACGGCGTGAAATACTGGGTCACCAAGATCGGTGGCAAGGAGTGGCTCGGCATCGAGTATCAGATGATCGATGACAACAAGCATCCGGACGGTCTTCGCGGCGGCAGCCATGTCACGGGCAGCATCTATGACATCAAGGAGCCAGCGAAAGACAAGCCGTTGAATCCTCCCGGACAGTGGAACACCAGCCGCGTGGTGGTGAAGGACGGCAAGATTGAGCACTATCTGAACGGCAAGCTGGTCTGCGACTCCGACACCAGCAGCGAAGACTGGAAGACCCGCATCGCCGCCAGCAAGTTCAAGAGCAAGGAAGGCTTCGCCCCCGGTCATGGTCACATCATGCTGACCGATCACGGCGATGAAGTCTGGTTCCGCAACATCAAGATCAAGGAGCTGTAACCGGCGCCAAGACTCTTCATTTCCCCTTCAACGAAAGAGCCAGCCTGGAAAAGGCTGGCTCTCTTTTTTGATCGTTGGCCTAATCAAAAAGTGCTTCACGCACGCTTCGTTGGGAACACCAAACTCACTCCCCGGCGCCTGGCACACTCCAGACCTTGCCTTGGGCCGCAGCTTGAGTCTTCAGGAAGAAGGCGCGATGACCAGGCAGGAGCAGCGTGTCACCGACCGGAGTTTTGGAGGCATCCCACTGTGGAACCCAGCCGGTGGTATACAGCCAGTGCACGAGGTAGCTCGCAATCCCCGGGGTGCTGTCAGCGGCCCAGATCTGCAGTTGATCGGCTGTCGAGGAGCGGGTGGAAGGAGTGAGGCCGGCCTCTGCATTGAGATGCCATTGGTTAGGCGTGGCATCCACCGGACGCGGAGGAGCCAGGAAGTGATGCCCCTCTGCCAGCGGAAGCACAAACGGCGTGGTCCGCACATAACCCGTGATGGTGCTGGCAGTGCCGCGGTTGAAGAGCTTCACCATCACACCGCTTCCCGGCGGGATGATGCGCCCTTCCTGCGGTGCCAGCGTGGCATCTGTGGTCAGCGCCCAATGATGATGCCCGCCACTCTGAACCAGCCAGCAGGTGTCCCAGGCGGTGCCATTGAAGAAGAGCACCTGATCAGCCTGCGTGCTGCGCGTGCCTCCCACGAAAAGCTCTTTCGGAAAGACCTGCCCCAAGGTCACGTGCGGACGGATGAAGACAGACTCGCCTGCGATGCCGTCCGGCAGCACGCTGAGTGTGTTATGAGGTGCCGTGAGATCCAGGACGACCTGGCTGCCATCCACCGAGACCACATCAAAGCGCTGGCCAGCGTGCGGCCCCTCACGCACTTCCAGGTAGCAAGGAACGCCTGCATTCACCGGCAGCGCGCTGCCCGTCAGTTGCAGCTGGCCAGGGCCGGTGACACCGGCCACGAAACCTGCATACACAGGCGCATTCACCAGACTGACACCCACCGTCTGCGTACCTGGATTCAGGCTGAACTTCTGCCAGGCCTGCGGCGCGGTGGAGGCGGTCAACCCGGAGTTATGAGTGACACGCAGGCGCAGCATGCCGTGATCCAGGCTCTGCCCGTGCAGATTCGTGATGCCGGTCCAGGAGCGCTGAGTCCACCCGCCGCCAATGTCCGCCGTCGTGGAGGCGAGAGTCAAAGACTGCCAATGAACCAGATCGGTGGTAGACTCCAAGGCAAAGGAATAACCGGTGATGCCGGCGACGTGCACAAGATGCGCATCCACACGGCCATCAGCCTGGGAGGCAATCCACCAGCCACCATCAAAGGCCGAGTCATTGCCGAGAATGCCCTCAAGCAGATCATTCACATCATCACCATCGGCATCCGTGTCCACGGGCTGGGCAGTGGCGATGCTGCCTTCGTCATCAATCACGCCTCCAGGAGAGGAGCCGCCGGCGCTGGTGCTGCCGATGATCTGCACATTGTCAAAGGTACCGTTCGCCAGCGTGGCCGGATTCGTGGCGGTCACCGCCAGACCGACCTGCACACTCGTGGCGAGACTGGTGAAGGTCACCGAGTTCACCGCCGTCCATGCCGTGCCATTGGCGGAGGAGTAGGCAGTGAGTACATTGCCCGCGCGCACGAGACGCAACCAATTGTTAGGCGCGGGATTGAGCGAAGGCCCATATTCAAACAGTGAGCTGCCGCCGGTGGCGGTGCGCCAGATGACACCGGTGCCATTCCCGCTGACGGCAGGCATGGAGCAGTAGAGCATGTGCCGTGAGCCCGGCGTGGCCGTCTCACGGATCATCACCCCCGCCTTGGCCCAGTCACCGGTGTTTGTGAGGCCGGTCACGCGTGCGCGGATTTCGCCATCACCATTCAGTGTCATGGACGCATAGTGAAAAGCATCTGCGGTGAAGAAGATCTCATCACCAGCGCCGCGCACCGTGTAGGTACCCGTGCCAGCGTCCAGCGATGTGCTGCCAGGCACGCCCACAGCACCCACGTCACGAGCGAGGAAGCTCAGAGCAGCCGAGGGTGAGTAGGTCACGCTAAGCGTGCTCGAGGCAGAGTTGCCCGCATTCGCGCCATTCTGCGCAGCATTCGCAGGCAGGCTCACGGTGACAGTTCCTGCGCTCAGTGGGGTGATCTGGGCTTGATAGGTGGAGCCCGAGCCCGTGAGGCTCGTCACACTGCCATTCGTGACCACGTAGTCACTCGCCGCCAAGCCGCTGACACTTTGTGAAAACGCTGTCTGCACCAGGAAAGGTCCGCTTTCCACGGAGGCAGAAGAGGTCAACGTCACCGTCGGAGCCACCACGGCGAGGCTGCCGGTGATGGTCACGTTATCAAAGACGGCTGTGCTCAACTGCGCATTCGCCGTGGACGTCACCGCCAAACCTGCATAGAGCGTGGAAGACAGGCCGGTCAGTGTCACGCTGCTCACCGTGGTCCACGTGGTGCCATTCGCGGAAGCATAGGCGGTGACCAGATTGCCCGCGCGAACGAGACGCACCCAGTTGTTAGGCGCGGGATTCAATGCAGGACCATAGCTGAAGGTGGACGTGCCGCTGGCAGTGACTCGTGACACCGATCCCGTGCCATTTGAAGGCGTGGTGAACATCATCACATGCCGTGAACCTGCGGTGAGATTCTCACGCAGCATGACACCGGACTTGGCCCAGCCACCGGTGTTTGTCTGGCTCGTCACACGCGCGCGGATCTCACCGTCGCCGGTGAGCTGGGTGAGGGCGAAGTGAAAGCCATCTGCATTGAAGAAGATTTCGCCACCGGCCCCACGCACCGTGTAGGCACCAGTGCCCGCCGCATAACTGGTGCTGCCGACCACGCCCACGGCGCCCACATCCTGCCCCGTGAGGGCAAAGACGATGGGGGGAGCATAACTCACCGTGACCGTGTTAGAGACCGTGCTGGCCATGTTCGTGGCATTGACCGCGGCCCCTGCTGGTAGCGAGATGGTGACATTGCCCGCCGCTGCAGGCTGAATGTTGACGGTGTAAGCCGATCCTGAACCGGTGAGACTAGCCGCGCTGCCATTCGTCACCGTGAAATCAGAGGTCGTCAGGCCCGTGACACCTTGAGTGAACTGCACCTGCACATTGAAGGCCGCAGACTCCACGGTGGATGCCGTGGAGAGAGTGACCGCAGGAGCCACGCCGGTGAGTGATCCAGTGACTTGTACATTGTCAAAGGTGGCCGTGGCGAGCTGGCTCACATTCACGGAACCGACAGCGAGGCCGACAAGCACCTGGGAGGGCAGGCCCGTCAGAGTGATCGCGTCCGCCTGGATCCAGTTCGTACCATCCGCCGAGTAAAAGGCAGAGATCACACTGCCCGCGCGCACCAGACGCACCCAATTGTTAGGCACCGGATTCAAGGGATCGAGCTGCATATAGTTCGCCGCGCCGTTCTGCGTGGTTCGCGAGATGAGGCCGAAACCATTTGCCGCCGCCGGAGGCGTGATGCTCATCATCACATGCCGGGAACCCGCGGCCGTGCTCTCGCGGATCATCACACCCGCCTTGGCCCAAGGATTGGTGTTGTCCAGACTGCGCACACGCGCGCGGATTTCGCCATCACCCACGAGCAGCGTATTGGAGAAGTGGAACTGATCCGCAGTGAAGTAGATCTCATCTCCCGCGCCACGCAGCGTGTAGATACCTGTGGCAGTGTCGAGTTGGGTCAAGCCCGGTAACGCCGGTCCGCCCACATCCACTCCCGAGAGCTGCAAACCTCCCGTGGGTGTTTGTGAATAGGTGAGAGCGAGGCTGTTTGAAGCCGCGTTCGTCAACCCAGCGCCATCCTGCGCCACTCCAGCCGCCAGGGAGATCGCCACGTTGTCAGTGGGCGTGATGATGAAATTATAAGTAGTGCCGCTGCCGGTGAGGCTGCCTGCGGTGCCACCTGTCACGGTGATGTCCGTGAGGTCAAAACCCGTCACAGCATGGCTGAAGGTGGCGGTGACCGTGAAGGCCGCACTCACCGGCGCCGCGGCTGCAGTGCTCAGCAGCACGGTGACCGGCACAGGAGCTGCGGCAGGAGCATCATCAATCTGCTGGAGATAAGCGCTGAGACTGGCAACATCGGCATCGCTGATCGTCACGCCTGTGTGAGCACGCACAGCGGCGGTCAATGTGGAAGCGCTGCCATCATGCAAATACGGTCCAGTGGCCCAGAGGCCACGCAGGGTCGGCACGTCAAAGCCGGTCAGCGCAGCATTGAGGCGCTTGCCACTCGTGGGTTGCTTGATGGTGCCGACATCACTGAACACATTCAGCGCGCTGTTGGTAAAGCGCGCGCCATTGTGGCAGCTGGCGCAGTTCTGCTGGCGGAAGACTCGTTCACCTACCACGGCTGCCGTGGTAAGTGTTCCATCCGCATTACGGAAAGGGCTGCGCGACTCCGCGGTCAGCGAGGTCACATACGCCGCAAGAGCATCGAGATCCGCGCTCACACCCGCCTTGGCATCACCTAACGGCAGATTGCGCGTTCCGGTGTTGAACTGGGAATCCGTCATCAAGCCCGTGCCGCCTGCAAAGGCCCGGATCTGGCCTTCAAAGTCATGAACTTCGTCAAAGTTCCCCGTCCAGTGCAGCGCGCCATGAGTGCCATGACCACGGAGGGTGATGGTATTGCGCAGACCTTCACCGAAGCCGGTGAAATCCCAGATGCGGCCGTCATGACCGCCATCATTGTGACAGGAGGCGCAGGAGATGTACTCCTGAAGAGCCAGACGCACGTCCTGCGCATCATAGAAGAACTGCTTTCCACGCAGCACAGTGGCAGTCAGCTTTTCAGTGGTGATGCAATTCAGGGTCGCAATGCTCGTGGGCAGGGCGACTCCACCACGAATGTAGCTCGTGACATTGTGCACGCTCACCGTGCGATCCATGAAGTTATGCACGAAGAGCGTGAGGCCATCCGGCGACAAGGCCAGGCCCTGAGGAGCACGGCCGACATCAAAGCGACCCACGACCTCGCGATTCCAGGCGTCCACCACCGCCACTGCACGGCTGGACTCCAATGCGACGAAGACATAACCACCCCAAGGATCAAAGACGGCTGCGCTGGGCATGCCAGAGTTGTCAAAGTCCACACGGCTTGCCGCGTCTTCCGCCTGCGTGGTGAGATTGATCCGGCTGGCGATGGCACGCAGGCTCTGATCATGATTGTGGTTCACACCATTGCGCAGCGTGCCACGCTTGATGTTATCCTGCTTCGAAGGCACCCAGGCGAAAAGCCCGTCTGGTGAGATGGCCGTGGCACCGAGGTAGTTCGGAATGCCATGCGCGGAGCTGGGTGAATCCTGACGCTCGCTGTGCGCCAGGATCACGGTGCGCTCAATGGCGAGCGTGCCACCCGTGACCACCACCACTTCACCCCCCTTGTTCGTGATGTCTACCGTGGCGGTGCTTTCACCCGGCAGAGACGGGGTGATGAAGCGACTCACATACACGCGGCTGCCATCTGCATTCACGGAAACATGACGCGCATGCTGGCCCACGCTGATGCTGCTGATCTGCACGCCGGTTGCAGGATTCAGTTTCAGAAGCGTGCCGGAGCCTTCCAACGCCACGAAGGCAGCGGTGCCCACAGGGTCAAAGGCGATGCCAAATGGACGTGAACCACGAGGCAGCGCCACGGTGCCCGCCACCGCATACGTGGAAGCATTGAGAATGCTGATGGTGGAAGCCTCCACATTGGTCACCCAGGCGCGACCATCGGGAGCGATGGCGATGCTGCGCGGAGCCGTGCCCACCGTTGTCTCAGCGAGCTTGGCACGAGTCACCGCATCAAACACCGTGACGCTGTCATTGTCAGGGTTCACCACCCAGACACGATCATTGGCCGTGGCGCGATCTTCCAGAATGATGCTGGAGGAGACATTGGGCTTCCGGGTGGTGAGCGCCGGGTAGATCACCTGATAGAAGGTGGTGCTGCGAATGGCACCCGCGTCATCCGTGGCTTCCAGAGTGACGAGATAGCGCCCCGCTGCCGCGTAAGTGCGCGAAGCCGTGGCCAGGGCGCTGTAGGCGGTCGTGGCGCTGCCATCACCAAAGTTCCAGCGGTAGCGTGGATTCAGGCCGCCCGCGCTGGTGGCTGTGAAGTTCACCGCCGTGTTGACCGCCGCCGCCGTGGAAAGCGGCGTGCTCAGCACCAGGGAGGCATTGATGGTCCAGGTGAAGTTTACGCTGACCAGGGCTGCCTTGCCATCACTCACGCTGGCAGTGGCGTTGAAGTTGCCGGAAGCCGTCGGGATGCCGCTGATGACACCCGTGGTGACATTCAAAGTTAGGCCCGCGGGCAGTCCGCTGGCCGAAAAGACCAGTGGATCATTATCCAGATCAGATGCCACCAACTGCAAGGAGGTCAGCAGGCCTGCCACACTGGTGCGTGCCCCCGGATTGGTGAGTGTGGGCGCACGATTGGCGACCATGGGCGAGAGGTACTGCCCCTCCACCACGGTCGTGGCAGTGGCGCCAGGAATGAGCCAGCCGACGGCGAGGTTATCACCACCGCCGCCTTCTTTGTGCAGCGCCTCGATGTAGTAGCGCTGCCCGGCCACCAGATTGATCAAAACCGAGGCCTGGGAATCATACTCAATCCAGTCGCGGGACTCCGTCCATCCGCCCTGCGGCACCTGGGCGATCATGGTGGCATTTGCAGCGCTGTCATTGGTGCTCAGCAGCAGACGACACTCATCATCACCAGCGATCCAGAAACGATACTGGCCTGTGACAGGCGGATGAACCCACCCACGCAGCCGCTGACCATAGTTGTCCGCTGAATTCGTCGGTGTCTCGAAAGAGGTGAGCTGGGTGGAACTGTTGGGCGAGTTCGGATACTTGTTGCTGCTCGTCAGAGCGCTGAGGTTGGAAGTGCTGATGTTCGTCCAGAGTTCACGGAGGATGGTGCCGGAGCCGAGGACCGCGGGCGTGACCGTCCAGGTGAAGTTTTGCGTGGCGCTGAAGCCCAGGTCGTTCAGGACCGTCACGCTGACATTGAAGGCCGCAGGGGCGGCGGTGATCGTGCCGCCGATCAAACCGGTTCCAGCATTGATCGTCAGGCCCGTCGGAAGCCCGGTGGCGCTGAAGGTCTTGGCGCCAGGGCCACCAGCCACCAATTGCAGGCTGGGCGAGGTCGTGGAGCGTGTGATCTGCGATCCCGGATTCGTCAGCGTGGGAGAATTCGTGGCAGACACCTGGATGATGCTGGCGACGGAATAAACACCTGCCGAGTTATGCGCGAAGAGCATCCAGTAACCGGGCGTCATCACGCTCAGATTACTATGTGCCGTGACACTGTAGTTCCCGCTGCTGGGGCTGGTGAAAGGCAGTTCCAGGAAGCGCAGGTCCGTGTTCATGGAATGCGTCACGGAAGACATCTTGATGAAGGTGAAGCGCGTGATGCCCGCGCTGCCCTGCACCTGGAAGACCTGACCGCTGCCGATGAGTGATGGTGCCGAGGCAATGGTGGGGCGTGCAGCCAGATTGCCCGCCGCGTCATAGAGCATGCCGGGTGTGTAGAGCTGCGCATCACGATGGTCCGCGCTGTTTCCGCCCAGGCCACCACCGCCAGAAAAGACGCGACCGTCTGGAAGCAGCAAGGCCAGCGAGTGATAGTTGCGCGGCACGCTCATGTCGGTCACTTCACGCCACTGGCCGGTGGTCGGATTCCAAATTTCCGGAGAGAGGATGGAACCTGTGTCATTGAACTTCAGGCCGCTGGTGTTGCCGCCGATGGCCATGACCTCACCATTCGGAAGGATGACGCTGTTCACGAACTGGCGGACATACTTCATCGACGATGTCGCAGCCACCACTGGCGTGCTGCCACGGATGTCGATGGTGAAGGCCAGATTCGTGCTGGTTCCCGTGGAGCCGTCATTCGGATTCGGTGTCGTGCTGGCCGAGCCGCCTGCCACCAGGATGCGGCCTTCGTTGTACATCGCGAAGCAGCCCTCCTTCGGGTAGTGTGCCCCGGGCACATTCACATTCGCATAGGTCAGCGAGCCTGTGCCATCAGCGGTGATCCAGTTCATCGTATCCGTGGGTCCACCATGGAACAGACGGTTGTCCGGAGACACCAGCACCAACGGATGCCAGTTCGGCACATAGCCCGGAAGTGAAACCACGGTGCTCCAGTTGATCCCCGTCAGGCGGCTCCAGCCCACGCCTTCATTCCAACGCTCTGCCGTGGTGATGCCGCCATCTCCAGTGACAGTGAAGACGCTGCCATCAATGAGGGCCACGCTGGTGTTGTACCAGCGTCCATCATTCATGTTAGGCAGGGCGGTCCACTGGTTCGTGCGCCAGTCAAAGATGCTGCTCAGACGGGTGGTGTTACGCCCGCCATTCACCACCAGGCGTCCATCTGGAAGCAAGGCCGTGCCGCCGCAGAACATGTCATGACGCGTGTTGTTGATCTCGGTGAAGACACCCGTGGCTGGATTCCAAACCGCCGCATAGGTGAACTCAGGCCCGACCGGGAAGGTGGTGCGCTGGTTCGAGGCAAAAGTGAGCAAGCGTCCATCCGGCAGCGTGGCCGCTGACACGGGAATGTGCGGGGTCCAGTTGATCACGCTGCCCCAGGTTCCCACCTCGTTGCGCTGCGTGGCAGTGGGTGCAGGACCTGTGAGGACGACAAACGCGGGCGCCAGAGCCTGGGCCTCGGCGCTCAGGGCGTCATTCAGGCCATGATCATCCTCACCGGCATGGGCGGGCAAGGCCGCTAACAGCAAACAAAAGGTTAGGCAAAGATGGCGGAGGGGGAGGTTCATCGTCTCGGGAGAAGAGCGGGGGGATTTTATTTAGTTCCCGGTGTGGGTGGAGCGGTGCCCGTGACGGCAACCGAAACGCTGCCCTGCCCGGTGGCAGTGGCGGCTTTCGTGCCGAAGGATTCGTCCGTGAGTGTCTTGAGAAAGGCCACAAGAGCGCGCTTGTCCTCAGCGCTCAGGTTCAGTCCTTCGATGGGATGCTTGGCCAGGTTTGGATCCAGGTTCGGGGCACGCTTCACCTCGCTGGAGTAGTGCTCCACGACCTCTTCCAATGTCCGGAAGCGGCCATCATGCATGTAGGGCGCGGTGAGCGCGATATTGCGCAGCGTGGGGGTCTTGAACTTGCCGCGATCTTCCTCTTTTCCGCTCACGATCATGCGGCCCAAGTCCTCAGCCTTCAGGTCGAGACCGTTGTTGTGAAACTGATGATCCGTGAAAAGCGTGCCGCCATGGCAGTGAAAACAGTCCGCGCCGAACAAGCCGCGCTTCGGATCATGCTCGGTGACAAAGAGCTGCAGGCCGCGCTTCTCTTCCTCCGTAAGGTCCGCCACCTTGCGCACGGCTTTGTCAAAGCGCGACTCTTGCGAAACCAGCGTCAGAAGAAACTGCTCCAGGGCCTTGGCAATGCGATCCGAAGTGATCCCGGGTGATCCGAAGGCAGCGGCGAAGTCCGCTTTGATTTCGGACTCCGAATCGGTGAGCTTGCCCACCACACTCTCCATCGATTCGGCCATCTCATGCACGTCCTGCACCGGCATGAGCACCTGCTCGCGGAGGCTCTTTGCGCGCCCATCCCAGAAGAAGCTCTGGCCCCAGGCGAGATTCACCAACGGCATGGAATTGCGGGTGCCGGCATCTCCCAGCGCACCGATGCTGACACGACGCGAATCCGCGAAGGACTCGTCGGCGGCGTGGCAGCTCGCGCAGGATTTCGTGTTGTTGATGGAGAGCCGCTTGTCGTGAAAAAGCTTCTCCCCCAGAGCCACACCTTCTTTCGTGAGCGGATTGTCAGCAGGCAAGGCGACCTGGGGAAAGCGTTCCGTGATGGCCAGGGGATAGGCATGAGTTCCCGCCGGAAGCTCAACAGGTGTCGCCACAGCATTCGCCACTGATTGGAACAGATCATGACTCACACCGTGGACGCGAAAGGCTCTCTGAACATTGGCCTTTAGCTTCGCCGCAAGCGCATCCCCCTCCCGGCTGTGCGTGCTGGAGCCGTCTTTGGCAAAGTCGATGCCCTCAAGAATAACCGCGGCATCGAGTTCGAGGTGCAGGGTCAAAGGTCCGCCACCGCTGAACTCCACAGGAAGCTCCACGTGCGCCACATTCGGATCATTCGCGAGATGGTAGGAGAAGCCATCATCACCACGCGCAGAGTGCCAGCGGCCCTCCAGCGCCATGAAGACATAACCACCTTGCCATCCCCAATGCAGCCCGCACACATCGGGGTGCAGTGGATGCCCGGCAGGCCATTGAGCTGGCGATGCCGCATTGATAGATGCAGGCACTCCGACATCGAAACGCAGAGCCATGAATTTTTCCGCCGACAGGCCATCAGCTTCCACCGTCAGTTTGCCGCGCTCCAAACTGATGAAGTGATGCCAGTCCTCTGACTCCAGCCATGAGCCGTCCGCACGCTTCAACGCCAGCTTCGAAAGCATGGCATCCAGGCGGGTGATGCTGAGCTTCTGATCAGATGCGATGCCTTGTCCGGGCACAACTGCCCTGCCCTGCCACATCGGAGTGATCTCCAGCCGCATCTTCGGTGTTGCGGACCACGCGATGCTCTGAACAACAACCCACACTGCCAGCGCCAAAAAGTGCGAAGGCGAGAGACGAGAGGTCGTGGGGATGAGGCGCGGCATCTGCGGGGCGAGATGCCGAATTCAATCTAATCACCATAATTATCAATCTTTGAATTGTTATAACTAAGAATCAAAGCGGCGAAGGACTATCAATTGTGATAAAATTAACCTTAAAACCGCCCTAAACTCAGCTTAAGAGCTTACTTGGCCGAACCCCAGCCGCCACCCAGTGAGCGGATCAGCTGCACGCTGGCCGTCAGGCGTTGACCATCGATCTGCGCACGAAGCAGCCTTGTGGTGAGCACGGTGCGGTCGGCATCCACGACTTCGAAATAACTCGCGAGCCCCTTGTCATAACGAACACGCGCGAGCTTGCTGGTCTCCTGCGCGGCATCGAGAGCGGATGTCACGGCGGCGCGCTGACGAGTGTAGGCATTCAGATCCACGACTGAATTTTCGACCTCCTGCAAGGCCTTCAAGATGGCCTGGCGATACGCCGCCACGCTTTCGTCATACCGCCCATAGGCAGCGCGCATGTTTCCGCGCAGGCGTCCGCCCTGGAAGATGGGCAGGGTGAGCTGAGGCCCGATGGAGCCCGCCTTGTTCTTCCAATCAAGGAAGTCCTCCGCTCCGATGCTCTCGATGCCCCCGCTACCGATCAGCTTGAAGCTGGGATAAAAGTTCGCCTTGGCCACGCCGATATTCGCATTGGCTTCCCGCATCGTTTGTTCGGCCACACGCAGGTCAGGACGGCGCTGGAGCAAAGTCGCCGGAAGCCCCGAGCTGATGCGAGGTGCGCCGGGCAGGGCCAGGCTTGATGCCAGTTGGAAATCCACAGGCGCCGAACCACAGACCAAGGCCAGTGCATTCGCCGCATTGGCACGCTGACGCTCCACACCGATGAGGTCGTGTCTCGCGAGCTCGAGCTCCGTGCGCGCACGGGCCACGTCCATCTCATTGGCCAGACCACCTTGGAAACGGCTCTGCTGCAGTTTCAGCGCCTCGCCACGGAGGGAGATGGTTTCATTCAAGATCTGGCGCTGGGAGTCGAGCGATGCGGCGAGGAAGTAATTTCGCGCCACTTCAGCTGCGATGACCAGGCGCTGGACAGCCACTTGTTCAATGGCCGCACCTTCACGAGCCTTCGCGGCTTCCACACTGCGGCGCACCTTGCCCCAGAGGTCCACCTCATAGTTCAGGGTGGCGAAGGCTTGATGACGATCGCGCTCCAGGGAAGGCAGCGGGATGTTTGGCGGCAGGTTCGCACCAAAACTGCTGCCGGAGATGCGCTCCAGCGTCATCGCGTTCTGCATGCCCAGCTGCGGGAACCAGGCAGCCTTCTCCACACCCGTCATGGCCCGCGCTGTCTCCACACGTGCGAGCGCAGTCGCGAGGTCTTGATTGTAAGTCAGCGCTTGATCAACCAGACGATTCAGCGCGGGGCTGCGATAGAGCGTCCACCAGGCGTCAGGCATCCCGAGATCACTGACGTCCGCCTTGTTCTTCCAGCGCGTGCTGAGATTCATCTCTGGCAGCTTGAAGTCAGGACCGACGGTGCAACCGGCGAGGATCAGACTCAGCGAGGCTGTGATGGCCAACGACGGACGGCAAATGGCGGATGACGGAGACATGAGGGGCGGAAGTGAGACCATGCTTCGGGAGATTTCGGCATTCGTCATTCGGAATTCGTTGCTCCTCTTTACGTCCCTGGCTTGCGCGGCGGCCCGCCAGCGGCGTATCTTTCTTGAAGAAATTCTCTCTCTTTCCCCATGAGCATCCCACTCGAAGACCTTCAATCCGCCCTCTCATCTGTGCAGGAGGAACTGCGGCGGGTGCGCCAGCGGCTGGATGATCTGGAGAAGATCGTCAGCGTGGAAACAGACACTGATGGTGTCCGCCGCGTCTGCCTGGAGTGCCATGAGCTGTTTGTCCGGCCGGCGCATGACCCGCGCTGGATCTCCCTGCATCTGGGCGCGGACGAGGACGGCGGCTTTGTGCATCTGCATCAAAAGGAAAGCAGCGCCGTGCGTGCGGAGATGTCTCTGGACAGCGCGGGATCTCCCCAGATGCTGCTGAGGGGAGAGGACCGCCAGCCGCGCATCAGCTTCTTCACCCAGGAGGACTGCGGATTTGTGGCGGTGCATGCGGACGCGGGTCGCCCAGGTGCCCTCATGCGTGCCCAGCCGCGAGGCGGCTCCATCGCAGTTTTGCAGAAGGACGGCGGCACACGTGGCGTGCTGGTGCATGAGGACGGGGAAGTCAGTGAGGATGGTACCGTGAAGCCATCCTCCACCGATCTGCTCTTTGCCGATGGCAGCCTCAACAGCCTGGTGAAACTGCACTCGGATGGCCAGGGGGGTCTGCTGAGCCTCGGACCGCCAGGACAGCCCGACGCGATCGCTCTCGTGGCACGTGATGATGGCCCCGCGTTCATGCTCCACAGCCCGTCTGAGCTGCAGAGCATCTCCATGATGGCGCTCGATGGTGCTGCCCAGCTCTGCGTGCATGAAGGCAAGGTTCCCGGCAGTGGCTTTGAGGCGCACATTTCTTCCGGTGAAGCTGGAAGCAGCTTCTCCCTGCGTGGTGAGCGTGGAGAAAAGTCCGTGGACATCTCCGCGCTCGATGTGGCCAGCAGCATCACGCTGCATGACATGAACGGCGAGGCGCGGGTCATGCTGGCGCATCATTATGACAGCCACTCCGCGCTGACACTGCAGTCCACAGGTGAGGAAGATGGCTTCCGCGCCGTGGCCAGCGGCGAGGTTTCTTCGGTCGAGCTGATGTCACCGATCGATCCTGATACCAAACTGCTCTCCGCTGTCACCGCGAACAAACCCGTGGTGATCCTGCAAAAGCAGCAGCGACCCTTGCTCATGTTTGGTGAAGGCGACCAGGGCGGCGTCTTCTGCGCCTATGGGAATGCAGCCTCGCAGGCCGGCATTGCGACTCTTTCCGGCGGACCCGTGGCTGGTTCGCTGCTGCTGTCCACGGCCGATGGCACACCGCAGCTCACACTGGATGCCACGGATCATGGCGGGCGTATGCTCATCAACAATGACCTTGGCTTCCAACGCGTGTCCCTGGGCATCTACCAGGAAGCGGGAAGCCTGCAGCTGAACAACACAGGCAATCTCGGCGTGCAAGCCATTGCCACGGCCAAAGGTGGTGTCGTGATGGTCAGTGATCCGGAAGGCGAGATCAGCGCGACTCTTCCCGAGGACTTTGACGCGGGTAAGAACCCGGACTGGGGTCAGTTGCCCGACAACTTCTGAGCCGTGAGATTCTCCACGCTCATTCTTCTATTCTCCTTTTGGTTGGGCCAGGCCATGGCGCAAACCACGCTCACCCGTGCCATCGACATCCGCACGCTCCCCTATGAGCGCAGCCTGGAAAAACTGCCGGTGGATCTCACAGCCACCGTGGGCTTTGTGGAAAGCGGCAGCACAGTCTTTGTGCAGGATGAAACGGCTGGCACTCATCTGCACTTCAGGCCTTTCCGGAACAATCTCCGTCCCGGTGACCGGGTGCGCATTCAAGGCACGACCACAGCCGGACTCTACTTTCCTGGTGTGGATGTGACTCAGGTGCAGGTGCTCGGTCATGAGACTCCGCCTGTCGCCGTGCCCGCCACCTATGATGACCTCTCCACAGGCCGCTATCACTACCAGCGCGTGGTCGTGGTGGGCCTCGGCCGCACCCTCGCCGCGCTGGATGAAAACAAATCCATCCTCCGCGTCTCCATGGGCAGCCGTGTCATTGAGGTCCGTGTGGATGCACCTCTGGACTCTGCCCCCGGAGTGATCGATTCACGGCTGCGCATCACCGCCCTCGCTGCCGGCGGCATCAATGACCGCCGGCAGCTTGTCTTCCCCTACCTCCGCGTGGCAGACTGGGATGACGTGGAAGTCATGGAGGCCGCCGCACCGCCTGAATCACTGCCCGTCACCTCCGTCGCCGCGCTGCTGCGCTTTGGTGAGGCAGACGCTTTAAGTCATCGTGTGCGTATCCGCGGGACCGTGCTTGCTTCCTTTCCAGATGGTCGTGTGTTTCTGCGTGACTCCACACCACCGCCGCCACCCCGGGAAGTGCCGAAGGATGCCTCACCGGAGCCGCCGCAGTCTCCTTCCATCGCCATCCAGCTCACCACCGCCGCCAGCGTGATGCCCGGTCACCGCATTGAGGTCATTGGCTTCCCCATCATGGCAGGCTTCAGTGCCTCCCTGGCAGATGCGCAGGTGCTCACCCAGACACCCGACACCGCTCCCGCTGCCGAACAAGTGATGCTGAAAGAGCTTCAGGACGGCTCTCATGATGCGGACCTGGTGCAGCTCACCACACCCGCCGTGCTGAATGACTTCTTCCGCACGTCGGATGGGTACGAGCTTCGCTTCACCTCCAACGGCATTCCGATTCGCGCCTTCCTGCTGCAAACAAACGCACCCGATTTGGAGATCGGCTCATCGTGCCTGCTCGCCGGCATTTGTCTGATCGAGTCCTCCACGGACAAAGGTTTTCGCTCGCAACCCGAGCGTGCCTCGCTGCTGCTGCGCAATCTCCAGGACATCCAAGTGCTGAGCACCGCACCATTTTGGACGGCGCGCCGTCTAGTGATGGCCATTGCGATTCTCGGCGGAGTGATCTTGCTCACGCTGTTCTGGATCACCCAGCAGCGCCGGCAGATCAGCCGGCTGCAATCGAAGATCGCCCATCAAGCCACGCTGGATGAGCGCCAGCGCATCGCACGAGAGTTTCATGACACACTGGAGCAGGAGCTGGCCGGGCTTTCACTGCGTCTCGATGCCGCCACCACACGACCATTGGAAGACAAGGCGCGCACCCTTTTAGAAACCTCGCGCAGCCTTGTCTCTCGCATCCAGAGCGAGGCACGCAATCTTGTCTCCGATCTCCGTGACACGGAGCATCCGGTGACTTTGCCAGAGTCCCTGCAACTCATGGCAGAACGTGTGCAACATGATCAATGTGAGATCGTGCTCGATCTCCATCCAGTGCCTGCCATCGCGGCCCCGGTGGCACATCACCTGCGCATGATGGCCCAGGAGGCCACCACGAATGCGATCAAGCATGCGAAGGCATCACGGATCACCGTGCACCTGGCGGAGAGCAGCGGACAGCTCATCCTGAGCATCGCTGACAATGGCGGTGGCTTTGACACCAGCACTCAAACGCATGGCAAGCCCGGCCACTTTGGCTGCATCGGCATTCGCGAGCGCTGCCGGAAGATCGGCGCCGAAGCCCACTGGCAGAGCGAGCATGGAAAGGGCACCACTGTGACCATCGCCCTGCCTTTGCCCGCTTGACTCCTTGCCCTTTGACCGCTTGACCTTGGCTCATGATTTCTCTTCTCCTCATTGATGACCACTTCGTGGTGCGAAGCGGCATCGTCGCGTCATTGGAACTGGAGGATGATCTCAAGGTCGTGGGCGAGGTCGATCGCGGCGAAGAGGCGGCAAAGGTGTATGCCAAGAAGAAGCCGGATGTGGTTCTGATGGACCTGCAGCTTCCCGGCATCAGCGGCATCGAGGCCACCGCCGCTCTCCTGCGTGAGCATCCCGCCGCGAAGGTGCTGATCTTCTCCACCTTTGCCCGTGATGACGAGATCCAGGCCGCTCTCAAAGCGGGCGCACTCGGCTACTTACAAAAGTCTTCTTCGCGCGATGACTTGCTCAAAGCCATCCGCACCGTGGCGAAAGGCGGGCAAACCCTGCCTGCCGACATCGCACAGCGTTTGAAGGACCGGCTTGCCGAGCCCGAGATCACACCCCGAGAACGCGAGATTCTCACACTCATTACCCAAGGCAATGCCAACAAGGAAATCGCCGCCACCCTCGGCATCGGTGAGGACACCGTGAAGCAGCACGTCAGCCGCATCCTCATGAAGATGAAGGTCAATGACCGCGCCCAAGCCACGGCCGAGGCCATCAGGCGTGGCTTGGTGAAGGTGTAAAGGTGGAAGGCGCGAAGATATCGCGCCCAAGTCTAACAATGGATTCGTTTCCGACATCTACGTACCGAGCGGCCCGCAGCATCCATGGAGCGCGGATATCCGAATCCGCAGCCGTCACGAACGCAGGATGGACGAGGAGCATCATCGTGATGCCACTCGAATCCACATCCTGGTTTTCGGGTTGAAGGTTCCGTCAGCAAAGTCGCGGCCACATGTGTCATCCACCTGGCTGCGGATTCGGAGATCCGCGCCCCGTCGCTGACGCGCCCCCACCGTCTAACCTACTTTTTCGCGGCTTCAGCCTTCGCCTTGTCCATGACCTCTTTGAGGGTCACTTCAGCACCGTTGCGGCGCTTGCTTTCATCCGCGGCTTCCATGAAGGCGTAGATCTCCAGCGTCTCCTCAGGCGTCACGGGAGCCATGCCGGTGCGGAAGAAATGCACGGCGGCAAACAGCAGCGGATCATAGCCATCGTACGCACCCACGGGGGACTCGCCTTTGTCACCGACGGCTTTGCCACCATAGGCCTTGCTCTCATTGAACACACCGGTGCGACCACCTGCCCAGGTGCCAGTGACGCGGATTTTGCCTTCGGGGTTGGTATCGCGCTTCACGCTCTGGCAGCCGGTGCCCATGACGGTGAAGAGGCTTTCCACGCCGTGGATGCCATACCAGAAGAGGTCGGGATGCGTGGCTTCCAATGAGGCCGGACTGGAAGTCTCTGCCTGCTTCACAATGCCGACGCTACCACCGCGAACAGCCTGGGTGTTTTTGCCAAAGCGCAGGGAGGAAGAGGAGAAGATGGGCACCCCAGCAGCCTTGGCCTCCTCAAAGATCTTGATGGCGTCCACCAGGGTGCCGGCGATGGGCTTGTCGATGAACACGGGCTTGTGCGCGGCGAAGCAGGGACGGATCTGCTCCAAATGCGGACGCCCATCATTCGTTTCGAGGAAGACCACATCCACCTTTTCCACCAGGGCCTCGATGGTCGGCACGATCTCCACGCCAAGCGCCTTTACCTTTTCCGTGTATTCCGGCACGCGCTTCACACTGGACTCAATGTCCTTGGAGCCCTGCGCATAGGCCGCCACCAGGCGCACACCCATGACTTCTGGCTTCTGCGGATTCGCATTCAGCGTCTTGGTGAAGGCCAGGACATGGGAGGTATCGAGACCGATGATGCCTGCGCGTATGTTTTGGGCCGAAGCAGCGCCTGCGAGGGAGAGAAAGGCCGTGGAAAGGGCGATAAAAGTAGAGCGGGTCATGTGCAAATAGAACGCCCGCCAGGGACATTTCGTTGCGTTCTGGCATGACATGAAGTGGGCGCTTTGTGCGCTAGGGTCTGGTCTCCTCATGGTGCCTGTGAAGCCGGTGAAAGCTGCTGCGTATGTGTGCCATGCGTCTCCCACTCTTGCTCAGCCTCCTGGCGGTTTGCATGGCTTCATTCGCGGCCCGACCAGCCACTGCGCCCATTCTTCACCCCAAGGCATCCGCCCTGCCCTTCCCTCATCAAGGCCCGTTTGTGACCGCGGCGGATGGAGCCGCGCTCTGCTTTGATGCGAAGGATGCTCTGCGCAGCACCGATGAAGGAGCCACCTGGACCAGCACGCCTCTGTTTGCCACACCGGAGAAGTTTCAAACTAGCAATGAGCGGGCTCTGCTGCGCACGCGTGAAGGCGTGATCATCGCTGGCTGGATGAACATGACGGAGAGAGGTCAGCCCAAAGGCTGGCGCTGGGGTGAGGCGGATGTGAAGTGGACCGACTTCGTGCTGCCGACCTATACCTGCCGCAGCACGGACGATGGCAAGACCTGGGAAACTCCCGTAAAGCTGAGCGATCCCTGGTGCGGCTGTATTCATTCCATGATCCAGATGCGCAGTGGCCGCATCGTCATGGTGGGTCAGGAGATCATTCCCGAATGGCGGCACGCCACGGTGATGTGGGTTTCTGATGATCTGGGAAAGTCCTGGCAGCGCAGCAACATGCTCGACTATGGCGTGGGCACACACGATCATGCAGGCAGCCTCGAAGGCGCTGTCATCGAGAGAAAGGACGGCTCGCTTTACCTGCTCCTGCGCACGGAGGCTGGGTTTCTCTGGGATGCCACCTCCAAGGATGGACTGAAGTGGGAAGGCCTGAAGCAAACCAACATTGCTTCCGTTACCTGCTGCCCGCAGATGGCTCGTCTGAGTGATGGCCGCATCGCGCTGCTTTGGAATGCACCACCACGTCATGCGCCGAAAAATGGCACGAGCCGCTCGGAGTTGTCGCTAGCCTTCTCCAGCGATGAGGCGGCCACCTGGAGCAAGCCTGTCATCGTGGCGGCCAACTACGGCACGGGTGCGCGTGTCTCTTATCCTTATCTCTATGAGCGCAGTCCCGGCGAGGTATGGATCACCACCATGCAGGGCGGCCTGCGCATGAAGGTGAAGCTCGACGACCTCAACAAGGGCGAGATTCCTGTGCACGTGCCTATCGTCAAACCAGATCCGAAGCCCGGCGGCATCATCATGTTTGGCGACTCCACGACCGCCGTTCGCAGCGGCATTGAGAAGGTGTATGCGGACCGTGTGCAGGAAGCTCTTCAGAGCGTGGGATCCAGTCTGGCTGTGTATAATGCAGGTGTCCCAGGCAACACCACCAGCATGGCCATGCAGCGGCTAGAGAGTGATGTGCTGCGTCACAAGCCGAGGCTGGTGGTGATCCAGTTCGGCATCAATGACTCCGCTGTGGATGTGTGGAAGAATCCGCCCGCGACCTCTCCCCGCGTGCCCGTGAAGGACTACCTGAAAAACCTGCGCCAAATGATCTCCACGCTCCAAAAGCAGGACGCGAAGGTGATCCTCATGACCACCAACCCGCTGCGCTGGACGGCCCGGCTCAAGCAGATGTATGGCAAGCCGCCCTACGATGCCGCTGCCGAGGATGGCTTTGAATCCCCGAATCTCGTCGCCTACAATGCGGCGATGCGTGAACTGGCCGCCGAACTCAAAGTGCCGTTGGTCGATGTGCATGCGGAGTATCCGGCGTTTGCCAAGAAGCACCAGACGGACGTCAGCGGCATGCTGCCAGATGGCATGCATCCGAATGATCTCGGGCATGAACTTGTGACTGAGCTCCTGGTGCCTGCAATCAAGAAGGTGCTGCAATAGCGCGCCGAAGTCGCGGA
>NZ_BKAG01000040.1 GCF_007992435.1 Prosthecobacter gellanilyticus | reverse complement strand
ATCGCGCCTTCAACATCTCCCGCCACAAAAAACCGGAGAGGAGCAAGCCTCCATCTCCGGTTTTCAGATTCGCAACCTGACGTGATGACTTACTTCGCAGGCACCACCTGCACGGCATCGAGGTGCACATTGCCCTTCGCGCCTTCGGTGCGGAAGGTGACGGAACCCTCTTCACCGGCGTTGAACTTGAAGGTGCCGAGAGACTGCGCGCCGTCCTTGCCCTTGGCAGGCTTGCTCTGGTCCACGGTCAGGGTCTTTTCGCCATCAGCGCTGATGATGGTGATCGGCACGGACTTGCCGCGGTTGGCGTGCGGCTGCCAGTAAGCGCGAACTTCGTAGTTGCCGCTTTCTTTGACGGCGAAGGAGAAGCGGGCGCTGGCATCCTTGGCGCTACCGTAGCTGTAGTGCTCGCCCACATAGGGCTTCAGGCCTTCACCCTTGCTCCAGGAACCGGTGAGCTCGGCGTCTTCGTCATCGATGACGATGCCGTCCATCTTCTTCGGATCAATGCTGTCTCCGCCAGCGGCGGTGATCTCAGGCAGCTTCTTGGCGTTCGCAGGCAGGTAGAGAGCGGCTTCCAGGTTGTCGCGACGCATCGCGCCGGGCTGGTTCATGAGGTCTTTGAGGATGTCCAGATACTGCTCATACACACCGCGCGGAGATGTGTGGTGGCGCACGCAGATCCAGGCAGCCTTGCCGACGACCTCGCCCATCATGCCGCAGGTGCGCATGACTCGCGTGCTGCCCAGCGCATGACGCTCCACGCTGATGGTGCGGCCGGCCATGAAGAGGTTGCCGATGTCCTTCGAGTAGAAGCAGCGGTAAGGCACGGGATAACCATTTTTGCGATCCGTGTGCTTGCCGAACTCGGCGCGGCTGATGAAAGGATTGTCCGGATACTTCTTCATGTACTGCTCTTTCGGATAGTGCAGGTCCTGGTCCCAGGTGGTGGGCACGCAGCCGTCCGGATGAATGATGCCCTTCACCATGTCCTCGCCGTTGAGGATCATGTCACCCACGATGCGGCGGCTCTCACGCGGACCGCCGATGTAGGCCAGCCACTGCATGTCATAAGGGGCATACTTCTCACCGCCCTTGGACTTCAGCGTGCTCACGGCACCATACACGGCGCGGAAGTTGTGGTCGCGAATGAGCTCGAGGTCGTTCAGCGGATGCTTGTCAAAGCCGCTCTCCCAGAACCATTCGCCGTGGAGATATTCTTCCATGTTAGCCACAGGAGTATAACCAAGATCGTAACCCGTGAGGTTGCCTTTGTTCTTCACGCCCACAGGCTCCATGCCCTTCGGGGCAGGAAAGTCTTCGAGTTCCAGCGGCAGCGCCCAAGGGGTTGCCGGCCAGGTGACAGGCTTCTCATGCTTCTTCAGCACCCACATGTTGCTCATGCCCATGCGGCCTTTTTCTTCCATCATGAACTCCGCACCTGCCAGCGCACCCACGCTGCCGTGACCGGTGCAGTCGACGAAGAGCTTGCCCACAAAACGCGTCTCTTTGCCGCTCTTGGTATCCAGGCCGATCACGCTGCGGATGTTCTTTTTATCCGCATCCAGCTCCACACCATACACATGCGTGTTTAGGAAGAGGTCGATGCTCTTCTCCGCTTTGACCGTGTCTTCCTTGAGCTTGTCATTGAACTCCGCTGGATCAGCCGCAGGGCTGTTGCTGGCACGGTCGGCGAACTCCTCCACGATCTCGCCGAGGTGCGGATAAATGCCGCGACGCGTGCCGCCCATCGCCCACACTTGAATCTCACTGGAACCATTGCCGCCAAGCACGGGGCGATTTTGAATGAAGGCCACTTTCAATGCCTGACGAGCACCGGAGATCGCAGCGCCCATGCCGGAATAACCACCGCCGACGACCACCAGATCATACTCCTGGGATTCAGGAGCTTTCTCGGGAAGGCCGAGCAGCTTGTGACGAAGCTGGGTCGTTGCCGCGAGATCCGCAGGAGGTGTGAAACCTTCATCCGTGGTGAGCAAAACAGCATCCACGCGGCCATCGAAACCGGTGAGGTCGTTCAGCGCGATCTTCGCCTTTCCATCGACCTTGGCGGAGCCTGCCTTTTCCCACCTCCAGTCCTTGCCCTCGGTGCCGAGCACCTTGTCGAGCTTCTTGCCATTCACGCTGACCTGGAATTTGCCAGGGGCTTCACTGGTCACGCCAAAAGGAGCCACCCAGTTCTTCGTGCGCACCCACACATTGTAGGTGCCCGCAGGAGCGCTGACTTCCGTTTCAGCATCCTTCACGGGCTTGCCCATGCCATGCGCCATCAGATAGGGCGATCCCATGATGTCGATGAACTGGGTGTCGAGCACCCAGCCGCCGGGATTGGCAAAGGATTCGGCCTCGATCCACACCTGCTCCGCCCGGGCGGAGGTGAGTGCAGCAGCGAGTGCGATGATACTGTAAGATAGGCGTTTCATGGCGTGAAGGTGCGGGTTGGGAGAGCGATCATAAACGCAGATCGACATCCCGCACAATCACAAGCGGTCTGTTACAGTAACATATTGAGATGCCAGGCTGTGGCACCCGGCGCTACCAGACGGTCCAACCGCCGTCGACTGCGAGGTTCTGACCCGTGATGAAGCTGGAGGCATCACTGAGCAGGAAGGAAACCGCGCCCGCGATTTCAGGTGACTGCCCGACTCTGGCCAGCGGCACCTTTTGGGAGAGCCGGTCGACGAAATCTGGCTGGTCACGCTGAATGTTAGGATTCGGGAAGGGGCCCGGAGAGATGGCATTGCAGCGTACGCCGCGCGGACCGTAGTGCACCGCGAGATAGCGTGTCATCTGCTGGATGCCTGCCTTGCCGACGCCGTATTCCACGGGGTTCGGATTCATCGGCGTCTCATAGATGCGCGGATCGGTGGAGACGCTGCCATACATGCTGGAAAAGAGCACCATGCTGCCAGTGCCACGCGCGGCCATCGCATTGCCCACGGCTCGTGCCAGGGTGAAGGTCGCGGTGAGGTTGCCATGGTTCGCCATTTCAAAATCCGCTGCCAGGAGGTCATCAAACTTCTTCGCGGTGGAAGCATAGGTCATGACCACAAGGCCCTGTGGCACGCCACGCGCGGCGATCTGAGTGGAGACGAATTTTTCCAGCGCCGGGATGTCCGTGGCATCCAGGGTGAAGGGTGTGACTTGAGTGCCGAGCTTGGCCTCAGCGGCCTTTTGGCCAAGGTCGGCGCATAAAACAGTAGCCCCGAGCTGGGCGAGCTGCTTCACGACTTCCTGGCCGAGATAGCCTGCGCCGCCGATGACCCAGATGTCACGGCCTTGGAGATGAAAAGGAGTGCTGCTCATAGACGTCCGATCTGAGATGTGGTTAGGCCGCCATCGATGGTGATGATCTCGCCCGTGATGTAGCTGGCGGCATCCGAGCAAAGGAAGGCCACAGCTCCCGCGCAATCCTGTGGCCGGCCGACCTTGCCGAGCAGGATCTTGTTTTCGTAGTGCTTCAGCAGGTCATGCGCGCGCGGCTCCATCCAGGTCTGGGTGAGCGGTGTGCGGATCAGTCCGGGAGCGATGCCATTTACACGGATGCCATGCGGAGCCAGAGACACTGCTAGTGAGCGCGTCATCATCACCAGACCACCCTTGCTCGTGTCATAAGCTACGCTGTCTGACTCGGCCTGGAAGCCATTCGTCGAGGACACAACGACAATGCTGCCACCACCCCCGAGCGCGACACGCTTCTTCGCAAAAGCCTGCGCGATGAAGAAGGTGGCACGCAGGTTCAGCGACACCGTCTTTTCCCAGGCATCATCCGTCATTTCAAGAAACGGAGTGTCAAAGAAGCTCCCCGCATTGCAGACGAGGATGTCCAGTTCAGGCTGAAGGACGAAGGCTTGCTCGATGAGCGCAACGGGTGCCGATGAAGAGGACAGGTCACACTGGACATAAGAGTCCGATGAAGGGTCTTTCTGCAACCCGTGCCTAACAATGGATGCTCCGGACTCCGCGAGCCCGTTGGCAATAGACGCGCCGATGCCCTGCGAGGAGCCGGTGACAAGGGCAGCGCGGCCCTCAAGAGAGAATGCTTTCATGCGTGATTGGATGGGCGGCGTTAGCGACGGCTACGATGTATCTGAAAGTCAACGATTCGAACTTCGTGAACCGGGCCGTCATGCCAGAACCAGAGGGTGCAACTGCCGATCTCACGTCTCAAAATCCAGCGTCCGGTACCGTCCTGGTGGTCCTTGGCTGCGGAAAGGTGAATCTCGTTGGTGATCCTCTGAAAAGCCTTGAAGACCTGTTCCCGCTGCCGGGCTGGCAGGCGGATAAAGGCATCCAGCACTTCATCCTCGATGACGAAGTGTTCCTTCATGGCTCAGAGGCCGATGCTCTTGAGGGCTTTGTGGACAGCCATCAGGTCCTCAGCCGTGAACTTACGACCACGGTCGAGAGATTTCATGCGTCGTGAAATGCGTGCCTGACGTGCCTGACGGCTTCCGCGGTCCTTGCGGGCCAGGAAGTCAGCCAGCTCGATGCGGTCAGCGAGAGCAAGCTGGGACACTTCTTTTTTGAGTTCGGCGACGGACATAGGTGGAGTTTACGAGTTAGATTCGAATGGTCAAGGTGGGTTGAGGTTATCCGAGAATGCTTTCATCGGCGAGCTTGAGGAATTTCAGCGTGTTGGTGCTGGTGATGCGGTTGACGGCTTCCTCGCCGGCGGCGCGGAGGGCTTTCATTTCGGCGTCGTAGGTGCTGATGAGCTTCACCACCTTGCCGCTGATGGCGGCGGCGTAGCTGTAGAACGGGGAGTCGCTGCCCCACATGAACTTGTTGGGATACGCGGCGGCGAGGTCGGCGATGACGCGACCGGGATCACTGTAGTCGGAATCAAAGCGACGCTCCTTTGGTGCGATGTAGGGCAGATTGTCGACCGCGCCGACGCAGTGGATGCAGTGCGCCGAGTTGTCGAACCAGGTATTGGGAAGCTCGTTCACGCGGTCGAGACACTCTTTGTCGAATCGGCAGGAATGCGCGGTGCAGAAGCGGATGTCTGGATTCGCCTCGGCAACATCGAGGATGTCATGCGCCTGGGCCCATAGATCATCCTTCGCGACGCTGCTGTGGATGAGGAAGGGGATGTCCCATTCGCGGGCGAGATCGAGGAAGACTTTGCCCTCATGCGCGAGGCGTTTGATATCGCTCTGGATGATGGTGCTCTGGATCTTGATGCCGTGGAAGCGATACTCGCTGCGCAGCTTCACCAGTTCCTTCGCCTGCGCATCCGTGTGGCGCATGGGATCCACGATCATGAAGGGCAGGATGCTCTTTCCTTCCTCCGGAAAAAGCACCTGGCACTCCTCCAGCAGTCGACGATTTTCAAAAGCATAGGGCACAGTCTCGAGACCGCCTGAATCAAAGGCGATGCCGCCTTCGCGGAACTTCGTCACGTCCATCGCCGCATAGCTCACGAAGGGGAAGGCGACCCAGTGCGTGATGCCGAGCGCGCCACCCTCCTGCTGCATCTGCACCAGTTGCTGCGAGTAAGGGAAATCGCCGTGCAGATAGAAGAGCAAGTCGGCGCCGAGGTGGTTGTGGACATCGATGAGCATGACGGGGATTGATGTTGGAGATTTAAAGTTTCCTCACGGCGACAGCCTCGATCTCATAGCGCAGGGAAGGAGGGAGGCAGTTGGTGATGGTGGTGCGGGCGGGCTTGGGATCAGGGAAGTATTCGCGGTAGAGCTGGTTGTAGAGCGCCACGTCCTCGGCATCGCGGACATAGTTTCGTGTCTGCACCACATGGGCGAGATCGCTGCCCGCGGAGACCAGCACCTTGCGGAGGTTCTCCACGCTGCGGCGGAACTCCCCTTCAAAGCTGTCGCTGATGATCTGACCCTTGTCATCCACACTGGCCTGGCCGGAGACGAAGATGAGATCACCCACCACCACGCTCGGGCTGAAAGGCAGGTGCGAGGTCGGTGTGTCAGGATCGCAGGGATAGGAGACGAGCGGGTTGGTCATACAGAAGCAGGTAAGGTAGAAAGATTGTTGGGTAGGAAGATTTTCAGAAGTCTGATTCCGGAGAATTTTTCTACCCCTGAATCTTTCTACCTTTGTTCATTCATCGAGCGGGTAAATGGGGCGGCGGATGTGCTTGTAGGGGAAGGTCTTCAAATTGCTGCTGCACGGACCCGGTGTGTCCACCCAGAACATGCGCGCGGCGATGGGATCATAGGCGCGACGATGCGCAACGGCGGCCTTCACCGCGATGACGGACAATTGGCTAGGCTCAATGCCCTGGCTGCGCCACTGGCCGAGATCAAAAGGTGGCGTCTTGATGCTGGTGAGCAGGATGGTGATGCCTTGATGCCGGACGATGGCACAGCGCCCCATGTCAAAATGATCACCGCACATGCTGGCGAGGTGGCTTTGCTTGTCCTCGAGTTCGAAACGTCCGTCGTTCAGTGCGATCACTTCGACTTCGAGTTCAACTGGGCCCGCATCAATGCGGCTGCCTTTGCCTCCGATGCTGAGGGTGACCTTGGATCCAATACCAGCCGCTTCTGCTTTCCTCACTGCCTCCGGATCAGCGATGCAGGCCGCGCTGTTGGATACTTCATATTCCAAGAGCGCGCGCAAAAGCCCGGTGCCATCTCCAGGCGCGCCACCGCCGATGTTGTCCGAAGGTTCGACGAGGACGGTGAGTCCTTCATGGAAGCCAGAGAGCTTTGGCATGACCTCGGAAAGAGGTGGATCGGTGACGTTGCCGAGTTCGCGATCTCTTTGCGCGATCCCGGCCAAATCCTGCAGGTATGATTGCACGGCTTCATCGTCGGTTCCGCAGCCCACAAAGCTGACGCCTGTGTGTTGGGTGTCCGCGAAGGCAAAGCCTGCGACGACGTTGACGGACCACACCGAGGTTTTGGACTCATATTCACGAGCCTGTTGTTCAAGAACCTTCATCGGCTGATTCGCCGTGGCTGTGCCGGTGGGCGGCCAGACGACGGGAGTGATGTGAATCTGCTGGCGGGGACATTCACCCGTGCTCAGGCAGCGCTGAAGAAGTCGGGCTGCGATGCAGCCTGCTTCACGAGCATCCGTGTGTGGATTCTCACGATAGCTGACGAGGCAGTTCGAAAGCTCTGCCATGCGCGGGGTGAAGTTCGCGTGGAGATCAAAGACGCCAAATAGAGGCACCTCAGCGAGTCCTGGCAGAGAGCGGATTCGCTGAAGGAGTTCACCTTCTACGTCCTGAATGGTTTGCGTGGTCATCGCGCCGTGCAAGACGAGGTAGACTGCATCTACGAGAGGCGCGGCAGCGCTGTCGTGCGCAGAGGACGTTGGCGATGTGAGTGAGTCGGTTGAGCGCTCGATAGCGGTGTCGACGATGCCAGGAGCTGGCCCTGGCATCTCTGCCACCGCACTCCGGGACGCTGCCGCGACTTTCGCGAACTGAACCTGG
Organism: Prosthecobacter gellanilyticus; assembly: GCF_007992435.1. Lineage (GTDB taxonomy): Bacteria > Verrucomicrobiota > Verrucomicrobiia > Verrucomicrobiales > Verrucomicrobiaceae > Prosthecobacter > Prosthecobacter gellanilyticus. The sequence continues at coordinate 60,945 of NZ_BKAG01000040.1, read as the reverse complement.
AAATCGCTCCAGAAGGATTCGAAGACCTCATCCTCCACCGTGGCACTGGGTTGTGCGCGGTAATCGATCGTAGGCAACACTTCCCAGCCATATTCGTCGGCGAGTTCCAGCACTCCACCCAGCGGTGAGCTGTCTCCCTTCGCGGCGAGCATGTCATCGCCTCGGGTGATGTAGAAATCACGCAGGCTGGTGGTGCCTTCGAGAAACGTGTGCGTCTCGTGAAACAGACCAGCGATGAGGACGCGCTTTTTCATGGGAGATCAGGCGGCTTTCCACTCGGCGGCATGCTTGGCAAAAGCGGCGTCGGCTTTGGCGAGCGCGTCATCGATGTCCTGCTGACGATGGGCGAGGCTGATGAACCAGAGCCCGCGCTCGATGGCGCGCACGCCTTGCTCGAGCAGGCAGATGCGCAGGTGCGCCCAGCGCGGGCCATCGTGACGGCGGACGTAGTCGCGATATTCAGTGACCGGACCTTCCTCGGCACCGGGCTTGAGCATCACGGCATGGAAGGCGGGTCCAGGGCCCTGGGGACGCATCGGGATGCCATATTTGTCTGCGAGTGCACGCAGGCCGGCCATGAGCTGCTTGCCAAGATCGAAGACGACCTTCGGATGATCACTTCCCATCTCGATCACGTGATCGAGGCACCATTTCGAAGAGGCGAGGCAAAGCGGGTTCGCATTGAGAGTGCCGGCGTGGACCACCGTTCCGTCGATGATCTTTTGCATCGCGGATTTTTTGCCGACGAGGGCTGCGAAAGGCACGCCGCCGCCGATGGCCTTGCCGAGAATGGTGAGGTCCGGCGTGAATCCCAGATACTCCTGCGCACCGCCAGGAGCGAAGCGGAAGCCGGTGATGGTTTCATCAGCGATCATGAGCATGCCATCGCGATCACAAAGCTCGCGAATGGTGCTGATGAGGCCGGGCACGGGCTCCATGCAGCAGGTGTTGCACATGACGGGCTCAAACACGATGGCGGCGATCTGGCCGCGATGATGATCCACCAGGCGGCGCAGATGCGCGGGATCATTCCAGCGGGCCACGACGAAGGTGCCGAGCACTTCCGGGATCACCCCCTGGCTGGGGTGCAGACGAGAGGGATTTTCTTCGTCGCCCCACTTGTCCGCCGGAGGTGCAAAACCCACGAGACCTTCATCGGCCCAGCCGTGATAAGCGCCTTCAAACTTCAGGATCAATGGCTTGCCAGTGTGCGCACGGGCGAGACGAAACGCGGAGAGCACCACCTCGGTGGCGCTGTTGTTGAAGCGCACCAGTTCAGCACCGGGCATGAGCTTGAGCAGGCGCTCGGCCACTTCGATTTCGAGCTCGCATTGCGCGGCCCAATGAGTGCCTTTCTTCGCCTGCTCGCCGATGGCCTCGGCCATGCCGGCGGGGGCGTGGCCATAGAGCAGGGCACCCTGGCCGATCTGGAAGTCGATGTATTCATTCCCATCCACATCCCAGGCGCGCGGGCCGCTGCCATGGGAGAAGTAAAGGGGTACGGGCTGCTCCATCTTGCGGATGCCGCTGTTCACGCCGGCGGCGATGCTGTTTTGGGCGCGGGCGAAGAGATCTCGGGATTTGGCGTATCGGTCAGTCATGGGAGGAAAAAAGACAAACGATGGATGACGGGCTGATATTCGCACTCGCGTTCTGACAGGGACGAGTGATAAGTCTTGGTCACAATAGGGCACCAAACCTCATGAGCGCATCTTCTCCTACTGCTTTGCAGCTTCCGCAGCGTCATTCACTGGTTTCTGAAACCGTGCGCAGCCTGCGCGAAAATATCGAAGCTGGTCACTGGCTGGAGCATTTGCCCGGCGAGCGCGAGATGTGCGAGTTGCTGCAGGTGAGCCGTCGCACGCTGCGTGGTGCTCTGGATGAGCTACAGCGCCTGGGCATGCTGGAGGTGCAGGGGAGGCAGAGACGCCGCATCACCAATCAAGCTCCGATGGAGGAAGTGGTGCCGACCAAGCGCGTGATCGGCATTCTCACGCCGGGCTCTTTCCTCTCCATGCCACCGCCCATCGCCTTCATGATGGACACACTGCGCGCGAAACTCACGGCAGCAGGTTATGAGGTGCGTCTGCATGCCGCACCGGGTTGTTACACGGCCACGCCGGCACGTGGGTTGAAGCAGTTCATCGCCACGCATCCGGCATCCGCCTGGCTCATCCTCAGCGCGGAGGAGGCGATGCAGCGCTGGCTGGTCTCGCAGAAGCTTCCTTGTCTCATTCTTGGTTCGGCCGTTCCGGGCATCACCACGCTGCCGTCCGTGGATGCGGATTTTCATGCGACCTGCCGTCACGCGGGCACCTTGCTTTGGAGAAAGGGGCATCGCCGCATCGCGCTGGTGCTGCCGGACAGTCATCTCGGCGGAGACTTGGCCAGCGAGGCAGGTTTGCGCGAGGCGCTGGAGCAGGTGGGCGGCGCGAAGATGAGCATGCTGCATCACGATGCCTCCGCGGCGGGCCTGTGCCGTGTGATTGATGACAGCCTCAAGTCCACGAATCCGCCTACGGCTTACATCGTGGGCCGCAGCGCGCATGTGCTGACGGTGCTCATGCATCTCATGCGCCGTGGCAAACGCATCCCGCAAGACGTGGCCGTGCTGGCGCGTGACAGTGATCCGATCCTGGAATGCACGAGCCCGAAGGTGAGCCGCTATGCGTCCGAGCCGAAGCAGTTTGCAGCGCGGTTGATCACAGCGCTGCGGCAGCTCGCAGATCATGGCAGTCTTTCCACACCTACAGTTAGGCTGATGCCGACATATGTGGCGGGGGAGACAATATAGTAGCCATCACACTCCGTGTGATGAGCTGACGGCGCTGCCGGCACGAACCACCTCCGAAGACCCACGCGAGGATGTTCGGGCGAAAGCGCATGGGCTCGCTTGGTGCGGCAATCACCCAAAAACAGTCCTCCCACGCAAGACCTCAGCCGTTAGCTGTGATGCGGTCGGAGCAAGAAAGCTCCGCTGGACACGAGCAGGGTTTTCTAATTCGATGACGAGTTGTGTTTGCACACTCCACAGCTCATCACACGGAGTGTGATGGCTACGGTACGCTACTGCGCCTTGCCAGCCTCTCTGGTGCCACTGCCTTTAGGTTGTTTCATGAGGCTGTCGCCGAGCTCGGCGCGGATGGTTTCGGCGTGCTTCTGGAGTTTGGAGACTTCATCCGGGAACTGGCCCGCGATGTTCTTGGACTCGCTGATGTCGGTGTAGAGGTCGTAGAGCTCGGGCTGCTCGATCTTGACCTGCTTGTAGCCCACGGGGATGCCACCGGTGGCCTTGGGCTGGTCAGCAGGCAGGCTCCGGTAGGCGTGGGGCAGTTGCAGCTTCCATTTTCCGTCACCGCTGGTGATGGCCTGGAGCTGGTTTTGCTCATAGTAGAAGGCGTAGAAGTCATGCGGGTTCTTCGCGCCTGCTTCACCCGCGACGATAGGCCAGCAGTTCAGGCCGTCGATTTTATGCTCAGGCAGCTTGGCCTCAATGACATGGGCGATCGTGGGCAAGAGATCGATGGTCATCATCATCGTGTCTGTGCTGGTGCCAGCGGGGATCTTCGCGGGCCATTTCATAATGCCCGTCACACGTGTGCCACCTTCCCAGCAGGTGCCTTTGCCTTCGCGCAGAGGTCCGGCACTGCCCGCGTGATCGCCATAGCTCAGCCAGGGGCCGTTGTCGGAGGTGAAAATGATCCAAGTGTTCTCTTCGAGACCGTTTTTCTTCAGCGTATCCATGATCTGGCCCACGGACCAGTCCACCTCCAGCATCACATCCGCGAAGAGACCCTTGCCTGATTTGCCCTTGTATTTCTCACTCACAAAGAGCGGCACATGCACCATGCTGTGAGCCAGGTAGAGGAGGAAGGGCTTGTCCTTGTTCTTCTCGATGAACTTCACTCCGCGCTCGGTGTAGTCGGTGGTGAGCTTCGTCTGATCTTCGGGTGTGATTTCCTCATCCACAGCCTTATCGCCTTCGATCATCGGCAGTTTGGGATACGAACCCTTCTTCGCCTGCGGGTGGTAAGGCCACATGTCATTCGAGTAGGGGATGCCGTAGTACTCATCAAAGCCGTGCTTCGTGGGCAGGAACTGCGGCATCGAGCCAAGGTGCCATTTGCCGACGGCGGCGGTCGCGTAGCCCTTTTGCTTCACCAGTTCACCCAGCGTCATTTCATCCGCATGAATGCCATGCTTCGCCTGCGGCCCGAGGGCTCCGTGGATGCCCACTCGATTCGGATAGCAGCCGGTGAGCAGGGCGGTGCGGGAGGCAGAGCACACGGGCTGGGCCACGTGGAAGTTCGTGAACTTCCGGCCCTCGGCGGCCAGTTTGTCGATGTTCGGCGTCTGGTAGCCCTGGGCACCAAAGCAGCTCACGTCCGCATACCCCATGTCATCCATGAAAATGACCACGATGTTCGGCGGGGCGGAAAAAGCGGAGGTTTGCAGGGCCAGGACGGAAAAGAGCAGGGCGGAAAGCCGGGAGAGAGGTCGGAGACGGCGCATATCCCTCAAAACGACCGCTTTCCGGCCACTTTGTCAGGGACCTGAGGGCTGTTGAAAAAGGCATTTCGCCCACGGCCTGCCTGGGTAGGCTTCACCCCGCCCTTGCCAAACGGGCAAAGTCGCCTAGCCTGCGCGCCCTTTTTCCCCGGACGTGTGTCTGCTGTCCACTGAAGAAGCCCCCGAACGTAACCCCCACAACCGCCTTTGAGCATGAACATCAACGTCGAACACCAGCCGAACTGCCGCGCCGTCGCCCACATCCGTGTGCCGGGCGAAGAAGTGTCCAAGCAGCGCCGCAGCATCGTGGCCCAATACGCCCAGAGTGTCCGCCTGCCCGGCTTCCGCCCTGGCAAGGTGCCCCCCGCCGCCGTGGAGAAGCGCTACGGCTCCGACATCCAGTCCGAACTGGAGCGCCAGCTCATCAATGACGGCCTTCGTGAGGCCGTGAAGCGTGAAGGCCTGGAAGTGCTGAACATCCTCGGCGTGAACGACCGCATGACGCACGACACGGACAAGAGCTTCTCCTTCAGCGCCGAGCTCAGCCTCGCGCCGAAGTTTGAGCTGCCTGAGTACAAAGGCGTCCCCGTGAAGCTGGCCCGCATCGAGATCACTGACGCGGACATCGACCACGACCTCCTGCACCTGCGCGAGCGCTACACCACGTTTGAAGATGTGGAGCGCGCTGCCCAGAATGACGACGTCGTCGTCCTCGGTTACAAGGGCAGCCTCGATGGCCAGCCTCTCGCCGAAGCCATGCCTGAGGCGCCTAACCATCTCCAGGGCATCGATGAAAACTGGTTCCTGATCGACACCAACGAAGAAAACTTCCTCCCAGGTTTCTACGCCGGCCTCGTCGGCATCGCCAAAGGTGAGAGCCGCGACCTGAGCATCACCCTGGGTGACGACTTCGCTTTCGAAGCCCTGCGCGGCAAGACCATCACGCTGGCCGTGACTTGCAATGGCGTGAAGAACAAGGTCGTCCCGCCGCTGGATGCCGACTTCATCAAGAAGATCGCCGGTGACGAGATGACCGAGGAAACCCTGCGTGGCGAAGTGAAGGAAGCCATCCGCCGCCGTCGTGAGCAGAACCGCGAAAACGACAAGGCCAACCAGGTCATCGCTCACATCTTTGAAAAGCTGGAGTTCGATCTCCCGCAGGAAATCGTGAACCGCGAAGCCCAGCGCCGCACGAATGACATCGCCTCCCGTGCCATGCAGCAGGGCGTGCCGCAGGAAGAGCTGCTGAAGCAGCAGGAAGAGATCCTGAGCAGCGCCACGAACCAGGCCCGCCAGAGCGTGAAGACCACCTTTATGCTTAGCGAGATCGCCAAGCGTGAAGGCATCATCGCCACGGATCAGCAACTCATGATGGCGCTGTCAAACATCGCCGCCCGCCAGAAAAAGCCGGTGAAGAAGTTCATCCAGGAAGCCCAGAAGAACGGCATGATCGACGGCGTCCGCGAGGACCTTGTGATCGAGAACGCGCTTCAGTTCCTGAAAGACAATGCCCAGGTCGAGGAAACCGATCCTGAGCCCGAGCATTGCGACACGCATTCCCCCAAGGAGGCTTGATCGTCCCCTGAAATCATCCCTCGACGCCTTCCCTGGAAGGTGTTAGCCGTTTCCGCCCGGCTGTCCTAGCTTCTCATTAGCGCAGACAGCCGGGCTGATTTCTTTTCATCCTCCATGGCAGCCGCCCAGCCGCTTCCCACACCAGCCCCCAGCCCGACCGCCGTGCCAGCAGCCCCGAAAGGCAGCGAGGACGAGATGAAAATGCCCGTGAGGCGCATTGTGCCTTACTTGAAGCCGGTGCTGCCCAGGTTCATCCTTGGCTTGGTCATGGGCATCGTGGCCGCGATGTTCAACGCCGTCTGGCTGCCGGCCTGCAAGATCATCTTTGCCATCGTGCTGCCGGACAGCGACGGGCCTCCGCCCTTGGGGCAGGAGTTCGGATTTCTGGGACTCGATCTGAACTTCGCGGACATGCTCGGTCTGGATCCTTCCGCGAAGATCGGTCTGACGGGTGTGATCATTGCCGCGTCGTTCATCCCGCTGATGCTGCTCATCAACGGTGTGCTGGACTACCTGAACAAGTATCTGCTCGCCTGGGTGGGAAACCAGATGCTGCAGGACATCCGTAATGACGTCTTTGGCCGTGTCTTGCGGCAGTCCCCGGCCTTCTTCGGCGGCACCAAGGCAGGTGAGCTGATCCAGACCGTGCTGAACCAGACCGCCGTGGCCCAGCGCAATGCGGTGCAGTATGTGCAGGTCATGACCAGCAATCCGCTGAAGATCCTGGTCATCCTGATCTCGCTTTTTGCCGCTCATCCCTTTTTCACCTTCATGAGCCTCTTCATCTTCCCGCTCTGCCTGCTGCCCGTGATGCGGCTGGGGAAGAAGGTGCGGAAGTCCGGGAAGAAGGAGGAGCAGATGGCCGGTGCCATGCTCACCGCCATGCATGAATCCCTCAGCGGCATCCGCCTGGTGAAGTCCTATGCACGTGAGGAGTATGAGGTGCAGCGCTTTGTGAGGGCAAACGCCTCCATGAGCAAGAATGCCATCCGCTGGCAGCGTGCTTCAGAAATGGTCGGCCCCATCGTGGAGTCCGTGGCCTCCCTGGGCATCGCGGCGGGCCTTGTCTACTGGTGGGCCATGGGGCTGAAGTCCTCGGAGTTCATCGCCGTGGTGCTGCTGCTGACCCGCATCTACCCGCCTGCCAAGGAATTGAGCAAGGTGAACCTGCTGCTGCAAAAAACGCGCTATGCCATCAACAACGTGGTGCTGCTGCTGGACCGCGAGCCTGACATCCAGGACGTGCCTGACGCCAAGTCGCTGGGCCGTGTGAAAGGTGAGATCCATTTTGAAAACATCACCTTTGCGTATTCGAAGCCCAATGGTGAAAAGTTGGATAGGCCGGCGCTGAATGGTGTCGACATCAAGCTGGCACCGGGTCGCTTCTATGCCTTCGTGGGTCCCAGCGGGGCAGGGAAGAGCACACTGTTTTCCCTCATCCTGCGCTTTTATGATCCGGATTCAGGTCGTGTGCTGATTGACGGTCATGACCTCCGCTCGGTGACCCAGAACAGCCTGCGTGAAAACATCGGCATCGTCAGCCAGGACACCTTCCTGTTTCACGACACCATCCGCGAGAACATCCGCTATGGCCGTCTGGATGCCACGGAGGAGGAGATCATCGCCGCCGCGAAGAAGGCGCATGCGCATGAGTTCATCATGCAGATCGAAGGCGGCTACGATGCGGTCGTGGGGGATGCAGGCTGCAACCTTTCCGGAGGTCAGAAGCAGCGTCTTTCCATCGCCCGGGCCGTGCTGCGAAATGCGCCGATCCTTTTGTTAGACGAGGCCACCTCCGCGCTCGATACCGAGACGGAAAAAATCATTCAAGAAGCCATTCACGAGCTTTCCGAAGGCCGCACGGTCATTGCCATCGCGCACCGTCTTTCCACCATCCTGCAGGCAGACCAGATCATCGTCATGAAAGAGGGTCAGGTGGAGTCCTCTGGAACGCATAACGAACTATTGAAGAAGAGTGAGCTTTACCAGAAGCTGGCGGCCTTGCAGTTTAGCGAGTAGTGAGGCTTTGCATGGCTCTTGTGGCGCTCGCCTCCACAGGCTCCTGGTGCCTCACAAACGTCTTACGTCGGATTGGGTGCAAGCTTTGAACGGTTAAGCTTTCTGAAGCATCCACCTTCTTTCTCGCCCTGTTGCGGCTTTGGTGTGTCCACAAACCTATTTTGCTCGTTTTTGACGGGTGGACATCGTCACAGCTGGCAGTTAGAATGGCTACCTTTCCTCTCCGCCCCCCGCGTATGGACCCGAAGCTTTCAGGAACACCTACTTTCCCGCCTCCTCCGATGACGGCTGGAGATGGCTTCCCCATCACCAGCAGCGGGAATGACATGCCCATCGACCGCACCATCGTGGTGAAGATGCCGGGCACAGGCATGACGGTTTTCAATCGCTACAAACTGGATCGCGTGTTAGGCCGTGGTGGCATGGGCGTGGTGTGGCTGGCGGATGACCAGAAGCTGGAACGTCCGGTGGCACTGAAGTTCCTGCCCAGCCTCATCGGCCTGGATCCTGCCGCGGTGAAGGAACTGAAAACGGAGACACGTCGCGGTCTCGAGCTTTCGCATCCGCACATCGTGCGCATCTATGACTTCGTGGATGATGATGACGCCGCGGCCATCTCCATGGAGTTTGTGGATGGCAAGACGCTGTCTGAACTGCGCCTCGCCAGCGAGGGCGGTGTCTTCACCACCGAGCAAGTTTCCAAATGGCTGCTCGGTGTGTGTGATGCACTCGACTACGCGCACTTTCAGCGGAAGGTCGTGCATCGTGACCTGAAGCCCGCGAACATCATGCTGACCACGCGGGATGCCGTGGCCAAGATCGCGGACTTCGGCATCGCGCGCAGTTTGTCAGACACGATGAGCCGCCTCTCGGTGGCGAATGCAGGAGCCAGCGGCACTCTGCCCTACATGAGCCCGCAGCAGGCCATGGGTGAGCGTCCGCTGCCCACGGATGATGTTTATTCTCTCGGTGCCACGCTTTATGAGCTCTTCACCGGCAAGCCGCCCTTCTATCGCGGTGATCTGCCGATGCAGATCAACTCCAAGGTTCCACCGAGCGTGGCTGAGCGCCGTCAGGAGCTGGATGTGAAAGCATCTGAGCAACTGCCGAAGGAGTGGGAAGATGCCATCGCCTCCTGCCTGAACAAGGATCCCACCCAGCGCCCCACCTGTGCTGGCGTGCTCGCGGAGTCTCTGGGACTCAAGCCGGTGACGGGCACCGTTCGCACCCTGACTTTTGGTCACACGCAGCGCACCACCGGCCATGCGCCGCAGCAGCCTGCGAAGAGCAGCAGCTTTCCCTGGATGGCTGCCGCAGCCGCCGTGACGGTGATCGGCGGTGGGAGTGCTTTTTACCTCATGCAGCCGCAGTCACCTGCGACCACCACGGCGCTGGCGGAGAAACCTGCCCACACCGAGGTGAAGTTCACCCAGGTCCCTGTCACTGGTAAAGAGCCAAGGGTCAAAGGCACCGAGCCCGCGCCGAAGAAGGCGCCCGTAACCGCGAAGGTCACCCCGTCCACGGATCAGCCCAACGCCTCCGAGCCTGCTCTGACTTCAAAGGCACCAGAACCTGCGCCGACAACGCCTGCCCCCACGCCTTCGCCAACCCCGGCGGTGGCTTTGACACCTGCACCTGCATCAGGAAATCCTCCGGCGGTAGCACCAGCTCCGACTCCAGCGCCAACTCCGAATACGGCGGCCGCCCCCGCTGCGCCTGCACCGACGACCGTGGCGATGACTCCGGCTCCGCCCGCTCCTGCCGCTGTGACGACGGCCAGTCTGCCTCAGATTCAGGCTTCCCCGCTGACGGTTGCCGCAGTTTCTCCCGCCATGACCGCAGCTCCGGGTTTGCCGGTTGTCGCGCCACCACCCGGGACAGCTGAGTCTCCACCATCCGTCTCCCAGGTGCCGCCCGGCAGCACGCTGCCTGGTGCGCCTGCTTCCGCGTATGTCGTGGGCACTCCTGGCGTGCCATTGCCTCCTGGCTATGTGCCGCCTCCAGAGATCGCCGGTCAGATCCAGACACAGCCTGTCGTCGCAGATCCGCCCTCGGGCTTCTGGACGGTGGAGCAGATGTTCCCCACGGTCCCGTTCGCCAATTACTCCGCCACCGGCAAGCGCTACCTGCTTTTCCGCACGCAGACCTTGCTGAAGGAAAAAGGTCTCTACACCTCCACGGTGGATGGCAAGGAAGGAAAGGGCACGCACAATGCCATCCAGCTTTTCCAGGCCAAGAACGGCCTGCGCCCCACCGGCCTGCTGGACGTGCCCACACTCGCCATGCTGCAGCTTTCCGCTGAGGCGGACAATCTGGCCTGGAACGCGCCTGCAAACGTGGGCAGTGGCAGCACCAGCAGCAGCCGCCCCGTGCGCCGCGCTCCCGGCGGTGGACGCTATGCACCGCAGGAGGAGGAGCAGCCTAACTTCTTCCAGCGCAAGCTGCGCGGCTTGCTGGGCGAGGACTGATCGTGGTATCGTCGAGGGGGGAACGTGAGCCCGCTGCTTGAACACTGCCCTCTCCATCCGCGAAATCACTGCTGATGCTCCGTTGCCGCCGGATGTGACCAGCACGGTGCCTTCGGCCTTGAGGTCGGACTTGAAGATCAGTCACCAGCTCTTTGAGGGCCGCGCTTATGCCATCATCAAGGATCCCCTCTCGCTGAAGTATTTTCGCCTGCCTGCGGAAGATTATGCGCTGGCGGCGCTCTTTGATGGCAGGCGGGATGTCTCGGCCATCCGTGCCGCCTTTCTCCGGCAGCAGCCGCAGGCCGCGCTGAACCAGACGCGTGATGAGATCACCGAGCGCATCCTGCGTTTCGCGAACGAGCTCATGCTCGGCGGCTTTCTGGAGGCCACCGGGGCGGGCGTGCGCCAGCAGCAGAAGCTGGAAAACCTGCGCCAGCCCGTGATCACCCCCTGGTCCCTCTTCATGAAGATGCTCTTCCTGAAGATCCCCCTCTTTGATCCGGACCCGCTGCTGATCCGCATGGAGCGCCGCATGCGCTGGATCTGGTCCTGGGCGGGCTTTTCGCTCAGCATGGTCATCTTCCTCGCGGGGCTGGTCGTCTTTGTGCTGAACTGGCCGCGCATCTCGCCCTCGCTGAATGACTTTCTCACGCTGCCCAATCTCGCGCTGGTGTGGGCGCTGACCATTTTGGTGAAGGTGGTGCACGAGTTCGGCCATGGCCTGACCTGCAAGCACTATGGCGGTGAGGTGCATGAGATGGGCTTCATGGCCATGGTCTTCTCGCCCTTCCTCTATGCGGATGTCACGGACAGCTACCTCTTTCCTAACAAAAGGCATCGCATGCTGGTCGCGGCGGCGGGCATCTACATCGAGCTCGTCATCGCAGCCATCGCCACTCTGCTCTGGGCGGTCTCGCAGCCCGGCACCACGCAGCAGCTTCTTTTCAATCTGATGCTCATCACCAGTGTGTGGACCATCCTCTTCAATGCCAATCCGCTGATGAAGTTTGATGGCTACTACATCCTCACCGACCTGCTGGATGTGCCAAACCTGCGCGCCAAGGCGCAGATGTGCGTGAGCGAGATGTTCCGGCGCTTTTTGTTCGGCAAAAACGAGGGCGCTCCGGCAAATGCGGCTCTTCTGCCTCGTCGTCGGCGGGGCTGGTTTGTCTTTTACAGCATTGCGGCGCAGCTCTATCTGCTCCAGATCACCCTGGGCATCGCCATGATTTTTCATCACATGCTGAAGCCCTACGGCCTGGCCTGGCTTGGAGACTGGCTGGGCATCGGCGCGCTCTTCTCCATGCTGATTGCCCCTGTGGCTGCCTTCTTCAAAAAACAAACCGCCAGTTCGCACACGACGACCTTGAAAGGCCGGCGCCGGCCATGGCTGGTGCTGTCGGGGCTGCTGGTCACCACAGCGCTGGTGCTTCAAATCCCGTGGCCGGTGCGCATCGAGCGCCCGGCGGTTCTGCAGCCGGTGAATGCCGCCTTTGTCCGTGCTGAGGTCGCGGGCCGTCTTGAGCGTATTGAGGTGAAAACCGGACAGCAGGTCAAAAAAGACGATGTGGTGGCCACGCTCTCCAGCACCCAGATCAGCTCCAAGTTGCGCGCGACGGAGATTCAGGTGGAGCGTGCCAAGCGTGAGTTGGACCTCACCATCGGTGCCGCCGAGCCTGCGGCTTATAAGCAATCGCAGGCCCTCCTTGCCCAGGCCGAGGCCGCGCTGCAGGAAGCACGCCGGCTGGAGACACGTCTCACGCTTCGCGCTCCGCAGGACGGCATTGTGCTCACGCCGGATCTGGATCGTCTCGCCAGCGGCAGCCTGCGCCCAGGAGACGCGCTTTGCGAGATCGCAGACCTTGATCCCATCCACATCTACATCCCGCTCGGCGAGCATCAGGCACGTCACATCCGTGCGGGTCAGAAGGTCGAACTGCGCGTGCCTGCGTTCCCGGGCCGCACTATCGAGGGCAGCGTGCTAGAGGACAGCAAGACGCCGCCCGCCCGTGAGCTGCCGCCGAACCTCGTCGCCACACTCGGTGGTGATCTCGCCGCGCAGCCTGATGCCCAAGGTCACCTCAAGCCCATCGAGACCACCTTCGGGGTGCTCGTTTCCCTTCCCAATGCAGATGGCTTCCTCCGTCCCGGCATGACCGGCACCGCCCGCCTGCATGGTGACGAGCAGCCTCTCTGGCGCAGCCTCTGGATGAAGGTACTGGACTTCATCAGCCTCGACTATCGTTTGTAGGCTGATCGATCGAGCCTAGGGAAACACTAAACAAATCCAAAAGCACTTGATGGGTCAGGCCTTCTGCCTGGGATATCTGTGCCCTCTGCGTTATCTGCGGTTAATAAATCAGTGCTTTCCTAACGAAAAATCATGCCAAAATAGGCTTCACGACTTCTCCGTGCACATCCGTCAGGCGGAACTGCCGTCCCTGGAAGCGGAAGGTGAAGCGCTCATGATCGATGCCCATCAGGTGCATGATGGTCGCCTGCAGGTCATGGATGTGCACGCCATCCTTCGCCACGTTGAAGCCGAACTCATCACTCTCGCCGTAGGTCGTGCCGGGTTTCACACCACCACCCGCCATCCAAACGGTGAAGGCATAGGGATGATGGTCGCGGCCCCACTGTTTCGTGTTCGTGATGTCACCCTGCAAAAACGGCGTGCGACCAAACTCCCCGCCCCAAACCACAAGTGTGTCATCGAGCAAGCCCCGCTGCTTCAGATCCTTGATCAGCGCCGCGCTCGGCGCATCCACATCCTGACACTGGATCTTGAGCTGCGTGTTCAGGTTCCGATGCTGGTCCCAGCCCGCATGCATGAGCTGCACAAAGCGCACGCCGCGCTCCGCGAGCCGCCGTGCCATGAGGCAGTTGTAGGCATAGCTGCCCTGGCGAAGCACATCCGGTCCATACATGTCCAGGATGTGCTTCGGTTCCTTGGAAAGGTCCGTCAGGTCCGGCACACTGCTCTGCATGCGATACGCCATCTCATATTGGGCGATGCGTGTGGCGATCTCTGGATCCCCCTGGTCGCGCAGCTTGATCGCATTCAGCTCACCGAGGCCGTCCAGCATGGTCCGACGCACCTCGCGGCTCATGCCCTCCGGATTGCTGATGTAGAGCACCGGATCACCACTGCCGCGAAATTTCACGCCCTGATACTTCGAAGGCAGAAAGCCGCTGCCCCAGTAGAAATCATAGAAGATCTGGCCGCAGGAGGCTTCCTTGTCGCGGCTCGTCATCACCACAAAGGCCGGCAAGTCTTCAGACTCGCTGCCCAGGCCATAACTCAGCCAGGCGCCCAGCGCCGGACGCCCCGCCTGCTCACCACCGGTCATGAGAAAGGTGATCGCCGGTGCGTGGTTCACCTGCGTGGTGTGCATGGACTTGATGAAGCACAGGTCATCCGCAATCTCCGCCGTGCGTGGCAGGAAGGAACTGACCGTCGCGCCGCTCTTCCCATGTCGTGAGAACTCCGTGATCTCACCCAGCACCGGCCGCGCGGTTTGCGTGCCCGTCATCGTGCTGAACCTCTTCCCGCCGACCACGCTGTCCGGGATCTGCGTGCCGTGCATCTTCTTCAGCATCGGCTTGTGATCAAAGAGATCCACATGCGAAGGCGCGCCGTTTTGCAGCAGATAGATCACCCGCTTCGCCTTCGGCGCAAAATGCGGCAGCAGCGGAGCCAGCGGATCCGGCGCCTGTATTGCCAGACCCTGCTTCGTGAACAAAGACCCTAATGCCAGTCCACCCAGTCCCGCCGCCCCCTGCCCAAACAAGGCACGGCGCGTGAGGTTCATGGAAAGGTCGGCATGAGTCATCACTTCTTGAACGTGTCAGGGGCGCATGATCTTCCCGAATGGACCGTGTCTCTCCCCGCTTACAATCATCCCGCCTTTCTCCACCTTGCGCGTGGCGCAGGCTGTGTAGCATGCCGAATGAGCATCCCCGATCTCATCTTCACCGGTTTCAACAAACGCGTCGCCGCCCTGGACCGCCACACCGGCCAGATCGTCTGGCAGTGGAGCGCCCACACCGGCTCCAGCTACACCAGCCTCATGCTGGATGACGACCGCCTCATCGTCAGCGTGCATGGTTACATGTATGCCCTCGATGCCCTCACCGGCCGCCAGCTTTGGTTCAACGAGATGTCCGGCTTCGGCTACGGCGTCGCCAGCCTCGCCTCCGTGAACGGCACCTCCAACGGCCATCTCATCACCGCCTATTCTGAGGAGCAGGCGAGCTCCTCCGCTGCCGGAGCCGGTGGTGCGAGTGCGGGAGCTTGAGCTATTTGTGCGACACTGCGTTGGCTAAGCAAATCAATCAATTGCTCCCTCGGGCAAGTCAGTCCCCCATTCGTCACACACGGCTTCCAATATTTCCCAATCCGTGGATAAGCTGGCAAGTATCTTCTTTGCGGCGTCCAGCGCGGTGATGTGTGTGGCTGTGTATCCAGCAGTTTGAGCATTGAGCAAAGCCAGAAGTGAAGATGGACCTTCCGTCCAAACCTCTCCATTGAAAAGTAGCGTCTCGCCAAAGAGGCGCGCGCGGACTTTACCTGTCGAGGGAAGGCTCATGTGATTTGTGATAGTATCAGCATGAGCGTCTGTGCTGGATCATCTTTTACGCTGCATCTTTGAAGATGCTTTTGCGGTGAATGGCAAAAAATGACGTGTCAGGCACAGTTGCTTCTTCGGGTAGAATAATGGGTTTCCCCTCATGCCTCTCAAAGGTTTCAACGATCATTGGGTGGGGTAACTGAGCCCGCAGGCGCTTGGATAAGATGAGATTTAGTGAATCATCAAATGCGATCAAGCCTTGATCAAAAGCAGCGTCGTGGATTCGTGAAAGACAGAGGCCATTACGCACATTTAAACGCTCCGCTGGATGGCTGGCCCATGGCAAGATGTGGGATGCGATCAGAAGCTCACGGATGGCGAGTTGTGAGATGCCGCATCTGCCATCAAAATTGTTTAAAACTGCCTCCCGAAAGAAGTCCTGGCCGCGCCGGGTCTTGACTGTCACAAGCTTGTCAGTTTCAAGTATAGTTCTGTCCTTCCGAACGATAATCCCAACCTTGGGGATTACATCAATCTCGAATTCATCCGCGACGTGGTAGAGTTTGCGTAGTGCCTGCTCACTGGCTGGTGCCATATTCGCCATGTCCGATGAGAACTCCTGCCAGACATCCTTATCTTTAGCACTGGCTCCGCGGAGACCCTTGATCCCGCGGATTTTAAGCGCAGGATCAAGGGAAGCAAAGTTGCATAGCTTCATCGCCAGGCTGTTTGCGCTCCGGCCCATCTTTTTCGCTACTTCAACGATCACGGGCTGCCGAGCGTGCATCTGACCGAACGCGAGTTTGTGATATAGATTCAGCGCCACGAGCAAATCATCCCGCGTCCATTTGGCTCTTGGTGTCATGATTCTGTTGAACTGAAGTGAGCTGCTTGATCTTGGTGTTTTTAGGAATGTCGACGACCGTTCTAATGGACGTAGTCTTCGTTATTCCTGCCAGTCAGGAAGAATCTCCAAAGGGAACCTATCCACTCCAGCGGGGATCAATTCATCTCTGGGGATCACATCACCATGATGGCCGTGGTCTTTGAAGACGGTCCACTTTCCCTTCAACTGTCGCAGCATGACGGTGTGGGTGGTTTCGAGGTGCTTCTGTTTACCGCTGGAGAGGATGAGAGTGGGCGTGGCTGAGAAGAAGGCCCAACCACTTTTGACTCTGAGCGTATGGATCACAAACACGACCCGTTCGGTGTTCGGCTGTCCTTCCAGATAGTGACCATTGCGGTAGAGCACACGCACCGCATTGCAGATCGCCGTCCTGTCGGCTGATCCAGTGGCTGGCGTGAGATTATCCTCGGCGTGGATGGAAGCGCAGACCAGGCCAAGCACGACCACGAGCAGCCCAAGCTGCCGGGATAGAAAGGAGGTGAGGGTGGTGTCCATAGGCGTATCTATCGTTGTTATTCGAGCCATCCTGTCGCCAAATCTGAATGCCTGATTGAGGATCACTATGCCTGATGTCTTCACCAAAGCCAAGCGCAGTGAGGTGATGAGCCTCATTCGTTCGCGTGGGAACAAGGACACGGAGTTGCGGATGATCGAGGTGTTTCGGCAGCAGGGGATCAAAGGCTGGCGAAGGCATGTGGCGATCTCGTTTCAAGTTCGCAGTTCGCCGTTGACGGTTTCCGGTGCACCCTTGACGAAGAAGGTGCGGCCGGACTTTGTGTTCCGGGAGGCGAAGGTGGTGGTGTTTGTGGACGGGTGTTTCTGGCATGGCTGTCCGGAGCATTACCGGAGGCCAGGAAGCAGGCAGGAGTTCTGGGATGCGAAGATTGCCCGCAACCAGGCGCGTGACATCGAGGTGGCGCGTGAGCTACGCCGTGGCGGATGGCGGGTGATGAGGCTCTGGGAGCATGATCTGGCCAGGAAGCGTGAGAAGCGGCTGTTGGCGCGTCTGCGTAGGCTGGGCCTGGGAATGTGAAGGGCCCAGTGCTGTCTTGACCTGGCACGGGCACCCGCGTAAGCCAAGGGCATGGCCCTCAAGGCGATCATCTACAAGGCGGCGGTTTCGTTCTCCAACCTCGACAGCAACGATTATCAGGATCACAACCTGACCATCGCGCGGCATCCTTCAGAGACGGAGGAGCGGATGCTGGTGCGGCTGCTGGCCTATGTGCTGAATGTGCCGACGAACAATGACCTGGGCACGCTGGAGTTTGCCAAGGACATGTGGGAGCCGGATGAGCCGGCTCTGTGGCAGAAGGATCTGACGGGACTCACCGAGCATGAGATCGAGGTGGGGCATCCGGAGGACAAGCGACTGGTGCGGGCCTGTGGCCGCTCGAAGAAGGTGACGGTCTATGGCTTCAGCAGCACCACGCCCGCGTGGTGGGCGTCCGTGTCAGCAAAGCTCGCACGAGTGAAGAACCTGACGGTATGGCACCTGCCGCCCGAGCAGATCGCTGAACTCGGGAAAATGGCGGACCGGCAGATGGACATCCAGGT
Source organism: Prosthecobacter gellanilyticus (assembly GCF_007992435.1). GTDB lineage: Bacteria > Verrucomicrobiota > Verrucomicrobiia > Verrucomicrobiales > Verrucomicrobiaceae > Prosthecobacter > Prosthecobacter gellanilyticus. The sequence continues at coordinate 43,339 of NZ_BKAG01000040.1, read as the reverse complement.
AACGATTCAGGACGATGTCCTCTCCGTGGGATCAGGTGACCGGAATGTGGAGATCACTCCAAACTGTTTGTTCGGGGCTTAGCGTGCAGTAGCCATCACACTCCGTGTGATGAGCGGTGGATGTGGAGCGAAGGTGGCGTCCGCTTCGCCGAAATAAGTCACTCCTTCGTCAGTACCTCATCGAGATTCAGCAGCATGAGGCAGAGGCTGGTCCAGGCGGCGTGCTCGGCAGGAGCAAGCTTCGGATCAGCCTTGGCTTCGCCGACCTTCAGAAGCTTCGCAGCATCCTGTGCAGACTGCGCGCGCAGTTTCGGAAGCTGCTTTTGAAGCACGACAAGCTCCTCAGGCTTCGGCGCTCGGCTGGTGATGGTTTGGAAAGCCTGACGCAAGCGCTGATGATCATCACCAGGAGCACTCAACACCTTTTCGGCCAGCACGCGCGCGGCCTCGACGTAGGTGGTGTCGTTCAGAGTCACCAGCGCATGCAGCGGCGTGTTCGTGCGGGTGGCCTTGATGGCGCAGACCTGGCGCGTGCTGCCATCAAACAGCATGGTAGGGCCGACGATGCGGCGCCAGAAGACATACAGGGTGCGGCGGTAGAGGGAGTCTCCATGATCCTGCACATAGGTCTTCTTGCCAAAGGTGGCCTCCTCCCAGATGCCCTCGGGTTGATAGGGTTTCACCGATGGGCCGCCGAGCTTGGCATTGAGCAATCCCGAAAGCGCGAGCGCCTGATCACGCAGCATCCAGGAAGGCAGGCGGAAACGCGGCCCTCGGGCTAACCAACGATTATCTGGATCCAACTGGGAACCCTGAACCGTGAACTGCGAACTTTGTTGGTAGGTCTCGCTGGTGACGATGAGACGAAGAAGATGTTTCACATCCCAGCCGCTCTCCATGAACTCGGCGGCGAGCCAGTCCAGCAGCTCGCGATGCACGGGTGTTTCGCCCTGCACGCCGAAGTCCTCGGCGGTCTTCACCAGGCCGATGCCGAAGATGGATTGCCAGAAGCGGTTCACGGTGACGCGGGCGGTGAGCGGGTTGTCGCGCGAGATGATCCACTGCGCGAGGCCGAGGCGATCCCGCGAGGCATCCTTGGCCAGAGGCGGCAGCACGGAGGGTGTGTTGAAGCTCACCTTGGTGGTGAGCGGCTTGTCGTAGGCGCCTTTGTCGAGAATGAAGGTCTCACGCAGCTGGGGCAGAGTGTCCATGACCATGACCTTGGTCACGGCGCTGCTCGCGGAGGCCTTCTCGCGCTGGGCGGTGAGGAGACGCTGGAGGAGCTTGGTATAGGCCGGGTCCTTGTCCTTGAAGTAGCCGACCGCTTCCAGCAGAGGATCGACCCCACGATTGCGCGGAATGGTTTTGGCGATGTAGGCAGGGAGGTTTCCTGGCAGCTCAAAGGCGGCGGATTCGGTCAGCGGCTTGCCTTCGGGGCGCGGGAACTTCTTCAGTTCAAAAGCATCCACCTCATCGGCGATTTTGTTCACGGCGGCATTCGCCTTGCGGGAGCGATCGAGCTCCGCCGGGGTGCTCATGTCCATGGCAGGCGCGGCCTGACCGCTGCGGCCTTTGCCATCCTCGCTGGTCTGGTTAAAGACATCGTAAAGGCCGTAGTAGTCCCGCTGGGTCAGGGCATCAAACTTGTGATCATGACACTTGGTGCAGCTCATGGTTAGGCCGAGCCAGACGGTGCCGGTGGTCTCCACGCGGTCCATGACATTCTCCGCCCGGGTCTCCTCGGCGATGCGGCCGCCCTCGCCATTGATCATGTGATTGCGATTGAAGCCGGAGGCCAGCTTCTGCTCGATCGTGGCCTTGGGCAGTAGATCACCGGCGAGCTGCCAGACGGTGAACTGGTCATAAGGCATGTTGGCATTGACGGCCTGCACCACCCAGTCACGCCAGGGCCACATGGTGCGTTCGGGATCGCCCTGATAACCGTTGCTGTCGGCATAACGAGCCGCGTCCAGCCAGTCCCAGGCCCAGCGCTCACCGAAGTGCGGGGAGGAGAGGAGCGTTTCCACCTCTTTTTCATAGTTGAGGCTGGCTGTGGTGGCGGGGGATAGACGCGGAGACGCGGAGAGGGAAGAGTCCTTCGCCAAGGCTACGGACTCCACGGACGCGGAGACGGGAGGCTTCGCAGACTGGCTTGGACTCTCCGCGTCTCCGTGTCTCCCCATCTCCGTGTCTTGCACTGGAGGCAAGCCGATCAAATCCAGGGAAAGGCGCCGAATGAGGGTCGCCGTATCAGCCCGTGGTGATGGTTGGATCTTTTGTTCGGCCAGTTTGGCTCGCACGAAGGCATCGATGGGATGTTTGGCACCTGCTGGCACAGAAGGGCGCTCGATGCGTGTGAAGGCCCAGTGTTTGCCCCAGGTCGCGCCTTCAGTGATCCATTGTTTGAGGAGCTGCCTTTGCGCCTCGGTGAGCTTGCGATTGCTCTTCGGGGTCGGCATCACCTCTTCCGGATCATGGGAGAAGATGCGCTTGATGAGCTCGCTCTCGTCCGCCTTGCCGGGGAGGATGGTGCTGCCGCTTTTGGCGGCCTTCTCATCATCCAGGCGGAGGTCGCCTTTGCGCTTCGCGGCATCCGGGCCGTGGCAGTGATAGCAGTTCTCACTGAGGATGGGCTGGATGTCGCGGCTGAAGTCGATCGCGGCCATGGCGGAGGCTGGCATGGCGAGGGACAAAAGCAGGGCTGGAAGGAGGCGTGGCAAGTCAGGGGATGAACGATCCCGGCGGCCTGCCTTTTGCAGTCTGGCGGGATTCTCCATGGAGGATCATGCCATGTTGATGGGCTGCTGAAGGCTGGCGAAAGGCGGCGCGGAGGCCGGTCGTTCACAGGGGCCATGCGTCGCGCCCTGCCCAGCCTCTGTTTGATCCTCGCCGTCCCCTCTTTCGGGGCCGGGGTGGACTTTGCCAAGGAGGTCTTTCCGGTGCTCCAGCGCGCCTGCTTTGAGTGCCATGGCGCTGAGCAGAGCAAAGGCGGCATGCGCCTGCATGAGCGCGCCGTTTTTCAAAAGGCGGATCATGCGGAGATCCTGCGCCGTGTGGCCCTGCCGAGGTCTGACAAAGAAGCGATGCCGAAGCGTGGTACACCACTGACAGTCGCAGAGATCCAGGCGCTGAAAACATGGATCGATGCAGGCGCTGTCTGGCCCGAGACCATCCGGGCGGGCAAGCACTGGAGCTATATTCCACCAGTAAGGCCTGCACTGCCTGAGGTGAAGGATGCCGCGTGGAGCAAGCATCCGGTGGATCGCTTCATTGAAGCTCGTTTGGAGAAGGAAGGCATAACCCATTCAGCCGAGGCTGAGCCCGCATCGCTGCTGAGGAGACTCTCATTGCATCTTGTGGGTCTTCCGCCATCCGTGAACGAGGTGGATGCCTTTGTGACAGCGTATCGTGTGGATGCAGACAAAGCCGTTGCTGAAGCCGCGGATCGTTTGCTGGCTTCGAAGGAGTTCGGCGTGCGCTGGGCGCGGCCCTGGCTGGATGCGGCGCGCTATGCGGACTCGCACGGCTTTCAGCGCGATGACCTGCGCGATGTGTGGGGCTTTCGTGACTGGGTGGTGGATGCGCTGAATGCGAACATGAAGTTTGATCAGTTCACGATTGAACAGGTGGCGGGTGATCTGCTGCCGAATGCCACGCCACAACAGATCGTGGCCACGGGCTTTCATCGCTGCACACCGACGAACGTGGAAGCAGGCACTGAACCGGAAGAGAGCCGGATCAACCAGGTGATCGACCGTGTGAACACTACCGGCACGGTGTGGCTGGGATCAACTCTGGAGTGTGCCCAATGCCATAACCATAAGTATGACCCCTTCACCCAAAAGGACTATTACAGCCTGCTGTCCTACTTTAACAACACCCAGAAGGAAGCTGAGAGGTCCAACCCGAAAACTCCGGGCAGCATCAAATTTGATGGGGTGCCCATGGCTCTGCCGGATGGCAACCTCAACGAACGACGTGTGGCCCTGACGAGCCAGATCGTCGATATGCAGACGAAGATCGCGGAGATGGAGAAGAGCATCGCAGGCAGCAAGAGCGCCACGGCACAGCCGACATCCGGCAGCACGGCTCTGAAGCCAGTCTCCATCGACACGGAAAGCGGTGCGGAGACGGAGGTGCAACCGGATCAGAGCCTGCTCTTCATTGGCGAAGCGCCGGACAAGGATGTCTATGAGATCGAATACAAGCTGTCAGGCGGGCGCATCAGCGGGATTTTGCTGGAGGCCTTGAGTGATGACTCGCTTCCGGGCAAAGGACCTGGACGTGGCATGGCGAATCGTCCGAATTTTGTGCTCCAGCATCTGGAGGCTTCCATTGCTGACTCGAAGGCGAAGGATGCTGCAAGCGAGGCGCTGAGCTTTGGCAAGGTGCATGCCAGTTTCTCGCAGAGCAATTTTCAGGCATCGGGTTTGGCAGACACCAATCCAACGACGGGTTGGGCCATCATGCCGCAGTTTGGAAAAAGTCATTGGGTGGCACTGGAACTCAAGCAGCCTCTGGATGTCGTGGCTGGAGCTCGTCTGCGATTAAAATTGGTTCAGCAGTATGGCGGCGGCCGCGTGATCGGCAGGCTGCGGATCTCGGCACTGGAAGGTGATGTCGTGGCCTCTTTACCTGATGGCGAGGCGGAAGCTCCTGCGCCGAAGCGTGACTTGAGGTTGGTCAAGCTACAGCGCCAGATGACGGCGCTGAAGAAGCAGCTCACCGACTTGAAGCCTGCGACCACGGAAGTGATGCGTGAACTGGCCGAGCCGCGCATGACGGCTGTCTTTAAGCGGGGTGTGTACACCGATCATGGCGAGCCTGTGAAGGCTGGCACTCCTGGGATCATTGATGCGAAAGCTGATGAAGCTCCGAACCGGCTGAGCCTGGCCAGGTGGCTGGTGAATCGTAACAATCCTCTGACCGCACGTGTGACGGTGAACCGCTGGTGGGCGGAGATTTTTGGACGTGGCATCGTGCCGACGGTGGAGGATTTTGGCATCAAGGGCGTGCCGCCGAGCCATCCTGAGCTGCTCGACTGGCTGGCGGTGGAGTTCATGGAGAGCGGCTGGGATATGAAGCACATTCTCAAGGTCATCGTGACCTCGCGGGCGTATCGGCAGAGTTCGCAGTTCGCGGTTTCTGGTTCACAGTTGGACCCGGACAATGCGCTGCTGTGGCGCGGGCCGAGGTATCGCATGGATGCGGAGATGATCCGTGACAATGCCCTGGCGGTCGCGGGCCTGCTGAGTTCGAAGCAGGGCGGTGTGCCCATCCGCCCCCCGCAGCCTGATGGCCTTTGGGCCAAGGTGGGCGGCCAGCAATACAAATACGAAATCAGTCCGGGTGATGAGCAGTATCGTCGCGGACTCTACGTGGTGCTGAAGCGTGGCTCGCCCTATCCCAGCTTCGTGAATTTTGATGCTTCCGCGCGCACGGCCTGTGTGGTGAAGCGCTCGCGGTCGAACACACCTCTGCAAGCGCTGACCCTGCTGAATGATCCTGTGTATGTCGAAGCTGCACAGGCCTTTGCGAAGCGTCTGGTGAAGGATACTCCGGTCGCCAATGTGGATGCGCGCATCCAGCACGCGGTGAAGCTTGTCCTCGCCCGTGATGCCCGACCTGAGGAAGCCAAGGTACTGAAACAGCTCTTTGACCAGCAACGGAAAGCAGGTGGCGATGACAAGGCCTGGACCGCCGTGGCGGCAGCGCTGCTGAACCTGGATGAGACGATCACGATCGGTGGGTAGGCTTCCGGATCAGTTAACCACTGATAGACACTGATGAGCACTAATAGGACAGGATCCCTGATGGCTTGGTCATAAGTGCAAATCAGTGTCCATTAGTGGTTAAAATGAGGTTTCCCAGAAAGAGTGCGGATGTCTGCCACTTGCACCAGAGCTTACTCTCTGCTCTGTAGATTTTTCCCTTCCATGACACGCGTTCGTTTTGCTCCTTCCCCCACCGGTGACCTCCATGTCGGCGGTGGCCGCACGGCCCTTTTTAACTGGCTCTTTGCCCGCAAGACAGGGGGCACCTTCATCCTCCGCATTGAGGACACGGACGGCGCGCGCAACACGGAAGACGCCAAGCGTGGGATCGAGAAAGGTCTGCGCTGGCTGGGGCTGGATTGGGATGAAGGCCCGGATGCCGGCGGTGACTGCGGCCCCTATTTCCAAAGCCAGCGCAAGGACATCTACGACACCTATCTGGCGAAGCTGGAAGCGGCGGATCGTGTGTATACCGAAGACAATGGCGCGGTGCGCTTCAAGTTCAGCCGCACGGCCATCACCGTGCATGATCTCGTGTGCGGTGACGTGACCTTCGCCCCGACCGAAGAGCCTGACATGACGGTGCGCCGTCCCGATGGCAGCTACATCTTCCACTTCGTGAACGTGGTGGATGACATCGAGATGAAGATGACCCACGTCTTCCGCGGTGAGGATCATCTTTCCAACACTTGGAAGCACATTGATCTCTTCAATGCCTTTGGTGCCACACCGCCGATCTACGCGCACATCCCGCTCATCCTGAACTCGGATGGTTCAAAAATGAGCAAGCGTGACGCGGGCAGCGCCATCGAGCACAGCTACATCAATGAAGGCTTCCTGCCGGATGCCGTTTTCAACTATTTGGTTATGCTCGGCTGGACGCCTCGTGCGGACAAGGAAGTGCTGGGCCGTGATGAACTGGTGAAGCTCTTCGACCCTGCGGAGATCCATAGCTCCAATGCGCGTTTTGATCTGCAGAAATGCCAGTGGTTCAATGCCCAGTATCTGCGCGCTCTGAGCCCTGAAGCTCTCTTTGCGGCGGCTCGCCCGTTCATCGAGGCCAAGGGCTATGTCATCGCTGATGAAGCCACCGCCACGGCTGCCGTTTACAGCGTGAAGGAAAAGGTGAGCCTCCTCACCGAGATCCCGGCCTGGGTGCATTACTTCTTCCGTGAGGACTATCCATTTGAAGCGGACGTGACCGAGAAGCTCAAAGCGAAGCCTGAGAATGCCAGCCTGCTGCGTGCCGCCGCTGCTGCCTTCACCACCGCCACTGAATGGACGGAAGCCAGTGTGCAGACAGCCATCGAAGAAGCTGCCAAAGGCGCTGGCGTGAAGCCCGGTGCCCTCATGCCTCTGCTTCGCGGCGCTCTCAGCGGTCAGCTCCGTGGTCCTGGTGTGAACACCATCGGCCACCTGGTGGGCAAAGACAGCACCCTGCGCCGTATTGAACGGGCGCTCGGGCTGTTTTGAGCCGGCCTTGTCCTTTAGCTGGTTAGATGCGGTAGTTGCATCTGAAGCCAGATGAGGCATCATGATGCCTCATGAGCACAATTGCTGTTCAGATTTCCAACCTCATTCCCAAGCTGCGTCCGGCTGATCGGGAAGTCGTGCGTAAAATGCTGGATGAGGCGGACTATAAGGCTTGGCGTGAAGACACCACCAAGTTCCGCCGTCTCATGCGTGGCAAGGCACGGGATAAACGGGCAGCAAGCGAAGTTGTCAGCAGTTTGCGCCGATGAACTTGGTCGTGGACGCCTGTGTGTTTGTCGCAGAGCAGATCGAAGACCAGCCAGAGTTTGCTGCTGCGGACGAGTTCTTCGATCATTGCGTGAGAAATGGTATTCGTCTTTACGCGCCTGCCATCGTCCTCGCTGAGGTAGCGGGTGCTGTTGCTCGTATCACCGGCGATGCTGGCATCGGTAGCGTCTCGACCACCAGACTGAGCCATTTCCCCAAACTTTACCTGCGGCAGGTAGATTTGGGTTTCGCCGAGGCCGCAGCGCGTGCAGCGGCGCGATACGCCTTGCGTGGTGCCGATTCCCACTATGTGGCGCTTGCCCGAGAAATGAAATGCGCACTCATCACCAGTGACGATGAGGTAATCAGGAGATGTCCCTCAACAACAAAGATCTTCACGCCATCTCAATGGCTCGAGCGTCAACCAGATCGTTGAGATGATGGGTGAGTTGCCGATTAATAGGAGTTCGATGAGCACCTATTTCCCCAGCCTCTCCAGCACGTTCTTCGTGATCCGCATCACATGCGGGTCATTGCCCTGAAGGCCGTGCGCCCAGTCCGTGGTGGCGGCGGTGAAGACGGTGCCGCCGCGGGTGTAGAGGCCGAGAGTGGCGGCGCCGGTGCGGCCCTTCTCCCATTTCTCATACCACTCGGCATCGTCAGGGTGCCAGCGCACGGGACAGGTGGCGAGGACCTCAAAGGTTTTAGGGGTGCCGTCGTTGAAGGTGGGGAAGGGGAGGCCGTCTTTCCAGGCCAGCTCGCAGCCGTCACATTCATAACCAACGATGGTATCTTTGCCGCCGAACTTGTCGCCTCGCTTCAGGCCGGTGCCGGCAAAGAGCCAGTGGTCGGGGCGATGCACCTCATACTCGGCCGGGTCTTCCATGAACTGGCCATGGCTCTTGCGGTAGCCGCCCCACAGAAAGCCGACACCGGTGAGCTGGTTTTCCGGGCGCTGGATGAGGTGATGGCTCCACAGGCTGGCGAGTGTTTTGAACTCGCGTGAGGCGAAGACGGGATCGAGGTGGTAGTTTTGCTTCCAGCAGGTGAAGGCGCGGCCTCCATCCTCGCTGCGCACCTGCCAACAGCAGGTGTTGCCGCTGAAGAAGGCCACGTTGCCGCCTTTGCCGATCCAGGCTTCGAGGTTATCGCGCATGGGAGAGGACCAGTACTCATCATGACCCACGCTGAGGACGAGTTTATAGTTGGTTAGGATTTCAGGATGGAACTCGAGGTCTTCATTGGCGGCGAACTCGATGGACTGGCCCTGGCTCTCCGCCCATTTCACGAAGGGCAGCTCCCACTTGCTGAACTGCGGGGCCGGCGGCCGCTCGAAGCTGACCTTGTGCCCCTGGTTGTTCGAGAGGCTGTTGTAGGCATACACGGAGAAGCCAGCCCAGTTGTTGTAGGCGTTGTAGGTGTTCGTGCAGAGCTGGAGCAGGATCTTGGAAGTGCTGCCAGGTTTGGCCGAACGAACGATGAAATAGGCGCTGCTCTCAGCCGTGCGCCGGCCACGGTGTGTCCACTTGCCTCCTGTGTCGGCGGCGCGCAGGGCAACCTCGTAGTAGCCGGATTTCCAGTCGACTCCCACCGGCACGCGCAGGCTTTCCGGCCACCGGCAGCCGTTCGCCGAGGCATCTTCAGGCACGGGATGTGCCTGGCCGGGCATGTCTGCCTTCTTCCAGACGATCTCGCGAGTGGTTCCCAGGCGCGCGACTTCGATCTCAAACTTCGCCGCGCTGGTGCTCACGTGCAGGGCTACCGGCTCACCCTGTGCCACACTGCGCTGACCGGCATAACCTTCAATGTAGAGTGGAGCGGGTTCGGCCGCTTGAATGACAGAGGCCAGGAGGAGGCAGACGAGTGTGCGCAGCATGCAGATGGCTACGTGGAGCCATGAAGAGAGCTTTCATCGCCGCTTCATGGTGAGGCGAGCCTCGCCCAGCCTTTGTTCCTTATTTCCTCAGGTCTTCTGCAGCACCACCAGGGTGATGTCATCATGGCAGCGGCGTCCGCCGCAGAACCGATCCACTTCGTAGACAAGGCCGTCGATCACGGCCTGTGGGCCCTCAGGTGCCAGTGTGGCCAGGGTCGTGTGGATGCGTTCCTCACCGAATTCCTCTCCCTGGGCGTCCATGGCTTCATTCACGCCGTCTGTATAGAGCAGAAGGGTGTCACCGGGGCTGAGTTGGAACTCGAGCTCCTTCGTCACGCGCTCAAACACCTCACCTTTGTCGATGCCGATGGCGAGCCCTCCGCTGTTCAGCGTCTCCACCTGACCGGTCTGTTTCCGCCAGACGAGAGGCCGTGTGTGACCAGCACGGGCGAGCCTGAAGCTGCTGCCGTCGGCAGAGGCCACGAGATAGATCAGTGTGATGAAGCGATTCTCCCGGATGTCTGGGAAGATGTGGCGGTTCACCGCAGCGAGAGTGGCCGCAGGTCCGGCGGCACCATCCGCGCTGAAGCGCAGAACGCTGCGGCACATGGCGGTGATGAGGGCCGCTGCTGTGCCTTTGCCAGAGACGTCCGCAATCACGATGCCAAGGCTGCGGCCGGCGAGGGGGATGAAATCAAAGTAGTCACCGCTGAGCGTGGTGGCTGGGATGTTCTTGCCAGCGATGGTGAAGCCCGGCATCGCGGGTGCCTTAGAAGGCAAAAGGATGCGCTGCACATCGCTGGCGCTCTTCAGCTCGAGCTCGATTTGCTTCTTCTCCGTCGCCGCCTGATGCGCCATGGCATTGGCCAGGGCAAAAGCGCACTGCTCCACGAGTGAGCGGAAGACCTCGAAGTCGTTGTTGTTGTAGCTGCGTTTGTCCTTCGGCGCGGTCATGGCGAGCACGCCGAGCTTTTTCGTGCCGGAGTTCAGAGGGCCGATGATGACCGTGGTCTCCGCATGCAGGTTGGCCCCATGACCGCCGAGGCGCGGATCGGCGCTGAGGTCGGTCAGGATCTCGACCTTTTGATTTTGAAAGATGCTGCCCAGCAAGCCTTCGGTGATGGTGACCGGGTGCAGGCGCAGAAAGCTGAGCAGGGAGGGCCGATTTGACCGCGCCATGTTCGCGATGCTCTCCGGCAGGGCGACGAGCGGCACGCACTTGTCCGAGTGATGGCGCGGCACCAGGGAGCGCTCACTGGCATCCAGCAGGTAAAGGGCGCCTCCGGTGCTTTCCATGACCTTCATGGCTCCCTCCACAATGAGACGATACATGGCCGCCTGGCTGTCCTCGCGCGCGATGGCCTCCCCGAGGTCATGGAGGAAGCTGAACATGCGCCGCTCCTCTTCCACGATGGCCTGCTCCTCTTTCAGCAGACGGTCGATCGCCTCATTCTTCTTCTTCGTGCTCCGCACCAGCAAGACGATGCATGCCAGCAAAAGCAGGATCAGAATGACGAACAGAGCGGTATTCATGCGGCGGTGTCACGGGACGCGCTGGCCTTTTTGTGGCGGAGCGGGAACTTCCACCGCCAGTGTCCCGATGACTTGGGGTCAGGAAGTGGCAGCAGCCAGCCCAGGCTGCGGAGCGTCTCCGATGAGTTCCTTCTCCAGGAAGTGGATCACATCCCGGAAGCGGGACTGATTCTGACGGCTGACATTGGACAGCATACGGTGGGCATTCAGGACCAGCTGGGTCTGCTCCTCCTTGCACTCGGCCCCTTTTTCCTGACAGCAGGCAAGCTCGTCACAGACCGTCTTGCGCTCGTCGGGCCACTGGGTTCCCTCCACGTCCACATGGAGGATCTGGTCCAGGCCTAAGTCGTTGAGCAGCTGCTGGTTGCGTGGATTGGCGTTCAGTACGCTGAGGGAACCCTTGCCCTGCTCCATGAGGTGGATGGCGGTGCCGGTCAGGGTGCCCAGGAAGGTGGAGTCCATCATGGGACAGTGCTCCAGGTCCACCACCAGATCCGCCGTGCCTTCGCCCATCACGGTCTGGAAGGCGCGCTTCACCTGCATGGAATTCTGAAAATTACCGCGTCCCTCCACACGTAACCAAAAAACCTTGCCGATCCGGCCTACGAGGATGTTGGAGGGGGCTGGCACGGCAAGAAGGGGGTTAATATACCATTCGTTTCGCGCAGGCTGCCGGATGCGTGCCGACATACTGTCGGAACACAGGGTGGCAGGCGGCGGAGCGTTTCATGGCGGGCGTCGGAGGGGTCAATTCCAGAGGTAGGAAGCCTTGGTGACAAGTTCTTCTTTTCCTCTCATCAAAGATACACGCCAAGCTGTGACGCGTCCATTGCTAGAATATTCATCTCCGGTGACTTGGAATTTGGTGGTGTTGGAGCGGCGGATGTCACTGACCTCCTCCTCCAAAACCTTGGTGATAAGACCATTGTTGGCCTGCCGATACTCAAAACGAACGGTCACGGGCTGGCTGCGATCGTCCACTTTCCACCAGATGGTGTAGTAATGGCCGGCCCGGGCCATGACCTCCGCCTTCGTCACCGCCCCGTAAAGGTAGTGCAGGCGCTCGAACACGATGGCCTGATCTTGAACGAGGATCGGCTTGCTGGGGACCAAGTGATAATACTTCACCTTCGAAATGCTGGCTCCGTTCCCCACCTTGGTGGTCGAGCAGGAAGCCAGAGCGGAAACCGCCACTGCGAGTGCCAGGAGGCGGGTAAGGAGTCTGCGTGAACCGGGAGTCATGCGTGAAGTGTTAAGTATTCAGAATAGAGCCCACCCTGTCAACGTGTTGAATGACTATCTCACAGGGAGGGTGCGCATGCCATTTCTCGCAAGATCACCCAAATCCCAGGCGAGATAGTCGGATGCGCTTTCTGGTTCCCCTGCTTCCTCTATGGTTCATCGCGGCTCTGCCATGTCCGGCTCAGGTGCCGCTGCAGCAGTGGATCGATGAGGCGATCAAGGCGGGGGGCGGGGTGGTCTCGGTGCCGCCGGGGGAGCATGAACTGCCGGCGGGCCTCATGATCAAAGATGCGAAGAAACTGGCTTTGCGCGGCTTGGAAAAGGAGCGCTGCATTCTGAAGCTGCCACGACTGGCTTATGCAGAGTGCGCCCAGGCGGCGGTGAAAGGCGCGAGTGAGGTCACGGTCCGCGCGGCGCGAGGATGGAAGGCGGGGATGCGGCTGCACATCGAGGCGGATGGGGAGATGGACAGCTTCACGAAGAAGCCGAGGCCTTTTTTGATCGCTCACATTCAGGAGGTGAAGGAGAACCTGCTGGTGCTGCAGCAGCCTCTGGCTTTTCCGGTGCCGGAGGGGGCGGTCATCCGGCATGCGGATGCGCCGAACCTGATCGAGATCCGCGGTGCTTGTGAGAGCCTCGAGATCGCGAACCTAACCATTGATGGTGGTCGCACGGCGGAGGATCAAGTGGTGCAGGGGCATGCGCAGCTTTGCGGAGTGTTTGCCTCTGGTGCCTACAACTATGAAAAGGGGCCGACGGGGCCAAAGCCGCAGGGTGTGGTGGTGCGGGATTGCATCATCCAAAACTGCTTTGGCCGGGGCGTGGCCTTTTATAGTGTGGAAAAGCCGGAGGTGCTGCGCTGCAGCTTTCGCGATGGCTGTGATGAGGCGGTGGACTTTGATCACTTCACCACAGGTGGGAAGGCCATCGGCAATCAGATCGCGCGGTGCAGGATCGCCTTTGAGATGAATGATGTGAACGAGTGCCTGGTGGAGGGGAATGAGGCGCGTGATTGCAGCATCGGGGTCAGCCTCTGGCGCTGGTGCAAGCATCCGGGCCTGAATGAGGCGAACATCATTCGGAACAACAGCTTCGTGAGCATCACCGGGAATGCTTTCCAGATCGGCGCCGGCACGGCGAGGAACCTTTTCGAAAGCAACGAGGTCGATGGCGCGGGCAGGAATGGGTTTTCTCTTTCGGGATCCGCCCAGGTGCTGAAGGGGAATGTGGTTCGCGGTGCGAAGCTCAAGGAAGTGGCGATCAATGAGGGCGCGCACGACATCCAGCCAGCCACCACAAAATGATGCTTGAGCGGGTGGTGAGAGATCGTTAAAAGGCGCGCCATGAAATTTCCCCTGCCTGCCTTCGGCCTCCTCGCCCTGCTCGTTTCCACCTCGCTTCTGGCGGACACGCCGCGGCCGAAGCCGGAGCGCTTTGCCAAGGAGATCGAGGCCTTTGCCCAAAAGGATGCGGAGAAGGGCGGCATTGTTTTCACCGGCAGCTCCAGCATCAGGCGCTGGACCACTCTTAAAGAAGACTTTCCGGACCTCCCGGTGCTAAACCGTGGTTTCGGCGGCAGCGTGGCGAATGATCTCAGCGTCTATGCGGACACGGTGGTGTTTCGCCATGAGCCGAAGATGCTGGTGGTCTATACTGGCGGAAACGACATCAATGCCAAGCTGACGGTGCAGGAAGCCTTCGATGACTACACGAAGTTTTTGAACCTCGTCCATGAGCGCCAGCCGAAAACGAAGGTGATCCTGTGCTCGGTGAAAATCGCCATCAAGCGTGTCACCCAGATCCCACAGGTGCACGAGCTTAACCAAAAGTTGGAAACCTGGGCCAAGGAAAATCCCTGGGTGCGCTATGTAGAGAGCACCAGCTACCTCGCAGATGCCCAGGGTCAGCCGATCCGCTCCTATTATGTGGACGATCTCCTGCACCTCAGCCCCTCCGGCTACGCGAAGTGGACGGAGATCCTCAAGCCCGTGCTGGCTGAGGAGTGGGCGAAGGTGAAGTAAATCTGAGGACCAGGGTCAAAAGGTCAGGGGATCGTCAAGGTGGTCAAGATGACCGCTGACGACCTTGCTTGATGCTCTTGACCTTCTTGACGGCGCTTCAGCGCACTCAGTCAATGAACGAGCAGATGTACTCGCAGATGCCGCTGGTGACGGCGATGTCGAAACCAGACTTGGCGGGCACATCGAAGTACTGGCCGCCGGTGTAGGTGGTCTTGGCCTCGCTGCCGTCCAGCTTCACCTCGCAGGTGCCGGCCACGATCTCCATGCGCTCGGCCTTGTCCGTGCCGAAATGGTAGTCGCCCGGGTAGATCAGGCCCAGGGTCTTTTTGCTGCTGTCGGGGAAGAGAATGCTGTGGCTGACGACCTTGCCGTCGAAGTAAACATTGGCTTTGGTGACGGCAGTGACGTTGTCGAACTGGGAAGGAATAGCGGACATAGGGGCATCCAGATTGGCGTGTCCGGGCGATTGCTCAAGAACCAAAAGCAGGGCGGAAAACAGCCTTTTTCTTTGGTTGACCACCTAGCACATCCCTCCGAGTCTCGCCGCCTTCTCATGAAACCTACCCTTAGTCTTGCCCTGGCCGCCCTGCTGGCCACCGCCAACCTGAATGCCCAAGAAGCCGCTGTGAAACCTGCCGAAGCCCCCGCCGCCAAGCCTGACATGGACAAAGTCAGCTATTTCATCGGTCGTCAGATCGGTTCGAACTTCAAACAGCAGAAGGTCGAGATCAATGTCGACACCTTCACTTCCGCCGTTCAGGACGCGCTGGCTGGCAAGGAATCCAAATACAAGCCTGAAGAGCTCGAAGCCGCCATGGGCGCTTTCGAAAAGCACATGCAGGGCCGCATGGCTGAGATCCAGGCTGAGATGCAGAAGGAAGCTGCTGCCAAGGCTGTGGAAGCCAAGGCTGCCGGCACCAAGTTCCTGGCTGAAAACGGCAAGCGCGAAGGCGTGAAGACCACCGCCAGCGGCCTGCAGTATGAAGTGATCAAGCAGGGTAACGGCGCCAAGCCCGTCCCGACTGACAAGGTGAACGTGCACTACCACGGCACCCTTCTGAACGGCAAAGTGTTCGACAGCTCCGTCCAGCGCGGCGAGCCGATCACCTTCGGCGTGCAGGAAGTGATCAAGGGCTGGACCGAAGGTCTCCAGCTCATGTCCGTGGGTTCCAAGTTCAAGTTCTTCATCCCCTCCGACCTCGCTTACGGCGACAACGGCGCAGGTGGTGACATCGGCCCAGGCGAGACCCTGGTGTTCGAAGTCGAGCTCCTGAAGCTTGAGAAGTAATTCTCAGATCCATCTCATTCTCCAACGGCTGCCAGGCGACTGGCAGCCGTTTTTGTTTGGTGATGTGCGCCGGTCAGCAATATCCACGCTTGGCACTTTGCGCGCTTCCCGTTATCTTGCTCCTACCATGATTCCTCAAGAACTCATTGCCCAAGCTATTCGTCTCGGTTCCGAAGAGCGTCGCTTCCTGGCTGAGATCATGTGGGAAACAGTGGATGCAGATCTGCCTGCACGTTGGGAGGACGATGCGACCATTGCATCTGAGGTGGAAAGACGCTTTGAAGCTTTCAAGAGCGGGCGAGAGCGTGGTCTGTCCCATGAGGAAGTCTTTGGGGCAGCCAAGCTTTTGGCCTGATGAAGTCTGTGTATTCAGAGCAGTTTCAAGCGGAGCTGTGCTGTGTCACGGGGCGCTATGGTCTTGACGGAAAAGACCTCAGCCGACGTTTTGTTCAGGCTGTCGAGAGCGCTTCCCTGGGTGTTCAGCAGGACCCGCTACGGCACCGAGTCTTCGACGGGAGAGTGCGCCGCTGTCTCGTTCGTGGCTTTCCTTATATCATCTATTATCTGGTTGAAGGTGACCTGATATACTTCGGTGCCTTGCTTCACAGCGCACGGCATCCCGAGGCGTATCGCCAGTATTTTGCCGATCTTTAGCCGGGCAGCGACGATTGAAAGGCGAGTGTGAATTTCTCGCAAGCTTGCCGGATTCACCTCGTTACCAGCCGCCCACCATGATTGCCCGACTGCTCACCCTCCTGATGCTGTTCACTTCGCTGGCCTCGGCCGCGCCGAAGGGGACACCGAACATCCTCTTCATCTTCTGCGATGACCTGGCCTCGCAGGCCATCAGCGCTTATGGAGAAAAGCGGAAGCTGGTGGAGACGCCTGCCATGGACCGCATTGCCAAAGAAGGTATCCGCTTTGACCGCTGCCTCGTGACGAACTCCATCTGCGGCCCGATGCGTGCAGTGATCCAGACGGGCAAGTATTCGCACCTCAACGGCTTCTACAACAATAGCAACAGCACGTTCGACAGCAGCCAGCAGACCTTTCCAAAGCTTCTCCAAAAAGCTGGTTATACCAATGCCATCATCGGCAAATGGCATCTCATGACGGATCCGGTGGGCTATGACTACTGGCAGGTGCTGCCTGGCCAGGGTGCCTACTACAATCCGCCGATGATCGACAACGGCAAGCCGGTGAAGCATGAGGGCTACGTCACGGATGTCGTCACAGATCTGAGCATCGACTGGCTCAACAAGCGGGACAAGACCAAGCCCTTCATGCTCATGATGCAGCACAAGGCACCTCATCGCGAATGGGAGCCGCCGATTCGTCATCTGGGTCATGACAAGGACCGCGTCTATGACGAGCCTGAGACGCTCTTTGACACCTTCGAAGGCCGCAGCAAGGCCGTGAGCGATCATGACATGGGCATCGACCGCACCTTCACCGAGCGTGACGCGAAGCTCGTGACACCGGGCAATCTCACGCCGGAGCAACGCAAAGCCTGGGATGCGTATTATGAGCCGCGCAATGCCAAGTTCCGTGAGGCGAATCTCTCCGGCAAGGATCTCGTCAAATGGCGCTATCAGCGCTACATGCATGACTACACCGCCTGCGTGAAAGCGGTGGACGAGAGCGTGCAGAAGGTGCTGGACTATCTGGACAAAGAAGGCCTGGCAGAAAACACGCTGGTCATCCTGAGCAGCGACCAAGGTTTTTATTTGGGCGAGCACGGCTGGTTCGACAAACGCTGGATCTTTGAGGAGTCCCTCAGCACTCCTTTCCTCGTCCGCTGGCCTGGGGTGGCCAAGGCTGGCACGACTGACAAGCACATCGTTTCGCTGCTGGATCTCGCACAGACCTTCCTGGACGTGGCGGGCCAGCCGCAGCCTGCGGACATGCAGGGCCGCTCATTGGTGCCACTCTTCAAAGGCGAGGCACCGGCTGACTGGCGCAAGTCCTTCTACTATCACTACTATGAGTTCCCCGTGCCGCATCGCGTGCGTCCGCACTACGGAGTGATCACAGATCGCTACAAGCTCGTGCACTATTATGCACCCGATGTGGATGATTGGGATCTGCTGGACCGCGAGAAGGACCCGCTCGAAGTGAAGAACTTTTATGCTGATCCTGCTTACGCGGACACCGTGAAGGAACTCAAAGCTGAACTCACCAAGCTCCAGACAGACGTGAAGGAAACCCTTCCTCCACCACGCTTCACCCATGGTAATAAAGCCTTTGATAATGAGCCTCAGCCAAAAGCCGGTGACATTCCCAAGAAGGGCAAAGGTAAAGGAAAGGGTAAGAAGAAAGCAGAATAACCTCCTCAGTACATCTCCATGAAGTCCTTGTTGTCGCTTTTGTCCTTTCTGTCCTTGGCTCTCGCACTGCCTGCGGCAGACAAGCCTAACATTATCTTTATTCTCTGTGATGATCTCGGAACAGGTGATGTGCGTGTGCTCAATCCTGAGGGCAAGATCGCGACGCCGAACATGGACCGCATTGGTCGTGAGGGAATGATCTTCACGGACGCGCACACGCCTTCCAGTGTGTGCACACCGACGCGCTATGGCACGCTGACGGGGCGCTATAACTGGCGCACGAAATTGCAGAATGGAGTGCTCGGCGGGCTGAGTCCGCGTTTGATTGAGCAAGGTCGTCTGACGGCGGGGACCATGTTGAAGGAGCAGGGCTACCACACGGCGACGGTGGGCAAGTGGCACCTGGGCATGGACTGGGTGATCAAGCCGGGGAAGACGGTGGCTGAACTGAACATCGAAGCACCGGAGCAGGCCTGGAGTGTGGACTTCACGAAGCCGCACACGAACGGACCGCTGAGCGTGGGCTTTGATCACTACTTCGGTATCGCGGCCTCGCTGGACATGGTGCCGTATGTCTTCATCGAAGGGAACAAGGTCACGGTGCAACCCACCGAGGATCGCGAGATCGAGATGGTGCAGGGCAAGACGGACAAATACACGCGCAAGGGCCCGGCAGCTCCAGGCTTCACGGGTTACGAGGTGCTCGGCACCTTCATTGATCAGGCCATTTCCTGGATCGGTGGCAAGGCTGCCGATGCGAAGTCGGGCAAGCCGTTTTTCCTCTATCTGCCGCTGGCTTCACCACACACACCCATCCTGCCGAATCCGAAGTGGCGCGGTAAAAGCGGGCTGAATCAATACGGCGACTTTGTGATGGAGACAGATGCGGAGGTTGGCCGCCTGCTGCGTGCGCTGGATGACCAAGGCCTCGCCGAGAACACGCTGATCGTCTTCACCAGTGACAATGGCTGCTCACCGAGCGCGAACTATCCTGAGCTCCTGGAGAAGGGACACGATCCGAGCGGCAAGTATCGTGGCAACAAGGCGGACATTTATGAAGGCGGGCATCGCGTGCCATTCATGGTGCGCTGGCCGGCGAAGGTGAAGGGTGGCCAGAGCACGAAGCACCTGACCTGCCTGACGGATTTCGTGGCCACAGCCGCTGAAATCACCGGTGTCACACTGCCGGACAATGCGGCTGAGGACAGTTTTAGCTTTCTGCCCACTTTGTTAGGCCAGGCTGCCAAAGGGCCGCAGCGCGAGGTTCTGGTCAGTCATAGCATCAATGGTTACTTCGCGGTGCGTGAAGGTCCCTGGAAACTCTGCTTCTGCCCTGGCAGCGGCGGCTGGAGCGAGCCTCGCCCCGGCACCGAGCCTGCTGATTCAGCGCCTATCCAACTTTTCAATCTAGATGAGGATCTCGGCGAGACCAAGAACGTGCAGGCTGAGCATCCGGAGATCGTGGCCAAGCTCACGAGGAAGCTGGAGACCCTTTCCGCGAACGGCCGCAGCACGCCCGGTGCGAACCAGGCGAATGCGGTGCCGGTCGATCTCTGGAAGAAGGAGCTCGCTGCCAAAGCCGGCAAGGCCAAAGGCAAAGGGAAGGGCCACACGACGGCGAAGCCGGTGAAGTAAGCTGTTTACTTCACCAAGCAGGCCACGGCCATGGCGGCGATGCCTTCTTCGCGGCCGACGAAGCCCATGCGCTCGTTGGTGGTGGCTTTGACGCCGACTTGATCCGGCTGGATGCCGAGGGCGGCGCTGATCTTTTCCTTCATGAGCGGGGCGTGTTTCATCACGCGTGGAGCTTCAGCGACGAGGGATGAATCGACGTTTTCGATGGTGTAGCCTTTCTCGGCGGCGAGGGCGGCGCACCTCTCCAAAATGCGCAGGGAGCAGATGCCTTCGATGCTGGCATCACTGGGCGGGAAGTAGTAGCCGATATCAGGCAGGCCGAGCGCGCCGAGCACGGCATCGGCAATAGCGTGGCAGAGCACGTCGGCATCCGAGTGGCCCTGCAGGCCATGGGTGTGCGGGATCTCCACGCCTCCGAGAATGAGGGGGCGGCCTTCCTGAAAGGGGTGAACGTCATATCCGATGCCTACGCGTGTCATGCGTGTGCATGTAGGCTCGCAGGGGATGGCTTTCCAGTGCGATTTAGGCCCCGCGTGGAATGTGGATCAGGGCTTGGTGTTTGACCTGGGATTCGTCATCTCACCGCGCAGTTCGGAGATCTGCTGCTTGAGCGTGGCGACTTTTTCCTGATGGCTCTTTTCGTCGATGGCGGCGCGCTTCACGCGGGCCTCGATCTGGGAAAGTTTTTCGGTGGCGAGGCGAATCTTGGCTTCCTGCTCCTGAAGGGCGGGATCAACGCCGCCACGCATGCGGGGAGAGCGCATGTCCACACGCATGCGTTCCTGGCGCAGGCCTTCGAGGCGGCCTTCCTCGCGGCGGATTTCTTCGCGGATCTGAGCCAGGCGGGCGTCTTCAGGGCCTTCACCCTCGTTGCCGGTGCCTGGTGTGGATTCAGAAGCTGGCGCTGCTGCGGAGGTGGACTCTGGGACGGATGCAGCAGGACGAACGGGCGCAGGTGCTGCCATGGGCAAGGGGGCGCGAGGCTTCATCGCGGTCATGAACTGAGGTGGAGCCGCTGCGGGATCACGCAGGTTCATCTTCGCCATCAGCCTGCGCAGCGCGCCGAGCACCATGTGGATCTCGTTGGTCAGATTGCGCGCTTCCAGGGAGCCTTCCGCCGCTTGTTGCAGGCGGTTCTGGCAGTCGTCCATGCGGTCCTTCCATTCGAAGAGGCTGGTGAGCTGCGCCTCGACGAGACCGAGATGCTGCTGGGCGGTGCTGAGCTGCTCAGTCAGGGCACCAGACTCTGCTTCAAAGCTGCGCTGGGCTTTCTCAGAGAGCTCGCGCTGCTGGTCAAAGCGGGCGCGCTCAGCCTTCTCTGAAGCTGCGAGACCTTCGATCTCGGCGCGCAGGCGCTGCTCCTCCTGGGCGAGTTCCTGCAGGCGCTGCTGCGTGTCCCGTTTCTGGGCGGCGAGATTGTCGGCGTTTTCACGGGTCTCCTGGAGTCGTGATCCGGCATCGGCCAGGGTGGCCTGCATCTCGGCTTGATGAGTCTCACTCTGAGTGAGGCGCTGGGAGGCGTGCTTGAGCTGCTGATCGGTTTCGGCCAGAAGCTGGCGCTGGATGGCGAGGCTGTCTGACGTGAGCCTGACGTCATGCGCATAACGCAATTCTTGTTCGGCCTGGTCACGCTGCTGGGCGATGGTGGAGAGCCGTGCCTCCTCGCTGGAAAGGCGCCTCAGGGTGGCGGCGAGGCCGTCCTCCGCCGAACGAACTTTGATTTGCAGATCGGCGAACTGGGAGCTGACGGCGTCGAGGCGGGTGGTCTGCTCGGAGAATTCTTTCTGGGCACGGGCCAG
The DNA here is from genome assembly GCF_007992435.1 of Prosthecobacter gellanilyticus. Taxonomy (GTDB): domain Bacteria; phylum Verrucomicrobiota; class Verrucomicrobiia; order Verrucomicrobiales; family Verrucomicrobiaceae; genus Prosthecobacter; species Prosthecobacter gellanilyticus. The sequence continues at coordinate 22,104 of NZ_BKAG01000040.1, read as the reverse complement.
GCCGGCCACGGCTTTGTCGTGCTCCCGCTGCGCGCTGCGCATGGCTTCGCCGGAGCTTTCGCGCTCGGTTTTGCGCCGGGCCAGGAGGGCATCGATCTCATTCAGATTGCTCTCCTGGAGGCGGAGGCGTGTCTGCAGGCTGTCGATTTGTTTCTCCAGACGGCTGTGCAGCGCGGCGGTATCACCGCATTCGTTCTTGGTGCGGCGGAGCAGCTCCTCTTCACGGGCCAGATCCTGCCGGCTGGCCTGTGCCGCATGCAGGGTTTCCTCATGCGCTCTCGCCAGCTTGGACACCTCGCTCTCGAGCTCGGCCCGCTGTTGCTGCAAGCTGCTCAAACCACTCTGCGTTTCCTGGTGACGAGACACCAGGGACTCAAGCTCGGTCTTGAGATCCGAAACGCGCTGTTCATCGCCTGTGCGGCGGCGTTCGAGCGCCATGACATCATTCTCCAGTTCATGGAGACGGGACATGGCTTGATCGCCTGATTGCAAAGTTTGTTGGAGTGTCGAAGTCGCCTCCTGCAGTTTCTGCTGGGTGGACTCCAGGTGTGACTGGGCTTCCTGTTTTTGCTGGTTGAGATCGTTGAGGGAGCCTTCCAGATCCTGGCGCTGCTGATTGAGGCGGTTCAGATCTGTCTCGGCGGCCTTCTGTCGATCTCCCAGCGCGCTGAGATGGTCTTCCATGCGCGTGGTGGTTTCTTGAAGGGTTGCTTGCAGTGCGCGGGCACTGGCCACGGCGGTCTCCGCCTGGGTGCGCTGCACTTCCAAACTGGTGAGGGTGATTTGCAGTTCCTTTTGCCGGGCCTCAGTGGCCTCGGCTTCGGTCCGCACCTCCATGAGGCGTGTCTCCGCCTGCGTGAGCTCGTCCTTCGTCGTCTGCGTGGCGGAGGTGAGAGTGCTGCGCTGCTCCTTGAGGTGCTCGACCTCTCTCCTCGCGGCTGCCACGCGCGCCTCACAGGCTTGAAGCTCCTGGGCGGTTCTCTCCCGCAGAGACTCCACCTGGGCGATGTCTTTCTGCACCTGATCAAGCCGCGCCTGATCCTGCGCGCACCGGCCGCTGATGTCCTGAAGCTGGTTCAGGGCGAGATCTTTGCGCACCTTGAGCGCCTCCACTTCCTCGCGCAGGACTTTTTCGAGCGTCAGCAGCCGGTTCACCTCGGAGGTCTTGTACTCGTGCTGGCGGGAGAGGTCCTCCATCTCCTGGCTGGCCTTCTGGTGCTTCTGCAAAAGGGTCTCCAGCTCGTGCTGCCAGAACTGGCAGGACTTTTCCGCCTCCTCCAGCGCAGCATTCATCTCCACCAGCTTCCCAAGCGGCATGTCAGCGGCCAGAGGCATGTTGACCTCTTTGCCGTCATCGAGTGTGAACGCCAGCTTGCTCATGCGATCCGGAATTTTGCAGGACTGGAAGTTTAACCTCCGGGTGGAAAATAATCCAACCGTTTTCAAAGTACTCATGGGCTTCAGCCCGTGAGAGGCAGGCAATGCACGCCCAACTGGGGAATCGGAGTGCCGGATCTGGTGGGGGACGGAAGCGGGTGCGAGCTGAAGCTCGGCACTACTTTCCAAGGCAGGCTGCGGGCAGACGGATTTGAAGGGTCTAGGCTGTGCGAGATTGCGGGGAAGGGTGCGAGCTAAAGCTCGGCACTACTTTACTCGACGATCATCTCGCCCTTCATGACGAGCCCGTGGCCGGGGAAGGTGCAGATGTAGGGGTATTTGCCGGGGGCAGAGGGGGCCTGGAAGCGCAGGGTCTCGCTTTCGTTCTGCATGAGCATCTTGGTCTTGTGCAGGATTTTGGGGCTGTCGGGGATGAAGCCTTTGGCCATGCCATCAGGCAGCTTGGCCATCTCATTGCCGGCCATGCCGACCTCGTCCGCAGCACCGGGCTGGACGATCAAAAGGTTGTGCGGAGTGACGTCCGGGTTTTCGAAAACCAGCTTCACAGGCGCGCCGGGCTTCACCTTGAACTCGCGGACATCGAAGAGCAGGCGCTCGGGAATGGTCTTGATGGTGAGGGTTTGCAGGCCGGGCTGGGCATCAAAGGGATCGGCCTTCTCCGCCTTCTTTTTCCGGGCCATGACGGCGGGTTTCTTCGGCTCGCTGTCCTGGAGGAATTTCATAAGCTCGGGATGCTTCTCCATGAAGGCGGCGTTGCCTTTCCAAAGCGGTTGCAGCGTGTGGCTGTCGAGGGATGTGCGTAGCGCGTAAGTAAGGTAGCTGTCCATCGGGTGCTTCAGCAGATCGAGCGCGGCTTCGAGGGCTTCGGGAGTGCCGATGTAGCTGGCGGTGATAGCGGCTTCCAGGCGTACGAGACCGGATTTGTCGTTGGCAGCTACCTTCAGGAGGTCATCTCCAATATGAGGCTTATACGTCGAAGCAGGAGTTCTGTGGTAGAACTCTCGTTCTTGGGCATCAACTCGACGCAAAAAACGCACTGCATTAACACGCATTTCTGGTGAAGAGGCAGGGTGAAGAAGAGATGGAAGAAGGAGTGAATAGAGAGCATCTCCATCAAATTCGGCCTGTGCTTTGGATCTCTCGGCAGCCGGGTCTGAACGAAGATAACGATCCGAAGGCCAGTTGCTGGCGATCAAGCCCGACTGCAGGTGGGTGAGTTCAAGTGTGTGGATAGGAGTGTCGTTGTTTGCCAGATTGGAGATGTCCTGCAATCCTTTGGTGGCGGCGTGGCGCACGACTTCGCTGTCCCTCTCCCTCAACTCCACCTTCGCGCGATATCTCGTCCGGTAGTTCTCGCTCTTCAGCAAATCTAGCAACTCAGGGATGCTCGCACCAGCGATCTTCGGGGCTTCTTCGAGCTTTTGATCCTTCGCGGTGATGCGCCAGATGCGGCCGGATTTTTTGTCGCGGCGGGTATCGCGGAGGGAGTGCTGCATGTGGCCTTTGACGGGGTTATACCAGTCGGCCACATACATGGCGCCATCGGGACCTTGCTGGATGTCGACCGGGATGAAGCTGAGGTTGGTGCTCTGGAAGACGATGCCGACTTTCTTTTCCTCGAAGTGCGTGTCGTGCTCCACCCATTCGTGCAGCTCCACCTCGTTCGTGGGCTTGTAGCGCACGCGCATGAAGTGCTTTTTTCGCAGTTCGTTAGGCCAGTGGCTGCTGGTGAGGAACTCCTGGCCGCAGGTGCCGCTGTAGGCGGGGAAGTAACTGCCCGCAGGCACATGGATGTCTGGATAAGGCGCGTTCAGAGCATGCACAGCACTGGCGAAGACAGGATGACTGCCGACATGGAAGCCCCAGTCATCAAAGGTGATGCCCCAGGGGTTCGTGCTGAGATAACTGCCAAAGGCGAGCAGCCTGCCCGTGGCGGGTGTGTAGCGGAAAAAGCTGCTCTCGCGCGCACGAACGGGACCGAAAGGCGTCTCGACCTGGCTGTGGTGGAAGATGCTCTCGCGGAAGATGAGATCACCCTCCGGACTCCAGACGAAGTCATGCAGGGCATGATGACTGTCCTCGGTGCCGAAACCGGTGAGGAGTTTCTCGCGATGATCCGCCTTGCCATCGCCATCGGTATCTTTGAGAAACGTTAGGTTAGGCTGGTCGGAGACGAAGACACCGCCGTTGCCGAACTCGAAGCTCAGAGGGATGTGCAGCTTGTCCGCCCAGACGCTGCATTTGTCCGCCTTGTGGTCGCCATTCGTGTCTTCGAGGATGAGGATCTTGTCCTGCGGCTCCTGGCCGGGAAGGATCTGCGGGTAGGTGGTGCTGGTGCTGACCCAGAGACGGCCTTTGGCATCAAAACGGATGGCAATCGGCTTCACAAAAAGCTCGGGAAAGTCCTCCTCGCTGACAAAGCAGTTCACCTCGAAACGCGGGTCGATCTTGAAGGCTTTGAGCTCTTCCGCAGGCGTGACCCATTCGTTGATGGGGCGGTCACCGGTGATGGTGGGGAGTTTCTCGGTGTTCGCATCATCTAAGGCAGCAAGTGTTTTCACTGCTTGGTTTGCCGTTGGGATCGCTGAGTCAACAAACGCCTCAGCTTCCTTGAGGCTCCGTTTTCCTTGGGCCAAGTCCCAAACAAACTGATCACGATTGGTGACCATCTGTAGCAGCTTCTTGAGCTCGCCGGGGAAGTTCACCACGCCATAAGGCTCGGCACGACCGCCTTTGATGTAGTAGTAGTTCAGCGGGCGGTAATACTGGAAGAACTTGCTGTCCTTTTCGATGACGGCGGCGCGCACGGCCTCATTGAGTTTCGGAGGTGTTTCCTGGATCAGTTCGCGGAAAAGTGTCTCTCCGAAAAGCGCATAACCATGTTTGTTGAGATGAACGCCGTTGATGGTCGTCCGCGAATTCTCTCGCGGTTCGGACCCGTCACCGCGAGAGGACTCGCGGACTACGGCAAAGCCGACTCCCTCCGCCTTGGCGACCTTGGCCATCGCCTCGGTGTAGAGCTTGATCTGCGCGTTCAGATGCTCATGAGGTTTCTCCGCCGCGGTGGGAGAGATGAGCACGATGAGCGGAGAGCTCACGCCATTGTAGTGATGCGCTTTGAGCTCGATGAGGAAGGCTTTGAGCAGGGTTTCGAACTCAGCGATGCCCTTCTCACCTTTGAAGCTTTCGTTGAAGCCGAAGGCGGCGAGGATGACGTCTGCCTTATGCTCGGTGAGGTGCTGGTTGAGATCGCCAAAGCCATCAGGGCGGGGACGGAGGGCGACTTCATCCGCCGACCACGAGAGGTTGCGGACGATGAGTTTTTCTTTCGCGAAGCGCTGGTGCAGGAGGGCCTCGAACTGGCCGTCATCACGCATGTGATCAAAGAGCGAGTTGCCGATGAGGCAGATGCGCGTGCCGGGTTTGAGTTCGAGCGGGAGCTGTGCTGATGCGGTGGCGGCGACAGCGAGCAGCGGGCAGAGGGTGAGCAGGAGAAGGAGGAGGCGGTTCATGCCGGTCGGGGGTGTTAGGTTCCTTCCCGCGTGAGGGGAGGAAACCGGACAGGGCATGAGAACGGTGAGTGCCTGGGGGAACTTCGCGGGTGTGTTGGCGGAGGCTCTTTATTTACCACTGATGGACACTGATAAGCACTGATGACCGGAAGGTCGTTGGGGGTCTCGTGGGGTTCCGTGTGTGGGGACACTCAGGAGAGAGCGACAGGGAAAGAGCGCCAGAGGACAGGCGCAGTCCAGGACGCTTCGCGACTTCTCGGCGAGAGGCGTGAATGGAAATCGGGAGAGCGCGACGCGGGAGAAAGTCGGACGCGACGCACCTTCTTCGCCAAAGGCTTCGAAGGTCAGGAGCGCGTCCCTACCATCATCAAAGCTCGATCTTCAGGCGCGGGGGCGGCTGGAGCTTGATGACGGGCTGCTCGCTGACGGGTTCGCCACCATCTTCGGGGCCGACGGGGACGGCGCGCCGGATGGGGGAGCCGTCGTCATTGACAGGGCGGGCGCGGAGGATGGGCTGCTCGGAGTTGTAGGGATCCAGGCCGATGACAATCGTGTCCTGAATGTGCACGGAGTCCAGATGCGCGTATTTGCTGATGTCCGCCGGGATGACGGTCTCGCTGATGCCAGACATGTGGTTATGGAAGGCGGTGATGTCCTGGGTGATGCCGGTGCCGGTGTGCACGGAGCAGGTGGCATTGAACGGGGTGCCGTTGCGGAGATACTCGAAGTAGGTGTTGCGCACGTTCTTGGAGGTGCCGTCGGCAGCCTTGATCTTGTCGTAGCAGAAGTCGGTGGCCCGGAGACCGCTGGCGCGGCAGATCTCCACCTTCTCAGCGGATTCCGGCGGATTGAAATCCTGCGCGGTGTGGCCTTTGGTGGAGGCATTGACGATGTCTGTCCAGATGGGCAGGGCGAGCTTGTTGGAGAAGGCCTGGTCGAAGATGGTCTTCTGCTTGTCAAAGCCGACCCAGACACCGCAGGTCACGGCGCTGGTGTAACCCATGAACCAGAGGTCCTTGTATTCATGATGAGTGCCGGTCTTGCCGCCGGCGGGGAAGTCGCCAAGGCCGTATTCCTTGGAGATGGCGCCGGTGCCGCGGTGGAGGGCTTCATCGAGACAGGTGTGGGCCTGCCAGGCGGAGATCTCGTCCATGCCGCGCACGGGCTGGAGGGTGGCCTCATCGAGCTGGAAGACAGTCTTGTCATTCGCATCGGTGATGCGCTGGATCATGTGCAGGGCGCCGGGGCGCTTGCCGCCATTGGCAAAGCAGGAGTAAGCCAGGCACAGCTCATCCAGCTTGGCCTCACTGGCGCCCAGGATGGTGGAGGCCGCATCACGCAGGGGTGACTGGATGCCGGTGGCTTTGATGAAGTCTTTGAAGCCAGGGCGCAGCAGGCCGCGGTCCAGCATCACTTGTTCGCCGAGACGGACGGTGACGGAGTTGTTGGAGTTCACCAGGGCCTCGCGGAGGCTGATGTTCTGGCGGGACCATTTCGGATTCGGCACCTCCATGCCGTATTCACCCAGGATGCCTTTGAAGCCGCCGATCATGACGCGGTCATTACCGAGCGCATCATCCAGGAGCTGGCTCATGGGGAAGATGTTGGCCTGATTGAAGCCGTAGGCGTAGATGAAGGGAATGAAGGCCGTGCCGACGGGGCGCAGGCTGTCCATGGCGCGGTTATACTGGCTGTCGACGAAGTCACGTCCGCCGACCATGGCCAGCACGGAGCCGTCAGAGTTGTCGATCACCAGCGCTGCCGCCTGCAGATACTCAGGCTTCGGACGAGGAACGGAAGAGGTAACGTCACCCTTGCTGGCCGTCATCTGCGTGCGCCAGTCTTTGTAGATGGTGCGGAACTGCTCATAGGTCTGGTGCTCGTAGCCCTGGCGCTTTTCGATCTCGGCCAGACGGGCCTTCACGGAGTCCTCGGCCTTCTTCTGCATCTCTTTGTCGATGCTGGTGTAGATCTTGAAGCCGCCTGAAGAGGCCTGCTCCTCACCCAGGCGTGCGGCCACTTCCTGGCGGACGGCATCATAGGCGTAGTTGAGCTGCGCATTGGTGGTCTGCGGCGCGGTGAGCACGGGCTTCATCTTGGCAAACTCAGCCTCCTCACGCGTGAGGTGTTTTTCGATCACCATGCGCTCCAGCACATAGTCACGCTCCTTCTTGGCGCGTTCCGGATGCTTGATGGGCTCGATGTTGTTCGGGCTCTTGATCAAACCGGCCAGGGTGGCGGCCTCCCACAGGGTGAGGTCCTTCGCGTCCTTGCCGAAGTATCCGAGCGAGGCGGCCTGGATGCCGTAAAAGTTTTTGCCGAAGAAGATGCGGTTCAGGTAGAGCTCGAGGATCTCGGACTTCGAGAACTGCTTTTCGATGCGCTGGGCCACGAAGGCCTCCATGAGCTTGCGCTTGTAGCTGCGCTCCATGAGACCGAAGGTCTGACGTGCGAGCTGCTGGGTGATGGTGGAGGCTCCCTGGGTCACCTCGCCCGCCCTGAAGTTCAGATACACGGCACGGACGAGGCCGATGTAGTCCACGCCATTGTGGGAGAAGAAGCGGCTGTCTTCCTGGGAGGTCAGGGCATCGATGAAATGCTGCGGGATGTCCTTGATGGAAACGGGGGTGCGGTTCAGCACGAAGATACGGCTCAGCTCATCCCCATTGCGGTCGTAGATGATGCTGGCGGCCTCGAGCTTCTTCACCTCGTCCAGGTCATAGGTCTCCGCCTTCTCACGCAGCGGGGCCACGATGACGGCGTAGATGCCCAGAAGGGTCACGCCAGCGAGGAGGACCAGGGCCACCAGGGCGCTGAACCAGACACGACGATAGAACGGGGGCTTCAAGCCGGTAGGCGTGCCACGCCAGCTTTTGGATTTGGGGAGCTGAGATTCGTCGATGCCGAACATGAACAGGAAGAAAAGTGGCCCGTGGGAAAAGGGAGAGGTAGTTTAGCTCTTCCGCCCTTTCCTGCCACTGCTACTTTCGTGTCCCCTGTGACCCCGATTTCCCAGATTTTATTCGAAAAACTAGGCCTTACCCCCCGGCTGAGCTTTGCCGCCGTGATGGAACTCGCGCTTTATCATGCCGAGCATGGTTACTATGGGCCCGGCCCGAGGCGGATCGGCCGGGGTGGGGATTTCTACACCGCGGTGAGCGTGGGGCCGCTTTATGGCAGGCTATTGGCGGACCTGGCCCGGCAGACCTGGGCAGATCTGGGGCAGCCGGAGAGCTTTTGCGTGATCGAGCAGGCGGCGCATGACGGGCAGCTGGCGGAGGACATCCTCACCGCCGCTGATTTTGACTATGTCATCGTGGAACCGAACCCACGTTACGAGGCGGTGCAGCGGGAGAGGCTGGCGGCCTTTGGAACGAGGGTGACGTGGGTGGCTTCGCTCGCGGATCTGCCAGCACGACCTGCGCTCTTTGTGTGCAATGAGCTGCCAGATGCGATGCCGGTGCATCTCGTTCAGTGGGACGGGACACAGTGGCGGGAGTTGTTTGTCGTTTCGCAAACCGTTCCCGGTTCGCAGTTCCCGGTTCTCGGTTGGGAGGCGGGGGATGCTTCGGAGGAGTTGAGGGATGAGCTGGCTCGGCTGCCGGATGATCTGCCTGAAGGTTACACCACCGAGATCAATCTGGCGGCGCTGCAGTGGATGCGTGAGCTGGCGGCGGCACCCTTTCATGGGCGGATCTACATCGCCGATTATGGACTCGATGACGAGGAGCTTTACTCCATCGAGCGCACGAAGGGGACGCTGCGGAGGTATTATCAGCACCAAACGGATGACAAGGTGCTGGAGAACCTGGGCGAGTGTGATCTGACCACGCATGTGAACTTCACACGATTGGTGGAAACGGCTGAGGAAGCGGGTTTGAAGCTGCGCAGCTATGAGCACCAGGGCCGGTATCTCGGCAAAATGGGTTTGGCCTGGCTGGCGACTTTGGAGGGCAAGCGGCCGGATGCGGGCACGCAGGCTTTGCTCAGGCAGTTTCACTCTCTCACCCATCCCGCGATGATGGGGAGATCGTTTCGCGTGGTGGAGATGGGGAAGGGGACTGTTTAAGCCTTCCATGAATCGTGCGCTCAAATGAAACCCACTTGTTTATTGATCTTGTTGATCTCGCTGAGCCTCGCCTCGTGCAAAGCACCGCCACCTCCGCATATAGGTAACATAGTTGCGATTCCCACTCATGAAGAAGCGAGGAAGAAGCGTCCGGCAGCCCTTCGAGGGGATATTGATGCTATCTATGTCATGATTTACTGGTCAGCTAGTCGCGCGCCATCTGATGACATAGGCGAAAATGAGACAAGAAACTATTGGGTGGGAAGACTTCTAAAGGCAGAGAGGAAAAGGGGCGGCAGGACCAGTTATGATCAATCAAGTTCACTCTTCCACGGTCGGGCCGCACGAGAGACTTATCGGCCTTAGTGGGCACAGATTCCCTTTGGAACAATGTGACCCATCTTCAAATGTGTGTAGTTCCCTGTGTTCGTCGAACGCCAGGACCCTTACCAGAGCGTGATCGGCTCGTGCAGGTTTGGCTGGATGATCTCGGTGCCACCATTGAGTGTCTCAGCGAAGCGGGCGCGGAACCAGTCCTGGGAATCGGTCTCGCCGTGGACGAGGAGGAGCTTTTTCGGGCGCACTTTTTCGACGTAGTCGGCGATCTGCTCACGCGTGGCGTGGGCGCTGAGATCGTAGCTCTCGATGCGGGCGTTGGCTTCGACGGCAGGCAGATCGGGCGAGAGCTTGATCTTCTCGCCAGCCTTGGCGTGACGCAGGCGGAAGCCGGGGGACTCGGGATCCGTGTAACCGACAAAGGCCACGGCGTTGCGCGGGTTGTCGATGAACTTGGAAGCGAACTGGTTCGAGGCGGTGCCCTCGGTCATCATGCCGCTGGAGAGGCAGTAGATGGTGCGCGGCTGATAGACGAACTGGCGTGGTCCGCCACGGCGGCCGCGCTTCTCGGGCTTGATGAGCATTTTCACGTCCTCAAGCAGCTGGAAACCCTTGTAGTTACGCCGTGAGCGGTCGCTGTAGTGATCGTAGAGCACGGTGATCTTCGTGCCGAGACCGCCGATGTGCAGGGGCATCTCAGGGATCAGGCCTTCCTCATGCAGTTCATGCAGCATGAGCATGACTTCCTGCGTCTTGCCAAGCGCGAACACCGGGATGAGCACGGAGCCGTTGGCATCAAAGGTATCGCGGATCAGCGCGGCGAGGCGCTCTTTTTCACCCTTGCGGCTGTAGCCTTCAGGGCGTGCGTAGGTGCCGCGTGTGGTCTCGACCACGAGCACATCAATGCCGCTCGTCGGGAAGTCCGCGGCCATGGAGATGGTCTGCGGCTCGAAGTTCACATCACCCGTGTAGAAGAGCGTGTTGCCGCCTTCCTTGATCATCACGCCGGTGGAACCGAGGATGTGACCCGCATCATAGAAGCTGGCTTCCATGTTCGTGTCCGGAATCTCGAAAGGGCGGTTGAGATCGCGGTAGACGTAGTTGGCGCGGTTTTCATCCAGCTCCTTGTGGGTGAAGAGCGGATACTCGCTGATGCTGTTCTCCACGCGCTGCGCGGTCATCACGTTCACCGAATTGTGCAGCATGCCGCTGGTGATCTCACCGGTGATCTCCGTCATGAAGACAGGTGTGCTGGGCTGCTTGCGCATGAGCACGGGCAGCGCGCCGATGTGGTCATGGTGCGCATGCGTGATGATGATGCCATCCGCGGTGTCATGCGGCAGCGGGCCAAAGTCTGGCAACGCATCGAAACCCACCTGCTTCGGGTGCATGCCGGCATCCAGCACGACGCGGTGGTCTCCGCTTTCGAGCAGGTAGCAGTTGGCACCGATCTCGCGGCGGCGGGTAAGGTTTCGGAATCGCATGAGTATGAGGCTTCTGGAAAAAGGGAGGGCGAGACTAGGTCAGGATCCCGGATAGGCAAGCACTCAGAACCATTGACACCGCATCTCCACCGTCGAGCATTACGCCTGTGCTGCCTTCGAGCGACGAGTCATCTTCCCTCATCCGCCTCCTCACCTGGATGGCGGCACTCCTCGTCATCAGCAGCACGCAAGGGCAGGTGACGAAGCGGGATGATGCCACCGCGAAGCTGCTGAATGAGTGGTATAATGACGGCACGGCGGCCGGTTTGGCGGCCATCACGTATGAAAACCGCGACGGGCAGCACTCGGCGCTGAACACCAAGCTGTATCCGCAACTGCAGGTCTTTGAGCACACCTCTCTCAGCGGGGCTGACAAGGGCCCGGCGGGACGTTTGAGGCTCGGTCCTACGGTGGGGAACTGCTCCATGGCCGCGCCTGCGGTGTCCGGCGGCAGTCTGCCGCGCTTCTTCATGATGGATCCGGGCCGCGGGGCGCAGTTCCTGATGATGCAGTATCTGGCGAACAATCTTTTCGTCTACCCGGAGCATCAGGACTATGACATCGGCGCGAACGGAGTGGGCGGGTATGGGGACCTGTATCCGATGAACACACCGGCGGTGCTGATTTCCCAAGGATCATCAGGCAGTGACCAGGTTTTTCTGCAGGCGGTGCTCTCCACGCTGGCGGCTTTTCCACGTGAGACACAGCGCGTGCTCATCGAGAAGCGTCTGCTCATTCCCACCGTGCAGGCCATTTTGCGGCAGTGCTACCGCACGGTGAAGAAGCCTGATGACTATTTCACGGGTGCGGCGCATCCGGTGGTGTTTGACGGAACGCTGCTGGATGAGGAAAAGATGGCGCGCATGGCACAGGGCATGACACCAGACAAGATCCCGCCGCTGGTGCAGGTGGCGGTGGTGGAGGAGAGCGAGCCGCAGGCAGGGAAGCAGTTCTTTGAAGGGCCCAAGCCACTCGATCACAAACTGGCGGATGCGCGGGTGTGCATCTCGCGAGTGTTTCGCGGCAGCCTGGATGAGCATGGCATGGTCATTGATCTGAGCAAGGTGGCGGACCTCATGGGAAGGCCGATGCAGCTCAGCATGCGGGTGCTTCAGGGAGATCCCAGGCTGGTGCGGATCGATCATGCAGGCGCCGGGCCTTATGCGCGGCTGCGTGTGCGCTGGCAGCCGCCGTTCATCAACCGCACGGGCATCCGCAGCAGTCGCGTGGACATCGGCATCTTTGCCTCGAATGGCACGAGCGTCAGCGCACCGGCGATCATCAGCTTTTTCATGCTGCCTAACGAACGACGCTTCTATCAAAAGGACGGACGTCTGGCGGAGATCGAGTATCAGGCGCCGAATCCGGACGTGGGCCTGCCTGCGAGCGACAATGACACGCGCTGGCTGCGGGTGATGCTGGCGTCTTCGCTGGCCGGAGACGGACTGCGCAGCCGGCTGATGGAGAAGCTGCTGAACGAGGAGCAGAGGAAGGCCATCCAGGCGGTGTGGCTGCCGCTGGACAAACGCTTTCAAACCATCACGGCGATGGAGGCGAAGCCAGGTGGTAAAGAAGGTACGGCCAACCTGCGCACGGGTTTGGAAAAGGATATCGCCACGGCCTTGGAAGCGAGCTTCCCAGGTGCGGAGAAGGTCAGTCTGAAGCTGGCCCTGACGGCCGTGTTTTACCGACTCGCAGACATCAATGATCTGTATCTTGTGCTGCGGAAGGACATCGATGCGATGGCGGCGCAGTCGTCGAAGAAGATGGCGGCGAATGACATCCGCCGCGAGGTGCAGAGGTTGCTGGATTTAGGGGTGTTGATCGAGCAGGCGGACGGCACACTGACCACCGCGGCGGCGCAGCAGCAGTGGACGGCGGCGGATCATCACTACCTGCGAGGCTTGAATCTCACAGTGCTGAGCCAGGCGGTGTTTCCAGAGGTGCTGGAGCGCGCGGTGGGCCCAGCCTTTGTGGATCTGCGACTCACGACGCCGAAGCCCTGGCGGGATGTGTTCCGGTATGATGAGATCAGCGGGAAGCTCCTGGGCTGGGTCAGACATCAGGCCGGACGCACGCATTTCTTTGATGCGGAAGGGCTGCTGCTTCCAGAGGGGCCAAAGCATCCTGAGAAGGCTCAGGCGGTGACCTATGACCGGAATGCGCAGGGGGTGATGGAGTGGCGGTGAGGATCGTGGCAACGTAATGCCGTAGGTGTTGTGCAGGGCACCTGTCGACGAGCCGGAGGCTTGGGAGAAATTAGCCAGGGGTGAAGCGAGGAACGAGCGAGAACCCCTGGAACTACGGCCAGCCACCTCCGGGTCAGATATGCGCGCCGAAGGTGCGCGAGAAGTGAACGTTTCACCCACAGTTGGAGGACGCCGACTTCTCGCGCACCTTCGGCGCGCAGGGCAAGCTCACCTGAATTCACGTGGATTATCCGGTGGTTCCCGCTCGCCAAGCCTCGCTCCACCACCGGCTAATTTCTTTCGAGCCTCCGGCTCGCTAACCAAGTGTGGGAGCAGAAAGCGAAGATTTTGGAATAATGGTCCGACCTCCGCCTCCCATCGTCACCTCATGGTCATGACTGAGACTGATTCACCTTCCCGAGCCTCTGCGGTGCAGAAAGGCCGCCTGAATGCTGCATGGAACTCGCCCTCCATTTCCCCTTTGCACTGCCGGAAGTCCGGCTGAACACTCGCCGCGTGTCTGAGTCGCCTCCCAGCTTCCAGCAGATCGTGGATGCCCACTACCAGGGCCTCCACCGGTTTGCCGTGAGCATGTGCCGGAGTGATGCGACGGCGCAGGACCTAGTCCAGCAAACGTTTCTGCAATGGGCGCGGAAGGGAAACACGCTGCGTGATGCCACGAAGGTGAAGACCTGGCTCTACACCACGCTGTATCGTGAATGGCTCAGCATGGCGCGCCGGGAGAAGAAGCATCCGGAGGTGGAGTTTGAGCCGGATCTGCATGGCAGCGCACCTGAAGAAGATGAGGCCGCGCCGCGTGTGGACAATGCCACGCTGCAGGTGGCGCTGGACCAGCTGGATCCGAACTACCGGGCGCCGCTCGTTTTGTTTTATCTGAAGGAGCTCTCGTATCGTGACATCGCGGAGACGCTGGGGATTCCCATCGGCACGGTGATGTCCCGCCTCTCACGCGCGAAAGACAGCCTGCGCGCCATTCTTAGCCGGCTCGAAGATTCATCCAACATCCTCCCCGCCCACTTTCAAACCACTGCCAGCCTGTGACACGCGAAGAAGCCAGACTCGAACTCGATGCCACGACGCTCCGACCCCAGGATGCGTCTGCTGAAGCTCGTGCTCATGCGGAGCGCGATGCGGACCTCGCCGCCTGGGTGGAGCAGCGCCGGACCTTTGATGAGTCCGTGGCGGACTTGCTGACGCCTGACGCGGCACCTGCAGGGTTGCGTGAAAAGCTGCTGGCGCTGGAGTTTGCCAGCCTTCCGGCGAAGAAGCCGGTGCGCTGGATGCGGCGCGGACTGATGAGCGCCGCCGCAGCTGTGGCATGTCTTTGGTTAGGCTGGGCGATGATTGATCCGGTGAGCGGTGAGATGCCGCCGTGGCAGGCGGAGTCTCTGCGGGCGATCAATCGTGTGGATCATGGTCTGGCCGCGCTGGATGAGCGTGCACCCACTTATGAGGAGGTGCGGAAACTGCTGATCAGTTCTGGTGCGCCATGTCCCGGAAAGATCCTGCCAGGCTGTCTGTGCTCACAACCGACCTTTGGCTGCAAGCGCGTGAAGATCGACGGGCTGCCTGCGACCATCATCTGCTTCCAAACGCGTGAGAACAAAGAGGCGCATCTCATTGTCTTTGATGACGCGACCTTCCCGGATGTGGAGCAAAGGCTGCCGAAGCTGCGCACGAGCCAGAAGTGGCATCTCGCCACCTGGAGTGATGGTGACAAGACCTACATGCTGGCCACCCGGGCGGAAGAGGTGGAGTTGAAGAGATTGCTCGGGGTGCTGTGAGGGATGGCTGGTGGTGACGGAGCGGTTTAAAGAGACGGAACCCACGTTGGGGTTCGGGGAAAGTGGGACAGGTTTTTAACCTGTCTGGTGGATGACACGAATGACCCGGCGGAACGGGGGCGGGGGGCAGTTTTTTGAAACTGTCTGGGGGATGACACGGATCATCTGGCGTAACACGAAACAGGTTAAAAACCTGTTCCACTTTGTGATGCGGAAGCCACGTTGGGCTTCGAGGCAGGTGGATCGCCGTGGGAGGTATGCTTCTGAGATAGGTCTGATGGGACGCATGCGATCTATAAGACCTATGTTCGGTTTGTGTTGAGATCGTGAGAAGCATCTCGCTTGCCCGAGGTGGGATTCGCGGACATGGAGCGGGAGACTTTTCAATGGCTTCCACTTCTATCAAGACTCCCGGGATCGCGGCGGCGATCGGGGAGGTGTTCCGGCAAAACAAGATCCCTTGTCTGGTGCTGAATGCGGTCGTGATGCTGCTGGTGGGGAGTTACTATCTGGTGCCTGATGTGGCAGAGGTTTGGAATCAGGTGGGTGAGTTCAAGCTGAAGTGGTCCTTTGCGTTTTCCTCGGCCTCGACGGTGTTTGCGGCGGTGCTGCTGCCGACTCTCGTGCAGGGAATGATGGGCACGCTGCCGGCGGAAGGTCGGGGCATGCGGGTGCTGCTGCTTTCGGCGTTCTGGGGATACCGCGGAATGGAGATCGATCTGTTTTACCGCTTCCAGGGCTGGCTGTTTGGCACGGGGAATGATGCGCGCACGCTGGCCATAAAGGTGGCGGTGGACCAGTTTCTGATGAGCCCGATCTGGTTTGTGCCCACGGTGCTGATCGCCATGCGCTGGGCGGATGCGGGGGGATCCTGGAGCCGCACGCGGGCCTCGCTGGACCGGGATTTCTGGCTGCGGGTGTGCCCGACCGTGATGGTGACCAACTGGCTGGTGTGGATCCCCACACTGGCGCTGGTTTACAGCCTGCCCTCAGCGCTGCAGTTCCCGCTGTTCTCGGTGGTCATGTGCTTCTTCATCCTGATCATGACGCTGCTGGCGCGGAAGGCCGAGGCGTGATGATGGTGCTGCTTGCGCTGGCGGTGGCTGCGCGCTAGTTGAATCCTAACCTAATCTTATGAGTCAACCTCTCGTCGGCATCATCATGGGCTCCAGCTCGGACTGGCCCACCATGCAAAACGCAGCGCAAGTGCTGGAAGACTTTGGCGTGCCTTATGAAAAGAAGGTGGTGAGCGCGCACCGCACGCCGCAGATCATGTATGAGTATGCCACCAGCGCTGAGAGCCGGGGGCTGAAGTGCATCATCGCGGGTGCAGGCGGCGCGGCGCATCTGCCGGGCATGACGGCCAGCATGACCACGCTGCCCGTGCTGGGTGTGCCGGTGCAGAGCCGTGCGCTCAGCGGGATGGACAGTCTTTACTCCATCGTGCAGATGCCAGGCGGCATTCCTGTGGCCACCTTTGCGATCGGCAATGCGGGCGCTCTGAATGCAGGGCTCTTTGCGGTGTCCATGCTGGCGAATGAGAGCCCGGAGCTGGCCGCGAAGCTGAAGAGCTTCCGTGAGCGCCAGACCGCGAAGGTGATCGCGAGCCAGAAGGAGCTTGAGGTGGAGGTGAAGGCCTAACCTTTGCCTAACCGCAGATAGCGCAGAGGGCACAGATTCTTAAGATCTTGCTTCTTGGGAGGCTTTGGCGCTAGGCTGAGGTTTATGAGCTATCCCATGCTTGCTGGCATCGGTCCCTTGGGCACTCCCGAACTGATCATTCTGGGCATTCTGCTACTCATGGCGCTGGCGATGGTGGCGGGGGTGATTGTGCTGGTGGTTTTCCTCAACAAGAAGGGGAAATCAGAGGCCGAAAAGGCGCAGCCTCCTGCCTTGCCACCCAAGGGAAATTAGACTCCTCGCGTCTTGGGTGTTGGCGGCGGCCAGCAGGGCTGGCCTGGAGAAAGCGGCAGCAGGGCTGCCGCAGTCCAAGGTCAGAGGTCGTCGTCGCAGACGAGGGCGAAGGGATCACTGCCTTTGCGGGGGCGGTCTTCGCGCCAGGCGCGGGCGTCTTCGACGGCTTCGCGGAGGAAGCGGTCGGTCTCGATCATGCCGGGGGCGATGGGGGCGAGGAGGGCATCGATGATGCAGGGCTGGCCATCGGGCTCGCGCATGATGTTCCCGGGGTGGAGGTCACTCATGATCCAGGCTTGGGAGTGCATCCAGAGCACCCAGACATTGCGGCGGAAGCGGGCTTTGCAGGGCACGGCGCGGACGCGCTCCACGGCGACGATGCGGTCGGCATCCAGATCCTCGTGCGGGAAGGCGAGCGGCTGCTTCACGACGAGGTAGTCCCCCTGGTCATCAATGCCGACGATCTCGGTGGGATGCGCGCCGGCATCATGCAGGATCATGAGCTTCTCCAGGGTTTCCGGGAGCACGGCATCACGCACGGTCATTTCGAAGCCGTCGCCATCGGTCATGCGCTCGATCTCAAAGGTCTTGCCGAGACCGCCGCTGGAGTGCAGCGGGAAGAGTTTATACACGACCTGCCACTCGCGGTCCATGAAGGGGCTGGCCTCCGCGCCTGTTTTCAGCGGCAGCATGGTTTTGCTCTCGAGCATGCCATCGGCATCACGAGCCAGGCCGAGGCCTTCCAGGCGGATCAGTGGGACTTTCCACTCTCGGGCTCGGGCGGCAACAAGGGCTGCCCAAACATCAGGCGTAAGCGATTGCCGGGATGGAGCGAGTCGAGCTGCTTCCGCGAGGCCTTTCGCTCGGAGTCGGTTAAGGGCAGAGCAAGTTGATCGTTCGTCTTCGCTGGTGAGCGACCCCGCGAGGCTGGTTTCCCGGCCTGTCCGGAAGTCGAATTGGGTTTGCGTGGGGAAGAGTCCATTCACTGACGATGGCTGAGTGATGGAGAGAGAACGGCGGCGGGCAACTTATGGGACGGGAAAGTTGTTCACAGAAGAACAGAAGTTGACGGCGGTTGAGGGCTCCGCCGTTGACGATGGTTGACAGTGGTTTGGTCAGAAGATTGAGGGGAGGGATGATGACGATCTAATCTTTTGAGATTGATCTTAAGGTCGGCAGGCTCATTCATAAGTTTATGGCTTGGAAATTCCTGTTTGCTTCTCTGGCGGTCTCACTGCTGCCCTCGTGCCTCACTTATAACTATCAGGTGCAGGAGGTGCCGAACACGGCGGCGAACCGGAAACTGACGCGTGCAGACTGGACGAGTCCGAGGCAGATGGAGGTGTACTTTGATGGGACGGCGAACACGTGGTCAGCGCGCACCAACGTGCGCCGGCGCTTTGAAGTGGGGGCGACTGCGGAAGATCCTGCGCGGCCTTGTCTTTACGTGGAAGGCGTGGGCACTGACAGCCTGTCAGGGAAGATTTTTGGAGCGGGGATGAACCAGCGTGTGCTCGACGGCTACAAGTTCCTGGCCAGGAACTGGAGGCATCGAGATCCGGAGACGGAGGGCGGACTGCCGAAGGACACGATCCTGGTTTTCGGATTCAGTCGTGGTGCCTTCCAGGCGCGAATGCTGGCGGGGCTGATGGCGCATTGCGGTGTGCCGCACATGGAGCACTGGCATCGGCAGGGAACTCTGCCAACCGCCGAGGAGAAGCGGAAGCTCGATGCCTTGGCGGACGATGTGTGGAAATACTGCCGGGAGAACCTTGTGGACCTGACCACGGAGGAGTCGCGTGAAGGCGGCACTGCGGGGTGGAAGACCCATCTGGCGGCCAACCGGGTCAAACTGCAGACGGCGATGAAGGCGAAGCATCCGGAGTTTCAATGGGGTGAACCGCGCATCAAGCTGCTGGCCATCTGGGACACGGTGCCGGGTTTGTCCTTCACGAAGCTGAGCAGGCTGGGCGAGCCCGAAAACGGCCGCCAGCTCTACAAGGTGGGGGCTTATCCGAACATCGACACGATTGTCCACGCGCTGTCCCTGGATGACCGGCGCAGCAAGTTTGAGCCTCTGCCGATGGGCGCGCCCATCGATCCCGTGGCGACGAATGTGTATGAGGTATGGTTCCCGGGTGCGCATTCGGACGTGGGCGGCGGCTACACCGACTCGAACGACATGTCGGGCGCTTCTTTCAACTGGCTACACCGGGTGATGAAGCAGCGCGGCATCGCCACGAAGGAGACCAAGGTGTATGAAGACTCACTGGCGCTGCTGCACCACCCCGAGGACCTGTGGATGCACCGCCTAACCAGTGATAATGTGGCAAGAAAGGTGCCGGCCGGGGCGCACATCGACCGCACGGTGTTCCGCCGTGCCGACGGTGATGCGCATCCTGAGGAGAACCGGCCCCGCTATGTGGTCTACAACACCAGCAACAGTGTGCGAGGAAAGGCTGGTAACGGCCAGATCCTAGATGTGGCGGGTGTGCCGCGAAATCGTGAAGCCCAGACCGCCTATCTTCAGAAGCTGGGGCTGGTGCTGCATGACGATACCGGAGTGAGCCCGGAAAAGGCGCTGCCGGAGAACACCCAGCCGTTGTCCATCACCCAGATGGCGGCTGCGTGGAATGAAACTCCCGCTCCCAAGCCTGCGGAACCCCCATCTCCATCTCCCGCTGAAACACCTGCTCAACCCGCAAGGCCTTGACATTCGCCTGCGAGAGTTGTGTTGCTTGAGTCTTACGGTTCAAGCGAGGAACGAAGACTAGCCTTACAATGACCTGCCCATGAAGAAGGTGCTGTGCCAAAAGAACATCTGGAGGGAGGCGCATTATGACCGGTTTCTGCAGGCGCTGATGGAGCGGGATGCGGATCTGGAGATGGCTGACGTGGTGCCGTTCACGACAGAGATTGTGCGCGAGAGTTCTTGGACGCCGGATCTGGTGTTCGGCTCGAACCGTTTCATCAACCTGAGCCGGGAACGGGGATGGCCTGTGTTTAAATCGTTCCTGCCGATTGAGGATGGGGTTTATCCGGCTGACGACTGGATCAATGGAAACGGTTATTGGTGCAGGTGGGGAGATCTGGAGATCATCCGGCCTCAATTTCTAAAGCCGAAAACGGAGAAGTTTTTCACCGGCTGTGTGGTGGAGAGCCAGGCTGATCTGGAAAAGGTGCAGCTGAGCACATCGTTCATCGATGCCGTGGAGAACGAACTGGTGTGGGTATGCGATCTGGCGGACATCCGGCATGAGGCGCGGTTCTTTGTGGTCGGCGGCAGCATTGTGACGGGATCACGCTACCGGATCAACGGGCAGGCCAGGCATGCGCGGGTCACTCGCGGAGATGGTGAGTGGCAGGATCTGGAGCGCATTCTGCAAGCAGGCTTCATCGATGATGCCTTCGCCATTGATCTGGGCTTGGTGGGCGAGGGGTGGAAGATCGTGGAGATCAACAACCTAAACTCGGCCGGTATCTATGACAGCGATGTGGATGCCCTGGCCAGCGCGCTGCTGCACCTGTGATGGATCAGACTTTTCGAGATTTCTTTCCCAAAATGCCAAATGCCTAACATTGATTTCTCCGACATTCCCATCATTGGTCAAAAAGTTTGTGATGATGGCTTTCTTTCCAAGGTCATTCACCTGCCTGGAGTCGATGAGTCAGATCTGATTGATATCTACAAAAGCCTGGGCCCTGGCAGCTATTGTGGCCGAATCGATCTATTCGCGGGTTCCGTCCGACCGGTTGGGGAGAACGTGCCGTCAGGTGATGGGTCATATGTTCCTAGCGACGCCATTATGATCGGGTTTGAGCGTGATGGACCTTGCATCGCCGTTGCTTCCGATGGCCAGACAGCATTCTTTTATTTGATCCTCTGGGGGCAGGATATGGCATACAGATTCACATCGTTCGAGAGCACTCTATTGAAAATGGCCGAACTGTCGGGCTTGGTAGCACTATACCAACGTCCCTTTTACCTGGTCAGAGGCGTGATGACTTACTGTTTCAACGTGAACTTGGACTATCATTCAAATGTTGAGGTCATCATCACGGCCATCAAGAAAGCCCGAAAGGTTTGGACCTTCAGGAGTATCCAACACGACGAAGACAACACCCTGGCGCTGGATGATTCGGGACAATTTTTAGTTCGAGTTAGCAGTCGTTCAGATCGCAATGTCACTTTATTCTTCAACAGGGCTCAATTGCAGTGTGCCAAGGAGTTCTACGATCGCTGGATCGATGCCTTGGGAAGGAAGGGCTTGGGCTTGCCGGAGCGAGCGATCTAGCCTTTGAATAAACTGCCTTGCTGCTGGCGTCATCGCAGCCATCTCACCTCCCTGGACAAATGGTTGATGTTGTGGTGACGAAAAGCCGAAGATCTTTTCTCACCAATCACAAACCCGGCTCAGGCTGTTGCTGTTTGGACCACGACGAGCGGGGCCTTCTTCCCCTGATTGTTCCATGGGGGGTGGAAGATGGAGATCAATCTTGCTTCAATGCCTGCCGAGTTGACCCAGACATTATCGCCACATCCGAGCTGCTCTTTGATGTCTCGTTCATCTTGAGCAAAAACTTTGAGAATGGCTCCTCTGCTCAATGAATCTGCCACCAGTGGTTTTTTGAAATGGTAGACATCCTGCTTCCGCAGATAAAGCCATCTCTTGGCCACACCGGACTGATAAGACCCGATGTAAACGATCTTCTCGTCTTCAAAGACGACGTAGACGCCCGGCCCCACCGATGCTGGCGATCCTGGCTCGATGGTGAATGCGACACGTCCGCCGTCACATAGAGGGCCTAGCGTGAGTGAGTGACAGAAAGTGATGTTCTCGATTTTCATCGTTGGCTGAACTGTGCGGATCATTCACGGAACTGCCGGTTTGTCAGCCGTATTGTCGACGACGAAAAGCCACGGTGTCCAAAGGGTCCGCTTGGGCACCTTTCATGGCGGGGGAAATGGCTATTTTGCGGGGGTCTTCCACAGCTTCGAGACTTCGACCCAAACCATCCAGCACGTCATGAATATGATTGAACTTACTCCCGTAGAACTCGGATGCTTGATTGCTGATTTTATCCTTCAGGCGAGGGAGAGCCATGCGCAGATGATGGCGCAGAGTGCGGAGGGGGTGAATGGGCGGAGCGCGGCGGCGGTGAGGCAGGCGCGGTATCGGCAGCGGCTGAAGGAACAAGCACCCGCCCGGAAGCCGCAAAATTTGACTGCCGAGGAGACGCAGATCACTCCAGCAACGCCATGCGTGACGCCCGTGACGGATCATGTGACATCCGTCACGCGTGACGTGACATCCGTCACGGAGGCCGTAACGAACGTGACAAATCACGTGACAAACGTGACATGTCACGGTGATCTTTCGTCGAAAACGAGGACGG
>NZ_BKAG01000039.1 GCF_007992435.1 Prosthecobacter gellanilyticus | reverse complement strand
ACGGTCCGAAAAAGACGGCCCCTCTCCCTCCCCCCTCCTCCCGCCCTCTTTCCCCTCAGACTCCCCTTTCTCCCACCCACCTGCCCCCACCCACACCCGGGGATGGGGCGCACGCGCACGTGCGTGAGGGGGGAGCTTTGGAGCAGGAAAGCTCCAGCAGCCAGAGCCCAGATCCCGGGCGCAACCCGGAGCGCGCTGCAGATGCTGCGCTTTCTGCTGAACCAAAAGTCATTCAAAACTTTGGTCCTGGCGAGGCGGCATGTGAAACGCCTGCCGGCCTTGCCAGTGCGGAGCCGGAAAGCCGTGCGCCGTGCCACGCCGTCCCGATGCCGCCGATGCGTCACAATGGCCTAACGAATTTTACCGAAGTCATCCATGTGGCAGAGAGCTGCCACGCCTCAAGGCTTCAGCGCGGCGACGATGGTGCGGACGTTGTGGGAGAACATGGTCTCGAACGTGTGAGCTTCCTTGGCGGTGCCATCGGCGACGAGGGGATCACTGAGTTTCACGCCGGTGCTGCGGACGATCTCGGTGAGGACTTTGGGGTTGGCTTGATCCTCGGGGAAGACGGAGCGGATCTTGTTGTCGCGGATGACTTTGATGGTCTGGGCGATGTATTGCGTGGAGGTGTCGTCACTGCGGCCGATGCCAAGGACGGGGACGCTTTTGAAGCCATACTCCTTGCAGAAGTAGCCGAAGGCAGCGTGGGCGGTGACGAGCTTGCGGTCACCACGCGGGATGACGCTGATCTCCTGCTGGGCCCATTTCTTCAGCTCATCGAAACGCGTGCCGGCAGCCTTGGCCGCGGCGGTGTAGGCGGCTTCGTTGGCAGGATCGATGGCGCTGAGCTCATCAGCGATCACACGGGCGGCGCGCTTCATGTTGTCCGCGCTGTGCCACCAGTGCGGGTCGATGCTGTTGTGCGCGTGCTCGGGGCAGCAGATGAAGATTTCCTGGCCGGGCTCGAGCTTGAGGGAGGGGATGGGGCGGCCGACCTCGATGACCTTCACGCCGGTGCCGACGCTGTCGCGCAGCTTGTCGAGATAGGGCTCGAGGTGCTTGCCCATGGCGAGCAGGAGGGCGGCACCGCGCATGGAGGCGATGTCACGCGCGGCGGGCTCGAAGTGATGGACGTCACTGCCGGGCTTCACGATCTCCACGACCTCGACATTGGCGCCGCCGACCTGGCGGGTGAGATCGGCTAACAAAGGATGCAGAGTGGCGACCTTCACCGCGGCCTGCGAGGTGAGGGCGATGGCCAGGAAGGAAAGGGCGAGGCAGAGAGCTTTCATGATGAGAAGGAAAACGGTGTGAGAGATACGAGACTAGCGCACTTCCGGTCCACCCCAGGCGAGGCTGAACTGGGCCCAGACGGCGTGATCTTCGCCGCGGGTGTTGGAGTTGTCGTAGTTATATTGCAGGCGAAAGCGCATGGTGCGGGCCTGGTTGGCATACCAGGTGAGGCCCGGGCTGACGCGGAAGCGGGAGTCGCGGCCGGTCTCGCTATTGCCGGAGGCAAACTCGCCACGCAGGCCGATTTCGAGGTTGTTCGGCAGGCCGTAGAGGGCGCTGAGGTAGCAGCCGAAGTCCTGCTGGGCTTCGGGCGAGCGGGTGTCATCTATCTCATCTTCCACACGGAAGCGGTTGGTCATGGCCTCAGAGCGGAGGCGGAAGTAGCGGCCGCCGGATTCGAAGCCGTTTTCACGCCACTGGTATTCGAAGTGGGCGCCATACACACTGGTGCGGTAGCCGCTGAGGTTGTCCCCCCAGGCTCCAGACATGCCGGCGCGGAACTGGTGGAAGTCATTGTAGTTCATGACATTCGTCCAGTTCAGCACGTAGAGCAGGTCGTCATCGCCAAAGTAGGACTCGTCCGCAGCATAGCGGGTCTCTTCTTCATCTTCATGATGGTGGTGGCCGTCATGAGAGGGTGCGCGGCCGATGGCGAGGTCAAACTGCGAGGTCCAGGGCAGGGGAGCCAGCCAGGTGAGCTCGGCCCCGAGGGTGGTGAGGGAGTCGTCTCCGAGCATGCGTGTGTTCACCAGATACTGGTCCACCCAGTCAAAACCATGCGGGTGGTAGGTGTTCTGGATGCCGAAGCGGTTGTAGACGCGGCCGAGGCGGAGCTCGAAGCCGCCCGGGAGGTTTTTAAACTTCCAGAAGGCTTCCTCAAAGATGGGGTCGAAGTGGTCATCCCCATCCACCGCTCCGGCGAGGGTGACGAAGAACTCGTTGTGCTTGTCGAGACGGCCAGAGAGGGAGAACTCGATGTTCTGGAGCGTCACGCCATCCCGGCGGATGGGATCGTGATGGCCCACGGCGAGCTCCTCCTGATCCACGCTGCTGGTGCCGTAGACGGTATCGAGGTGGGCATGGGGGAAGATCTTGTCCCAGAGGCTGACATCCATGCCGGTGAGCCAGTCGGCTTTGTCCACCTTGCCATCCATGGGCAGGACCACGGGGGCGGACATGGCGCTGAAGGTGGAGTATTGATACTGCTGCTGGCGCTGGGAATCGAACTGGGCGGAGGTGGAGGTCTGAGTCTGGGCCTGCGCGGAGAGACGAAGGCTGAAAAGGGTGGCGGCAATGAGGAGCGGGAGCTTGCGCATGCGGCATTAAGGCAATCAAGTTGCATTGGAGTCAAGCGTGTTAATGCGAAATAATTGCGTTAATATGGGTTCGCGGTTCCCGGTTCTCGGTTTCCGGTTGGGGGCCTGGCCTCGAAGAGGGGGTGGGAGGCAAGAGATCAGGACCTCTGAAATCTCTGATTTTATCCTTGGCAGATAATTAATATAGATAATATAATATTCATAGTTCACATTTGTGCCCCTATGTTCACCTTTGCTCACATGCCGATTCGCCCCCCCCGGGCTTTCACGTTTGTGGAAGCGATCTTCACGATCGCGGTCATTGGGATCATGTCCTCCCTGGCCCTGAGCGCGATCTCAAATAGCGCCCGTGATGCGAGCCGCATCGTGGCCCGTCAGCAGCAGGCGGCGGTGGGCGAGGCACTCACCGCATGGGTGATGTCCCAAACGCGTGTGGGCACGACGGCGCAGATGCGCAGCCTGAACAGCCTGCGCAACCAGTATAACGCGCTGCAGACGACCTCGGCACGCTTCAACCTGCTAGTGCCGAACGTAAACTCGACGGATGTGAACGTGCGCAACGGCTACCTGGACCAGAGCACGGCAGATCATTTCCTGGACTACACCACCGGCACGGACCGGCTGCACACCAAGGCTCTGAAAAACGGCAAGCAATATCTGACGCTGCCGACCTGGCAGGACGGCTCCTTCCCCACCGTGGATCTTGTGACTGAGTAGAATCCCACCCCTTCGAAAACCCTGGCATGAACTCTCACCCCTCCACTCTCCGCGCGAGCCGCCGCGGCTTTTCCATGGTGGAGATGATCGCCTGTGTGTCGATCATCGGCATCATCGCCTTCCTGGCCATTCCCTCCATCACCCGGATGCGCAGTGATAGTGAGCGCAATCTCGCGATCTCCCGTGCCGAGTCCCTGAACCTGGCCATGGCCACCTACATCCAGGTGGCGGGCCGCAGCCAGGCGGCGAACGAGTGGACAAGCGCGACCAACGCGCAGGCCAAGTATGAGAAGATCCGTCCCTACCTGGCCTATGCTGAAACCACTCTGACGGCCTACATGCCGCAGGATTACGGCATCACGTTCCCGGTATCCATCACCAGCATGACGAAGGCGTCCCTGACCGGACCGAGCGGAAACATCCCTTACTGACCACGGCTCATGCCCTCCTTCCGGCCTAACCAGAGAAATGTCAACGCAGCGCTGCCTGTCCGGCGGTGGCGTGCAGGCTTCTCCATGTCCGAGATCATCATGACCATCTCCATCCTGGGCATCCTGGCCACGGTGGTGATCCTGAACCTGGGCAGCAACTATGAGGCCATCAAGCTGACGCTGGCGCAGGAGAAGGTGGAGATGCTGAACCGCGGGCTGGGTGAGCGCGCGGCGAGCTTCAAGGAGTATACAGAGAGCGCGGCCAGCGGAGCCGTGTGGGATGAGAGCCTGCTGCTGCTGACGCTGCAGTATCGTGATCCGGATGATGATATCGCGGACCTGAACAGTCCCTACATCGACCCACGCTACCGGCCGAAGACCTCCGCCTCTGACAAAGACTTCAGGCTGCAATGGAATGGACGCCGCTTTGAACTGCTGCGTCCCGGGACCACGGGCTCCGGACTGCTCGTGGCTTTCGACGGCTCCGACTACGGTGAGCCGCGTGTCTACCCGCCGGACTTCTCCACCAACGGCCGCTGAGCCTCCCGACGAACATGTCTGCCGCGACCTCCCAACTTCCAGCCCAACCCGACGCGCAATCCTTCGGAGATGCGAGTAGTCCGGCACCGATGACCATCGACGCCCGGCAAGCGGCGATCATCTCGATCGAGGGGCTGGCACTGCAGCACCACATCCTGCCGGTGACGCTGATGCGCGAGACCTGCTCCCCTGAGGCGGAGCGGATCGTGCGCAAGCTCGGCCGCGTGCCGTATGTGGCGGATCCATGGCTGCCGGTGATGACCTTTGGTCCGCTGCTGGTGATGGCGCATCACAATCCACGCGCCGGAGACACCTGGGGTGTGCCAGGCTTCCTCACGCTGCGGGTGCTGATCTCCCAGGACCAGTATCAGAAGACGCGGAAGGAACTGGTGACACGGTTCGGGCAGCTGCCGATCGCCCAGCAAAATGCATTTGAAGGCATGGAGTCGCCCCGCTTTGACGAGATGGGGCTGGAGGGCACCTTCGAGTGGCTGATGGAGCACTATCCATACGAGCCGGCGGAGGTCACGAAGCTGCGCGGGTTCTTCGAAACCCAGAAGGAGAAGAACCCCAAGCTGGGGGTGAATCACTTCAACATCATGCAGCGGAACCTGGGCGTGGTGCTGAACTATCTGGTCACGCGCGGCAAGGACTTCTGCTTCTCCGCCACAGAGGCGGCGCGCCAGACCTTCTTCCCGCTGGCGCTGCTGGAGCGGCACAACGTCTATCCTCTCTACATCGGCAAGAACGCGGTCTTCATGCTCAGCGAGCATGCGGACAGTTATGCGTTTGAGGACGAGTGGCTGAGCATGGGTAACACCGCGGTGAAGATCATCCGCGTGCTGACGGATCCCACAGGCATCCGTGATGCCATCAACCGCGCGGGGGCCACCTTTGACCCGAGCGGTGTGAAGGTGGACAAGGCCACCCTGTCCGCCTCTGCCACGAACACGGAGGGCATCATTGACATCATGCCGGAGGACATGGCGCGGATCAATCCGGCCAGCCCGGCGCACACACCGGAGGAACTGGTGCAGTGGGCGCTGTTCACGGCCATCCGCTGCCGCGCCTCTGACCTTCACCTGGAGAAGTTCTACAATCTGGCGCGCTTCCGTGCGCGCATGGACGGGAACATGAAGACGATTCTCACGGCGCCGGAATCACAGCTCAACCGCTTCATCGCGCTGGTGAAAAACTACGCCGGCATGAACCAGAACCGGCAGGAGGCGCAGGACGGCAGGTTTGCGCTCAGCATCGGCAGACGGCGGGTGGATGTGCGTGTGGCCGCTGTGCCCACGCGGCGTGAGTATCAGAAGGTCATCATGCGTTTCCTGGACAAGGCAGACGGCGTGAAGCGTCTGAGTGATTTCAATCTGGGCCAGAGGCAGGTCGACATCCTGAACCGCACGATGACACGTGACCAGGGGCTGATCCTCGTCACAGGTCCCACAGGTTCCGGCAAGACGACCACGCTCTACGCGCTGCTGAACAGCGTGAATGACGAAAGCGTGAACATCCAGACGATCGAGGACCCGATCGAGTATGAGATCGAGGGGATCAACCAGACGCAGACGAACCCGCATCACGGGCTGGATTTCGCCAATGGTCTGCGGGCGCTTTTGCGAGCTGACCCGGACATCATCCTCATCGGTGAGTCTCGAGATGCCGAAACGGCGAACTCGGCGGTGAATGCGGCGCTCACAGGTCACCTGGTGCTGACCACGCTGCATGCGAATGATTCTTTACGAGCGGTGTCCCGACTCATGAGCATGGGGGTGGAGAAGTATCTGCTGGCGGATTCGCTGGCGCTCTCGCAGGCCCAGCGGCTCGTGCGCAGGCTCTGCACCTATTGCAAACGGCCGATGCCGGTCCCGCAGGACGTGCAGGAGATGTTTGCCAAACAAAATGTGATATCACAGCCGGTGACCACCCCGATCTACATGCCGGTGGGCTGCCAGGAGTGCCATGGCACGGGCTACTCAGGCCGTGTGGCGCTCATGGAGATCTGTGAGGTGAGCACGGAGCTGCGTGACCTCATCGAGGAGGCCGCGCCGATGTCCGCCCTGCGCGCGGCGGCCTTCAAGAACGGGTTCTTCTCCCTTTATCAAGAAGGCTGCATCCAGGTCATGGCCGGTCATACCAGCCTGGATGAGATCAAGTGCCTCTCCTACACCGCGGTCACCTGACCTGACGAATGAAGCCCCCACCCACCGATCGCCTAACATTAACTGCTACCATCATGTCCATGAAACCGTCATCCGAGGCCTCCGCTCATTCACGAGCTGCCGGCCGTATTCTCGTCGTGGATGACGAGCCGCATGTGCTGGCCGTGGCGGTGGCCATCCTGGAGTCCCAGGGATTTCGCGCGGTGGGCTGCCCCTCCGGTGAGGAGGCTCTGCAGATCCTGGCGCAGCCCTGCCCGGACGCGGAGCGTTTCCGTGTGCTGGTGCTGGACATCACCCTGCCAGGCGGCATGTCCGGCTTTGATGTGCTGGAGATCGTGAAGGTGAGTGATCCTGATCTCCGTGTGATCGCGTGCAGCGGCTTCTTCCAGGGAGATGCGCGTGACCTCTGCCAGGCGCTCGGCTTTGTGGACATCCTGACGAAGCCTTACCCGATCGAGAGTCTCTGTGCTGTGGTCCGGCGCTGCCTGATGCGTGACCGCAGCCCCAGCTCCGCTGTTTCTTCATGAGAGTCCGCATGTCCATCTCCCAGAGATTTGCCACCCTCGGTGTGGCCGCCATGATTATTGGCGTGCTGGTCACCGCGGCCGCCTTTCTCTGGCAGGAGCTGCTCATCCTCAGGCTGAGCCAGCGTGCTTATCTGGGGTCCATCGTGCGTGAAGCGCAGAAGGAGATCACCTCCCAGCATCTGCAGGCTGAGGATCTGACGGGTGTCAGCAACATCAACGAGGAGGCGATCGTGCACCTGCAGATGCGTCTGCAGGTGGTGGATGTGCCGGCGATGATCCAGCAACTGGGGCTGCGGCTGGAGTTTGCGGGGCCGGATCGTGAGAACGGCACGCATGCGGTGGGCACCACACCTTACATCGTGATTCATGAGACAGACACGGCGAACCTTCCGCTGGAGCCTGATGAGGAGCGCATGAAGGAGATCACTTTCCGCGTCATGGCGGGCTCCTCGATGGCGATCGAAGACGCGCCGCTGAGCTTGAAGGCGGGCCTGATGGGGAAGAGCGAATGGCTCTTCGCAGGCGGGCCTCTGGAAGACAAGTCGGGAAAAATCACGGGCGCGCTCATCGTGCGCCAGCCGCTGGTGCAGCTGCATCATTTGTTAAACGTGCCGAGGCTCATGGTGCCGCTGCTGGGCGGCGCCTTTGGCCTGCTGCCTGCCGCGGTGGGCTTTTACCTGCTGGGGCTGAGCATCACGCGCAAGACGCGGGCCATCATGCAGGGCTTCACGGCCATCCAGACCGGAAATCTGAGCCATCGTCTGCCAGCGAAAGGTCATGATGACCTGGACCAGATCCAGGCGGCCTTCAATGAGGCGCTCTCACACTTCCAAGCGGAGGAAACCAGGCGCACGCAGATCCTGGCTGACTTCCACCAGGCGAGAAAGCAGGCTGAGCAGGCCACGGCGGCGAAGGGGGACTTCCTGGCCAACATGAGTCATGAGATCCGCACGCCGATGAACGGCATCATCGGCACCACCTCACTGCTGGTGGAGATGGGGCTGGCACCGGAGCAGGAGGAGCTGGTGCGCATGATCCGCGCTTCCGGTGAGAGCCTGCTGCACCTGATCAGTGACATCCTGGACTTTTCGAAGATCGAGTCTGGCAAGATGGAGCTGGAGGCCGTGCCGGTGGACATGGAGAAGCTGCTGGCCGAGGTGGCGGATGTCTTCTCCTACCGCGCGGCGGAGAAAGCCGTCGAACTCAATTTCCATGTCGATGCAGCGCTGCCGCGCTTCTTCCTGGGGGACTTCCAGCGTGTGAAACAGGTGCTGGTGAACCTGGCGGGGAATGCGATCAAGTTTACTGAGAAGGGGGAGATCCTCATCCTCGCACGGCAGGTGAGCCGCCGCACCAAGGAGGGGGACATTCCGCACATTCATTTCTCCGTGCGTGACACGGGCATCGGCATTCCCTCTGACAAGATCGGGCAGCTCTTCCAGGCCTTCATCCAGGCGGACACCAGCACCACGCGCAAGTATGGCGGCACGGGCCTCGGGCTCGCCATCTGCCGGAAGCTCTGCCGCCTCATGGGCGGGGAGATCAGCGTGGTCAGCGAGAGCGGTCACGGCTCAGACTTCTTCTTTGAGATCCCGCTGCGCATCACGCCGGACAATGAAGGACGTGAAGAGGAGTCAGGCTGGCTGGAGACCGTGAAAGACCGCCGGGTGATCTATCACAGCCCGCACAACACCACGCAGCAGATCCTGGCCCAGACACTGCAGCTCTGGGGCATCTCCGGAGTGGCACAGGCGCGTGTGGATCTGCCGCCCGCTGACCTGGCGCGTGATTTCCTGGAGGCGGCGGTGCTGGTGATAGATGTCAGTGATCACACTCCGGAAAGTGCGCAGCCCATCCTCGAGGTGGCCATGGCCCAGGGCGTGGCGATCATCGTGCTGCTGCCGCTGACACGCTGGAAGCTGCGTGACCATTATGCACCGCCTGGCTGCAGCCGTTTTGCCAAGCTGGCGAAGCCGGCGAAGCGGCGTGAGCTGCTGCGAAATCTGTGTGAGCTGATCCGCATGCCCCGCGTGGCCACTGGCGCTCTGCAGGAACGTGCGGCTCCCGTGATGGCGCAGGCCTCTGGCGGCCAGTCTGCCAAGCTCCGGCCCATGATGGGCGGTGTCCCGGCAGGCTCAAACCCCGTGCTTTATCAGGCCATCGCCACGACTGGCCCTGCTCCGGTGCCCGCTGCTGCGGCGGGAATGCCCGCCATCCCGCTGGTGCCCATCACACCGCTGCCTTCCCTACCAGCGTTTGCGGTGCCGGGACCTGCGCAGGCGAGTCCTTTCTTCTCATCCATGCCCCCCGCCGCGCTGGATGCGCCGCCACCTGTGGAAGGCTCGCGCGCGGGCTCTGCCGGACATGATGCGCAGATCTCCCAGTCGACGAACCGGGCCATCCTCGCGGCGGCAAAGGCTGATGGCGAGAGCTTTGCCAAGCTGAATCCAGCGCGGATCCTGCTGGTGGAAGACCAGCCGCTGAACCAAAAGATTGCCATCATGCTGCTGCAGCGGCTTGGCTACACGGGCATCGACATCGCGAACAACGGCCAGGAGGCCATCGAAATGGTCGCCAGCTCCGGCTATGACCTGATCTTCATGGATCTGCAGATGCCCGTGATGGGCGGCATTGATGCGGCGAAGGCCATCCGCTCGAACTTCCAGCTCAAGAACCAGCCGGCGATCATTGCGATGACCGGTCACGCACTGACCGGGGTGAAGGAGGAGTGTAAACTGGCGGGCATGAATGCCTTCCTCACCAAGCCTGTCAGCCTGGATGACTTCCGCCGCGCCATCCCGCCGAGCCTGGAAAAGGAAGCGGCCATGAAGCCGATGACGCTGTAGCGGGGATGGGCGAACCACGGAGTGGTTCCCCACGAATAGCCAGGGGTGACCGAAGGGAACCCCTGGTAGACCACCATCAACGCACCGGCCAGTTCCAACTCCGTAGGAGTTGCCCAATGCACACGACGTCTCCACGGTTCCCCTCGCCATGCCAGCTTGCAAAAGCCATCCCGCTGTCACCCATGTGCTTGGGAAATGGTGTCACCCATGTGATTGGAACACACAGCGCATTGGGCAACTCCTCCGGAGTTGATGCATGGAAAGGTGTTGAACACGCCTGACCAGGGGTTTCGCTCGTTCCTCGCTGCACCCCTGGCTATTCACAGGGAACCACTCCGTGGTTCAACACAAGGACACCCAGACTTCCATCACTGCTTGCGGCCAGGGGCAAAATTCAGCCAGACACGCCGGTAGGTGTAGGCCACCGCTAGAATGCCGGCGCCGAGTACCATGGAGCGCGCGGGGTCGGTGGGAGGTAGGAGCAGTTCCGTGGGAATGGCCGCGGTCATGGCGCCCTCATCCACATTCGGGGTGGCGGCTGCCTTCATACAAAGCACGGCCACGCTCGTGGAGGACAGCCAGTATAAAGGGGAACGCATTTTCAGGGAATGACCAAAAACTTACATGAGTAGCGGTCACCATGACAATCATTAATTCGGCGTTTGGACAAATGACCAGACGCCCAGATCTCTCATTTTCAACAGGTCAAGGTGCTTTTTCCAGCCATTCTAGCCAGTCTGGCAGTGCATAGAGCTGGTCGACATGGTCCGGCGCGGAATTTCCAGCCAGGCCGATGAGCTGGAAGGAACCCCTCCTGGCCTCGCTCAACTGCTGGGTCTTCATGGGCGCCCACTTCAGCACGGCCTGACGCGGCACAGCCAGCTCTCTGAGCAGCCAGTCGGCGGTCTCCGTGGTGCTGGCGAAGGTGCCGGGGAAGATCTCGCTGTGGGTGATGAGCAGCCGCTTGCGGTCTGCCAGGGCTTCACGCGCAAAGCTGGCGATGGGGGCGAGCGCGGCGGTATCGATCTTGGATTCGAGCGGGCCCGGTTTGCCATCGACATAACTGGTGTGGATGCCGTCGATCATCAAAGCGCGGTCGGTGATCTGCACCGAAGCTGCGGAGTGCATCATGGCGCGGATGCCCTGGCACCCGGCGCTCCAGCCGCCGACGGTGATGCGGGACCACTGGATGCTGGCCTTGGCGGAGGCTTCAGTGACGAGCGTGGTCAGAGCATCTTCCTTCTCAAACAGGGCGCGATAGCCATCACCACGCTGGATGACGAGCGCTGCCATGCCGTGCTTGGCAGCAGCCACCTCGGGGACCCAGGTGCCGCCGTGCATGAAGATGAGCAGCGGTGCTTCCTTCTGGCCGATGATGGCTTTCGGAATGAAGAGCGTGCCCGCCTCCAGCTTCTCGCGGGTGCCGGGCGGATGCCCCTCCTTCAAGCGTGGATGCTCGCG
This sequence comes from Prosthecobacter gellanilyticus, assembly GCF_007992435.1. Classification (GTDB taxonomy): domain Bacteria; phylum Verrucomicrobiota; class Verrucomicrobiia; order Verrucomicrobiales; family Verrucomicrobiaceae; genus Prosthecobacter; species Prosthecobacter gellanilyticus. The sequence continues at coordinate 58,769 of NZ_BKAG01000039.1, read as the reverse complement.
CGTGTGCTCCACCATCGGCGATGGGTTCTGCGGCTCGGCTGCGACGAGAGGCAGGGCGATGGCATAACCAAAAGCGATGAGGCGAAGTTTCATGGAACAGGCTGGAGGCTCAGCACGACGAGCTTTTGAGCGGGCAAGGTGAAGGGCAGCTTGGTGAAGCGGCCTTTCTCGATCTTCACGACATCTCCGGGAAGCTTTGCCGATTCACCATTGATGGTTAGGCTTGCCTTGTAGCTGCCGGGCTTCAGCTGGCGGAGCTCTGCGCTGAGTTGACGCGGCTCCTTGCCAAAGTGGAAGAGCTCGGCGGAGAAGCGGGTGGTGCTGGCCTCGGTGACGAGCGCGGCGATCTCCTTCGGTGGGGTGAGCCAGCGCACGGCCATCTGCGGGAAGCGGGGCGCGTTCTTATCGCCCGTGACCATGCGGTAAAGCAGCTCATGCTTGGGCTGCATGACGCCCTTGTAGTCATCAAAGGCATAGTCCTGTGCCAGGAACTGCACGAAGCGCACGCAGCGGTCGGTGGAACGCACCTCGCTGGTGAAACCGGCGAAGTTCACACGCAGTGCGCCGAGGCTTTCCTCCAGGGCTTTCTCCAGCTCACGGCGGCCTTCCGCATCCGTGCGGATGACGAACTCGGAGCCTTCCAGCTTGAGGAGCTCGTCAAACTCCGTGGTGCCGGTGAGCGCCTTGAAACGGGCGAGGGTTTTCACCAGGCCGCCGGTGTTGCTGTTGGCATTACGGCGAGGTGCCAGCTCCTGCGCGCACCAGATTTCACTGCCGGGCGCGGCTTTGGCGCTGGCGGGGTTCTTGAGATACTTCAAACGGATGGCCGCCATGCTGCGCAGCGGAGCAAGATAGGTCTCTTTACCCGTCATGACATGCGCGAGCATGAGCGCGTCTGTGATCTCGGTGATGACGCTGGGCCAGATGTAGTAGCTGTGCATGTAGCCGCCGGGCTTCACGGGCTCCCACCAGTGACCTTCCGCTCCCGAGGCGGCGCCATCAGGCCAGTGCAGAGATGCGGGGAGAATGCCAGCGGGCTTGCCATTTTCCTCGCGAGCTGTGGCATCGACCCATGTGTCCAACCAAGTGCAGATCTGCGCGCCGAGCTTTTCATCTCCCGTCTTCTGCCAGGCGAGAAGCGCGGGATGCAAAGCACCGACATTGGCGATGACATCAAAGGCGCGATGCGGCTGCGGAGCGGCCTCGGTGGCGCTGAAGTAGAAGCTCTTGAACTGTAGATGGCCGCGCTCATTGCGGCCGGTCCAGACATCCCGCATGAAGTCTCCCATCTTCAGGCCCCACTGCGTCCACTTTGGGTTGTCCGGTTCCAGCACCATGAGGGGAACGAGGTTGTCCGTGGTGTCCTCGGCGGCATGCTCCACATCCGTGATCTCGGTGTTGAAGCCGCCTTTCAGATGCGGACGCGTGACGGCGGAGCGGGAGAACTTCAACTGCGCGGCGGTGATCTGAGGGTCATCAAAGCCTAACAAGACGGATGACCACCAGCGCCACATCTCGCAGTCGTCACCCCAGCCGCCGCCGAACTCGCCATTGTCACGCTGACGATGCGTGATCCACCAGCGGATGATCTCTGCCATGCGCTCCAGTTGCTCGCGCTGCAGCGTGGCCCACTCAGGTGCTCCGGCGACTTTCTCCGGAATGCTGCCCCAGGGCTGCGCCTCGCCGAGATACATGCGTGCGGCTTCGTTCTTCGGGAAGGCTTCGGTCACACGTTTGAAGGAAGCCACGGACTCGTCCTTGAACCACTTCGCCTCCTTCGGGTTCGTGCGCACGTTGCTGTTCTCGATCAAGTTCCAGGCGAGCATGCGGCCGCGATAAAGCTCACACAGAGGCTTTAAAGGCGAGTCTGCCGCCACGCCGAAATCATAGTCGCCAAGCGCGCGATAGGGCTTCCCGCGCATGGCCGCGCCGTAGAACTTCAGTCCGCTCTCATTCCAGCGGCGGGCAAAGTCCGCGAGTGACACCGCTTCCTTCTTCTGGGTGGCATCGAGTGATGGCAGCGCGGCCATTTTCTCCAACGTGGTCTGACGTTCGCGGTCATCATTGGCATTGCCGGCCTGTTTCAAAAGCTCCGCCGCGTCCTGCGGCAGACCTGCGAACACGGGGGACAAGAACAAGGCAAGGCAGGGGAGGAGTCGACGCATGGCTCGATGTGGGGGAGGAGGCATCTCAAAACGAAGCGAGCAGGGAATGTCCTTCCTGATCCCGGCATTTCGTCACCGTGGCAGGGGCAGTTCTGCGTTTGCAATTTCATCGGGCAGGAGCGACGCAAGTCCCATGGCCTTTCTGAAACGAGTCGAAGTCTGGGTGCTGCTGCTGCTGGGAGCCGGGGCAGCCGTGTGGGTGCTCATAGACCAGCCCAAGGTCGAGGGTGATCCTCTGCCGGTCGAAGCGCTGGACAATGTGGATCCCGCGCCGCTGGTCACCATCCACCGCTGCACGCTGGAGCGTGACTTTGGCAATGCACGGCTGGACATCGAGCTGCGTTACCGGAACACCTATCCGCGGGATCTGGTGCTGCAGCCGCCGGACGTGAAGCTGCTCACGGCGGACGGCAAGGAAGTGCCTCCCTTCATCCTCCCCGTGGAGAAGCCGCCGCAGATCCCCGCGCACACGGAGCAGAGCGTGAGGCTGCGCTACTGGCTGGAGGCGGCCCATCTGAATGGGGCGCTGACGCTGGACATCCGTGGCAGCAAAGCCGAGGTGAAATCCGCCGCGCCTCTGGACCTGCAAAAGCTGGAGAGCCATCAGCCCAAGGTCTGGCAGGGTGCCATCAAGTAAGACGGGCCTACTTCAGCATGGGCAGGGCCTGCACGAAGAGGGAGTAGAACTCGTTCTCCTCAGCGGTCTCACCATCCACTTCGAGGATGGCCTTGAGGATGTCACAGGCCTCCTGCTGCACCCCTTTGGAGGTGAAGAGGGCGGCGCGCTCATTGAGGTAGTCAAACATGGCCTCGTCACTGTCGGCGGCCTCACGGGCACGGGCGAAGGATTCGTCGATGAAGAGGTTCTTGGGATACTCGGACTTCCAGCCCTTTTTGACAAAGGCCTGCTTGAGAAGGTCCTCCTCAGCCAGCGAGACATGCGCGTCCGCATAGATGGAGAGGGAGAGGAGATCGAAAAGCGCTTCGCGTTGCGTCTGGGTCATGATGGGAGATATTTCATTCGAGCCGCTGCCAATTGTCGATGCCGAAAACATGACGTTTTTTAGCTACGGCAAGGCGGCGGCTGGTTTGCCGGCTCACTTTTGCCGGAGGTCACGGCGGAAGTCGGTGATGCCGTCCCGCAGGGAGAAAAGCTCCTTTTGCCATTCATCAAAAAGAGGGTGATGCGCCTTGAGGTCCGGGCATTCACAGAGCTGGTTGAGGCAGATCAGGGCCTCGTTCGCCCAGTTCAGGCAGCGCTTGGTGAGGGCCAGGGAGTGGCCGGTCTCGATGTCGATGCCCTCCGAAGGGCGGCGGCAGGCCATGGAGGTGGCGGAAGCCAGCTTGCCCGAGATCTGCAGCACATGGGTGATGAACCGGTCCAGCGGATCATCCGGGTCATTGCCCCGCGCCTGGCTCAGGCCCGGGGTGCGGAGCTGGTCAAAGAGGGTGTGCAGGAATTTCCGGGACTGGACGTTCAGCGGATGTTTATCGAGGGCATCGAACTCGTCACTCACGGCGTGCTCGGTCTCGCTGGCTGAGCCGGCGAAGGGATCTTCATGCATCGCTTCGCTGCTGGCATCGTCATCGCCCTCGCTCTCGGCCTGCTCTTCGCCCTCCTGGAGGTCGTTGCTGATCTCGTTCATCATTTCGATCCAGCGGCGGCGGCGCTTCTTTTCCGGCGGATCATCTTCAGACGGCTCCACGCCTTCCTGCGCATCTGCCATGTCCTCGATGATGTGGTCCCAGCCCATGACGTAGGCGATCTTTTCCTCGGAGTCCTCGTCCTCCTCGTATTTGTCATGCGCCTCCATGCTGGCGTCATTGAGGCGGTCGGAGGCCTTCAGTTGTTCCTCCCATTTTTCCTCGGTGAAGTCCTCCTGGCGCAGCTCGTCATCGTATTCGCCATCGTCCTCACGCGAGGGGCGCTGGATGATGTCTGCCAGGTATTCGCGCATGGCATGCATGCTGGCCATTCTCTGCGCGGCCTCGTCGTCCTCATCCATCTGCCACGCGTGTTCCGTGACCTCGATCTCAAAGTCAGCGCTCTCGATGATGCAGCGTCCGTGCTCCGGCGTGAACCACTCCAGGTAAAGGCTGTTGCGCATCTCGGTGGGCACCTCGCTGATGCGGTCCTCCTGATAAGCCTGGCGCCACTCCTCTTCGGGCACGGTGAAGACCTTCACCTTTCGCGAGGCGGTGATGTCTCCCACCACACCCTTTTGCACGCCGTGAAAAGGCGGGATGCGGCTCTGCAGCTTGGGATGCGGGTTGGAAAAATGAAAGCGGCTGCCTGCGATGTCACGCCAGGCATCACCTTCCAGATCGAGCAGCAAAGGCTCATCATGTCCCACGAGCTCCAGCCGCACTTGGACATGTCCTTGCTCGGTGTTGTCGAGTTCACCTCGGATGACAGCTTGATCAAATCTCCAGGCCATAATGAATGATATGCCGGAAGCTTTGAACAAGGCAAGGCTCGAGGTGTTGCAACTTTCAGATGCAAGCCCCCGAGATGAGGCGAGATTTTCATGTGCCTGCCCGGATCGAGCCCTTTCAAGACAGCCCCGCCGCCCGTGATGAACTGGTGCCGTTTTTGATGTCACAATTTCAAGGCGAGGGTGCCTGCACTGCGGAGCAATGGCTGCGGCGGCTGGCCTTCTGGTGGGATGAAAACCCCTTTGCCCATGCGCACTCCTGCCGTGGCTGGATCATGAAGGATGCGGACCGCGTCACGGGATATCTCGGCGTGATTCCGACCTTGTATGAGGATGCCGCGGGCAGTCCGGTGCCGGCGCTGATCGCCACCTCATGGGCGGTGGAGGAGGACTATCGCAACGCGGCGCTGCCCATGGGCATGATGCTGCAGCGCCTGGGCAAGGAAGTGCCGATCGTGGACACGACACCGAGCCCGGAAGTGCAGAAGCTGCTGGCACGCTGGGGCTGGACCGCCCGCATGGACGTGCAGCATGGCCTGCTCATGCGCGGCGCGGCGGGTGACATGCTGGCGAATGTGATGAGCTTTGTGCCCCCGGTGCTCGGCCGCACGTTGAAGATCGTGACGGATGTGGGCAGTGTCTCCAGCATCCGCGCCGCGCGGCCCGGGCGATGCCTGCAAAAGCACGTCACACCGGAGTATCTGCGCTGGTATCTCACGTCTCCGATGCGTGAGCATCGCTTCATCGGTGTGGTCGGGCCGGGGGGCATGCTTTCCTCCTATCTGATGGTGTGTCAGCGCTCCCTGAAAGGCCTGGCCGCCTGGGCTGTGGTGGACTGGTTCACGACCAGCAAGACCACGGTGGAACTCCACGCGCTGGTGACCTGGCTTCTCGAACAATCACTGGGCGAGGAGAGCCCATGGGCGCCCTTCATCAGCCTCACGTCATTTCCGGGCGAGGATCTGTGGAGCGGTCTGCCGCTGGCGCACACGCGTGAGGAGAAGATCTGTCATCATCACTGGCTGCCTCCGGCGCTCAAGGACGTGCCGCTCCGGCCTGTGCTGGCGGAAGGTGACTGGGGACTGTGAGCCCCAAACCGGTTCATGTAGAAAGATTGAGGTAGAAAAATTTTCTGAAATCTTTCTACCTTCATTTTTCTACATTCCATTCTTCGGCTCTGCTCCGGCCTGAAGCTGCTTATTTCACCAGCTCCAGCACATGCGCGGGAGTGGAGAAGGATTCGACGGTGATCTTCTCATCCGGGATGGTCACACCGAACTCCTGCTCCAGCGCCATCAGCAGGTCGATGGACTGCAAGGAATCCAACCCCAGCCTGCCGAGGTCAGCATCCATGGGCAGTGCCGCATCTGGCGGAAGCAGCCGGAGAAAGGGACGTAGAAGAGTGAGGAGGCGGGATTCAGCAGACATGTCAGGGCCGAGGATACGAGGAGGGGAAATATGTTAGGCGGAAAGTCGCGCGTGACCATGACGAAGCTGCCAGACCTCGACTTCCTGCCCGGCTTCATGCGCCACCTCCACTGGCGGTGGATGGCTGAGAAAGCCCAGCAGGCTGGCGGTGATGCCATAGGCGCCGACATTCGGAATGCCCACCAGATCGCCGACCTGCACGGGTGGTATCTTCAAGCCGCGCGCGAGGCTGTCCAGAGGCGTGCATAGAGGTCCCACAAGATCGGCGATCATCGGCGGCTCCTGAGTGGTGTCACGACTGAGGTTGAAAAGGCTCACGGCTCCGCGTTGCACACGTCCCAGTCCAGCCATGCCGCCGAGGTGGTGGATGCCCGTGTCGAGAACCACGAAGGTGCGTGTGGGGAAGGGTTTCAAATCCAGCACGCGTGCGATGAGCCAGCCACTGCTGGCGCAGAGCCAGCGACCAGACTCAAACCATAACTCCGCGCCGCGTGCCTTGAAGGCAGATGCATTCCAGGCCTCCGTGAGCGGGGCACGCAGCCCCTCGAGAGACGGTGGGGTGTGATCATTCGCATAGGTCCAGGGAAAGCCGCCACCCGCATTGATGATGCGGCATTGGAAATCCAGCGCGGTTTCCACGCGCCCGGCACATTCCAGGGCGCGGCGCGTGTTCGTCACCAGTGCCTCCACACCTGCCACCTGAGTGCCAAAGTAGATGTGAACTCCGATGATGCGCAGCCTGGGCAGCATGACCTGGCTGCGCACGGATGGGTTGAGCAATATGGGTTCGGCAAAGCCAAACTGGCTTTCCACGCCGGTCATGGCCAGACGTGCGTCAGGCGCCTCCTCCGGATTCACACGCAGCAGCACGTCCACCTCGATGTCATGACGGGCGCAGGCTTCGGAAAGAAGGCCGAGATCACGAAGTGATTCGCTGGAAAACATGCGCACGCCTGCGTTGATGGCGGCATCCAGTTCCTTGGCGGTCTTGCCGGGGCCTCCGAAGAGGATTTGCTCACCGCTGAAGCCCGCGTTGAGCGCGGCGATGAGCTCGCCTTCCGAGGTGATCTCCGCACGGCCGCCGCATTCGCGCACACGCCGTGCGATGGCGGGCAGGGGATTGGCCTTGAAGGAGTAGCAGATGGACGATCCCTCTGGCAGAGCTCCAAAGAGGTCGCTGCATTGAGCGCTCACTGCGGCGAGATCATAGGCATACAGGGGTGTGCCATGACGTGAGGTCAGAGTCTGTGCCAGCGCTGAGTTCATGCAGATGCTTCGGAGGTCAGCAGGGCGCGCAGAGCTTTGCGGTCAACCTTTTGGTTCGCGGTGCGCGGCAGGTCGTTGAGGTAGATGATGCGGTCGGGGATTTTGGCGCGTTCCAGAGTCTCGGCCAGTGCGGCCAGGATCGTGGCTTCTTGCGGGCGCTCGGCGGTCGTGGTGGTGAGGAAAAGGCAGAGCTTGTCGTGAAGCTCATCCTTGATGCATCCGGCAGCCGCGATCTCTGGTGAGCGGCAGGCAGCTTCCTCAATCTCCACCGGACTCATGCGATGACCGCGATGCTTGATCATGAAATCACTGCGCGCCTGGAAATGCAAAAAGCCATCCGCATCCACGGAGCCATAGTCACCGGTGATGAGCAGTCGCTCGCCACCAGGGAGCAGGCGATAGCGCTTCGCGGTCTCTTCCGGAGCGCGCCAGTAACCGAGGCCGACATGCGGACCTCTGACAATGAACTCGCCGATTTCTCCGGGCGGCAGTCGCGCACCTTCCGCAGACTCAGCCCAGACTTCCGTGCCATCCAGCGGTCGTCCCACACTATGCTCATGGGCATCGATCTCTTCCGGCAGCATGATGGAGACACGCTTGCACTCTGTGAGGCCATACATGGGGAAGATTTTTGCCTCCGGCAGCAGCTTCTGAAGCTGGCGGATGTGCGGGAGGGGCAGGTGATCGCCGGTGTTGCTCAGGAGACGGAGCTTGGGCAGTTCCACCGGGCGCCAGGACTGCATCTTGATCAGCCCGGCAAAGAGCGTGGGCACGCCGGGCAGCACAGTGATCTCATGACGGGCCAGGATGCGCGGCAGCTCGGGGCCGGACATCTCGGGCCGCCCAACCAAAAGTGCGGCACCGGTCATCAGGGCGTAGAAGATCTGATAGAGACCGTAGTCGAATGAGAGCGGCAGGAAGACGCCGATGCGGTCGTCTTCACGATACTGAAGGCGCGCCATGATGGCCTTCGTGACAAAGGCGATGTTCGCATGACTGAGCATGACACCGCGTGGCATGCCGGTGGAGCCTGAGGTGAAGACCAGCAGGGCCAGCGCATCATCACCCTTAGGCTGCGGCAGGTCGAGATGCCGACTCTGGCTGAGGGAATCAAAGTCCTGCTCGATCACCACCACCTTCGCCGTGCTGCAAAGATGCGTGAGCTCAGCGCGCCGGGACTCGAGGATGATCAAGCGCGGCTCACACTGCCGCACGATGCGCTCAAACGAGGATTCGGTGATTTGGGAAGACAGGACGGAGAACACGGCTCCGACCCGGGCTGCGGCCAGAATGAAGAACGGCAGTTCCAGACGGTTTTCTGAGACAATCAGCACGCGGTCACCCGGTCTCACGCTGAGGATTTGCAGGCCTGAGGCCAGACGATCCACCAGCGTGGCTGCCTCCGCGAAGGTATGACTTCGGTCGCCCTCCATCAGGAACGTCCGCTGCGGATGGTGGGCGGCGGCCTGAGGGAGCAAATCTGACAGGTGAAAGGAGGGCATTTTTTCGGGAGCCGACAATGAACGCGCTGCCCATTTTTGAATCAAGCCGCACGATGTGGCGGCGACCACCACAGCGCAAAATGAGCCGCTAGACTATCATCTTAGACCTGTGGCCTCACAGGAAAACTTTGACGCCTTCTTTGTTCGGCAAAAACTCAGTGCCGGCGGGGGGCGCGCCTGGCTTCCTGCTTGACGAAAAGAGGCTCCAGGTGCTCGCGGATCCAGGCGAAGGCGGCTTCCAATCCGTCCCGCTGATAGATCACGCCGATGTCTGCCTCCACCTTGGTGGGATTGCCCACGCAGTTCAGGAACTGGTTGCAGGTGAAGCGTGTTTTCATCTCCGCGTCCATCTTGCCGTGATGCTCGAGCACCCAGGACCTAACATAGAGTTCGAGCACGGCATCACCCACCCAGGCATTCTGGCGGAGGGTGTCGAGAGCATCAGGGAGGTCGGCCATGGTGTGCGGGGAGGTGGTCAATACCAACGGGTGAGCTGGCGGATGGCAAAGCGGCGCAGGCGTGCGAGCAGTGGCCGGCGCACGGGTGGTGCAGGCAGCAGAGCTGCACGGAGTGACTTCTCCAAAAGGTCCCAGCCGAGGTCATGCGGGCCGCTTTCATGCATGAGATAGAGCCTGTAGCAATGACCCGGCAGCATCTGCCAGGGGCGCCCGGCTTCCTCATGGCGGCGCACATCCTCGGCGAGCTCGATCAGCGGTTCATCCGCCACGGGTGTGCAGGCCACGGACTGGCGGAAACGGGCGAGCAGGCGGTGCAGGCGCTGCAAGGCGGGATCACCCTCCTCCAAACGTGTCTCCAGGATGAAACGTGGACGTGATGCCCAGTGGAGCGCTTCTTCCAGACGCGCGCTGAAGCTCGGGATGAGCTGCTCCCAGGTGCGTGTGCTGCGCAGCAGCTCGGCATTGCGACGACCTGCGGCGCGCACGAGATCGAGGTTCGCCTCACACCAGTCAAAGGCTTCCCGGAAGGCGGCGATGCTGCGCTCCTTCACGATGAGGCCGTTCTCACGGTCCTTCACCAGCTCGGGCACGATGCCGACATCGGTGCAGACGGGGAAGCAGCCTGCGGCCATGGCTTCGATGAGCGTCAGCGGCTCGCCCTCATGCGCGGAGGTCACGGCGATGATGTCGAAACGATTGTAGAACTCGTTCATCGCCTCATGGCTCATGGTGCCCTCAGCGAGTTCGAACTGATGACCCTGCGCGGCAGGCAGCAGGATCTCACCGTAACCTTTGACGGAGTCACCCTGGAAGCCGGCGGCGCCGATGCGCAGCGGGCCCGAGCGCTCGCGGGTTCGGCAAAACCGGTTAGGCTCATAACCGTTCGGCGCGTGGAAGACACGCGGGCGCTCACCCTTCAGCAGGTTCAGCAAACGCAGGGAGGTGGTGAGCACGGTGCCGGCCTGGTGCAGATGACGCCAGATGAAGTCATGCACGCTCAGCGGACCATGCTTCCCCGGATGCTGCCAGCGGTGGCTGGAGACGTATTCGACGACGCGGTTCGGATCAAAACCGCGATGACGATGCGCGGTTTCGGCCCAATAAAACACAAGAGCGAGATCATACGGCTCTGGACGCAGCGCGGGATCATCTGTGGAGTAGCGCACGCGGATGTCATACTCAGGCTCCAGACGGCGGATCATGGACTGCGCGGAGAAATCATAGGCCCACTCACGGCGCGGCACCATGAAGAGCACGCGTGGCTTGATCGGCGCGGCAGGAGCCTCGATGGCGCAGGGCAGGCCATTGGCCTCCAGCACGGCGCGCATCTCAGCGGCCAGTTCGGACCAGCGTGCGCTGAATCCAGCGAAGTCGCCCATGCGCTGCGGGCCCCACTCATGCACGTCATTTCGCGTGGCCTGACGGATGTCGAGGTAGGGCAGGTCCATCAAGGAGCAGAAGCCTTCCACACGGGTGTCATGCCCGACGAACCATGCAGGCCTGCCATAGGAGAGAGACAGCATGCCGAAGTGCAGTCGGAAGCCGCCGGTCCATGCCTGGTTCTGCGCGAACCACTCATAGACCTCCACGGACTCATGATCGTCATAGACGTGATCGAGATCATGCTCCCACACCAGCCTGCGTGCCTGCGCGAAGTCCGCCGGACCTTGAGCGATGAGGGTGGGCCTGTGCTTCTGGCAAAGGACCTCCAGCAGCGCTTCCTGCTTCTTTTCCAGAGGTTCCGCACCATGCAAAAAGGTCTGGCGCAGACTGACGGTCACGGGTCCGCTTTCGCCGATCTGAATCTCCGGCCGCTTCAGCGCATGGAAGAGCACGGGGCAGCCGGTGAGGCGCACATTTTGAATGCCGAGGCCCTGAAGGAAACGCAGGGTGATCTCATCACGCACGGAGCTCTGCGCGCAGCGGGAGTGCAGGCCGCGCACGATGGCGGCATCCGCCTCGTTCATGTGCGGCACACTGCCGGTGGTGGCGCTGGCGCCCATGCCGAGCGGGATCAGCGGGATGCGCAGTTGATCCAGGAAGCGCTGGTCGAGCGCGCACTGGAGCTTGTCTTGATAAAGGTTAGACCCGCAGAGGATGGCGGCATCATAGGCATTCAGCGCGCGCATCTCCTCCTCTGTCAGAGCACGACGGATGGTGAAGCGCTCATACGCCGCCGCTGGCACGAGACGCCGGATGGCGGACTCGATCATGGCATCGCCGACATTGCGGCTGCCGATGGCGGGCGTGAGCAGGGCGATCTTCATGCGGCTGCCCCTCCATTCTCACAGACCCACAGGCCGCCGCCCTTTCCCCAGTCGCGATAAGCACGCACCTTGGCGCCGGTTTGAGTGATGATCTCCTCCACCTCCGACCAGGAGAGGCGGCGGTTCCAGCCCTCGCGGAAAGAGCGCAGCGGAGCCCAGCCGCAGACACAGGAGAAGACGGTCCAGCGAGCCTCGGTCAAGGCCTGGCGCAGCAGGCGTGCGGGATGGGGCAGATACTCCAGCACACCGAGCATGAAGATCGCGTCATGCCGGCAGTCGGGCACGGTTTCAGAGAAATCACAGATCCTGGTGTCGGCGCTGCGGCTGCGGTAGTCATAGGGCGCATAGCTCCAGCCCTGCGGCAGCAGATTGCGTAGTTCCTGCTGGCCGCAGCCGAAGTCAGCCACCTCCAGCGCGGGTTCATTCTCCGGCATTTCCGTGCGAAACATCTGCCACGCGGTCTGCATCCGCTCCGGCCATGTACCGATCTCGGCGCCCGTGTTGCGCGCGCGAGCGGCATGCACGTTTTGGAGCCAGGAGAAGATCATCATGCGGGAAGATAGCGGGAGGAGAGGATAAGCTCGTCCTTTTTGGCAAAGGGCGGAGGCAATGCAAGGTAGCATTTCCCTAATCACCTCAAAGTGGGTAGCTGCCATCCTCCGCCTGACACGGCTGGTCACTCCCCGACCACGCTGATGACGATGCTGCGGGTGTGGGGCGCGCGGCGGTGCTCGAAGAGGAAGATGCCCTGCCAGGTCCCCAGGGCCAGACGGCCGTTCATGACCGGGATGACCTCGCTGGTGCGGGTGAGGGCCATGCGCAGATGGCTGGGCATGTCATCCGGACCTTCATAAGTATGAACGAAGTAGGGGGTGTCCTCCGGCACGAGGTGGTCAAAGAAGGCATGCAGGTCGGTCCGCGCCGAAGGATCCGCATTCTCAAAGATCACGAGGCTGCAGCTCGTGTGCTGCACAAAGATCGTGGCCGTGCCCGTCTGAATGCCCGAGGCACGCACGGCCTGCTGGCAGCGGTCTGTGATCTCATAGGTCCCCTTGCCCCGGGTGGTGATGGAAAAGCTGTCGGCGTGTGCTGGCATGGTTCTGGGTATGCCAGCGCTTCGTTAGGGTGGCAAGCAATGCGAAGTCCACGCGGACAGGATCAAGGCTCCAGCTTGATGCCGATGCCTTTGAACTTCTCCGTCATCTCGGCGGTGAGGCGGTTGTCATCGCGACCACCGGTGAGTTGCTTGAGCAGTTGCTCGCCTCTCGCGTAGTTATCCGCATTGCGCTCGACCTTCGGGGCGCTGAAGACCTCGCGGCAGTAGCGGTGCCAGGCCGCGCCGCTGCCATCGCCCTCCAGGTAGGCGAAGAAATACATCAGGAGCTGGCCATCCAGACGGTCTTCGTGCTGCTTCTGAAGCACACCGCCCACCGTCGGCTCCAGCCAGGTCTGGCGCATGTATTTCAGCATGCGTGGCAGATTGATCACGGCATTCGCGCCGGCGCGGACCTTGATCTCCTTTTTCAGAGCCGACTCCAGGCCGGTGTATTTCAGCGTGCCATTGTCCTGATAGGCCAGATTGCGCGTGAACTGCTCCAGAGCCAGTCCTGACCAGGGGTAAAAGACGCGGTCGTAGCTCTCGAGCATCACGTGAACCACCATGTTCGTCACCTGACCCGGTTCCTTCTGCTTGGCATCGTATTGATAACGCGCGCCGACTTTCTTCAGGCCCAGCGTGCGGAAACGGATGAGGCTTTTGCCATCGCGCGAGGTCGTGGAGGCTGAGCGGTCGTCACCACCGAGGGCGATGTAATCCTCATCGGTCTCGGTGAGGTAGATCTGGAAGAACTCACCTTGGGCCGGTGTGGGTTTGAAGCCCCAAGGGAGGGCTTGAAAGGCTTTCTCCACCAGCACGAAATCTGCGGCGACTTCAGACATCACGGTGCCTGCGAGAGGTGCGGTGCAGATGTATTCAAAGGAGCCGGTGGTGTAGTGATAACGGCGGGCTTTTTCATCCTGCTGTCCCTCTTTGACCTCGATGGTCTTGGGATCCACGGAGATCGGTGCCTTCGGCCAGACGAGAGGACCCGAAGCCGCTGGCGTGGCCGCCGCGCCTGCAGGAGTTTTCGGCAGGGTTCGCACATAGTCCTGATCCGACGGCGAAAGCGTGGCGAGGGCGATGGGTGTCTTGGCGCCGTTCTCGAGCTGGATAACCACATTTGCTCCAGACATTTCGACAAAGGCTGCCTTCACCGTTCGGCCTTGCTGGTTTGTCCAGGTGCGGACGGGCTGGTTTTGAGCCATGGCCGAGACTGCGGAGAGAGAGAGAAGGACGAGAGGCAGCAGTGACTTTTTCATGCGGGACGAGGCTACCTTAAGAAAGACTGAGATGAGGTGACAAGACTAATCGTGATCACCTGCGTCAACTGGCGCGGGTCATGTCTTGCATGGTGGTGATGAAACGACTTATGCTCGTGGTGAATGGCAGAATCAGCTCCCGGACCTCCCCATGAATGGCTACAGCACCTCTACAGTGCGGGGCAGTGGGAGCGGCTGGACAAGGTGGCGCTTGATTGTCTTGCCGCCGATCCTGAGGACAGCGATGCGCATGAGTATCGCGCCTGGGCCTTGCTCAAAATGGATCGGCTGCGCGAGATGGAGCCTCATGTGACCTTCCTGCTGGATCGAGACCCTGAGAATCTGTCCACGCTGGAGCTGGCTGCGTGCTGGCACATCGCCAGCACACGTCCGAGAAAAGCGCTGCCGTATTTGCAGACGGCGCTAGAGCTCGACCCAGAGGCCGGGCGACTGTGGTTTCTCGCGGCGAGTGCCGAGGCTCAGCTCGGTCATGTTAAAAAGTCCCAGGAGTACAGCTCACGGGCACGCCAGCTGGATCCGGACAACCCGGACATCGCGCGTCTGCACATCTCTCTGGGAAGCATTGAGAAGACAGATGCCCGGTCGGCCCTGGCGGACATCTGGGAGTATGAGCGTGCGCTGGCCCTGGATCCGGAGAGCGACTCGCTGCTCGCCAGCATCGCTGACGTGTATCTCGACGAGCTGGAGATGCCAGAGCGTGCGGAGGAATACTACCGGCGTGCGCTGCAGATCGACCCGATGGACAAGGACCATCAGCAGGGTCTTTGGCGCGCCATCCAGAAGCAAAATATTTGGTTTCGCACCCTGCGTCTGCCGGTGTCCGGCATTGAACTGGTCGCCAATGTTTTCCGTGGAATGATGATCAAGCCCTCGCTGATCTTCTATTTCATCATCGGCATCAAGTTCGTGCTCTGCTTCTTCGTGTGGCTGGCGCTGGCCTTCGTGGTCTTTGCACCGGCGTGCTGGTGTGTGGAGTGGCTGGTGATGGCAGACATCCAGCGTGCCCACGGCATGGCGGACAAGCTGGGTGGCTGGTGGCTGCGGTTTCATCAGCAGCCTTTCTGGGTTCGGCTCTCAGTCTGCATCACGCTGAATCTGGCGCTGTGGTGGGGCATGTTTTATGCAGTGGGTGTGTCACCACTGCATGGCTTTCTGTTCATCGCCGGTTTCTTTGCGCTGAACTTCATCATGCTGGCCGCCAAGATCGCCTCGCGTCGCTCCGAAGTGAAAGCGCAAACTCGCAAAGCCTCCTCACCGCCACCCTTGCCGAAGATGTCGCAGCCTCCACCCCTGCCCAGCATGCCAGGGCAGTCCGAATCATGACATCTAACTGGTTAGGCCAACATGCGCCTGCAACTCTGGAAAGAAGGCGCGGAAGTCTGCGCGGAAGGAGTCGTAGTGTCGCTCTAATACATGAACTGAAGGCGCGAGATCCACGGGGCGGCGAAAACGGCGGCTCAGGCGCTGCAGGGCTTGGGTGATGCCGGAGAGATGGCGATATGAGCCGAGCAGGTCACCGTGGCGCATGCGCCTGAGATCGAAGTGAATGTCCGCCGGAAGATGGGGACGCAGGGATTCGATCGAATCATAAAAACCGTGGGTGAACTCGGGCAAAGGTTCGTCCGAGTATTGGCTCCAGTCATTCGCCAGGAAGTGATCATAAAACACATCACAGAGGATGCCGCCAAACCTGCGGAAGGGCGCCTCGAAGCGCTGGATGCTCTGTTTGACGATGGGATGAGAATCTGTGAAGGCATCGATCCGGCGATGCTGCTGGATGCCGGGTTGAAACTGCTGAGGCAAGGCAGCGAGGGCTGGCATGGACATGAAGTCAGGCAGCAGATTCCCCACGCGAAACGCGGGGCTCTGCTCTGACAAATACACATGGGCCAGCCAGTTCATGGTGAAGGGGAACGAGCACTGACAACGAAAGGTTGGACGAGTGCTCGAAAAAGATGTGATTTCGAAATGCATGACGCTCGCCAAGCACGGTTTTGGCGAGCCGGAGGCTCGAGAGAGATTAGCCGGTGGTGAAGCGAGGAACGAGCGAGAACCACCGGATATGACCGTCGATATTCACGCAATCTCCATGCGCTCCGGCAGGTGCGCGAGAAGTTGGCGATTTCACCCATGGCTAATGATCGCCGGCTTCTCGCGCCACCTTCGGGGCGCGTGACTGGTCGGGGGGATGTCGTGGTTGAATCCGGTGGTTCCCGCTGCACCGCTTCGCGGTTTCGCTTCACCACCGGCTATCTTCTTGCAAGCCTCCGGCTCGCGATTCCTAAAACCATGACTGGCAGTCCTCATGATCGCTAACCGGCATTGGGGGCTAGGTGTTTCAACTCTCGAGCTCGCCGGTCTTCGTGTCCGGGGCCCACCAGATGACGATGAAGCCCAGGCCATAGATGAGCGCGCAGAGCGTGCCGACGCGCGGATAGTCCGCGCCGAGAGCGCTGAAAAGAAAGCCGGCTGCCAGCACGCCGAAGGCGGTGGCGAAGCGGCCGGAGTTATACGCCAGACCGCTGCCGGTGGCGCGAACTCGCGTGGGAAAAAGCTCCGGCAGATACAGCGCCAGCCAGCCGAAGAAGAGTGTGGCCACGAAGCCCTGCGTGAACACGATGGCGTGAAAGCCGGAGGTGAGCGGCGCGCTCTTTTGAAACATGAAAACGGTGATAGCCAGCGTGCAGACACTGATCAGCGCGTAGCTGAAGCGACGCCCCAGCCAGCTCGCGAGCTGGGCTCCGGCAAAACTGCCCAGCGTGGCTCCGAGCGCCCACCAGCCTTGGGTCGCGGCTTTGTAGCCGACATTCGTCGCGCCTGCGATTTTGTCCGACCATGGGATCATCCATTTGCTCGCGGACCAGGCCCCGATCATGGGGATGGAGCTGAGCAGAATGCCCACCAGCGTGAAGCGGATGAGCTGGGGCTGGAAGAGCTCGCGCAGAGGTGTGACCGGACCTTTGGCGAGGCCGCGTGAGGCCAGCCATTTCGGTGATTCCGGCAGCACCAGTAGCACAAAGATGCCGAGCAGGGCAGGGGCGCCCGCAAATTGAAACACCCAGCGCCAGGAATCCGGCGTGATGGGCCACAGCCGGGCGAGCTGCGAGAGCAGCAGGATGCCTGCATTCAGCCCCGCCATCATGGCACCTGACACCAGAGGTCGCGAAGCTCCTGACCAGCACTCCGAAACCATCGCGATGCCATTCGGCCACAAGCCACCGACTCCCAGGCCTACCAAAAAGCGTAGAATAAGCATCTGCTCCTGCGTTTGAGCATAGGCCCCCATGGCCGCAAAGAGGGAGTAGAACAAGATGCAGATCCCCATCGCCCGCTTGCGGCCGATGCGATCTCCCAAATTCCCCAGTGCGATACCGCCGATGGCCGCGCCGAGCATAAGCGCGGCCGTGAAGCGTGCGAACCACTCGCCACCCAGCTCCGCGGTGAAAGCCGTGCCCAACAAACTTTTCGACACCGAAAGCGAGGCCACTGGCATGAGCCCGAGTTCCACGCCATCAAACACCAGCGCGAGGAAGGCGGTGATGAGCACCAAGTAGCGTTGCGCGGCAGTCATGGTTTTAAAATAGCTTGGATCACGGCGCTGTTGTCGGCCTCGCCAAAACCGAGCGCGACGGCTTTCTCGAGCAACTGGCGATGCGTCTCGCTCAAGGGCAGGGGAATCGAGCTGGCCTGCAGCATCAGCCGCACATCCTTCAGGTGTTGGGAGAGCTTCGCCTGCGGTTCAAAGTCCTGGTGGATCATCTTCTCCCCCTTCGTGTCCATGATGCGCGAGTAGGCCATGCTGCGGCGCATCACATCCAGCGTCAGCGTGAGGTCGAGGTCCAGTTGCTGCGCAAAAGCCAGCCCCTCCGCCAGTGCCGCGCGGTTCAGCCCCAGCACCAGATTCGTCACCAGCTTCATCCGCGCCCCGCTCCCCCAAGTCCCGACATGCATGGTCTCCCGGGCAAAGCTGCCGAGCAACTCCCGGCACCTCTCATAGACCTCCGCCTCACCGCCCACCATCACCAGCACCTCCTTCTTCAAAAGCTGCGCACTGCTCCCCGAAACCGTCGCATCCAGATAGTGCACCCCTTGCGCGTGCAGTTCCCTCCCCAGCCCCGCCATCTCCTCCGGCACGCCGGTGCTCGTATCGATGACGATCTGCCCCGGCCGCAAAGCCGCCGCCCGAAGCGTGCTGGCGGCGATGTCGGAGTTCGGCAGACAGAGAAAGACCACCTCACAGGCATCAAAGACCTCCTGGGCTGTCTTTGCCCCCACGCAGCGGGTCGCATCCAAGTCCCAGCCCCAGGTTGCGCCGGTCATCTGCTGGACCGCCGACCCCATGAGCCCCATGCCGATGACGCCGCAACGTTCGGGGGAAAGGTTGGCGGAGGTGGGCATGAGCAGGTGGTAGAAAGATTAAGGGTAGAAAAATTGAAATCTTTCTACCCTTCATTTTTCTACCAAAACAGCTCGGCTGGGAAGTGGTGAGACCATTTTCATCGACTCACCGGTTGTTTTCCGGTCCATCCGGGGCATTGCTTGTTCTTCCCCGCGTCATGGCCATCAAAATCGACCCCGCTCTGCATCTGGACAAGAAACCGGACTGGATCCGTGTGAAGCTGCCGCGTGATCCGGTGTTCTGGAGCACGAAGGCGCTGATTTCTGACCTGAAACTGCACACAGTGTGCGAAGAGGCCCAGTGCCCGAACCGCTGGGAGTGCTGGAGCCAGGGGACGGCGACTTTCATGATTGCGGGTGACCGCTGCACGCGTGCCTGTGGTTTCTGCGCGGTGAAGACGGCGAAGCCCTTCGCGCTGGAGGCGGATGAGCCGGAGCGTGTGGCTGCGGCGACGAAGCGTCTGAAGCTGAACCATGTGGTGATCACGGCGGTGGCGCGTGATGATGTGAAGGACGGTGGCGCGGAGCACTTTGCCCGCACGATCGAGGCAGTGCGCGAGGCGGTGCCTGGCATCACGATCGAGATCCTGGTGCCGGACTTCAATGAGAAGGACGACGCGATCGAGGTGGTGATGAAGGCGCGGCCGCATATTTTTAATCACAACCTGGAAACGGTGGAGCGCCTGACGCCGCTGGTGCGCAGCCGTGCGAAGTATCACCGCAGTCTGAACGTGCTGAAGCGTGCGAAGGCGCTGGCGAACGAGATGGGCTACAAGTGCGCGACGAAGAGCGGGCTGATGCTCGGTCTCGGTGAGACGGAAGTGGAGCTCTTCCAGGCGATGGATGATCTGCTGGAGCATGATGTGACGGTGCTGACCCTGGGCCAGTATCTGCGCCCCTCCGCGCAGCACCTGCCGGTGATCGACTACATCCACCCGGACACGTTTGAGAACTACAAGCAGATCGCCCGGAACAAGGGATTCCGCCATGTGGCCAGCGCGCCACTGGTGCGCAGTTCCTACCACGCGGCGGATTTCAAGCCGGAGCTGGATCTGTAACCTGCCATAAATAGTGCTGTTCAGGCGGGATTTGTCAGCCTGTAGCGCAGATTGTTATTTGCAGGTGGCGGGCTGTCGGTCATGATGGGGCTGTATTTACATGGCAAACATCACGAACGAAGAACTCCTGGCGCATACGCAGTGGCTTGAAAGCGACGGCAAGAAAGGGCGCAAGATCGATGAGACGGGGATGAACCTCGCGGGATCGATTTTGAATGACCTTAATCTGGCCAAGGCACACTTCGTGGGCACGACCATGAACAAGGCGAACCTGGCTGGCAGCAATCTGACAGGCGCGGATTTCAGCGGTGCGAATCTGGACAGTGTGAACTTCAGCGGAGCGAATCTCAGCGGCGCTGATTTTGCCGGTGTGTCCATGCGCAACGCGATCCTGACCGGTGCGAATGTGCGTGGCGCGGATCTCTCCGGTGCGAATCTGCAAGGCTCCAACCTAACCAACGCTGATTTCACGGATGCGGATTTGATCGCGGCGAATCTCACGGGGACGATCCAGACGGGATTGATCATCACGGGAGCGAAGCTGGCGGACACGCGCGGGCTTCAGGGGTGAGTTGAGATTGCATCGCTTCCAGCGTCCCTCCGGGACGCGGTGATGAACACATTATTGGTTCGCGGAGTCCGGTGGTTCCCGCTGCACCGCTTCGCGGTTTCGCTTCACCACCGGCTATATGCCAGCGAGCCTCCGGCTCGCAATCAGTCGAATTTTTGCATCGTTAGTTAGGTGAATGCCGTTGAAGGCAGTCACTCAAAACGATAACCCGCGCCGTGCACGGTGCGGATGATGCGGGGGCTGGCGGGATCTTTTTCCACGCGCTTGCGGAGCTGGGAGATGTGCTGGTCCAGCGCGCGGCTTTCGGGGAAGTAGTCGATGCCCCAGACTTCGTCCGCGAGCTGGTTGCGGTCCACCACCTTGCCACGCTTTTCATGCAGCAGGCGGAGCACTTTCAGATCACGCGGGCTGAGCTGGATGTCAGCTGTGCCGCGGTAGGCACGCAGCTCAGAGGGGACGACGCGGAGGTCGTCCATCATGAACTGGTCCTCACCCTCTTTCTTGGCACTGCGGGCGGCGGTGCGGCGGGTGATGGCGCGGATGCGGGCGATGATCTCCTTCACGCCGAAAGGCTTGGTCATGTAGTCATCGGCACCGAGCTCGAGGCCGAGCACGGCATCGATCTCCTCGGCCTTGGCGGTGAGGAAGAGGATGGGCACCTCGTCATCGATGCGGCGGATCTGCTTGCAGGCCTCATAGCCGTTCTGGCCGGGCATCATGACATCCAGGCAGACGAAGTCAGGTCGGGTGGCACGGAAGAAGTCCACGGCCTGGAGCCCATCGCTGGCAGTGACTACTTCATAGCCTTCCATGCTCAGCACTTCACGCAGGGCTTCGCGGGTATGTTCGTCGTCTTCGGCAATCAGGATTTTCATGGAGATGCGGGAGGTTGAAGGCGGAAGAGAGAATTGTCAGGATTTTTTTGCTTGAAGAGGCAAAGTCAGGATGAAGCGCGAACCTTCCTTGTAATTGGGGCAGACGTCCAGGCTGCCTCCATGAAGTTCGGCAAGTTCGCGGGAGATGGTCAGGCCGATGCCGGTGCCGCTGACGCCCTCATTGAGGTCAGAGCGCAGGCGCTCAAAGGGCTCAAACACCATGTTGCGTTTGCTGAGAGGGATGCCGGGACCCCGATCCTCCACGATGACACGGGCCACACTTTTCTCCACATCCTGCTCGGTGCGGACGGCGATGTATTTCCCGTAGGCGGCGTATTTGTCGACGTTGGAGATAAGGTTCCCCAGGATTTGCTCGATGGCGTCCGGATCTGCGGTCATCTCATTGGGGCCGACGAGACGGGTATCGAGCTCGAAGCCTTTGCGCTCCAGCAGGAGGCGCCAGTGGTTCACCGCGCGCTCGACCACATGATCCAGCGAGATAGGTCGCGGCTGGACGTTGAGCTTGTCCCGCTGCTGGCGGGCATAGATGAGGACGTTTTGGATGAGGCGGTCAAGCCGGGCGACCTCCGTCTCCACCACACCAAGGTGACGCTTGCCAATGGTGTCCCCGGCCTGCTCGATGCGGTGGGAAGCCATCTCGGTGTAGAGGCGGATGTTTGTGAGCGGGGTCTTCAGCTCATGGGAGATCTGATTTACAAAGCTCACGCGCTGCTGGGCCACGCGGATCTCGCGGGCATTTTCGCGGAAGAAGGTCCAGGCCAGAGCCCAGACCAGCAGGCAGCCCGAGCCGACACCGAGCATGATGGGGAAGAGGTAGGGCTTGGGGAACTCATGGAGCGTGGGCGTGTAGGAGAGCTGCCACTGGTTCAGCGGGGCCGAGCAGAGGCGCCGGGACGCGGCCAGTTCCGGACCCGCCAGGGAAAGCCCCCAGCCATGCAGAGGGATGCCTGTGGTGGTGGTCAGGGTGAGCCTGCCGGCGTAGTTTTCCATGCCAGGGAGGGGGAGCCGCGCGAAGAGGGAGGGGCCGAGCTTGCGACCGTCCACACGTGCGCAGAGGATCTCGTCCCCCACGAGACGCCAGTAAATGAAGTCGCCATCACTGACATGCCAGCCGCTGGCAAAACTCGCCTCGATCGGCAGGCCGCTGTCGAGGTGATAGTTCAGGGATTTGATGGCGGTCTGCCACACACCTTTGCTGATACGGGTGGAGCTTTGGTCGGGCGGTGTGTTGATATGGACAAAGGGCTGGGGATTGGTGGAGATGACCGGGCCGGCGATGTCGTTGATCCTGAGCTGGTCACGCAAGGCGGCTGAAACTGGAGCTGCCTGGGCTTCCGCCGTTGGCGTGAGGGTCTTCTTGTCCACGACCGTGGTGGGGACTGCGTCAGGTGCGCTGATCCACACTTCCGCCACCCAGGCATGCTCGCCAACTTGCCGGGCCGCCTCGGTCAGTGCAGTTCCTTCCGCCACGCCGAAACGGTCAAGCTCATCGGTGAAATGACGCAGGTCATGGAGAAGCTGATGGTCCGCCACGATCAGGCGTTCCTCCAGGATGGCCTCGCGAGCACTATCCGTGCTGCGTGCGGCATCCCGGATCAAATACGTCCCCAGCCAGACCAGCAACGCCACAGGCGTGATGACTAGCAAAAAGAGGGTGACAGAAGAACGGCGGGGCTGAAGAGACATCCTGAAGAAGGACAAAAGGTAAGCTTTCCCTGAATGCTAGCACTAAAATTTTCATAAAATCTATATTTCATGGATAATATGGGAAGGTCGGTCCATTCTGACCGCTCAGCTTCCTGATTACCTCGGAGGAGGAAATCGGCTTCAGCAGGGCTCTATTTGACACCATTAACACCTTCAAGGCTTGCCGAAGGGGGATTTTTGTGGCCATGCCAGCCATGGAGTGGCGTAACCGGCCCGCCGACACGACAAAGCTGCGCCTGCGGGGAAAATGGCCCCCCTGTCTGAGCTGCATCTGGCGACTTTGGTTGGTTTAGATTTAGATACTAATTCTAATCAAAAGTCTGTTATAAATATGGATTTGGATAGATTTGATGATTGAATCATTGATCTTAAGGGGTGAATAAGCTCGATCAAATGTGTTTAGAGACTGCCACTACTAAGAAAATAATGTGTAGCATATAGCGCCACAATGGAGGTTTGGATGAGCCTGACTCCGAGTCGCAATGGCGATCCTGACTTTTAATATGTCTAAAGTGATCGCGGCTGCATAAGCCCTTGATCTTCAAAGTTTCAGCGGTTGGGAAGTGTGGCGGTAAAACCGTGCCAGAGTGTAAGATTTTTCTTGGCAATTGCCCTTCACAGGTGTTTACATCTGGTCTCCAACCTTGAAATGACTTTAATCGTCAGCCGTCGCCCAACCAATATTGCTGTTGAAACAATCTCTGGCGCGGTCTGTGGAAATCCTTCCACCCTGTTGGTTATCCCCTGTGTATCAGGAGTTTATGACCTTTTCCAGCCGTAGGCCAGTCATCGTGAGACATGCGCTGCCGCCATCTGTTCAAGATGGCGGTTCGTTCGTTTTCGATTTTTCCGATTTTTTTGCCGAACCGATCTGCCGCTGAGTTGTTTCCCTGCCCGCTTTACCTTTCCCGCTATTTTCGTTCCCCTGACCCTTTTCCTGCCATGAAGAACAGTCACCCAACCAACTCCATTCCAGAGCGCCTGACACGGACCCTGCGCCAGCCTCTGTGGAAAAAAATGGTCTCGTCCGTTCTCCTGGCGCAGCTGGCGCTTTGGAGTGTGCAGGTCCGTGGTGCTGATTTCACCTGGGATGGCAATGCCGGAAACTGGAATACCTCCAGCCCACAATGGAATGGTGGTGGCCTCTGGACCAATGGCAATAACAACATTGCCATCTTCGGAGGCACTCCTGGAACCGTCACTTTGACCGAAGCGATCACGGCTGGCGGGCTGATTTTTAACACCACGGGTTACACCCTCGCATCAAACGTGCTGACCTTGGGCGGAATCGGGGAAATCAAAGTGACGGAACTGGGGGATCGGGCGACCATCAGTTCACAGATCTCGGGAACATCAGGTTTGTACAAGACGGGCAATGGTGTGCTAGTGCTCAGCAACAACTCCAATAATTATTCCGGCACCACGCTTGTGAACCAAGGAGGTTTGGTTGTCACCAATCAGTTACAGCTTGGCAACAGCAATCTGATTGCGGTCAATGGCTATGGCGCGGCTGGCTATTCGGGCGGGCAGTTGATTCTTCAGGGCGGTCTTGGGAGCATGACCTTCAATAAAAACCTCGCCCTTGCAGGCCGTGCGCTGAACTACGCGAACTCCTCCACGGCCGCACTGGTCAACATTGGTTACAACAACACGATTTCGAGCAACTTTGCCTTCGCAAACGGTTCGGCCGCCAACGTTGCCAACAACTACGGTAACCTGACCCTTTCCGGCACCCTGGGCATCCCCACAGGCAACTCTTTTGCCACGGTCGGCAATGGCAACTTTATCGTCAGTGGGCTGGTCACCGGCGGCAACGTGTCCACAGACCGCTTTATCAAGTCGGGGACTAACATTGGCACAACCCTGTGGCTGCAGAACCCCAACAACAACTATGTGAGCGACACCCGCATTGATTCCGGCACGATCCGTGTTTCAACGAATTCCGCGCTGGGCCTGAGCACCTCAACAACGGCGATCGACCTTGTGGGCGGCACTCTTGAAATCAACACCGACACCCCTGACTTCAGCACGCGCAACATCCGTTTTCGTGACAATAACACGGGCGGGATCTTTGTGAACCGTGCGCTGGGTGGCAGCGGACTGAATCAGACAGTCACTTTTGGCCGTGCCATCGCCAACCTCGGTGTGACATTCAACCTTTCGGGTCGTGACGGATACAACACGACGATGGGTGACGGCGTCAACACCTTCAGCGGCGGCGGCGCCAACGGCGTCACCATCAACAACAACTCCAGCGGCCTGCTGACGATCAACGCGCCGACCATGTGGAGCCAGGGCGACGGCACCACGCGAACCTTTGCGATTCAGGGCAATGCGGACTCGCTCCTGAGCGGCAACTTCCTGCGCACGGGTGGTGGCGCGCATATTTTCACCAAGGGCGGCACAGGAACGGTGACCCTTCAGGGCACAGCGGGCACTTTCACCGGCAGCGCGAACGTCACAGGCACGGCGATCATCAATTCTTACGGTGTCTTCAACACCACGACGGCGAGCGGCGCGGTGCAGCTGAATGCTGGTGCTGTCAGCTATCTTGGCACTTCCGGCACCGGTGCTGGTGAGACCCTGACCAAGGTGATCAATCTTAGCGGCACCACAGGTGCTGGCGTTCTGCTCGGCAATCAGGCTGGCACGGCGCCGACCGCGCTTGTCGTGAGCAGCAACGTGGCGGCCGGCGGAGCTGGCCTGAAGACGTTGTTCCTTGGCGGCAGCGCTGGCGCAGCCATTGTGAACACGGTCAATGGTGTCATCCAGAACAACACCACCGCCAACCCCACAAACTTGGCTAAGATTGGCAGCGGCACCTGGCTTTACAGCCCGGCAGCTGCCAACTACGCGGCGGGTGGTGCCATCAACAGCGGTGCCGCAGCAAGCGCGACGAATACCGGAGTGATCCCGATGTCCAGCACGACCGGGCTTGTTCTGGGACAGTCCGTCACCGGCACGAACGTTCCCGGCGGCTCGGTGATCACGGCCATCACTCCTGGTGTCAGCATCACCATCAACAACAACATCAGCACGGCTGTTGCAGCGGCCACCTCGCTCACCTTTGGCGCAGTGACAAATTTTACCGGAAATGTCACGGTTTCGGGCGGTCTTCTGCAGGTCAAGCCAAGCGCGGGGAGCGGCAATGGTCTGGACGTAATCAACAATGGAAGCGCGGTCGGCTTTGCTCCGGATGCGCTGAACTTGAATAACTGGGCTGGCGGCGTTCTTGAGTATCAGGGCTTCTCTACGGGAAGCACAGAGCAGGTCGGGCCTCTGAACTTGGTGGCTGGCCAGGGCACTATCAAGGTGACGCCAGGCGCGAGCGGTTCCACGATCCTGAACTTCGCATCGCTGGGTTCAAGTATTGCGACGACGGCGGCCTCCAGTGCCTCCAGCACGATCACCGTGGCGAGCACCGCAGGATTGTCAGTCGGCATGGTCTTGGGTGGCGGCAGCGCGGCAGCAACCATCACTAGCATCACCAACGGCACCCAGTTTGTGGTGAGTGCGGCGCAGACCATTTCGAGCGGAGCGACCCTCACGTTTTCCCGGCCGACGGGTTCGACGGTCAATTTTGCACCGGGCACTGGCACTGGCATCCAGTTTGCCACACCGCCTACAGGAGTGAACGGCATCATTGGTGGCTTCGCCTACATCACCGATCCGGTGAGCGAGGCAATTGACTTTGCCGCCACCCCTGCTGCCAACACGAACATCACGGCACTTGGTTCGAGCACAGCATTCCCGACGGCGACCGGTTCAGCGACCACCAACTATCTTCTCAATGCCAATACCACGACCACGGGAGCCGTGGCTGCGAACTCGATTCGTTTCGCGGACGGAGCCAGCCTGACGCTCGGCACCGGTAACCTGACCATCACCTCCACAGGAACGACTGCGGTGGGCGGCATCCTGCATGACAACGCCAATGGAGCCTCTGTCATCAGCGGCCAGAACATTCTTGTTTCCGCAGCGAATCAGGAGCTCGCCATCATCACCGGTGGCAAGGGTGCGGCAGCGAACACACTGACCATCAGCTCTGTGATTACCGGCAACAACACCACCACCGCCGGCACGGGTGGCGTAACCAAGGCAGGCACTGGAACTTTGATCTTGAGCGGTGCAAACACCTACACTGGCACCACGACCATCAATGAAGGCACCGTCCGGCTTGGCAACGCCAATGGCCTCGGCGGCACGAATGCAGGCCTGATGATGCGCCAGGGGACCACTCTGGATCTGAACGGCTTCAGCGTTGGCAGCGCAGGCGCCAGCAGCGGTCTGAACGCCTTCAACGGCGCCGGCATTATCACCAACAGCGCGGCCAGCGGCACAGCGCTTCTGCGTTTCGGCAACAACAACACGGGCGGTTTGTTCACCGGTCTGATCACAGATGGAGCCACCGCCAAGATTGCGCTGGTCAAGGCTGGCACCGGCACCTCGGTGCTTAGCGCGGCAAACACTTTCACCGGACCTGTGACCATCCTCGGCGGCAACCTGGACCTGCCAAACATCGCAAACATCGGCGTGGCGAGCGGCATCGGCGCTGGTGACGCCACCGATGCCACTAGCAACGCGGCAAGCCTTGTCTTCAATGGCGGCAATCTGCGCTACGTGGGTACAAACAGCGGTGGCGCTGTCACCGCCACGCAGACACCGTCGGTCAGCACCAACCGCCTCTTCACACTTGCAGGCAGTGGCGGCATCTACTCGTTCGGCAGTTATGGCAACATCACCGCTGCCCGCGCGGGCAACAACGCCGCTTTGATTTTCAACAACACGGCGGACCTGGCTTTTTCCGGTGCCGGCGTGCGCACCTTCACATTGGGCGGTGACTCAACCGGCGACAACGAGATCCGCATCCGTCTGCGGGATAACCCCAACGCCAACGAAGCGCTGTCGCTGACCAAGGCAGATGCGGGCCTGTGGATTCTGAATCCGCTGACCTCCAACACTTACTCCGGTGCCACCACCATCTCCGGCGGCGCATTGCAGGTGGCGCCGCAGGGCGCGGCTGTCCAGGGCTTCTCGGCCAACAGCAATCTTGTGCTCAGCGGTGGTGTTATCCAGACCAGTGGCAGCTTTACCAAGACCATGGGCACCGGCGCCAACCAGGTGCAGCTCACAGGTGGCGGCTTTTCCGCCAGCGATTCCAAGCTCACCGTCAACCTTGGCGGTGGCACGATCAATCTTGGCACCGCTCCGACAGCCGGTAGCACCATAATCCTCAGTTCCACCTCGGCCTTTGCGGACGTGGAACTGCAAAACGCAATCAACCTGGGCACTGCGGCGCGCACCATTCAGGTGGATGACAACGGCAACACCGGGCTTGATTTCGCTTACGTGTCCGGCGTGATCAGCGGCGGCACAGGCGGAACGCTGAACAAAACCGGCAGCGGAACGCTCATTGTCGGCGCAGCAAACACCTACGTGGGCGGCACCACCATTACTGCCGGTAACCTCTTCGTGCAGTCCGTTGGTGCTGCTGGCGACACAGCCACCAGTCTGGGCACCAACGTCGGTGGCGGCGCGCTCACCCTTGCGGGCGGCCAGTTGTTCTATGTGGGCACGGGTGAGCAGACCACCCGAAGCATCAGCCTCACCGCTAGCGCGACCATCGACGCCGGTGGCAGTGGCCCGCTTGTCCTTACCAATTTCTCCAATGGCAATACGACGGCGAAAACGTTGACGATCCGCGGTATCAGCATTGATGGAAACACCATCACCAGCAATTTGTTGGACAATACCGGGGCACTCTCCGTGACCAAGGCCGACGGCGGCGTTTGGGAACTCACCGGCAACAACACCTTCACCGGCAACCTGTCCATCAACGGCGGTCTGATTGGTGTGAACGCCGCCTCCGGCCTGGGCGCGCCCGGCACAGGAGCCATTGTGGTTAGCAATGGTGGCATTTATTCCACCAATGCTTCCTCGACACTCACAATCGCGCGTGCGCTCCAGATCGCCTCAAACACGCAGGTGGCTTTCACCG
This sequence comes from Prosthecobacter gellanilyticus, assembly GCF_007992435.1. Classification (GTDB taxonomy): domain Bacteria; phylum Verrucomicrobiota; class Verrucomicrobiia; order Verrucomicrobiales; family Verrucomicrobiaceae; genus Prosthecobacter; species Prosthecobacter gellanilyticus. Next base: position 30,241 of record NZ_BKAG01000039.1, on the reverse strand, counting down.
GCTCCAACCCGATCTCGGTGTCCTCCACCATCACGGGTAACACTGGCAACCCGTGGACCATCAACAACACCATCACCAATCCTGCCGGGCTGACCATTTCAGGAGCTTTCAACAGTGCTGAGACCAGCACAACACGCACATTGGCGATCACTGGCACAGGCAACACGACCGTGAGCGGCATCCTGCAGGGAGCTGGCGGCGGCGGCGGCACGGTTGGTTTGGTGATCAACACCGCCAGCTCGGCCACCACCACGCTTACGGGAGGATCGCCAAACCTTCTCGCGGGCAGCGGCGAGCTGCGCCAAGGCATTCTGGTCTTGGACAAAGCTGGCGCCTTGGGCACCGCTCAGACATTTGACCTCAATGGCGGTGAATTGCGTGCCACAGCGACAGTGGGAAGTGGAACCTTTGCCGGCACAGCCCGTGTGAATGGTAGCACAGCCATTGTCAATGGCAGCAACCCGATCACTTTCTCCGGTTCTCTGGGCCAGTTGGGTGGCAACCGCACCCTCCAGAATGACATTACAGCCGGAACCGGCCTGACCATCTCTGGTCCAGTCAACCTCTCAGTGGACGCCACTATCACAGCCCGCACCCTGACTCTCAGTGGTATTGGCACCACAAACATCTCTGGCATCATCCGCAACGATGCCGCTGCTGGTTCCACGGCGAGCAATGTGACTTACAGCGGCACGGGCGCGCTGAACCTGAACGGCGCTGCGGCGAACTCCTGGACAGGCACGGCGATCTTCCAGGGCGGCACTACCACAGTGAGCAATGGGGCTACCATCGGCACCACTGGCGCGGCAACCGTCAGTCAGGCGATCCTGACACTGGACAACGTTGGGACGAACGTTCTGAACCGTCTCGGCAACCGTGCACTGACACTCAACGGTGCTACACTGAACTTGACTGGCAACACCGCCGGCACCGCAGAAGCTAACACCAGCGGCCTGACGATCGGATCGGGTGGCAGCACCATCAACATCACCAACAACGGCGGCACCAGCTCCCTGAGCTTCAGCACGCTGACGATGACGGCCGCCGGTGCCGCGCTCGATGTCACCGGTGGAGTTGGCACGGCGACCACTAAGCTGCTGTTCACCACGGCCCCGACTTTGCTTCCGGCGACCACAGGCATCCTCCCACGTGTGACGGTTAGCGGCAGTGACTTTGCCACCTACGGAGCGAATGGCATCGCGGCCTTCACCGGCTATGTGACCCCGGCCAACATCAATTCGGCGGGCACGACCGACACGCTGAAGCTGGACGGCACCACGACGGTTGGTGCTCTCACCGCGAGCAGGACCATCAACGCCCTGGCGTTTGACACGGGCGCTCCCACCGTGAGCAATGGCGGCAGCAGCAACGGCTCCGTGCTGACCATTACCTCGGGCGGGCTGCTGGTGAAAGCCGGCACGCAGACCCTTGCCGCCCGCACCGCGCTTGGTGCGGAAGGCCAGTTCCATGTGGCCAGCGGCACGACTTTGAATGTCACCGGCATTCTCACCGGCACTGCGGGCCTGACCAAAAACCTGCCCGGCGCGATGAACATCACAACGCCGCAGTTCTACGCTGGCACGACCACGTTGAACGGAGGCACGACCACGCTCAGCACTAGCAACAACACCCTCTTCCTGAACCAGACGCTGGTCGTCAACCCAGGCGCCACTCTCGACCTCAATGGCGGCAACCAGGTGGTCGGCGCCTTTGGCGGGGGGAACATCCCCGGTTCCGGCGGGACCATCACCAGCGCGGCTGCGGCGGTCTTCTCGAACAACGGCAACGTGGCCTACGGCGGTGGGATCACCGGTGCGATCACGATGAACAAGTTCGGCGGCAACACGCTGACGGCAGAAAGCCCTCTGGCCTACACCGGCGAAACCTGGGTGACGGGCGGCACGCTGACCCTGCGTGACAACGCCACGCTACTCAACACCTCGGCCATCAACGTCAATTTCGCGACCCTGAACCTCGACAGCAATGCGAGCCTCCAGATGGCGAATAACAACCGCGTCAACGACGCGGCACCCATCACGCTGCGTGGCGGCACCATCACCTACCAGGCACGGTTCGGGGTTGGCTCGGAAACGCTTGGCGCCATCTCGCTTGTCGAAGGGGCGTCCACCATCAACGTCAACGCTGCGAACAATGCGGGCAGCAACTTGTTCAACCTGGCGGCGGATCTCACGATCGCAAGCCTGACCCGGGCGGCCGGCACAACGGCCAATTTCACTGTCAACCAGGGCTTCGGCACCAGCGGTAATAACAACCACCTTTACATCACGAGCACGCCGACCACGCTCTCCAATGGCATGCTTGGAGCGTGGGCGATTGCCAACGCGACGGACTTTGCCACCTATGATCCGATCACGGGAATGGGAGCTTTCGGCTACGCGTTGGCGCGTGGTTACGACACCACCTTTGCTCCGGGCAACGTCACGCAGTTCATCAACAATGCTGCGCCGACCTCGCAGCCCATTTCCGCCAACACCACCACCGGCGCGCTGCGCCTCGGAGGTGTCTCCAACAATGACATCACGTTTGCAAGCGGCAGCACCATGCTGACCTTGGAAACCGGCGGTCTCCTCCGCAGCAACCAGGCGGCGGCCACCACCATCGGCAGCTTTGCCACCCGTGGCGTTCTGACCGCCGGGACCACGGCCAGCCCTGCAGAGCTGGTCATTTACAGTGCAAACACTACGGCTACCGCTCTGGCTGCGACGGGCTCTACAACGGCGGGATCTCCAGTCGTCACCGTGCCCTCCAACGCGGTCTTCTCCCCCGGCATGACGATCACAGGCACCAACATTCCCGCCGGCTCCTATGTCGTGTCGGTTGACAGCGCAACGCAGGTGACGATCAGCCAGAATGCCACAGCTACCGGCGGCAGCATCGCCTTCACACCTGGAACGGCCAACGTCATTGTCCACTCGGTAATCACCAACAACGCCGCCGGCGGCGCGGTGACACTGGTGAAATCTGGCGCTGGCACGCTCAATCTCTCCGGCAACAACACCTACACAGGCGGCACCATTTTCAACCAGGGCACCGTGAACTTGGTGGGCTCGGGCGTCGTCATTCCGACGGGCGGCGTAACGCTAAGCGGCGCGACGCTCACGATGAACACGAACGCGGGCCAGATCGCCGCGGGCAACTCGGTCACCCTGAATGACAGTTCGACACTGAACCTTGTTGGCAACAACTCCCTCGTCAGCCTGAACTTTAACAACACCGGGGGCACCGGCACGCCTACGGTGAACACCGGCGGCAGCCTGACCCTGACCGGCGCCACGCCGGTCACCGTGACGAGCAACAACCTCGGCTCGGTGCCCACGATCGCAGGCACGGTGACGCTGTCCGGCACCAAGACCTTCAACATCGGTGCCATCCAGGTCGGCTCTGAAGTGCTCAGCAGGATTAGCCCCTCGATGAACATCTCCGCCGTCATCAACAGCACCGGCAGCACGACCCTCGTCAAGACGGGAGCTGGTTTGCTGCAGTTGTCAGGTGCCAACACCTTTTATGGCAGCCTCGACCTCCAGAACGGCGGGCTTCTTGTGGGCACCAGCAGTGCTCCGACCCAGGGCGGCGCAGGGCTGACAAGCGGGCCTTTCGGCAATGCTTCAATCACGGCGGCCGCAGGCACCTATTTCGTCACGGACGCCAGCCGCAGCTTTGGCAACAATGTGGCCTTTGCAGGCACTCCGATCTTTGACAGCACCGCCAGCACCGTGTGGACGCTGACCCTCAACGGCACGCTCACTGGCGCCGGTCTCGCGGGCCCCACCCCGACGATCCAGGTGGACAATCCGTTCCTGACCGTGGCCCTGCTTGGCAAGATCCCGAACATCGGCAGCATCACCAGCTTTAACAAGACCGGCCCCGGCACGCTGATCTTCAACGCCACTGGCTACACGGGTGACTTCAATGCGTCCGCGCTGGGCAACCAGAACCAGGTGCAGCTGCTCCACGACGGCGATGGCACTGGCTCCGTGCAGAACATCGCGCTCCCGGGCAATGTGATCTTTGATGCCGGCATCGTGCCAAACATCGTGGTGAACCGTGCGGGTGGCGCGATTCCGTTCCCGACTCCGGCGAACAAGATCATCACACCGGCCAGCATCTCCAACATTGGCACCGGCCTCACTGTGACGAACACCAATGGTTACGGCCTTGGCTACGCAGGCGCGGTGGCCTTCGGCAGCTCCCCGGTCTTCAATGTGGTGAATGCCACGAACTCCAACGTGACGCAGGGCCTCTACCTGAGTGGCAACCTCACGGGCACCGGCTTCACCAAGTCCGGCGCTGGCACGATGGTGATCAACAACGCCACTCCGGCCAACAACACGTTCACCGGCAACATCAACATCACCCAGGGCGTGGTTTCAGTGAACGCTGACGCACAGCTTGGCAATGCCGCCAACCTCGTGGTGCTGAATCCCTCCACCGGCACCTCCACACTGCGTGCCACGGACACCTTCACCCTGAACCACACCATCCAGTTTGCCGGCACGGCGAACACCCGGACGATCGAAGTCAGCAACGGCAAGACGCTGACGATTGGCAGTGCATTCGACCTGAACTCCGGTGCGGGCAACGCGGCTGTGCTGACCAAGGCGGACATGGGCACCCTGGCTCTCAATGTTAACAACCCAAGCTGGACGGGCGGTATCAACATCACCCAGGGCGCGGTGTTGCTCGACAACAACACCCTCACCAATGCTGCAGGCACAGGCACGATCTCCGTCGCGCCTGCGGCAGCGGCGATCGGCGCGGCTCTCCAGCTCGCTGGTGGCGTCACCATCAGCAATCCGCTGAACCTGCAGGGCACTGCCAACCAGCTCTATGCAGGTATCAACTTCGGCGGCCAGCTGGAAAACGTGTCCGGCACGAACACCTATTCCGGCGGCATCGCCATGCCATTCGACGCCACGATCGGCGCGCGCACGGGCAGCACGCTGAACATCACCGGCCTCATCACCGCCACCGGCTCGCACCGCCTGCAGTTTAATGCGGAAGGCAACATCAACGTGACGGGTGGCGAAACCGGCATTCTGTTCGGCTTTGACAAATACGGCGCGGGCACCCTGACGATCAACACGGCGGCCTTTGGCGGCGTGATGACCACCGGCGGTGTGCAGGTGCACCGCGGGACGCTGGTGCTCAACGGCGCGGGAACAACCAACTCCGCAGGTGCGGTGAACATCGTGCAGAGCGGTGCGACGATGCGTCTGGACAACAGCGGCACGAACACCGCGAGCCGTCTCACCGGACGCGCGCTGACCCTACAGGGCGGCAACTTTGACTTCATTGCCAACAATTCGACGGAACTCGCGGGCGCCCTCATTTACGACCAGGGTGGAAACACCATCAACAACGGCGGCAGCGGCACCTCTTCGCTGACTTTCGCAAGCTTCGCAGGCGCCGCAGGCGGCACCCTGAATGTCACAGGCACCTTTGGCACGGCGACCAACTTTGTGAAGTCCACCGCCGCAGTCACCCTGACCCCGGCGACAACGGGCATCCTGAACCGTGTCACCGTCAATGGCAATGAGCTGGCCAGCTACAACGCAACCAACGGCATTGTTGCCTTCACCGGCTACTCCGTGGCGACGAATATCCTCAGCGCGACGACGACGTCGACCTTCAAGGCGACGCCCTCCACGCTGAACTCCCTCACTGGCAACGCGACACTCAACGCCCTGACCCTGAACGGCACTGCGGCGGTGGGTGGCCTGGGCGGCAACCCACCCAGCGCGTTGACCCTGACCAGCGGCACCATCCTTGCCAACGGCACCGGCGGCGCCTTCCTCAATGTCCCCATTGTGACTTTTGCTGCGAACGAGGCCATCATCCACGTGCAGAGCGGCCAGACGCTGACGGTGAACAGCGGGATGAACGGCTCCGGCGGTCTCTCCAAGAACCTGACCGGCAACCTGATCTTTAACGCCCCGCAGTTCGTGTCTGGCACGACCTATGTGAATGCTGGCATGCTGACTCTCTCCGGCGGCAACAACACGATGCTCTTCAACAATGGTGTGGCGGTGAACAACGGCGGCACCCTTGAACTGAATGGCAACAGCCAGTTCATGGCGGGCCTTTCCAGCGCCGCGGCTGGTACGGGCGTGGGCGTCGTGGGGGGCACGGTGACAAACAGCTCCGGCACCCAGTCCACGCTGACGATTAACGGCAACACTAACTTTGGTGGTGTGATCGCTGGCAACATCTTCCTGAACAAGACCGGCACAGGATCGCTCAACCTACAGCAGCCGCAGACCTACACCGGCCCGACCTTGATCACCGGCGGCTCGGTCACTCTCAGTGACTTCGCCACCCTGCCAAACACCAACCAGCCGATCGAGATCCGTTATGGCGCGCTGAACCTCACCAACAACGGCACCAGCTTCGCGGACCATGGCAACCGCGTGAGCGACACGGCTCCGATCACCCTGGTTGGCGGGGCGATTGCCATCACGGGGCGTCAGGCCTCACTCTCCTCCGAAACCCTGGGCTCGATCACCCTCGCCGGTGGCCAGAACATCCTCACCACCAGCGCTGGCGGCACCAACATCAACTCGATTGACGTCACCATCGCCTCACTGGCCCGCACGGACAACACCTCCACCATCCGATTCAACGCCACCGGCGCGCTAGGCAGCAGCAACCGCCTGTTTATCACGGCCAATCCGACCCTGACGAACAACATCATCGGCGCCTGGGCCATCTCCGACCGCGAGTTCGCCAGCTACGATGTCAACTACGGCGTCGGCCGCCTGAACGACACAGGTTACGCCGGTTACGCAGGCAATGGCCTGAACAGCAACCCGCTGGCCACGGACAACGTGCGCTTCACTAATGCAGGCACCACCACGCTTCTGGGCAACACCACGGCGAACACGCTGGCCTTTGCCTCGCAGTCCACCGCCACCGTCCTGAACCTGGGCGGCAACACCCTGATCCTCCAGGGCGGCGGTTTGCTGATGGCCCAGGGCACCGATAACATCGACCACTCCATCACCAACGGTAACCTGACCAGCGGCACGCTCAACAATCCGAGCGACTTCTTCATCCACCACGCGAATTTAGGCGGCGCGGGACGCACCGTCACCATCGGCGCTGCGATCACCAACAATGGCACTGGCGCGGTGCGCACCATCTTTGGCTCCGGTCAGCTGGGTGAGACTGTGGCCACGGGCGCGGTGACCCTGAACGGCACCAACACCTACACCGGTGGCACGGTGATCAACTCTGGCGCCATCACGCTGGGCGCCACCGGCACCCTCGGCAGCGGCGGCCTGACGGTGAAGAACGGCATCTTCACACAGACGGCGGGCGGTGTGATCCCTTCACAGGCGCTGACCCTCGGCGGCGGTGCTTCCGTCACACTGGCGGGCAACAACTCGCTGACCACCCTGACGATTGATAATAACGGTGGCTCGGCCCCGACCGTGAACCCCACCGGCATCCTCACTCTCACGGGTGCGGGCGGCATCACCGTCACCACCAGCAGCCCTGGCACGATTGCCACCATCGGCACTGGCACATTGGATCTGAACGCCAACGCGACTTATCCGATCTCCATCGGAGCCGCGGTGGTGAACGGTGTGGATACCGCGCCATGGCAGGCTGGTTTTAACATCAGCGCGCTGCTCCAGAACGGCGGCATCGTGAAGTCCGGCCCCGGCCTGCTCCAGCTGAGCAATGCGTCGAGCACCTTTGCCGGCGGAGTCAATGTGAGCGCAGGCGGTCTTGTGATCGGCGCGAGCAGCATCGGAGCGAACTTGGGTGATGCTCTCATTAGTGGTCCGCTGGGCACGGGCACAGTGACCATGGCTGCGAACACCACCCTGGTTTCCACGGGCGCCTTCGCTGTGACCAATGACTTTGTGTTCCAGGGGAACACCACCTTCAACGGCACGAACAACCTGACCTTGAACGGTAACACCATTCTGCCTAGCACCTGGAACGCCACGGTGACTGCCCCGCAGACGATTGTTACGATCGGTAATGTGATCAACTCACTCGCCAGCGACGTGATCAACAAGGGTGGCCTTGGCACCCTGAACGTTGGCAACTATAACGGCACCATCAACATCGCTGGTGGTTTGATCTTCAGTGCAGACGGCAACCAGCTTGGAACTCCCCAGAGCCTTGCCCTGGGTGGCAATCTCAACCTGACTGCGGACACGGCGATCACCGTCAATCGTTCCGGCGGTGCGCCGAATGCCCGCAACAAGACGCTGCAAAAGGTGAATCTGATCAACAACGGCAGCATCCTCGCCGTCAATAACCTCAATGGCTACGGTCTGGAATTCACCGGCACCACCAGCTTGACGACGGGTGCCTCACACTTCTCCGTCACCAACGCTTCCGCGTCCAATGTGGTCGCGGGCCTCACCCTTAGCGGCGTTGTTTCTGACACCAGCGGCTTCAGCATGGTGAAGTCCGGCCTTGGAACTCTGGCGTTCACCAACAGTGGAAACACCTTTGGCGGTGTGGGGGCAACGATCGACGTGCTCAACGGCGTCCTCGCGGCCGACTCAGACGGCGCCCTCGGGAATTCTGCGAACACCATCACGCTTGACGGCGATGGCGCTCTGGGAACGGCTTTCCGCGCCACGGGGACCTTCACCACCGGCCGCACTTTCATCTTGAACACCGTGAACAACGCGTTTGAAGTGACCGTGGGCAACGTCCTGAGTCTGACGGCTCCGTTCTCACTTTCTGCTCCGACCAACACGCTGATCAAGAACGACAACGGTGTGCTGGCCATCAATGCGAACAACAGCACCATGACTGGCGCGGTGACCATCAATGCCGGCGCCATTCGCGCGCTGAATAACAGCGCCCTCGGCTCGGGAACCATCACCATCGCCAATGCCACCGGTGCGGCCCTGCAACTCTCCGGCGGTGTCACGGTCTCCAATCCCTTCACCCTCACCGCCACTTCCACCGGCATCAACAACGGCGGCATCATTGAGAGCGTGAGCGGCGTTAACACATACTCCGGTGCCATCACCCAGACTAGCGGTGCTGCCGCGACTTATGGCGCCCAGTCAGGTTCGACGCTGAATCTTACCGGCACTTACAACGCGCCGGGTGCGAACTCCATCACGTTCGCTGGAGCTGGCACGGTCAACCTGCAGACGGCTCTGAACAACGGCGGTACGTTTAACAAGCTTGGCAACGGCATCCTGAACATTAATGTGGCCAATCCCGCCCTTGCTGCGTCGCAGACCGTCAATCTCTTCGGTGGCACCACTACTCTCGCTGGACCAGGAACCCTGGGACCAGTGGGAGCCGCCACGGGGACCCTGACCGTGGACGTGGGGGCCACCCTGACGCTGGACAACCGTACGGCCGCCCTTGGCGGCACTGGTATCAATGTTAACGACCGTTTCGGCACCACTCGCAACATCACGTTCCGTGGCGGCAACTTTAACCTCGTCGGCAACGAGACCGTCAACACCACGGAGACCTTCGCAACGCCAACGATGGCCCGCGGCCTCTCCGTGATCACGGTGACCGCCCAGACCGGTGCCCAGGCAAACCTGCTCTTCACCACCTCTTCCCAGAGCACTGGGTTCGCGGCCGCCCAGAACAACGGCACGGGACCGACCGGCACCTCGGTGCTCTTCCGTGGCACCAATCTGGGACAGGCAGCGGCCAACGGCGTGGCCACCGTCCGGAACTCGGGCTCGACCAACGGCTTCCAGTTCAACGGTCAGGGCGGCGCCAATGGCAGCAACACCAAGGGCATCCTTCCTTGGGCGCTGATCGACTCGAGCGCCACTGGCAGCGGCACCTCCTTCGCCACTGGCGACGGCACAGCCTTCACCACCGCCATCCTGCGTCCCCTGGCAGCGGGTGAATACGGCACGGCCAATACCATCACCGCGAACCAAAACGTGCTGCTCAATAGCGGCGCGACCACGAACATCTCCGCCACCATTGCTCCAAACTCGCTGACCATCGATGCAAGTGCGAACACCGGCAGCACCAATCCGTTTGCCCAGCTCAGCTTGAGCAGCGGCGGCATCTTAGTGCGCTCGGGCAGCACCTCCACCATCGGCGGTGCGGTCATCAACCAGCCCGCAGGCAACTCTCCGCTGAACATCTGGACGGTGGGGGATCTCTCCATCACCAGCTCGCTGATCGGCGGCAATGGTACGGCCAACGGAGCCGTCGGCTTTGTCAAGGCGGGCGCTGGCACACTCACGCTCAGCACACCGACGACGACCACCACCGGCCTCGCGGCGCTGACCGGGCTGAGCACTGGCATTAATAACTATTCTGGGCAGCTGGTCATCAACCAGGGCACCCTGAAGCTCAATGGCGGCACCAACACCATCCAGGCCAACAACTTCATGGCCATCAATGGCGGCACGCTCGACTTGAACGGCAACACCCAGCAGATCCTGAGCCTGTTCACGGATGGCACGGTGAGCGGCGCGGGGGGCATTATCACCTCCAGCACCGGCACGGGCAACTTTGTTGTCAATCAGGACGCCACGAACCGCAACTGGGCTGGCTCCATCCAGGATTCGGTGAACTTCGTCCGTTCCGGCCAGGCCATCCTGACGATCTACTCGCCGCAGACCTACACCGGCACGACGGTGATCAACGGTGGTGCCACCACGCTGCGCGACGACGCCAGCTTCTCTGGAACTTCTGGCATCGATATCAACTTTGCGAGCCTGACGCTCGACAACAACACAAGCACCACGGACCTTTCCAACCGTATCAGGGACGCGGCGGCCATCACCCTGCGAGGCGGCACGCTCGCCTTCCAGGGACGTGTGCAGACCGCGTCCTCGGAACAGGTCGGCGTGGTCACCCTGGCACAGGGCAACTCCTTCCTCAACTCCACAGTGGGCGGCACGGGCATCAACTCCGCCGACCTCATGCTGGCAGGCCTCAATCGCACGACGGGTGGCGGCACGGTGAACTTCACAGCGGCCACTGGTGGCCAGATCGGCAGCAGCGCGCGCATCATGATCTCGGAAATCAACGGTGTCTCGACTGCCACGCTGGGCGGCGGTCTGGTCAATGAAATTATTGGTGGCTGGGCCGTCATCGGCACCAGCGATTTCGCCACCTACGTGCCCGGCTTGGGCGTTGCTGCCATGGGGGCCACCGGGGCGCTACAGTATTCCAATCCTACCTCTGTTCCCTCGACCATCGCCACTGCGGCCACGACTGACAATGTTAGTATCAACGCTCCTGTCACTGGCAACATCCTGTCTGTCCCGAATGATCAGATGATCAACAGCCTGCGCGTTGGCAATATTGCCACCCAGACCGTGAACATCGCTGCTGGCAAGACCCTCACCCTGTCCAGCGGCGGCTTGCTGTTCTTCAGCACCGCACAGCAGAACATCGGCAGCGCTGTCAACCAGGGCAGTCTGACCAGCGGCGGTCCCGAGCTCTTCGTCTATTCTCAGGGCACGGGCCCGCATGTGATCAACAGCGTGATCACCGGCTCCGGCATGACGCTCATCAAGAGCGGTGCGAACACTGTGACACTTGCCGGCACCAACACCTACACCGGTGGCACGGTGGTGAACCAGGGCGTTCTCAATGTGGCGACGACCAGCCTCATTCCGCTGGCCACTATTCCGGCCAACGGCCTCGTCATCAGCGGCGGCACTGCCACAATGAATGCTGCGGGCGCCATCGCCGCTGGCAACATCGTCACCCTGAACGGTGGCGGCAGTGTCTTGAACCTCTTTGGTGACAACACCATCACCGGCCTTGTGTTCAACAACATCGGCGGTGGTGCCAGCAACGTGCAGATCAACACCTTCGCCCAGCCAGCGACGGGTGGTTCCGGCGCCACGGGTGTCCTCACCATCGGTAGCGACGGCATCGTGGCGACCTCGGCGAACGTGACCAACTCCAACATCATCGTGGGCCGCGTGGATTTCGGCACCACAATGAAGACGCTGAACATCGCGCCGATCACCGTCAACGGCGTCCAGCCCGCTCCGCTTCTTGCTAGCCTCGCCCTGCAGAGCATCGTGGGTAGCACCGGTGGTATCAACAAGACTGGCAACGGCGTCTTGCAGTTCAACGCGCAGGCGCACTACTCAGGTCCGACGCAGGTCACCACTGGCGGTATCCGCACGGGTGTCACCAACGGCGGCTCCCGCCTCTCTGCCCTGACGCTGGGTGCTGGCACGCACTTCAACCTCAACGGCCTCGCGACCACTTGGGGATCCCTGGCAGGATCCGGCACTGTCTTTAACAGCAGCACGACGGCGGCGACGGTGACTTTCGGATTTGACAATACTTCGACCACGTTCTCCGGCCAAATCGCCCGCTTCAGCGACGCGGTAGTCGGCTCCACGGCGCTGCAAAAGATCGGCACTGGAGTTATGTCCATGACCTCCGCGCAGAGCTTCGCCACGGGCTCTACGGGCGCCATCACCATCAATGGTGGTGAGCTGAACTACACGGGCGCAGGGAAGGCCTTCGCAGGCACCGCGCAGTCCGGCGGCGGAACCTTCAATGTCAACGTTGGCGGCACCCTCCGCGTCAACAACAGCCTGGCCTCCGCCAGCAATGTGAACAACCGCCTCGGCCTGAATGTGGCGGGCACTCTGAACCTCCAGGGCGGCTCCCTTATCATCGATGGCAACGGCAACGACGCCAGCAACACAGTGGAAGTCATCACCACGCTCGACTTCACCAACGGTGGCGGCGTCATCACTCTAAACGCCAACGCTGGATCACAGTTGAACCTGACTGTTACCACCCTCGCTGCCGAGGACGGCACGGGCTCCGGTTTGATCCGCGGCATTGGAGGCACTGCCGCAGCCGCTGGCAACGCCACGCTGACCATCACCACGCCGAGCCTCCTGGGCAGCCAGGGAACAGGCGCAACCGGCACCTCCACCATGGCTGTCCGCCGTGACATCCTGGCAGATGCCTCCGCCACTGGCGTCGGCACCGGCTTCCTCGTCCGCGACACCGTCACTGGTCTGTATCGAGCGCTCGGCGGTGCCGCAGGTCTCGCCTCCACTGAATACAACCTGACGCAGGCCACCTGGGCCTCAACTCAGAACGCTGGCATCAATGCAGCGACGACCGCCCTCCCGGCAAACCGGGCGGCCAACACCCTCACAATAGGTGGTGCGAGCACCCTGAGCTCCGCCTTGGACAGCACCACCTTTGGTTCGTATGGCCCGAATGGCGGTCTCCTTGCTCTCAGCCTGACGATTAACGCCGCGCTAGCTCTCGACGGGTCTGTCGCCGATGTGAACATTGGCACGCTGAACGGCACGGCCGGCACGGCCTGGGCTATTCACACAGTTGGCACCGCGGTGATGAATCTGAACGGCCGCTTTGGTCTGAACAACACCGCCGGCATCCTCAAGGCCGGTGCGGGCACCCTGAACTTCAACAATCAGACGCTGTTCACCGGAACCTTGGCGGTGAATGACGGCACGGTGAACTTGAACTCTGGCGCGGAAAACACCTTGGTGGTGACACCCACCACAGGGGCGGCCGCGACAAACTCTCTTAATGTGAACGGCATCGGCGCGGTTGTCGATCTGAAGGGCAACAACCAGGCGGTTAACGTGCTTTTGGCCGTCAATCCTCTGCCTGGCAACGGCGGCACGGTCACCAACTCCAGCGTCACTGCGGCCACGCTGACTTCCATTGGCGGCGGCACCTTCAGCGGGCAGATCTCCGGCAATCTGGCCTTTACACGTGCGGGGAACAACACCACCACGCTGACCACCGCCAGCACCTACACAGGTGTCACCGTTGTCCGCGGCGGCACCTTGCAACTACGTGATTCAGGCAGCATCGCCAGCACGGCGGGTCTGAGCCTGAACTATGGCACTCTGAACTGGGACAACTTCGGCCTCAATCCGAATGGCAACCCGAACCCGGTGCGTATCGCCGCGAACAACCCCGTGACCATGCTGGGCAGTTCCTTCAACATCAACGGAGCTGGCTCCACCGACACCACGGTGGCTCTGAACTCCATTGCGGTCACCGGCGGCAACAACACCATCAACGTTCTGCCTTATATCAATGAAGGCAGCACCGTGAAGCTGACCATTGGTGCCCTGACCCGCGACAACACGAACCACAGCGGTATCAACTTCAACGGCTTCACCACCAACAACTCCTCCGGTGTCTCCACCATCGGCGGCCAGGGTCTGACCCAGAACGGCCAGGTGGTGATCAACTCCATCGGTCAGACTGTTGCAAGCGCGGTGACCACCGCTGGCAGCAACATTGTCACGGTGCCTTCCACCGCTGGTCTCTATGTGGGCGGACTGGTGACGGGCACCGGCTTGCCTGCCAACTCGCGAATCACGGCCATCACCAGCGCGACGACCTTCACCATCACAACCGGCACGGGTGTCACGGCCCAGTCTTCCACGACTCTCACTGCTAGCAGCCCCATCATTAACCTGTCCCTCACTGGCGGTGTGACCACCGCTGGCAGCAACATCGTCACCGTTCCTTCCACGACCGGATTATTTGTTGGCGCTCCAGTGACCGGCACCGGCATCCCGGCGAACTCGTTCATCACCGGCATCACCGGTGCGACGACCTTCACGATCACCACCGGCACGGGCGTCACTGCCCAGTCCGCCACGACGCTGACCTTCAACAACCTGCAGAACAACTTGATCGGCGGCTGGGCCGTGGCGGATGGCAACACCTTTGCCACCTACGTCAGCGGCAACGGCGTCTTCACTAATAACGGTGTATCCGTCATGAGTCAGACGACGCAGGGCATTGTGGCCCCGGGCTTCACTGGCACGGACCTCAGTGCCGCCCTTGTGACTACGGGCAACTACAGTGATGGCGGAACCACCCGCACCCTTGCAGCAGGCGCCCAGACCGCCAACTCCATCCGCCTCGTTCCCGGAGCGGCTCAGACCATCACCATGCCGACGACCAGCACCTTGGCGCTGAACGTAGGCATGATTTCTAACGCGGCCTTCCTGAGCACCATCGCGGCAACGGATGCCACGAACACCATCTCTGGCACTGGCACGGATCTGTATTTCTTCGTCAACCAGAACGTTCTTCAGATCAATGCCGCCATCATCGGCAGCGCTGCGCTGGTGTCCAATGGTCCGGCCACCCTCCGGCTGGCCCCCGCGTTTGCCAGCAACACCTACACAGGCGGCACCTTCGTCCAGAACGGCACGATGACCCTCCAGGCCACAAGTCCCTTCATCGCCATCCCTGGCAATCTGACGATTAACAATGCCGCGGTAACGATGAGCACTACACCAAACCAGATCGCTACGACGAGCGTGGTGTCGATCAACGGCGGCGGTAGCCTCACTCTGGCCAACTACACCACCGGCCCGACGCAGACCCTCGACAGCGTGATCTTCTCCAACGAAGGCGGCATTGGCAATCCGACTCTGTCGCTCGGCACACCGACGACTGCCACGAGCACCCTGGTGCTGAGCAGCGCCACGCCTATCACGGCCAGCAACAACAGCCTCGCCACAGTGCCGACGATCAGCACTGGCGCTGCCACGCTGACGGCCCTTCAGTTCAGCAATGCCAATCCGGTGATCATGGTGAACCAAGGTCTCGGCCTGACCGGCCTGACCATCATCGCGCCGATCACCCAGAACGCGGGCATGACCGGAGCGATCTCCAAAAGCGGTCTGGGTGCCCTCGCCCTCAGCGGCCAGAGCACGTTTACCACAGGCCTCACTCTCAACCAAGGCAGCCTGATCCTGGGTGCCAACTCGACGCCGACCACTGTTGCTACGCCAGTGACCAGCGGACCTCTGGGCACGGGCACCTTGACGATTGCTGGCGGCACGACACTTCTCAGCGACGGCACGGCCCGCACCGTTTCCAATCCGATCACTGTTAGTGGTGACTTCACGGTCGGCGGCATCGTGGCAGGCAACGGTGTGGTTCTCAATGGCACCGTCGACCTCGGTGCCACCGGCCGCACCATCACCGTCACCAGCCCGGCGGTGAATGCGACCCTCGCCGGTGTCATCAGCAGCACAGCTACGGGCACGGCCCTCACTAAGGCGGGCGCAGGCACGCTGACCCTTTCCAACAGTTCCAACGTCCTCGGCGGTGCGGGCATCGCGGTCACGGGCGGCATCCTGAAGCTGGGCGTTGACAACGCGATCCCGAACGCCAGCCCGCTGGCCATCAGCGCTGGCGCTGGCTTTGACCTGAACGCCTTCAACGAGGCCATCCAGACGATCAGTGGCACGGGCTTCATCACCAACTCCGGTGTCGCCAAGACGCTGACCGTCGGTGGCACGAGTGCCACTGACACGACGACGCCTAACACGGTGAACAGCACCTTTGCTGGAGCCATTGTCGCCGCGACGCCCGCAAACCTTCTGCTGACGAAGTCCGGCTTGGGCAATCTCACCCTGACTGGCAGCGGCCTGTCCACCTACGCGGGTGCGACGACCGTCGTCGCAGGCTCGTTGATCGGCGGTGCTGACAATGCATTCTCACCGAACAGCATCGTGACCGTTGGCAACACCACCACTGGGACTGCAAACTTGGTCGCCACGCTGGACACTGGCGCCTTCAACCAGACCATCGCCGGCCTCGTTGCTGCGACCCAGACGGTCGGGAGCAGCTCCACGATCAATGTCGCTTCAGGCAAGACCCTGACGGTGAATGGCAACGTGACCCTTGGCTCGAACACCTCAGCGACGGACACAACCAATGTTAACTTCACTGGCGGCGGCAACCTTGTGGTGAGCGCAACTGCAGGCACCTTCCAGGTCGGCGGTGCCACCGGCGGCACCAACACCAACGCTGCGATCGTCAACATGTCAGCTCTGGCTTCCTTCACGGCAAATCTGGGCAGCGGTGGAACCTTCCGCATCGGAGACGCGGCGAACACGACGGCTGTCTCCACATTTGGCTCATCAATCCTGACGCTGGCTCCGGTCAGCTCCATTGCGGCAGGCACCCTCAATATCGGTGAATCCACCGCTCAGAACATCGTCCAGACCCTCAAGCTGGGCAGCACGTCGAATGCGCTCAATTTCAACACGATCAACGTGGGTGCCAACACCAATCGCGGTATCGGCAACCTGAGCTTTGCCACCGGCACTGGAACGGTGACTGTGCGCGCGTTTGACGGTGTCAGCAGGGCCGTGATGAATCTGACCAACGGCAGCGGTGCCACCGCCAACCCCCTGGCCAGCACGGTGGATCTGAGCGGACACAATGCGGATCTGCTCCTGAGCACGCTGACTCTCGCTGCCCGCAGCGGTGGCACGACCGGCGGAGCCACCTCAACCTTCACCTTTGACACTGGCACGCTCGACGTGACCAGCACTGTGATGACGAGCCGCACGGGAGCGACCCTCACCACGGGAGCCCTTGCTTCCACGATCAATCTCGGGGGTGGCACGGCAAGCCTCGGTGCGGTGACAATGGCCATCAACAGTGTTTCGATTGCCAGCACCGGAGCCGCCACCGCGACTCTGAATATCAGCGGTGGCAGTGTCACCGCAGCCTCGATCAACATGGCCAACGCGGGCAACACCGGCGGCACCAAGGTGTCCACTTCGACGATTAACATCACCGGCGGCACGCTCACTATGGGCGGTAACATCACACGCACAGGCGGTGCGGGGACAGAAAACACCACCTTGACCCTTAATGGCGGCACCCTCGACATGGCTGGCTTTAACATTGGCAGCGCCACCTTGATCGGTTCTGGCTCAGGCTCGCTCAATTTCCAGAGCGGCACCTTGAAGAATGTGGGCCAGATCAACAACGGTGCCGTCTTGACCAAGACCACGGCTGGCACGCTGATCATGGAGGGTGCCAATACTTACACGGGCGGCACCGCCATCAACGGCGGCACGCTGCAGGTGAATAGTGCTGGTGCCATTGGCAGCACTGGAACGGTCAGCTTCGGCGGTGGCACACTGCAATACACCACGAACAACACCACCGACTACTCCAACCGCTTCAGCACTGCCGCCAGCCAGGCAGTCAGCATTGACACCAACAGCCAGGCCGTGACCTTCGCCACCGCTCTGACCAGCACGGGTGGCTCGCTCACGAAGTCTGGTGCGGGAACCCTGACCACCACGGCTGCGAACACCTACTCAGGCGCAACCACGGTGAACGGTGGTGTGCTCCAGGTTGGCACCACGGCCACCGCTGGCACTGCCGCCCTCAGCGGCGCGGGTGCTGTGACAGTGAATGCGGGCGCGACTCTGACGGGCACGGGCAGCGTGGCTGGCGCAGTCACGGTGCAGGGTGCGGGCACCAACATCGCGGTGCTGACTCCTGGTGACAACTCCGGCGCCACGAATGCCCGCCTGAACCTGGGCAGCAGCCTGAGCATCGGTGCGAACGGCCAGCTGCAGTTCCAACTCACCTCAGCGACCTACAATGAGGCGGGTAACCTGGGTGGTTACGCGAATGCTCTGGCCTTCATCACCGACGGGGCCAATTCGAGCCAGGTCGGACTTTGGAATGCGGTGCCGACCCTGGGTAACAGCGACTTCATCAACGTCGCTGGCGGCTTGACCATCAACACCAGTGCCAATCCGGGCACCATTGGCACAGTCCGCCTCATCAACAATGGTTATACACCTGCCTACGGGGACGTGTTCAACCTGATCGACTGGGCTGGTGCGATGGGCGGCGGCTTCAATGCTGGCACGGGCTTCACTAGCGGAGGCATCTTGGGTGACTTCGATCTTCCGACTCTGTCTGGTGGCTTCGCCTGGGATACCAGCGCCTTTGTCCAGTATGGTGTGGTCGTGGTGGTTCCTGAGCCGGGACGTGCGTTGCTGATGCTGCTCGGTCTGATGGCCCTCTTCTTCCGTCGCCGCCGTCGCGACTGAGGGTGAGCTGCTTCCTCCATTGAAATCTGAGAACCACGCCTGACCGGGCGTGGTTCTTTTTTGATGAGGAGAGCTACCCCTGTTGTTCGGCTGCTGCCGGCTTGACGAGCATCCGGGCTGTAAACATGGATGGGGGTTGATCTTTGGGGCATGTGCCGCCATCGGTCTCTCTTCTTTCCCGCCCTCCTTTCGTTACCGAGCTTGTCCGCTTTCCTCTGCAATGGATTACAGTCCCATCATCGCCACCAAACGTTCCCGCTTTCAGCTTCTGGAGGACTTGATGGGGCAGCCAGGCTTCTTTGATGATCCGAAGAAGGCTGGGGAGCTGACGCGTGAGCACCGGCGGCTGGACATGCTTTTGAAGAATTGGGACTTGTATCAAAAGCAGATCGAGGAACTCACGGCCAGTCGTGAGATGTCCACCTGTGGTGATCCTGAGCTGGAGGCCATGGCGCTGGCGGAGATTCCGCTGGTGGAGAAGCAGGTCGAGGAGCTGGAGAATCGTGTGCAGGTGGCTGTCCTGCCGCCGGATCCGCTGGAAGGTCGTGATGCGCTGATCGAGGTGCGCGCAGGAACGGGGGGTGATGAGGCCTCGCTGTTCGCGGCAGACCTGGTGCGCATGTATTCGCGCTTTGCGGAAACGATCGGTTGGAAGGTGGAGACGCTGGAGTCGAGTCCTTCGGACGTGGGTGGCTTCAAGGAAATCGTGATGAAGGTGAGTGGAGATGAGGTGTTCCGCCGTCTACGTTATGAGAGCGGGGTGCACCGCGTCCAGCGTGTGCCTTCCACGGAGGCGCAGGGGCGCATTCATACCTCAACGGCCACTGTGGCGGTGCTGCCGGAGGCTGAGGAGGTGGACTTTGAGCTGAAGGCGGATGAGGTCCGAATCGAGGTCTGCCGCTCATCCGGCGCGGGAGGGCAGGGGGTGAACACGACGGACTCCGCGGTGCAGGTGATGCACATTCCCACGGGCATCATCGTGCGCTGCCAGGACGGGCGCAGCCAGATCAAGAACAAGGACAAAGCTCTCGGCATCCTGCGCTCACGTCTCTTGGAGAAGAAGCAGCAGGAAGAGGCGGCAAAGTATTCGGCACATCGTCGGGATCTCATCGGCAGTGGTGGTCGTGAGGAGAAGATCCGCACGTATAACTTTCCGCAGAACCGGGTGACGGATCATCGCATCGACCTCACGCTTTATAGCCTCGATACCTTCATCGAAGGGAAGATCGATGACATGATGGACCGTCTGCTGGCGGATGATCTGGCGGAGCGTCTGGCCGAGGCCGGGTTGCGCTGATGTGAGGTGATGCGATGTGGAAGGTGCGAGCTGCGGAATAACAAATTTTACTTATGAAGTCACTCCTGGAGGTTCTCACGAGCGGTGCTGCTTATCTGCAGAAGCACGGAGTCGATGAGGCGCGGCTGAACATGGAGCATCTGCTAGCGCATGTGCTGGGCTGCCGCAGGCTGGACCTGTATCTGAGGTTTGAGGAGAGGTTGCATGAGGAAACGCTGGTGCCGATGCGTGATCTGCTGAAGCGCCGTGGCGAAGGGGTGCCGCTGCAACATTTGTTAGGAACGGTGGACTTCCTGGGGCATGAGCTGGTGTCAGATCATCGCGCCTTGATCCCGCGGCCGGAGACGGAGCATCTGGTGGACTGGCTGATCCGTGAGGTGAAGGCGAACCGCATGCCGAAGCCTGCCAGTGTGCTGGATATGGCGACGGGTTCGGGCTGCATCGGGCTGGCCTTGGCGGCGGCCTGGAAAGAGTCGCGTGTGCAGCTAGCGGACATCTCTGAGGATGCGCTGGATCTGGCGAGGCTGAATGCCTCACGTCTGAAACTCGATGCGGTGCACATGGTGCGCAGTGACCTGTTTGAGAAGGTGCCTGGGCGCTTTGATTTTATCGTTTCGAACCTGCCTTACATTCCCACGGCGGAGGTGGCGACACTGAGCCGGGAGGTGCGGCAGGATCCGGTGCTGGCACTGGATGGCGGGCCGGATGGTTTGGATATCGTGCGCCGCTTTTTAGATGAGGTGCCGAAGCACCTGACGCCGGGCGGTGGCATCGCGCTGGAGGTCGGGGATGATCAAGGTGCCAGGACGGCTGCCTTGGCGGAAGCGGCGGGGTTTTTGGAGGTTCGGGTGATTCCGGACCTGGCAGGGATCCAGCGGTTTGTGCTGGGGGTGCATCCGGGGGTGCCTGAGGAGCCGGTGGAGGAGGTGTCGGCGGAGGTGGCGGAGAGTGTAGAAGCCTGACGAGGAGAGGTTTCCGCGTTCATGGCACCGCACTTTGGCAAGTGCGCCTACGATGGTGCGTGCGCGATGTCGTGATGGAATGAAGATACTGGGTGCGCGCGAGCGGTGTCGACGAGGCACGGTGGCTCGTGCCTCTCTGCCACCGCACTCCGGGACGCTTCGCGACTTCGCGGGTCAACTCAGGGGACGAGCTTGCTGTCTTTGAGCCATTCCATGAAGCGGTTGGGCCATTGGCCGGCGGCGGTGGTGGTGCCGGGGCGGTAACCAAAACCGTGACCAGCTTCGCTGTAGATGTGCAGCTCGGCTTTCACGCCGGCGGCTTTGTATTTGAGATAGAGGGTGGCCATGCCTTCGGCGATGTCGGGGCGGTCGCCGTAACCGCAGGCGATGAAGAGCGGCGGCATGCCTTTTTCAGCGGAGAAGAGGCCGGAGGTGCCGGGGTAGATCAGGGCCTGGAAATCGGGGCGTGAGCTTTCACGCTCGATGCTGTCCGCGGCGTCGGGCTTGCCAGGATCGCTCTTCATGGCGGCGAAGGCGGCGAGCTCGCCACCGGCGGAGAAGCCCATGACGCCGAGGCGGTCGGGGCGGATGTTCCACTCCTTGGCGCGGCTGCGGATCAGGCGCAGGGCGCGGCGGGTATCGGCCATGGCATGATCCTGGATGGTGTAGGTGGAGCCCTTTTCGCGGGCGAGACGGTATTTGAGCACGAAGGCGGCGACTCCGTGCTCCTGGAACCATTCGGCGAGCGCATAGCCTTCATGGCCCAGGCAGAGTTTGGAGTGACCACCGCCGGGGGCGATGAGCACGGCGGTGCCGGTGGCATCCTTAGCGGGGATGAAGGGCGTGATGGAGGGATTGTGGACGTTCACCACGTTCGCGCCTTCTTGTTTCTCGGCCTCGTCTTTGCGGGCTTCGGAGCCTGGGGCTCCTTGAGGCCAGAGGGAAATGGCTTGGGGCTGGTCGGCGGCCTGGAGTGTGGTGGCGAGAAGGAGAAGGGCGAGGAAGCGCATGGCGGTGGGGCAGCTATCGGAGCGTGATGATGAGGGGAGGCAAGGAGGAAAAGGTTGTCTCGCGGAGGTGGTCAGACCTTGTTCGTGGAACGGCTGCGGTGGAAGACCATGACGATCAGTGGCAGCGCGATGCCTAGAACCATGGCGGTGATGCCGGAGTAGAGGGCGTAGTTGGCCAGGGTGAAGGAGTTCTTTGCCTTGGTGGTCATCTTCTGGATCTGGGCTTCAGTCATTCCCTGGGAGGAGAAGTGCGCCTGGGTCTGGTGAACCATCACCTCAGACCATTCTGGATGGACGACTTTGACGTAGCCGATCTGGGCCATGGTGGAGATGATGACTGACACCAAGGCTGCCACGGCTCCTGCCTTGACTCCTTCCAGGTAGGTCAATGCAGGATTCCTGCGCCTCACCGCACGAAGGCAGAGAACGAAACCTGTGATGGTGATGATCAGCCACACCAGCATGGCGAACTGGAAGGTCATGACACCGCTGGTGTGAAGGCCCAGATAGTAGGCCATGTAGAGCCAGACGAGATTCGCCAAGCCGATGTACAGCCCCCACTTGACGGCGGTTTGAGTGGTCGGTTTCATGTTGGTGATGTTTCAGGTTAGGCCAGTGGGTGCCTGCGCCGCGCGATTTTCTATCCTACGTCCAGGGGCGTGTCTTGAGCTGTCGGGGTGATGCCGAAAGATGGGGCGGCGCGCGGTTCTGTCGAGCCTTGGCGAGAGAGAGGATCAATCTCCCTGCTGTTTGCGGAACTCGGTGGTGAGCATGCCGGCGAAGCCCCAGTTCTCAGGCTCGACCTCGTCGATGACGATGTGGGTGTGCTCGGGCTTCTTGCCGAGCACGCGCTGCAGCGTCTGGGTGATCTCGGAGACGATCTGCGCTTTTTGTTCGGCGGTCACGCCGTCCTTGGTGATGCGAACGTTGACGTAGGGCATGGGGATGGAGTTGTCGGAGGTTCCTGGGCCGTTGGCCCAGGCTGGTATGGGACGGGCCTTTGGCCCTCACTTTTTGACGAGGGTGCTTTGTTTTTTTTGGCGAGGCTTTTCCAAGCCCCTCGTTCTGGTGAGCGAGCCTACAAAAAAGCCGCCGTGAGCAGGACTCACGGCGGCAAAGGTTTGAAGAGGTTTTAGTTAGACCTCGGAGAAGCTTACTTGCCGGGAACGCCGAAGACCTGCACTTCGCAGTAATGATTCATCTCGTTGGAGGTGTTGCCATTGCTGGTGAGGCGCACGTAGCGGGCCTTGGTGTTCTTGGCGTCGATGACGCGGCCGTGGTTGGTCTCGATGTAGGCGGGGTCAGCACCGGCGCCGAGCTTCAGGGTGTCGTCATGATCGGAGTTGAAGAGGGTGGTGACACCGGTCTTGAACTCTTTGTCGTCAGACACCTGGACAACGACGTCCACGTAGGCCTGGGCCTGCTTGTGGTAATGCCAGACGGCGATCTTGTTCAGCGTGGTGGCGGCGCCGAGGTCGATCTGGACCCACTGAGGACCAGGGGCGAGTTCGACGAAGCAGCCATCGGAACCGTCGGCGTCACCATCGGTCACGAGGGTGAGCTCACCGATGATCGGGGCTGGATCGCTGGAGGTCACTTCCTTGCCCTTGGCGAGGTTGACGGTGCCTTTAGGAGCCTGGAAGGACTTGATGATCTTCGTTGGATCAGGAGTTTCGAGGTTCGGCAGCTTGGCTGGAACCGGCGTGCCGATGAACATCGGCTTCGGGAACTCAATCTTGATCTCTTCCGTGTCCTGGGCGGAGACGGCGGTGCTAAGAGCCGCGAGGGCGGCGATGGCGAGGGTGGTTTTGTTCATTGGGGTAAGAATGGGGGCGGATTAGACGGGCTTCGGAATGGAATATTGCAAGCTGTGAACCGAAAAGTGCAAATTAGCTTAACTTGTTCCCGGCTCGCTGCTCTCGGTTTCCGGTTGTTCGTGGCGGGGAGGTTTTGTGGCCTCCCCGGCCTTGGATTTTGTTAGGCGACCTCGAAGTCGGCAGGGGTGAAGTTATACTTCTGGCCGGTCTTGAGGCACTCGTAGGCTTTGAGCACAGTGACGCAGGACTTGAAGGCCTGCATGACGTTGCAGGTCAGGTGGGCCGGGTCCTTCTTCTGCACGGACTCGATGAAATTCGCCACGTGCGGGGTGTGCGGATACACGTCCAGGATGACCGGGATTTCCCACGGATCGAGAGCCTTGGACTCGCGCGCATCAGCCACAGCCTTGGCGGTGCCGGTGACGTTGTAGGACTTCGGTGCAGGCTTGGCCCAGGCGCGGGGATGCTCCCAGAACTTGTTCTTCACGTTGTCCGGGGCCTTCACCAGGATCGGGTTGTCGCCGGAAGCATACTGGCTCCAGTCGTTGGAGGGCTCGGCATAGACCTGGTTGTAGGTCGGGCTTTCGGAGATGATGGCGGAACCCGAGACACCCATGTGCTTCTCATAGTAACCCTGGGAACCCGTGGTGGTCAGCACCTGGTAGTAGGCGCGCATGATGCCGGCAGGGGTGTTGTACTCATAAAGGCACATCACGTTGTCCGGCAGTTCAAACTTGGCCTTGGGCTGGCCGTCAGGGCCGGGGGTGCCATCATAGTAGTCCACGCCACCGGTGGCGTAGAGGGAGGTCGGGGTCTGCTCATACATCCAGTTGAACATGTCAATCTGGTGGGCGCCGAGGTCAGAGATGGGGCCGCCGCCGTACTTGGCGAACCAGCGCCAGTTGCGGAACTGTTCCATGCTGTCGAAGCCATACTTCGTGAGCATTTCCTGCGGGATGGTCTGGTTCTTCGGAATGCCGAGAGGCTGGGAGGCGGCGACACCGCGGTTCCACTGGCCGTAGCAATGTGTCACGCGACCGAGCAGACCCTTTTTGATGATCTTCTCACGCAGGTGGATGTAGCGCGGGTTCGAGTGGCGCTGATGGCCGATCTGGAAGATGCCGTTGTTCTCCTTGCCGGCCTTCACCATGTCACGCGCACCTTCGATGGTGTTGGACATCATCTTCTCACAGTACACGGACTTGCCCTTCTCCAGGCACATGCGGGAGAATGGAGCGTGCAGGTGGTCAGGCGTGGCGATGAAGACGGCCTCAATGTCAGGCTGCTTCTCCAGCATTTCCTCGATGGTCTCATACTCAGCGACCGGGCCTTCGACCTGGTGCTTGTTCTCATACGCCATGCGGCGTGCGGTGGGAGTGCGGTTGTATTTCCAGATGTCACACACGGCCACCCACTGGATGCCGCTCATGATTTTGGAGGAGGCCACGCGGAGGCGGTCGCCCTGGGCGCCGCAGCCCACGAGGGCGCATTTGATCTTGCGGCCGGCGGTCTCGCCCTGGGCGATGGCGCTCTTGCTGGTGGCAAGGTAGAGGCTGCCGCCGGTCACCGCGCTGGTGCGCAGGAAGGAACGGCGGTCCATGAATTTGGCGAGCCCGCTGAGGGGCTTGGGGGAAGGGGAATCTGGGCTCATAAGCTAACTAAGCTTGGCTTTGTGATAGCGGGAGAAAGAGCGTTCGATCAGGAGATCGCCTCGGTGGTTTTTTCCGGGTGGCTGTGGCAGCTCTTCTTGCGGAAGAACAGACCGTCCAGGGAGAGCCAGCCGTGCTTCACGGTGCTCAGAGCGGCGAAGGTGATGATGATGCCGATACCGATGTTCGTGCTGAGCTCGGTGTCATCTGGAAGGGCGGCGAGACCGAAGCCGAGGGAGAGGAAGGTCAGGCCGGCAGCCAGGAGGGAGATGCGGCTGAAGAGACCGATGGCCACCCAGGCACCGACGGCGAGCAGGATGTAACCGATGCTGTGGGCATACTGGTCGATGGCGGTCGGAGGAAGGATGGAGGGCAGGAAGCTGTTGTCCGACATGAGCTTGGCGATGAGGCCGCTCTTGGTGTCGTAGTTGACGGAGTTGAAGGTGGCGGCAGCGCCGTCGCCCGCGCGGAATTTGTCCACACCAGCCATGAAGAGACGCATGCCGACCCAGAGACGGGTGATGAGGTTCGCGGCGGCGAGATCAAAACGTGGGCACGAGTGAGAAGAACAGGCTTTGTCGGACATGGAGTGGTTGGTGGTTAGAACTGTAACGGATCGGGGGAAGGGGAGGGAGTTTGAATGGCCCCGTTATGGAAATCCAGCGGAATTTCGGGGCGGAGGGCCGGGGATTCTCAGGGATGGCGGGTGGGAGGGGAGACGCTGACGGTGGTTGACGGTTGTTTACAGTTGTTGACGGTGGTTTTCAGAAGCAGGGAACCGGGGAAGACTGGGAGACGCGGAGATTTTTAACCGCTGATAAGACGCTGATGCTGAGAAGCAGAGATGTGGGTGCGGTGTCCAAAGGGTCCGCTTGGGTCACTTTTCGGGAGGGACAGGGCGGGCGAGATTGCGGGGCTATGAATGCGCTTTTTTACAGGAGAATTGGAGTTTTGGAGGGGGAGGGATGGCCTACGGAACCCATGGAAGACGCGGAAGGGGCGGGAGCCGTTTACGATTGTTTACAGTGGTTGACGGTTGTTGACGGTGGTTTGGGGGAGAGGAGAGCCGATCCGAGTCAATCCGACCGGATCCGACCTGCTGGGGATGGGGAAAGGGGAGCTGGCGGTGGGTTCACCTTTCGGAGAAAGGCGGCCACTTTGGGGGCGATCCAGCCTGATCAAGGTAGATCGCGGCTGGTGCAGATAGCGGGGCTGGGTTCCTTGTTCTGGCGAACGAGCCTACGGGGGATCCAGCCTAATCCAGGTAGATCCAGGTTGTTTGTGGTGACAGGTGGGGCGGGGGATGGCGTTTGGAGGTGTGCTATGCGTTTTTGTTTTCTACTCACTTTGACGGTCGTTGTGCTGGAGTTGCTTGCGACAGGCGGCAGTCAGGCGGCGGAGCGGCCGAACATTCTGTTCATCTTCAGTGACGATCACTCTTACAAGACGGTGTCGTGTTACCCGGAGGCGCTCCCGGGGGCGAAGACGCCGTCCATTGATGCGCTGGCGAAGTCGGGGGTGCGCTTCACGCATGCCTACATGGGGGCGTGGTGCATGCCTTCGCGGGCGAGCTTGCTGACGGGGCGGCACCCGCATGGGATCGAGTCGATGCGGATGGAGGGGAAGTATCCAGCGAGTGAGTATGATCCGCAGCAGTGCCCTTTCTGGCCGGCGATCTTTAGATCCAAAGGGTATCACACGGCGCACATCGGCAAATGGCACACGGGGACGGATGCGGGGTATGGTCGTGACTGGGACTACCAAATTGTGTGGAACCGGCCGAAGCATCCGGACAACGCGGGCAACTACTACGAGGACCAGATGCTGGGCTTCAATGGCGAGGATCGCCTAACGAAAGGTTATTCAACGGACAACTACACGGACTGGGCCTGTGACTACATCCGCGGGAAGAACCGTCCTGTGGACAAGCCGTGGTATCTCTGGCTCTGCTATGGCGCGGTGCATGGGCCCACGACCCCCGCGAAGCGGCACAAAGGCACGCACAAAGGTGATGAGGTGAAGGTGCCGGCGGACATTTTACCGCCGCGTCCCGGCAAGCCGGATTATCTGAATGAGACACAGTCCTGGGCCAAGGATGAGAGTGGCGATATCGTGGCCGGGAAGAGCGGCGAGTCCTTTGGCGACGTGAGCAACAGCAAGAAGAAGCTGACCTATGAGGCCTACATCCATCAGACACTGGAGTGCGTGGAGGCGCTGGATGAAGGTGTGGGCCGTGTGCTGGCCACGCTGAAGGAGAGCGGGCAACTGGAGAACACGCTGGTCGTCTTCACAGCGGACCAGGGCTTCGCGATGGGCGAGCATGGCTTCCGCACGAAGCTGGCGCCGTATGATGCGAACTACCGCAGCCCGCTGATCATCTCACGTCCGGGCACGCTGCCGGAGGGAAAGGTTTGTGCCAAGCCGGTGAATGCGCCGGATCTCATCGCCACCTTCAGCGCCACGGCGGACATCAAGATCCCGTGGGAGGTGCATGGTCGTGATCTCACACCGCTGCTGAAGGATCCCGAGAATGCAGCCTGGCCTTACCCCTGCTTCTTTGAAGGCACGGGTGATCACTATGGCAGTGCGGTGACGAAGGTGGTGAAGGAAACGCCGGCCGAGGCGGAGCATCATCATGTGCCGTGGTATGCGGCGCTGAATGACGGGCGCTTCAAATACATCCGCTATTTAAAACCCGGTGTGCCTGAGGAGCTCTATGATTTGCAGAGTGATCCGGAGGAACTGAAGAACCTCGCGACGGAGGCTGGTCATGCTGCGGATCTGGAGCGTCTGCGGGCTGCGGCTGTGGCGGAGCTCAAGCGCACGGGTGCCGGGTATGCGGATCAGTTGCCGCCGCCTTGATGAGATGGCCTCCAAGGAGCGCGGATCTCCTGAATCCGCAGCCGCCGCGAACGCAGAGACAGGCAAAGAACGCAGCTACGCGTTGTGCGATTCAAACGCCAGTCTACGAGTTGAAGTCATTGCTATGAGAGGCTTGGCTGGGTGAGGCATCCACCCGGCTGCGGATTCGGAGATCCGCGCTCCGGCGCTGGCGCGCGTAACGAGCATGGGGTTCCGGGGCGATGTTGAATTTGACTTGTCCATCCCCTCCCTAACTTTCCTCCATGTCTACCTTCGCCACTCCCGTTGTCTGTGCCATCATCGAGCAGGATGGATTGATCATGGTGGCGCAGAGGCCGCCGGGGAAACGACTGGAAGGATGCTGGGAGTTCCCAGGTGGGAAGATTGAGATGGATGAACTGCCGGAGGAGGCTCTGCATCGTGAACTCTTCGAGGAACTCGGGTGTCAGGTGGAAATCATCCAGACCGGACGGCCGGTCTCGCATGTGTATGACTGGGGTTCGATCATGCTGCATCCGTTCCGCTGCTCTTTGGTGGAGGGCAGCCAGCAACCTGTGGCGTATGAGCACAGCGCGCTGCAGTGGCTGCCCTTGGCAGAGCTGGGTGGACTGGAGCTCGCACCTGCGGATCTACCGGTGCTGGAGTGGCTGAATCAGGAAGCCGCAAAAGCTGAATGAGCCTTCTGGGATAGCTGAATGAAGAATGCGGCGGAGCGGAGTTTGTTCATGCACTCCTTCATGAACCGACGTCGCTTTCTCCAGTCCATCGCCGCGCTTGCCGCCGCACCTGCCTATTCTGCCGAACCTGCCTGGAAGCTGAACTACATGCTGGCCTCCAGCATGTATGGAAACCTGAAGCTGGCGGAGATTCTGCCGGAGGTGAAGAAGACCGGGGCCACGGGCATCGAGCTCTGGCCGAAGAAGCACGGCACGCAGCGTGAGGAGCTGGACGAGATGGGCGTGGAGAAATTCGCAGCGCAGCTTAAGGAGCACGGCCTCACCTTTGGCGGCACCACGCGCTATGACCTGGGACCCATGAAGCTCACCAGCGAGATCAAGGTGGTGAAGCAGCTCGGAGGCAGCTTCATCGTGGCTGGTGGCAAGGGTGACTACAAGGTGAGCCCCGAGCAGTTGAAGAAAAACGTGCAGACCTTTGTGGAGCAGATGAAGCCGCATGCAGCGCTCGCCGCCGAGAACGGCGTGAGCATCGGCATCGAGAACCACATCAACAACCTCATCGACTCCCCGGACTCGCTGCGCTGGCTGGCGGACGGCATCCGCAGCATGCCGGGCATCGGCATCGCCCTGGCGCCCTATCACTTGCCGCAGGAGAGCGCGCTGCTGGCGGATCTCATCCGTCATATCGACCAGAAGATGACGCTCTTTTATGCCTGGGAGCATGGCATGGGCTGCTCCAAGCCGATGCCAAAGGAGGAAGAGCTGAAGCAGATGCCGGGAAGGGGGCCTCTGGACTGGAAGCCGCTGCTGCAAGCCCTGAAGGACACGGGATTCAAGGGACCGACCGAGATCTTCATGCATCCCACGCCACGCGGCTTCCCCATCCTGCCGACGGCGGCGGAGACCACGGCGGAGATTGTGAGGGGGAAAGAACACCTGGACGCGATCGTGGCGAAGCTGGGGTGATCTGGCTTCAACGGGGCGCGGATCTCCGAATCCGCAGTCGGGTGGAACGCAGGTCTGACCTGAGGACGCTGCCGCAACACTCTTCGCCACCCAGGGCCTTCGGCTTGAAGGTGCGAGAGTCTAAATCGCCCCCATGAGAGCGAATGACCC
>NZ_BKAG01000038.1 GCF_007992435.1 Prosthecobacter gellanilyticus | reverse complement strand
GAGTCCTCTGGCGCTCTTGCAGGCCGAGTGAGTGATTTTGCGCCAGCTGAATGCGAAGGTCATGGATGCTCACAGCTTCCTCAATACTTCGGGAGACAGCCGCTTCGACGAAAGCGCCGGAGGGCCGGCGCAGTCCAGGACTGCTTCGCGACTTCGATCATCCCCGACAAAAAACAGCCAACTCCGCAGTGACGCGGGTTGGCTGCTCGATCAGAGACTAGGGCTGAAAGTGAGGGGGTGACCTGAGGTCACGGGCACCTTACTTGTTGCACTTCTCGCAGACTTTACCTTCGGCCTTGGCCTTCACGCAGCAAGGATGCGCGCAGTCTTTGCCGGCTTTCTGGGCTTTGTCACAGCAGGAGCCTTCCTTGACTTTGTCAGCGGCGAAGAGGCCGGCGGCAAGAGCGAGGGAGGCGCAGAGGATGGTAAGAGCTTTCATGGGGTGGATGGGTGCTAGTATTGGGTTCGCCAGCAGGGTGGCTTGATAGGTTAACGTTTTACCAAGAGCAGGCATGTCATGTCGAGATCAATTTTTTCGAGGTCGAACTAAGGGTGTGAGGGAAAAGGGTGATACTCCTTGCTCTCGGGCGCTAAAATCCCTGTGATCCACCCATGCCCAAGGCCACCCCGCTCTGGAAACGCATTCTTCGTGTCCTCGGTCTCACCACGCTCATCTGTGGCACCGTGGTCGGGGCGGTTTGCTGGCTTTACTGGGATGAGGTGGAAAGGCTGATCCAGCCGCATTGGCAGGAGTTTGCCCACGGGAAGGTTCTGGAGGCCGCGAGCCGGTATGGGGCAAATCTGCCGGAGGTGGATGAAGTCAGGCTCAAGCTTTTGCATGAGGTGCCGACCTCCAGCTCTGACAAATCCTATGAGCCACCTGGGAGCGATGAGACCTACTATGTCATCAAGGAGAAGACAGTGACGGGAGAGGAGGCGCGGGCGATCGCCGTGCTGTGGCGGCATTTGATCTGGGATCAGGGGGGCGGGGCCGCGTGTTTCCAACCTCATCATATGGTGGAGTTCCGGAACCGGGGCAAAACCATCCTCGAGTCTGCGGTGTGCTTTCACTGTAGCAGGGTTACCCTTCCCATCCTTCTGAGATCAAGCACGATCGGCGTTGTTTTTGGGGAGGGTATCAAGCTGCCTGGCAAGCCGACTCCCTACCCTCTCGAGATGGCGCTGGATGTGCATCTGGGACCCTACATTCCTCCGCCCCGCAAACAAAGGTAGGTGCGCGTGGTGTGCGCGCCCGCATCCGCACTGACGCCTAACCAATAATGACGCATCAATTCAAGGCTCCCTGCGCGGTCTTTTGGGCAGAAGTTGATAACGGTCGAGCTTCTCGCGGACGGTGACGCGGGAGACGCCGAGCCATTCGGCGACGCTGCTCTGGTTTCCCTCTGCCTGCTCGAGGGCGGTGGTGTAAAGCTGCTGCTCCAGGTCATCCAGGAGGGCGGGGAGCGCGCCGGCGGGGAGTTTTCCTTCCCGGGCTTCAGCGAGGCGCTTTTCCACCAGACGACGAAGCGGGACGTCCCTGTCTGGCGCCAGGTCCGTGCGAGGCGCCTGGCTCAAGAGCTGCCGCACCTGGGCCGCGCCCACAGGCAGGCCGCGTGAGTCGATGACGAGACGGCGCAGGCTGTTTTCCAGCTCGCGGATGTTTCCGGGCCAGGGATGCGCCTCCAAAAGAGAGAGGGCCTCTTTTTGCAATGTTGGTTGGGCAAGGCCTAGCTCCCGCGCGGCCCGTGTGAGGATGCTGGAGGAGAGCGGGGCGATGTCCTCCATGCGCTCGCGCAAGGGCGGCAGGCGGAGGATGGCGGTGTTCAGGCGGTAGAAGAGGTCTTCACGAAAGGTGCCTGCCTGGATCATGGCGGGGAGGTCACGATGCGTGGCGGCGAGGATGCGCACATTGAGCGTGATGTCCTGCGTGCTGCCCACCCGGCAGACTTTGCGCTCCTGGAGCACGCGCAGGAGCTTCACCTGCACGGAGGCGGGCAGATCACCGATCTCATCTAAAAACAAGGTGCCGTCCTGCGCCTGCTCAAAGCGGCCGATGCGCCGCGCCACGGCATGGGTGAAGGCGCCTTTTTCATGACCGAAGAGCTCGCTCTCGATGAGGCTTTCCGGTATGGCGGCGCAGTTCACCGCGATGAAGGACTTGCTGCTGCGGTTTCCATGCTGATGCAGAGCGCGGGCGATGAGCTCCTTCCCGGTGCCGGTCTCTCCGAGGATGAGCACGGGCACGGGCATGTCTGCAAGCCTGCCGATCTCTTTGAAAAGGCTCTGCATCTGCCGGCTGCGACCGATGAGCGGCTCGTGATCCGCCGATGATGAGGATGATGATGCTGACTCCTTGAGCGAGACAGGGCGTGCCGCGGTGGCCGTGGCACCGGCGCGCTCGATGACCGCCAGCAGCTCCGGCGGATCAAAGGGCTTCATGAGGTAGTCAAAGGCACCGGCCTTTGTGGCCTCGATGGCGCGCTCGGTGGTGCTGTAGGCGGTCATGAGGATGACCGGCAGACGCGGCTTTGCGGCGCGGATTTTTTCCAGCACCTGCAGGCCGCCCAGGCCGGGCATGCGGAAGTCTGTGATGACGAGGTCAAAGTCTCTCTCCGCGGCCAGACGCACGCCCATGTCTCCATCAGACGCCGGGGTGACCTCATGCCCGGAGGCCTCCAGGACCACGGTCAGGGAAGACGCGAAGTCGTCGTCATCATCGATCAGGAGAAGCTGCATGGATTGACAGTATCGTTAGTTAGGCAGTGGAAAGCTCAGGACTCACCGGGGAGGGCGCTGGGCGGGGGGCCGAGGGGAAGCCTGAGCAGGAAGCTGGCACCCACACCTGTGGGTGAAGGTGTCTCGAGAAACACATCACCGCCGTGACGCCGGGCGATGGAGCGGCTGATGGGGAGGCCGAGGCCGGTGCCGCCATGCTTGGTGGTGGCGAAGGGGGTGAAGATCTGCTCGCGCATCTCCGGGGGCACACCGGGGCCGTTGTCACTCAGGCGCAGCTCGATCCAGGTGCCGGAGGCCTCGCCACTGATGCTGATGACGGAGTCCTGGGAGGCGGGAGAAGCGGCCTCGATGGCATTGCGTAACAAATTAAGCAATACCTGGCGGAGCTGGCCGGCATCCACCCGCAGGCTCACGTCCTGCCAGTGATCGGGCAGATCCATCTTCAGCGTGATACCGCGGCTTTCGACCTCGCTGCGATGATCAGCGATGAAGCTTTCGATCCACTCTCTGGCGGTGAGCGTCTCGAGTCGTGGTGCCTGCGGGCTGGCGTAGTCAAGGAAGTCACGCACGATGCGCTCCACGCGGTCGATCTCGCCATTCATGGAGTGGATCTGCTGCGCGGCCTTCGGGTTCTGCGTGGCATCCACCAGCAGGCCGAGGGCATAGGCGCGGTTCTTCAGCGCGCCCATGGGATTGCGGATCTCATGCGCCAGGCCTGCGGCCAGCACACCGAGGGAGGCGAGCTCACGCTGCGCGGCGGTTTGCGCATCTGCCGCCGCCACCTGGGCTAACAAAGGACGCAACCAGGCGCGTGTGACCAGCCAGAAGAGACCGGCGAGCGCGGCGATGAGGCCGATGACCGAGGCGAAGAGCAGCAGGCGCACGGCGGCCAGAGACTCCTGAAGGTTCAGCACCATGCGGTTCACCTGCTGGGTGCCGGCATCTGCCAGTGCATGGATCTCGCGCAGGAGTGTGGCCTGTGTGTCCTGCAGGAGGGAGAGGCGTGCGAGGCGCTCTTCACGAGGCTGCGCGAGCCACTCGGTGGAGCGTTCCTGGTAGAGGGAGATCTGGGATCTCACATCGGCGAGGCCTTCGCCCAAACCGGTGACGAGATGCACGGGAGGGCTGGCGAAGAAGGTCTGCGCGCGGGAATGCAGCACGTCCACCTCCTCACGCGCGGAGGGCGGTGGCTGGTCTGCGGCGCCGAGGCGCAGCACGGCAGCATGCCACTCCGCCACCAGGGAGGCACCATCGCGATGAAAGCGGGTGGAGAGCTCCTCCTGCTCCAGGACGAGGGCCTGCACGCGCCGCACGGACTCCAGCTCACGCAGCAGACGGCTGCCGATGAAGACGGTGCCCAGCACCATCAAGGCCAGCACGGCGCCGACACATCTTTTCCAAAAGGCGGGAGTCATGCTGGAGGGTTGGATCAACGAGGCGGCACAGAAACGCTGCGCGGGGTGATCATGTTCCAGGTCCTGGTCTTTTTCCAGTGGAGGCTGGCCGTGCTGTGTGCCCGCGCGGCAGCATGAGGGTCTTCCGGGGAGGCGCGGCAGAGCGTGTCCACGTCATGGCGGCATCCAGAGCCGCCTGAAAATGACTGCCGGCGCGCTCCATGTCATGAGACATGCCGGGCAGAGGGTAGAGCTGATACGGGCTGGTGCCGAGCTTTTCTAACCACGCGACATCGTCCTGCGGATCCTGCTCGGCCATGAACTGCGCCACGGGCACATCGACCAGGTCGGGCGCGAGATCCACCAGCGCGAAGGTGCCGCCGCCGCTGGGCTGCCTGCCGAGGAGATCACTGTCTGTGATGCCATAGCGACCGCGGGCCCCTGGCGCTGCCAGCAGGAGTCCGGTGAGCGGCAGCGGTGAGGCATGGGCCGCTGCCGCCGCCACGGCCTGCTGGGCACCGGCGGACCAGCCGCCATACCACAGAGGCATGGTGGCATCTGCATGACAGCGCTGAATCAAGGCCTGGCTCAGAGCCTGCCAGCCTTCGGCAAGGGCCGCCTGATCATAGCGGCGTGAGTCCGCGAACTTCCGGCAGTCCCAGGCGCCGACGATGTAACCGGCTTCCATGAGGTGATGCGCTGTGCGCTCCTCCCAGCAGCTCCAGCCGCCCTCCCCGCTGGCGAGCACGACGATGCCCCGCGGTGTACCCTGGCAGTCATAACACCGGGCTTCAAAGGGGCCTGTGCTCAGCTCCAGCTGCAGGGGTGCGGCCTGGGTGCCTGCCGCCTCCGAGGCGCGTGGAGCGAACTCATAGATCCAGCCCCCAAAGCCCAGCGCGCAGCCGAGCAGAGCCAGGAAGAAAGCTTTTCCCGGCACAAACCCGCCCTCCATGGAGGCGACCCTCTGGCAGGCTGTGTCTCCCAGACTGGAGGGTGAGTTCCGGCTCATGATGAGGGAAAGGAAACGGCGCTTTCATCCTTCATTTCGATCCACAGAAAAAAGAGAGCCGACGGGGCGCAGACGAATCGCTCACACCCACCCTCCCGAGGCGGTTTGTGCGGATTGTCAGAGGTTTAACCCCGCCGGCAAAGTTTCAGAAAAACCGGGTGATGCCGTCACTTGCCATGAACGATGCCGGGCGAGTGCTTGCCAAGCAGCGTGCTCACCGCGGTCTGGCTGGCGGCGGCGCCGGAGGTGCAGGCGCAGGAGGCTTTGTGATGAGGAACACCATACTGCGTGCCCGGAGTGGCATGGGCAGCAGCAGCGGCGAGAACGGCAGACAGGACAACGAGCTTGGTTTTCATGGTTTTGGTTAGGTTGGTGGACGGCCCGCTGAGACGAGGTTGGGTTGGTTGGTGGTCTTGGAGCCGCTCTTTTCTATTGCCAGAGGCGTGCCAGGATTTGGGATCAGGATTTAATCCACTGACCGTCAAAGCCTTATGATTTCAGCGTGTGATGGGACGGGCTCTCCGAGAGGCGCTGAGTGTAAAGTTTCAGTGCAAGAGGTGCGAGGTTTGGGTGCAATGTGGCCGGCTTGGCGAAGGAAAAAGTCTTGATGCCCGTGTGCAAAAGGACTGTCATGCCTTCATGAATCAGGTCAGGCCTCGACGCAGAAAGATCCTTTGGCTCTTCGGTATCGCCGTGCTGCTCGGAGCCTGGGCCTTCTCCCTCTGGGCTTGGTTTTATGGACAGGAGACGCTTGAGCGATTGCGGGAGTATGCTGTCAACTTCAAGCGTGAGCAGGAGCGTGCTGCCGCCCATAAATACGGGAAGACACTTCCAGAGGTCGATGAAGTCAGGCTGGCGCGGATCACCGAGGAAGATCCTGGAACTGCTGGGAGAACTTACCGTCCCCTTCATAACGAAGAACGTCTCTACCATGAGGTCAGCCAGAAGGTCCTCACGGGAGAACCCGCCCGGGAACTGGCGGCCCTTTGGCGTCAGATGGTTTACGATGAGAGCAGCGGCGCAGCCTGCTACATGCCGCATCACGTGGTGGAGTTTCGCAAGGATGGACGAGTCATCTGCGAGTCCCTGGTTTGCTTTCAATGCGGCAATCTTTCCCTTCCGGCCTTGTTTGGACCAACGCTGCTGGGCTTCGGAGACTTCGATGGGCCGAAAAAGGCGGCTGCGGATCAGTTTCTGGCGATCCTTGACCGCCACCTGGGCAAGCACATTCAGAAGCCCTTCAAGGTGCCTGTCACTATCTCCACGAAGTGATGTTGTCTGCCCAGGTGTTGGGGTCGCGGTCAGGGCCGGCGGAGAAGACGAGGGTGCTCGCGGGGATGAGCTTGGGAGATGTGGACAAAGTTCTGCGAGGCGTGACGGCACCGGCCATGAAGGCGGGATTCGGGATTCGATTGTCCAAGTCCAGGTCCGCCATCAGGAAGTAGCATGTGCCCCATCGGTCATGCCAGGCAGGCACGCCTTCCTCCATGACCAGGCCCGAGCGGTTTGGCTTGGTAGGTTGCACGTCCACAAACTTGATGTGGCGAGGATTGCTGCCCAACAGATGCTCCAGGACGGGGCCACGCAGTTTGATGGGAGCTTTGTCGGCATTTCCCAATGTTGGTTCGGCGGGAAAGCGATTGTATTCGGTTCTATAGTGGCCAATGCTGACTTGGATGTCCTTGAGATCGGCCATGGTTCGTCGGGTTGGATCGGCCGAGCCCACACAAGTGAAGATGTGTGGCACTGGCCACATGAACCCAACGACGAGCAGCAGAAGGATCATGGAGACGATCCAGATAAGCTTCTTGCTAAGCCGTGGCTGGCATTCACACATGATGGTATTTTGCCACAAAGCATGCGCGTCTGTAAAGCTCGCATAGCCTGCGTGCGCGAGTATTCGCGATGAGCGTGTCTCTGGGGACACCAGATTTTAAACCACAGAGAGCACAGAGGGACACAGAGGTTTCAATTCAGTGTCTCTGTGTTTCTCCGTGTCCTCTGTGGTGAGGGGTTTCAATAGGTGCTGCCCCGGAAATTAGAGACGCGGGAGACAGCTAGGCTACGTGCGCATTGGGCAACTCCTCCGGAGTTCGTTTTGCGCTGGGCTATGCCGGGTTGGTGCCTATCTCCAGGAAGTGATGTTGTCTGCCCAGGTGTTGGGATCGCGGTCAGGGCCGGCGGAGAAGACGAGGGTGCTCGCGGGGAGGAACTTGGGAGATGTGGACAAAGTTCTGCGAGGCGTGACGGCACCGGCCATGAAGGCGGGATTCGGGATTCGATTGTCCAAGTCCACGTCCGCCATCAGGAAGTAGCATGTGCCCCATCGGTCATGCCAGGCAGGCACGCCTTCCTCCATGATCAAACCCGACCCGTCTGGCCTCATGGGTGGCACGTCCACAAACTTGATATTGCGAGGATTGCTGCCCAGCAGATGCTCCAGGACAGGTCCTCGCAGTTTGATGGGAGCTTTGTCGGCACTTCCCAATGTTGGTTCGGCGGGAAATTTGTTGTACTCGGTTCTATAGTGGCCGATGCAAACTTGGATGTCCTTCAGATCGGCCCTTGTTCGTGTGGTGAGATGGCCGCGATCAGAGCCGAAGCCGAATTCTAGCAGAATTCCACCGACAACGAGCAGCAGCAGAAGCATCAGCGAGATGATCCAGAAAAAAATCACTCTGCGCGGTGGCTTGCATTCACACATGCCAGGATTTTGCCACAAATCATGCGCGTCTGTAAAGCTCGCATGACCTGCCCTCCGATCATTCGTGATGAGAGTGTGTTGGGAGATCCCCTGATTTTAAACTACCGAGAACACAGAGGGACACAGAGGTTTCAATTCAGTGCCTCTATGTTTCTCCGTGTCCTCTGTGGTGAGGGGTTTCAACAGGTGCTGCCCGGAAATTAGAGACGCGGGAGACAGCTAGGCTACGTGTGCATTGGGCAACTCCTCCGGAGTTGTATTTTAGATCATGGGTTGTTCTGGCCTAACCAGGAGTTTCACTCCTGGCTATTCATGGGGAACTCCTCCGGAGTTCGGTGTTTGGAGGCTGCGCTTGGTCAGTGGTTATCTCCAAGTGGTGATATTGTCTGCCCAGGTGTTGGGATCTCGATCGGGGCCGGCGGAGAAGGCGGCTTTGAGCATCGGGAGAAACTCACCCAACGGCTTGGCTCTCGGGTTCGGAACGGCACCGGGCAAGCGTTCGGGATTCTTCACCTGGCCGTCACCGTTCATATCCAGCATCAGGAAGTAACTGCTCCCCCAAACATCATGCATGGCGGACACGCCCGCCTCCTTTACGAGACCAGGTGAATGACCAGGCTCCGCATTCGTAGGATTGAAGAACATGATGCTACGCGGGTTGTTTCCGAGCAAGGCATCCATGAGCGGTCCGCGAACCTTGGCTGGCACATCATCTGAAGTGGCAAGAGCAGGATCATCCGGCCATGTGTTGTATTCTGTTCGATAGTGCCCCAGGGCTACCTGGAGATCTCTCATTGATTCCCTGTGGAGAATCCAGTGGCCACGTTGGCGCCCAGCGTTCAGGATCATCACCCATATCACGATAGCGCTAATAGCCCCCAGGATGATCAAGCAAATGCCCCACCAAGGGATGCTGCAACATTTGGTTTGCCTCTCGCTCATGCAGGCAGTGTGCCGTGAAGGGAGGGGAGATGTAAAGCCTGGTTCCAAACCTGCGATGCCCCCAAAACAAAAGAGCCGCTCGCGCGGCTCTTTTGGAGATTTTGAAGGGCTGTCTTGAAGCGGGCTTTTAGAGCTCGTCCTCGACGAGTTCGATGTTCTTGCCACCGATCTTCTCGAGGAGGGCTTTGGTGCCTTCCTGGCTGAACTTGGGGTCGCGGGCTTCGATGCAGACGAAGAAGCCGTCATCGGAGAACTTGCCGAACTGCTTGGAGGCAAACAGAGGGTGGTTCAGGCGGGGCAGACCCATGAGGGCCAGGAGGCCGAAGAGGGTGGTGAAGGCGCTGAACAGAATGGTCAGCTCAAACATCACGGGGAAGAAGGCCGGGAGGGTCCAGATGTCCGTGGGTTTGGCCTGGACGATCGTGGGATAGGTTTCGGCGAGGGTCTGGAGGAAGCCGAGACCGATGCTGGACCAGAAGTTCGTCTGGGTGAGGGTCTGCAACGTGAAAGCGACGCAGGTGCCGGTCATGCCGCCGACGAAGACGAGCTTCGGCAGGACGGAGCGGGAATTGCCCATGGCGTCGTCCATGCCGTGGATGGGGAACGGGGAGTGGACATCCCAGCGCTGGTAACCAGCATCGCGGACCTGCTCGGCCGCGTGGTAGATGTCAGCCGCGCCGTCGAACTCGGCCAGATAACCATGTACTCTTTTAAGCGTGCTCATATTCTAAAATGGAGGGAATTCGGATTTCGTCATTCCGCTCAGACGGCGGCGGCTTCACGAGGGACGTGGCGGTCTGGGTAGGCCATGAGGTCCTCTTCCTGGACGCCTTCCTTGCCGTGGTCGTGATTGTGCGCATTGGACTGCGGCAGCACGCCCTTCACTTCACCGATGGCAATGACCGGGAGGAAGCGGAGGAACAGAAGGAAGAGCATCATGAAGAAGCCGAAGGTGCCGAGGAAGGTGTACTTATCGACCCAGGTGGCTTCATAGGTGCGCCAGGAGCCCGGGATGAGGTGACGCTCAAGGGTGGTGGCGATGATGACGTAACGCTCAAACCACATGCCGGCGTTCACGCACATGCAGACGAGCATGACGACCCAGAGATTGTGACGGAACGGACGATACCAGAAGAGCTGCGGGGCAAACACGTTGAAGCCGAACATGAAGTAGTAAGCCCAGGTGGAGGGACCATACAGGCCGCGAAGCATGAAGGTCTGGAGCTCGAAGGGGTTCGCGCTGTAGTAGGCGACGAAGAACTCCATGGAGTAGGCGTAACCGACGATCGTGCCTGTGAGCAGGATGATCTTGGCCATGTTATCAATGTGCTTCGGCGTGATGAGATCACTCAGGCCATAGATCTTCGAGACCGGGATCATGAGCGTGAGCACCATGGCGAAACCGCCGAAGATAGCGCCAGCCACGAAGTAGGGCGGGAAGATGGTGGTGTGCCAGCCAGGAACGATGGAGGTGGCGAAGTCAAAGGACACCACGGAGTGCACGGAAAGCACGAGCGGGGTGGAGAGAGCAGCCAGGAGCATGTAGGCGGTCTCATAGTGGCTCCAGTGACGGTTGGCACCGCGCCAGCCGAGGGAGAAGATGCCATACATGGTCTTGCGCAGACCAGGTTTGCAACGGTCACGCAGGGTGGCGAGGTCAGGGACGAGGCCCAGGAACCAGAACACGGCGGAGACGCTGAAGTAGGTGGACACCGCGAACACGTCCCAAAGCAGCGGGGACTTGAAGTTCTGCCAGATGGCGTTGGCGTTCGGGATGGGAGCGAGGAACCACACCATCCACACACGACCGACGTGGAAGGCCGGGAAGAGACCGGCGCACATCACGGCGAAGATGGTCATGGCCTCAGCAGCGCGGTTCACAGACGTGCGCCATTTCTGGCGGGTGAGGAAAAGAATGGCGGAGATGAGGGTGCCGGCGTGACCGATACCAATCCAGAACACGAAGTTCGTGATGTCCCAGGCCCAGGCGACGGGCTGCTTCTGACCCCAGACACCGACGCCGGTGCTGATGAGGTAGATGAAGCAGAAGGCCATCAAACCGGTCAGCAGCACGGACGGCACAAACAGAATCCACCAGAGGAGGGGCTGCTTGTTTTCCACGATGCCGCAGATGCGGTTCGTGATCCATGAGTAGGAGCGGTTGTTGAGGACGAGAGGCTCGCGGTCCAGGATGCGCGGGGCACCGCTGTAGGCGGGAGCGTGGTCGTGGGAGTGGGTGGCTGCTTCGGCGGACATGTCAGCGGGAATCGGAGATTAGTTCTGGTGAGCGCTCCAGGCGGCGATCTTGTCGGCGCCGGGCATTGCCTTGTTCGGGTTGCGCAGACGTGCCAGGTAGCTCGTGCGCGGACGGGTGCCGATGTACTTGAGGAGTTCGTAGTTACGTGGGTGCTCCGGAAGGTCCTTGGACGGGTCTTTCTCGTCTTTGAAACCTTTGACCTTGGCGATAGCGCTGTTCCGGTCAGCCATGTCACCGAAGGTGATGGCATCTGCGGAGCAGGCTGCTTGGCAGGCGACTTTGACGGTGTCCGTGGGAACGCGGAAGTTCTTCGAGTCACGCTGGGTCTGCTTCTGCTTGATCTTGGCGGCCTCGATGCGCTGCACGCAGTAGGTGCACT
This sequence comes from Prosthecobacter gellanilyticus, assembly GCF_007992435.1. Classification (GTDB taxonomy): domain Bacteria; phylum Verrucomicrobiota; class Verrucomicrobiia; order Verrucomicrobiales; family Verrucomicrobiaceae; genus Prosthecobacter; species Prosthecobacter gellanilyticus. The sequence goes on along the minus strand of NZ_BKAG01000038.1, from coordinate 58,748 downwards.
TCTCGATGACGCCGCGCATGCGGACGGTGACGTTCGGGTTCTTCTGGAGCTGGAGGGACTCACGCACGCCGGTCTTCTCAGGCGTGGAGAGGGGGCCCCAGTAGAGCTCGTCAAGCGGACGCTTGTTGTAGTCGAACCAGTTGAAGCGACGGGCGGTGTAAGGGCAGTTGTTCGCGCAGTAGCGGGTGCCGATGCAGCGGTTGTAGACCATGGCGTTGAGGCCGTCGTCCGTATGGACGGTGGCATTCACCGGGCAGACGGTCTCACAAGGAGCGGACTCGCACTGCTGGCAGGCCAGCGGCTGATGGACCATCTCGGCATTTTCGAGCTGTTCGGCGGTCGGGTCGATATTGACTTCATCCGACTTGGCCTTGTCAGCGCCCCACTCGCTCATGGCGAAGTAGCGATCCATGCGGATCCACTGCATGAGACGGCCTTTGATGACCTGGTCCTTGCCGACGACGGCGATGTTGTTTTCGCTCTGGCAGGCGACGACGCAAGCGGTGCAACCGAGGCACTTGCTGAGGTCGATGACCATGCCCCACTGATGCTTCTTCTCGTAGTCGAAGCCATCGGGGTTGGTCTCGGTCTTCTTGCCGACCTGACCTTTGTAGAGGGAAATGTTTTCCGGGATGTGGCTGTCCAGACCGGTCTTGACGGCGAAGTCAGGGGTCTTGGCGAAGGTCTCCAGAGTGCCTTCACGGTAGACCGCGCGGCCTTCCATGGTGTTCTGGTCCTGGCTGATGGCGAGCTGGTAGATCTCAGGGGTCTTTTCCAGCGTGGCACCGGTGAGGACGAACTCAGCGGCGGCGGAGCGCAGGGGGTAGGCATTGAAGCCACGGCCTGTGCCCTTGGTGTCTGAAGCGACGAAGCCGAGCTGCGTCTGGCCATAACCGAGAGGGATGGTGATGGAGTTCTGCACGTGGCCGGGGGCCTCGATGGCAGGAAGGGTGAGGGTCTTGTCACCGACGGTGATCTTGACCATCTGGCCGTTCTTCAGCTCGAGAGCGCGGAAGGTCACGCTGCCGATCCAGGCGGCGTTGTCCCAGGAGAGCTTGGTGATCGGATCTGGCACTTCCTGGAGCCAGGAATTGCTGATGTAGCGGCCATCATACACACCTGCGTCAGGCGTGAGGACGACTTCCAGAGCTTTGTCAGACGGAGCGGTGGGAGCCTTGGCCTTGCTGACGATGCCTGCGACGGCGCCAGCATTGATCACGCCGGAGGACTTCACATAGCCGGAACCTTTGAGGAAGCCGTCACGCAGGGAGAGATTCCACTTGGTTTCATCGAGGCTGCCAGCGACCTGGGCAAAGGTGTCACGCACGGCCTGATAGGCGGGGTCTTCCGCAGGAGCGGAGCCGTCAGCGGGCTTCTCCACAGGACCGATCTTCTTGCGGCCGAGGAGGGCGAGGAGCACCTCGATCTCACTGGTGCCGTCATAGAGCGGCTGGATCATCGGCTGGACGACGGAGTAGGTGCCGTCTGAGGCACGAACATCACTCCAGGACTCCAGGTAATGAGCGGCCGGGATGTGCAGCAGGGCTGCGCGAGCGGTGTCATTCGGCAGATGGCCGAGGTGGACGATCTTCACGCCTTTTTCCTGGATGGACTTCGCCACGGAGGCTGGGGCATCAAAGAGGAGGTTTGAAGGTGTAAGGGAGACGAGGGTCTTGACGGAACCGGAAGCCAGCGCGGTCTCAAGCTCAGCCGCGGTGCCGAGGGTGGCTGCGGCGGGGCCGCCTTCCAGGAGCTCGATGGTAGAACCATAAGCGCCGAGGGCGTTGTTGATAGCGGCGACGAGCGCGTGGACTTCAGCACCGTGACGGCTGCCAGCGACGACGACCGAGCGGCCTTTGTTGTCGATGAGGTCACGAACGGCAGGAGCGAGCCAGTCTTTGAGGCCGGCAGGAGCGGCGGCAGCGAGCGCAGAGCCGTCCTTGATGTCCAGAAGCTCGGCGATGATGGCCGCAGCGGCTGGGATGAGGCTGGCCGCGAGAGGCTTGCGGTGATCCGCCATGCCACCGGTGAGGGTGTAGCGGTTTTCCAGCACGTAGAGACGGTTCATCTCAGGACTTGGCTTGTCCTGGGCGCGCTGCTTGGTGAATTCCTTGATGGTCTCACCGGCGACGGGGTCGAGCGAGAGGAAGTCGCAGTCGAGGGAGATGATGCGGAGAGCCTTGCTCCAGCGGACGAAGGTCTTGGTGGTGGCACCGAGGACTTCGTTGTTCGCGGCATTCTGGGCGGCGCTGTTGATGGCTTCGTAGCTGAAGAGCTTCGCCTGCGGGAGGGCGGCCTTCACTTCACCTAACAAACGTTGCACCGTGGGGGAGGTGCCGCGGCCGACGACGACGGCCAGGGAGGCGCCGCCGTCTTTCTTGACTTCAGCGGAGATGTTTTCGAGACCCTTGTTGGCCTCAGCCCAGGTGGCGGACTTGCCGCCGATGGTGGGGAACTGGGAGCGCTCCGGATCATAGAGATCCAGCACGCTGGCCTGCGCGAAGCTATCCAGACCACCACCCACGGGGTGAAGCGGGTTGCCGGAGAGGTGCGTGGGGCGGCCTTCATGCGTGGTGACCACCATGGGCACGGCACCCGTGGGGGTGGGCATGGCGGAGGCATACAGGAGGGACTTTCCTGGGATGACCCACTCGACGTGGTTCGTGTAAGGCAGGATGTTCACCACCGGACGGCGGCAGGCGGCGAGGCCCATCATACCGGCGGAGGCGCCCATGAGCTTCAGGAAATCACGGCGTGAGTTGCCTGCTTCCTCCTCGGTCAGCGTGTCACCGGCGGGAAACTCCACACCGAGTGTCGAGAGGAATTCCGAGCGTTGCTCGAGTTCGGCCGGGCTGCGCCAGTAGCGCTTGCCGGTCTGAGGCTCCTCGGGGTGAATCCATTTGCGTTTCATGAGCGGGAAAAAGGAAGAATCAAAAAAGGGTCAAAAGGAGCAAACGAGCCGATCAACGGTGACAGGCGGTGCAGTTTTCCGGCGGCTGGACCTGCCAGTGTTTCTTGAGCTGGCTGCCCACTTCGAGCTGGGTCACCTTCTCACCGTATTTGCCCACGGCCAGGGCCACAAGGTCCTCGAGCTTACCGGCGGAGCTGCCTTCCTTGATGGTGGCGGCGATCTCGTCTGCCTTCACACCCTTCTTCAGGAGGCCGGCGTAGAAGCCGCTGCGGTCGAGCTGCTCAGGCTTGTAGTTCAGATTGGTGATCTGATCCAGCGGGCGGAGCTTCTGCTCAGGATTGCGATGGCACTCGAGGCACCAGCCCATGGACTGAGGTTCGGCGTGCTTCACCACTTCCATCTCATTGATCTGGCCGTGGCAGTTCTGGCAGGAGATGCCGCGGTTCAGGTGAGCGCTGTGGTTAAAGTAGACGTAATCAGGCGCCTTGTGGACCTTCACCCACTCGATTGGCTTGCCGGTTTCGGCGGCCTTGATCACTTTTTCGAGCTTCGGCGAGGAAGCCTTGATGTTGCCCTTGCCCGGACCATGGCAGTTAAAGCAGGTCTGGTTCGTCGGCACGTTCGCATGGCTGGAGACCTCCGCAAAAGAGTGGCAGTAGCGGCAGTCCAGGCCGAGCTGACCGGCGTGGATTTTATGCGAAAATGGCACCGGCTGAGTCGGCTCATAGCCCACGCGCGTGTATTTCGGCGTGAAGTAATACGGCACGGCCAGGCTCACCCCAAAAACGATAAAACCAGCCGCGACGGCTAGCTTCAGGGGGAGCCAATTGGTCCAACGAGGAAAGAAATTGCCCATAAAACGTCAAATTCAGGGCTTGTGAAAAATTTCACAAGCGAGGTTCGAGGATAGAAGTCCGAGGCACCTTTGCAAGGCTGGAAATCAAAAAAGTGGGGGCGCTTGAAAGACACCGGGGGGAACCGCGCGGGACGAAGAGTTGAAATGGGGGATTCCTGCATTTGGACCTCGGTCGACCGGGTCTCGACTGCCCCACCTAAACTTCACCTAAGGTATTGATTATCAAATGGATACTCCATTCCATTCTTGAAGATTACCCCACTTGACGCCATGCAGCTTTGTCAGGCGATTGGCTATTTCCCGGCTGGAAACTCGACCTCGGAGACGACTGCCCTGTGATCAGACGGATACGGAGAGACCACCACGTCGGCATATTCCGGCGACTCGCCGACAACCCTGGCTGCTCTTACTCGGAACGGTGGTCCGCCCACAAAAACGAAGTCGATTCGATCGTGCCGGTCTTTCGGATCGTCGACCCTGGTCCTCGGCGTCCAGGTCAGCCCCCGGTTTTTCACGGGGTCGGGGTAAACGGCGCGGTAGGTATCGATGAACCCGGCAGCCTCCACCGCCTGGGTTGAAGGCCACAGGACGGGCAGGGGGCAGTGGCCCGCTTTCACGGAGGCGGGCGTCCAGTCGAGGTGCGAGGGTTCATTGAAGTCACCGGTGATGAACACGGGCACCCCGTCTGGCAGGATGGTCTTCACCTCCGCCAACAGACGTGCCACTTCGTCACCCCGTGTGTCCCGGGCCGCCTGCACCGCCTCCTCACCCGTCTTTAAGAAGGGAGCCTTTCCATAAGGAATGCCGAGGAGCTGATATGGCTGGTAGGGAGAGTGAAAGAGGTGGGCATTGAAGTGATACAAGTGCCGGCCCGACGGCAGCTTCACCTTGATGCCCCATTTTTTGGGAGTCACCGCCACAATCTCAAACCGGCTGACGATGCCGGTGCCGCCCCCTTGCTCAACATGATGCCAGCCGAGCCGTCTGGCGATCTCGGCGGTGCGATCCGGGCGCGGCTTCCCCTGGGGAGCAAAACCTGCCGTCTCCTGAAGTCCTACCAAGTCCGCCTGGGACTGCCGGATGAGCGTCACCATCTGGTCGAGCGGCTGCTTCCCTCCATCTCCACCGTGCCAGAGGTTCAGACTCATGACCCAAACGATCTCCGCCTGGGGTTCCGCTGCGAGCGACTCAATCGCCTGATTGCAGGCCATGACGACGGCGAGAAAGGCAAGAACTTGTGATGGGAGGTGAATGAAGGGTTTCATGGGTGATTGCCACGGTGGCAGATCATGTCACACCTTCGGTCGGGAATATCGAGTTGAAGATAGCCACGTAGTTCGTCCTTCCTGGATACTCTTCGTTGTGATGCTTGTCCTGGTAGCACTGTAGCATGGCGCGCGTGTGCCCAATGCTCCAGCGCCCCCATCCGAAGATCTCGCGGGGTATGTTGTGAAAGGCGTCTGCAAGATCGGATGCCTGCTCCGCGCGGCCAGCCCAGCCAAGCAAACGAATCTCCACGAATGCCATCGCGACCATGTCGCTCAATCGCACTTGTTGTTCGGCGGTTGGCAATGGGTCGGCGTTCATTCTATGGTCTTCTTTCGATCCTTCATAGGAGGTGGGCATTTTGCCTCGTTATAGTTTGAAGAGCCTGTGGCTATGGTTTTTTAACTTCTGGAACGGCTGGGTCGGGAAGCTTGTCGGAGAAAGGATACGGGAGGAAGTCGTTTCCATCGATCAAGAAGCCACGGCTGCGGGTAGCTTCATCCTTGGCGGCGAAGTCTCCAATGGTCTCTTGCTGGCGGCGGAGCGCTATGCCCATGAGTTCAACCTCCGGGAAATCCAACTGACAGTGCGAAATCAAGCGCCACTGAGGTGAAAGGCAGAGGAGATAGCCATGGCCTTGCGCTGGGGGATACTCGCTGCCCTGGGCGGATGAGCGGAGAAACAGAGCGGTGGCCAGGAAAATCTTCTCCGAACCGCGCTCCACACTGCCCAGATACGAAACCGATTTCAGATGATATGAGAACTGCTGGACGCCATCACGATAGATGTGCGGCGTGAGATGATCCATCTTGGAAGCCATAAGTGCTTCCGTGATCTTTCCCACCAGATTGGGTTGCTCGACGAAACTTCCTGGCTCGGCTCCAGAAACTTGGAACGCGGCCCACAGCAAGAGGGCAAAGATGATGCGCATGGTTCAACTAGTCCGGCGTGGGAAATGTCATCGCCAACCATGTCATCCAAAGCGCAAAAGCACTGACGGCAAGATTGATAACAAGTGAAATGATCAGCGTCCATGTCCTCGGTGCTGTGGCTATGAGCCTCAAACCCACCGTCGCGAGACTCAGGACAAGAAGACCGGGAAGCACCAATACATGAAGTGAGAGCAAGTAGCGGTCACCAAAAATGGGGAACAGAACATGGAGCCCCACAGTAATCCCATAAAGCAGCGGCGCGACCAAGTAGGCTGCGGTTGGAATGCGTGCGATGCTGGCGGGCTGGATCCCCTCATTCGCGGTCGTGCTGCTCATGGCGTCAGCCTAGCTACTTCCAAAATCAGCTCAAGCTGGTCCTCCATGATGTGTGAGCGTGGTGGCGGCAGGGTGGACTCGATGCCGGTGGGTGAAAAGTCGTACCTCAGATAAAGCCTCCGAGCGGGAAGGTTGAGCCGGTCAACGTCGAGCACCAGTCTCCCAACGCCCAGACTCCTCGCCTCAGCGATTACGGCGGACATGAGCGCGTCTCCAACTCCCCTCCCCCGGTGCTCAGGAGCCACCCAGACGGCAAAGACGCCGCGGTCAGGTGGGGCATTGTAGGGTCCCAGCACAGCCATTCCTGAGTCACATGGCTCGACCGCCATGAATGTCACGGAGCCCGACGACTGGAGGCGGCCAATCCACCACTCGGGTGGTCTCTGAGACTCATCCTCGAAGGTGGAGCCAAAGGCGTCTGGTGTGTCCTGAAGCGCAGCCAGCCGGAGCTTCTGGACTCGCTGCCAGTCTGACGGAGAAGCTATGGCTATGATGGGCATATAAAATGATACTTTCAGTTAGGCTGACAGCTCAACGGCAGAGGCTGGCAGGCGAGTGGAGTAAAAGCCAGGCATTTTCTTTCCGGAGACTTGGAGAGCGGCACGCAGAAAGATGGCGAAGACTTTGTGCATGGAGGTGCTGCTCATGGGTGTCGGTTGACTCATTCTGAGTTCGCTACAGCGCATTGCGAGGCGCTTCAGTCTAGGGTCCATCGAGCGCACCCACATCCATGCCATCGTAGCTATCAAGTTCGAACCGATCGGCGAGTGCATACAAAGAAGCATTCCGCTCGAACAACGACTCTGGCGTGTGGGTCTCGACCCTGTCGAAGCGAAGGAAGATAGTCTGACACTCGTCATCTGGACTCGGATCCAGAAAGCCTCTGACCTCGTAACCGATCTCCTCAAGATGGCGACCTGCCTCGGCGAGCTTGTCCCTGTTCACATCGGTAAAAAAGTAAGACCAGCGACACTCCTTATTAATGTCGAAGCGGGCCTTGCCGTTGGCCTTGAGTTTACGGGTCTCGTCGAAGAACTCGATCAATATTTCCTTGGCAATCATACGCTTCCTCGACAGTTTGTTAGGCGAACAACTCAGCTACACCCAGGCTGGGGCACGGTGAGCTCGGAGACAGGATGGACGGCAGGGCAGCACCAGCGCTTTGTTCGGTCATTTGTCATTGGCAGCCTCCTTCGCCATCTTCTGGAGATCGTCAAAGTGCTTCTTGAATGCGACGAGATCACGATATTCACCCATGGGAAGTTTGTGGGCGTCAAAGATTTTAGCTATCGCTACCAAATCAAGATTCTCCGCTGATCCATCTGCGGTGATACGATGATTCGAGCATCCAAAGCAAATCTCGACAAAGGCCACAGGCTTCTTGCCAGCATCATAGAACACAAAAGCGTTGTGTGGAATGTGACACGCTGCGACTGGGTAATCAGGATGTTTGCCAGTGACGGCGGCAATGAGTGCCGTCGTCTGCTCTGGAGTCAAAACAGCTCCATCTGGGTTGATGCAACCTTCCTTCAACGCCATTCCATCCAATATGACGGCTTCTGTGCTTTTGTCATCAGGCCATGCATAAGCCCGAATTTCCGAGAACTTCACGCCGGGCCAAGCAGCGTCACCAGCAAATGCAGATAATGTGGACAGCAATAGAATCAGTATAGCTCGTGTCATGGCGAATGGTGCTACTTTGTTGGGCTTACGTCTAACGTGTACCACCGCCAGGGCGGTGGTGAGCACGAAGGCGGGTCGGCGAGTTGAAGTTGCGGGAGCATAACTGACAGGGCAGCGCCGGCGGTTTGCACCAGCGCTTTGTTCGCCATTGTTTGGTTGTTTGTCTGCGAAGTCGTCGTCATGGTGTCTTGATCCAGCCTTGCGAGCGCGCATGTGCCATCTCCTCCTGCTTCTTCACTCTAGCAATATTGGCTGGGTTAAGCTCCGCGTAGCGGGGATGCTGGGCGAAGTAGGGTCCAAGCGAGCCCTCCTCATGAGTAAAAGCCATCGTCCAGGCTAGGTTCGGGGGAAAGACGTAGAAATCTGAAAACGGACGATCCTCCGGTCTCGTGTCGGTGAGGAATGCCACCTCCCGATCATTTGAGAGGATGACGAACTCACCGCAAATCTGCTTGAGATACTCCACTCGGGCCAGCTCACCCTCCAAAGCCGGGTATCGGCTACCGCTAAAGACGTGCCACATGTATGCCTTGGTGTTGATGCCCTGCCTTTCTGGGGCAAAAACATCAAGCCACTGCTGAACAAGGCTGGCTACCTCATCTCCGGTGTACTCTCGTGGGCAGTTCATGGCGAGTGATGTGTAGTGATGCCTGGAATCGTTCGCTGCAGCGCATGGTTAGGCAACAGTTCGCTAGCGAGGTTGGAGTTGTCCGGCTTCATGTGTAAAGGGTTTCCCGCGGGATTCAGGGTTCCAACCTGCCTCGATTGCATCTGCAATGGCCTGGGTTAATCGGCCTGGATGGAAGTGGAAGCGCTGATGCTGTGGCATGTCTCCGTGGCGCGATAAATCTATTGAGAACTCAAGAATCAATCGACGTCTGCTTGCCTGAAGAGGTTCGACAAGGATTGCTAACCCCCGGAGTTCGTATTGTTCAAATCGGCCGGTTGCCCATGTGGGCTGTCGGTAAACGCTCCACCGGCAGTCAACGCCTTGAACTGCGACGATTCCTTCGGTCATAATTACAGCGCATAATGCGTGTCATATTCTATGATTCAATATGAACCTTACCGGGTTGTGAAGACTGGCGAGTGGGCACGCTCGCGCTCCGCAAGGAGCGCTCTGCGGAATATACGGGGTGCATCACCAACTTTATATTTCCTTAACATATCTCCGCGAAACTGGTCTGATGTCCGGAGGTTTAGAGCCACTGCCATGGAAACCCTGATCACCCCCTTTCATATCCGTCTGGACCGCCGTCGTCTGCTGAAGAGCCTGCTCGCTGTCACGGGCGGGGTCATCACCAGTCAAATCTATGCGGAGGCGCTGAGCCTGACCCCACGTGCCACGGAGGGGCCGTATTACCCGGACCACCTGCCGCTGGACCAGGACAACGACCTGCTGCAGATCAAGGACGGCGGCGTGGCGGAGGGTGTGGTGGCGAATTTCGGCGGGAGGCTGCTGGGGGTGGATGGCAAGCCGATCCAAGGGGCCTTGATTGAGGTCTGGCAGGCGGATAACAATGGCTGCTACATCCACAGCAAGGGCACCCAGCGGGACAAGGAGCGTGATCCGAAGTTCCAGGGGTATGGCAAGATCGAGACGAATGAGAAGGGCGAGTATCGATTCCGCACGATCAAGCCCGGTCTCTATACAGGTCGCACGATTCACTGGCACATCCGGGTGAAGCAAGACGGCAAGAGCATGCTCACGACCCAGCTTTTCATCGCAGGCGTGCCGCAGAACGATCGTGATGGCATCCTCCGCGGCATGGGCACGGACGAGCAGCGCCTCTCCGTGATCCGTGAGTTCAAGCCTGTGAGCGCGGAGAGCAAAGAGTTCGTCGGCACCTGGGACATTGTGATCGGCAAGACACCGGAAGAGCGGGAGCAGCGGCGCGGCGGGCCTCCGGGAGGTCGTCGTCCGAACGGGCCTGGTGGTCCTGGTGACCCGCCGCCAAATGGAGGTCCTCCCGGTGCGGGTGGGCCACCTCCGGGGCCGCAGGCGGAGCTGAGTGATCGGGAGATCCGCGATGCACTGTTTGGGCCTTCGCCGTTTTGATTTGAGGTAGAGATGAGGTCGTCTCGGGGGCGCTGACCCCCGAGAATTCGTGGGTCATGCACAAAGGCGGCGTGGGGTGTGTATTATAGCATCTCACCCCGCATGACCCGTTTTGCTTTCAGCCTCCCTGCCCTTTTCATCGCCAGTCTTGGCTCTGCCGGTGCTGTCCATGCAGCAGCATCTGCAGCCACAGCCCCAGCCGAGCCGTTTGATGCTTTCCTGAAGACTTACTGCATCAGCTGTCACGGACCTGACAAAGAGAAGGGTGATCTGCGGATCGACCAGCTTTCGCGTGACTTCAAGGTGGGGGCGGACACGCACCACTGGGCGGAGATGATCGAGCAGGTGAACTCCGGCGAGATGCCGCCGAAGAAGGAGAAGCAGCCGGCGCAGGCGGAGATCGCGGCGTTTATCTCGAGTCTCGACACACGCATCAAGGATGGTCGTGCGGCACGCATGGCGGCGCGGCCTGCGGTGGCGCACTATCGCCTGAGCCGGAAGGAGTATCAAAACACGGTCTATGATCTGCTGGGAGTGCGCTATGACCCGGCGAAACCCGGCGAGCTGAATGAAGACACGCGCTGGCATGGGTTTGAGCGCCTCGGCTCGGAGCTTTCGCTCTCGCCCTCGCATGTGGATCGCTACTACCGCGCGGCGGAGCTGGTGCTGGAGCGTGCCTTTCCTGCCGCTGCCACCAGCGAGGCGCGCAAGGTGCGCAAGACGGCGGCCGATCTGCGCTACAATGGTGGCAAGGACCAGCAGGCGGCGCTGGACCGGTTTGGCATCAAACGGCCGCTGCGCTACCTGCTCTTCCCCGGCACGGTGCAGAATGCGCTGTCAAACAATTGGTTCGGCAATGTGGGGCCGCAGCACAGCGGACTCTACAAGGTGCGCATCCAGGCCAGCGGTGTCCGCCCCATCGGCGGCCAGCCCGCGCACTTGAGCATCGGCAAGCGCACGGGTGAGGAGACGGTGGATGGCATCCTGGACTTCGACATCACGGCGCCGGAGGACAAACCGCAGGTGTATGAGTTTGACGTGGATCTGGAGATGCCGGCGACGCTGGACTTCTGCGTGGTGGCCACGGATGTGGTGGACCGCCGAAGCGGCGCAGCCTTCCGCAATGCGCTCGGCAGCCGTGGCGGCTACATCTTCACGCATAGCAGCGAGACGACACTGCTGAACTCAAACGCGCCGCAGATGTTTGATGACAAGGGCAACGGTCTTTTCTCGACCGTGCTCTTGGACTGGATTGAATGGGAAGGACCGCTGCAGACGGAGGCTGAAAAAGCTCTGCGCAAGGATCTGCTGCCAGCGGATGATGCAACGCCCGAAGTCGTGGCGCAGCATCTGCAACGCTTCGCGGAACGTGCGTGGAGGAGGCCGGTGAACACAGAAGAACTGGCGCAATATCTGGAATCCTACCGCACGGAACGCGAGGCAGGTGAAAAGCCTGCGGAGGCCTATCGCGTGGCGATGCAGGGTGTGCTGACCTCGCGCAACTTCCTTTATCTTGTGGAAGGTGAGCCGACAGCTCGCGAGACTCTCAATGACTGGGAGCTTGCGTCGCGCCTCTCGTTTTTCCTATGGAGCTCGATGCCAGATGAGGCGCTCTTTGCATCAGCCAAAAGCGGGGCCCTGAAGGGTGAAGGATTGAGGAAGGAAGTGGGCCGCATGCTGACCGATGGCCGCATCAATCGATTCATCGATGACTTCTCGCGCCAGTGGCTGCAACTGCACCGCGTGGGCATGTTCCCGCCGGATAAAAAACTCTACCCTAACTATGACCGCTGGCTGGAGGTGAGCATGCGGGACGAGCCGGTGGAGTTCTTCCGCGAGATGCTGGTGAAAAACCTGCCCATGGATGGCTTCCTCGACTCCAACTGGACGATGGCCAATGCGCGGCTCTGCGATTTCTACGGACTGCCGGAGCCGAAGAAGGATGGCTTTCAGCGTGTCTCGCTCAAGCCGGAAGATCATCGCGGGGGTCTGCTGACGATGGGTGCATCGCTCGGCCTAACATCGGATGGAACACGCCATCGCCCGGTGCATCGTGGTGTATGGCTGAGCGAGGTGATCCTGGCCAAAACACCACCACCGCCGCCCGCGAACGTTCCCGCCATCGAACCCAATCCACCGACAAGCGCCAAGGCCTCTCTCCGCGATAAACTGGAGGCGCACCGCGACAACGTGAACTGCGCTGCCTGCCACGCGAAGATCGATCCGCTGGGTCTCGCCTGGGACAACTACGATGCCATCGGCCAATGGCGCACCCACGAAAAGACCGCGACGGGAACCGGTGCAGCCCCCGTGGTCAATCCTTCCGGCGAAATGCCCGATGGCCGCACCTTCAAGGATGCCACCGAGTTCAAGAACCTGCTGCTCGCCGATCGCGAGAAGTTCGTGCACGCGTTCATCGAGCACCTCTGCACCTACGGACTGCGCCGTGTCTTGACTGTCGATGATGAAGACGACATCAAGGCCATCATGGCCGAGGCGAAGAAGAGCCAGTTCAAAGTAAAGGATGTCGTCCGGGCAGTCGCGATGTCTGAATTGATGCGCAAACGCTAACCTTTTTAAACCAAGAACAAGGAACCAAGAACCATGAACTATTTGTCTCAATCCTGGCTGATCGACCGCCGTCATGCGCTGAAGGCGATGGGCTCTTTTATTTCGCTGCCCTTGCTGGAGTGCATGGTGCCGATGCGCGCCGCGGCGGCGGAGAAGATCACGGCCACGCCACGGCGCAGTGCTTTCATCTACCTGGCGAATGGTGTGCACTCGCTGAACTACCAGATCACCACGGCTGGCAAGGACTACAAGTTCTCGCGCTCCATGAAGCCGCTGGAGAAGCATCGTGACTCCATCACGCCGATCAGCGGTCTGCATCATCCAGGAAGCCTGAGTCATCACCACAACTGCATCAGCATCTGGCTGACAGGTGGAAAGCTCGGGCCCTCGGATCGCAACACGATCTCCGTGGACCAGAAGATGGCGGAGATCACGGCGCAGCACACGCGCTATCCATCGCTGGAAGTGGCCATCACGCAGGAGTCGCTCGCGTGGACGGCGGACGGTGTGAGGCTGCCGGCGCTGCGCCGTTGCAGCGAGATCTTCTCCTCCATGTTTGCCGAACCGAAAGGTGGTATCGCGGCCCAGCGCAGGGCCTTGCGCCGCAAGGGCAGCGTGCTGGATGACAATCTGGCCGAAGTGCGCCAGCTCGAGAAGAAGATGGGTTCTGAAGACAAGGGACGCATGGAGCAATACCTCACCTCCGTGCGCGAGGCGGAGATCCGCACGCGACGTGCGGATGCCTGGCTGGACACACCGCTGCCCAGCATCTCTGAAGCGGATCGCACGCGGACGAATCGCGACATCCCTGACACCAAGGCCGGTGATTATTTCCGCACGGTCTATGACCTCATGGTGCTGGCGTTCCAGACGGATGTGACGCGCGTGGCGACCTTCAGTCTCGGCGGTGAGGGCCAGGCGATTGCCATTCCTGAGATCGGCATCACGGAGTCACGCCATCAGCTCAGTCATCATGGTGGCGACATGGACTACATGGAGAAGCTGACCAACTACGACACCTTTGCGCTCGAGCAGTTCAGCTACTTCCTGACGCGGCTCGAGGAGACGAAGGATCTCAGTGGCAAATCTTTGTTAGGCTCCACCATGTCCCTCTTTGGCAGCGGGATGTCCTACGGCCACAGCCATGGCAATGCCAACCTGCCGCTGGTGCTTGCCGGTGGCTCGGACCTCGGTCTGAAGCATGGTCAGCATCTGGATTTCAACCAGAAAGCCACGAACTTCCAGGGCTACACGTTCGGCCCGGATGGCGGACTCACATCGGCCCACTATCAGGTCTGCAGCCGTCCGGTGAACTCGGACGCTCACATGAGCAATCTGCTCCTCCTCATGGCCCAGCGCATGGGCGTGGAGATCAGCCAGTTCGGTGACAGCAATCAAGTGATCGCACTATGAAGCAGTTCTTTGTTCCTCGTTCTTTGTTCTTTGTTCCTTGTGCGCGGCGCTTGGTTCAGTTCTCGTTGTTGGTGCTGGTTTGTTGGTTCGCCGTTGATGCGTCTGCCGCCAACGAAGAACCAAGAACAAAGAACCAAGAACCAGCAGTGGAGCCATTCCGGCCGGAGGCGGGGAAGTTTCCGCCGCTGGAGAAGGCGCACTCCTACCGCGGTGAGCTGGTGTTTGTGGATCATGCGAACCGTCGCGGCAGCATCCGTGTGCAAGGAGCGGGCACGTATTTCCGCAATGCGCCGCATCCTTTTGCGATGCTGCCTTACGGCATGGTTCGTTATCACGGAGCGCCGGCGGATCTGCGGGATGTCCCGCTGGGCACGGTGATGCACATCCGTGCCTATCTGCCTCCAGATCCCAAGATCTCCGCCGTGCCGGTGCTGCCGGTGAACAACAAGGAGAAGACCGCAGGTTACAGCGGCCAAGGTGTCGCACCCGCCGAGAACCATGTGCTCCTGCTGGAAGATGAGCCCAGCCACTGCCAGCGCGAGGGCATGGTGTGGAAGCTCAAGGAGCTGGACTACAACAACAATGAGGGGATGATCATCGCCACGCGTGAACCGAAGTCGGGTGGCGATGGCAAGGCCAACGAGGAAAAGCTGACCCTGGATGCGGCCACGCGCATCTGGCGCGGTCGCGAGTCCCTCACGCCTGCGGACTTGATCGCCGAAGGTCTCTGGCCTGCGAGCGGGAAGAAGGCACTGGAAGGTCAGGCCGTGCAGCTGGGGATAACCTGGAAGCCCACACCAGACGGCATCTTCACGCGGTTTCACATTTCGGACATTTGGTTAGACGATGCCTCGATGCAACGCGCCGCGCAGAACCAGACCGACACTCACAAGGCTTTCATTCGCAGCCGCTGGATGCCTGCCTTTGTGGATAGCGTGGAGTATGGCAAGTTTGGTCGTGCGAAGGTGACGGCCACTTTGTTTGGCGGCATGGACGAGTCTCTCTATGCTGATTTCAAGAAGGACGCCTCCTTGCTGGTGAACGGAGCCGAGAACACCCTCAAGCATGCCGGAGGAAATTACGGCCCCGCGCACATGGCTTCCAAAGGCCCGATCCTCGCGGTCACCAAGGCCTCTGGAGAGGCGCCTTTGGGCAGCAGTGGTATTCAGGTGCAGTTCGAGACTGACCTCGTCATCGAAGGCATCCGTGCCACGAGAGTGGTGCGTGTTCGTCCATCGACCTGGCCGCAGGTGCAGGTGCCGCGCGAGGAGTACATCGGTGATGGCTCCAACGCGACCGACCGCTTTCCGACGCCGGTGATCTTTCCGGAGTACTGACCCACAGAGGAGTGGAGTACTAGAGTGTTGGAGTCATTGGGCTCCTACACTGCGACTGCTCGTTCACCACTCCCATACTCCATTACTCCACCCCTCCATTCGCTGATGAAACTCACAGTCCTCCTGCTCACATCTCTCGGGTGCATGCTCACCATGTCTGCGGCCGCCGAAGAGCCGTTCAGGCCTGAGGCGGGGAAGTTTCCGCCTTTGGCAAAGGCGCACTCTTACCGGGGAGAGCTGGTGTTTGTGGATCATGTGAACCGCCGCGGAAGCATCCGTGTGCAAGGAAATGGGGTGTTTCGCAGGAACGATCCACGCCCTTTCGCCATGCTGCCTTATGGCATCGTCCGCTATCATGGCGCACCGGCGGATCTGCGGGACATACCGCTCGGCACGGTGATGCATGTCCGCGCTTATCTGCCTCCGGATCCGAAGATTTCTGCGGTGCCGGTGCTGCCAGTGAACAACAAGGAAAAGGACTCTGACCACAGGCGCGGCACGGGCATCGCACCCGCCGAGAACCACGTCCTCCTGCTCGAAGATGAGCCCAGCCATTGCCTGCGCGAGGGACTGGTCTGGAAGCTCAAGGAGGTGGAGATCAAAGACAACGAGGGGATGATCGTCGCCAGCCGCGAACCGAAGGCTGGTGGTGATGGCAAGGCCGAAGAGGAAACGCTGAGCTTTGACGGCGCCACTCGCATCTGGCGCGGTCGCGAATACCTCGGGATCAGCGAGTTGATCGCCGAAGGCCTCTGGCCTGCGAGCGGGAAGAAATCGCTCGAGGGTCAGGCGGTGCAGCTCGGGATCACCTGGAAGCCCACTCCGGGCGGTGTGTTCACCCGCTTTCACATTTCAGACATTTGGTTAGACGATGCGGCCATGCAGCGCACCGCCCAGAACCAGACGGAGACGCACAAGGCTTTTATGCGCAGCCGCTGGATTCCTGCGTGGGTGGATGCCGTGGAGTATGGCAAGTTCGGCCGAGCGACGGTGACCGTGACCTTGTTTGGCGGCATGGACCCCAGCCTCTATGCGGCTTTCGACAAGGAGCGTCAGGTGCTGGTGAATGGCGTGGAGAACACCCTGAAGCACACCGAAGGCGGCAGCGCCGGGCCCACGCAAATGGCCGCAAGGGGCGCTATTCGCGACATCTCCAAGACTCCAGGAGACGTGCCCCTGGGCAGCAGCGGCGTGCAGGTTCGTTTTGAGACCGACCTCATCACCGAAGGCATGCGCCCGACCCGGATCATCCGCATCCGTCCCGCGAGCTGGCCCGATGTCCACATGCCGCGTGAGGAATACCTCAACAGCGGGAACTACAGCCACGAGGACCGCTTCCCGACGCCGGCCATCTTTCCTAACTATGAGGGCTGAAGGTTCACGGTCCAGGGTTCGCCGTTCACGGTTCACGGTTAACAGGGAGCGTTCAAAACATAGGTAACACTTTTGTGCTCGTTCTTGGTTGGCGAGGTGCCAGGAGTATGTGACTGATGCGCTTCGGCATGTGCAAATGGAGCTCATGAGAGCGTTGTTTGTGCTTCTCCCATGCCACGCATCACCGCCATCGAGACTGTCATTCCCTCCGGCATCATGCCGAACCTTTTGCTCGTCCGCATTCATACGGATGATGGGTTCATCGGATGCGGGGAGACGTATTACACACCGCATGCCATCGCGGCGCTGATCCATGACTGGATGGCGGAGCGGCTGCTGGGTGCGGAGGCGCTGGCCATCGAGTCTCACTGGCGGTTCATCTATGAGCGCTGCACACCTTTTGGGCATCCCGGCGCGGAGATGCGCGCGCTTTCGGCGCTGGATCTGGCCTTGTGGGACATCCTGGGACAGGCCTGCAACCAACCGGTGTATCGCTTGTTAGGCGGTCCGGTGCGTGATTCGATCCCGGTCTATAACACTAGCGGTGGTCCGAGCTATGGGGCACTCACGGATTGTGGATCCGCGCCTCGTCATCCGGGCTGGCCGGGGTATGGAGACATCGGCAGCGCGGGGCCGCTACAGGACAACTGGTCCTCGCACTTCGCGGCAGGTGATCTGGCAGAAGAGCTGCTGAGCGAGGGCATCACGGCGATGAAGCTCTGGCCCTTTGATCGTGCTGCGCATCGTAACGGAGGTCTGCACATCTCCTGGACGGACGTGGAGGAGGCGATGAAGCCGCTGCTCGAGATCCGCGAGCGCGTGGGCATGAAGATGGACATCGCCATCGAAGGTCATGCGTTCTTCCAACTGCCTGCGGCCTTGCGCATCGCGGAGGCTTTGCGCGAGATCAAGCCGCTCTGGCTCGAGGATGTGCTGCGCGTGGATCATGTGGGCACGCTGGCGGATTTTCGTCATCGCAGCGGTCTGCCGATCGCGGCCAGTGAGATGCTGCTGGGGAGGAAGGAATACCTCGCCGCGCTTCAGGCGGGTGCCTGTGACTACTGCATGGTCGACCCGACGTGGAATGGTGGCATCAGCGAGACGCGCCGCGTGATCGATCTGGCGCAGACTTTCAATGTGCCCTCCACCATCCATGACTGCACGGGACCGCTCACGCTTTTCAGCGGACTGCACCTCGCGGCCTCATCGGCGAATGTGGTTTTCCAGGAATCCGTGCGCGCGCACATCCGCTCGTTTTATGACAAGCTAGTGGATACACTGCCGGTGATCGTCAATGGCCGGGCGCATCTTCCCACGGGCACCGGTTTGGGCACGAAGCTCAAGGATGAGCTTTTCCAGGAAGGGAAGAACGGCTGGAGAAAGAGCACTCTCTGACTTTCAGAGAGTGCCCGTGATCTCATTCAAGAGAGCAAAACCTTACTCCTTCGCCTGTGGCAGCTCGCGATTGCTCTGGAGCACTTTGTCCACGAGGCCGTAGGCGCAGGCTTCCTCGGCGGTCATGTAGTTGTCGCGGTCAGCGTCCTTCTCGATGGCTTCCGGGGTCTTGTCGCAATGATGAGCGAGGATGCGGTTCAAGCGGCGCTTCAGCTTGTACATGAAGTCGACTGTGCGCTCCACATCGCTGGCTGTGCCGCGGGCACCGCCGGAGACCTGATGGATCATGATGTCACTGTTAGGCAGGGCGTAGCGTTTGCCCTTGGTGCCGGAGGCCAGAAGCACGGCGCCCATGCTGGCGCAGATGCCGATGCAGTAGGTGTTCACATCACAGGTCACGAACTGCATGGTGTCATAGATGGCGAGGCCGGCCGTGACGGAGCCACCAGGGCTGTTGATGTAGAAATGGATGTCTTTCTTCGGGTCCTGCATCTGCAGGAAGAGGAACTGGGCGATGATGATGTTCGCCACCTGGTCATTCACGTCCGAGCCGAGGAAGATGATTCGGTCCTTCAGCAGGCGGGAATAGATGTCATAGGCGCGCTCCACGCGGCCTTCGGACTCGATCACCGTGGGGACGATGAAATTCGACGGCGAGGGGGTGAGAGAGGTGGGAAAATCGTAAGGGGTCTGGGACATAGGAGGAATCAAGAGGAGTCAGGGAGCCTTGTCAAACTACGGACGTCATGCCCGGCTGGATGAGTTTCCACATTTTTCCCTGACGCGGTGCGTCACTCCCCTGCCCCGGCGGCCCCTGGCAGCCAGGCCGGGAAGGGGTCTGGCAGGGTCGCCCAGGAGTCTGGTCCACGACTGAACTCCTCCTCGGTCAGCAAGGCTTGGTCAAATCTGGCTATCAGAGCGGACTGGTCCATGTCACGGCCGATGAGGACGATCTCGGTGCGGCGATCGCCATGCTCACCCTGCATGTGGGAGCGGATGTCGGTCTGACTGGCGGCGTCTTGCGGCCATTCAGCCTCGTCCACGGCACTCCAGAAGAAGCCCATGGCGCGGGTCTCCCGCAGCACCCCAGCCTGCGAGACATAACCAGCGATCTGATCACGCGTGGCCAGCCAGAACATGCCCTTGGCCCGGATCACACCCTCCCAGCGTGATTGCAGCATGTCCTGAAAGCGCTGCGGATGAAACGGGCGTCGTGCCCGATAAACAAAACTGCTGATGCCATACTCCTCGGTCTCTGGCGTGTGACCTTGCAGGCTGTCCAGCCAGCCGTTGCTTTGCTCGGCCTCGCTCATGGCGAAGAGGCCGGTGTCCAGGACAGAGGTGAGAGGCACGGCGCTGTCACGGGTGAGGTGGACTTGGGCCCGTGGATTCAAGGCGTGGATGATGCCCTGGATCTCATCCAGATCATCAGCCCCCACGACATCCACCTTATTAATGAGGATCACGTTCGCGAACTCGATCTGGTCGGTGAGCAGGTTGGCAATGGAGCGCCCGTCTTCCTCGGAAGTCCCCATTTTGCGATGCTGCAGGTCATCGGTGCTGCGGTAGTCGTGCAGGAAATTTCGCGCATCGACCACGGTGACCATGGTATCAAGCTGGGCCCGGTCATTGAGCTGGCGGCCGGATTGATCCGTGAAGGTGAATGTCTCCGCCACGGGCATGGGCTCTGACACGCCGGTGGACTCGATGACGAGGGCATCAAAGCGGCCTTCGTGGGCGAGCTTGGACACCTCCTGCATCAGGTCCTCACGCAGGGTGCAGCAAATGCAGCCATTGCTCATCTCGACCATTTTTTCTTCCGTGCGGGAGAGCTGCGCATCGCCGCTTTTCACGAGCTGGGCGTCCACATTCACCTCGCTCATGTCATTGACGATGAGGGCGACCTTCCGGCCCTCGCGATTTCGCAGGATGTGGTTCAGCAGCGTGGTTTTGCCAGCTCCGAGGAAGCCGGAGAGGACGGTGACGGGGAGTTTGTGGGTGGACATGAGTTTATTAAATGCAATTATATTGCGTTTAATAAGCCTGTGTCAATAATGCAATCAAGTTGCTTTTATGGAAATGCACATGGTTGGCTGAGTTGCGGAGGCACGTCGTTCATCTGCCTTCTGACTGGAGCCGATTTGGCAGAAAAATTAGGGCAGAAAGATTCTCCTGAAATTTTTCTACCTTAATCTTGCTGCCAAAAAATCTGGAGACTTGGGCCTAACTTCTCCGCTTTGCCCGATACTCGGTGGGGCTGCATCTTTGCAGGCGGCGAAAGAGGCGGTTGAAGAAGGAGACCTGGGTGAAGCCGCTGCCCAGGGCGATCTCCAGCACGCTGCGGTCGCTCTCCACCAGCTCGCGGCAGGCGGCCTGGAGGCGCAGGTGGTTCAGGAACTCGCTAAGGGTCTTGCCGGAGTGCTTTTTAAACTGTCGCGCAAAAGTGGGGCGGCTCATGCCGGTAAGGATGAGCACGTCCTCCAGCCGCACTTGCTCGCGAAAGCTGGCCAGCAGATGACGCACGGCTTTGGAGATGGCCTGCTGGTAGTGAGACTCCGCCGCCAGTGCAAAGGAGCGCGCCGAAAGCCGCACGCGCTCTTTTTCCGGAGCGGCATGGATCACCGCGAGCACTCGCAGGAGCAAAGATAGCTGCTCCACACCCTGCACGCTGATCATCTCATTCATCAACGATCCAACTCGGGCCGCTGTGAGTCCGCTGAGGCGCAGCCCATGCCCGGCGCGCTCAAACAACCCGCGCAGCGGCAGTGTCTCCGGGAAGGCCCAGAACGGATGCCCCTCTGGAAAATGCCACTGCACGGACAAGCCGCCGGAATGTCCCCGCGTGTGCCAGTAGTGTGGGAGCTTGCTGCCAAGCAGCACGAGGTCTCCTGCCTCAAACGCGCCGATGTGGTCTCCCACGAAGCGAGTCCCCTGTCCTTCCCGGAACAGCGTGAGCTCCATCTCCATGTGGAAATGCCAGCGTGTGCCCTCACCGGTGAGCTTTTCGATTTTTCCCGGAGCGACCACGCACTCCACCTCACGCAGTGTGCGCGACCAACGGAGCACCCGGAACGAGTGGCCGCTGGGGATCTCAATCTTCTCACGCTCAACACGCATGGGCACTTTCGTAGCACGATCTATCACTGATACCAGAGGCAGTTGAGACAATAGTCTCAAGCTCTGAGACTGGAGACGTAGCAGACTCTGCATCTCCCGCGCTTTACTCCGCCCCGCCATGAGCAAACCAACCACGTATCGTTTTTCCTTCGGACCCTGGAACATCAGCGAGGGCGCCGATCCCTTCGGCCCGGAAGTGCGTCCGGTCTTCCCGCATGAGAAGAAGTATGCGCTCTACAAGCCGCTCGGCTTTGATGGTGTGCAGTTCCATGATGACGATGTGGTCCCGAACATCGATGACCTGACACCGGCGCAGATTAGCAAGCAGTGCGCGAAGGTGAAGAAGATGCTGGATAACCAGGGCCTGGTTCCGGAGTTCGTCGCGCCGCGCTTGTGGTTCGCGCCACAGACCGTTGATGGTGGCTACACGGCGAACAGCGCCAAGGACCGCCGTTATGCGCTGGAGCGCACGCTGCGCACGATCGATGTGGCACGCGAGATCGGCTGTGGAGCAGTGGTGCTTTGGCTGGCTCGTGAAGGCAGCTACATCCGCGAGAGCAAGAATGCTCGTATCGCCTATCAACGCATTTTGGAGACGATCAATGCCATGCTGGCGCATGACAAGGACATCGAAATCTGGATCGAGCCGAAGCCGAATGAGCCGACCGATGCCGCGTATGTGCCGACCATCGGTCACGCGGTCGCGCTGGCTTATGCCTCCAGCGATCCGAAGCGCGTGAAAGGTCTCATTGAGACGGCTCATGCTCTCCTTGCGGGTCTTGATGCCAGTGATGAGATGGCCTTTGCCCTCGCCCATGACAAGCTGGGCAGCGTGCATCTCAATGACCAGAACGGCCTGAAATACGACCAGGACAAAAACTTCGGCACGGCCAACCTGCGCGGCGCTTTCAACCAGGTGCGTGTGCTGGAAGAAGCCGGCTACGGCAGCAAGGGCGAGTTCATCGGCCTGGACGTGAAGGCCATGCGCACGCAGAAGGGCAAGGGCGTGACCTCCCACCTCACGGGCAGCAAGGAACTCTTCCTGCATCTGGTGAACAAGGTGCGCTCCTGGGACCGCAAGCTTGAGCAGCAAATGATCGATGCTCGTGACTATGAAGCACTGGAACTTGCCGTGATGAAGCACATCATGGGTGTCCGCTAATCCTACCCAACCTCCCCCCACTTCTTCATTCACATGAAACAGTATCGTCTCAACCGCCTCTTCAACGCCAAGTCTGGCCGCTGCTTCGACGTGGCCGTGGATCATGGCTTCTTCAACCAGCCCGGGTTCCTCCAGGGCATCGAGGACATGCGCACGGTCGTGAAGACCCTGGTGGATGCCGCACCGGATGCCATTCAGCTCACGCTGGGCATGGCCCGCCATCTGCAGGAGATCCCTGGCCGCTTCAAGCCCAGCCTCGTGCTCCGCACGGACGTGGCGAACATCTACGGCAAGACTCTTCCCGAAAGCCGCTTCAGCCTCATGATCGAGGAGACCATGCTCCAGGCCGTGCGCTATGACGCTGCCTGCGTTTGCGTGAACCTCTTCCAGATCCCTGGCGCTCCAGAAGTGCATGCGCAGTGCGTGGAAAACATCCTCCGTCTCAAGCCGCTGGCTGACGACTACGGTGTGCCGATGATGATCGAGCCGCTGGTTTTCCAGCCTAACGAAAAGGCTGGCGGCTACATGGTGAATGGCGATGAAACCGCCATCACCTACCTTGTCCGCCAGGCTGTGGAACTGGGTGCCGACATCGTGAAGGCCGACCCGACGGATGACGTCAGCGTGTATCACAAGGTCATCGCCGCAGCCTCCGGCATCCCGGTGCTGGTGCGTGGTGGTGGTCGTGTGAGCGACAAGGAAATCCTCGAGCGCACCCAGGGTCTCCTGGAGCAGGGCGCGGCGGGCATTGTGTATGGCCGCAATGTGATCCAGCATCCGAAGCCCAAGGGCATCACCCAGGCGCTCATGGCCATGGTGCATGACGGAGCCAGCGTTAAGAAGGCGCTGAGCCTGATCAAGTAAGCTTATCTATCTGAAATGAAGCCGCCGGGAAACCGGCGGCTTTTTCAGAGCTTGATAAAGTCCGTGATTTGAACTCGTATAAAATTGGTCCTACCAATTCATGCCTGCCACCAAGAATGCCATTTCACTCGTCGACTCCGTCAGCGGACGGATCGTCGACTTGGTGCGCGCCAGTCATCTGGACCGCCTGCCGACTGAGCGCTTCATGTCTGCGCAGTTTGGCGTGAGCCGGGGTGTCATTCGTGAAGCGACGAAGCGCCTCGAACTGCAAGGCATGCTGGAGATCCGTCAGGGCAGCGGCATGAAGGTGGTGGACAAGCTGCACAAGCCTCTGAGCAGCGCCGTGCATCTGCGCGTGCCGGATGAGAAGACAAGGCTCGTGCAACTCACTGAGGTGCGGCTGGCCCTGGAGCCGGAGCAGGCACGTCTCGCCGCTGAACGAGCGACCAAAGCGGATCTCAAACGGCTTCAAGATTGTCATCAGCGCTTCACGCTTTGCGAGGACCTCGAAACGCAAGTGCTGGCGGACATGGAGTTTCACTGCTTGATCGCTGAGGCCTCTCGAAATGAGGTTTCCTCACTGCTCATGCAGTCGCTTTCGGATCTGCTGCAGAGCAGTCTTTCGCATGGCTACCGGAGGGTCACGAAAGACCTCGCGGTGGATGACCATGGCAAGGTGCTCGCGGCGATTGTGGATCGCAATGGTGATGCGGCTGCGAAAGCGATGCGTGATCACCTGACGCATGCACGTTTCGATCTCGGCCTCCAACCCAAACCTCGCCGCACCGTAAAAGCCTGACATGAGCACGCTCGATTTCTCACGTCGTCAGTTCCTGACGAACATGACCACCGGCATGACCGGCGTGGCGCTTTCACGCCTCATGGCGGAGGCGCCTCGCGGCCAGCCGCATCATGCGCCGAAGGCGAAGCAGGTGCTGCAGATCTTCTGCCCGGGCGCGGCCTCGCATGTGGATCTGTGGGACCACAAGCCGATGCTGGAGAAGTATCACGGCACGCCGCTGCCTGGTGCGGCGGAAGTGACTTTCCAAGGCAAGAACGGCAACCTGATGCGCTCGCCCTGGGACTTTGTGGCGGCGGGCCAGAGTGGCAAAAAGATCTCCAGCATGATGCCGAACATGGCGCGGCACGTGGATGACATCGCCTTCATCCACAGCATGGCCAGCCGCACGAACACGCATGGCCCAGGCTGCATCTACATGAACTCCTGCTTCACGCGCGAAGGTTTCCCCAGCGCGGGATCGTGGATCAGCTATGGGCTTGGCAGCCTGAACGAGAATCTGCCGACCTACATCGCCATGCAGGACATCCGCGGCGAGCCGCCGAACGGCAAGGCGAACTGGAGCAATGGCTTTCTGCCCGCGCAGCACCAGGCGGTGAGCATGGCGGCCCAACAACCTTTGCGGAATCTTTCCAGGCCCGCGAACATCTCCGTCGCCGAAGAGAAGGCCACGCGTGCCTTTTTGCATCACCTCAATCAGCAGCATGCCAGCGCGCATCCCGAGAATGATGAGCTACGTGCGCGCATGAATGCCTATGAGCTAGCCGCGAAGATGCAACTCGCCGCGCCGGAGGTGAGTGATCTCTCACGCGAGCCGAAGCACATCCATGAGCTGTATGGCACGGGCGATGCCAACAAGCTGAAGGCTGCGTATGCCCGCAACTGCCTGCTGGCACGTCGCTTCCTGGAGCAAGGCGTGCGCTATGTGAGCCTCTACTGCGCCTCACGCGCCAGTGCCGTGGATGGTCTGCTGAACTGGGATGCGCACAAGACGCTGAAGGCGGACTATGAGCGGCATCTGCCTGTGTTTGACCAGCCGACTGCGGCCCTGCTCACGGACATGAAACAACGCGGCATGCTGAATGATGTGCTCATCATCTGGTGCACCGAGTTTGGCCGCATGCCCACGCATCAGCAGGGCACCAGCGGTCGTGATCACAATCCGGATGCTCTCACGACCTGGATGATGGGAGCCGGTGTGAAAGGTGGCGTGAGTCATGGAGCCACGGATGAGTTCGGCCGACGTGCCGCCGTGGATGTGGCCACGACCTATGATTTCTATGCCACGGTCCTGCACCTGCTGGGACTGGATCACGAAAAGCTGACCTACTACCACAACGGCACAAATCGACGACTCACGGATGTGCACGGGCATGTGATCCAGGGCGTGCTGGCATGAGCCTAACTTATTTTTATTCTTCGACAGATGACTTCCATCCGACATCTCCTGCTCCCCCTTCTAGGTATCTCTGGTCTTCTGCATGCGGCCACACCGCCCACCTGTGAATGGGTTTTCAATGGCGGAGGAAGCACGAGTGACAAAGCTCGCGCGGTCGCCTTCGACAAGAGCGGCAATGTTTTCCTGGCCTCTGAGTGCACGGGAGATTCCATCTTTGGCGACAAGCAGCATCAGAGTGCGGGCGGGATGGACATGTGCCTCGTGAAGCTTGATCCCGCAGGCAAGGCGCAGTGGGTGAGCAGTATCGGCGGCAGCAAAATAGACCGTGCTTATGGTGTGGTGGCGGACGCGGACGGGAATGCCTATGTCACCGGCCACTTCGAAAGCACGGATGTTAAGGTCAATGGCGAGGTTTTACCGAATGCAGGAGGCTATGATGTCTTCACGGCCAAGTTTGCACCGGATGGTCGCGTGGTCTGGGTAAAGACTGCCGGTGGCGCAGGTTATGACTATGGGCATGGCATCGCGATCGATTCCAAAGGTGATGTGGTGATCACGGGTGCGATCGACCGGAAGCTCTTTTGCACGAAGTATGGCAGCGAGGGTAAAGAGATCTGGCACAAGGTGGCCAGTGGAACGGTTTCCGGCAGCGGGCATGGGATCGCTGTGGATGGGAGTGATCGCATTTACCTCGGCGGCAATGCGTCGGGCGCTGGTGGCTTTGGCAAGGCTGCGATTGAATCGAAGACTACAGCGGCGCTCGCGGTGAAACTGACTCCGGACGGTGAGGGTGTATGGGCCAGTGTGATCCCTGGTGCACCCAGCGCGTTGTATCATGAGATCACCTGCGATTCTTCCGGCCGGGTGTGGGGCGTGGGGATGTTCAAGGGCAGCGTGAGTGTGGCGGGTCAGACCTTCACTAGCAGTGGTGACAAGGACAATGACGGCCTCATTGTGCATCTGGACAAGGACGGCCAGGTGAAGTGGGCGAAACATCTGCAAGGCAAGGGCACGGACTACTGCCTCGGCGTGGTGACGGATGATCACGGCACGGCTTTTGTATGTGGTGACTTCAATCAAGAAACCTCCCTCGCAGGTCATGCGCTGACACCACGTGGCAGTGGCGATATCTTTCTCGCGGCCTTTGACATCAACGGGGCGCTTCAATGGGTGGAGCAGGCGGGTGGGAAGCTGAATGACAATGCCTATCCGGCAGCTTTCCGTGCTCCGGACCTGCTGCTCATCGGTGGGGCGTGCGCGGCCCCAGCGGCCTTTGGCGCGAAGGAAGTGAGCAAATCAGGAGCCAGCGACATGTATGGTGCGCTGTGGAAGCTGGGAACTGCCAAGTGAATACCTAACTATGAATCTGTTTTCTAAACATTGGATCGCTTGCGGGCTGATTACTGCAGCGTTGGGTTTCACCACCGCACTGGCAGAGGAGAAGTCGGAGCTCGCCAAGTTGCTGAGCAATCTGCAGCCGGGCAGCACGGTGGAGGTGCCAGATGGCACGCACACTTTGAAGAGCCCGATCACGCTGAGGGATCTGCATGGCACGGAGGAGAAGCCGGTGGTCATCCGCGCGGTGCATCGCGGCAAGGCAGTGATTGGCGGTGTGGGAGGTTTCATTCTCAAGGAGTGCGATCATGTGGTGATCGAAGGTTTTGTTTTTGAGAACGATGCAGACGCGCAGTGCGTGCGGGTGGAGAACTGCCACTACGTGCAGGTCACGCGGAATGTGTTCCGCCCGAAGGAACGCGCGAAGCCGCGGCACTGGGAGCACTGGGTGACGGTGGAAGGCGCGAAGAGCAGCCACAACCGCGTGGATCACAATCTCTTTGAGAAGAAGGTGAACCGTGGCAGCCCGGTGTTTGTCCGTGGTGATGATGTGGCGCTGGTGAACTCGCAGCATGACCGTGTGGATCACAATCACTTCCGCGATGTGATCTATGCCAACAAGGAGAACGGTCACGAGACCATCCGCACGGGTGGCAATGATCTCGGAGCTTCGGGGCAAAGCTCATTCACGATTATTGAGGACAATCTGCTGGAACGCTGCAGTGGCGAGGATGAGCTGATGTCGCTCAAGTCATCTGACAACATCGTGCGGCGCAACACGCTGATCAATTGCCGCGGTGCCATCTGCATGCGGCTGGGGAATCGCAATGTGGCGGAGAACAATATCATCATCGCCACGGAGGACGGACCGGGGTTCGGAGGCATCAAGCTCTATGGCTTTGAGCATCGCGTGACAGGCAACTACTTCGCGGGACTCACGGGTGCGAAGCATGAGGCGCCATTCTCCTTTTTCCCGGGCATGCATGATACGCTGACGACGGAGAACATCCGTGACAAGTATGACGACAACACGGCCTCCGCCGCCACGCGCTGCACCGTCACGGGCAACACGTGGGTGGATTGCGCTCCGCTTTACATGGGCCTGGAGAAGGAAGACAAGCAGCGGCAGTATTTGCCGAAGGAGTGTGTCTTCACGAACAACACGGTGGTGCATACCAAGCCGCTCGGGAAGCCGCTGGTGATCCAGGGGCTGGTGCACAGCCTGACTGCGAAGGATAACATCGCCTACGCTGATGCGAAGCCGGAGGCGGAGTGGGCTTCGTGGTTTCGCTGGGAGGCGGCAAAGCCTGCGATAGCTGCGCCCAAGCAACTCACGGCGGCGGATGTGGGTCCGGATGCACCTTGATTCATCGTTTTTGATCCATGCGTACTGACTTTTGCATCCTTTCTTTGTTAGGCGGCTGGCTGCTCACAGGTCCGGCTCTGGCTGATGTGGCCTTCTTCGAGCAGAAGGTCCGGCCGGTGCTGGTGGAGCACTGCTACTCGTGCCACAGCGCGCAGGCGAAGAAGCTGAAGGGCAATCTCTATCTCGACACGAAAGCGGGTTGGGAAAAGGGTGGTGACAGCGGCGAACCTGCGATCATTCCGGGCAAGCCAGAGGAAAGCCTTTTCATCCGCAGCATCCAGCATCTAGAGGCGGATCTGGAGATGCCGCCGAAGAAGCCGAAGCTGCCTGATGCGGTGATCGCCGATCTGGTGACCTGGGTGAAAATGGGCGCACCGGATCCACGTGAGGGCAAGGTGGAGGCCAAACGCGCGGACAAGAGCTGGTGGTCGCTGCAGCCGCTGCGGAAGGAGTTTGCTCACAAGAGCATTGATGGGTTTATCGAGGAGAAGCTGAAGGAAAAGGGACTGCATTTCAGTCCGCAGGCTGATGCGCGCACGCTGGTCCGGCGCATGACCTATGATTTGCATGGTTTGCCGCCGACGTCGGAGTCTGTGGAGCATGGATCTCATGAGTCGTATGCGAAGCTCGTGGATGGGCTGCTTTCTTCTCCGCGTTATGGAGAACAGTGGGGGAGGCATTGGCTGGATGTGATTCGCTTTGGGGAATCTAACGGCTTTGAGCGCAACGTGATCGTCGATGATCTCTGGCCGTTCCGAGACTATGTCATCAAGTCCATCAATGATGACAAACCCTTCAACCAGTTCATCACGGAGCATCTGGCGGGAGACGTGATCGGCAAGGACGACCCGGCGGTGGAGGTCGGCAGTGCGTTTCTGACGGCTGGACCCTATGATGATGTGGGGAATGCGGATGTGGTGGCGCAGAAGAACATCCGCGCGGGGACGCTGGATGACATGATCACGGCCACGGGCAGCGCATTCCTCGGCCTAACCGTGAATTGCGCCAGATGCCACAATCACAAGTTTGATCCGATTCCGACGGAGGACTATTATCGTATCCGCGCAGCCTTTGAAGGAGTGACGCATGGACGGCGTGTGGTGGCGACGAAAGAGGCACGTGATGCCCATGCGGCGGCCACGACGCCGCTGAACCTGGAAGTGAGGAGGCTGGAGGCTGAGAGGCTAAAGCTGGATGGCACCATCAACGGCCGCGCCCATGACGAGGCGAAGAAGGTGAAGCCCACGCGGCCCAAGATCGACGAGAATGGCACGGATGAATCCTTTCAACCGATGCAGGCCAAGTATCTGAAGTTTGTCATTCACTCGCTCACCAGTGATCACCAGCCAACGAAGACGGCTCGTGCTGGCGGCTCTGGTGGCAAGCTGACGGAGTTTCAGGTCTGGGACAAGGAAGGTAAGAACGTTGCACTGGCCAGCCATGGCACGAAGGCCGAAGGCGCGAAGGCTGCCAGCGCCGATGACTTCCCGGAAGCGTATGGTCCGCAGTATTGCATCGACGGGCAGAAGGGCGAGGCGTGGTTCATCGGCAGTCCAGCGGAGTTGAGGCTGACTTTTGCCCAACTAGAAATGATTCAACGCATCACCTTCATCAATGCGCGTGGAGAGCGTGATGTCGATGAGAGCAGAGTGCGGGGCGCCACTCCCTGTGAGTATGATGTGCAGGTCTCGATGGACGGAAAGACCTGGACCACGGTGGCGACGGACGAAGGGCGGGAGTCCTGGACCAAGGAGCATGGCATTGCCAAGGCACGGCGCAGCATCATCACGAAGGAGGAAACGGCGCAACTGGCCAGCTTTGACAAGCAGATCGCTGCCACGAAGGCCGCGCTGGCAAAGATCGCGCCACTGCCGCAGATCTGGGCGGGGCATTTTGCACAGCCGACGGCGCGCACGCATGTGCATCAGGGTGGCGATCCAATGAAGGAGCTGGAGCCCGTGGTGCCGGCGAGCTTGAACGTGCTGGACAAGATCACGCAGCCTTTTTCACTGCCCCCGGAGGCAGAAGAAGGACAGCGCAGGCTGGCCTTGGCGAAGTGGATCACGAGTGATGACAATGCGCTCACGGCGCGTGTGCTGGCGAATCGTGTGTGGCATTATCACTTCGGCATCGGGCTTGTGGACACGCCGAGTGATTTTGGTTATCTCGGCAGCCAGCCGACACATCCGGAACTGCTCGACTACCTCGCCACGCGTTTGATTCAAAATGGCTGGAAGCTGAAGGAGCTGCATCGGGAGATCATGATGTCGAAAACGTATCAGCAAGCCTCGACGGGCAATACGGAAGGTCTGAAGCTCGACAAGTCTGCGCGGCTGCTTTGGCGCTTTCCGCCGCGTCGTTTGAGCGCGGAGGAGATCCGGGACACGATCCTCACGGCGGCGGGGCAGATGAAGCTGGAGCCGATGGGTGGAGCGGGGTTCCGGCTCTACAAATTCAGCCAGAACAATGTGTGCACCTACTTCCCGCTGGATCAGCATGGGCCGGAGACGTATCGCCGCGCGGTGTATCATCAAAATGCCCGCGCGAGCATCGTGGATGTGCTGAATGATTTCGATCTGCCCGACATCGCCTTTGCCTCACCGAAGCGGGCAAACACGACCACGCCGCTACAGGCGCTGACACTGCTGAACCACAGCTTCACGCTCGACATGGCGGCCGCGCTGGCGGCTCGCGGCGGAGATTGGAAGGCTGATCCAGGCGCTGCGATCACCCGGACTTATCGCCACTGTTTCCAACGTGAGCCGAGCCAGAAGGAGATTGCGATGGCCACAGAGTTCCTGCGCGGCCAGCCGCCAACAGCCCTGTGCCGGGCGCTGCTGAACTCAAACGAACTCATTTATCTGGAGTAACTCAGACCCGCACCCGGCGTGCGCGAGCAAGACGCTGCTCCAAGGCACGCTCAAAGCTCACTAACTGACGGATAAGGGCATTGTACTGCGAGTGCGCGGCATTGCCGTGACTTGCACCTAACAATGTATAGAGACGCCGGTCGGCATTCAAGGCTTCCTCGTGGTCAACGATCACACTCAATCCGCAGTCATTCAGTCTCGGGCTGCCGATCTTGACCAGCTCTCCGGCGACTGTTTCACGTCCAGCGGCGACATCCGCAAGACCATCGCTCACCAGATCTGCTCCAGGCAGACCGGCAAACAGCATGGCGCGTTCTGTCCCGTTCATAGTCCAAGCTAGATCCACTTTCCTTCTCTCGCAACTGCCTGCACTCGTTCATGCAAAGCCTCAGCGTCTACAGCGGGGTATCGCATCATCTGGTTTTCGACCTCCAGATAGAGGGCTAGCAGCCTTCCAGGCTCCACAAGCCCTGACTCCAGCATCATGCCCACGTCATGCCGGTCACGGGCATGGCCGCGCTCCAGTTTGGCAAGCGCCTGGCTGTAGAAATCATAGTGAAGAAACACCACCTTGCCATGCTGGGCAATGAAGCGGCTCCTCTCTCGCCAGCCGGGCAAGGGCGGGACAAACTGGTCTGGCGCAGCGAGCTCGATATTGATGTCGAGCTCATTCTTGAGGCGGGGCAGACTCTCGAAAAAACCTGCGGGCTCCGGATCTGCTTTCAGGTCCACGTCCAGGGTCATATCCCGCCAACCGAGAAGCACGGCCGAAACACCTCCGGTGAAGTAAACACGACCTTCCGAGGTCACGCTGGTGCCCAGCTCGCGCATCAGCCGCTCGACCCGGTCACGATTCGTGTTTTGTCTCATGGCGTTTTTTATAGTCGAGTCTCGCCAGGATGCCAGCTTTCGTCGGCCCGACGCATTCGGGGGGCGGCCAGGCTCATTTATCTGGAGTAAGGCGGCGGACTGTGATGGAGTGAGGGCATGCGTTTACTGACCCTGCTTTTCTCTGCTGCGCTGCTGCCGATGTCGATGACCTGGGCGGCGGATCTGGATGTGCTGATCACGAATGGCCGGATCGTGGATGGCACGGGCGCTGAGGCGAAAGCTGGGAGCGTGGGCATTAAAGACGGACGTGTGGTGGCGGTGGGCGAGGTGAAGGGGGATGCCACGACAACGATCGATGCGAAGGGGCAGGTGGTGGCGCCGGGGTTCATCGATGTGCACACGCACTCGGAGAAGATCAGTGATGTGCCGGCGGCGGAGAACTTTCTGCGCATGGGCGTGACAACGATCATCACGGGGAACTGCGGAATGTCGCGAACCAACGTTGCGGAATTTTTTGATGAGATCAACAAGGCGGGGATGACGCTGAATGTGGCGACGCTGATCGGCCATGGGTCGGTGCGCGAAGAAGGGATGGGCGGGAAGTTCATCCGCGCTCCGTCTGAGGCGCAGCTCGCGAAGATGAAGGGGATCGTGGAGCAGGCGATGAAGGATGGTGCCGTGGGGATGAGCACGGGGCTGATCTATGTGCCGGGCTCGTTCGCAAAGACGGAGGAGATCATCGAGCTGGCGAAGGTGGTGGCGCAGCATGATGGTGTGTATGCGAGCCATATCCGGCATGAGACGGTGAAGATCTTTGATGCGCTGGATGAGTTCACGCGAGTGGCCCGTGAGGCCAAGGTGCGGGCTGAGCTGAGCCACATCAAGCTTTCCGGTCCGACGGCCTGGGGCAAGACAGGCGAGGTGCTGAGCTATCTGGACAAGGCACGCGCGGAAGGGCTGAAGATCACGCACGATCTTTATGGTTATACCGCGTCCAGCACAGGGCTGAGGCAAACGATTCCTGACAGCGCGCTGGAGGGCACGCGCGATGACTACGCCGCGCGTCTGGCGGATCCGAAGAAGAAAGCGAAGATCATCGAGGGCATGCTGGAGATCCTGCATCGCAGCGGACGCAAGGACTACAGCTATGCGGTGGTGGCGCGCTTTGTGACGGACCCGTCTTTGAATGGGCTGACGATCCCGGAAGCGGCGAAAAAGGTGCGCGGCAGTGATTCACTGGAAGATCAGATCGAGCTGCTGCTGGACATCGAGAAGCGCGGCGGTGGCAGCGGTGTCTTCCATGGGATGAATGAGGATGACCTCACCGAATTTCTGAAGCATCCGCTGACGATGATTGCCAGTGATGGGGGGCCACGGAAGCTGGGCGAGGATGTGCCGCATCCGCGCAGCTATGGAAACAATGCGCGCATCCTGGGGCGCTATGTGCGGGAGAAGAAGGTGATCGGTCTGGAGGAAGCGGTGCGGCGCATGACGAGTTTACCGGCGGAGACGTTTCGTTTGAAGGGTCGTGGTGTTTTAAAAGTGGGGGCGAGTGCGGATGTGGTGATTTTTGATCCGGATAAGATCGCGGATCCGAGCACTTTTAATGATCCGCATCATTACTCGGAAGGGTTTAGCGAGGTGCTGGTGAACGGGGTGCCGGTGATTCGTGAGGGGAAGCTGACGGAAGCTAGGCCGGGTGGGGCGCTGAGGAAGTCGTGAGGGTGGGATTCAGGCGTCTGGTGACAGATTAAGCGTGGATTCAATTTCCATTAGACTCCCTCCACCCCATTGGAATGGGGTGGTACGGTCGGAAGTTGTTCATGCGCGGAGAATGTTGGGTGGGGTGTAGATGCTGAGAGCGTACATAGCGGTGTCGACGATGCACGGTGGCCCGTGCATCTCTGCCACCGCACTCCGGGACGCTCCGCGACTTCGTGATTGAGGGAGCTTGCCAGAAGGGGGAGGGCTCTGGCATGGTTTGAGGGTATGAAATTGATTCAATTTTTGGCTTTGTTTTGTTTTGCACTGCCGGCGCTGGCGGAGACCGCGCGTCCGAATGTGCTTTGGCTGATTGCGGAGGATTTTGGGCCGCATCTGGGATGCTATGGGGCGAAGGAGGTTTCCACGCCGGTGCTGGATGAGATGGCGGCGAAGGGGATGCGGTTTAATCGCTACTACACGACGGCACCGGTGTGCTCGCCGAGCAGATCGGCTTTTAACACGGGGATGTATCAGACGACGATCGGCGCGCATAATCACAGGAGTCATCGGGATGATGGCTACACGCTGCCGAAGGATGTGCGGGTAATCAGCGAGCGCATGCGGGATGCGGGTTACTTCACGGCAAATGTGAAGGCGCTGCCTGCCGCCTCCGGGCTCAAAGGAGCAGGCAAGACGGACTGGAACTTTGTGCCACCGGAGAAGCCGTTTGATTCGGACAACTGGGATGATCTGAAGGCTCATCAGCCGTTTTATGCGCAGCTGAATTTCCAGGAGACTCATCGCACCTTCCATGCACCACCGCATGCGGATCCGGCGAAGGTGGAGATCCCGCCTTACTATCCGGATCATGAGATCACGCGGAAGGACTGGGCGCAGTATCTGGATGCGGCGACGGAGCTGGACCGGAAGATCGGCAAGGTGCTGGAACTGCTGAAGAATGACGGGTTGCTGGAGAACACGGTGATCTGCTTTGTGGGTGACAATGGCGCGGCGCACGTGCGCGCGAAGCAGTTTTGTTATGAGGAAGGTCTGAATGTGCCGTTCATCCTGCAATGGCCTTCGGGCTTGCCAGCGCCGAAGGGATACGCGGCTGGCACGGTGAGTGACCGGTTGCTGATGTCGATCGACCTCACGGCAACGTCCTTGAATTTTGCGGGCATTCCGAAGCCCGCAGGGATGCAGGGGCAGGTGTTTCTGGGAGCGGATGCGGAGGCTCCGCGTGAGTATACCTTTGGGGCACGGGATCGCTGTGATGAGACGGTGTTCCGGCTGCGCACGGTGCGGGATGCGAAGTATCGCTACATTCACAACTTCACGCCTGAGCGGCCCTTCCTTCAGCCTAACGAATACAAGGAAAAGCAGTATCCGGTGTGGAACCTGATCAAGGAGCTGGCGGCGCAGGACAAGCTGACGCCGGAGCAGGCGGTGCTGGCCGCGCCGAACATGCCGGAAGAGGAGCTCTACGACATGGAGAAGGATCCGCATCAAATCCACAATCTGGCGAAATCACCGGATCATCAGCAGACGCTGGAGCGCCTGCGTGGTGTGCTGGACAAATGGATCGAGGACAGTGACGACCAGGGACGCATTCCGGAGCCGGAAGATGTGGTGAAGAACGAAGGTGCGACCAAGCCCAAGGCCGCCAACGGGCAGGGCAATGGCAAGGACAAGGCAAAGAAGAAGAAAAAGCAGTGACATTCATAGAGGACAGGCGGCGCTGCCGACTCCAGACTGCCGCCGCCTAACCTCATGCGTCACCTCTCCAGCCTCTGCACTCTTCTGCTCGCCGTGTCCCTGCATGCGGCTGACCTGCCCCTGCCCATCACGGTGAACCTCGCGGGTGAGCCTGGAGACTATACGGTGGAGCGCTGGAAGCAGGACTGGCCGGGCTGCGAATTTGAGGACGGGGTGAAGGAAGGTCATGTGCAGCTCAAGGCACGTGAAGATGGCCAGAAGTGGCTGCGCGTGAACTACGCGGTCGGCCAGATCGGGCCGGAGCAGGGTGGTGCGGGCTGGCGCTGGCCGATTGGGAAACATCGCGCGGCGGAGCTGAGCTACACGCTGCGGTTTAACCAAGATTTTGACTTTGTGAAGGGTGGCAAGCTGCCGGGCCTGTGCGGTGGACCGGAGAATGTGAGTGGTGGCCGGCCTGCGGATGGTGCGAATGGTTTCTCCGCACGTCTGATGTGGCGGCGGGATGGTCGTGGTGAGGCCTATGTGTATCACAAGAACCAGCCGGAGAAGTATGGGGAGAGTTTTTCATTTCCCGAGGACTTCCGGTTTCCGACCGGCAAGCCGATTGGCGTGCGGCTGGCGGTGGTGATGAACACGGGCGGTCAGCGCGATGGCATTCTGCGAGTGTGGATCACGCTGCCGGGCCAGGGTGAGAGACAGGTGGTGGAGCGCAAGGACATGGAGTGGCGCAGCGCGGAGACCTTTAATGTGGACAGTTTGTATTTTGAAACCTTCCACGGTGGCAATGACAGCACCTGGGCGCCGACGAAGCCGTGTTATACGGAGTTTTCGGATTTCAAGGTGGTGAAGGCGAAGAGCCAGTAGGCCGAAGAACCTGGATTTTTTTAACCGCAGATAACGCAGAGGGCACAGATGGTTTCAGACGCAGGCAATGCGGTCTGTTTGTGACTGGTGGGTGATCGAAGCCCGATGCGAAGTCGGCCATCCGATGGCGATTGGAAGCCTCTTTCGTCCCTTCCGGGACTCGGGATCAACCCAGGGTGCGGACGTGCGGTTTCCCCGGGTTGAAACCCGGGGCTATTTCCTTTCGCCTCTCCGAGGCTGGAGACCGCTGGCAGGGCATGACGAATCAATGTGTTTTTCCAGGCCCGGAGAGGTTCTGGCCTGTTTTTGGAACCAGGGGGTCCATGCTTGTCATGTGGGGCGCGGACCCGCACACTTGGGACCATGCCTGAGACGGCCAGCCCCCCAAGCCCGCTCCCCTATACCGACACGAAACCTGTCGGCGCGGCGGATTTTTACACGGCGGTGAATGCGACGTTCCGGTTCATCGAGAAGGAGTTCGGGAATGAGGGGTTGAAGCGCTATTGGACGGAACTTGGGCGTGGCTACTACGCACCTGTGACCCAGCGCTGGCGCGAGGGCGGGCTTCCGGCGGTGGCGGCGCATTGGAAGGCTTTCTTTGCGGCGGAGCCAGAGGCTGAAGTCGTGGTCACGGAACATGCGAATGAGGTGGTGCTGGAGGTGTGGAGGTGTCCGGCTATTCGATATCTGCGCGAGCATGGGCGCGAGATCCTGCCGTGCTTCTGCCAGCATTGTTCATTTGTGAGTTCGGCCATGGGCGAAGGTGCGGGTGTGGAGACGCGCATTCGTGGTGGCAATGGCTCGTGCGAGCAGCGCTTTGCGAAGACGGGCCACTTTGATCAACCTCAGCGTCTGGAGGACATCGCCACAGCATCATGATCGGCATCTACGATTTCTGCGGGCACTACGAATGGACCTTTCAATGGCTGCAAGAACGTGGCGGCCATGGGCTAGTGCGGCGCTACTGGCATGAGGCGATCCATGAGGATGCGCAGATCCATGCGAACGAGCTGATCATCGGCAAGGGCTTTGCCGGCATGGAGGAATACTGGGACCACACGCTGGGTGAGGAAGGCGGTGTCTGGGATGTGACGGCGCGCGAGGATGCCTTCCGCATCGACATGCATCACTGCCCTTCGAAAGGCTTTTTGATTCACAATGGTCTGCAGCAGTATCCGGACTACTGTGACCACTGCCTGGGCTGGATCGGGCCGCTGATGAAGAAGGCGGGCTTTGTGGTGAATCATGAGCACAACCACTGCGGCCAGTGCTGGTGGGAGATGAAGCGCGTGGACGATCTCTCGCCCGCGAGCGTTCCTGGAGAACTCTCCGGCGAGGCAGATGTGCGCTTGCATCCGGACTGGCAAACCGCTGATACTCATCTCGACTCTTATGAACGCGCGACTGATCCTGACGACAAGCTGCCTCCTGCTGCTGGCAGCGGGCACTAGCCAAGCTGCTGGATGGGAAAAGCTGCCTCCGCTGCCCGAGCCGGTCGGCGGGAGTGTGGTAGAATCCCACCAAGGGCGTGTGATCATCGCTGGCGGGACTAACTGGAAGGATGGCACGAAGCGCTGGCTGGACAAGGTGCGCGCGCTTGATCCTGCGACGATGAAGTGGGAGACGTGGAAAGATCTGGACAGGCCGGTGGCCTACACGGTGTCAGGTGTTCAGAATGAGCCGACGAAGGAATCCGCGCTTGTCTTCGGTGGAGGCATCAATGCTGAAGGCATGCAGCCGAGCGTGCGAACTTTGAAGGATGGAAAGTTCACCGCACGCCAAGTGGAAATGCCCGCGAATGCGGTGCTGTGCGCGGGTGGTGTGCATGGCAGGACGATGGTTTTTTCGGGGGGTGCTCCTGACACCATGCAGATCGCGAAGGCTGGGACGGATACTTGGTCGGTGGATCTGGAGACGATGGCGGTGACGACGCTGGCTCCACATCCGGGGAAGCCTTTTGTGACCTCGGGCCACTGCATGGATCTGTTTGGGCGGCTGTATGTTTTCGGTGGCGGCACCTGGGATGAGAAGGCGCAGACGGTGGTCAATCTGGATGAGGCGCATGCCTTTGATGCGCGGAAGAATGAGTGGAAGAAGCTGCGCCCTCTGCCCTATGCGGCACGTGGGATG
The DNA here is from genome assembly GCF_007992435.1 of Prosthecobacter gellanilyticus. Classification (GTDB taxonomy): domain Bacteria; phylum Verrucomicrobiota; class Verrucomicrobiia; order Verrucomicrobiales; family Verrucomicrobiaceae; genus Prosthecobacter; species Prosthecobacter gellanilyticus. Next base: position 20,458 of record NZ_BKAG01000038.1, on the reverse strand, counting down.
ACCGCGGTGGCGCTGTATCAAGAGAAGCCGGAGGGTGGATCCATCGTGAAGCCGTTTGTTTATCTGGCCGGAGGTTATAAGAGTGACGCGGAAGGTTTCACGAACGCGGCCTGGCTCTACGACACGAGCAAAGATCGTTACCGGCCTGCGCCACCCCTGCCGTATAAGGCCATGGTGGCGTTGGTGGTGCATGAGGGGTTTGTTTATTGCCTCGGGGGAGAAGACAAGAAGCAGTCTCGGACGGATGCTTTTTTCAGGATCAAGGTGGAGGAGTTGATGCCGGAGTGAGGGGGTGGGGTTGATCCGTGGATCTCACCACCTGTCGTGTGCATGAGACGCGCTTCCAGCGCTTTTCGGTGGGGCGTTTTGGCGAGTCCCTGGGGTTGAAACCCCAGGCTTTGATGAGACGCGCACGTTGGCGCTTGGCGGTCTATCGTTCATTCAGTCGCCGCGCCTTGCCCTCGAGGGACGGTGATTTGATTCGAAAGCGCCGAGAGCTTGATCGCCCTCATTGAAGGCATACTTACGCCTGCCTCTACGGGAGGTGCGATGCTCGACTTCGCGGGCTCATTCGCCGACACGATCCGAGGAGTCGAGCATCGGCCTTTCAGGCCTTCACATCGCGGGATCATCATGGTTCCATTTGTCCCCAGGGCGTTGCCCTGGGCTGAGGAGTGCCGCCTCTTCGAGGCTCCGATCAGTTTGCTTATCGCCGCAGGCTCATGAGATGTTTTCACCATCCAGGCTGGAAAGTGGGCGGTTCTCTGCCTGTATAGGCCACGATGCCCTCCCCTGCCCCTGCTGACTCCGCCGATCTTAACCAGCTGCATTCCCTTCCCGGGAGGAACAAGCTCTCCCTGGTGCTGGTGCTGGCGGTCTCCGCGCTGAATGCCTTTAACGACAACATCCTGAAGATGATGCTGGTGGGGCTGGCGCCGAAGGTGGCCGCCGGGGCGCTGGGACAGGACATCGGCGCGTGGCTGGGGGCGATGATCCTTCTGCCCTTTGTGATCTTTGCGCCGGTGGCGGGATGGTTTTCCGACCGCTACTCCAAGCGCAGCGTGCTGGTGGTGATGCTCATCGCCCAGGCGATCATTCTGCTGATGGCCGGGGCCTGCTTTGAGGCGGCGTGGGGGACCACGAGCATCCTGCTGGCGCTGGGCACCTTCTTTCTGCTGGCGACTCAGGCGACATTTTTCAGCCCGGCGAAGATGGGCATCCTGAAGGAACTGGCGGGGTCACGAAGGCTGGGATCAGTCTCCGGCTGGCTGCAGATGGTGGCGATGGTCGGGATTCTTGCGGGACTTGGCATCGGCGGGGTGTGGTTTGATGTGCACTTTGAGCAGTCCGGCGATCCATGGAACGCGGCAGCGACACCGATCTGGATTCTCTTTGGTGTGGGCGTGCTGGCGATGATTGGTGGATTTTTCATCCAGGAGACGCCGAGGCATCCGGGGCTGCCTTTTCGCAAGGAGCTGTGGTGGGAGCATTTCAAGAACCTGCGCGAGTGCCTCTCCGACCTGCCAATGCGCCGGGCCTTTGTGGGGAATTCGACCTACTGGTTCGTGGCCAGCATGGTGGCGGCCATGTTTGTGGACATCGGCATGGTGCTGCATCCGGACTCCGCTGCGGGCGGTGCGGCCAGCGCCTCCTCTCACATGACGCTGATGGTGGGCCTGGGCACGGTGGCCGGCAGCATCTTTGTGGCCTGGATCAACCGGCGCGGCATCCAGCTCGGCGTGATCCCTCTCGGGGCGCTGGGGCTGGCGCTGGCGCTGCTGTGGTCAGGGCTGGAGCCGGTGCAGAGCAAGGCCTTTGAATGGGCGCTGCTGGGCGTGGGATTCCTCGGTGGCTGCTACATGGTGCCGATCCAGACCTTCATCCAGGACCGTGCGCATCCAGAGAAGCGCGGCATGGTGCTGTCCTCCATGAACTTGCTGGACAGCATCGCGGGCGTGCTGGGCGTGCTGGTGCTGGTGGGGCTGAAGATGCTGGGCCTGGGCTTCCGCGGGCAGTTCTGGGTGCTGGGTGTGCTCATGCTGATCGCGGCGGTGTACACGGTGAGGCTTTTGCCACACTATTTGTTGCGCTTCATCGCGCTGGCCATCGTCCGATCGATGTACAAGGTGCGCGGTGTGAACCACCCGAACATCCCTGAAAAGGGCGGTGTGCTGATGCTCTCCAACCATGTGAGCTACATGGATGCCTTCATCATCGGTGCGGCGAGCCAGAGGCCGGTGCACTTTGTGATGTGGGACCAGCTCTACAATATTCGTTATGTCACGTGGTTCCTGAAGATCGTGGGCACGGTGCCCATCTCCGCCACGCGGGCGAAGGACGCGATCCGCGCCGTGGGCGCGGCTTTGAAGGAAGGCCGCGTGGTGTGTCTCTTCCCGGAAGGGCAGATCACGCGCCACGGCATGTTCAATGACCTGCGCAAAGGCTTTGAGCTGATGGCACGCCAGGGAGATGCGGTGGTGCTGCCGGTGTATCTGGAGGGGCTTTACGGCTCTGTGTTTTCCCATGAAGGCGGGAACTGTTTCAAGAAGCTGCCGAAAACGGTGCGCTACCCTGTGCATGTGCATTTCGGCAAGCCGCTGAGCGCCCGTGAGGCGACCACCACGGCCGTGCACCACCAGTGGCTGGACATGCGCCACAAGGCGATCACGGCGCGTGCCGAGCGCACCTCGCTGACGCATGCATCCGCGATTGCCACGGCAAATGCCGTTAGGCTGGTGGAGGCGGAGTGGGCACAGCCGGGAGACACGCTGCTTTGTCTGGCACCGAAAGACAGTGCCATCCACCAGACGCTGGAGGCGTATGTGCAGCTCAAGCCGAAGATCCAGCTTAGCGTGGACGTGGCCAACTGCCCGGAGCCGCGTGTTGTCGTGGGCCGAGTGGAAGATTTCAGGGCAGGGATTCCCAGCGGAAGGCTCATCATGTGCTGGGATGATGTGCAGGCAGGACTTGTTCCTGGCACTCTACGCGGGATTCTGGACAACTCCACGGGCGAGCTGCTGACGATGAGCGTGCCGGATCCTCAGATGCCTGAGGGTGATGAAGGTGCCCAGCTTGGCAACGATCCGGAATCCTTTGGCAGGCCTCTGTCCGGCGCCATGAACGCTGCGGGTCTCATCGCGCTGATGGAGCGGCATCAACTGGAGATCATGGAGATTGGTTTCTTGAAGCCGAAGACGCCTCCCCCAGCAGCCTCCGAACCTCCTGCTGCATGATTTCGCGCGCGGTCATCACGCTTCTGATGCTGGCAGGTTCGTCCTGCCTCAGCGCGCAGACGACGCCGGTGGCCTTGATGGACATTCCGTTAGACCTGAGCGTGCCAGCGGTCACGCATGGACCGCCCTCAGCGGGAAAACGGGTGCCGCTGACGTCCATGGGCTGGGAATGCACGGCGGTGCATCATCTGCTGTATCTACCGACGGATTGGCAGGCCGGGAAGAAGCTGCCGGTCTTCATCGAGTATGCGGGGAATCCGTATGATCATGGTTCCGGCAATGCGGGGGATGGCAGCGTGGAGAGCTGTGTGATGGGGTATGGCATCAGCGCGGGCAAGGGCATGATCTGGGCGAGCCTGCCTTTTATTGAAGAGTCGGGCGGAGAGGTGCAGAACGCTGCGCGATGGTGGGGTGATGTGGAGATGACGCGCGACTACTGCGTGGAGACGGTGCGGGATATCTGCGCGCGCTATGGCGGTGATTCGAGGAGGGTTTTCATCGGTGGATTTTCGCGCGGGGCCATCGCCGCGAATCTCATCGGGCTGCATGATGATGAGATCGCGGCGCTGTGGTGCGGGTTTATCTGTCACAGTCACTACGATGGCTCGCGTCGGTGGCCGCGGGATGGAGGGCGTGAGGCGGTGCTGGAGAGACTGAGAAGACTGGGGAGCCGGCCGCAGTGGATCAGCCATGAGATCGAACCCATGGAGACGAAGCGCTGGCTGGGGGTCACGGGCATCACGGGAGACTGGACGTTTGTCTCGCTGCCGTTTCCAGAACATAGCGGGGCGTGGGTGCTGAGGGATCTGCCGGAGAGGAAGAGGCTGCGGGAGTGGGTGGCGAAGGTGATGGAGTGATGTGCGAATGGGCGCGGCACTTGTCACTTTAGCTGTGCTGTAGGTGTCTGACTGAAGGCTGGCGATGAAGTCGCGGCAGCGTCTTGGAGTGCTCCAGTCCTCTGGAGCTCTTGAAGTCCAATGGAGACACGTCGCACGTGCCATCTTCGAGGTCCGAAGGGAGTCATTTTGTCATTTGGCATGCGCCGATCACTCACTTCGTCGGAAAGCGCCAGAGGACTGGCGCAGTCCAGGACGCTTTGCGCCTTCAACGCTCATTTTGGTTTTGCGTATCTGACTCGAAGTTCGCTATAACAGCGCTTTCACATGCCACTCCTCATCGATCGTAAAACGCAGCCGCAGTATGATGTCATTGTCGTGGGGTCGGGGGCTGGGGGCGGGATGGCGGCGCTGATCCTGGCGCTGCATGGGGTGAAGGTGCTGATGGTGGAGGCGGGGCGGAACTATGAACCGGCGACGGAGACGGCGATGTTTAACACGCCGGAGATGGCGCCGCTGCGCGGGGAGAAGAACCCGGACAAGCCTTTCGGCTTCTACGATGCGAACATCGGCGGATGGCAGGTGCCGGGGGAACCCTACACGAACAAGGAGGGCACGGAGGGAGCGTTTTGGTGGTGGCGTGCGCGCATGCTGGGCGGGCGCACGAATCACTGGGGACGCATCTCGCTGCGCTTCGGGGAATTTGATTTCAAACCGAAGTCGCGAGACGGGCTCGGAGTGGACTGGCCGATCAACTATGAGGACATCGCGCCATGGTATGATCGTGTGGAGCAGCTGATCGGCGTGTATGGGGAGAATGATGGCATTGCGAATGCACCGAACTCCTCACCGGGGGTGCTTTTGCCGCCGCCGAAACCGAGGCTGGGTGAGCTGATGGCGAAGAAGTCCGGGAAGAAGACGGGCGTGCCGATTGTGGCGGCGCATCGTGCGGTGCTGAGCCAGCCGCTGGACTGGAAGAATCTGCCGAAGCAGCTTTTCCCGAACAACCCGAAGGCGCAGGAAATCATCGGCAAAGACATGATGATGCGCGCGCCGTGCTTCTGGGCCACGGACTGCCTGCGCGGGTGTAGCATCCGTGCGAATTTTCAAAGCACGACGGTGCTGATCCCTGCGGCGCTGGCAACGGGGAACCTGGACATCATCACAGATGCGATGGTGCGCGAGATCGTGATGAAGGATGGCAAGGCGGTGGGTGTGCACTACATCGACAAAAAGACGCGGCGTGATGCGGTGGTGAAGGCGCGCGTGGTCATCGTGGCAGCGAGCGCCTGTGAGACGGCGCGCATTCTGCTGAACTCGAAGTCCAAGGACAGCGCCGGCCTGGCGAACAGCAGCGGCGAGGTGGGCAAGAACCTCATGGACAGTGTGGGCACCCGGCTGGGCGCCCACATTCCCGCGCTGGAAGATGCGCCCGTGCTGAATGAAGACGGCGCAGGGGGACTGCACGTCTATTCGCCATGGTGGCTGGTGAAGGATCACGCAAAGCTGGGCTTTGCGCGCGGCTACCACATCGAGATGGGTGGCGGACGGAAGATGCCCTCCGCCAACGGCTTCTCCTATCTGAACCAGACCAGCCCGGGTGTGTATGGCAGCAAGCTGAAGGAAGAGGCGCGGCGCTACTATGGATCGAACTTCAGTTTCAGCGGACGTGGCGAGATGGTGCCGAACAAGGATTGCTACCTCGAACTTGATCCGAAGGTGGTGGACCAGTGGGGCATTCCGGTGCTGCGCTTTCACTGGAAGTGGAGCGATCACGAGATCAAGCAGGCGGAACACATGCAGCAGACCTTTGCCGAACTGCTGGAAGGCATGGGCGGCAAGGCGAAGCCGCAGAGCGGGCGCGACGCCATTCAGCGTCCGGGTGAGATCATCCATGAGGTGGGCTGCGCGCGCATGGGATCCAGCGCGAAGGACTCCGTGACGAACCAATATTGCCAAACGTGGGATGTGAAGAATCTCTTCCTCATGGACGGCGCGGTGATGCCGAGCAATCCGGACAAGAACCCGACGCTGACGATTCTGGCCCTGGCGTGGAGATCCTGTGAATGGCTGATGGGGGAGATGAAGGCGGGGAGTGTATGAGCTCAATCGACATCACTCTCTTCCTGGTCATCATTGCCCTCCTCTTCTGCGCGATGTCCTTCACTCGTTCACCTGTAACAAGTCAGGCGAAATGCGCCTTCCGCGTTTCGGAAGTAGTCGATTTTGAAACTCCTGAAAGTGATTCATTCCCTGCATCAGAATATGCAAACGCGGAGAGAATCTTCGTCAAGAAAACGAGCATTATCACTGACGTGGATGTGAAGCAATTCTCTCCCCAAATGAACGAGGATGATCAATGGATCGTTCTCCTCATACTAACAGAGGATGGAACAGAAAAGTTCCGTCAGGCAACGAGTTGTCTTATTGGCAAACAGCTGGCGATCATCTTGAATGGCCGCCTAGTCAGCGCTCCTGTTCTGCGCGCACCCATCGAAGACGGCAATATCATTATCTCAGGAAACTTGGACAAATACGAGTTGATGACGATGACCTCGCATTTCGAAAGGCAGGGAAAGTAGAGGCTCAGCTTTCTCTTTTTCTCCTCATGGAGTAAAGCCATGCCAGCACCAGAAACGTGAGGCTGCCGGGTTCGGGGACGACGCTCATCAGAGTGAAGTCGAAGTCGTCGAAGAAGTTTTTGAAGCCGTCGACGTCGGTGGCGGTCCACTCGATCTGGGTGACGTTGTCGGTATTGAAACCGAGGAGTTGATCGGTGAACACGGTGGTGTCTGTGCCGAGGGTGCCCGTGATGTCACTGTAGGCGCGTGCGGCGAGGCTGACGCTGTTGGCCTGGGTATCGAGCACGAGATTGATCTGGGACCAGCCGGTGGCGCCGAGATTCAGCGCGGTGACCTGCCAGGTGGAAGAGCCGCCGATGCGGTATTGGAGGAAGTTGTCGCCCGTGTAACCGATATCCACCAGGATCTGGTCCATGGAGTCACGGAAGCTGAGGCCGACGGTGTTGACGCCGATAGCAATGTCATCATCCGCATCTGTGGGGCAGGTCCAGAAGCTAGCCTCGATGCGCATGTCGCTCGTGGTGGCTGGATTGATGCCATCAAAGTCACGCGAATCCAAGCTGTAGGAGTAGCGGAGGTTCTCGTCATAGGCCAGGAGGTTCAGCACCTGGGAGCCGGTGCGGGCGCTGCCGTAGTTGTAACCGGCGATGTAGTCCCGCTGAAACGGCCCGCCGAGGTAGTAGGGCGCGCCTTGGTCTTCATTGAGCCGGCCACCAGACAGAGCTCTCCAGAGACCGGTGTTGTCCTGGATGTCCGTGCCGTTTCCGCCAGGCCCTCCACCGCCGCCGCCATACTGGCCGGCATTGTAGCGGGAGACGTCCAACCCGTGGGTGGCGTCACCGAGGGTGCTGGGATAGGCCCCAGGTGCGACGATGCCGGTCAGACCGTTAGTGGGGTTGTTTCCCAAGTAGAACTGCGCATCCCCGGCAAAATTCAGAGAGAGGATGTTTCCAGAACTAGGCACACGGTATCCATCGTTCTCCTCAAAACTACCGAGATAGCCCCACGCAAAATGAGCCCCTGAGAAAATCAGGAAAATCATGAATTTGGGGAAGTTGCGACCTCGATGGCTCCGCATCTTCACATATTTTATTATTTTTGTAATGATAATCAACTTGTATTAAAATTATCATTCCCACGCAAGTTGCCTAACCCTAGAAATTATCCTGCGATTTTGCACCTTTCTCGAGATGCGTTGTCTTTGAGAGGTGATGACTTGATGCCGTGAGCAGGCCCACCGGTTGATTTCCCTTCAAGTCGCTGACTTTGTGGCAGTTGAGGAAGACCTGGCTCGGCAATCGAGCCTTCCGGCGGGAGCCTGCAAGAATCGACAGACCTTCCCACGAAAGGGCAGCCAGCCTCAGACGACGAGGCAGCCATGATGAATCACCCTCCGATGACTAAATGACTAAAGCGCTGAAGACGAGTCCACTATGAATCAATCAGGGCGTATCCTGAGACAAAAATCTGACATTTGAAGCAAGGAGGCTTGACCTTTCGCCACCCCCTTTTAAAAAAAGCGCCGATTTTAAACCTGCCTTTCGTCCTCCGGGGCGGAATGGGGTTTAGATCACCCTACCAACCACCCAAATTAGACTACCCAACCATGCTGAAAAAGACACTGGCCGCGCTGGCCCTCGCCTCCTGCACCCTCGCTCACGCTGGCACCCCTGCCCCTGCCGTTCCTCCGACCGTCGAGCCTGATGACATCTCCTACAGCAACGTGTCCGTCTCCTGGCTGCGCCAGTGGGCCAACGTGGACGGCTTCAGTGACCTCGACGTGGACAGCAACGGCGTCGCGGCTGCTCTGGAATACTCCCCGGTGAATCACCTCTACCTGGCTCTCGGCGGTTCCTGGAGCGATGCGGAACTCAGCGGCCCTGGCGGCAGCGTGAACGCTGACTACTGGACTCTCAACGGCGGCGTGGGTGGCTACATCCCCCTGGCACACAACGTGCATTTCGTCACGGAAGTCGGCGCTCACTACGCAGATCTGGACCTCGGTGGTTTCGGCAACCTGGACGACTGGGGTGTCTACGTGACTCCGCATGTCCGCGCCAAGTTCGGTGCCTTTGAAGTTCACGGTGGCGTGACCTACAACAGCAACGACGTGGCTCCCACAGAGTGGAGCGCCTTCGCCCGCGCTCTGTATGAAGTCTGCCCCAAAGTGGACCTCTTCGTGACCGGCACCTTCGGTCTGGGCAGCAACGACGTGCTGGAAGACGTGTTCGGCCTGAACGTCGGCGTCCGCTTCAAGTTCTAATCATCCAGGTTGGTTCACACGAACCTAATCAACTCTGCGCCCGCAGCCTTCACCGGTTGCGGGTGTTTTGTTTTTGCTCTTCACGCCTTCTGGTAAAGCCGCGTGGCATCTGCTGCGGCGAGCTCAATGAGATAGCTGGCGAACTTCTGAGTGAGGCGTTCGAAATACTGCGCGCCTCTCTCCGCCGTGGAGTGCTGCGGATCACCGGAGCCGGTGTCATTCGTGGCCTGGGTCCACGGACGCTGGGACCAGGCCCATTTCTCCCGCATGGCTTTGAGGATGGGCAGGTTGTCCTTGCCCTCGCCCCAGTCACTTTTCGGCAAAACGAGGTCGGGGTGCAGATGCAGCAGCAGGCTGGTCTCACGCTCGTCCGCGTGATCGCCGAGGATGGTGAAGATGTCCTTCCCGGCATCCATGTGGAACCAGTTCACGACGCTGAGATGAATCTTGGGGTGGCGCGCCTGCAGCTCACGCAGCATCTGGCGGAAGTCATTGCCACCGTGGCCATTGAAGACCACGAACTTCGGCACGCCCACGCCTTCCAGGCATGAGATGGTGTCCTCCAGCACCGCCATCTGCGTGCTCGGGTTCATGTTGATGCAGAAGGGGATATCGAGCTGGCCTGTCTGCACGCCAAACGGCATGTTTGGCAGGATGGCCACCTTCGCGCCAGCCTCCCAGGCGATGCGTCCGGCCTCGGCCGTCATGGCCTCATTTTGCAGGCTGTCCGTGGCATAGGGTAAATGCCAGTTATGCGCCTCGGTGGCACCCCAGGGGAGCACGGCCACCTCATAGCGCGTGGCCTTCACATGCTTCCAGTTCGTCTCGGCGATCATCCAGGGGCGGGGTGAGTTCATGGGATAGAAAGTAAGTTGTTGTCGAAATACAGCACTCGCGGTGTGCTCTTGCCAAGCATCTTCATTGACGCGGCCTCGTTCACACGATGAAAATGCCTTCATCATGCGCTTCGCGGCTCTCCTCTGCCTTTTCCCTCTGCTCACCCACGCGGCTGGCAGCTACTTCACGGTGGAGTATCCGCCTTCTGAAAAGCCCGGCGAACTGATCTACGGCGTGACCTACACGGTGTGGCTGCCTGAGGAGGTGAAGCAGGTGCGCGGAGTCATCGTGCATCAGCATGGCTGTGGTGAGGGTGCCTGCAAAGGTGGGGCGACGGCGGCCTATGATCTGCACTGGCAGGCCCTGGCGAAGAAGCACAACTGCGCGCTGCTGGGCCCCTCCTACCATCAGCCCGAGGGCAAAGACTGCCGCATGTGGTGTGATCCACGCAACGGCTCTGAAAAGACCTTCCTCCGCAGCCTGGATGATCTGGCCACCAAGTCCGGCCACCCGGAACTGGCGAAAGCGCCCTGGTGCCTGTGGGGTCACAGCGGTGGCGGTTTCTGGTCCAGCATTCTGCAAACCCGGCACCCGGAGCGCATCGTGGGCATCTGGTTCCGCTCCGGCACCGCTTTTGCCACCTGGGAGAAGGGCGAGATCCCGAAGCCTGAACTGCCTGAGGCCATGTATGCCATCCCCATGATGTGCAATCCCGGTGCCAAGGAGAATGGTGACAAGCGCTTCAACGGCGCCTGGACCGGCAGCCTGGCCATGTTTCATGCTTATCGGGCCAAGGGCGCGCCCATCGGCTTCGCTCCAGATCCGCTGACCAGCCATCAGTGCGGGGACTCACGCTACCTGGCCATTCCCTTCTTCGATGCCTGCCTGCGCCTCCGGCTTCCTGAAACGGGCACGCAGCTGAGGATGGTGGATGTTTCCCAAGGCTGGCTGGCACCGCTGCTCGGGGAGAGTGCCCAAAGCGCGGCTGATTTTAAGAGCAAGCCGGAGGAATCTGTCTGGCTACCGGACGAAAAAGTCGCCCAGAGCTGGAGCCAGTATGTGAAGACCGGCTCCACGCAGGACAGCACCCCGCCGCCTGCCCCTACAAAGATTGTAACAGTCCGCACCGAAAATGGCTATTCAGTATCATGGGATGCCGAGGCCGACTTCGAAAGCGGGATTCAACAGTTCATCATCATGCGCGATGGGCGCGAGGTGGGCCGGGTCCCTGCGAAGCCCGTGGGCAAGTTTGGCCGTCCGCTCTTCCAGTCGATGTCGTATCACGACACGCCGGAAGCCCCGCTGCCTGAGATGAAATTCCTCGACCCGAACGCGCCAGAAAAGGCCACCTACACCGTTACCGCCGTGAACAGCGCCGGCCTAACTTCCGCACCTATCCAGTAAACACACTGCCCTATCCATTACCCACACGGCCCGTTTAGCCACCTGTCCAACAATTGTCTAAGCGCTTGATTTTCTGACACTCGCCCCGAGTGTGCGCGCCCCCTAGACCCTACCCTGCCCTTGCCCACTGATGAAATTTGCCATCTTCGGAGACATTCACGCCAATCTGGAAGCCCTCCAGACAGTGCTGTGGGATGCCCATGAGCAGGGGTGTGGAAACTATGTCTGCCTCGGTGACATCGTCGGTTATGCCGCGAATCCGGCCGAGTGCCTGGAAACCGTGCGCCAGATGGGCTGCCCGGTGGTCCGTGGGAATCATGACGAAGGCGCCGCCAGCGAATCCCAGCTGGAGGAGCTGAATCCCCTGGCCCAGGCCGCCCTCCTCTGGACCCGTGACCAGCTCAGCGAGGAGCAGCGCCAGTGGCTGCGTGATCTGAAGCTCGTCCGCCAGGTGCGTGACTTCACCATCGTCCACGCCACGCTGGATTCCCCCGGAAGCTGGGGCTACGTGACCAACCGCTTTGATGCGATGGCCAGCTTCAGCTACCAGTTCACTCAGGTCTGCTTCTACGGTCACACGCATGTCCCGCGCATCTTTGAAAAGGACGACTCCGTGCGCGCTGCGCGCGGCACTGAGGTCCAGCTCCAGCGCGGTGTGAAGTATTTCGTCAATGTCGGCAGCGTGGGCCAGCCCCGTGATGGCGACTGGCGCGCCGCCTATGCCATCTATGATGTGCAGGCGCAGACCATCTCCATCCGTCGCCTCGAATATGACATCCAGACCGCGCAGGACAAGATCCGCGCCGCTGGCCTCCCCTCCCTGCTCGCGGACCGCCTCGCTCTCGGCAAGTGACCCATGACTGACACCGCGTTGCCCAACCTCGCGGATTTTCGATCAGTCCTGATCGTCAAACCCAGCTCGCTGGGAGACATCGTGCACACGCTGCCTGCCGTGCATGCCATCAAGCATGCGCACCCGCATCTGCGCATCCGCTGGGTGGCGAACACCGAGTGGACTCCTCTTCTCCAAGGCGCCCCGTGGCTCGATGAAGTCATCGCCTTTCCCCGCAAGAGCTTCCGTGGCCTCACCGCCATCTTCAAAGCCGCGCGCTGGGCCCGTGCCACCCTGCCCGGCCAAACCCAGCCCGAGCTTGTGCTCGACTTCCAGGGCCTCCTCCGCAGCGCCGTGCTCTCCCGTGCCAGCCGCGCACGTCCCATTCTCGGCCTCTCGGATTCCCGCGAAGGTGCCCGGCTCATGCATGACCACGTGATCCCGGTGGATGCATCCGCACATGCCGTCGACCGCTACCTCACCCTGCCCCGCGCACTTGGCCTAACCATTGATGCTGATCACCTGAGCTTCCCTCTCGCTCCTGGCACTCTTCCTTCTGACTGGCCGCAGCGTGACGACCTCATTGTCCTCCATCCATGGTCACGCGGAGCTGGGAAGTCCCTCTCGCCCGAAGCCTTGCAGACCCTTTGTGATGCCCTCGCACCGCATCCCGTGGTGCTTGTCGGCATGAGTGATGACAAATCCCGCCCCACCGGTGCGCACATCACGGATTTCAGCCATCGCACCTCTTTGGCCGAGCTCATCGCCTGCCTGCGTCATGCACGCTGGGTCATCAGTGTGGACAGCGGCCCCATGCACATCGCCGCTGCCATAAATGACAATACGTTAGGCCTCCACACCTGGAGCAACCCGCGAAAAGTCGGCCCCTACAATCCGAAAGCCTGGGTCTGGAAGGCAGGTCGCATTTCTCATCGCCAGGATTTCACCGACCAGGAAGTCCTCACCGAGTCCGAACTCACCCCCGAAGCCGCCAGGCAGATTGGCGGATGGGTGCTGGGCAGGCTTTGATGCGAGCGATGCTGGGTTAGCACGACCTCCCAGGGCTGCCTGGAAGTCTAACCACATTTACCCAGCCTTAACAAATCTCCGGGTCAGGCATCATCATTCCTTCACATGGCCACATCAGGTTAGGCGCTGAAAAAGGGAAAATAACTTCCCAAAACATTCAGCACCTCCCAAGCCATGAAACCTACCACCGGACCTCACCATCTCATCCTGCTGCTCACCGCAGTAGCCGGGATCACCTTCGGTCAGACCACCGACAGCCCGCCGCCACCCCCAGGGCAGCAGCCACCCGCTGGTGCTCCAAAACCACCCGTGGCAGGGCAGCAACCTCCTGCTGGGCAGCAGCCTCCTGCCGGGCAACAACCTCCTGCCGGGCAACAACCTCCTGCCGGGCAACAACCTCCCGCCGGCCAACAACCTCCCGCCGGCCAACAACCTCCTGCGGGCCAGCAACCTCCTGCCGGTGCGCCGAAACCACCGACCGCTGGTCAGCCGCCCCAAGGAGGACCTCCTCCCATGCGCAATTCTCAGCGCCGCCGGCCTCCGCATCAGATGATGGCACGCCACAGTGGCCCGCCACGCGCCGCCGATCCGCTTCCGGGTTTGAGCAATGCTGATCTCGTGGCTTTTGCGGATGGTCGGCTGGAGTTCAACAACCGCGAAGATGCCGCCGGAGGTCTCGGCCCCATCTTTAACCGCAACTCCTGCGCGGCCTGCCATGTGCAGGGTGGCATCGGCGGAGCCGGCACCATCAACGTCACGCGCTTTGGCCGAACAACGAATGATATCTTTGACCCGCTCGCCTCGCTCGGCGGCTCGCTGCTGCAGAACATGTCCATCCACCCTGCCGCGCGTGAGGTCGTGCCTCGCGAGGCGAATGTGATTGTGCGGCGCCAGACCACCGCGCTGTTTGGCCTCGGCCTCATCGAAGCGATTCCGGATGAGACCATCCTCGCGGGGGAAGTCGCTGGCAAACCTGACGGCGTGCTCGGCCGTGCCGCCATCATCACGGACGTGACCACGGGTGATGAGCGTGTCGGACGCTTCGGCTGGAAGGCCCAGCAGGCCACGCTGCTTGCCTTCTCTGCAGATGCTTATGTCAATGAGATGGGCATCACCAGCCGCTTCTTCCCCACGGAGAATGCGCCGAATGGCAAGGCGGATGTGCTGGCCACGCATGACCGCGTGAATGATCCCGAGGACACCATCGATCCCGTGACCGGCAAGGCGGACATCGACCACAGCGCGGACTTCATGCGCCTGCTGGCACCGCTGCCACCACGTGCCTTGACGGCGAATGCCACGGCTGGCCAGGCGCTCTTCACCTCCACCGGCTGCGCGGTGTGCCACACACCCAGCATGACCACGGGAGTGAACGTCATCGCCGCGCTCAGCGAAAAGGAAGTGGCTCTGTATTCCGACCTGCTGCTGCATGACATGGGCCGTCTCGGTGACGGCATCGTGCAGGCAGACGCAGGTGCTCGTGAAATGAAAACCGCTCCGCTCTGGGGCGTGCGTGTCAGCGCACCCTATCTGCATGATGGTCGTGCTCCCTCGATCGATGCAGCCGTCCGCGCCCATGATGGCGAGGGCCTCGCCTCACGCACCCGCTACACCCAGCTCACCGCGGCGGAGCGGCAGCAGTTGATCGAGTTCATCAATTCCTTGTGAGTGCACAAGGTGTGTTAACGCATAAGTTGGTACCATAGGCTGGCGCAGCCCTCGAAAGGGGGCTGCGCTTTCTGTTGCTCAATCATCGGTGCCCTCTGCGTGATCTGCGGTTAAAATTCAGTGCTTCCCGACTTGTCTTGCACCGCCCAAGTCCGCCCTGTAAATCCTGCCCATGCTGCAAACCGCCGCGCTTGTCCTCTTCCTCCTCGCCCTGCTCGTCACAGGCGTGCTCGGCACGGAAACACGCCTGCTGTTTTTCTGGCCTGGAGCCATCCTGCTCGGCATCGCAGGCTTGTTCGCGACTCTGCGCTGGCGTCTTCGCATCCTCTTTCCACCGAGTGATGTCTGCCTCGCCACCACGCTGGCCTTTGCCGCCTACATGATCGGTCGCGCCGTGTGCTCTCCCGTCAGTGCCTATGCGCGCGAAGACGCCATCATCCTGCTCGGCTGTCTCGTCACCTACATCCTCACCGTCACCGCGGCCAGTCATCCGCGCTGGCGCATGGCTTGGCTCGCCGTGCTGCTGCTGCTCGTCATGGGAAACCTCGCTGTGGGTTCCATTCATCTCTCGGGAAACTGGGGCTTCCATGTCGTGCCGCACTTCCTGCGGCCTGCGGAGCCCGGGCGCATCGGCGGCTTCTTTGCCAATGCCAACCACCTCGCTGCCTTTCTTTCCGTGGCGCTCTTCCTCTCCGCCGGCTGGCTCTGCTTTGGTCGTGGCGGCTCAGTGCTCAAGCTCTGGCTGGCCTTCTGCTGCGTGGCCATGGCCGTGGGCATGTCTCTCACGGTCAGCCGTGGCGCCCTCTTCGGACTTGTGGCGGGCAGTTTTGTCTTTGCCATGCTCGCCCTGTGGATGATCTGGCAGACCCAGCGCCACATGTTCTGGAGCCTGCTCGGTGGCGGCATTGTGATGAGCCTTCTCTGCGGTGCAGTGCTGTGGAAGGTGAATGAGGAATACCTCCGCGGACGAACTGAACGCCTCGCCATGACCAGTGACATCCGCCTGGGCATCTGGGAGTCCGCCATCCGCCAGAATGCGGAGCATCCGCTCACCGGAGCCGGGGCGCGCATGTTTTATGATGGCGGCACGCGCCTGCGCTCTGACAAGCTTCCGCAATGGGCTCCTGAGCCGCTCTTTGCGCATAACGAGCACTTTCAACTGCTCGCCGACTACGGCTGGATCGGTGTCGGCATGCTGCTGCTGCTGGTCCTCGCTCACATCCTGAACGGCTGTCGCTACCTGCGCTGGTTTGTGCGTGAGCGCTTCCTCAACAGCGGACGGGTCTTGAGCATGAACCTCGCGCTCTGCCTCGGCGCGCTAGCCGCGATCGCAGCCACCCTGGTGCATGCGCTGTTTGAGTTTCACTACCACGTGCCCGCCACCGCGCTCACGGGCGCCTTGCTGCTGGGTGTACTGGCGAATCCTGGCTTTGAGCAGATGCAGCGTCCGCTCCTCCGCCTGCCTGGAGTGCGCGTGCTGACCAAGATCACCCTCGGCATCGCCTCGATCGCCCTTCTCGCCGGTGCCTGGTGCTATGGCCGTGGCGACATGGCGCTCACCCAGGCTCAGCTCGCTGAGGCGCGCAAAGACGCCCCTGCTCGCAAAGCCCATCTCGATGACGCTGTGCGTCTCGACCCCACCAATGGCGAGGTCTTTTACCAGCGCGGCCTCGCTGTGCTCGACACCCTCACCGACAAGGATCGCGCCCCAGACAGCCCCGCGCTGAAACAAGTCATCGACGACCTCGAGCACGCCATCTCGCTCAATCCGTATAACCACTTATACGACCTCGCCCTAGCGGATGCCTATGATGCCGTCGGCCGTTATGATGATGCGCTCGCCGCCATCCATGAGTCCATCAAGCTCGCCCCGCATCATGAGGAGCCGCGTGTGGCCCTAGGCATTCACTGGCATCGTCTGGGTGACTGGGAGAAGGCCGAAGCCGCCTACCTCTGGGCTCGCGACTCCTGGGCCATGAACCAGGGAGACACGGCCAACTGGCTGAGCAGCTACCGCCTCATGCTGGAGCACGCCGCCCTGATGCGCGCGCAGCCTCCGGCCCGCTGATGTCGATTTGGTGCCTGAACTTTCATTTATTTTCCAGGCACGAAATCGACAATTAGTTGATTTGGTGCCTGGAAAAGGGCGTCACTTTCAGGCACCAAATTGACATCATGTCGATTTCGTGCCAAAAGTATGGCCAGTTTTTCAGGCACCAAATCGACATTTCATATCATGGACGGTTATATTGGCCGCAGCGCGGAGCGTGAGGAGTTCAGGAGGCTTCTTCAAAAGAGAACCGCCTCTCTCGTGACATGCCAGGGCCGCCGGCGCATCGGCAAGAGCCGCTTCATCACCGAATGCGCGCAGGAGGCGGACTATTTCCTCAGCTTCATGGGCCTGCCTCCGCGTGAGGACATCAACCGCCAGGCCCAGCTGGATGCCTTTGCGGATCAGCTCGCGAAACAGACCAAGGCTCCCAAGGTCCACCTCGATGGCTGGCCCACCGCCTTCCAGCTCCTGGCCAGCCAGATCCCGGCCAGCGGCACCGTCGTGATCCTGCTGGATGAAATCTCCTGGATGGCCATTGGTGATGCGGACTTCCCCGGACATCTCAAGACTGCCTGGGACACTCTTTTTTCCAAACGCCAGCGGCTGGTCGTGGTGCTCTGCGGCTCTGTGTCATCCTGGATCGAGCAAAACATCCTCAACAACACCGGCTTCGTCGGCCGCTGCTCCTGGCAGTTCCGCCTGGGCCCGCTCACGCTTCCTGATTGCGTGCAGTTCTGGGGCAGGCGCGGATCACGCATCAGCCCGGTGGAAAAGCTCCGCCTCCTGGCCGTCACCGGCGGCGTGCCGCGCTACCTTGAGGAGATCAATCCCGCGCGCACTGCCGAACAAAATATTGCGGATCTCTGCTTTCATCCTTCCGGGATGCTCTTCAACGAGTTCGACAGCATCTTCCACGATATTTTCACCCGCCGTGCCGAGACCTATCGCGAGATCGTGCGCACCCTGGTGGACGGCTCCCACAGCGTGGACCAGATCAGCGAGGAACTCGAGCGTGCCCGTGGTGGCAGCCTCAGCGGATCGCTCAGCGAACTCGAGCAAGCAGGCTTCATCACCCGCGACATTCCTTTTGATCCTGAGACCGGCCAGAGCCGCCCGCGTGATGCGCGCTACCGTCTCTCGGACAACTACCTGCGCTTCTACCTGAAATATGTGGATCCCGTGAAATCACGCATCGCGAAGGGTTTGCTCAAAAACACCGCGCTGGAGAAGCTGCCGGGTTGGGACAGCATCCTCGGCCTTCAGCTCGAGAACCTCGTCCATGCGAACCTGGACATCCTGCTCTCCCACATCGGTCTGGACAAGAAGCTCGTGCTCAACGCCGGCCCTTACCATCAGAAGCAGACCCTTCGCCGCAAAGGCTGCCAGATTGACCTGCTCATCCGCACCCGCCGCTGCCTCTATGTCTTCGAGATCAAGATGCGCCCTCAGATCGGAGCTGCTGTCGTCGACGAGGTGAATGAAAAGATCACCCGCCTCAAGCTCCCCCAAGGCCACTCCGTCCGCACCGGTCTCATCTACACCGGCGAGCTCGCCTCAGGCATCGAAGAACGTGATGAGTTCGACTTCCTGGTGCCCATGGAAGGCCTGATGAGGAAGGCGTGAGGCAGCCGATGTCGATTTCGTGCCTGAAAAATCCCCGAAACTTCAGGCACCAAATCGACATTTGGTTGATTTGGTGCCTGGAATTATGCACGATGTTCAGGCACGAAATCGACAAAGTGGAACAGGTTTTCAATCTGTTTCCTGTTCGCAGCGTTGCAGGTGTTGGCGCGCAGACAGGTTGCAAACCTGTCCCACTTTCATTACTCCACCGGCACCGGCTCTGACTGCAGATGCTGCAAGGTGTCTTTGATGCTCTTACCCACCAGCCCCGCGAAGCTGATCTTTTTGCCCTTCACCTCGGCGGGAATGTCAAAGGTCACCTCGATCACACCCGTGCCGCTGGCCATGACCTCCTTGCGCTCGATGCGCGCTCCGCTGCCGTCCTTGATGGTGATTTGAATCGGCTTCTCGCCGAGATCTTCCGGCAGGTTGTGCTTGAGCTTCACGATGGCTTTCTGACCATGAGTGACAGACTCAGGATGCTCGAGTGAAATCAGCGCGGCAGGCTTCTTCGGAGCAGCGGCCTTCTTCATCTCCGCCTTGTTAGCCTTGCGATCCTTGCGACTCACCTGCTGCTTCTCCAAATTTGAAATATAGCTCTCACGAAACGCCGCATCCTCACGCTTGCGAAACACCTCCAGCAGCGGATCACCCGTGCGCACCATCCAGTCTTCCAGCGCCTTTTCCAGCGCCGCCACCTGCGCGGCATTCTCCGGCTTCGCGATGAGGTTCGTCAGCGCATCCGGATCATAGCGCACCTCATAAGCCTCCTCCGGCACACGATGATCAAAGAGATCGATGCGACCGGCGATCTGTTCGTTAGATTTCGCCAGGACACGCATCTGGCGGCAGGTGGAGGTGCCGTTCGTGGCGCCGGTCATGATACGCTTTCCGTTCGACCACGGGCTGAAGATATACAGCCAGTCCTTCGTCTGCACCGCGCGCATGGGTGTGTTCTGGCCGCCGGAGTTTTCATTGTGCTCCTTGAAGACCATCGTGCGCTCAGGCTGCTTCTCGCCGCGCAGCACGCCCGCAAAGGAAGAGCCGTCAAACCCGCCTGGCTGCTTGATCTGCAACATGTCGAGGATCGTCGGCAGCAGATCCACCGTGGAGATCATGTGCTCATCATCCACAGCGCCCGCCTTCGTCACGCCGGGCCAGCGGATCATGAGTGGTGTGCGTGAGCTGTGATGATAAAGCTGTGTCTTCGCAAAGGGCAGCGGCATGCCATGATCCGAAAGGAAGACGATGATGGTGTTCTCATCCTGGCCGGAAGCTTTCAAGGCGGCGAGGATCTCACCCACCGAATCATCCGCACGCCGCACGCTGGAGTAGTAGTGCGAGAGCTCTTTGCGCACGATCGGATCATCCGGCAGAAAGCCCGGCACCGGCACCTCTTCCGGCGTGAAAACACGCGACGGCACATTGTCATCCGGGATGGTCTTGCCTCCTTTGCCCTCAGCATAGAAGGGCTTGTGCGGATCCGCGATGTTCAGCAGCAGGCAGAAAGGCTTGCCGGCCTTCTTCGCGGCTTCAATGCCCGTCGTCGCGGCCTTGCCCCAGGAGGGTGGGTTCTTCGCATTGTCCTTCCGCTCGTCACCCAGCACGATGTCCCACGGAAACGGTGAATAAGGTGTGGAGTGGCTGACCTTGTGACGAATGCCCGTGAACCATCCGGCGTCCTTCACGATCTCTCCCAGCACGGGATATTTCTTCTCCTCCCTCGGGATGGGGACAAAGCCCTCGATCCCGTTGTTATGCGGATACTTCCCCGACCACATCACATTGCGCGAGGGCATGCAGTTTCCCACCACCACATGCGCTTGATTGAACCGCAGGCTCTGCGCCGCCAGCTTGTCCATGTTCGGCGTCGTGTCCTTCAGCTTGCAGCCATACACACCCACGGAATCACAGCTCATGTCATCTGCGGTGATGATGAGCAGGTTCGGCTGCGCCCCGGAGAGCACCGAGCAGCACAGCGAGAGTAAGGCACAGGAGAAGAGACGGATCATGGCCGCGCTGTAACGACGCAAACGTCCGATGATTTCAAGAGATGCAAAATGCTGAAGTCTCCAGCGCCGCCGGAGCGCGGACTTCA
>NZ_BKAG01000037.1 GCF_007992435.1 Prosthecobacter gellanilyticus | reverse complement strand
ACGGGCCACCGTGCCTCGGCGACACCGCTATCGTTCGCACATGCGCCACCTAACAACGGACGCGTTCTCTGCGTACACAGCGGTGTCGCGCTTGAGCGCTTCCCACCGCACTCCACGACGCTGTCGCGACTTTGTCCGTCAGCACGCAAACAACGTTAGGCCGCGAATCACGGCACCGGCTGTCCCTTCGCACCAATGCAGTACAACGAGTTCGCCGTGCGCACGAAGAGTTGCTTGTCACCGATCGCAGGAACAGAGTTCACCGGACCGTCGAGCTTGCTGGCGCCGAGTTTTTCAAAGGTTGTTCCCGCCTTGATCACGATGAGATCCCCCTGCTGGCTGGCGCAGAAGATCTTGCCATCCGCAGCCACCGGGCTGCTGAAGAACTTGGCGCTTCCCTGGCTGCCTTCCACGCGCTCCTCATACAGCACCTTGCCCGTCTTCTGCTCCACGCAGCGCATGATGCCGCCATCGCCTAACAAATACATGTGCTGGCCGATCACCAGTGGAGATGGCACATAAGGCAGGCCTTTGGGAATGTCGAAGCTCACCGGCTCTGGCTTGCCGCTCTTCAGATCCAGCGCGGCGATCTCCTTCACACCACCACCCGTGCCGAAGGTGCAGAAATAAAAGTCGTCACTCAGCACACCGGAACCCAGGCTGCGCTGCTTGTAGCCCGGATTGTACTGCCAGTTGATCTTCCCTGTGGCCACATCGATGCCCATGACACCGCTGTTGGTGTTCGCGCAGATCAGCTCCTTCTTGCCGCTCTTCGTCTCATGCACCACGGGCGTGGAGAAAGTGTTCAAGCAGTTAGGCAGCTCCGTCTTCCACACTTGTTTGCCAGTCTTGGCATCCAGGCCGACGAAGCAGGTCTTCCACTTCTGCTGCTCAGGGTCTTCGGTGTAGATCTTGCCATCGCGCTGCCAGTCAAACTCACTGCGCACAAACATGATGCCATCCACCACGACAGGAGACACACCCGTGCCATGCTCATGGATGTAGTCCGCGACATGCTCGTTTTTCCAAAGCTGCTTGCCCGTGTGATCCAGCGCCAGCGCCTGGATGGCCGTGCCAGAACTCCAGTTCACATAAATGCGCTCCGCATCGATGAACGCGGAACTGCTGGCGAAGGTGTTGTAGGTCTTGTGCAGGTTATGCGGCACAAAAGTCTCCTCATGACGCCACAGTTCCTTCCCGTCCTTGGTCGAGAGCGCGATCACCGCGCGCTTGTTGTCCGCAGTCTCCGCCGTGACCACCACTATGTCTCCCCACAGCACGGGTGAGGACCAGCCTTTGCCTAACGGCGTTTTCCACAACGTGGTACTGTCGTCCACCACAGCTGGCAGGCCGGTCGTGGTGGAAAGGCCGGAACCGTTCGGGCCACGAAAACGTCCCCAGTCAGCCGCGTCAGCGGAGACGTGAAGGGCGAGGCTCAAAGCAAGGAAGGACGAATAGGCGAGGAACTTCATGAAAGGAGATCAATATGGCAGGCGGCTGAATCGTGAGCGAGCACGCATTTCTTGCGGCTCATTTGCAGGCTTCGTCAATCGGTCAAGCACCTATGGGCCTGCTGCGGATTCACCTCATGCCCTTGGGGCAGCTCTCGGGCCAGTCAAATGCACGGTGGCAGTGCAGTTCCTCCAGCTCGTCAGTCACCCTTCCGTCATCTCCGAATGACGCGTTTTGTGTTCCTGCACTTCCGAAAGCTGGCAGAGGGTGGACCGCCCAAGCATTGAGACCCGCGGTGAAAAATTCAAACCAGATACACCTGCTCAACTGGCAAAACGCAAAAATTTCAAAAAGAAATGGCCGTGTCGCTCTCGCAACACGGCCATTCAAAGTGCAGTGGATTAGCTCTCGACAGGATTACTTGCCGCCAGCGCCGCCGGTGTTAGCCCACACTGGGGTCATGTCTTTCCAAGGCTTCGGATGGACGCCTGGGCTGTGGACGGTGATGATCTGACGGTCCCAGACGGCAGGCTCGCTGCCGAGCTTGGCAAGACCGCGACGATTGGCGTCGTCGAGCTCAAGAGTCACGATGAACGCACCACCAGGCTGGGTCGGGGTGATACCTTCCACGAACACGCGCTCTGGCGGAACGCTGTTGGCGTATGGCCATTCGACACGGCGGCGGGTTGGATCAGCGGAGTCAAGCAGCAGGTAGCGCTTGGTGTGGTCGAGCCAGACGAGCACGCGGCCGCAGGCAGCAACTTCATCTTCAAAGGAGGCGAACTTGCCTTTGGTGTGGCCAAGGTTCACGCCGCGAAGCTCAAGGCTGGCGACGAGAATCTTGAAGGGCATGCGGATCTTCGGCTCACCCAGGGTAGGCAGGCGATCAGAAGGCTCGACGGTCAGAAGGAGTTTGGTCATCTCACCGGCACCCACGACGAGGCCGTATGGATTGCGCTTTGGATGGTGGCCAAGGGTCAGATCGCTGGAGTCGATGGTCACGCTGTAGTTGACGTCACCTTCGATTCGCACCTTACCAATGCGGGTGGACTCCTGGTAAGGATAGCTCCAGAAAGGATAGCCACCAGGATACACAAAACCAGGGCCCCAGGCACCCCACGTCGGGCCCCAGTTAGCCCACTGGGCATTTGCAGTAGATGTGAAGGAGGCAAGGCCTGCCATCACAAAGAAGAGAGCTGCGAGTGTTTTCATTTTCGGGTCTGTTATGAGAGTTAATACAAACGGCAAGAGTAATTACAGCATAGAGAGTTCCAAAAGCCAACCTCTTCTTTGTATTTTTTTTACGGCAATGGGTTTTGTGAATAACTCACCAAAGACATCACCTAGAAGTGGTATTGCGAATTATTCCGCGCCTAACTTTTCCGGCGGGAGGGAGGCCACGGCTTCCTTGAGTTCACGGCCGGGTTTGAAGCGGGCCACGCAGCGGTTGGGGATGCGGACTTCGGCTTCCGGCTTGTTAGGATTACGACCGATCTTGGCCTTCGCCACTCTCACTTCAAAGGTGCCAAAGGTGCGGAAGGTCACGTCGTGCCCTTCGCTGAGCCTCTTGCTGACAAGGCCGATGAAGGATTCGACGATTTGAGCAACGTCTGATTGAGTCAATCCAGTCTGATCACTCAGATCGGACACGATTTCGCGTTTGGTGATGGTAGCCATGATTTCCAGGGGGGGAGACGGAGAAATGTCGTGCCTATGGGGAAATCGCAAGCCTTTCCTTAACGCATGATGCCATCCTCTGTAGGCCCATCCGGCGGCAAGGGGGCCCCAGTGACCTCTGCAGCCGTCTTGAAATGCATTTTTGCAGCAGCCGCCAGGCCATCCAGGCCGTCCCTTTTAAAAAGGGCTCTCGCGTTGGCCTTCACCTGCGCTGAAACACCCTTCGGCAGCTCGATCTGCAGACGCTGGCTTGTCTGATCCAACCATTGTACAAAGCGGTCGCGGGCCAAAATGGAGGCTGCGGCCACCGCCGGATCACTTTCTGCCTTTGTGCGCTGGATCAGCTCAATGTCACGACCCCGGGTTTGCAGTGCTCGTTTGAGTACTGCCGGATTCGCAAACTGGTCGGAGATGGCTTTTTTGCACTCAGGTACTCGTTCGAGCAGTGTCTCGATCACCTTCGCATGCCCCCAGGCAAGTAAACGATTAAGATTACCGAACTTTTGGTACAGCTCGTTGTATTTGGCCGGGCCGATCTGGATCACCTCCCAGCGCAGCCCCGGCACCTGCCTGATGGCCTCTGCGAGTTTGGCGATCTTCGCATCCGTGCCGATCTTCTTGCTGTCCACGGCGCCGATCGCCCGCAGTGCCAGCACCGCTTCACGGTCCACATGCACCCCGGCGATCACCAGCGGGCCGAAGAAGTCACCCTTGCCGCTCTCATCCACGCCGATGTGCGGCTCGAACATCTCCGGATGATGCACCTCCTCATAGCCGAGCTCCGCCACACCCAGCACCTGCGGCTCCAGCACGTTCGTGACAAATTCCTCCGTGTCCTTTCCCTGCACCACGATCTTCGGCCCCTTCTCATACACCAGCACGTTCACCTTGCCATGGGCGGCCGCATACAGGCAATACGGCTTCGTTTGAAACTCCCAGCCGCTCTCCTGCAGCAGTCCGCGCAGTTTCCTCGCCTGCTCGGCGGTCAGTGGTTTGGTATAAGTGGTTAGGCCTGGCATGTGGATTTGCGGCTCATTCGATGAAGGACGTATTGAAAGGCGCACAGCGCCAGGGAAACAAGCGCGAACCAGTCGCCAAAACGTACGTACAGAGTCATCTCGCCCGTCGTGGGCACCTTCACCTCACCTGGCAGGCAGCCTTCGATCAGCGTGCTGCCAGTCTCTGGATCCGCGAGGCGGTGCGTGATGCTGCCCAGGGTGTCGATGAAGCAGGTCACGCCCGTGTTTGTGGCACGCACCATGGGCCGGCGCAGCTCGATGGCACGGAACTTCGCATTCGCCACATGCACCTCCATCTGGTTGCTGTTCAGGAACCAACCATCATTGGTTAGGTTGACGATCATCTGCGGCCCCGGCCGCGCAAACTTCCGCGCCAGCCTGCCCACCGTGTCCTCAAAGCAGATCAGCGGAATGATGTCCACGTCGGGCTTCTCCAGCTTCAAAGGCTCGGTGCTTGTGCCCGGCGTGAAGTCTCCCGGGATCACGCCGCGCAGCAGTGAAAACGGCGGATAGTCGCCAAAGGGCAGATACTCGCCGAAAGGCACGAGGTGCACTTTGTGATACTCCTGGCGGTGCGTATAGTTCGCGCGGAATAGCACGGCGGAGACATGACCCCCACGACCCGGCTCAGGAGACTCATAGATCTCCGTGCCTGTCATCAGGCTGAAGGCACCCATGGAAAGCAGCTCATTAAAATAGGTCTCATGCTTCGGCAGCCCCCAGCGTTCCCCGTTTCCATACAGATGCACAGGTAGTGCGCTCTCCGGCCAGACCACTAGATCCATGCCGGAGTTGCCATCACGAGCCTCCGCATACAGCCGTGTGTAGCGCGCCAGATTCTCATAGATCTCCGGCGCACGCTCACCACTCCACGCCTCCACCTGCAGCACATTCGGCTGAACCAAAAGTGTGCGCACCGTCACAGACTCCTCCGGCTTCGCCAGGATGCGTGTCATGCCATAGCCTGCGGTGGCGAGCAGCAGCACCAGCGCCAGCGTGAAGTCCAGCCGCGTGCGACACGTCCCCGTGCCATGATAAATGGCCAGCTGCCGGCGCAGCGTGTTCCAGCCCGTGCACACCACCAGCACCGGCAGAAAGGAAAGGCCCATCACACCCACCAGATCCGCCGCTTGAATGATGACCTTGTTCTGGTGCAGCCCCACGCCCAGTCCATTCCAGCCAAAACCCGTGAAGACTGTGGTACTGCGCAGCCATTCACAGCCCACCCACGCCGCGGCCGCGAGCAAAGAGCAGCGCAGTGATTCCAGCGTGCTTTCCTGCCAGGAACTCTTCGTCATTTTGACAATGTCCGGCTTCGCATAGCGGCTCACAAACCAGCCCCACAGTCCGAAATACACCGCGCAGTAAGCGCTCAAGCCGATCAATGCTCCAAAGCCCATCATCTCCGGCCCAAGGCCGATCCACGAGTCATTGATCGCTCCTGCTTGCACACGCGATGAATGCCTGACCCACGCGAGGTTCGGAATGAAGAAAGCCAGCCCTGCCAGATAACCTGCCTTGAAGCCTGAGCCCTTGGACTGCGGGTTCCACAGCACGATCAACAGCGGCAGCAGGCCGAGCCAGATGAGCCATTCCTGGTTCCAGTTTGGAAATCCAAACACCAGCAGACCGCCGCTCAAAAGTGGCAGCAGGTTGTTCATCGAGAGAGGTCGCGGCAAAGGCACCTGCGCCAGTAGCGCGGAAATACATTTCTCAAATCGCAAAAAGCGACTCACCCCGTCGGAGGCTGACGCCGAAATGTCCGGCGTCCGGAGGGCTCTTCATTTGAAGGCAATCAAGGCCGCCCCGCCCAGCATGAGGACCAATCCTGCGAACTGTGGCACGCCAGGGCGTTCCCCCAGGAAAAGCCAGGCAAGGAGCACCGTCAGCGCGATGCCGAGTTTGTCCACGGGCGCCACCTGGGAAACGCTGCCGGTCTTCAAGGCGCGAAAGTAGCATACCCACGACAGGGCGGAGGCCACAGCGGACAAGCCCAGCCATGTCCATGCGCTGCCGCCCCAGTGCAGTGGATTTTGCCACTTGCCTGAGAGCAGGATGACAAGCCCGAGGAACAAGGCAGCGAGCAGCGTGCGCACAAAAGCCGCGGGGTCAGCCGGAAGATCACGCAGCCCCACCTTGGCGAGGATCGCAGTGGCGGCAGCAAAGACAGCCGAGAGGAGCGCCCAGATGAGCCAGTTGGAGGTGGTATTCATGGGATCAACGGGGATGAGATGAAAATACGTCGCCAGCCTTCCGCTGGCGGAGTTGTTTTCCACGACTTCACTACTTCTCCACATATCTCCAGCCCTCGCCCCCGCGTGTGACGAAGACGATCCGAAACCCGCGTTTGTCGATCCGCATGCCGGCGCTGTCACGTGCCCTTGTGGCCAGGCTCACACCCTCGCGTGAGGCATCGAACCATGAAGCTCCGCGGATGGCGTACAAGCGCAGCTCCGGATCTGCACTGATCAGGCTCTCCGTGATCTCCGCCACGTTCCCCACCATGTGATAAAGCCCGAGCGGCGACGGCGGCACCGCATTCACCGGAGCCGTGCGCAGCCACGGATCACGGCGTGGTTTAAAAATCCAGTTCGGGTGCCAGTCCTCATCCACCACTCCATTGTCCACGATGTTGTACAGCCCATCTGGCGCGGGCCAGTCATGCCCCCAGGGGAAGGCATGCATCTTCACCTTCCATGAGGCACCTTTCTCCTCCGGCGTCGCTCCCGGCTCCGGCTTCAGACCGGCAGCGGCACTCCACTCCGCATCGGTGGGCAGTCGATAGGCCTGGTTGTCACGGATGGCCCCGCTGCTGCGTTCCTTCCAGGTCAGCCAGGTGCAGAAAGCCTGCGCCTCAAAGAGGCTGGTGCCGCACACCGGATGCTCGTCCGTCTGGGCAAAGCCCGGTGAACGCCATGAGCCGCGCGTCTCCACAAACTCTCCCTTCTTCAGCCCATGAAAAGCCCGGCTGAGCTTGCGTCGATAGCCCGTCTCCTTAATCCATCGGCCATCTGCCTGCGCCTTGTTGAAGGCGGCAAAATCACCCACGCGAGTCTCCCAGATGCTCACCAGCACATCATCCAGATCCGGGATGCCCACAAACTTCATGCCCAGCGTGTTCTCATGCTGTCGTGGCTTCCAGCCCGCAGGCACAGGTGCCAGCCGTTCTTCAACGGCCAGCCTCGCTTCGAGCTCGGCCGTTGCCCTCAGCGCCGCCGCCACCTCCTCCGGAGACTCCTGGGCAGAGCTCCACGCCAGCAGGCAACCCGAGATCAGCATAACTAACAATGCTGCATAGAGAACAAGCTGTGCCTGCCTTCTGGCAAACAGCGGCCACGCTTTGAGAAAGCCCCGCTCACGAGCGATCCTCAGCCGCATCTCCCTGGCTGAGGCAAAGCGCCTCTCCGCATCTGGCTGAAGCGCGCGTGTGATGATGCGCTGCAAACCCAGCGTCACCCCATGTCCGCTGCGCCGCTGATGCACAGGCTCCGCATGAGCACGCGGAGGCTCCCCCGTCACCAGATGATACAGCAGCGCACCTGCGCTATAGATGTCCGCGCGATGATCCGCCGCCGGGTCCCCGCGTTCCAGTTCCGGCGCTGCATAGTGACCGCCCAGCGCCAGCAGACTGCCCGTGAGTGATGCCTCGCCAGCCGGTCGTGGCAGCCGCGCAAGTCCGAAGTCCGTCACCTTCACACGGCCTTGCTCATCCAGCAGCACATTCGCCGGCTTGATGTCCCGGTGAACCAGTCTCTGCGCATGAGCCGCCTCCAGCGCCGCGCACACCTGCTCCACGATCTCCAGCGCCCGGTCCACCGGCAGCGGACCTTTCCGCAGCACCTGCTGAAGGTTAGGCCCGTCAATGTATTCCATCGCCAGAAACGGCACACCCTCCGTCTCACCCGCACCGAGATGCTTCACCACACTGGGATGATCCAGCCGCGCCAGGGCCTCACACTCACGCTGGAACATCTCACGAAAGCGCGGCTGGTCCGCCAGATCCTCGCGGATGATTTTTAGCGCCACTCTTTGTTCGTCGCTGCCACGCATCGCTTCATACACCGTGCCCATGCCACCCCGCGCGATGCGGCGCCGGATGCGAAAGCCCTCCACATGCAGCGTTGCCGTCTCCCGCGCCATGGACTCCGCCGCCCGCATCCCCGCCTGCCCCCAGCATGCCGGGCACATGCCCAGCCACTCCGCCGGATTCTCCAAAGGCGCCTCACACACCGCGCAGCGCGTGTGAGGGACAGCATCAGGATTCATGGCAGTCATGCTTTCAAGGCTTGGTATCCGAAAGAGCGTCGTGATGCAGCAGGGAAAGTCGTCTCATTCACCTCATGCCATGTCTCAGAAAGCACCGAGGCAGCTCATCAGGTAGCGGATCTCCGCCTCCAGATCACTGCCGGAGGTGGAGGCAGACACCTCCCTCTCCATCAGCTCACGGAAACGTTTCCTCAATCGTGCGGCGTAGGACCGCAAGGTGCCCGCCGGCACTCCCAGACGGCTCGCATGCGCTTCCCACGTGGCCTCCATCGCATCCTCCTCAGCACGTAGCGAAGGCAGCAGCACGCCCAGCACCCCGTCCTTGATGCCGGAGCCCTTCGCCTCGGCCTGCAGCGTGGCGATGATCCGCTTCATCACATCCAGTGCCCAGTCACGATCAAACACCACGTCAGGTGCCATCGGAGCCCCTGCAGCCTCCTCCACCCAGTCCACATGCTCCACACCACCCCCGCGCTTCTGGGCCTGCTCGGCACGATACGCCTTGCGCTGATAGTTCTTCAACATCGTGCTCAGAAACACGCGGAACCGGCCGCGCTCCGGATCCGCCAGCTCCAGCCGGCGCTGCTCGATCACCCATAACAAAAAGCTTTGCGCCATGTCCTCGCCATCTTGATCGCTCCAGCGCCGGCACTGCGCCAGGATCACCACGTGATACTTCTCACAGATCTCCCGCAGCGCCGCCTCACGCTCCGCCGGATCCCGCAGCGCCAGGATGCGGTCCCAGCGAGTCTCGGGCCAGGGGGAGGGAGTTTCGCGAACCGGAGTGTCCATCATCTTCTGATCCATACATGTCACGTACGCCTGAAACCAAGTCATTTCATTCGCGCCGCGAGAGACTCACATGGCAAAAGACAGGGGTGCTGACAAAAAAGTTCGCAACGATCATCGGCGAAAGGGATACCTCTTGTGAAGTTCTAATCCATTGCCTCCCGCTGAATAGTGAAAGTCTCCCGCCTCACGCCCCTCCACCTGCTGCTGTTTGGCGCCACCGCGCTCATGCTCTGGCTTGTCCTTCATTGGGGCTGGAGCCTTGGCCGAGGCGGCGATCCAGCCGAACATGAATTGAGTTTCGCTCCCGCGACAGGTGTCACGCCGCGCGGCGAATCCTCGAAACGTCAGGCGGACACGCCCAACCAAAAAGCAGACCGTGACCAGATGCTCTTCGCCCTGGAGGAGTTTTGGAGACGTCTGGGCCCGGGCATGCCCCCGGGTGAGGCCCAAAAACTCCTGGAAGAAATGACCACCCTGCTCTGGACGGGTGATCCTACCCAGGTCGGCGCGGCGATCCGTGCCTTTCTGGACTCAGGGCGTGATGCATCCACCGGCCTGCCCTTTCGCGTCGGCGAAGGCAGCCTCGCCATGTCTCCTAGCATGCGTGTGGCGCTTCTTGATCTGCTGGAGCGCCTGGATTTCGGCGAGGCAGCCGCGTATGCGGAGGTGCTGGTCGGCCGGATGGAGAATCCAGATGAAGTCGCCGTCGCTCTCCGCACCCTCATGCATGTGGCCGAGGATGACCCGCGCCGTCAACTCGCCATCACCGGCGTGGACCGTCTCCTGCAGCGCGGCGACTGGAAAGCTCAACCCACCGGAGGTTACCTGGAAGCCTTCGACATCGCCACCGAGACCGAGAACCCCGTCAGCTGGAAACGCCTGCTTGGCCTAACAGCAGATGCCGAAGCCTACGAGGGCACTCAAGCAGCCGCCGGTCTTGCCGCGCATACCCTCGCCGTACGTTCCCCTGAGTTCCGCCAGCTCATCGCCAAGCGTGATCCATCTCTTTCAATAAGCCCCATCATCCGCGGCCAGCTCATGGCGCGTCTGGATCCCCGCGTCCCTGAAGAACTCGAAGCCCTCAATACCTTTGTCCGAGATCCCGCCATGACGCAGGAAGAAGCCCAGGCATTCGCCGCGAACTTCCCTTCACAGAAGGATCTGGTGGGCTTCCGGCTGGTGAGTGCCTCCTCAGACCATGTTAGAACCATGGACGAAGCAGCTCAAATCGACATCCAGGCAGAAGTGGCCGTGAGATCTTGGGACGGCAGTTCCTCGGCCCGTTTTTTAACACCTCTGTTGTCGGACATGCAGTCACGCATAGGCGTCCACGCAGCACAGGCAAGGGAGTCATTATAACAAACTATTATGTCAATCTATCCCCTCTTTGGAATTCATCTTCGTGCTGCTAGCGCATATCTTTTCTGCGTATGGTGCCTTTCAATCAGTTCTTTCGCCCAGGTCACAGATGCCTCTTCGAAAATGGAGGGTCACCCGTACAGATGGAATGGATACCTGGAAGCTCATTTCTCTCGCATTAATCCGCTGATAAGCAGCACCGACAGAGGTTCAGGCGTCGTCGCTCTGCACCCAAGATTTGTCCTGGGTTGTGCTCATGTCATTTGTGACGGAGAGCGCAACCATCTCAATTTTCCATACAGCGACTATCCATGGGCCAAACGCATTAGCTGGCATGCATCTTATACATCGACCGTTGAACCGAATCATGGGAGCGGAACACAACACACTATGCGCGAGGTCGTGCGTGAAACATCCTATGCGGATTTTGCATTAGCTTTTGCGGCGATGGGAGATGTAGATCTTCTACCCCCAGGCCCTGCACAAGATGAAGCGTTCAGCCGATACATATCGAAAGTGGACCGTGATCTCGCCATAGTTTGGAGTTATCAAAATCTCGCTTCAGATGGTGGCTATGCTGCGGAAGCATTGACTCCCACGCAGAGTTTGAAATCGGAAAGCACAGACAAGCTGTACACAGGTTATCCAGCAAAACCAAATGGAGCGTCCGACCCCAAATTCACCTTGTTCGAGGCTTTCTTGCCAGCCACACCTTTTCAGTCTTTTCAAGGTCTGAAATCTTTCAGTGCATCACTACAACCCTCCTTTGCGCCGTCTGGATTTGAAATCTACGGTGGAAATAGTGGAGGTCCTTTATGGGTTCGGAATTCTGGAGAGGAATATCGACTGGCTGGCATTGTGGGCTACTCAACTGGGCTTTCAATTCCGCTCGATTCACCCGTCGCAAAGAAGGTCATCGCGGATGCTCGCATAAAAGTCTCCTACAAAAAAACCGACCCAGCATCCATCGTCCGGAAGATCTCCGTCCCATGGTCAGCCGAGTACCTTCTGGGAAGCATATCCCGTCCTGAATTCTGGGATCGTTTTGAGATCAAGATTCCCGCCGACGGCACCTACTTGATTGAGACAGCCGCCGCAGGAGCCGCCGTCAATATGGACACAGTCGGCACTTTGTCCGGAACTAACATGACCAAAATTTTTGGCACTCCCTCCATCAGCAATGATAATGCAGGTGATGATGGAAATTTCCGGTTTCGCATCAGGCTTCTCAAAGGTGACTACACCCTTCACGTGCGTGGAGCTTATCCGACACTCACGGGCAGATACTGTCTCAATGTATCTTCCATTCCCGGCGATGGAACGCAACGTATCCAGATTGTCGGCGACAAGAAGACCAGCCCGATCCCCTATGGCATCCGTCCCTCCAATGTCAGCGTGGCACTCGGAACTGAATTTGGCACTCTCACGACCAAAGCTCCGACAAAGGAATTGATGTTCAATATCCGCAATCAAGGCGGCGGCATCCTGACACTAACAGGCTCACCACGTGTCGCCCTCAGCGGACCGAACGCGGATCAGTTCCAAGTGACCGGCCAGCCCACTGATGGGGCTATCGATGGAGTCTTGCCAGTCGGCTTTGCCATACGATATCAGCCAGACAGTCTTGGAAGACATTCAGCCTTTGTTCGAGTGGAATCCGACGACCCCGGTTATCCAAGCTTCAGATTCATTATCAGAGGAACAGCACCCAATACCTTTGCAGCACCTTCGGGAGACCTGCCTCATCTCGCCAGCGCCACCACGGAAACTTCTGGGTGGGATGTGAGTGAAATTGCTTCCTCCAGCGCCCTGGATTACGGCAGTGATATCGACATGTTTCGCTTCGTGCTCACGCAACGAAAGCTTTGCACCTTTTGGACCTCGGGAAGCACGGACACATTCGGAACGCTCTATCAGCTTGCCAGCAAGCAGACCAAACTGCTCTCAGCAGATGCTGGCGGTGAAAATCGGAACTTCAGCCTCACCCGTGTGCTCGACCCCGGCACTTACATCGTGGAAGTGAAAGGCGCAAATGCGGACATCGTGGGAGACTACACCCTGCACGCCACGCAGACCGATGTTTCTGGTTATACCGTCGTGACGAATGCGAAGGGCATTCCCATCAGTGATGGCAGCACTTTGATCGATGCCGCCCTGGCAACGGACTTTGGATCTGTGGACTACCGCAAGGGCCAGGTGGACCAGACCTACACCATCACCAACCAGGGATTCTCTGACATCTCCCTGACGGGTAATCCCAAGGTCAGCCTGGCTGGAAACAACAGCAGCCCGCATTTCACCATTAAGACACAACCGTCAGCCACGGTCCTCAAACCCGGGGCCAAAACCACCTTCGTGATCCGTTATATCCCCGGGTTCAAGGGCACTTTCGACAGCACGGTCGTCATCCCCACCACTGGGTCGGGGATGACAGACGGCGGCTTGTACGTTTTCGCCATCCAAGGCCGGGCTTTTGGCCCGGTGGCACCCCTGGCCATTTCCAAGAAGATTGCCGCCAACGCCTACGGCAGCTTTTATTTTGAAGCCACGGGCCGGTGGAAGGCCTGGGGGTCACAAGCAATGGGGGATGAATCTGGGAGCTCTTACTTCGACTCGCTTGCAGCGCCGACCCTCTCCGTGGCCAGCCTGCAGAGTCCGCCAGTAGCCGTGGGTGGCGGTGGTTCCCAAATTCATGCTGCCCGCCAAGACGGAGCCTTGCTTAGCTGGGGAAACCCGGACTTGGCGAGCTTTGGAGACGGCAAAACCACAAGTGACATTCCCGTCCATCAGCCAGTGCCAGCCAAAAAAGGCTGGGGCAGTGCGCAGGTCGTGCAAATCGCGGGCGGTGCCTATCACACGCTGATCCTCACCAATTCAGGAGGGGTATGGACCTGGGGAGACCAGACTCAAGGCCAGCTCGGAAATGGTGTGGTCAAGAGTCCAGCGAGCAACATGGCCCACATCCTGACGACTCCTGTGGACATAACCAAAAGCTTCACCAGCGCCAGGATCATTCGTCTGGCAGCCGGCTCTCACCACAACCTCGCTCTGGACAGTGACGGCCAGCTCTGGGCCTGGGGATCGAACACGCATGGTCAGCTCGGACTCGGCGACACCCCCCGGCAGGCCAAGCCCGTCAAAATCTCCGCAGCATCCTTCAATGGCGCGCGCATCATAGGCATCGCCTGCTCCTCGCATTCCTCCTTCGCTGTCAGCGAGTCCGGCGTGGTCTGGGCCTGGGGAAGCAATGAACGCGGCGTACTGGGCGATGGCACATTCACCTCCAAACCGTCTCCCGTCATGGTGACCGATGCCTCAACGGGCAGCCCACACACCTTCCAAGGTGAAAAAATCGCTCAAATCACCGCCGGAAGTGATCAGGCCTTTGTCCTCACCACTGAGGGCAGTGTCTGGACATGGGGAGAACGCGTCATTACGGAAGACGACATGAGCAACATTGTGGTCATGGACTCCTCTGCCCTGCTGGGATTGACTGAGAAGCTGACCACACCGCTGCGTCTGGACACAGAAGCGCCAGGCAGTCTAAAAATCATCGAACTAGCTGCGGGAGGCCAGCGCGTGACACTGGACGGCTCTCTCGTCTCTCTGACTCATTTTCTTTGCCTGCGCGCGGATGGCACGGTCTGGGCAGCGGGCAGCAATGAGAGAGGCCAGATTGGCAATGGCTCCAACAATGGACAGCCAGAGCTCATCATGCTGCCAACTCTCGGCATCGACGCTGTTGATCCCACTTTCACGTTAGTGACGCTACGAGTGGACAGTGATGGCAATTCTTCTCCAGGATGGATTGATCAAGTCGTCGCACAGCCCGATGGCAAAATCATCATCGGTGGTGAGTTTGACGAGGTGAATGGCGTGCGGCGCAGCGATGTGGTTCGGGTCTTCCCAGATGGCTCTCTCGACACTTCATTCTCTGCGCAGAAAGTTGCTTATCTAAACGGTATCTGCGTCATGAATGACGGCAAACTCCTGATCAGTAGTGGCGCGACTGCCATCTTTGGCTTCGATGGAAACACACCTCCCTTTCTGCGAAAGCTTCTGTCCAATGGCAGCCTGGACAGTTCTTTCAAATTTCAGCCGCCCGCGCTTGGTGCCGGCTTCGAAGTATGTGCCATTCACGCATGCAACGTTCAACGGGATGGAAAGATTGTGATCTTCGGCACTTCGCGCCGCGCATCTGATGAACTTTACGGAGATTTTGTCACCCGTATAAATGCCAATGGATCTCGTGACACCAGCTTTGCGACCAGGATCTACGACATGTTGGACTCGGTGCGACTTCAACCAGACGAAAAAATCCTACTCAATGGGAATAACCAAGATTACAGTTCGTTCCTGTCGCGGCTGACTTCTTCTGGGACCGCCGATCCATCGTTTAATTTTTCGGGAGCGGGATCGGCGAGCATCTATGACTTTGCCATTCTACCGGACGGCAAAATCATGGTGGGGGGGGATCCATCCAACAGTTGGTCTGGAGTTGCACGCCTCAGCTCAGCAGGCGTTCTGGAGGCGGCTTTAAACCCGGTCCTGGTATCTGATGGAACAAGTGTTTCAGGTGAACGAATGTTTTTGCAAGCAGACCAAAGCCTTCGAATTTTTGATTCGATCTTGTCTCGCATTTACCATGTGCTTCCAGATGGATCGACCCAAGATTTTCAGGAGCCTTATTCATGGCTGCCCAGTTCTATTCTCCCTGATAGCAGCCGCTATGCTTTCGACTATGACAGTGGCAACCTGATCAGATGCCCTGCATTGCCAACCAGCGGGCATGTGACCATCTCCAAAAACCGCCTCGAATGGCTTCGTGGAGGAGCAGCGCTTGAGATCTCAAATGTTACATTTGAGCTCAGCACCAATAACGGCAGCACCTGGACACTCCTCGGAAATGCCAGCCACATCAGCGGGGGCTGGGGACTGTCAGGAATCAATCTCCCTGTCTCAGGCCGAATCCGTGCCCGTGGCCGCGCCTACCACGACAATAGTTCAAGCCTCGTTGAAACGCTGGTGGATTTTTACTGACTTGCCCAGACGTAACATGGTGGCGTCCAGATTGCCACCATGATCGGGACCTTGCCTAACATCGTTTGTGGTCGAGCCAAACCCCCGGGCTCATCAAGTCTTGTCGATGAGCAGCGAAGCAGCCCGTCTCGGATTCGGATGGAAGCCGTTCAGTCCCGCGCGGATGCGCTTCGCGCGGTCCACGCAGGCTTCGGCCTTTTGGAAGTCACCCGTGGCTTTGTACACCGCGCCGAGATTGATGTAAGTCTGCGAGAGATCGGTGGGATCGAGTTGATCGTTTGCGAGACTTTGGCGGATGCCCAGCGCATGCTCATGCATCTGCTGCGCGCGCTCCACATCCATGTTGGAATAGTAGAGCACGCCCAGGTTGTTCAGCACGCTGGCCACTCGCGGGCTCTCCCCACCATCGGTGGTGCGGAAGGTCTCCAGCGCTTCCTGATAGTACTGCTCGGCCTTCGGGTAGTCCCGCAGTTGCTTGAAGATCATGGCGAGGTTGTTCTTGATCGTCGCCACCTTGTCATTGTTCTCCAGATGAGCGTCATCGGCAATCTTCAGCGCCTTGCCATAGTACTCCGCTGCCTTGTCCATTTGACCCCAGCGATCATAGAGATGCGCCAGCAGGCTGTGAATGCCGCAAAGCAGATCCGGATCCGGCTTCTTCAGTTCCTGGGCACGATAAAGCGCTTCACGATAGAGCGACTCCGCCTTGCGAAAGTCCCCCTCCTTCTGCCGCAGATCCGCCAGCACACTGATCTGCTCCACGAGCTGGCCGATCCGTGCCGGATCACGATACGCGAGCCGACGGACCTCCTCGACACTGCGGGAGGCCGACAGAAGCTGACGCTCGAGGTTGGGGTCCATCACTAATATTCCTGATTTTACATTCCTGACTCCTGATTCAAACGGTGAAGGCAGACGAGTTGTTGAATCCTGACTCAGGAATCAAGAATCATGAATCACGAAGCGTCGCGGTAAGACTTCGCCAGATTGGCGATCGAATCACGCGCGGACGCCATCATGTCACGTGAGACGCCTGCGGCCTCATACCAGTGGGTGTAGGCGTGGTTGTCGAACATGATGTCAAACTGGCTCACCAGGCGCTCAAACACGGCTGCGATGCCCGTGTGGTTCACCAGCGCGAGACCGCTGGAGGCAAAGCCCTCCGGAGCAGTTTCAGCCACGCCGAGCTTCAGACCGCCGGCGGAAGGCATGTAGCTGGCGAAGCTCAGGCCCTTGCGGATGGAGGCCATGTTCTCATCCACGTCCTTCTGCTTGATGTCACCTCGGAAGAGCGCGCTCGCGGCAAGGTACACCCCCTGCTGCCAGTCGATGGCCGCAGTGAAGTTATCCTGGGAAAAAGTCTCGCGGGCGAGATCCGGGAAATTGCTGCGCACCTGGCCTTCCTGGCCGGCTGCGCGCATCGGCGCGAAGCTGGCGGTGAAGAAATGATTGCCCGGAAAGGGCACCAGGTTCGTCACAAACTCATTCAGGTCCGTGTTCAGGCGGCCTGGAAAACGCAGGGATGCCGTCACCGAGCTCATGATCAAAGCCACGATGTGGTTGAGATCCATGTAGTTAGGCGCGCGGTGCAGCTTCGCCTTCGCGATGCGGAAGAGCGCCTCGTTGTCCAGAATCACCGCACCGTCCGCATGATCGAGGATGCGCTGCAGCGTGAGGATCGCATTGTAAGGCTCCACCGCGGAGTCCGAGATCAGCGGCGAAGGAGCCACGGAGAACGTGAAGATCTTCTTCTTCGGATAAGCCTGGCGCAGACGCTCCAGGATCAGCGAGCCGAGACCGGAGCCGGAACCACCACCGATGGAATGCGTGATCAGGAAGCCCTGCAGGCCCTTGGTCTTCTCCACCGCGTTGTCGATGACGTTCATCACCTGGTCGATGACACGCTCGCCCTCGACATTGTAGCCGCGCGCCCAGTTGTTCGCGGCGCCCGGGATCTTGCGCACGATGCTGCTCTCATCAAAGAGCTGGGACATCTCACCGCTTTCGATTCGGGCGATCACGCCCGGCTCGAGATCCACGAGCACCGCACGCGGGACGTATTTGCCGTCACGGATCTTGTGAAAGAAGACCTCCATGTTGGCATTGTTCGCCACGCTGGCGCCGTCTTTTGGCGTGCCTTGGTCGGTGAGGCCATGCTCACGCAAAATCAACCGCCAGAAACGGTCCGCGATTTGGTTGCCGCACTGGCCGATGTGAATGCTCAGGATCTCTCTCACTGTGTTGTCGTGCTTGAAGTTAGGTAAAAAGAAGCGCTCGGGGGCGGGGCTGGATCAGCGGCGGTCCACGAGGTCACGCAGGCTGACAGACGAGGTGCGGCGGGGATCCTCGCCACCGGCATAGGCACGTGAGGCGGTCACGCTTTCGTCCTGGCTCTTCGCCTTGGCTCCGCTCTCCTCGGCCACCTGGTAGCTCTGGATCAGTTCCTGGGAGGAGGCGCGGAGGGCGATGATCTGCTCCTCGTTCATGCCTTCGTTGAGATACCAGTTCGCAAAAGCCTTGCGCTGCCAGAGCTTGTCGAAGTTGTGGCAGATCCGGTCCAGCACACGAGCGATCTCCGTGTTGTTCGCCAGCAGCACCATGCTCTTGCGGTGGGAAATGCCGGACTGCTCCACATAACCAATTTTGAAGGCAGTCGGGATCCAGTAAGTCAGTGGCAGCTTCTCGCGCATCGCCGCCAGGGAGGCATCTGCCAGCGGCTTGTCCTCCATGATGCCGCGGTAAAGCACCGCCGTGGAGAGGAAGCGGCCTTCCATCGGCGAGCAGGCGGCGAAGACGCTGCCGTTGTCGAACAGAGACTTGATCATGTCCTCAACACCCATCTCCTCAAACTTGCTGCGATCAGGCGGCGTCAGCGGCGCGAAGGCGCACATGAGGAAGTGCAGCGAAGGCTGCGGCACCAGGTTCGTCAGCAGCTCGCGCAGGCTGATTTCCACGGTGAGGAAGCCGCTGAAACGCATGGAAGCTGTGATGCCGGCCAGCGCCTCGGTGATGAGCAGGTTCAGATCATCCACCGTCGGGCTCTCGATGTTCCATTTGCGGTGAGCCAGCTCGAAGAGCGCTTCGTTGTCGAAGATCAAACACGCATCCGCCGTGCGGCGCAGGCA
Source organism: Prosthecobacter gellanilyticus (assembly GCF_007992435.1). Classification (GTDB taxonomy): domain Bacteria; phylum Verrucomicrobiota; class Verrucomicrobiia; order Verrucomicrobiales; family Verrucomicrobiaceae; genus Prosthecobacter; species Prosthecobacter gellanilyticus. The sequence continues at coordinate 54,234 of NZ_BKAG01000037.1, read as the reverse complement.
GTTGAGGGCAAAGACCGTGTTGTAAGGCTCCGTGACCACACTGGAGACCTGCGGGGAAGGCAGCACCGCGCAGCTCAGCACGGGCGCTTCCGGATACTTCTCCTTGATGGACTCGATCAGCAGCGAGCCGAAGCCCGAGCCCGTACCACCACCGGTGGAATGGATGACGATGATTCCGCCCACGTTGTCGCACTTGTCGATCTCAAAGGTCACGCGGCTCATCACTTCCGGCAGCACCTCGCGGCCTGCACCGGAATAACCCACAGCGAAGTTGCCACCGGCACCTTCCTGACGGCTGATGAGGTTGGCAGGATTGAAAAGCGAACCAGAGGTGGACTTCACGTGCTCGATCACGCTCGGCTCCAGGTCCACCATCACTGCGCGCGGGACAAAGCTGCCTGACCCCGATTCACCGAGCTGGGAAAAGAAGGAACTCCAGTTTCCACGCGGGCTGGTGCCTGGTGCGACGGAGCCAGAAAGAGGGTCAATGCCATGTTCCTGGCAGAGAGTTTTCCAAAAAGATGAGGCGATCTGATTGCCTGCCTGGCCGATGGAAATGACGATAGTGTTATTGACCTTCATCCGGTGTTTTCAGTTGTCGGAGTTGTTTTATTGTCAGTGAGAAAAATCGCAAGAATTGTTCCCGAATTGGAAAAAATATGTCAGGCAGCCGCCCTCAAAAGTGCGAAACCGGGAGGTTTCCGCCCATTTAAACCTGCTCGCTCTTGAGTTTTATGACGATTCGAAATGTAGCCGTTTTGCCGAGGCGGGATCAATCAAAATTGCTCTCCCCGCACACTTCGCGTACCCTGTGACCATCGCTTGTGCGCGTTGGCCAGGTGCCTCCTGACTCCAGACTCAGTGCAAAATTGTAAGTGGCAGGACCGATTTTATGCCGAATCTCGCCGCTGACGGCGTCTCAGACTCGTTGCCCGTTTTTTCAAAAAAATCCGCTGACCATGCACACACTCCGCTCCCTCGCTTGCGTCGTCACCGTCTTCGGATGGCTCTTCGCCTCAGCCTCCACCTTCGCGGCTGAGACACCCGCCTCGGCCGAGACCGACCGCCTCGCCGCCAGCCTGGAGGAAAAAGCCTCCACCATTGGCTCCCATTTGCTTTCCGGCTTCAAGGAGAACTCCGCCGTGCTGCCCGGCATCGGTCTGGCGGAGGGCGTCTCCGAGATCACCGGCGTGGCCATCAGCCCCATGCTCGGCATCAGCGCCGTCGGTGCCTGGAAATACTGGCACACCGAGGCCTCAGCCCGTGCTTCCCTGCCCTGGTACTGCCAGCCCTGGGCCTGGGGCACGGGTCTGACACTCATCGGCATCTGCCTTTTCAAGGATCTCTTCGGCGCCGCCGTGCCCGGCATCCTGAAGAAGCCGCTGGACTGGATTGAGCTCTTTGAGAACAAGGCCAGCGCCCTCGTCGCCAGCGCCGCGTTTGTGCCCCTCGTCGCCCTCGCCATGTCCGATTATGAGCGTATCCAGCCTGATCAGGCGAATGCCGTGCTCACCGGCTCCGGCCTCGCCGTGGCTCCACTGGCAAATGTGATCCATGCCTCGCTGCAGTCCCCCTGGGTCACGGTGCCCCTCTCGCTGGCCCTCTTCGGTGTGATCTGGCTCACCTCCCACGCCATCCATGTGCTCATCGCCCTGTCCCCCTTCAGCCTTGTGGATAGTGGCCTGAAGCTGATGAAGCTCTCCGTCCTGGCCCTTCTCACCGGCTGCGCCGCCATGATCCACACGGTCAGTCCGGTCCCGGCCATGGTCGTCTGCGGCATCATCGCCCTCGTCAGCCTGCTCCTCGCCCGCTGGTCTTTCCGCCTGCTCGTGTTCGGCAGTGTCATGGTGACAGACCTCTTGTTCGGCAAGAACACCGAGTCCGGCGATGTCCGCGAGCAGGGCCTCCGTGCCTTCCTCGCCCGTCCGCTCCAGGGCATCCCCGCCCGCAGCCGCGGTCGTCTCGAGATCGATGCCACCTCCGGGCAGGTCTGGTTCGTCCGCCGCCCCTGGCTGATCCTGCCCGTGAAAAAGATCGCCCTCCCCGTGGACGGCCTCGTCATGTGCAAAGGCCTCCTCTACCCCAGCCTCGGCCAGCGCCACACCCCGGATTCCAAGGTCCGCCGCCTCTGCCTCCTCCTCCCCCGCTACCGTGGTGTGGAGCTCAGCATCGCCACCCGCCTCCGCTGCACGGAGACTCTCGACAGCGCCCTCGTCCGTGGTTTCAAAGCCGCCCGCCAGTGGTTCATCGACGTGACTTCATCCGCGGCCGGAACGGAATCCAAGCTCAGCAGCTGATCGGTTTTTCGCGCAAGCGCTGCAGCCGGGGCTTCTGGCAGTGAGCGAACAAGAGTGCGTGAGTGATCGACTTCGCTTCTCGCGTATGCATGGACCCTCCATGCGTCTCCTCACTCTCGCTCTCTGTTTCCTCACCCTCACGCTTCAGGCCGCCCTTCCCCCGGAAAAGCGCATTGTCTTCCTTGGCGATAGCATCACCCAGGGCGGTGTCTACGTCGAGATCATCGAGGCAGCGCTCATCGCGCAGCATCCAGATTCCAGCAAAGAGATCATCCCCCTGGGTCTCAGCAGCGAGACCGTCAGCGGCTTGAGCGAGGATGGTCACGCCGGTGGCAAGTTTCCGCGCCCTGATCTGCACGAGCGCCTTGACCGCGTTTTGGAGAAGGCGAAGCCCAATCTCGTCTTTGCCTGCTACGGCATGAATGACGGCATCTACTACCCGCTCAGCCCGGAGCGCCTGAAAGCCTATCAGGACGGCATGAAGAAGCTGCATGACAAGGTCGTCGCCACGGGTGCGCGCATCATTCATCTCACACCGCCTGTCTTTGACCCCGTGCCCATCAAGGCCAGGACCCTGCCTGCCGGCCTCGATAAATACCCGACACCCTTTGAAGGCTACAACCAGGTGCTCGATGCTTACAGCGACTGGCTGCTCAGCATGAAAAAAGAAGGCTGGGAAGTGCTGGACATCCACGGCCCTTTCAACGCCGCCCTTGCGGAGAAGCGCAGAGCCGACCCGCAGTTCACCTATTCCAAAGACGGCATCCATCCCGGCCCTGAAGGTCATCTCATCATGGCTCGCGCCGTGCTCGATGCCTGGGACCTCAAAGTCACCGCCGATGGCAAACCTGATCACGTGAATGGAGATGCCATCCTGACGGCCATCAAAAAGAAGCAGGGCCTGCTGCGTCCCGCCTGGCTCAGTCATGTGGGCCACAAGCGCCCCGGCAATGCTCCTGGCCTGCCCCTTCCCGAGGCCGAGAGCAAAGCCGTCGTCTTTGATGCCGAGGCGCGCCAGCTCGCCAAAGGCAAGCCTGGCTCGGCCGCCGCCTCGCCTAACCAAAAAAGCTTGTGGAATGGCTATGAGAAGCGCGATCTCATCGTCGCCGGCAAACCGGTGACCCTCGTCGTTCCCAAGGCCGCCGCTCCCGGCAAGCCATGGGTCTGGCATGGCGAGTTCTTCGGCCACAAGCCCGCGCCGGACATCGCCCTGCTCGGCAAAGGCTTCCACATCGCCTACATGCAGATCAATGACATGCTCGGCAGCCCGCCTGCCGTGGCTCTGTGGAATCAATGCTATGAGGAGCTCACCACCAGGCATGGCTTGAGCAGGAAGCCCTGCCTCGTCGGTCTCAGCCGCGGCGGCCTCTATTGCTACAACTGGGCCATCGCCAATCCTGAAAAGGTCTCCTGCATCTATGCGGATGCTCCAGTCTGCGACTTCAAGAGCTGGCCCGGCGGCAAGGGCCAAGGCAAGAACGACCCGAAGAACTGGGGCTTCGTGCTGAAGCTCTGGGGCTTCAAAGATGACGCCGAGGCCCTCGCCTACAAAGGCAATCCCGTCGACAGCCTCGCCCCTCTGGCCGAACAAAAAGTGCCGCTACTCCACGTCTTCGGCGATGCCGACATCGTCGTCCCCTGGGAAGAAAACACCGGCCTCATCGAAACCCGCTACAAAGCCCTCGGCGGCTCCATCACCCTCATCCGCAAACCTGGCATCGGCCACCACCCGCATGGCCTCGATGACTCCACCCCCATCATCGAGTTCATCGCCAGGAACGCGAAGTGACGGTTGTCAGGGAGAATCCTGATCAACCCGCGCATGACACCACGCCAAAACGCGGCGATGGGAAAGGTGCTCCATGCAACGATTCACCTGTGAGTGCGGCAACGTGCTCTTTTTCAACAGCTCCAAATGTCTGGGGTGCGGGAATGCTGTGGCCTATGACCCGGCGAAGAACCTGATGGTCCGGCTGCTGCCGGAAAAGAAAATGAAGCGCTGCGCGAACGGGGTGAAGCATGGCGTGTGCAATTGGGCGCTGCCCGCGGAGGCAAAGGAATCCCTCTGCCCGGCCTGCACCATGAACCGCACCATTCCGGATCTGAGCACAGGACGGAATCTGATGCTGTGGGGACGCATGGAGATCGCCAAGCGGCGGCTGATCTACACGCTGATGCAACTGGGCATCCCCCTGCAGGCCAAGGCTCAGAATGCGCAGACAGGCCTGGCGTTTGACATCATCAGCACCGTCGCCAATCCCACCGTCACCACCGGACATCTGAATGGCGTGATCACCGTGAATCTGGAGGAGGCGGACGACACCTACCGGCAGATCAACCGCCAGCAGCTAGGCGAAAACAGCCGCACGCTGCTCGGGCATTTCCGACATGAGAGCGGCCACTACTTCTGGCAGCGTTGTCTTTCGAATCTCATGTGGGATGACCCGCTACGACTTGCCTTCCGAGAACGCTTTGGCAACGAGTGGATGGACTATGCCGCCGCCCTGAGCGGCCATTACCAGCGCGGCATCGTGCCGGGCTGGGAGCTGCAGTACATCTCGTCTTACGCGGCCTCTCACCCTTGGGAAGACTGGGCGGAGACCTGGGCGCACTACCTGCAGATTGTGGACGGCCTGGGCACCTGCGAAAACCTGGGCATCCAGGTGAAGCATCTCGCGCTTCCGCTGGTCATGCTGCCGGGCGAGGCCGGGACGCTGCCCTCCATGCTGCCGCAGAATGGCCTCGCGGATGGGGAGTTTCTCGCGTGGCTGCAGCGCTGGATGTGCATGTCCACGGTGCTGAATGAAGTCTCGCTGAGCCTGGGTGAACCTGCGGTGTATCCGTTTGTCATCTCTGTGCGTGTCGCTCAGAAGCTGCGGCTCGCCCATTATTTTGCGCAGGTTTGGAAGACGCCTGCGGCGAAGCCCGCCGAGCCGCCGCTGCCGCCGCCAGCACCTGTACCTCAGCCATGAGTCACGATCGGCGGTGCCGTGACGGTGACGTACATGTTCTGCATGGTGAATGAGCCAAACATCGTCGCCAGCGCCACATCGGCCGCATCACGACCATAAGCCACAACAATGCGATTGCCGCGGGTCGTCGGCTCCGTCGCATCAAAGGTGAACCAGCGTCCGCCGATGAAGGCCTCGAACCAGGCATGCAGGTCCATGGGATGCAGCTGATACAAAAAGCCCACCACCATGCGCGCAGGTACATTGATGGCACGACACAGCGCGATGCCGAGATGCGCAAAATCACGGCAGACCCCTTGCAAGCTGTCAGCAGTATCGAGAGCAGACGTGGAGCTGTCGCTGCTGCCTGACACATACGCGATGTTTTGATGAACCCAGGTGCGGATGGCGGCGACTCGCTCAAAGGTTTCCGGCAGATGCCCGACAATGGATTCTGCGAGCGAGGACAACTGATCGGACTGGCAGTAGCGGCTGGGCAGCAGGTAATGCAGGACGTCCGGCGGCATGTTCTGCACATATGTCAGTTGCGCACAGGGATCTGCATCGACGGTGTCTGAGACCTGCACGCGATACTTCACGGAGACATGAAAATCTCCCGGCATGATGACGACCCGCTGGCAGAGATTGCCATAGACATCCGTGAACTCGACCACCGGCACCTGGGGCTGGATGTAGAACTCCTCGCGCATGATCCACTGGGCCCAGCCGCTGCGGGGACGCAGCATGAAGATGGCTGGCACCACCTCCGTCGTCTGGTAGTCAAGCTGACATGTGGCGTCGAGAATCATGAAGTTTGGAAAGATGAGATGAGCAGAAAGCCAGCCAAGCCGTCAGCCCCCTCGTCGTTCACCGTGGAAGAGCAACCTGAATCGGATTGTCGGAGTTGATGCCTGATCGCGTGAGGTCACTCTCGTGGTCGCATGCAGACCACCAGACTCTCACTTCTTCGCACTGCGCTTCGTGTGCTCTTCAAAAGCTTCGCGTGCCTCGCTGGTCTTGCCGCCTTTCTTCAGGGCATACGCGAGGTTCTTCCACGCATTCGGATGTGTGGGGCGCAGGCGCACGGTGTTGCGATAAGCCTTCGCAGCCTCATTTGGGTCACCATTCTTGTCGAGTAGCAGGCCCTGATAATACCAAGCTTCGGAGTAGCCGGGGTTGAGCTTCAGGCTCTGCGTGATGGCGGTCTGCGCGCCTTCATAATCCTTCTGGCGGCCTTTGACATAGGCGCTGAGATAGTGCGCCTGCGCATAGTTCGGCGCGAGCAGCATGACGCGCTTCAGCGCATCATCCGCGCTGCCCAGATCACCATCACGCACACGGCGGCTGGCCAGCAGCAGCCAGGCTAGCGCATCATTCGGGCGCTGCTCCGTGGCGAGTTCGAGCGCCTCCTTGTCTTCCGTGGTGTCATCTGCCATGCCAGCCTTTTCACGCAGTTTCGCAAAGGCCAGCTGATGCCAGTAAAGACCCGCCTTGGGATCCAGCGCCACTGCCTTGCGCTGGCAGTTCAGCGCTTCCGGTGCGGCACCCAGATAAGAAGCACTGAGACCGAGCAAGGCCCAGCACTCCGCGCTGCGTGGATACTTCCGCGCCAGCGTCACGAACTGCCGCATCGCCGACTCCACCCGGCGCTTCTGCAGTGTCTCAAAGGCGCGCACAAACTCCGGATCATTCGCCACGTCACGCAGCTTCGGTGACTTCGGCAGGCTGGTCAGCGGCTTCAAAGGCGCGCGGCCTTTGCGCAACTCAAAGGCGGCCGCATCACAGGGCAGCGCGAAGTTCATCCAGCTCTTCAGCGGCACCTGCATGGCCACGATGCCGATCATCTGCCCCGCGTCATTCACCACCGGTGATCCCACACCGCCGGGCGAGTCCTTGCCGCGCACATTCAGCCAGCCCAGACCCGTCAGAGCGCCGTCCATCTGCACCGTGGCATCGGCCAGTACGAGACCGCGCTTCTCAGACATGGCCAGCACATGACTCGCCTGCTCCTGGCGGAAGTCCGTGTCAGCCTTGAGCTCCAGCGGCGTGGTATCCGTGTCCTCGCCCTGGAGCAGCGCGATGCCGCTGGTCAGATCCGCCACGTAGAAACCACTGACCTTGGTGTTCGTGCCATCCGCGCCAGTCACCGTGATGTAGTCGATCTTCTCCGCGATCTCCGGATGCAGCAAACCCGAGTCCGTGAGGATCACCCCATCCGCCGAGACATAGCAGCCCACGCCGCTCGCGAGCTGCGTGCCAAACGAATCCCATACGCGCAATCCCACCACCGAGCTCACGATCTTGATGCCGAGGCTGCGCAGACGCAGTTCATCCGGTGTCAGCGGCTTGTCCGGCGTACCCTCAGGCACCTTCTCACCTGGCAGATAGGGGGCGATCGGTGGCAGCAGATCGGGACTCGGTTCATCCGCCATCGGGATCTCCTGCTTTGCACCTTGGAAGAGCAGCAGCGGGTTCTCATAATTGTTCACGTCCACCGGGAAACCTGCGGCGCCCTCAGGCAGGTCAGGCTCCACAGAAATCACCGGCGGAGCCTTGGAGAGATCAGGCTTCGGCAGGGGCACCTGAGCGCAGAGAAACGCAGGCAAAAGGAGGGACAGCAGGCAGAGAGTTCTCATGTAGAGGCTACGCCTCCCAATGTGTCTGACATGTGACAAAACGCGGTGGCTTCCGTGTGACGAATTCTTCACATCGCAGGGATTTCCGTGAAGCAGCCCGCAGGCTAAAGGGCGCTCCGATTGTCACCTCCCATGCGCCAGCTTCTACTCACCACGCTTCTTCTTTCGGCCACGGCCCTGTCCGCTGCCGACCTGGAACTGAAATCGCTCGGCGCTGCCGCTGAAGGTCAGGCAGCCAAGCGCAAATACGGCCCCTACGTGGGTGTCTCCATGGGTGAGACCATGGGCCAGAGCGGCACGCTGCGTTCCGGCGGCAACCTGAAGGACGAAGGCGGGGCCGCCATCTTCAGCATCGAAGTCGGCAAGTCCTGGAAGTGGCAGAAACTGCCCATCATGACTTCCCTGGATGTGGAGGGCACCTTCATGTCCACCACGCTCACCGGTGACACCGTCGAGGCGGACATGAACTCGCTCTTCTTCAACCTGAACGGCACCATCGGCCTGGACCTTTACCGCTACCGTGCACGCATCGGCAAGTTCGCCGCGGGCTTCCGTCCCTATGTGGGTGGTGGTCTCGGGGGTGGCCAGGTTTGGTATCGCAATGCCACGAGCACCAACCCCGCTCAAAGCCCCTTCAGCATCGACGAGTTCGTGAACTCCTGGAACTGGTACGCCGGCCTCGAATGGACCTGGAAAGACCAGTACTCCATCTTCGCTGAGTATCGCGATCTCGGCATCGGCGACCTCGAAGACCTGCGCGGCTTCAGCACTGACGGCTACCTGGTCGGCTTCCGCTACCGCTACTAATTCCACGCTCGCGCGCTCTCTCTTTCCTTCCCCAAAACCTGACCATGCGTCCCGTCATCTCCCGTCTCCTCACCCTCGCCGCCGTCTCCCTCGCGCTGGCCTCGTGCAAGACCGTCACCACCCAGCGTGTGGTCTTCCCCAACACCCCCGTCGCCTTCCAGCTGGTGAGTGACATGGTGGATGAAGAGACGCTCGACTACACCGTGAAGTTCCGCAACGTCGGCAACCAGATCGTCAGCTTTGACTACACCATCGCCGATGAGCCGGATGTGCCTCACACCGATGCTGAAGGCCCTAACAGCGGCGTCATCGAAAACCTCTACCCAGGCGCTGAAGCCAGCGTGAAGAACCCGACGAAGAGCCAGCATGCTTATGTGGTGCTCGGTCGCGTGACGCATGGTCGCAAGTCCGGTGATGAGATCACCCGCCTCTATCGCCCGACTGCGGCCCGCACCGCCGCGGCCGCCAGTGCTGTCAGCGCCGCAGGTGCCCTGCCGCTGCTCGAGCCTGTGACCACTCCGTGATTCCTTCATGCGCCTGAGCTTCTCCAGCCATTCACTTCGCAGCCCCGGACTTCTGGGGCTGCTTTGTTTCCTGCTCATGGCAGGCGCCATCTGCGCCGTGGAGGATGAAAATGCCGTGCGCCTGTATCAGCGCGGCGTGAAGCTCATCGCCGATGGCGAGCCCGAGGAGGCGCTGGAGCGCTTCAACACCATCGCCACCAAGTATCGCCGCAGCGAGACCTGCGCGCAGGCCCTCTGGGAGGCTTACCGCATCCACGAACATCTTGGTGATGACCTGCCTGCCTTCGAAGCCCTGAACCGTCTCGCCACCGAGCAGCCCGGCCACTTTGAAAAAGCCCATGCCGCGCAGATGCGCGTGGCGCTTCGTTTGTTAGGCCGTGGCAAGGAGGCGACACGCCGCACGCTCGAGGCTCAACGCCCCTCTCAAAAGGTGGATCCAGAAATCATCATCGAGATGTTTCGCGTGATCATCAAGAACGGACCGCAGAGCGAGATCGGCATCCAGGCGCACTACTATCTCGCCATGGCCCTCGAGCAGGCAGGACAGAAACGTGAAGCCCGTGAGATGCATGAGGACTTCGCGGAGAACTTTCCGAAGCACGAGCTCGCGGACGATGCCTCCTATCAGTGCGCCTACATCGCCTACAAGGACTGGAAGCTTATGCGCGGTGACAGCCCGCATCAGCGTGAGGCAGCCGCGGTTTCACTTGCCTGGTTCATCGCCCGCTATCCCGAGAGCGACAAGGGTGCGCAAGCCCGCGCCTGCCTCGTCGATGTGCGTGTCGCGGAGCGCCGCGAGCTGCTGAGCCTCGCCCGTTATTACGAGGGCCGCGGCAATGCCAAGGCCGCCGCTATCTACTACCAGCAGATCGGCGAAAAATTCCCCGAGATCGTCGTCGCCGATGAAGACCTCCGCGGCAAGGTGGAAGGCGCTTCTGCCGAACCCAAAGACGATGTCGTGGGACCCACGCGATGAAGTGGTGAGGCGTCTTCTAAAGCCTCGGAGAGGCGAAAGGAAATAGCCCGCCGGCTTCAGCCGTGGGTCACTCGATGGACAACACCATCATCGTGTCAGAGTCTCGGAAGAGACGAAAGAGTGCATCGACTCCCACGCGACACCTTCGCATTCGCAAATTGGATGCGGGGCCTTCTTGCCCGCTCTCGCCTCTCCGAGGCTTCATGACACCACTGAAATCCTGACATATTTTTTACACACTGTTCGTTAGGCTCGATGACACATCACACACCGCCGTGACGTTTCTGACACTGCCAAAAACGTAACCGTGGTATGATTGGCAGGAGATGGCGCAGGTGGTTGCATGGTCCTCCATGACGTCCAAGAACAGCCTGCCCATCCTGCTATCACTCTGTGCCATCGGAAGTGTTGCCATGATGGTTCTGTCACGTCCGGTGGACTCGGTGACATCCGTGGAGCGCCCGGCGCCACAGGCCGTCACAGCTCCGTCACCCACACCAGCACCGGCTCCATCCTTGCGTGACTTGGCAGACGAATACGCACTGCTGCCCTTTGACGAACTCTATCAACTCCCCGCAGGCCCGAAGGGACTTGAGTTCACATCCGGGACACAAAGCCTCAACGACCAGAAAGTGCGCATGGACGGCTTCATGGTGCGGCACTTCCATGAGGATGCCGGTGTGTTTCTTTTCGCGGGTGTGCCTGCCGTGCATAACCAGGCCGAGTACATCCTCGCGGAAAGTCTTCCCACCTCGCTGGTGCATGTGCTGATGCCGGAGATCGCGGGTCGCACACCATCCTGGCGGCCACAGCGCATCACGGTCTATGGCAGGCTGGAGCTCGGCTCGCGCCAGGAGATCGACGGACGTCTCTCCCACGTGCGCCTGATCGCCGAGCACGTGGCGGACAGCAAAACCCAGGAACCCATTGAGCTGCGCCGCCCCATCGCGCTGCAGCGTGACCGCATGGCCTCCGGCGTGCGCACCGTCTTTCGCTCCTCCCAGGGCGACACTCCCCCGACAAACAACCTAACAAACACTGCTCCATCCACACTCCGATGAAACCCAGCCTCCTCCTCGCCATCTCCATGGCAGCAGCCTCCCTGGCAGGCAGCGCCTCCGCCGCGCCGGCCGTGACGCGTCTCAATCCTCCCAGCGCCCTCTTCACCAGCGCGGACCCCACGCCGCCTTACATCTCCCGCTTCCTGCCTGACCAGCGTTTTGACCTGCAGGCCACCATCCAGGCAGATGCCGGCCAGACCATCACCGGCGCTGTCTTCAAGGTGAACAACGTCGTGGTGCCAGGCACCGTGACCGTGACGAACATCGGCAGTGACAAGTTCAGCGTGGCACTGCGCGCTTACTCCACCCCTTCCGCTGGCGTGAAGACTCTCACCGTCGAGGCCACACAGTCCGGCGGCACCACCGCCTCGGCCCAGGGCAATTTCGAAATCGTCGCCCTTTCCCGCACTCGTCTCAATGGCGTGCGCAAGGCGAAGAACATCATCTACCTCATCGGTGACGGCATGGGCATCGCCCATCGCACCGCTGCCCGCATCGTCGCCAAGGGCGTGTCCCAGGGCAAGGCCATCGAGCCTCTCGCCATGGACCGCATGCCTTACACGGCGCTGCTCATGACCAGCTCCCTGAACTCCATCGTCACGGACTCCGCTCCTGGCGCTGCCTGCTACTCCACCGGCAACAAGAGCAACAACAACCAGGAAGGTGTCTTCCCGGATGACACGACCGCCACGCTCTCTGACAACAAGTGGGACAACCCGCGCGTGGAGCACATGGGCACCTATCTGGCCCGCAAACAGGGCAAGGCACTCGGCATCGTCACCACCGCTGATGTGGAAGACGCCACTCCGGCCTCCTTCGGCGTGCATGCCCAGGACCGTGGTGCAGGCACCGGCATCTGCGATATGTTCCTGGATGAAGCCGCAGTGAAGTCCAACCTGCGCGTGCTCATGGGCGGCGGCCGCAAATGGTTCCTGCCTTCCACCACCGGCGGTTCCGGCCGCGTGAACAGCACCACTGCCAGCGGTGCTGACTATGTGCTTCCTGCTGACATCGTCGCCGGCTGGAACGTTGCCGCTGGCGCCGTGGATCCAAACCGCGACCTCATCGCGGACTTCCAGACCGCCGGTTTCGCCTACACGCCAGATGCCACCAGCCTCGCCGCGATCCCTGCGAACACCACCAAGCTGCTCGGTCTCTTCAACAACGGTAACATGGACGTGTCCATGGACAAGATCGCCGAACGCCGTGGCGGCGCTTCAGTGGGCACCGTGGCCACCTTCCCCGACCAGCCGATGCTGGACGAGATGACAGACAAGGCCCTCCAGGTGCTCAGCAAGAACGCCCAGGGCTTCGTGCTCATGATCGAAGGCGCCTCCATCGACAAGCAGGCGCACAACATGGACACCGAACGCTGGATTCTTGAAGCCATCGAGTTCGACCGCGCCATCGCCAAGTGCCTTGCCTTCGCCCAGACGAACCCAGACACACTCGTCATCGTCACCGCTGACCATGAGTGCGCCGGCATCAACATCATCGGTTCCAGCATTGTCACCAATGCTGAGCTCGTCACGCGCTCCACCGCGCTCGGCAATGACGCCACCCAGGGTGTGATCAATGGTGCCACGGGTGCCTCCACCGATGGCCAGACCAAGCTACGTACCGGCGTGGTCGGCACCTACGAAGCCGCCAGCTTCCCGCAGTATCAGATCAATGCGGACGGCTATCCGCAGACCCTGGATGTGAACTACAAGATGCTCATCGGCTACGCTGGCAGTGGTGATCGTTATGAAGACTGGCTCACCAACGCCACGCCGAACGTTTCCGGCGCCGCTCGTGACACCGCCGGTGACTTCTTCATCCCGGGTCAGGCTTCCGGCGCTGGTGCTTCCACCGCCGTGCACACCGCCTCAGACATCCCTCTGTCTGCCGCCGGTCGTGGTGCCAGCCTGTTCCATGGCGTGATGGAAAACACCGACGTGTTCTTCCACGTCATGCAGGCCGCCCTCGTCGGCGCCCAGTAATCCCTGGTATTGTTGTTCTGATTGCGAAGCCCGGCAGGAGTGATCCTGCCGGGTTTTTTTCATGTACGGGCACAGAGCAGAAAGCATGAGATTCAGAGTTCGATGTTCATACTCTCTGCGCTTCACCCTATGCTCTTGGCGCTCCGCCTCAGCAGCAGCCCGTGCCGCAGCACGAAAGCTCCGCGCGTGCACGACCACGATCCGCTGGCAGACCACAGGCTTCTTTCGCGAGGCAGTCTGTCTGCTTCGTGGTCAGATTCAGGATCACGGCATCTTTCGTGATCTCAGCGTTGGCGATGGGATACTGCGAAATCACCTCATCCTGATATTCGATCTCCAGCGGCACGCCTTCGTCCGGCAGCAGGAAGGCGGCTTTGCGGAAGATGCTGAGCAGCTTGCTGGCGGCGAGGCGATGGTCCTCATCGTCACCCACCCAGGCCTGGATCTGACACGTGTCCGTCTGGCGAAGCTCACCTCCACAGTCGAGAAACGTCTTCGTCACACGACCCACTTCCGTGATGTGAAAAGACGCAGGCACCTCGTCACCACCAGGCAGGCGAAGCTGAAAAGCTTTGCCGTCATTGTGACGCAGAAGAGTCTTGAATTCGCGAAGGGTCATGGAGAGCACATTCTGAAACGCAGGAATTCGCCCGCTCAATTCACTGATTTGTCACTTAGCGCCATGCTTTTGCAGGCCGCCTACTTATTTCGGAGCATGCCCTTTGTGACAAAAATGTCGCCATGATTCAGGCCTTCCCAGGGAGGTCCTAACCAGAGGCGTGGCTCGGTTACGAAAGTGTTTCCGTGGAGACTTTGGAAAACGGTCCTGGTGAGTGGAAAAGCGGCACTGATGCACCGGACAAGGTGCGCTCCCGAAGAATTCCCCAACGACCATCCATGATACCACACCCTAAATCCACGCTCGCATGGCTGACCATGCTGGCCCTCGCTTCCGGCGCGTCTCTTCGCGCGCAGGACAACATGATGCCCGTGAGCCGCACCACTGGCACGATGACGGTGAGCCTGCCCAAGGGCAAGCCAACCCTCCTCGCCATTCCTTTTGCCGACATCGTGGCAGCCGGCGAGATCGACTCCGTCAACGGCACGGTCTATGAGGTGACCTCTTCTCCGGCAGCGATGCCAAACGTGATCGCCACGCCGCATGCGCTGAAGATCACCACTCGTGTGGACCAGCGTGGCGCCGGCACGAATGCTCCTGCAGGCACCAGCCTGAATGCTTACGGCCTCACCGCCCGCATCACCGCCCAGGTCGGCCAGGAAATCACCGCCGCTCTCAGCACGGCTCCGAATCCTGATGACCGCTTCGTGGTGTACAAGCTGCAGACGCTCGGCTCTCTCTTCGGCGCTGCAAACACCGCTGGCCTCAAAGGCAGCACCGATGCCGCCACTGCGGACATCGTGTACCTGAACGCTGACGGTAACTTCACTGGCTACTTCTACAGCACGACGGCCAACGGCTGGCGTCTGGTCAGCGCCCCGGCGGGCGCGGATCAGGCCGGCACGGTCATCCCACCGCGCAGCGCGCTGCTCGTCGTCCGTCAGGCCGATGGCAATGACACGTCCGTCCGCGTCGCCGGTGCCACCATGCCTGCCCGTGAAACCTGGGCCATCAGCTCCGGCTACCGCCTCATCAACAATCCCTTCTCCGTGGCCACCACGCTGGAGGCCAGCGGTCTCCGCAGCCACGTGGCTGGCGGCACCTCCGCCGCCGCAGCTGACCTGCTCTACCTGGAAGATGCCGGGGTGATCACCGCTTACTGGTACAAGACCGGCGGCCTCGGCGGCAGCGGCTGGCGTGAACTCGGTGACAACGTCACCAACAAGGGCGGCACCCTCCTCAGCCCGGGCAAATCCATCCTCTTCAAGGAGCAGGCTGGCAGCACCGCCTTCGCCCTCCCCGAGCCTTTTGAGGACTAACCGACACGATATTTCGAACCCCAGCTTTTCCCTCTGAATTCCATGAAGAAAACTTTCATCTCCGCCCTCGCCGTCATCGCCGGTCTGGGCACCACGCGCGCGGCTGACCCCGTGACGCTTTACGCTTCCAATCTGGGCAGCGGCATCACCGCCCAGGGCGGCGCCACCGCTGTGGCCCAGGGCACCATCCGCTTCGGCACCTTCCCGGCGGGCTTTGACTTCGCTGCCAACGCGGAAAACTTCCCCGCTCTGGATGCAGCCTTCACCCAGGTCTACTCCGTCTCCGGCCCGATCAGCGCCCTCTCGAGCAACGGCTTCTTCGACATCGAGCAGGCCATCACCACCAGCGGCGCTTATGAAGGCGTGCAGTATGACAGCAGCGCCAGCAGCACCACTGATGTCGCTGGCGATCTCGCCGGTGAGAAGATCTACATCTGGATCCTGAACAACATCAATCCCTCCGCAGCGACCCAGCAGGCCATCTTCTCCAGCAACCAGACCTGGCCTGACAGAGATCTGCCTCTGGCCACGGACGTCACCGTTTCCACAGACAGCGGCACCGCCGGTCTCACCGCACACCTCGGCCAGCTCGGCGGCGGTGTGAACATCGGCGCTGGCGGACCTTCCCACTCCATGGGCGGCGCCACGGAAATCCCTTCCGCCGTGGTGGCCTCGCGCACACCTTCGGCTGAGACCGTTCTCGTCGGCACCAGCGTGACCTTCAGCTTCCAGGCCGCAGGCACACCTCCCTTCACCCAGGAATGGTTCAAGGTGGGCAGCGCGACTCCGATCGGCACCGGTGCCACCCTCACCATCGCCAACCCCCAGCTCACCGATGACGGTGACTACCGCGTCGTCGTGACCAACGGTGCTGGCAATGCCACCTCCAACAACGTGTCCCTGGACGTGATCACCCAGATCCCGACCGTGGAAACACAGCCGATCCCGCTGGCTGTCAACGCGGGTGGCAATGCCACCTTCTCCGTCGTGGCCAAGGGCGCCGGCACTCTGAGCTACAAGTGGCTCAAAGGCGCCGCTCCGGTTCCTGGCGCCACACAGCCCAGCCTGACCCTCTACGGTGTCGCCCTGGCTGATTCTGCCGCCTATCGCTGCGAAGTCAGCAACGTCGTCGCTGGCAAGACCAACAAGGTGCTGAGCAACACGGCCCAACTAACGATTGTTCAAGACAACGTGCCTCCGGCCGTCGTCAATGCCCGCGCCAGTGCCACCGCCTCGGTGACTCTGACCCTGGCCTACTCTGAGACCGGCGTCGCTGCCACCAGCAAGGCCGCTCTTCAGTGGCTCAAGGACGGCGAACCCGTCGCTGGTGCTACCACCAAGACGCTGAAGATCACTCCGCTGACCGCTTCCGCCACTGCCTCCCTCTACACCTGCCGGGTCACTCCTGTGGGTGCCGCGGCAGTCATCGGTGCCTCCACCATCCTGCGCGTCTTCGACACCGCTCCTGAGTTCACCTTCGAGGTTCCCAACACTCCGAACATGGGCACCGCCAAAGTGGGTCGCGTCTACACCTATCAGATCCCCGTGGACACCGCGGCCAACAAGGCTCCAGCGACCTTTGACGCCACCGGCCTTCCTCCAGGCCTCGTGATCAACAAGGCCACCGGCCTCATCTCCGGCAAGCCCACCAAGTCCGGCACCTACAACAAGATCGTCCTGAAGCTGAACAGCCCTGTGCCCCAGGGTAACCGCAGCGTCACGGCCACTCTCGTGGTGACTGACCTGCCTGAGAACATCGCCGGCACCTACGTGGGTCCTGTGGAGCGCATCAACGTCCTTGGCGCTGATCTCGGCGGCAAGCTCGACAACATCATCGTCGCCACCACTGGTGCCATCTCCGGCAAGCTCGTCCTTGGCACCGCCACCTGGCCGCTCGTCGGCGCTGTGACCGTTGCTCCAGACAGCAATGAAACAACCGCGACCGTCACCGTCAAGCGCCTCATCAGCCAGGCTCCGCTGACCATCACCTTCGACCTTGGCAATGATCTGCTGACCGATGGTGACATCACCGACGGCACCCAGCACGTGTTCTTCAAAGGCTGGAGAAACAAATGGCTGGCCAAGCCAGTCGAAGCCACCGCAGCCAGATACGTCGCGACCTACAACATCGCCCTCGGCCTTGATGAAGACGACGTGAACGCCAGCAACCCGCTGGTTCCCCAGGGTTTTGGTTACGCCAGCTTCCCCGTGAAGGCTGATGGCAAGCTTACCTTCGCCGGCAAGTTCGCGGATGGCAACGGTGTGACCGGCTCCACCTTCGTGGGTCCGAATGGTGAGGTCTTCCTCTTCCAGACCCTGTACGGCAACAAGGGCTCCTTCCTGGGTGATCTCGTCATCAATGACATGAGCACCGAACAAGTGGACGACACGGATCCGAAGAACAACCAGATCGCCGGCGACGCCTCCTGGAGCTGCCCGGCGAACGCCGCTGCCGCTAACAAACTGTATCGCAGTGGCTTCGACTTCGATCTGCTGATCGCCGGTGGTGCCTTCACCGCCCCGACCTCGAAGATCGTGCTCGGCCTGGCTGAAAACACCGTGGTCAATCTGGACTTCGAAGACGCGAACATCGGCACCGCTCCGCAGAATCCGAACACCACGGTCACCCTGCAGGCGAACAACAAGCTCAGCCTCGCTCCTGTCGCTGCCAAGACCGCCCTCACCGTCACTCCGGCGAGCGGCCTCTTCACCGGCAGCTTCGAAGCCGTGGCGAAAAAGAAGACCACCTTCAACGGCCTGATCGTCCCGATCGACGGCGTGCAGCAGGGCCTTGGTTACTTCCTGCTCGACCAGGCAGGCACACCCGCCACTCAGCAGTCCGGCGCCGTGTTCTTTGAAGCACCTGAGGAGGAACCCGTTCTCCCGTGATCGCAGCCCGCTCTTCCATCACAGACACATTTTAAGAACGAACTATTTATGAAACCCATCTTTTCCAAGCTCCTCCTGCTGGCGGGCGCCGCTTTTCTCGGCACCTCCGCGGCTCGTGCCGACATTGTCGAGATCACGACCAACATCACGGAAGACACCCGCTGGTCCGCTGACAACGTCTATGTTCTGACCAAGATCATTTTCGTGCTGCCTCCGGCCAAGCTGACCATCGAGCCCGGCACCCTCATCCGTGGTGCCGCTGACTCCCTGACCGGTGGCACGAACAATCCTGGCACGCTGACCTGCTCACGCGGCGCCAAGATCATCGGCAACGCCACGCCTGATCTCCCCATCGTCATGACCTCCATTGACGATACCCTCGTCCCTGGCGGCCCGAAGACACGCCCCGTGGCCGTGCTTTCAAACACGGTCACTCCGCTGAACTTCGACCCCAACGGTCCGACGGCGAACAATGCCTTCTTCCACACGAAGCTCACCGGTGGTCTCGTCATCTGCGGTCGCACCCCGATCGGCTATGATGGTGATGGCGCTGGTGATCTGCGCTACAGCAACGGCGTCTTCAGCGGTGACACGCTGAGCGAGCCCACGGGCAGCGGCAGCGGCACTGGCGTGAACGCCGCCCAGGGCAATGGCACCGGAATCGCCGTGCCGGAAGGTTACTCCATCACCAGCGTGACGCTGGCTACCGCCTATGATCCGGATGGTCCTACGGGCACGGGGAATGGTGTCGGCACTCTTCCTGCAAGCACCAGCTTCATCCCTGGCGCTTACGGTGGTGTGAGTGAAAACGATGACAGCGGCATCTACCGCTTCTGGTCCGTGCGTTACGGCGGCTTCAACGTCTCCGCGAACAATGAGATCAACGGTGTCACCCTCTGCGGCGTCGGCCGTGGCACCACCTTTGAGTGGATGGAAGTGGCGCAGAACGTGGATGACAACTTCGAATGGTTCGGCGGCTTTGTGGACTGCAAGTACCTCTTCGGCATGTTCTGCGGTGATGACGCCATCGACGGTGACCAGGGTTACTCTGGCAACCTTCAGCACATCTTCGCCATCAACGACAACGAGAACTATGACACGGTCGGCCGTCCAGGCTACCTGACCACCACCGCCATCGGTCGTCTGACCTCCGGTGTGACCGCCACGGTGTCTGACAAGCTCGTCGAGTGGGATGGTTCCGAGCCCAACATGGCCGGTGTCACGCCTAACACGCTGTCCAACGCCTACAACTTCACCCTGCTTGGAAACAAAGGCGCCGTCGGTGCCGGCGTCGTCGCTTCTGACGATGCGTTCAACTGCAAGGTGGGTGATGCCGCCCAGTTCCTGCGTGGCGTCATTGAAGACGTTCACGACACACTCTGGTCCCCCGGTGATGCAGGCGCTGCCTCCAACCCCACCATCTCTGACCTGCGTGACAGCCTCTACTTCAACGTGACCACCGCAGGTGCCACGGTGAACGGTGCTGAAAACCTGGCCACGCTGGCCGCTGCCAGCAACGTCCGTGCAAAGGGTCACACCACCTTTGGTGGCCTGGACCCACGCGCCACGGTGAACACCGCTGCGACCAATGATGCACGCGACCTCACCTTCGCCACCATCCCGAGCAGCGTCACCTCCCCGGACTTCTTCACTCCTACCCAGTGGACCGGTGCCATGCGTGACAACAACTACCTCTTCGGCTGGACCTGGACCCACGAAGTCGGCCTGATGCCGACCACGAACATCGCCCGTCCGAAGCTCACCCTCGCCATCAACGGCAACAACCCTACCGTCAGCTTCGCAGCCACCGCTGCAGGCGGCGTGGCTGGTGACGCTGTGGTGTACGTGGTCGAGCGTTCCGTGGACGGTGGCGCCCATTGGGTGCCCGTCGGCTTCGTGCAGGATGGTGTGGCCACCGCGGATGCTCCGGTGAAGCGCCTCGCTGACAGTGATGCTGGCAACCTGGCCATCACCGTCACTGACAGCGGCTACAACTACACCGGTTCCCCCGTGCACTACCGCGTGATCCCGCAGTAATCGAATTAGTTCACAAAGTCTCATTCGACTCCCACGAGGGGCGGCCTGCAAAGGCCGCCCCTTTTCGTTGATGGATATGGCCGCAGGACCTTGGAGCATCGCGGAGCGTCCCGGACTGCGGTGGCAGAGATGCACGGGCCACCGTGCATCGTCGACACCGCTATCGAACGCACGCGACTCCTCCCCTTTCGAAGATATCCTCTGCGCGCACAGCGATGTCTCGCCTTTCACGCTTCACTCCGCATTCCACAACGCTTCAGGACTTCCACAGCCCACACCCCAACCCGTGACAGACTTGTCACGGGAAAGCCATTGGGACGTGACAAATGTGACGGCAGCTATTCAGAGCATGTCCCCTCGTTCCATTCTCTGCTCCTCAGTGTGCTTGCTTCTGGCCCAGCCTCTGCTCGCAGCCCAAGACGCTGCCTCCCAGCCAGATGCCTTCATTGAAAAGCTCATCCAGGACTCCCAGAAACACCGTCGCCAGCGTGCGCTGACACCAGAAGACTCCCTCTTCCAGGCCGAGATCGAATGCGCCGAGCTCGCCGGAGATGTCAGCGAATACTCACACGGCTTGCGCCTGGTGATGAAGGGCTATGCCGAGCGTGGCTTGTGGGATGAGGCCGAGTATCTGACCACACGCATGGTCGGCAGTGGCGTGCCTCTGGGGCTGGCAGAACTGGCCCTGCTTTCCGCGCAGAAGCACCGTCCGGAACAAGCCATGGATCTCGTGGCCAAGACACGCATTCAGTTAGGCCTCGCCCGCGCTCGGAAAAAAGACATCGCCCTCCGGGACTGCGCCATCGCCTGCTTGCTCGCAGGAAAGAAGGACGAGGCAGCCGCGCTTCGTGCCGAGATGAGCAGTGAAGAAGCCTGGATCGTGGCCGCAGCCTTTCTCGATGCCGATGCAGCCGGACCGCTCCCTGAGTTCGACGCCGCCAAGGAACTGGTCTTGAAGGCTGCGATCCCCGCTCATGCAGCCGCAAAATATCTGCTCAGTGCTGCGGGCGCCCAGCTGCGCGCCGGCCATCGTGAGGCAGGCCGCGCCTTCATCGCCGAGGCCATGCAGATGGCCGACCACCCGAAGTTTCATGAGGCCATGGAACGTCTGCTGGAAGCGGCCACGCTGGCCCAGCTTCATGGACTCACCGAAGATCGTGATCGGGCTCTGAAGCTCTTCAAAGACTATGCCGCCAGTCTCCCTGCTGGGGCGGATTGGAAGCCTGCCGCCCACGTTCATCTCGCCGCCACCTTGCTCTCCTTTGGCCAGCGCGCCGAGGCTGAGGCAGAACTCAAGCTGGCGGAGGAGGCCGCGCCTAAAGTCCTGGTGGTCACCGCTGCGGAAGGCATGATCGAGATCGCGCAGTTGTGGGACAAGCTCGGCCAGCCAGACAAGGCGGCAGACTGGCTGAAGAAGGCAGCGGTGGTCGGAATGGCTAACACCCATCAACGGGCACGTGGTGCAGCCGGTGTCCGCATCTGCCTCTACTTCGCCGCTCAAAAGCTGCCTGTGCCAGAGACGATTCGTCAGCAGCTTCGTCAGGCGAAGGAAAGATCATAGGCTTGTGACGCTTCTGCCACACAGCACGATGATGAATGCTTCGTGTGTGACTGATTTGTCACCCGAATCACCTTTGTTTTTAAAGGCCGTTTGCCATGTCTGAAACCCGTTTCCACAGCCGCATGGCGGACTGAAACGGCCTCTCGAATGGTTTCCCACTTTCTGCCCTTCCGGCCTGTCCGGACCCTGGTTCTAAACTCCCTTTTGACGGCCCTCGTCCTCCTGCTGACGACGCCTCACATCTGGGCGCAGTCAGCCAATGGGGGTCTGCGTGGAACCGTGCTGGATGCGGACTTCTCCGTGCCTGTGGCCGGTGCCACCGTGGTGCTCGAAGGCAGCAACATGAGCGCCTCCACAGGTGAGGACGGCTCCTTCTTCATCAATAACATTCCTTCGGGCTCGTATGCGGTGCTCGTCAGCAAGGAAGGCTTCATTCGTGAGCGTCGTGGTGATCTCGTGGTCACCTCCGGCAGTGTGAAGGAAGTGGATCTGGAGATGACGGCCGAGGTCGTGGAGCTCGACGAGTTCGTCGTCAATCAGGAGGAGATCGTGGACACATCCTCCAGCACCATGAGCGTGGACATCCGCAAGGATCTCAAAAGCTTCACCGATGTGCTGGGTGCGCAGTTCATCGCACAGACAGGCGCTTCCGATGCCGCGAAGCTGCTCGCCAAAAGCACCGGTGTGAACGTGGCGGACGGCAAGTTCGTCGTCGTGCGTGGTTTGAGTGACCGTTACAACAGTGTCACGCTGAACGGGCTTCGCGTTCCCAGCTCGGATCCTGACCGTCGTGCCGTGGCGCTGGACCTTTTCCCAAGCGCCGTCATCCAGGACGTGCGCACGAACAAGACCTTCCTCCCTGACATGCCCGGTGAGGCCACGGGCGCGGGCATCGATATCAAGACCAAGTCCGTGCCCGACAAGGACTTCTACAACTTCAAGACCGGCACCGGCTTCAACACCAACGTCACCGGTGACGACAGCTTCCTCTCTTACAAAGGCGGCGGCACCGGATTGTTAGGCACCGTGGGTGAGCGCGCCATCCCAGGCTTCCTGAAAGCTGCCGATCTCCCAGGTCCGGGCCAGGACGGTTATACAGACACACCCGCCGACCGCGCCTTCCGTCAGCGCGTCAATGACACGCTCAGCAAGGAAATGGGCACCCAGGAAAAATCCGCTCCAGTCGACTTCACACTCGAAGCCAGCATGGGCATCCGCGGTGAGTTCATGGGCGCTCCCGCAGGCCTCACCATCGCGGTGGATTACTCGAAAAAATACACAGGCAATGACGACGACAGGATCGGCCGTTACTTCTTCAGTGAAGCAGCGGGTGACCTCGGTCTCGTCAACCAGGTGCGCCGCAACGCCGTGGTGCACAATGGTCAGGAAACCATGCGCGCCGGCATGCTCGTCTCCCTCGGCATTGAGCTGGACACAGACAGCCAGATCACGGCGACTTACTTCTTCAACCGCGTCGCTGAAGACCGCGCCTCGCTTCAGTTTGGTGTGGACCCTGACCAAAACGCAGGCGTGCTCGACTATCGTGAGTCCATTCTCTACACCGAACGCCAGCTCCGCGTCTTCCAGCTCGAAGGTGAGCATCTGATGGACCGCGAACATGACTTCAAGTTCAACTGGGCGCTGTCCTACAACCAGTCCAGCCAGCTCGAGCCGGATTCACGCTTTGTGAACGCGCGTGTGGATGAAGGCACGGGCAACTACTTCCAGCCTCCGCTCTCCGCTGTGCCGCCCTTCCAGCGCTTCTGGCGTGAGCTGCAGGATGAAAACTACACCGCGCGCATGGACATCGAGACACGCATCCTGGGTGATGGCGGTGATAGTGCCCCGAATGTCAAAATGAAGTTCGGTGGTCTGCTGGATTACAGCGACCGCTCGTATCGCGCGGACAGCTTCGCCTACAGCACCGGCTTTGACAATCCGGGCTTCCCCGCGGCTGCTGTCGGTGCCTTCCCCGGTTTCCCGGGCTTCGGTGGCAAGCCTCGCGCCAACAACGAGCAGACCTGGGGTGATGTCTTCCTCTATGGCAACGTGCCCATCACGCAGGTCTCCACCTCCACCTTCGGCACCTTCCTTTTCCGCACGAATGATCCTGAGACCTACAACGCCTCGCAGATGATCTCCGCGGGCTATGTGATGTTTGACGCCGACCTCGGCGGCGGCCTGAATGTGACCTTCGGTGCCCGTGCAGAGACGACGGATCTGAAGACCCTGGCATCCCCAGTCTACACCTATCTCGATGAGCCTATTCGCTTTGCCCTGCTCAGCGCGGAGCAGCGTAACGACATCGTCTATCAACAGCTCATCAATGATGCCTTCGGTGGTGATGTGGCCGCGCAGAATGACCCGCGTCTCGAAGCTCGCCGCCGCGCCAATATCTCCGAAATCTCCATCCTCCCTTCCCTGTCGGCCTCCTGGGATTATGCGGAAAGCCAGCGCCTTCGCGGCGCCATCTCCCGCACGGTCGCCAGGCCTTCGTTCAAGGAAATCTCCCCCGTGGCCTTCGTGAACGTGGAGAGCGGTGACATCTTCGTCGGCAATGCCGACCTGCAGATGTCTGACATCATCAACTACGACACACGCTGGGAATGGTTCCCGGAGCCGGGCGCGATGATCGGCGCCAGCTTCTTCGCCAAGCACATCGAGAACCCCATCGAGTTCAGCCAGGACGGCGACATCCAGCGCTTCATCAACGTGGAGAGCGGCCGCGTCTATGGCATGGAGCTCGAGTTCCAGCGCAGCCTGAACTTCATCACCGAAGAGCTGGGCCACTTCTCTGTCGGTGCCAACTACTCCTACATCCAGTCCTCCGCCACACGCCCGGAAGTCGGCCGCGAAAGCATCTACGGCCCCACCCGCCGTCTGCAGGGCCAGCCGGACTACATCTTCAATGCCAACCTCACCTATGACAATCCAGACACGGGCTGGAGCTTCGGTACTTTCCTGAACGTCGTCGGTCCGCAGCTCTTCGCGGTCGCCTTCAACTACCAGGATCCGGACATCCTGCAGGAGCCCTTCACCACGCTCGACATGAGCATCAGCAAGCGCATCGGCAAAAATGCCAAGCTCACCTTCCGTGCTCAGAACCTGCTGAACGAAACCATGGTGCGCTATTACAACAATCCGCAGCGTCCGATCCACTCCACCCGTTCTCCTGGCATCAACTACTCCGTCAGTTTGGGCCTCAGCTGGTGACGACTTTGTCAATAACCGGCATTTCCTGAGCCAGCCTCTGCAACGGTTTCGTCACCCAACAGGAGATGCGGCAAGGCCCCGCTCAGGGCAGCTATGGGTGCAACGACTTCCCTCATTCCCTTCTGGTGAAACTGTCTCTTCATCTCTCCATCTCCCTTGCCTTGGCAGCCTTCGGCTTCGCCACCGCCCAGGAAACTCAGACACCGGCTCCAGCGCCTGCGCCTCAAGGCCAGTCCCCTGCCGCCGCTGCCTCCACGGCCATGGATGAGACGCGCAGCCTGCTTCAGCAGTGGGCAGCCACGCAGCGCCTGATCTCCAGCGAGCGCACCGAGTGGGAAACCGGCAAGGCCATGCTCGAAGGCCGCATCCAGCTTCTCAAAGCTTCCATCGAAGAAACCGAGAAGAAGATCGCTGAAGCAAAGACGAAGCTTGATGACGCCAAGAAGCGCACCACCGAGGCCGAGACTGAGAAAGCCCAGATCAAGGAAGCTTCAGATGCTCTCATCGCCTCCGCGCCTGAGCTGGAAAAAGGGGTGAAGAACCTCTTCACCCGCGTGCCCGGAGTCGTGCAGGAAAAGGTGAAGGTGCTGCATGATCGTATTCCCAAAGAAGGTGCGGACACGAAGAACATCACCGCCGCAGAGCGCTTCCAGAACGTGCTCGGCATTCTCAACGAGCTGAACAAGGCCAACAACGAGCTCAACTCCCTGCCTGAAATCCATGATCTCGGCAATGGCAAGAAGGCCGAGGTGAAAGTGGTCTACGTCGGCCTGGGCCAGGGATACTTTGTGAACTCCAACGGTGACGTCGGTGGTCTCGGCCTGCCTTCGGAAACCGGCTGGGTCTGGAACACCGACCCCGCCATCGCCCCGAAGATGCGCGAGCTCGTGGAAGTCATGAAGAAAGCCGTCGCGCCGAAGCTGGTCGAACTGCCCGCCCAAATCCAGTGAGAAGCCAACCCCTAACCATTATTGCCGTCATGCGTCCGCTCATTCTGCTCACCCTTCTCACCGCCAGCGCCGGAGCCCAGAGCCTGGGTTTCTCCAAGGCCAAGGACTCGGCCCAGGCCGACTTCGATCGCAGCAAGGAGGAACTCTCCAAGGTCCAGGTTGAGATCGGCAAGGAAAAGGAGCCGCTGAACCGCGAGCTCTCCCAACTCGAGGACAAACTGCGCCAGCTTCAGGATCAATACGCCCCACTTACCCGCGAGCTGGACGCTGCCGAGCTGAACTACTCCAACCTCAAAAACCAGGTCAAGCTGGCCACCGAGGAGAACTCCTATCTCACGAACATCCTCGACGAATACACGAAGGGCTTCGAGTCCAAGGTGCACGTCAGCGAGATGCAGCTCTACCGTGGTGATCTGGACAAGGCCAAGATGGCCGCTGAAAACGACAAGACACCTCTGAAGGAGCGCTTCCTCACGCAGGTGAGCCTGCTGAAGTCCTCCATCACCCGTCTCGGTGAAATCATCGGCGGCACCATCTTCGCTGGGAAGGCCGTGGATTCCCAGGGCTTCGTGCTCGATGGCAAGTTCGCCCTCATCGGTCCCATGGCGCTCTTCTCCACGGCTGATGGAAAGTCCGCCGGCATTGCCATGCCACAGGTCGGCAGCGCCATGCCCATCGTGCGCAGCATCACCCCTGAGATCAATGCAGCCATCAGCGTGCTGGCCAACACCGGCAAAGGCCTCCTGCCTCTCGATGGCAGCCTCGGCGCCGCCATCAAAGACTTCGTGACCAAGCATAGCTTGTTAGACACCTACAAGCACGGCGGTCCTATCATGCACCCGCTCTTGCTCGTGAGCATCCTCGTCTTCGGCACTGCCCTGGAGCGTATCTTCTTCATCCTGCGTGAGAAGAAGCGCCGCAAGCCGAAGGACGTGCTCGCGATCCTCGATGCCGTGGAAGAAGGAAATTTCGACCAGGCCATCGCCAGCGGCAAGAAGTCCCTCGACTACGTCGCACGTGCCCTTGCCCATGCGCTCGCTCACGTGGAGACCAACATCTCCGATGCGCTCGGCATGTCTGCCTCCATGGAGATCAAGCGCTTCAAACGCGGCTTCTTCGTCCTCGATACCGGCATGACCATCGCTCCGCTTCTCGGCCTGCTTGGCACGGTGACCGGGATGATGGGCTCCTTCGCCGCCATCGGTGGTGACATGGGCGCTCCGACCGCCATCACGGGCGGTATTGCCGAAGCTCTGATCGCCACGGCCTTCGGCCTGGTGATCGCCATGGCCGGTCTCGTGCCTTTCAACTATCTCAACAACATGGTGGAGGATGCCGAGCATGAGCTTGAGGTCGCCGCCTCGAAGCTTGAGCTGATCATCGAGAAGAACAAGAAGCACGAGGAAGAGCTGCGTCACCGCCACCGCGCCGAGCTCGCCGCTGAAGACGGCAGCAAGGCTCCCGCCGCCCAGCAGGCTGGCAATCTGAAACCCGTCACCGCCTAACCAACGAACGATCTATGAAGTTTCGCAAACGTCCGAAAAAGCACGCCAAGATCGAGGTTGTGCCGCTGATTGACGTGGTGTTCTTCCTGCTCGCCACCTTCGTCATGGTATCCCTCTCCATGACCAAGAACGAAGGGATCACGGTCAATGTTCCCGCGGCCTCGTCATCGGCGCCGAAAGAGAAGACGGATGCACCCTTGACCCTCAGCGTGGCTCAGCAGGGGGAGATCTTCTTCAACAAGGAGAAGATCAACTTCGCGCAGCTACCCATCCGCCTGCAGAACTTCAAAGCCGCGAACAAGGAGCCCCAGGTCGTCATCAATGCGGACGGCAAGGCCGAGTACTCCAATGTCGTGGCCGTGATCGATGAAGTGAAGAAGACCGGCATCACCAAGGTGGCGCTGTCGACTGAGCGGAAGTGATTTTTTGCTCCTACCCTTAACCGCATTCTCGTCCCATGAAGAAAGCAGTCCTCGGAGTCATGGCAGCCGTGTTCCTGCACGGCGTGGTCTTCCTCTTTGGTGGCTTTCTCATCCCGAAAGGTGAGAAGGTCGCGGAGAAGAAGGACGTGCTTCAGGAAGTCGATGTCAGCAAAGACGACAAGAAGAAGGACGAGGAGCCCAAGGAGAAGGTCGAGGAGCCTTTGGAAGATGTGAAGCAGGACATGCTCACGGACATCAAGGAGCTGCAGCAGGCCGTGGACTCCGCGCCGAGCGCCCCTGCCCTTTCCAACATGAGCCTGAGTGATCTCGGCTCCGCGCTCAGCGGCGCTGGTGGTGATGGTGGCTTCGGTGCCGGCGGCGTGGGCTTCGGCAGCGGCGGTGTCATCGGTGGCACAGGATCCGGCACCGGTGGTGGTGGCGCGGACGACTCCATGTCCAGCGGCATGCTCGACACCAAGCCCACTCCCACCAACCGCGTGTCTCCCAAGTTCAGCGCGGATGTGCGCAAGCGCCTCAAGGGCAAGGTCGAGGTGCTCATCGTTGTCGGCAAAGATGGTTCGGTGAGCCGTGCTGAAGTGCTGAACTCTCCTGATCCTGCTGCCAACCAGCCCTGCATCGAAGCCGCGCGCGAATGGCGCTTTCAGCCCGGCACCCGCAGCGGCAAGCCCGTGAGCTTCAAACTCAAACTCCCCTTCCGCTTCGATTGAAAACGCTTCTCCCGCTTTTTGTTCTCCTCGCTGCTTCCTCGGCTTCCGCTGTCGGCACAGCGCAGCCTGCTGCTACAGCGCCCGCCGCCACCACCTCTGCGCCTGCTCCTGAGGAAAAGCCCACGCCCGGAGCCTATGCGCTTGAGCTTTGGAAGGACCCGAGCTTCGCCAAGTTTTTCCTCGGCACCTACAGCGTGTTTCCAGATGTGGAGCCGCCTCTTTCGGACAGTGATCGTGAGATCCTGAACCAGCTGCTGCCGATGATGAAGAAGCCGCAGGACGCTGCTGCCGCGCTGGTGAAGTTCATCAAGACAGACACCAACGCCATCTTCGACCTCACGCTGGCGAATCTGTACCTCGAAGCTGGCCAGGCGGATGCGGCTATCATGATGTTCCAGCGCGCGGTGGACAAGTTTCCGTCCTTCCGCCGTGCCTGGCGTGGCCTCGGCATGGCCCAGGTGCGCCAGCAAAAGTGGCTCGGCGCGGTCACCAGCCTCAGCCGCGCCATCGGCCTCGGTGCGCAGGATGGACCTTCCTACGGTCTTTATGGTTATGCCTTGCTCTCGCTGGACCGCCCCGCGAGCGCGGAGAGCGCCTACCGCATGGCGCTGATGTTCCAGCCTGATCTGCTCGACTGGAAACTCGGCCTGGTGCGCTGCGTGCTGAAGCAGCAAAAGGCCGCGGAAGCCGTGGCCGTGTGCGAGGAGATCATTCGCCACAACCCTGACCGCACCGAGTTCATCAGCCTGCAAAGCGAGGCCTACCTAGCCCTCAAGGAGAATACCAAGGCCACCGAGAACATCGAGTTCCTGGCCCGCCTCGGTCTCGCGAAAGCACCGGACCTTCAACGCCTTGGAGACATCTATCTCATCAACAAGGACACCGGCCTCGCACTCAGCGCTTACAAGCGCGCACTCGAAGCAGGTGAGTTCGAACCCTCCAAGGTCATCACGCAGGCCGAGAACCTCTCCATGCAGGGCGGCCTAACGGAATCTGCCGAATTGATCAAGACCGCGCGCACCATCAGCGCCGGCAAGATGGCCAAGGAAGATGAAGCGCGCCTGCTGAAACTCGAAGCCCGTCTCGCCGTCAGCGCCGGCAAGGCCGATGCCTCCGTGCCGATGCTGGAGCGTGTGGTGGAGCTCAATCCGCTCGATGGCGCGGCCCTCATGCTCCTCGGCCAGCACTACCAGGACAAGGGCGACACGCCGAAGGCCGTCAGCTACTACGAACGCGCCACCAAGATCAAAGACCAGGAAGCCCCGGCCAATATGCGTCTCGCCCAGATCCATCTCGCAGCCAACAAGCTCGCCGATGCCCTGCCTCTCCTGAAGCGCTCCCACGAGCTGAAGCCGAGCGACAGCGTCGCCAAGCTCATCTCCGACATCGAGCGCGCTTTGCGCAAAGGCAGCAAATAGCCTTCGAGCTTCGCGCAACTCAATCCCGGCTGCGCAGCTTCGCCAGCAGGCGCAGGATCTCGATGTAGAGCCAGACGAGGGTGACCAGCAGTCCCAGCGCGGCCTGCCATTCCATGTACTTCGCGGCGCGCATCTCGACACCGTTTTCGATGAAATCAAAGTCGAGCACCAGATTCAGCGCCGCGATGATGACGACGAACACACTGAAGCCGATGGCCCACATGCTGTTGCCAGCCACCAAGGGCACACTCACGCCGAAGAAGCCGAGCACCAGGGTCACCAGATAAAACAGGAAGATCCCTCCCGTGGCCGCCACGATGCCGAGTTTGAAATTCTCCGAAGGGCGGATCAAGCGTGACTGGTAGGCCAGCAACAACGCGAAAAGGATGCCGAACGTGAGCAGGGCTGCCTGGAGCACGATGCCGTTGAAACGCGCATTGTAGGCGAAGGAGATGACACCGACGGCAGCACCTTTGAGAATCGCGTAGCTGGGGGCGATGGCAGGTGCCCACTGGGGTTTGAAGCAGGAAACAATCACCAGAATCAAGGCAAGGATGCCGCCCCCGATCATCACAGGTGAGGCCAGGGGAGAGCCACTCTCCGCGACTCTCCAGCCAAAGCTGCCCGCGACCGCCAGCAACGTGGTGAGGATGAAGGTCTTGTTCACCGTGCCTTGCAGCGTCATCACCGGCTCGTTCGCCAGCGCGGGCTCCTTGCGGAAGACTTCGTCATTGAGAGTAGGGTTCGAGGTACGCATACAGAGATCAGGCTAGGAGAGCCTTCGACAAATGCAAAGCATGAAATAGGCCGCTCGTTTAGAGAAGGCCTGCCGCTTCCGGTTTTTTCGCCGACTCAAATCCAGCATCGATGAGCAGATTTCCAGACCGTGTGGCCGCCACGGCAATCTCATCGCAACGATTGTTGCCAGCATTCGAAGCATGCCCTTTGACCCACACCAGCTTCACCTTGTGCTTCGCCAGCAGGTCCAGTGCACGCGCCCAGAGATCTGCATTGGAGGCGGGTTGCTTGTCCGCTTTCATCCAGCCGCGTGACTTCCAGCTCTTCGCCCAGCCTTTCTCAATGGAGTCCACCACATAGCGTGAATCCGAATACAAAGTCACCGTGCAGGGACGGGTCAGAATGCTCAGTCCGGCGATGACGGCCATGAGCTCCATGCGGTTGTTGGTGGTGCGGCGGTAGCCCTGCGCGAGCTCCTTTTGATGCTTGCCGCTCTGCATGAGCACACCGTAACCGCCGGGGCCTGGATTGCCCGAGCATGCGCCGTCGGTGTAAATGGTGACTGGGGTCATTCGTGAGATGTGCTGCCCGCCATAGGGCTTTGTTTCCGGGCTGGCAAGGTTCGTTGTCCTGAAACCTGCCCGCCATCATTGACGATAAGAGTCTTTTCTATGACAACGAATGCGGGTTACCTTCTCGCACTCAATCCCGATGCTCGATCCCTTCTCCAAACTCGCTGAGGCTGGCTTTTCCCAGCAGGGAGGGCTGATCACGTCTGGCGCGGAGGAGGAGCATTGGACCCCGGAGCTGATCGCCAGCCTGGACTGGATGCGCGTGGCGGAGCTGGTGCGCGCCATCGCCGCTCATGGCGGCTGCGAGCTCGCGCGCTCCATCGTGCTGGAGGACGGCTCGGTGATGTTTGCCATGATGGAGCAGCCGATGACAGCGCATCCGCAGCGTGCGCTCGTGAAAATCTCCGCCTGGAATGAATGGGGGGCCATGCCTGAAGCCGTGATCCATTTCGCCCAGGAAGTGCGCACCGCACAAAATGCGCGCGGCGTGCTGATCGCACCCGGTGGCTTCACCCCCGCAGCGCTGATGGCCGCGCAGGAGTATCGCATCGAGGCCGTGGATGCGGCCACCCTGCATCAGGTGCTGCTCACGCTGCCTTCGGAACGCAGTGACTTCTTCTTCAACATCGCCACCTCGGGTGACTACACCACACCGACCTGCCCGGTCTGCCTGCAAAAGCTGAGCAAGGTCGAGTCCGTCACTCGCACGGAGCTCCCTGAGCTGCGTGAGATCTGTGAGTCAGGTCTGGTCGCAGATCATGTGCATGCCAGACGTGTCGTCGTGCCTACCGGCACGGAGATCACATTTCTGCATGCGGTGCGCGCGCAGGAGATCCAGATCGCGGGTGATGTGACCGGTGATTTCATCTGTGAAGGCCCAGTCACGCTGCTGCCAGGAGGCACGCTCACCGGCACCGTGGCGGCGCGATCCGTGAATGTGGAAGATGGCGGCGAACTGCGTGGAAAATTCCGCATCCTGCAAGGGCCGCCGGAATCTTTTGTGACCGAGATCCGCCGCTGGCAGTGGAGCTGCCGCAGCGTGCGCACCCGGCCGGAATGCCAAAGGGTGGTCTTCGATCCGCACGGTGAGTCCAAAGAATGCTGATCACGGCAGCATCTCGACCCGCACCTGCACTGCGGCGCTCCGGCCCTGGTCATCCAGCACATGCACGCGCCACCGGCCGGCTGCCGCGCGCCACATCACCGGCTGTGTGGGTGTGCTGGCACCGAGAAAGCGGCTGTCCGCAAACCAGAACACTCGGCTGACTCCCGGAGCCGCATCCGCGCGCAGCGGGATGGTCTGACGATCTGACGCAGAAGCTTGCAAGGTGTAGACCAACGCGCTCTGCGGTGACGTGATTTTCGGTCCCTGAGCTGTTTCCGCCGTGCTGAGAGACTCTGCACTCGCCTCGAGCGGCGGCGGCGTCTTGCGCGGCACGCCGGCCTTGCGAAACAGCTCCAGCATCTCCGGCGGCCAGAACTCCTGCACACTGCGCTGCAAGCCCGGGCGGCCATCGTCACGCGCCACGCGCAAACCGCTGGCGGAGTCGATGATGACCTCCCGATGAATCTCACAAGGAGTGATCGGTGACACACCTGGAATAAAACCACCGCGCACACGATGCTGGCACATAGGGCTGGGCAGCTGACCGGACACAGCACACAAATCAATCTCTGTTAGGCCAGGAGGTGTCGTCTCACGCTTCCGGGGCAGGCGCAGATGGCGGAAGGTCTCAAACAGCAACGGCGCAGCACATTCGCGAGCGATGAAGGCTGGGTTCGCACGACCATTGAAGTTGCCGATCCACACCACGAGCACGTAGTCACCGCGAATACCAGCCGCCCAGGCATCACGGAAACCATGCGAGGTGCCGGTTTTCCACAACACCCCTGGATCATCCAGCGCTGGCTCACCCTCACGCGTGCGCATCATCTCACGCGTGAGGTGACGCACTTCTGGAGTCAGCAAGGGCTTCGCCGTGGAAGCTGCCGCAGTGCCTGGGGTGAACTTCACCGGCCGCGCGCAGCCATCATCCGCCAGCAGGCAGTACATGGCCGCGAGTTCCTCCATCGAGACCTCCGCGCCGCCGAGAGGCAAGGAGAGCCCGTAATGCTCCGCAGGCCGCGGCAGCGCGACTCCAGCGGACTTGAGGAAGCCATAGAGACCCGGGTGAGCGAGCCGCTGCGCGAGTGACACCGCCGGAATGTTCCGGCTGTGATACAGCGCATCACGCGCCGCGATGGGGCCGGAGAACTGACGGTCAAAGTTCTCGGGGTTATAGCCACCGAAGGAGGTCTGTCCATCGCGTAACAAAGTATACGGATGAATCAAACCCTGCTGCATCGCCAGCGCATAGATGAAGGGCTTCAAGGCCGATCCTGGTGAGCGACGAGCGAGCACCCCATCCACCTGACCTTGGATCGTGGAATCCAGGAAGCCGCTGGAGCCGACGTAGGCCAGCACCTCGCGCGTGGGCGCATGCACGAGCAGCGCACAGGCATTGGTGATGCCCACATCACGTTTCCGCCCGATGTAATCGGACAGTGCCGACTCGACACGACGCTGCTTCTCCACCTCGATGGTGCTGTGCACGGGAATGCCAGACATCTGCAAATCTGGACTCGCCGACTCGCTGAACAATCGACGTGCTAAATGCGGAGTTTCGCGTGGCACCGGCAGGAGCTCTCGCAACGTGAAGGTCTCATCCAGAGGATCCGCTGGCAGACCTCGAATCTGACGCAGCCTTTCCCACAACCGATGCTGCGCATTCGCGAGGCTCTTGTTGTCGCCTTCGCGAGGTCGACGCCGCGTCGGACTCTGCGGCAGCACGGCAAAAGCAACTGCCTCACGCAGCGTGAGGTCATGCGCGCCCTTGCCGCACCAGAGCAGGCTGGCCGCGCCGATGCCTTCCACATTGCCGCCATAGGGCGCTTGATTCAGATAGGCCTCGAGGATCTCTGCCTTCGTGTAGTGGCGCTCCATCTGCACGGCGCGGAAGATCTGCCAGAGCTTCCCCCAGGCGGTGCGCGTGTGCATATCATGCCGCAGCCGTGCGAGCTGCATGGTGATGGTGGAACCGCCACCCCGTGCGCTGCCTGAAACTGCACCCCAGGTGGCGCGCAGCAGCGACATGGGATTGAAACCTGGATGCCGGTAAAAATGCCGGTCCTCCAGCTCCAGCGTGGCTTCGATCAGATCCGGGCTGATCTCTGCCAGGGGTGTGTGGCGCCGATACTTTCCGTCTGTTGTCAGCGTGAGATGCAGCAGCTTGCCATTTCGGTCCTCCAGCGTGCGTGAGAAGCGGAAATCAGGTGGATAAAGTCCGGGATCCGGCAGCAAGGCGTAAACCAATAGTGCGGTAACGAGCGCTGCGCCGAGGTGGCGCAGGATCCTTCGCTGCCAGAGTCTCCGAAACATGGCTGAATGCGGTCTGAGGATCACTCCACCTCCACCTTGCCGCCGCCCGAGCTGCCTTTGATGCCGCGGTCATACATGCTTTCAGCAAAGACCGGCGGGATCACATAGCTGCCCGCGGCGATGGGCTTGATACGGTAAGCAAAAGTTTTGGTCTCGCCCTTGTCGAGCGAGCAGAAGAAGACGTTCCGGTCCTCACGCACGTCCACATAGTCCGCGCCAGCGACCGTGTCGCGGCCCGGACGCAGACCATTCGGCTCCAGCTCAAAGCTGCCGGGCATGAGATCGAGAAGCGCGATGTTCGTGAGGGCATCCGGCGAGACATTGCGCACCCGCAGACGCACCAGCGTCCCCGCGCCGACCTTCAGCTTCGTCAGCGGCTTGCCTTCGGCATCCACGATCTCGCGGGAGACCTCCAAACCATCGGCAATCCGCTCGCTGGACGGAGTCTTGTCAAAGCCCGACTCCGTCACCTGATAGAAGGCACCGAGGTCGGCATTGCCACCCTGCGTGAGATTGAAGCGGAGCGCACCTGCGCCGGGATTGAAGGCGCCCTTCAGCAGGCCGGTCATCTCCGGCACCAGCACCTGCGGCGCACCGCCCGCGCGAGGGATCTCGCTGAGCGAAAGCTTCACCTGCATCTGCCCGGCTGCATCAGCATAAGCCTTGAGCGCGAGGATGGTGGTGGCCGCGCTGATGGTGTTGAAGCGCTGGCGTGCGAGCGGCTCTGTGATCACCGAGATGTCCTCATAGCCGAGAGTTTTCGCGCGATCTGGAAAGTGCTTGCACAGCAGCGCAAAACCTTCTGCCTGGCCGACCTGCGGCTCCAGATAGTAGGCACCAGTCCAGCGTGTGGCGGAGCGGGCCTTCTTCGCGGCCTTCCAATAGTCGTTGATGAGTGTCTCAGCCTCGTTCTGCTGCTTCAGCAAGGCATAGGTGCCCGCGAGATAGGCGCCGGTCAGCGTGGAGCGCCAGGCTTCCTGATGCTGGGTGCGCAGGTAGTCACGCAGGTTCAGCACAAGGCTGGAGGTGTTCTCACCATGACGCGTGAGCAGGTAGATGGCAGCGGCCTGGATGGAGGCTTCGTTGAGGCTGCTGATTTTAGCGCGACCCATCTCGCGCATGCGGCCGCGGGCATCGTCCAGCATCTCCGCAGGCACGGCATGACCGGCATCACGCGCCTCGGTGAGGAAGCGTGTGACATAGACGGAGAGGTAATCCATGCCTGCATCGGCATCGGAATCCCAGTAGCCAAATCCACCATTGGAATGCTGGCGGCTGCGCAGAAGCTGGAAGGCATCCTCGAGCTGCTCCGCGGATTCCTTCGGATCAAAGCCAAAGTCGGCATCCTTGGCTAACAACAAGCGTGAAATCGCACGGCTGGTGATCTGCTCGGAGCATCCATAGGGATACTCATGCAAATAGGCTTCCAGGCCACGCGCAAGACCCAGAGGCAGCGCAGAGGCGGTCGCATCCAGCTTTCGATACTGCGGGAACATCTCACGGCTGACTTTGACATCCATCTTCGGCTCGCGGAACCAGCCGCTCTGCACATTCGTCATGTAGGGCGCGGCAGGTCGCACGCTCAGCGTGGCACGACGCAGCACCGTCTGGCCTGCAGCGTCCGCCTTGAAGGTGATCTCGGCGCCGCCAAGCTCTTCCTTCACCTTCACGCGGAAACGCACGGTGCCTTCCTTGCCGGTGGCGAGGTTCAGCGCGCCCTGCGGTGACTCGATGACCTCCAGATGCGGTGTGACATTCGCCGTGATGCTGATGGGCTGCTGCGCATCTGCACCTTCGAGGTTGTTCGCCACCGTGAGTGAGGCGGTGAACTCATCACCCGGTGCCGCGAAGAAGGGCACGTTCGGCGTCAGCACCAGCGGCCCACGAACCGTCGTGCTCGTCTCGGAACGCCCCACACCATCTGCGGAGACAGCCACGGCCATGATGTTCAGTTTGCCCGCGAAGTAGTCGGGCACGGTGTAGGTCACCTCCTTGCGCTCAGGTCCGGCTTCGACCAGGCCGCTCCAGTAGACCACCGGAGGTTCGCGACGACGCTTGAAGGGGTTCAGGTTCAGCTTCAGCGGCTTGTCCGCATCACCGCCAAAGGCCTTGCTCTGCGAGATGAAGCGGAACTCCGGCAGGATGAGGTCCATGAGCTGCTCCGTCTCCACCTCGAGAGCGCGCTGACGGTTCAGATGCGAGAGCGGATCTGGCAGCTGATAGTCCGTGATCTGATGAATGCCTGCATCCACCGCATAGATGGCGATGCGCGATGGCTTGGAAGTCAGATAACCAATCTTCAGAACCTCGCCGGGTTTGACGAGAGTCGGGGCATCCACGGTCACATCAAAACGGCGCTTGTCCGGATTCGCCACGAAGTGACTCACGGCATAACTCAGCGGCGAAGTAAAAATCTCCGGCGAGTCCAAGGCGCGAACAAACGATGCGCTCACGTAGGCGGACCCTTCCATGTCCGCCGGCACAGTGATGTGCTGCACACTGGCAGGCGTGCCGGCTTTGAACCACTGCCAGCCGAGCACGCGATCCCGCTCGATGGTGAGCAGGCCCGCGCCAGTGTAAGTAGCGCTCAGGCTGGCTTCGAGAAGATCGCCGCTGTTCCAGTTCGCCTTGGCCAGCTTGATGCCCAGCTCGGCATCACGCTCGAGACTACGCTCAGCATCGCCCTTGCCCACGATGGTGAAGGCGGTGGCACAGACCACATTGCTTTCTGCATCACGCAGCTCCAGACGAAACTCGCCCGCAGTAGCGGTGGGCAGCGTGTAAGTCGCGCCTTCGACGGGGAGGGCAAAGCGCGCCTCGCTGATCATGCTCTCACGCTGCGTCGAGACATAGGCATAGCTGCCGCTCTCCTGCTTTGTCAGCACAGAGACATGGCGGATCTGCAGCACGCGTGCCGTGAGGTCGGGTGGCGCCATCGGCTTCACATCCGGGCCGAGCGCGATGAACTTCACCGTGGCGACGGTGTCCTTGCCGAGGTAGTCGAGCCGAGCCTCTGGTTTGTAACCGACGACGTAGGGCAGCGACGCCACCAGAAAATCTTTGCCAGCGCGCACGCTGCGGCCGCCATCAGCCTCAAAGGCCTCGACAAGCAAGGTCGCGCGGAAGCAGCTTTGGTCAAAGCGCTCCATGCCGAGATCAAAGACCGCCTTGCCAGCCTCATCTGTTTTCTGCTGGCCGAGCTCCACCTTCTGGCCGGGTTCCAGTGTGTGCTCATCCACCAACGTGGTCATGGGCAGGCGGTTGTGGAAGGTGTAGTCAGGGAAAGCCGGGAAAGCAAAATCACCGGGCACCAACTCCAGGCGCGCCTTCAGCTCACGATCCGCGGCGGCGAAGCCGAACAAAGTTTGCAATGACACTGCCGCCTGGATGCCGTGGGGTTGCAGCCAGCCCGCGTTTTCATCTCCGGTCAGCTCGACCGCAAGCTTCATGCGGTCCGGCTGGAAGTCTTCCACGCGGAAGACCATCTCACCGAGCCGTGTGCGGCGGTTCTCCTCCTCGTTTTCGATGAGGAAGAGCCGCGCCTTGTATTTGCCGGTGGGATCTGACTCGTCGGTTTCAGTGGTCACGGAGAGGAAGCCATCCTCGCTGAGCGCGACCTTCTGCGTGTCGATGACTTCATCCTTCGCATTGATGATCTGCATCTCCAGCGGCAGGCCTGTGGGAACAGCGAGCCAGTCACGACGCTTCACCACCGCCCCAAGATGCACCTTGTCTCCAGGACGATACACACCGCGCTCGCTGAACAGGAAGGCTTCCAGGCGCTCGCCTTCGGAGGCCATCACGCCACCGATGTCAAAGCGTGAGAAATCAAGCAGACGGTCCGGGCGCTCGAACGGCAGGAAGGAGAGATCACTGCCGAGCGAGGCGATGATGGCCACGGGCTTCTTCTCACGCAGGAAGTTTTCAATGTCAGGCAGCTGCGCGTGGCCGTCCGTCGTGGTGCGTTGCAGCAGATACTCGCCGTTCTTCGCCAGCACGGTGATGGTGGCGCCATTCACCGGGTCACCTGTCTGCACGCTCTGCACAAAGACATCACGCGTGCCATCAGCGTTCCGCTTCACCATGAGGCCGAGATCCGTGATAAGCACGAAGCGCTGCGCCGAGGCATGGTCGATGTCTTCCCAGTCATCCTTCGTGGCATCACCTTCGGTGCGCTTTTCGGAGTTTTCCTTCGGCTCCACACCTTCCGCGGTGAGGAAGAACAGGCCGCGTGAGTTGTCAGGATCACTGCTGTCCTGGGTCTGCAAAGCGCTGGCGAAATCAATGACCGAGTAGCTGGCCTCGTACTCATTCTTCATGGCCACCGGCTGCACACGGCGCAGGAAGCGCGCGATGTTTGATTCATCAAAGCCCTCGCCCATGACAAAGTGAGGACTGGCGAAATCACCTTCCGTCATGACGACGAGATGGTTCACCTGCCGCGCAGGCACGCGGGCCATGGTCACACGCAGGTTCGGCACGCCGCGTGTTTTCACGGAGAGCTTGCGCTCGCCATTCAGCGCGAGCACACCGCCCTTGCCGAGCACTTGAACTTCCTTCGGAAACTCAGGCACGGCCGCGAACGCACGAAACTCCTTGGCCAGACGGAAGCCGCCGAGCGCTTCGAGGCCTTTGTTCACACGCACAAAGATTCGGCCGGATTTCTCCGCGAGGAACTTGAAGCCATGCTTCGTCGTCACGGAGCCGCCTTCAGTGGCTTCCAATTCGACAGGCTTCAGCTTCACCGGGGCAAACTGCTTCAGCACGGTCTCGGTCACGTCATTCACGCCGGCGACCACATCGTGCCCCTGATTATCCTTGATGGTGAACTCCAGCGGCTCGAGCCACACATTGAGATTCTTCATCAGCACTTCACTTCTGGCATAACCTTCTGTGTGTACAAACAGGAACTGCTCGGGATCGCCGTCCTCCGTGGTGACAATCTCCGTGTCGGTGGAAGTGATCTTGAATCCGCTGTCGATGTCAGGCACACGCACCTTCCTCACAATGTCAGCCCCGAGAGGCTTGCCGCCCAGGCTGGACGCGATGGACCCACGCAGTGTGATCTTCACGAAGTCTTCCTTCTCCGGGATCTGGATGCGTGTGGTGCGCATCCAGAACTCACGCGCATGGACACCCTCCGTGACCGTGAAGAGACGGTCGGGCTTCTGGCCTTTCCATTCAAAGATCTTGGATCCGCCGATGACCTCCAGCGAGATCCGGGATTCCACCTCAGCCTTGGTCAGCGGATGGCTGGACTGATAACCGACGACGACGGTTTGCACGGCGGGGTCCTCAGGATTGATCTCGAACTCTTCCTTGGAGATCTGGATCACCAGCGCGGGCGTGCTGGCGGTCCATTCGTTTTCTTTGAGCACCACTTCCGGAGGCAGGGATTTTTTGTCGAGCTCAATGTTATACTCTTGAGCTGGAGCCCAGTCTTTCACAGGCGTGAAGGTGAGCTGGCGGTCCGAGGTCCACTTCCACTCGCCCTCATGCGCGGGTGTGAGGGTGATGCCTTCCGCCTTCTTGTTCACGGCATCGAGCTTCGCAGTCGAAGCATCGAAGTTCAGGATGATGGGCATGGGCTGCAGCTTCCCCTTCACCACGGGCGTGACACCGGGCATGGTGAGCGTGCCTTTCACCTGGCGTGACTCCGTGAGCTGACGCGCATGCGGCTGGTGCGCGCGCTGCCATTCGAGCAGCTTGGGCACGGCCAGAAAGCCAATGCCGATGACAACGATGAGACTGGCGTAACGGCCAGGATTGGCATGCAGGTGCTCGTCAGCCGCACGTGCGAAGACCGGCATCCAGCCCGGAGGTTTGTAGTGAAACTCACCTAACAAAGCACGCAGCATGCGTGCTACCCGTGAACCGGAGGATTGGGACATATATGAGGAGGTCGGTCCACTAAAGTATGGGTCCGCCTTCACTTAGCGAGCGATCTCTATGGGAATACTGCTAGTGAAGTATTCCCATCACCCCCGGATCTGTGGCAGCCGGTCAAAAGACGGCTTTGCGGTGGAAGAGGAAGCTTTCCAGCACCAGCACCCCCAGCGCGAACCAGAGCAGCAGGCGCGGCCAGTCACTGATGCCGGCATGAGCCGTGATCTTGGGCAGCGCGGTGGCGGGAGCCGCCTCCTGCGTGTGGCCGGGGAGGTCGGTCTCACCCATGGAAGCCAGCACGCTGACACCGCGACGGTCCGCTGCCTTCCAAGCACCAATGCGCTGGACAGAAAGAAGGTTATTCTCCGCCTGGTCGCTGCTCTCGGTAAACTGGCTGCCGGTCCACTCCGTCCATTCGACGAGGCCGGATTCCGTGATGAGATCGCCGGGATGCAGCACGCGCAGGTCGGAGATCGCGTCGCTATTCTCCGCGCACCAGTAGAGTGCATTTCCCAGCAGCAGCGGGAAGGCCGGGAGAAGCGCGAGCTGCTCCGACCGAGCCGGTGAAAAGGTGGT
This sequence comes from Prosthecobacter gellanilyticus, assembly GCF_007992435.1. Lineage (GTDB taxonomy): Bacteria > Verrucomicrobiota > Verrucomicrobiia > Verrucomicrobiales > Verrucomicrobiaceae > Prosthecobacter > Prosthecobacter gellanilyticus. The sequence continues at coordinate 13,149 of NZ_BKAG01000037.1, read as the reverse complement.
GACCACCAGCCGCTGGCCATTCACCTCGCCTGCGGCGAGCACGGGTTCGTTTCCGGCCATCCACAAAGGTTCCAGAGATCCACCCAGCTCAAGCACACCGGTCTGGGTGATGGCGAGACGGCTGGTGGCGATGCGGAACAGCAACGGATGATCCGGCGCGACACTGCGGACGCTGTCATGCGGAAGCCCTGGCTCCTGCAGATGGCGCACCTGCACAGGGCCGCTGCTCTTCGGGGGATTCAGCACGATCACAGGCCGATCCGCGGGCAGGGCCTCAGGCACCCAGTTCTCAAAGACATACACGTCAGGCTTGTCCTTCATGGGCCAGGCAGCGGGCTGGCCTTTCAGCACTTCCAGGCGACCGGCCTCAATCATGGAAGCCAGAGCCAGCTCGGTGAAGGGATCCGCTTTCTCCGCCACGACGGCGACCACCAGCGGGCGGGTCTCCGGCAGAGGAGCGACGACGGCATCATCCCAGCCGAAGCAGTCTCCTGCGGCCTTCAAGTGCATCTCCATCAACTGTCCGCGCACACCTTCCAGTGGCACGATGAGGGAGGCGGAGGCTCCTGGCTCGAGATCGATCTCACGCAGCTGGGCCAGGCGACCGGCCAAAGTGACCTCAAGCGTGGCGGTGAGCTTGGCCGCATTCGCTTTCGCCGCGCTGACCTTCACAAAGGCCTCGTAACGGTCCCGTGCGAGCAGGGCACGGCGGATCTGGAAGCCGGTGATGCCTACATTCAGCGGAGCGTCCATGGCCACGTCCATGAAGGCATAGGCGGCTTTGTCCACATCGGGAAGCGGCGCATCACCTGCATGCCAGATCTGGGACTTGGTTTCCAGCTCAGTCAGACGCTTCACCACGGTGAGCGCAGCATCCGGGCGGCCGTCCATGGGCTGAGGCTGCAGCTCGTTCAGCAGCCGCAGGCACTCACGGCGGTTGCGGCTGCGGGAGAGCAGCACGCGCGGGCGCGCATCAAAAGCCACCAGGGAAAGGATGACCTGATCCGGCAGGCCGTTGATACGATCCCGAAGGCGCTTTTTGGCTTCCTCCAACCGTGTGCGGCCCTGGGCGTCCCGCGCGCTCATGGAGGCTGAGCGATCCACCACGACCACCACGGCTCCAGGTGAGTCCGCGCCCGCTTCGCCCGTGGGTCGAGCCAGCGCCAGCACAGCGGCGGCGATGACCAGCAGCGTGAGCAGGAGCGAGAGCCACTTCTTCAGCTTCCGCAGCCAGGCAGACTCCTGGTGCTCACGCGAGAGCGACCTGAAGAACAGCAGCGTGGAAACCGGCACCCGCCGCGCCCGCTTCCTGAACAGGTAAAGCGCCAGCGGAATGAGCGCCAGCCAGGCCAGGTGCAGGAGGTGGGGGGTGAGGAAACGCATGTCGCGACCAGACAAGACATAACATCACGGCTCCGGTGAAGTCATGCGCGAACTTCTCGTCCAGGATGCGCATCGGTATGTTGGAGTGCAGCCTATAGGCGATCTGGGGCTCCAGGACATTGCCATCTCCATCTCCCAGATCGGCTAAAGCCTTCACTCCAACGTGAGGTTTCTACCCACAAAAAGCGCCAAAGCCCGGAGAGGACTTTGGCGCTGAGTTGTCAGAAGAGGAGAACCTTACTTCGTCTTCACCTTGAAGCTGCGGAAGACGACCGGGTCACTGTGACCAGCAAAGCCGATGAAGCCCTTGGTGTGGTCCAGGCCCTTCGGAGGATGGGCGATCTGGCTGCGGTCAAAGGTGGCGGTGTCTACATCGAGGATCTTGGTGCCATTGAGCGTCACCTTGATCTTGCTGCCCTGGACTTCGATCTCCTGGAAGTTCCACTCACCCACCGGACGCAGGTAGCCGTGCTTGGCGCCCACGCAGTGGTAAAGGCTGCCATGATACTGCTCGGGCTTGAGGCCGGGCTTGCCAGCGGCAGCCTGCTTCTCGTTGTAGCCATCGCTGTCGATGACCTGGAGCTCGAGGCCATCGGCAGCGGAGTGGCCGCCCAGCGGGGTGCGCAGGGCGATGCCGTTGTTGCCTGCCTTTGGCAGCTTGAACTCGACGCGGATGATGCCGTTTTCGAATTCTTCCTTGGTCAGCAGATCACCGCCCTTGCCCTGCTTGCAGGTGATGGCGCCGTCTTTGACTTCGTAGTTCTCCACCGCGCCCTGCCAGTTGCTCAGGTCCTTGCCATTCACGTGCTCCACGAAACCTTCGGCATCACGGGCGGCGAGTTCCTTGTTCGCCTCATCCGCAGGGATTTCGCGGATGAAAACATTGCGCCAGCGGATCTCGCTGCCGTGGGTCTGGAGCTGGATCGGGCCTTTGGCGAAGGCTGGATCAGGCATGAACCCATTCGGCAGCTTCTCTGCAGGCTTGTCCTTCGCCTTGTCGTCCTTTTTGGCATAGGCGATGAAGCCAGCCTTCTTGTTCGCGAAGAAGTTTTCCAGCGGCGCATTGTTCACCACGATCTCGCCATTGAAGCGCACGGTCACGCGCTCGCCGATCATCTTGATGTGGAAGGTGTTCCACTCGCCGAAGGGCTTGTCCATGCGCTTGGAGGGGAACTTGCCCTCCTCGTTCTTGTTGTTCCAAAGGCTGCCGGAGCCCTTGTCCGCGCCGAGCTTGAACTTGGCCTCTTCCGTGTAGTCCCAGATCTGCACCTGGGGAATGCCGCGCAGGTAGATGCCGCTGTCACCCAGAGGGAGCATCTTGTAGTCCACCATGAGTTCGAAGTCGCCGTAGTCCTTGTCGGTGGTGAGGTAGAGGCCTTTGCCATCATTCACCAGTTCACCGTCCTTCACGCTCCAGTGCGCGTTGACGTGGTCGCCCTTGTCATTGCCTTTGGCGTCCTTCAGACCGCCTTCGACGGACTGCTTCTTGTACTCCGCCTTCTTCTCAGGCGTCATGTTCCAAAAATCCGTGGGGTCCTGGGTGCCCCAACCATACCAGCCGGACAGGTCCTTGCCGTTGAAGAGGGGCTTGAAGCCCTCAGGCGGCACATTGTTTTCAGCCGATGCCGTGACAGCAAGTCCGGCGACCAGGGCGAGGGTGCAAAAAGCAGGTGATTTCATGATGGAACGATGAGTCGGCCAGCTGCGCAGGGTTCTTTCAGCAGGCCGCCACCCAAACGCGGCGTGTTTGCATACTTTCAGTCTCTGCCTAATGGGCACGACAAAGCACCAGTGCTCTTGTGAGAACTGCATGGGTGGGTCTGCCCCATCCGAGGGGGGGTATCCCGGATGAGGAGTCATGGGGTGTCTGTCCGCACGATCAACTCTCAACCACCAGCCGCGCTTGTGAAGAGCACGGCGTGCTGGTCATAGGTGGCCTTGGCACCGGCGATGCGCGCCACGTAATCAATGGCGGTGGGCAGAGGCACGTCCGTCAAAGTGAGCGATACCTTGGCCTCGCCGACTTTGGGATCGGTGACGAGGAAGTTCGGCACCACCTGGCCATTACTGGCGTTCTTGGAAAGTGCTCGCAACCCATCGAGCGCCTCCTGCAGGGTGACGTCCGTGAGTTCCACCTTGGGCAGCTTCACTCCGGAGTACTTCAGCTTCAACGAGGACCCGGCGGACATCTTCAGCTTGGCATTGATCTGGCCAAGAAGGATGCGCGACTCCTGATGACGCGGCTGCTGAGCCTGGACCATCGTGAGAAGCTGCCGTGCCTGTTCGAGGTCGCCCTTGTAATAGGCATCGCGGCCCATCTGGAAGAGGTTCTCGAGGTTTTCAGCCGCGCGCAGAGGCGCGGCCCCAATGGATGCACCAGTCACAAGGACCAGCGCCAAACGAACCACGAAGCAATGAAGGTTGGCTTTCATAGCGGGGGGGATATCGGGTTTGTCCGATAACCGCGATTGCAGCAAAACGGACGCAAGAAGGCAAGACGGAATCTTGTCTTCGTTCATAAGATCGTTAGGCTCATTACTATGATTGTGAATAAATGGTTCGTCGCTCTGCTCGCCCTCACCAGCCTTGTCGCTCAGGGGGATTCGCCCATCGCCTTCGCCATTCACGGAGGCGCAGGTGTGGCGCCCAAGGACCTCACACCTGAGCAGGAAGCTGAGTGCCGGAAGGTGCTGGCCCAGGCGGTGCAGGAAGGTCATGCCACCTTGAAGAGCGGAGGCAGCGGCCTGGAGGCGGTGCAGAAGGCCATCATCATTTTGGAAGATTCACCGCTCTTCAATGCAGGCCGTGGCTCCGTGCTCACGGCCGCAGGCACGGTGGAGATGGATGCCTCAATCATGGATGGCAGGACCCTGCAGGCCGGAGCCGTGGCAGGCATCACCACCGTAAGGAATCCCATCCTGCTGGCAAACGTGGTCATGACGAAGACACCGCATGTGCTCATGATCGGCGCGGGAGCTGAGGCGCTGGCTCGTGAGCATGCTCTCAAGACCGAGGCGCCGGAGTGGTTCATCACGCCGAAGCAGATGGAGAAGCTGCGCCGGGCTCAGAAGAAGTCTGCAGTGACCCTATCACCGGAAGACATCTGGATGCGCGTCGGCACGGTGGGTGCCGTGGCGCTGGACAAGGAAGGTCATCTGGCCGCAGGCACCTCCACCGGTGGCCTAACCAATAAAAAGGCGGGACGAGTGGGTGACTCGCCCATCATCGGCGCCGGCACTTATGCTGAGGATGGAGTCTGTGCTGTGTCAGGCACCGGTCACGGAGAGTTCTTCATCCGCAATGTGGTCGGTCACGATGTGGCCGCGCGCATGAAGTATGGCAAGGCCACGCTCGTGGAAGCGGCCGATGCCGTCATCGCACGTCTCAGCGAACAGAAGGGTGTGGGGGGCATCATCGCCATCGACGCGCAAGGCAGGGTGCACGCCCCCTTCAACACTCCCGGCATGTTCCGCGCATGGATCGGCACCGATGGGCAGGTGGAAGTGAAGATCTTCGTGGAGTGAAAGCGGGAGCCATCTAGATACCACTGATGGACACTTATGTTCCAATCCCTGAATGGCTTGGTCATAAGTGACTATCAGTGTCCATCAGTGGTATAAAGTGTCTCGGCTAACACGGGATGTTTCCTGTCTCAACCTAACCAACAAACGCAAAAATGCCCTGGAGGAGACAATCTCCTCCAGGGCACCAAGGCTAATTGAGCTGCTTCGAAGAACCGTTTACAGGCTGCTCATCAGAGGACCCGAGCTGGCAGGTTTGCGCACCCTGCCGGCCAGGATGGAACTCGCGCCGGCATTGGAGCCGTAATAGCGCTGGTTCGCTTTCTTGTCCGTGCCGATGACCGTGCCTTCCAGCGAGACGCCTGCGAACAGGCCCTGGCTGCGGCTGTAGGCATAGACCGCCGCACGCGGGGTCACGCCAGCCTCAGCACTTCGTCCCACCGGACCAGCGGCGACACTCAGTGCGCCGCCCAGTTGCACGTTGGCGTCTTTTGAGAACGCCTGCACGGCTTCAGGTGTGTTCAGCACCAGCACAAGTTCGGTGACTTGGGCGCCGATCTGGGCGCCGAAGCCCACTCCACCCGTGCGAACGAACGACGGGGCGGACCAACCGTTTCTTGTGCGGGCCACAACCACACCTTGCCCAACCTTGCCTGACCAGACGAATCCACCTTTGGTCATGGTGATAATGGCCAGACCTCTGGCCTCACTCAGCACATGCTCAGGGATTCCTTCTTCAGGCATTGCCTTGAACCGCTGCATGATGGCAGCGGCCTGTCTCACCCTTTGATCCTCCTTCGGACCTGCCATCACCGAAGTGCTGGAGGCGAGGAGAGCCAGGGCGACACTCAAAAGAATGTAGGGTTTTGATTTCATGTTACTTGTTCCTTTCATGCCCTGAATACGGGGCAGAAATGCAGGGAGGATGTTTCAATCAAACCGTCTGAACTTATGAACAGCGCCGTACTTCTGCGTAACTAACTTGTTTTCAACGGATCACGAATCTCCCCGACCTTGTTATCGGGGGAACCACGATGCCCTATCAGAGCCCAAATGGCCTCCCGCCCTTTTTCCTGCCTTGCATCCATGCTTTGCCCGCTTCCAGATAGGGTTGCCGGGCGTTGATCACGAACGGCTTTGTTTTGAGCACGGACCCTGTCCCCCCAACTCGCACCGCACGCCCTCGCCGCAAGCAGGCGGACGCGGACCCGGCCACCGCTTCACCTGCCCCGCAGGCCGACAAGCGGGTGGATGCGCATGGCCTGGTGCAAAGGGTGGCTGAGACACGGGAGTTCACGGCGAAGCTGAAGACGCTGGGCAAGGAACGCATGATCTGCCTGGAGCACGTGACGCCGGAAGCGGAAGGCTTTGCGGTGGCGCTCGTCATCGGGAGGGCAAGGCAGCTGAAGAAGAGACTCTGGGTGCTGTGCCCGGAGCCTCGCACACAGGACCGCATCCAGGCCGAACTTTTGGTTTGGCAAACACCGGCGCTCTACTTCCCAAGGCACTCGCAAAGCTTCGGTGATGATGCGCTGCCGGATCCAGATCTGGCAGCAGAGCGTGTGGCGGTGCTGGAGAGATGGACCGCAGCCATTCCTTCCACGAGCAAAGGCAAGCGAGCCTCCGCTGATACCACTTCGAGTGATGCTCCGAATGCACTGCTGCTCTGTGCAGATAGCTGGAATGAAACAGTGCCTGCTTCAGCAGAACTGGCGAAGCAACGGCGGCAGATCGAAGTCGGGCAGACACTGGATGTGGAGGCCTTTGTGGCCCAGCTGGCGGAGGCAGGCTATGAGCGTGTGCCAGTGGTGATGGAGCGCGGGCAGTTCGCGCGGCGTGGTGGCATCGTGGACTTTTACTCCTGGCAGGCGGAGGAGCCGCTGCGCGTGGAGTGGTTTGACGAGGAGATCGAGTCCATCCGCGCCTTTGATCTGCATAACCAATCATCCGTCAAAAGACTGGAGCGCGCGAACATCATCCTGCAGCTCACGGAGCAGGCAGGGGAGTCCGGCCAGGTGCGTGACTACATGACGGCCGAGGATCTCATTCTCGTCATCGGTGATGAAGCCGTGGATGCACCGGTGGATGCACGCATCATGTCCGGCACCATGGAGCATGAGGGGCCGGAAAACTTTGACACGGCCATCCATGAGAATCCGCTGGGTGTCTTTGATGCCTCGGACTTCGTGCTTCATGAAGCACGGCGGAAGCAGTTCGCCATGCAGGTGGATGAGTGGAAGAAGCTGGGCTGGCAGATCATCATCTTCTTTCACAATGAGGCGGAGCGTGATCGCTTCAGCGAGCTGTCCCAGGTCACGGAAGATTCTTGCCAGACGCTGCTCGGTCTGCTGTATCGCGGCTTCACGGTTCCTTCAGCGAAGCTCGCGGTGCTGACAGGGGCGGAGATCTTTGGCAGGCATCAAGTGTCACGCCGGTCACGCGGCTCCAAGCTCGCGGATCCGGAAACCCTGCGCAAGGCGCGCGATGTGCTGAGCGAGCTGCGGGATGGCGATCTGGTGGTCCATAGCGAGCATGGCATCGGCCGCTTTGCAGGCGTGGAGGTGCGCACGGCTCCCAACGGCAAGAAGGATGAGGTGCTTGTGCTGCTGTATGCGGACGAGGCGAAACTCTTTGTGCCGGTGGTGCAGGCGCACATGGTCAGCCGCTATGTCGGTGTCGGAGGACGCGCTCCCCAGCTCAGCAAGCTTGGCGGCGGCTCCTGGCAGAAGACCCGCAAAACGGCGGAGAAGAGCGTGGAGGAGTTTGCGGCGAAGATGCTGACCATCAGTGCCGAACGCCGCAGTGTGAAGGGTCATGCGCACTCGCCGGACACGAAGTGGCAGGTGGAGTTTGAGCAGTCCTTCCTCTACCGCGAAACTCCAGACCAGCTCCGCTGCACGGAGGAAATCAAACGGGACATGGAGTCTGAGAAACCCATGGACCGTCTGCTCTGCGCTGACGTGGGCTTTGGTAAAACCGAGGTGGCGATTCGCGCGGCCTTCAAAGCGGTGATGGGTGGTAAGCAAGTGGCCATTCTGGTGCCGACGACGGTGCTTGCGCGGCAGCACTGGCAGAACATCCGCCAGCGCATGAGCGAGTTCCCCGTGACGGTGGAGATGCTCTGCCGTCTGACGCCGAAGAACCGTGAGAAGCAGATCCTCCAAGGCGTGCGCGATGGCACGGTGGACATCGTGGTGGGCACGCATCGTGTCATCTCCAAGGATGTGCGCTTCAAGGACCTGGGCCTTGTCGTCATTGATGAGGAGCAACGTTTCGGCGTGAAGCATAAGGAGAAGTTCAAAGAGCTCTTCCATCTCGTGGATGTGCTGACACTCAGCGCCACGCCGATCCCACGCACGCTTTACCTCGCGCTCATGGGTATGAGAGACATGAGCACCATCGAGACACCGCCACCTAACAAACAAGCGGTCGGCACCATCATCACGCCGTATGACGAGCGCGTGATCAAGCAGGCCGTGGATGCCGAGCTGGACCGTGGCGGCCAGGTCTTCCTGCTGCACAACCGCGTGATGACCATCGAACGCACGGCCATGCGCATCCGCGAGCTGTGCCCGCAGGCACGAGTCATTGTGGGACATGGTCAGATGGACGAGGAGATCCTGGAGGATGTGATGCACAAGTTCGTGGATGCCGAGGCCGATGTGCTGGTGTGCACGACCATCATCGAAAGCGGTGTCGACATCCCAAATGCGAACACGATCATCATCGATCGTGCGGATCGCTTTGGTCTTGCGGACCTGTATCAGCTTCGTGGCCGCGTGGGCCGTGGCGGCCAGCAGGCTCATGCCTACCTCATGCTTCCGCGAGATGCGGTGACTGCGGGCGATGCGCGCAAGCGTGTGAATGCGATCAAGCAATACACCGGCCTGGGCAGCGGCTTCAAGATCGCGCTGCGGGATCTGGAGATCCGTGGCGCGGGTAATCTGCTCGGCACGGAGCAGAGTGGCCATATTGCCGCAGTGGGTTTTGACATGTACTGCCAGATGCTGAAGCAGGCGGTGAACCGCATGCAGGGCCGGCGCGTGCCACGCCCTGTCGATGTGGCGCTGCGTGCGGATTTCCTGGTGCAGAGCGAGGCGCTGATGGCCCAGTCGGAGAAAGCCGTCATCGGAGCTTTCCTGCCTTCCAACTTCATCGAGGACACAAGAATGCGCATCACCGCCTATCGCCAGCTGGGCGAGGTGATGACTCGGAAGGAACTCGATGAGCTCGAGACCCAGTGGCGTGATCAGTTTGGCGACAAGCTCCCCTACCCCGTGCAGAACTTGCTCGCCTGCGCATTGCTGCGTCTCGCCGCCGCGCATGCCGGCATCAGCGATGTCGAGATCAAGGAGCGGAAGCTCATGCTCACGCGCAACGGCAACTTCGTGATGCTCAACGGCAAGTTCCCCCGCCTTGCCGAAAGAGCCGGACACAAGCAGCTCGCGGAAGCACTGGGCATGGTGAGGAGTTTGTGATGCCGCTTTGAAATCCAGCATGAGCTCCCTCGAACAAGATGGCTACGCCGTGGTTTCCGACGTGCTGACATCAGCAGAGTGCACTGCCCTTGCTGACCTTCTTGGAGCTCCGCCATCCGCTGGAAGACGTGGTCTGCTTTCGGTTCCAGAGATCAGACATTTGGCGGCATCGGAGAAGCTTCTCACTTTGGTCCGACCACATTTGCCCACCGAGCCCTTCGCGGTTCGGGGCATCTATTTTGACAAGTCGCCTGACACCAACTGGCTCGTCTCCTGGCATCAGGACCTAACGATCTGTGTACAGGAAAAGCGTGAGGTGCCTGGCTTCGGACCGTGGAGCGTGAAGGAAGGTGTGCCCCATGTGCAGCCTCCGGTGGAAGTGCTAGAGAGCATGCTGACGATCCGGTTGCATCTCGATGATACCGATGAGACCAACGGCGCGCTACGGGTGATTCCAGGCAGTCACAAATTGGGGAGGCTGGGCAACTCGCAGATTCAGCCGATCACGGCGAGCGGCCAGGAAAGCATGTGCATAGCACCTCAAGGAGCTGCGCTTCTGATACGACCGCTGATTCTGCACTCATCGTCACGCTCGACTAGCACAAGGCGCAGGCGCGTGATTCATCTGGAATATGCCTGCACCCCATTGGATGCAGGCTTGGAGTGGCAGGAAGCTTGAGCCCTGCTTCGAAAATTAGATCTGAACCTCGGCGCTCTCGTCAAACGCATCGGTGATCGGCTTGATGATCATGCCGGCGGCGACGGTGTTGTTCGTCTGCTCGTCCACAAGCACAAAGGAACCAGTCGTGCGGTTGTCGGCATACGAATCAAAGAAGATAGGAGCCGAGGTGCGAATGCGGACGGAGCCGATGTCATTCAGGCTGAACTCCTGGCTCTCCTGCGATTTCTCGAGAGTGCTGATGTTCACCTTGTAAAGCACATCGGTGACAACAGCACGCACTTCATTCGTGGTGTGGCGAAGATGGAAACGACCGCGGGGCTTGAGGGTCTTTTTGTCTGCGAACCAGCAGACCATGGCATCAAACTCCTGGCCGCTCTGCACAGGCTCATTGGCCTTCACGATCATGCCGCCACGGCTGGTATCGATCTCATCAGCGACGGTGATGCTGTAGCTGAGCTGGGGAATGGCTTCGCTCTGCTCACCGGCGAAAGTGTGGATGCCGGTGATCTTGGTGCGCATCGCGGAAGGATGCACAACGATGTCATCACCCACGTTGAAGGTGCCGCTGGCGACACGACCTGCGAAACCGCGGTAGTCATGAAGGTTGCCGAGCTTCGAGTCATCCTGATCCGAGATCGGGCGGATGACCCACTGGACGGGGAAGCGTGCTTTGTCAGCGGCTGTTTCAGCCTGCACTTGGACGGTTTCGAGATGCTCGAGGAGGCTCGGGCCGTCATACCAATCTGTTTTGTCAGAGCGAGTGACGACGTTGTCGCCATTCAAAGCGCTGATCGGGATCGGACGGATGTTCGGCGTGTATTCCAGGCCTTTCGCGAAGGCCATGTATTCGGCGACGATCTTGTGATAGGTGTCCTCGTCAAAGTCCACGAGGTCCATCTTGTTCACGGCAACGACGATCTGGCTGATGCGCAGCAGGCTGGCCAGATAGGTATGGCGCATGGTCTGCTCGATCACGCCGAGACGTGCATCGATGAGGATGATGGCAAGGTCAGCGGTGGAGGCACCGGTGACCATGTTGCGGGTGTACTGAATGTGCCCCGGGGTGTCTGCGATGATGAACTTGCGCTTCGGCGTGGCGAAGTAGCGATAGGCCACATCAATGGTGATGCCCTGCTCGCGCTCAGCGCGAAGACCATCCGTCAGGAGCGCAAGGTTCACGTGCGCATCACCGCGGCGCTTCGAAGATTCTTCCACAGCGAGGAGCTGGTCTTCGAAGATGGATTTGGAATCATAAAGCAGGCGGCCGATGAGCGTGCTTTTGCCATCATCAACGCTGCCGGCAGTGGTGAAGCGGAGAAGGCTGGATTCGGTGGGGTTGACGAGAACGTCCATGAATGAGGAGAGAGAAAAGGTTCGGTGCGTGTGGAGTCAGGATGTCCCGGCAGATATCAGAAGTAGCCTTCCTTCTTGCGGTCCTCCATGGCGGTCTCGGAGCGTTTGTCATCAGCACGTGTGCCACGCTCTGTCTGACGAGCGGCAGCGACTTCGGCGACGATCTCATCAATGGTGGAAGCGGTGCTTTCCACGGCGCCCGTACAAGTAGCATCCCCCACGGTGCGGAAGCGGATGATCATCTCCTTCACGTTCGGCTTCTCTTCGTCGAGCAGAGGGATGAAGCCTGTCTCGGTATCGAGGAGCTGGCCGTGACGCTCGATGATCTTGCGCTTGTGACTGAAGTAGAGAGTCGGCAGCGGGATCTCTTCCTGGCGGATGTACTGCCAGATGTCCATCTCGGTCCAGTTGCTCAGCGGGAACACCCGGAAGTGCTCACCGAAATGCTTGCGGCCATTGAAGATATTCCAGAGCTCAGGGCGCTGGTTTTTCGGATCCCACTGACCAAACTCATCACGGTGGCTGAAGAAGCGCTCCTTGGCGCGGGCCTTTTCTTCGTCACGACGACCACCACCAAGGCAGGCATCAAACTGATGTTCTTCGATGGAGTCGAGCAGAGTGACGGTCTGCAGTTTGTTGCGGCTCGCGTTGGCGCCTTTTTCTTCCTGCACGCGGCCTTCATCAATGCTCTTCTGCACGCTGCCGACGACGAGCTGGGCGCCGATCTCCTTCACGAACCAGTCGCGATAGGTCATGGCTTCAGGGAAGTTGTGACCTGTGTCCACATGCAGAAGCTTGAACGGCATGCGCGCTGGGTAGAACGCTTTGCGTGCCAGCCAGGCCATGACGATGGAGTCTTTGCCACCCGAGAACAGGAGCGCGGGCTTTTGAAACTGGGCGGCGGTTTCGCGAAGGATGTAGATGGCCTCGCTCTCAAGAAACTGAAGGTGGGTGATGGCGGACATGCGGCGGGAAAAGGGATCGGCGTGTGAGGTTTCGCGACTCGGTTTAGTTCGCGGCGGTGACGAGCTTGGCATGCAGGCCGCACTCGTGCTTTTCATCACCCTTGGCGGGATCGTAATAGGTGCGCTCATCCGGGAGCTGATGCTCACCGAGATAGGCTTCCAGTTCGGTGGGGGTCCACTCGAGGATCGGGTTGATCTTCAGGCAGTTGAACTTGGCGTCCCACATGACGGGCTTCAGCGTCGCAGCGCGCTGGGGATTCTGTTCCTTGCGTAGTGCCGTGATCCACACCTGAGGAGCGAGCTCGCGCATGCCGCGCTCAAAGGGCTCCAGCTTCATGATGCGGCTGAAGGACTCCACGCGCTCCACTTCATCCGGCATGGGCACCTGGCCGCCATTGAGCGCCAGCCAATGGGCACTGGTCATGAGCGGCAGGTAGGGCTTCAGATTCAGGTTCAGACGCTGGCGGGAGGCCTCGGCGAACACGTAGGTTTCAGGAAGATTCGTGCCGTGATCAATCCAAAGCACAGGGATGTCTGCCTGCGCCTGAGCGGCGAGATGCAGAATCACGGCTTCATAAGGGCGGAAGTTCGTGGTGACGATGGCTTTCCCCTGCTGGACGGCCCAGCGGATGATTTCCAGGGGGGTAGCACCTTCCAGCTTTTGGTTGATCGAATCGAGGTCTTGCGGACTCATGGTTGGATATTTGTCCTTATTCCCTATCTGTAAAGTCGGTTTTTCATCACGGCAGAAAAAACCCCTCTCTTGA
>NZ_BKAG01000036.1 GCF_007992435.1 Prosthecobacter gellanilyticus | reverse complement strand
AAGGAGATCAAGGAGGTGATGGTGGAGTGGGATGAGGAATCGGAAGACGCGGAATCGGAAGACGCGGAGAGGGGAGACACGGAGGGGCCTTCGCCAAGGCTTCGGCCCCCAGGGACGCGGAGAGAGGGGGAAGAAGACGAGAGTGAGGAGGAAGGCGGTGAGGGGGATCCGGGTGAATCCGACCTGATCGGGGTGGAAGGGGAGCCGGGAGCCGTTGACGGTGGTTTACAGTCGTTGACAGTGGTTGACGGTGGTTTCCAGAAAGATGGCCGATCAGCAGAAGACGCGGAGAGGGGAGATGGGGATGGGAGTGATGACTTTGAGGAGAATCCGAGTGAATCCGACCTGATCGGGGTGGTGGGTTCGGAGGCGCTTGAGAACTGCAAACCAAAGTTGATCGCGCAATGGCAAGAGCGCCGGAAGCGGATTCAAAAAGACCAGGGCTGAAAGATGGGTCTGACGCATTCTGGCGAATGTGCCGACACTAGAGAGACCTTAACCCAGTCTCCAGACTCCAGGAATGTGGGGAGTCCGAAGCTGGAGTCATTGTCACAGAAAGAGGGCTGACTTGGTCAGCCGCCTGCTATCTCAAAGGGTGGTTCTTGCTGCCCTCCAACCTTCTTGAGGCGGCAGGTGCATCTCATTTCATCTCTTCTTTCTCATTCAATCATGGCTAACATTCACTTCATCGGCGGAGAAAAGGGCGGGGTCGGCAAATCGGTGGTCGCGCGTGTGCTGGCGCAGTATTTCATCGATCATGAACAGCCGTTCCTGGGGTTTGACACGGACCGCTCCCATGGCTCGCTCCTGCGCTTTTACAGCGACTACGCCTCGCCGGTGGTGGCAGACAAGTATGAGAGCCTGGATCTCATTGTGGAAACGGCCTGCGAGCAGCCGGAGAAGCGCATCCTGGTGGATCTGGCCGCGCAGACCCATGAGTCCCTGGTGAAGTGGATGGAGGAATCTGGTGTGCTGGAAGCGACAGGCGAGGCCGGCCTCACGCTGACTTACTGGCATGTCATGGACACGGGACGCGACTCCGTGGACCTGCTGAAGAAGGTGCTCGATCGATTTGGGTCGCGGCTGAACTACGTCATCGTGCTTAACCAATTACGCGGTGAGAATTTTGACATCCTGGAGAAGTCTGGCGAGAAGGAGCATGCGCTGTCTTTGAATGCGCGGTTTCTGACTTTAAGGCGCCTGCATGAGACCGTGATCAACAAGATCGATGCAGGAAGCACAAGCTTCTGGGCGGCGAAGAACAGGACGAGCAAAGAAGGCGCGGGCCTCGGCATCCTGGAACGTCAGCGCGTGAAGGTATGGCTGAACCATGCTTATGAGCAACTGGATGCGCTGCATGTGTGATGCCCCCTAACCATTTGTAGAAACATTAGGGTAGAAAGATTTTCAGATTTTGTCCTCTCTCTGCCAGCTTGGAATGGCCGGAGCAGGAGGGCCTACGGAACACACGGAAAACACGGAAGGTCCAATCCGATGCCTTCTCCTTTTCCGTGTCTTCCGTGTGTTCCGTAGGCGGATAGAAGGTATTTGAGATGGTGAGTGGAGACTGATCGTGGAAATACCGATCCAGAGCTCCAGAGGACTGGAGCACTCCAGGACGCTTCGCGACTTCGAGGCCGTTTGATCGTTTCGACCAGAGAGGAATTACTCCTTCGCTTTGAAGACGGGGGCGAGGAGTTCGAGGAGGGAGGTTTTCGCGATGTAGAAGACGTCTGCATCTCCCTGGAGCTGACCGAAGAAGAGGGCGCTGTTCATGTTGTCAGCCTGCGTGGGGGCAAAGCTGAGGACGAGGTCACGAGTGGGGCCGGTGTTGGTGCCGGGCTCGCCGAGGGTGACGACGACGTGCAGTGCAGGTTTCTGCAGCGCGGGGATGGCGTTGGTGATATCACCCACCCAGTCCTGGACGTTGAGCTTGGCGAGAGAACCGGCGAGTTTGTCAGCCTTTACGCGATCAAGCATGGGGGTGATGTCCTGGCCTGCGCGTGTGCCGGTCCACTGCGCGGTGGTGGAGTCATACTTCAGCACGGTGGGAGGTGCGGTGCCGGCGGCGAGGCTGATCTGGCGCAAGGCGAACTGCGTGAAGCGCATGACACCGAGTCCCTTCCACTTGATGGGATCCTGCGGGATGTTCGGCAGGATGGTGGCATCAATGCGATACACACTGGGCTCATGGTCATACTTGGCGAAGAACTCCGTGCTCGCCGCATTGGTGCCGAGGAGAAGCTTCACGGGCTTTGCCCCCGCCTCCACCCACGACGCGGTGAGGAAGGGATTGTCCAGGCCATAAGGCGTGAGATTGGAAGCGGTGTCTGCGGTGAACTCGAGCACCTGAAAGGTGTTCAGCGAGTCAAAGAAACCGAAGATGCGATCGCCGTTCGCAGGGGAGAGTTTGTCGCCGCGCTGGATGAACCAGGAATCACTCTTCTTCTCAAGATGAATGGCAGGATGCAGGGAGCTGGTGATGTCGATGCTGGAGACGACTTCCTTGTCGATGCGGGCCAGCATGCGGTCACGCAATTGGTTGGGCTCGGACCAGAGCAGGGAGAGGGTCTTGGAGAGGATGGTGAAGACAGGCTTGCGGTAGCTGGCATGCGCCACGGTCTCCGCGGCATCTGGCTTGGCGGGCCGGGTGAGAGTGAGATCAAAGGGCTGCGGCAGCCCCTGGACGGTGATGCTGACCTTCATCTCCTGGGCAGAAATCTCACCGGTCGCGGGAGCGGCGACGGCAGGCTTGGCCGCACCGTTCGCAGGCTCGGAAGCATCCTTGATGGTGAGGTTCAAGAGGGTGGAAAGCAGCTCGCCGACACGCTCTTTGCTGGCACGTGTGCTGAGAGGTTTCACGAGCATCCAGGGCGCCTTGGCATCGACGCGGGAGAGCTCAATCTGACCACCGGCCTGCACGAGCTTGAGGTTGGTCACGAAATCGGCGGGCAGACGGAGAAGCTTGGGATCACGCCAGTCATTGGCGGTGGCCTTGAGCAGATCTGGCAGCGTGGTCTTGGCCACGTAGTGGGCGTGCTCGCCATCATGGGCCACATCCTTGAGCGTGATGTAATGGCTGCCCTCGATCGGCGTGGTGGCACCGAGGCGGAGGTTCAACACGGGTTTGCTGCCTGCATTCAGGCGAACGACGTGACGAGGCTTGCCGAGCTGTGTCTTGTCCCAGGCGGCATCACCCTCAAACTCTTCACGGTGGACACGGTTGATCCAGCCGATGTTACGCAGCTCGGTGAGGAGCTTTTCCACGCGCACAGGATCAGCGAGGTCATTGAAGGGGCGGCGAACCCACCACTGGGCACCATCCCACTGCAGGCTCACTCCATCACCACCGCTGGAGTCGAGGTCGATCTGCGTGACGGACTTCTGCTCAAAGCGCACCGGGCCCTTTCTCATCTCCGCCAGTTCACGGGTGGAGGGCATGTACCTCTCGATGCCGACGATGACGGCACCCAGACCCAGGGCGAGTAGAAGAAGCAGAAGCGTGGTGCGGAGGCGCATGAGCTAGGGTGACGTAAGCAGATCGAAACGGAAGGTGAACAGGCTCCATCAGGAAGCACGGCGGGAGGCCCACACCATGAGCCCCAGAGACAGGACGATGGACGGCATGACCAGAGTGGTGCTCCAGAAGATGATGTCACTCTGACGCTGCGTGAGCTGGATGCGGTAGTTGCTCTTCGGCTTCGGAGTGATGCCGATGTTCTTCTCGCGGTTCAGGATCCAGTTCAGGGAGGCGGAGACGAAGTCGCGGTTCACCGCGAGGGCGGACTGCTTGTCCAGCATGGCAGCATTGCCAACGATGACCATGCGGCAGCTTTCCAGACGAACGCGCTCATCCGAGATGCTGCCACGCTCCACGCTGGCGGCGAGGAAGACGTCCTCTTTCACATCTTCATCATCGGCGATGGGCAGGTCTTCGAGGTAGTTCTTCTCTCCCCAATAACGGGTCGAAGCGCCCATCAGCGGATGCACGGTGATGTTTTGATTCTTGAGATACTCGTCTTCAAAACGCACCTCGAGGGATTCGGTCTGACCGGGAAGGTTGGTGCTCGTCGTCGCGAGCGGACGAGTGATCGGAGACTCGACATCAAAGATGGCCTGCACGGAGAACTCTTTGCGCGCGCCTTTGCCGGTGCTCTCCGCATAGAGCACGCGGTCACCACGCGGGACGACGCCATGAAGTCCGAGGAAGGCCCCGAGGCGTGGGGTCTCGCCGGAGGGATCCAGCATGACCAGGAGGCCGGTACGCTGACGTGCCCAGTAGGCTTTGATGATCTCCATCTCACGCTCGGAGAGATCGTAACGCAGACCACAGAGGATGACGCCATCGGCATCCGCAGGCACGGTGCTGATTTCCGCAAGGTTGAGCGGGAAGAGCTGGAAGTTCTGCTGACGTCCGAGCTCACCGATGGCGAGCATGGATTCAAGCAGCGCAGCCTCCGTGCGAGAGCCTTTGCCGACGACGAAATAGAGTTTCTTGGCATCTCCCTCGACCACGTTGATGAGCGCGGAGGTGATGGCATCCTCACCGCGATATTCCTTGATGGCGCGCTGGACTTCGGTGCCCCCCTTTTCACGAATGACGAGTTCCTCTTCCGGGATGAAGCGTGTGCGCTTGGAGCAGCGGACGATCACGCCGCTCTGATCCAGAGGCAGGCCGGTCTCAGCCTTGAGCTCCTCGGCACGCTCGACATCGCGGAGCGGATCGATGCTGCGCACTTTGACGCGGCCCTGGCCATTGATGCGGTATTCCTCCAGCAGGGTCTGCGTCTCACCAAAGAGCGGCGCATCCCGTGGGATGACGTTTGCGATGAAGACGTCCTTCGAGAGCTTCTCGAGGTTGTTCAGCGTGATCTGGCTGAGGGTGAAGTTCTTCTGCGGGCTGAGGTCCCAGCGCGTGTGGTAGCGGTAACTGAGGCGGTTCACGCCAAAGAACAGCACCAGCGTCAGCATGATCTGAATGAACACATTCACCCCGATGCTCCAGCGGCGGGGCATGGGAGGGGCGGGCGGGGTGTTTTCGGAATCAGCGGACATTGAAAAGGAAGGAACGGGACGGAAAAACAGAAAGAAGGGTTTGAAGCATCAAGGCTTCCAGCGGCGGAACTCGAGCACCTGATGGGTCAGGATCAGGAAGAGCACCGAGAGGCTGCTGTAGTAGACCAGCGGACGGGTATCGATAAGGCCGCTGGTGAAGGTGCGGATGTGCTCCATGCTGACAAAGTAGTTGGTGATGTCGACAAAGGTCTCCGAGACCTTCCGGCCCAGCACCATGATGAAGAGGCCACCCAGGAAATGCAGCAGGCTGGCGCTGAAGGAAACGACTGCGGCGATGATCTGGTTCGAGGTCAATGAGGAGGCGAAGCAACCGATGGAGAGATTAAAGAGGCCCATGGCCAGCAGGATGAGGTAGCTGCCCTTCAACGAACCCGGAGGAATGGCGACCTGGCCAGCGGTGATCCAGTCCACCAGGTGAAAATTGATGTAGCTGGGCAGCCACAGGATGGCATACACAAAAACGGAGGCGAGATACTTGGAGAGCACCACCTGCCAGGTGTGCACCGGCGTGGTAAAGAGCGTCTCAAAGGTGCCCATCTTCTTTTCCTCCGCGAAGAGGCGCATGGTGAGCAGCGGGAAGGTGAAGAAGTAGGAGAGCCAGAACCAGTTCGGCTGGAACATCCACTGGACGATGCTGCCCTCGCTAGGTCCGCGCTCCAGGATGGAGAGCGCGGCGCGGAAGGAATAACCGCTGAGCACCATGATCAGCGCCAGGACCACATAGGCCACGGGCGAGACAAAGAAGGCACGCAGTTCTTTTTTAAAGAGGACCCAAAGGAGACGCATCAGGGGAAATAAAATCGGGGATGAAAAAGGCGGGATGACTTACTTGGCACGGTCCGCAGCGGCGAGCTCGACGAAGACATCCTCAAGGCTCGGAAGCTGGCGATGCAGCTCGCGGAGCTTCCAGTTTTGTTTCAAAACGAGGTCCATCAGGGCCTCGCGCACATCCTGACGTGCCTCGACACGCAGGGAGATCATACGCCAGCCATCTTGCTCGGCATCCTGGGTGGCCTTCCGGACATTTGGCAGGGCTTCGAGCTTGGTGAGCACATCATCGCCCTTCGCCTGGATCTCGATCTGCACCACGGAGGCGGCGCGGAGACCGCGGGTGAGCTTGTCAGGAGTCTCATTCGCCAGGATGCGGCCATGATGAATCATCAGCACACGGTCACACACGGCCTCCACTTCCTGAAGGATGTGGGTGGAAAGCAGGATGGTGTGGGCTGGCTTGAGATTGGTCAGAAGCTCACGCACCTGCCGGATCTGCACAGGATCGAGACCATTCGTAGGCTCATCCAAGATGAGGAGGGGCGGCTTGTGCAAAAGCGCATCTGCCAGGGCTACACGCTGACGGAAGCCTTTGGAAAGGTGCCCGATGAGGCGGCGGCGGACGTCTGAGACGGTGCAGAGCTCCATGACCTCTCCCACGCGGTGGCGCATGGCCCGGCCGGAGAGGCCCTTGAGTTCGGCCCGAAAGCGGAGGTACTCCTTCACCCGCATGTCCGTGTAGAGCGGTGCCATCTCTGGCATGTAGCCGATGCTTTTCCGCACGGCGATGGAGTCATGGAAGACATCGAACCCATTCACCGTTGCCCGGCCGCTGGTCGGCGGCATGAAGCCCGAGAGGATCCGCATGGTGGTGGACTTGCCAGCACCGTTAGGCCCCAGGAACCCCACAATCTGCCCCGGCTCCACCTGGAACGTCAGCCGGTCCACGGCGGTGCGACCGGCGTACTGCTTGGTGAGATCCTGGACATCAATCATGCGGCGAGAAAAGGGGGGACGAAAACGAGGAAAATGGGAACGGGGGGAGGGTCAGTTAAGCCAGTCCGGGGAGGGGTGGCAACCCTGGATGACGAGGGGGGCGAGAAATTCACCTCCCGCAGACGGCAGGCCAAAATCCCAGCTTCTGACACCTCAACGGGCGGGCCAGTTCAGTGCGACGTCCGGAAAATCGCTAAAAAGTCCGTCCACACCGGCTTTTCCCAGGAGGAGCGTGAGCAAATCATCCGCCGAAGTGGCAAATTTGGGCAGAGCATCCACCCGGAGGGTGTAGGGGTGGACTTTGAGGCCAAGGGCGTGGGCATCCTTGACCAGGGGGGTGAGGCTCCGGTCCGGGGCGATGACGAGCTTGATGTCCGGGCCAATACCATCCGCGACCTTGGCGACCTGGGCCAGGGTTTCAGGCGTGAGGGCCTTGCTCGTGAGGTAGATCAGGCGGCCCTGCCAGCCGAGCTCGCCGCGCAGGCGCTCGACCTCCTCAAGCTCGAAGCACTGCACGAAGCAGCGGTCAGATTTGGTCTTGTAACCATACTTATGCAGGATGGGCAGGACGATGCGGCTGATGTCGTGACCTTCTTTTTGATGCCAGAGAGGCTCTTTGATCTCCGGGTAGATCCCAGCCTCGCGTCCAGTACTGCGATTGAGGCCCTGGATGAGTTGCAGCTCCTCCTCCAAGGTCGGAATGCGGAAGGTCCCCTGCCCTTTCGGGAAACGATTCGGATAGACCTGCTTGCCGGTCTTCACATCGAAGCGTTCCGTGGCATTCAAGGTCTTCAATTCAGCGAGGGTGAAGTCGAGCGCATAGTAGCGGCCGTTGTCACGATGACGAGCGGGAAACTTCTCAGCCACATCGGTGACGGTATCGATGTAGATGTCATGCAGGACCACGGGTATATCATCTTTGGTTAGGACGAGGTCCTGCTCAAGATAGTGAGCGCCCTGGGCATGGGCCATCGCCTTGGCTTCCAGGGTATGCTCCGGCAGATACCCGCTGGCGCCGCGATGGGCGATGATGAGAGGTGAGGTTTCCTGGGCCATGGCAGTCAAGGCAACGAGATGAAGGAGAAGCAGGGATTTCATGAGAGGGAGGAGGAGCTTTCCGCCCGATGACCGAGCGTGAGGGCGCTGAAGACGATGGTGAGCACGCAGCAGACGCACATGGTGGTGATGACACCGCCCCAGCCCCAGTGATCTGCGATCCAGCCCACACCCGTGCCGGCAAAGGCGCTGCCAAAGACATAACCAAAAAAGCCGGTGAAGCCTGCGGCGGTGCCCGCGGCTTTCTTCGGCACCATGTCAAGCGCCTGCAGGCCGATAAGCATGACCGGACCATAGATGAAGAAGCCAATGACGATGAGGGCGGTGATATCAATCCACAAGGGGCCATTGCGATTCATGCCATACACAATCAGGCCTAACAAGGTGGGTATCATGAACAGAATGGTCGCCGGAGCGCGTCGGGACTTGAAGACCTTGTCCGACATCCAGCCGCATAGGATGGTGCCAGGCACGGCAGCCCATTCAAAGCAGGCCCAGGCGATGCTGGACTGCTGGAAGGAGAAGTTTTTCGCGGTCTGCAGGTAGGTGGGGATCCAGTCCACCACGCCATAGCGCACGAAATAAACAAAGGCATTCGCCGTGGCGATGGCCCAGAGCAGCTTGTTGGTGAAGACGTGCTCAAAGAAGATCTCCTTGAAGCTGAAAGTGCGCTCGTGCTCCGCACTGTAGTTCGGCGGATAGTCTTGCTTGTATTCCTCAACAGGCGGCAGGCCACAGCTCTGCGGAGTATCGCGAATCAAGATGAAGGCGATGATCGCAATGACTGATGCGACACCTGCATTGAAGTAGAACTTCGCACCCCAGTCGTGGAAGATCCACACGCCCCAGAGCGCGATCGTAGCCACCATGGCTCCGCCGATATTATGCGCCACATTCCAGATGGAGAGTGCACGACCACGCTCTTTCGTGCTGAACCAATGCACGACCGTCTTGCCGCACGGAGCCCAGCCCATGCCATTGAACCAACCATTCAAGGTCTGCAGCACGATCATGAGCGTAAGTGAAAGGTAGATCTCACGCACGAAACCAAAGGCAAAGAGCACCCCACAAGAAAGCAGCAGACCGAGAGGCAAGAAGTAGCGTGGATTGCTGCGGTCTGAGACACTGCCCATGAGAAACTTCGAGAAGCCGTAGGCGATGCTGAGGCCGGTCATCGCGGTGCCGAGCTGCGCCTTCGAATACTGCGGGTAGTCTTTGAGGATGTCGGGAATCGCCAGCGAGAAGTTCTTCCTCACCAGGTAGTAGGCCGCATAGCCGATGAAGATGCCCAGAAACACCTGGAAGCGCAGCCGGCGATAAACGGGATCAATCTGATCCACCGGCAGACGGGCTGCCTGCGGCGCGGGTTTGAGGAAGGCGAACATAAAGCGTCATGCTGTCAGAAAGGCGGTGAGATCGTCAACGAGAGTCTTGTTGTCCCCTGCCCTGGTTCGTGGCAGAACTCGTCCATGAAGCGTTATCTTGTGCAAAAAACCGCTGTAGCGACGTCCACCGATACTCTGGACTGGTCCAAGGCGGAGGTGCTGAAGGACTTTGAGTTTGTCTGGGAGCATCGTCTGGCCCCGAAGACCGAGTTCCGCGCACTCCACGATGACCGGCACTTCTATTTCCGCTTCGACTGCCAGGATGACGACTTGGTGCTAGCAGATGGCCCGAGCGTCAAAGAGCGCGCCGTGAACTCTGACCGTGTGGAGATCTTCTTCACCACGGACATGGATCTCAAGCCCTACTACTGCCTGGAGATGACACCGCGCGGTGATGCGCTGGCTTACTCAGCACGCTTTCACCGCAAGATGGACTGGGACTGGACCTGTGATGGTCTGGAGGTCCATGGCAGCATCCAAAAGAACCAATACTGGGTCGCCGGCCGTGTCCCCATGGCCACGCTGGGCAAGCTCGGCGTGCTGCATGGCCGCGAGATCTTTGCGGGGCTCTATCGTGCGGAGTATCGCCATCAGCCAGACGGCACCATTCACGCCGGCTGGATGCCCTGGATCAATCCACAGACCGAGAAGCCAGACTTCCATGTGCCATCCTCTTTCGGCGTGCTGGAGCTGGCAGAGGACTGAGGAAGGTACTCATGCGCTTCAGCGCGTGAGAACGTGGAAGGCCGAAAGACCTTCTTCACTCGCTATCATCCCGCACATCACCCGGGCTGCTGCGCGGGTGCGAGCTAAAGCTCAGCACTACTTTGCCACCGACCGCACGGCGTGTTCGATCCAGTTGTCCAGGCCCGTGGTCTGCTCGGGATGCGGACTGCAGGCAATCACGCGACCAGCACCAAACTGGCCCTGCACGACAGCGGGTGAGTTCACCATGATACCTTCAGGCGAGCCATTCTTCGCGACTTCGGTGCGGAAGTAGGTGAGCGGCTCGAAGTCAGGAATGGCCGCATTATTCGCAGGCACAAGCAACGGGCCGTTGTGATACTTCACCAGTGTGTCCTTCGGCAGACCGAGCAGCTTCTGGCCTTCGTCGTTTGATTCTATTTTTAGTTCGGCAATGCCGCGCTCCCATTTCGGTGAAGGCGTCTTGGCATCCAGCACCTTGATGCCCCAGGAGAAACCATCACAGGCCAGATAAGCACCCGCGCAGATGCCGACGTAGCCGCCGCCAGCCTCGACAAAGCGGCGAACCTGCTCACGTCCCACAAGGCCGATGGTATTGGCCTGACGGCCGCTGGTGCCGCCGGTGAAGATGACGACATCATAGCCATCCAGACCTGCGCGAATGCCATCGCGATTCAGTTTGGTGACCTCGATGTCAGGGCACTTGCCGAGTTGCTCGGTCACCTTCGGAATGCCCTGGCCCGCGCTGCCGGCGTCGTCATAAAGTGCGACGCGGATGTTGATGCCGGATGGACGTTTGGTAGGACGGGCCGGGAGTGAAGGATCATTCCAGCGGAGCCTGGCGACCTTGTCTCCACGCACCGCGAACCATTCATCGCCCTGGTGCACGACCTGCTCGATCACCGCAGGCAGTGCTGTCACGTAGTGCTGGGCATCGGCGTAGTTTCCGAAGAGGCCAAAGTCGAGAGGGTCATGGCTGGAATAGACGCTGGTGGTGGCCTTGCCCTCGCCGGTCTGTGTGCGGAAGAGGTAATAGAGGCCGGGCTTCACCTCGACCACGCAGGGATGTCCGGCGCTGTCCACATCCTCCCCCGCATGGCCACCCCAGGCAACGGTCGCGGGCTTGGTCCAGACTTTGCCATCGAAGGAAGTCCGCGCATACACGGCACCGACGTAACGGGTGGTAGACTTGCCTTTGACGGTGGAGGTCAGTGGCTTGTCCGCACTGTAGTAGACATGCTGCGCCGCGCCGATCTTGATGACGAATGGCTCGCGGGCTTTTGACTTCTTGTCCGCTTCGAAAGGCCAGCGGTGGTCCGTCTTCTCCACCAGATCCCGCGCAGTCTCCTGCGATGCCAAAGGAGACCAATCCCCATCGATCACCGGTATGTGCAGGGGTTGAGCCTGAAGGGCGGAGGCGCTGACGAGGAGGCAGAGGAGCAGATGTTTCGTCATGGGGATAGGTGGCAGGTGGCGGATGAGAAGAGAACGGTCGTCCGCCGCAGATCATTAGCGGAGTTTGAACCCATTCGAGTACAGCAAGCTGTCTGGCGCATTTCACACATACTTTGTCGTGCAAAAGCGCGGCAGGGTCCGTTAGTCTTTGCGCACCGTTTCCCCACCCCAACCTGCCTCCGCATGCCCAAGCTCGCCGCCTTCCCCAAAGCCTTCATGGTCGCCCTCTGCAAAGACGGTACGATGACCGTCTCCGAATGGATCCAGCTCGCCTCGAAGCTCGATGTGCAGGGCCTGGAATGGTATGCGGGTTTCCTGGAGATGGCCGATGAAAAAAACTGGCCGCGCTTTCGGAAGGAAGTGGAGGACACCGGCAAGGTGATCCCAATGATGTGCTGCTCGCCGGATTTCACTCATCCAGATGCGGCCTTTCGTGACAAGGAGATCGCCAAGCAGAAGCACTGGATCGACATGACGCACACACTCGGCGGTTCTTATTGCCGAGTGCTGAGCGGGCAGCGCAGACCCGAACTGAGCATTGATGAAGGCGTGAAACTCGCGGCGGATTCCATCCAGGCATGCCTGCCTTATGCGCAGGAGCGCGGCATCACGCTGATCATCGAAAACCACTACAAGGACGACTTCTGGGACTATCCCGAATTTGCGCAAAAGACGGACGTGTTCTGCAAACTGGTGAATGCGATCGACCACCCGAACTTCGGCGTGAACTATGATCCCTCCAACACCTACCTCGCGGGTGAAGATCCGATCGAGTTGTTGAAGCGGGTCTCGCATCGCGTGGTGACCATGCATGCGAGCGACCGCTATCTGGCCGAGGGCACGATCGAGGATCTGCGCAAGGAAGAAGGCGGCGCGCAAGGTTACGCCAAACGTCTGCGTCACGGTGAAATCGGCAAAGGTCTGAATGATTACGACGCC
Organism: Prosthecobacter gellanilyticus; assembly: GCF_007992435.1. Lineage (GTDB taxonomy): Bacteria > Verrucomicrobiota > Verrucomicrobiia > Verrucomicrobiales > Verrucomicrobiaceae > Prosthecobacter > Prosthecobacter gellanilyticus. The sequence goes on along the minus strand of NZ_BKAG01000036.1, from coordinate 62,505 downwards.
ATCTTCTCCGAGCTGAAGAGCAAGGGCTTTAACAACTGGATCAGCATCGAAGATGGTGTCGATGGCATGGACCAGCTCGCTCGCAGCGTGGACTTCCTGAAGCGGAAGATCGCCCAGCATTGGGGCTGAACCAAAGGCCCGTCTGAGATTGCAGGGCGCTCACTGAGAACTTTTATCCCTCAAGCCCGTTTAAGCCGGACACCACCCATCCCAATCCTATGAAAGCTCTGCTTCTTCCTCTCCTTCTACTGGCATCCATCGCCTTTGCCGAGGTGCCGAAAGACTACACGCCGCCGGCTGGCATCAAGATGGAGCGCGATGTCTCCTACATCCCGGACGGGGACGAAGCGCAGAAGCTGGACCTCTACCTGCCGGAGAAGACCTCGGAGAAGCCGCTGCCGCTCATTGTGCATATTCATGGCGGTGGTTGGCGCGGGGGCAGCAAGTTTCCCTGCGGTGTGTCCGGCATGGTGACCAAGGGGTATGCGGTGGCGAGCATCGAGTATCGCTTCAGCCAGAAGGCGATCTTCCCGGCGCAGATCCAGGACTGCCAGGCGGCGATCCGCTGGCTGCGCGCGAACAGCAAGAAGTATAACTTTGATGTCGACAAGGTGGGTGTGGTCGGTGGTTCAGCAGGCGGCCATCTCTCGGCTCTCGTTGGGACTTCCGGAGGTAAAAAAGCTTTCGTACCCATCGGCGGAAATGAAGAACAATCCGACAAGGTACAGTGCGTGTGCGACATCTTTGGTCCGGCAGATTTCAGCACCGTGGTGCAGCAGGCGTCGGACGACAGAAACGTGAAGAATATCTTTGAGTTCAACACGCCGAAGGATCCCTACTCAGGCCTGATCGGCGCGAAGCTGGATGACAAAGCCAAGGCCGATGCCGTGAGTCCGATCCACTACGTGAGCGCCGACACGCCGCCCTTCCTCATTCTGCACGGCACGCATGATGCGCTGGTGCCGTATGCGCAGAGCGTGCAGTTCGAAGCCGCGCTGAAAGAGAAAGGCGTGCCCGTGTGGCTGCAGAAGCTTCCTGGCTCTGGCCACGGCGGTGCTGCCTTTGGCAAGCCTTCGGTGATCCAGCTCATGGCGAACTTCTTCGACAAGTATCTCAAAGGCTCGGAGGTGAAGATCGAGCTGGTGCCAGAGGCTGAGCTGGCCGTGGAGCCGCCGAAGGCGAAGTAGTCATGCGCTTCAGCGCGTGACCAGCCGGAAGAATGCGGGACTTTTGAATCCTAGATGAGTTCGGAAGGTCATCTGGTTTGCCGGGTTCGTGCGAGCTGAAGCTCGGCACTACTTTGCTGGCGCTTCGCGCCGCGGACAAAGTAGTCATGCGCTTTAGCGCGTGACCACCCGGAAGAATGCGGGACTTTTGAATCCTAGATGAGTTCGGAAGGTCATCTGGTTTGCCGGGTTCGTGCGAGCTAAAGCTCTGCACTACTTTGCTTGCGCGCTTCGCGCTTCCTTTTTAAAATCTGTTGTGCCATTCCAACCTTACGATCCGGATGCGGAGACGCATGTCCATAGGGAGCGTCTCCCACACTGGAGGCAATGGGGCACAACATACTTTATCACCACACGTCTGGCTGATTCTGTGCCAGCCAAGTTGCAGGCTGAATGGCAGCAGAAAAGAAACGCCTGGCTTCATGTTCACGGCGTTTCCAATGGTGGTGATCTGAACCTGCTGACCGTTGAGGACCGGCAAGAATATCATCGTAAGTTCACCGCCAAGTTTCACGAGTTCCTGGACGCGGGACATGGTGGGTGCGTCCTAGCCCAGAAAGCCAACGCTGACCTTGTCATCGCGAGGCTTCTGGCCGGGCATGGGAAGGCTTATCAACTCGATGCGTGGTGCGTGATGCCCAATCATATTCATGCACTTGTTGAACCTGCTGAAAAGATGACTCTGGGGGAAGTGATGCGACATTGGAAAGGCGGCAGTTCTCGAGACATCAACCAGCGCATGGGACGCAAGGGATCACTTTGGCAACGCGAGCCGTTTGATCACATCGTCCGTAGCGAGGCTCAGCTAGAGCACTTTCGTCGTTACGTTGCTGACAATCCTGGGAAGGCTAGACTGAGGACGGGGTATGTTGTAGGTCGTGGCAGTGAGGTTACGGTGCGCGCACATGCGCTTTAGGACGTGGGCGCCAACTTCGCGGTAGTTTGGCAGAAAAGAGACTTGTGGCCTGCCGGGTTGGTGCGAGCTAAAGCTCTGCACTACTTTGCTGCCGCGCTTCGCGCCGAGGACAAAGTAGTCATGCGCTTTAGCGCGTGATCACCTCGAACAACAAAGGACTTTCGATTTCAGAGCCAGTTCGGAATGCCGTTTGAACTTCCACGCGAGTGCGAGCTAAAGCTCTGCACTACTTTGCTGGCGCTTCGCGCCGAGGACAAAGTAGTCATGCGCTTTAGCGCGTGATCACCTCGAACAACAAAGGACTTCTGAGTCCAGGGCCGGTTCGGATGTCCGTTTGAACTTCCACGCGGGTGCGAGCTAAAGCTCTGCACTACTTTGCTGGCGCTTCGCGCTGGGGACAAAGTAGTCATGCGCTTCAGCGCGTGATCGCCCCGAACAACACAGGACTTTTGAGTCCATGACCGGTTCGGATGTCCGTTTGAACTTCCACGCGGGTGCGAGCTAAAGCTCTGCACTACTTTGGGCGTCTGCTGCGTTCATAGTGCATCACCAACATGAAACCCTTCTTTTGCGCTCTTTCCTTTGTTGTCACCACCGCCCTCGCTGATGACTGGGGCATGTATCAGATTGTCTCGGCAAGTGCGCCGGAACTGGTGCTGGAGGTAACAGGAGGCACGAAGGAGGGGGATGTCGTTTCGGTGCAGAAGCCGAATGGTGCACCTAGCCAGAAGTGGATCTTTGATCCGAAGGGAGATGGCACTTACTGGATCATGCCGGCTTCGATGCCGACGCTGACTCTCACGGTGGCGAATGGGGAGACGAAGAATGGATCGAAGGTGAGCATCGAGAAGGAGAACCGCACGGATGCGCAGCTCTGGTCGATCACGAAGCTGGAGAATGGCAATTACTCGCTGGTGCCAAAGCATGCGCAGGGGATGGGGCTGGACCATTTTGGCGGCAAGCGTGAGCCTGGGGCACGTGTGGACCTTTGGCAGAACAAGGCGGGCGACCAGCATCTGCAGTGGATCATCAAGCCACTGGCGGGCAGCGGGATCGCAGAGGCCAAGGAGGCGGCGCAACCGACCTACACAGCGCCAGAGATCAAGCCGGAGGACATCAAGGAAGGGCGGATTGAGACCTTCCAGTTCACACAGAGCAAGGTATTTCCAGGCACGGTCCGCGAAGTGACCGTGTTCATCCCGGCCCAGTATGAGGCCAGCAAACCAGCGTGCGTGTATGTGAAGACGGATGGTTACAATCCACGCGAAAAAACGCTACTGGAGACGATGATCGCCACGAAGGAGATGCCGGTGACGGTCGGTGTGTTTGTTAGGCCTGGCAGTCTTCCAGCACCCATGAAAGGCACGGCGGACCGCCGCAATCGTGACTTCGAATATGATGCCATCGATGACAACAACGTGCGCTTCTTTGATGAGAAGGTGCTGCCGTTTGTGGCGAAGACCTACAAGCTCAACCTGAGCACGGATGGCAATGACCGCTGCATCTCCGGCGGCAGCAGCGGAGGCATCGCGGCTTTCACGGCAGCATGGCACCGGCCAGAAGCCTTCAGCCGTGTGTATGCGGCGAGCGGAAGCTGGGTGGCCTTTCGTGACGGACATGAGTTTTCCACGATGGTGCGAAAGTTTGAAGCGCGGCCAATCCGCTCCTACCTGACCACAGCCACGCATGACATGGAGAACGCGGCCGGTGACTGGTATCTCGAGGATCAGGAGATGGACAAGGCGCTGAAATTCTCCGGCTATGACTACCAGTTCCGCACCATCGAGGGGAAACATGTTGCAGGCTATGCGGAGAACTGGCGCGAGGCGATGGCCTACCTTTGGAAAGGCTGGCCGGAACGTGTGAAGGCGGGTCCGAGTGCTCCAAGAGCGCAGGAGATTTTGATTCCAGGCGAAGACTGGAAGCTCGCGGCCGAAGGGTTTAAAAGCACCCGCGGACCTTCAACCAATGCGGCGGGCGAGGTGTTCTTTGCGGACACGACGGCGGACAAGATCCATCGCATCGGAGTCGATGAGAAGGTCAGCTTGTTTGCAGAGATGACGGGCAATGCGCACTGCGTGAGCGTGGGTGCCGACGGCTCTGTTTACACGGTGTCTGAGAAGTCTGACAAGGTGATGCGCTATAATGCGCAAGGCAAAGGAACCTTGGTGTATGAAGGCTTCAAAGGTCACTCGATCCTCGCGATGCCAAACAACACGCTCTATCTTACCAGCAACACGCAGACACCACCTACAGGCAAACTGCAATTTCTGCTCGGCAGCAAGCCTGGAACGATCTGGATGATGAAGGCTGGTCCACCTGAGTTAGTTGCCAGTGGCATCCGCTTCGCCACCGGCATGGCGTATCGTCCCGATCAATGGCTGCTGTCGGTGGCTGAAGGTCATTCAAAGTGGGCCTACAGCTATCAGATCAATGAGTCGGGGCATCTCATCAACGGCGAGCGTTTCTTCCACCTGCATGTGCAGGACTGGGATGACGATGCAGGTCCGGAGAGCCTTTGCTACTCGATCGAGGGGCGGCAGTTCATCGCGACGAAGAGCGGGATTCAGATCTGCGCAGATGATGGTCCGACGCAGGTCATCTTGACCGTGCCGGATCGCGGCCGGGTGACGGGCGTGGCCATCGGCGGAAAGGACAAGGACACACTGTATGCCTTCTGCGGGAACAAGATCTGGAAGCGGAAGATCCAGCAGCATGCGATGGGGGCCTGGAGTCCTTGGACGAAGGTGGTTCCGAACAAGCTGTGATGGGTTAAACGGACAGTTGTGGTTGCCTGATCCCTTGGACTCCGTCCAGCCCATTGGAATGGGGTGGTACGACGGGAGCCGCGAAAAAACAGGCTGCAAGATGAGGCGCGCTTGACCCGTCCGTTTGTTTCTGCGTTTTCTCTTTTCTCGTGACTCCCGAACAAACCAACCTGCTTCTCCTTTCCGTCGCCTCCGTGGCGGTGCTCGTCGTGCTCATTGCCTGGGTGCGGATGAATGCCTTCCTGGCTCTCCTTCTCGCTGCCATGGTCATGGGCCTGGGCTCAGGCATGGACCCGATGGCGATGATGACCGCCTTTGAAAAAGGCATGGGCGGCACGCTGGGCGGCATCGCCGGCATCCTGGGACTCGGAACGATCCTCGGCGGCTTGCTCGCCGCCTCCGGTGGTGCAGATGTGCTGGCGAAGGCGCTCATTGGCCTCTTTGGTCCGAAGCGTGTGCACTGGTGCCTGATGGTGCTCGGATTGCTGATCGGTCTGACCACCTGGTTTGCGGTGGGCCTGGTGATGCTGGTGCCGATCCTGCTGACGCTGGCTCGCGAGACGAAGGAGCCTTTCCTGAAGCTGGCGATCCCACTGCTGGCCGTGCTTTCCATCATGCATGGGGTCATGCCTCCGCATCCCGGCCCCGTGGTCGCGCTGCAGGCGCTGCATGCGGATCTGGGCAAGGTCATCCTTTGGGGGCTGCTGGCCGCAGTGCCCGTGGCAGCTGTGTCAGGACCTATCTTTGCCCATTGGGCCATTCGTCATGTGAAGGTCGAAGCTCCTGAACCACCGCCGGTGGATCCTGAAATTGCAGCCCGTCCGAAGCCTTCACTGGGCGTGACGGTGGCGGTGCTGCTGGTGCCGATTCTTTTGCTACTGACTCAGACCGTGGCCGAACTGCTGTATGAGGACAAAACCCACACGGTGCGCAAGGTCGCCTCAGTGATTGGCAATCCGACCCTGGCGCTGGGCATCTCGGTGATCTTCGCGGGCATCGTATTCCGCTTCTCACGCAGTGAGGCGCTGAAGATGGGTGAAAAGGCCATCGGTGCCGTGGGCATGACGCTGCTGGTGGTCGGTGGTGGTGGTGGTTTTAAAGGTGTGCTGGAAGCAAGCGGTGCTGCGACGGCCATCGGTGCCATGGCCACGTCTGCTCATCTTCCTCCGATGATCTTTGGCTGGCTCTGTGCAGCTCTGGTGCGCGTGGCCACAGGCTCCGCCACAGTGGCGATCACGACCGCGAGCGGTCTGGTGGCACCCGTGGTGCTGGGCAATCCCGATGTGAATCCCGAACTCGTCGTGGTGGGGATTGGTTGCGGATCACTGTTCCTTTCGCATCTCAATGATGCAGGCTTCTGGATCGTGAAGGAGACGCTCGGCATGTCCGTGGCCCAGACGCTGCGCACCTGGACAGTCACGGAAACCCTGGTGGGCGTGACGGGACTCCTGGTGGCGTGGGGGCTGGACAGTGTGTTTTAAACCACACACTGCATCGCCCCAGTTCATGCGTGAGGCTCAGTCAAAGAGCGATCCAACGGCCGAGGCAATGCCTTCAATGGCATGACCTAGAATCTCAGCGGCATCCACCGCATCCATAGTATCCAGGATCCTCGACAAGGTTCTCCGCACTCCAAAGATCCCGAAGAGCAGCAGCATCAATGACACGGATGCCCAGATGAAGCCCTGGCCGTCAGCATCCTGCATGAAGCTGCTGAAGCTGAGAAGGCCTGCGATGCCTCCGAGGACACCGAAGATGATGCGCAGCGGACTCGGCAGAACCTGGACCTTGATGTCTCGCAGTTCGGCCTCCGTGAGCGGATGCCCTTCTTTGATGGAGGCGCGTATTCCTGCCTTTTCGATCTTCTTGACCAGACGCTCGGATTTTGGGTCCATGGTGATGGGATGGTTTCTCCTGAACGCTAAATCTCCCCCATCTGGGCGGCAAGGTTGTCATCTCTGAATCTCAGCACAAGCTCGACCAGCTTCGTCCAGTGCCTCTCAGTCGCATAGACCATCAGCCGGCGCGTGAGGGGAAACCCCGCCCAAAATCGCGTTCGGCGAGGCCTGTCACGCAGATTGCGAATGATCTGCGAACACAACCATTCCTCGTCAAAGCCAGCCCACGCACCGGCAACGCTGAGCAAATTAAGCGAGACCACCGGTGCCACCTCCACAAGATAGACCTGCCGTAACTCTTCAATGCTGAGCTTCGACTCAGCCATGACCTTGGCAATGCGCTCCAGATCCTCATTCGCCAGTTCAGTATCCAGCCAAAGCTCAGAGAGGGCGATCCACACCCGCCTGCGCCTTTGGATCTGCGATTCATCAAGCATGGGAATGGAGTCAGAGTCGTGTCACCCGAGCTCCTCAGCAAGCCCAACAATGATGCCTTCAGGCCCGCGAACATAGGCGAGCCGACAGGCGTTCTCATACTGTACCACCTCACCGACGAGCTCAGCACCTTGGGCCAGCAGACGCGCAACAATCTCGTCAATGCCTTCCACCGCAAACATGAGGCGGCGGATCCCGAGTGCATTCACCGGCGCTTTCGCGGGCTCCATCTTGATCGGCTCCGGCGTGTGAAACTTGTCCAGCTCGATCCGTGAATATCCATCCGGAGTGCGCATCAGCACCAAAGTAGCTCTAACACCTTGAAGACCGATAAGGCGGTCCACCGAAAGTCCCTCGACCGTTGTTTCGCCCTCCACCTCAAGCCCCACCGCGAGAAAAAAGGCCTTCACCGCCTCCAGGTCCTCCACCACGATGAGGATGTTGTCCATTCGCTTGAGCGCAGGCTTCTTCGTGGGATTGGATGAGGTGGACATAGCGGTGCGTGACAGGATTGGAGTCTTGTGTACGAGGAGTGACTTCAGGTAATCTCTGGCCATCCAGCAGGCGAGACAAAACGTGGGAGTCCAAGACTAGATACCCCAGGTCTGGGGGTTGCCCAGAAGCCATCTCTGCCTTATTCTTTTCTCATGCCCGACTCTGAACAAACGCTCGATTACCTGGAGCAGCAGATTCCCAGCCTTTCCGCCGCTGCTGTGAATGTGGCTTACTGGCAGGCGCTGGCCACAGGTCAGGCTGTCCTCGTCAGTGGTGAATGCGGCATCTATGAGGCCCTGGCAGATGGCACGATGAAACTGGTCAAGCCGCTGGCCAAACCTCTGAGTGTGCCAGTTGGAACGCGTGTGAAAATCCCCTGAACCATGAGCGTGCCGCGCCTGCGCATGTTTGCCGGCCCCAACGGCTCTGGCAAAAGCACCATCAAGGGTGTGCTGCCGCCAGGGCTGCTAGGGGTCTATCTAAATCCTGATGACATCCAAAAGGAAATCACAGAACTTGGATACTTAAAGTTAGACCGTTATGAGGTGAACACGACGAGGGAGGAGATCCTCACCTTTTTTCAGGAGTCCACGCTGCTACGAAGAGCCCAGTTGGTGAAGCAGTCATCCCATCTGTGGTTCGATGACGGAAAACTGCACTTTGAAGGAGTGGAAGTGAATGCCTACTTCGCATCCGTAGCAGCGGATTTTTTGCGGCAGAAACTGCTGGAGAAACGGGTCTCTTTCTCTTTCGAGACTGTAATGTCATCTCCAGACAAAGTGGAGCTGCTCGAAAAGGCGCAAGCCCTGGGCTACCGCACCTATCTCTACTACATCGCCACTGAAGACCCTGCCATCAACGTGGCACGCGTTAAGACTCGGGTAAGCCTGGGTGGACATGATGTGCCTGAAGAAAAGATCGTGAGTCGCTACGCTCGATCGCTGGATCTCCTGCTGGCAGCGGTGAAACACACCAACCGCACTTACTTGTTCGACAACTCTCAAAACGGCGACGGACGCCTTTGGGTAGCGGAAATCACGGATGGACGTAATCTTGAACTCAAGTGCGACCCCATGCCGCTATGGTTCCAAAATGCCGTTTGGGACAAGATCAGACCATCGCTCTGAAACTCACCCCGCCTGCTGCGCCGGCGTCTTCACCTGATCGAGGAGCTTGGTGATCACGTCATCAATCTTCACGTTCTGGGCTTCGCCTTCAAAGTTCAGGATGATGCGGTGACGCAGGGCGACGTGGGCGATGGCGCGGATGTCATCCGTGCTGACGGCGGTCGCACCATTCACGGCGGCGAGTACACGGGCACCACGGATGAGACTCTGCAGACCACGGGGGCTGCTGCCGTAAGAGACAAAGCGCTGCACTTCAGGCAGGGCGCCGGGTTGCTCGGGATGAGTCGCCAGTACCAGACGGCTGGCGTAGTGGGCCACAGGATCCGCCACAGGCAGCTCGGCGAGCTCCTTTTGCATGCGGGTCAGGTCCGCACCACTGATGATGCTGGAGAGCTTCGGCTCGGTGAAGCCTGTGGTGCGGCGGCTGATCTCGACCAAAGAATCCAGATCCGGGAAGGGCACACGGATCTTGAACATGAAGCGGTCCAGCTGGGCCTCGGGCAGCGGGTAGGTGCCTTCCATCTCCATGGGGTTCTGCGTGGCCAGCACGAAGAAGGGATCTGGCAGGATGTGGCGCTCGCCACCAGTGGTCACAGCGCGCTCCTGCATCACCTCCAGCAGCGCGGCCTGGGTCTTCGGAGTGGCACGGTTGATCTCATCCACCAGCAGCAGATTTTTAAAGACGGGGCCTTTCTCAAAGAACATCACGCGGCGGCCATGCTCGTTTTCGTTCACGATGTGCGTGCCCAAAATGTCTGCCGGCATGAGGTCCGGCGTGCACTGCACGCGACCTGGCTCGAGGCCGATGACCTGGGAAAGCGTCCGCACAAGGAAAGTCTTGCCGAGTCCGGGCACGCCTTCGAGCAGCACGTGACCTCCTGCGAAGACAGCGACGAGCACGTCCGTGAGGAGCTGGTCATAGCCCACGATGGCCTTTTGCAGTTCCGTTTTAAGCTGACCGAAGAGGGGGCGGAAGGTGGACATGGGGATGTGCGCTGGCGAGTCATAGGCGGCTCTCGTGCTCGTGCAAAGGAAAGCACGGGAAGCTTGCGGGTTGCTGCATCTGGCTGAACATCCACGCACCGCTGTTTTCGGTTCTCAGTTTCCGGCTCTCCGCGTCTCCCCTCACCCTTTCTCCGCGTCTTCCTCCCCCATGAGCACTCCCCTACCCCGCGTCGGTCTCCTCGGTCTTGGCATCATCGGCAGCCGCGTGGCTGAAAACCTGCGCAAGGCGGGCTATGAAGTCTCCGTCTGGAGCAAAACCGGCCGTGATGTGGAAGGCGCGCTCCCCAGCGCTCTCGAGGTGGCCCAGGCCACGCAGGTGATCCAGCTTTTCGTCCGGGATGATGCCGCGCTGCTGGAGGCCATCCGCGCCATGCAGTCCTCTTTGAAGTCCACCCACGTGGTCATGAACCACGCCACCGTGAGCAAGGAAGCCACCCTGGAGGCCGCCCGCCTCTGCGCCAGCAAGGAAGCCGCGTTTCTGGATGCCCCCTTCACCGGCAGCAAGATGGCCGCGCAGAATGGCAAGCTCTGCTACTACATCGGCGGTTCCACGGAGGTGCTGGAGCAGGTGCGTCCCGTGCTGGAGGCCAGCTCCGCCAAAATCGTCCACCTCGGTGCCATTGGCGATGCCATGGTGCTGAAGATCGTGACCAACCTCGTCACCGGCGTGACTGTGAAGGCGCTGGCCGAGGCCGCCGCCATCACCCAAGGCGAAGGCGTGCCCTTGGAAGCCCTGAAGACCGCGCTCGAGTCCAATGCCAACTACAGCACACTCATCGGCATGAAGCTGCCTGCCATCATGAGCGGTGACTTCGAGGCCCATTTCTCCCTGATCAACATGCTCAAGGATGCCGACTTCGCCCGCATCCTGGCCGCCGGTTCAGGCACAAAGACCCCCGCTCTGGACTGCACCGCCGAAGCCATGCGCGCCGGAGTGAGTCAGGGATTCGGTGATCTGGACTTCTCCGTGATCGGTAAGCTGGGGTAGACAGCCCACATCCTCCCGGCGGAGGCGGCTCGATCCTTTTTCAGCCCCCATCGTTTAACCTCAGCCCCTCACCGCCATGAACCACACCTGCCCACGCTGCCACCGCGCTCTTTACGACAGGCATCTTAAAGCCTGTGGTTACTGTGACACGCCCATCCCTGAAGATCGGCAATACGCTCCGCACCAGATTGCTGAGCTCGACCAGACTCTGGCGGAGCTTAATATGCAAAGATGGCAGCAGGAAGTTGATGCCGATAGACGCCGAAACCACATCGTTATCTTTGCCGACGGCGGATCAGTTTGATCACAAACAAGCACGAGGTCCCCCCATGACGCAAAACACCCGCACGAAATCCGCGCGGGTGTTTTGTAAAAGGCTTGTCGACCCGGATTTCTCCGGAACCAACAGGCTGAATGGATTAGCGATTGAGCGGCAGCAATTCCACCGAGACGGGCATCGCAGCGCCGGAGACGCTGACGACATCCACATTGTGGGGTGACGGAACCACGTCATCGCCTTCAAAGTGGCGGCTGAGCAGGATGCCCTCGATCTCCAGCTGACGATCATGTTCCACTTCGCGGATCAGCTCGCTCTCCACGGCCAGCGAAGGCTGGGCGGCGAGAGCGGCTGGCATCGGCTCAGCGGCAGCGATCATCTCATGAGATGAGGAAGCCAGTCCAGGACCAGAGACTTTGACAGTTCCCCAGGCGGCAACCACAGCCACACAGGCGGTGACGGTAGCGGCCGTCCACTTTGGCGAAACCAGATTATCCCAGAAGGTCGTCATGCGCTCCCAGAGGAGGCCACGTGCCGACTGGCGCAGAAGCTCAGCCCGCTGACGCTGGTGAAAGCTGGCGAGAAAATCTTCCACAAAGTCCTCCCCGGGGGTCTCATAGCGCTTCAGTCGAATGATTCTCTGCAAATTTTCGAATTCGCTCATGGGTCGATTGTTAATGATAGGGTTACGGGGGGTTGTAAACAGATTGGCTTTGATAGACGTAGCAATTATTTGACCAAATCCTCCAAGTAACTCTGCAGCAAACGGTGTGCATAGAAAAGCCTGGAGCGCACGGTGCCTTCTGAGACACCCAGGATCTTGGCAATTTCATTATGCTGAAGGCCCTGGACATCATACAGCGTGACAACTGTGCGGTGGTCCTCCGACAGCCTCTGCAACGCGTCGTTCAACCTTTTTTGCAATTCGTGAATATTCACCTCCCGGACCGTGTCCCGGTTGGCCGTGGTGATCTTGATGAAGTCCGGATCGTTCTGAATGCCGTTGTCCACGTCATCCAGGCTGACCTTCGTATACCGGCCACGCTTCTTCAGGAAGTTCAGCGTCATGTTCACCGCGATCGAGTAGATCCAGGTGTAGAACGATGATTTGCCCATGAAGCGCTTCAGAGAGCGGTAGGCCTTGGCAAAGACCTCCTGCAGCAGGTCCGCCGTGTCATCCCGGTTTGAGGTCATATTATAGACCAAGCCGTAGAGCTTCGGCGTGTATTTGCGCACTAGGTCGTCAAACGCACGCGTGTCACCCGCCTGCGCCCTTTCCACAAGAATCCGGTCTTCAGCAGCGCTGCTGTTGGGAGGGGATTCGGGCTCGGTGGCAGTTTCCATCACGGAATGTATGGGCGGTGTAAAGACAGGGGTTGTCATAACAGCAAATCATTGTCACGAAACAGAAACAAGTTATTCTTCATCTAAAGAAACGCATGGGATCATCAAAACGACCCCCCAAACGGTGGAAAATGGGGTGAAGACCCGGGCGCACACCCATCTGGCGTTCAAACTTAACTCCTCAGGAGCATGGCCATGAGGCTCATCAGGCCATAAGAAAAGTCATAGGGTCAAGGCATGTTCCGAAGGTCACACCCACTGATTAACCGATCTTCTGGGCGCATTCTTGGCATTTGGGCCGTCTGCCAGGGCGCAGCAGCCAGCTTGACGGAAGACGATCAGGGGTGGGCGGAGACTCAGGAGGCACTTGACCCAACGCGGCATGGAGCAGCGTCGGATTTGACATAACGAACGATGATAGAACTCGAACCACTCTTCACATCATAGACGGACAAAACCTCTCCCCAGAGATATTTGCCGACGGGTAGTCGTAGCATCTCAGCAAGCCAGCGTTCATGATAGGCCTTTCGGGCCAACTCGCGCTCCTCAGACCAGTCATCCCAGGAAGTGCCGAAGCGAGCGGCATCGTGGAAAAGACGGAGTGAATCCAATCGCTCACCGTGAAACTGTAGCGTGATAATGAGTTCAGTGTCCCGTTGTGGAATGCTGGGCAGTTTGAAGCTGCACCAAGGCTCATTACGGACCAGCACTGAAGAGCCTGAAAAGGAACCATCTTCAAGAAAGCGCCCACGCGACAGTGCCGATGAGATGACGGCACTTGTTGCTGGGAGAATGATACGGCCCGTATTTGGATCAGCCATCATGGACGGAAACTAAAATGGTTCTTGTCGTAGCGGTGTGAATCTCTGCACCCTCCCTTGTCTGCGGAAAAAGTCACTGCATCTGCCACCGATCTATCTCGGAGCCAGATGCTTCTTCACAAACTCACACACCGGCCCCACGCCGCCCTGTACCACCGGGAAAGTGTGACCTCCGGGCAAGCGAAGGGTTTCGTGCGAGATGTCAGCGACCTTGAGCTTCGCGGAAAGCCGGTCATTCATCACAGCATCCGTGGCCTTTTCACCGATAACCAAAAGGATGTTCAAGCCACGCAATTCCTCGGCACGGTTCATTGGATTGAACTCAGGCCAGCGGGCGGGATCAGTGCCAAACGTTTCGGGCGTGCGCGGGAAGTGCGCTTCCTGCGCCGGAAAGTCCACCACCGCGATGATGGTGGCCAGAGTGGAGAAGGACTCGGGATGTCTCAAACAAGCCCAGGTGGATCCAAAGCCGCCAGCGGACCATCCCCCAATCGCTCGTTGAGAACGTTCCGTACTGATGTGCACCACCTTGCCAGCGAGAGCGATGACCTCATCCAGATAGGTCGCGTATTGGCGCTGAGGATTGAACGGCGAATCAAAGTACCAGCCGTTTTCCCCCTTCGGCAGCACGATCACATAGGGCTGCGCCAGCAGATGCTCGCGGCTCGGCGGATCTTCGATTAGCGTCTTCTCATTGCGACCCAGGCCATGCAGGAAGAACAGCACCGGCCAGGGCTTTCCCGTCTCCTCATACCCCACCGGATACACCACATTGAAGGCCATTTTCTTTTGCAGCGCCTTGCTCGGGAAATCATAGTGCTGGATGCGCTCCTGCACCGGGGTCATCACCACGCCCTCAGGCAAGGGAGCAGCCGCCACATCAAAACGGATGGCGAGAGTCAACGACAGCAGGAGAAGAAGACGATGCATCATGAGACGCGATTTTTGTCATCCAGGCCTTCAAATGACAATCGCCAAAATAAATCACGACCGAAGCAACTCATTCCATTCAGTCTCCCGTCTCCTTATCGGATGACTTTTTGGAAAGTTCACGAAGCAATCGCATCAATCGTCGATACTGAAGCTCGTCCACTACCATCAGCACCAAGCCCAAGATGAAAAGGCACCGTCCGCCGACAGCCCATCCCTTCCATTCAGCGCGAACCAAAAACGGCATCAGTATAAATGACGGGCCTGCCAAGAGGAGGCCGACGAACGACATTTCATAGTTGTAGAATCCGGCTGCTTTCGGAAACCGGCCTGCTGGGCGAGTGAGTCGCATAACCTTTGATCACGATGATCTCAAATCACGGCCATCGTGGCAATCATTTTGATCCCCGTTCGCCAGCCACCCGCGTAACACCTTGGCTCGCCATGTCCCTCCACATACGCCCCGCCGACTCCAACGACATCCAAGTCGTCTCTGCCATCCTCGGTGAAGCAGCGGAGTGGTTGCAGCAGCAAGGTACGCCGATGTGGAAGGCGGATGAATTGCTGCCGGACAACATCGAGCAAGACGTGCTGGATGGCTTGTTTTACCTGGCGGAGAAAGACGGAGTCTGTGTGGGCACCGTGAAGTTCCAGCTCGAGGATCCGCTCTTCTGGCCCGACCTGCAAGAAGGCGAGGCCGCCTATGTCCATCGCCTGGCCGTGAGCCGCGCAGCAGCGGGCGGCGGTATCTCGAAGCAGTTGCTGCAATGGGCAGCGGATCGCACTCGCGAACTGGGGAGGCGCTACCTGCGTCTAGACTGTGAAGCAGACCGCACCCGCCTCCGGGAAGTCTACGAGCGCTTCGGCTTCAAGCATCACAGCGACCGGCAGGTAGGACCGTATTTCGTGTCCAGGTATGAGCTGGCGTTGGCATGAAGGCGGGGCCCCCTGCTTTCGCCCCGAAATCACCGCGTCAACTCATAAAGTTCAAAAGAACACCTTCCAACTTGCACCCGGCAAACGTAGCCACTACCTACGCCCACCCCCATGCCGAAGAAAGCCGCCGCCCCCTCAAAGCCTGCTGTTGTCGCTCCTGTCGCCCCCACGGATGCCATCCAGATCCGCGGCGCGAGGCAAAACAACCTGCGCGGCTTCGACCTGGACCTGCCCCTGGGCAAGCTGAGCGTGGTCACCGGCCCCAGCGGCAGCGGCAAGTCCTCCCTGGCCTTTGACACCATCTATGCGGAAGGCCAGCGGCGGTATGTGGAGACCTTCTCCCCCTACACCCGACAGTTCTTTGAGCGCATGGACAAGCCGAAGGTGGATGCCATCCACGGCATCCCGCCGGCCATCGCGATCGAGCAGGTCAATAACATCCGCTCCACGCGCAGCACGGTGGGCACGATCACGGAGATCAATGACTACCTCAAAATGCTCTTCCCGCGCCTGGCCGAGGGCACCTGCCCGGAATGCCATCGCCCCGTGCGCCCAGAAACGCCCGAGAGTATCCAGGCGGAGCTTTTGACCAAGCATGCCGGGCAAAACGCGCTCATCGGCTTCGGCGTGCCAGTACCGAAGGACACCAAGACCGAGGACTTCTTCCCCTTCCTCCAGGCCCAGGGCTATCTGCGCATCTGGGTGTATGGCGAGCTGATCCGCACCGATGAAGCCACCGCGCTCAAAGGCCGCAAACTGCCCGCCATCGTACTCGTGGTGCAGGACCGAGTCACCCTCGAAAAGAAGAACACCGCGCGACTCAGCGAAGCCGTCGAAGCCTCCTTGAGACTCGGCAAAGGCCAGCTCACGGTGATCCTTACAGCCGAAGGCCAGCCGAAAACCGCGAACAGCGAACCGAGAACACTTTCCTTCTCGACCGACTGGCGCTGCGCGAACTGCGACATCACTCTTCCCGCCCCCACGCCAGGCCTCTTTTCCTTCAACAATCCCATCGGCGCCTGCTCTGCATGCAAGGGCTTCGGGCGCACGCTGGGCATCGACCTGCGCAAGGCGATGCCGGACGAGTCTCTGAGCATCCGCGAGGGCCTGGTGAAGGCCTTCAGCGGCAGCACGTATCAAGAGAGTCAAGATGACTTGGAGCGCACTGCGAAGCGCAAGGGCATCAACCTCGACACCGCCTTCGCCGACCTGCCTGCCGACGAGCAGAAGTGGATCATCGAAGGCGAGGACAAAGATCCCGAGCGCGCCTGGAGCAACGGCCTGTGGTATGGCGTGCGCGGCTTTTTCAAATGGCTGGAGGCACGCGCCTACAAGATGCATGTCCGCGTGTTCCTGAGCCGTTACCGCGCCTACACCACCTGCTCGGAGTGCGATGGTGGCCGCCTGAAGAAAGAGGCGTATCACTTCCGCATTGGCGACAAAACCATCGCCGATCTATGGAACCTGCCAGTCACCGATCTGCTGCCACTGACTCAAAACTGGCCCGTGCTGAAGGGCGACAACGCGACACGCATGCTGCGTGATGAGATCGGCAGCCGTTTGAGTTATCTCGACCGCGCCGGACTCGGGTACATCCATTTGGATAGGCAAACCCGCACGCTCAGCGGTGGCGAGCTTCAGCGCGTGAACCTCACGACCTGTCTCGGCGCCTCGCTGGTGAACACGCTCTTCGTGCTGGATGAGCCAAGCATCGGCCTGCATCCGCGAGACATCGGCCGCCTCATCGGCGTCATGGAAGGCCTGCGCGACAAGGGCAACACGCTCCTCGTCGTGGAGCATGAGGAAAGCGTGATGCGCGCCGCGGACAATCTCATCGAGATCGGCCCCGGTCGCGGCGACAAAGGCGGCCAGCTGGTCTACTCCGGCGGCTTGGATGGACTGATGATGAAGAAGGGATCACTCACGGGTGATTATCTCTCCGGCATCAAATCGATCCCAGTGCCGGAGAACCGCAGACCAGTTCTCAGTTCTCAGTTCACGGCTTCCAGTTCTCCGGCCAGCAAGACCAGCCCTCGCAAAACAAAAACCGAGAACCGTGAACCGAGAACCACGAACTCTTTGTCCATTCGTGGAGCACGTCAAAACAACCTGAAGAACATCGACGTGGACATCCCGCTCGGTGTCTTCTGTTGCATCACCGGTGTTTCAGGATCAGGCAAGAGCACGCTCATCCATGAGGTGCTTTACCGGAACCTGCTGAGACTGCGTGGCGAGGTCAGTGAAGATGAGCCAGGCCGCGTGAAAAGCATCACCGGCCATGAGCAGCTCAGCCAGGTAGTGATGGTGGACCAGTCACCTCTGGCACGCACCCCGCGCAGCACGCCTGCGGTGTATGTCGGAGCCTTTGACACGATCCGCCAGCTCTTCGCCGATGGTGAAGACGCGAAGGCGCTGGGCATCACCTCCGGCTTCTTCTCCTTCAACAGCGGCGAGGGCCGCTGCGAGCGTTGCTGGGGCACGGGCTATGAGAAGATCGAGATGCAGTTCCTCAGCGATCTCTTCGTCACCTGCCCGGAGTGCGAAGGCAAGCGGTACCAGCCGCATGCACTCAAAGTGCTGCTGCATGGCAAAAGCATCCACGATGTGCTCTGCATGACCATCGAGGAATCCGTGGACTACTTCCGCCAGCCCGAGTTCGCGAAGGCCAAGAAGGCCGCTCAAGTGGCTAACCAACTTTCCATTCTCACTGAGGCCGGACTTGGTTATCTTAAGCTCGGCCAGCCGCTCAATACCCTCAGTGGTGGTGAGGCTCAGCGACTCAAACTTGTCGGTCACCTGATCGAATCTGCTTCACAGCGCGTGCCGGACAGCAAGACCTCTCTGCTCTTGCTCGACGAACCGACCACAGGCCTGCATTTTGATGACATCGCGCTCCTGGTGAAGCTGCTTCAGCGCCTCGTGAATGAAGGCAACAGCCTCATCGTGATCGAGCACAACCTGGACGTGATCCAGTGCGCGGACTGGGTCATCGATCTCGGCCCCGATGGCGGAGCCGCAGGCGGACAACTCGTGGTCACAGGCACACCCGAAACTGTGGCCGAATGCAAAGCTTCCTGGACCGGAAAGTATCTGGCGGAGAAGTTCTCCGTTCACGGTTCTCAGTTCACGGTTGCCGAGAAGCTAAGCGCGCCTCGCAAGTCACCAACCGAGAACAGTGAACCGAGAACAGCGAACGCCATTTCCATTCGCGGCGCTCGCGAGCACAACCTGAAAAACATCAACATCGACATCCCCCGCGACCAGTTTGTGGTCGTCACGGGTTTGAGCGGCAGCGGCAAGTCCACACTCGCCTTTGACCTCGTGTTTGCGGAAGGGCAGCGCCGGTTCCTGGACAGCATGTCCGTCTATGCGCGCACCTTTGTGGAGCAGATGGAGAAGCCGGAGGTGGATCTGATCACGGGCGTGCCGCCCACGGTGGCCATCGAGCAGCGCATCTCGCGCGGCGGTGGCAAGTCCACCGTGGCCACGGTCACAGAGGTCTGGCACTTCCTGCGACTGCTGTTTGCGAAGCTGGGCACGCAGTATTGCCCGAAGTGTGATGTGCCCGTGGTCAAACAAAGCGCCACGGCTATCACGCAGACCATTTCGGATCATGTGAAGCGCGGCGGACTGCATCTGCTCGCGCCATTGATCAAGGCACGCAAAGGCTTCCACACCGAGGTGGCGGAGAATGCGCGCAAGCATGGCATCGAGACCCTGCTGGTGGATGGAGAACTCAAGGACACGCTGACCTTCAAACCGCTCGCTCGATTCAAAGAGCACACCATCGATGCGGTGATTGCACAGGTGCAGAAAGGTCTGTCGCCACTGGAACTGCGTCCCTTGGTCGACAAGGCGCTGAAGATGGGCAAGGGCACGATCAAGCTGCGCTTTGCGGACAAGTCCACGCAAGTGCTGAGCACGGAGATGAGCTGTCCGACATGTGATCTGAGCTTTGAGGAACTGGATCCGCGCTTGTTCTCCTTCAACAGTCCGCACGGCTGGTGCTCGCACTGTCGTGGCTTCGGCTTTGTGGTGAGCGCGCATGGTGCGACACCGAATCGCGATGACATCTCGCAGCTTGCAGCCGAGCTTGAGGAAGAACGCCGCCTGACCCGCCACGAAGATGATGACGAAGGCGACAATGTGCGTCTCCCTTGCCCTCACTGCCACGGCAGCCGTCTGAACCAGACCGCGATGTTTGTGAAGCTGAAGGTGGAGGGAGACACCAGCCTGCCTAACAAGGGATCAAAAAAATCCAGCAAGGCCGCAAGCAAGATGCTTGCGCCACCTTATCTGCGCATCCAGGACCTCAATGGGCTGGCTGCGGAAGAGGCGGAGGTCGAGATGGCCAGGCTGCACTTCAGCGGCACGGAGGGTGAGATCGCACGAGATATCCTGGTGGAGATCAAGCAGCGACTGCACTTCATGAAGGAAGTGGGTCTGGGCTATCTGCAGCTCAATCGCAGCGCGGACACACTGAGCGGTGGTGAGGCCCAGCGCATCCGGCTGGCGGCACAGCTTGGCTCAAACCTGCGCGGCGTGCTGTATGTGCTGGATGAGCCGACCATCGGTCTGCATCCGCGTGACAACGTGCGCCTGCTGAACACGCTCACGGCCTTGCGCGACAAGGGCAACTCGCTGCTCGTGGTCGAGCATGATGACGAGACCATGCGCCGCGCAGACACGATCATCGACCTCGGGCCGGGCGCGGGTCGCTTCGGCGGCGAGATCATCAGCCAGGGCTCGCTGGATCACATCCTCAGTGATCCGCACAGCGTCACCGGCAAGGAACTGCGCGCGCCGCTGAAGCATCCGCTGCGTGGCGAGAGACGTCCCCTGCCCTCCGCCAAGAAGAAGGAAGGCTGGCTCACCATCGAGGGCGCTCGGGCGAACAACCTGCGTGACCTGAAGATCAGCATCCCCATTGGCCGCCTCACCGTGATCACTGGCGTGAGCGGCAGTGGCAAGAGCACTTTTATGCACAGCGTGCTGTGCCCTGCGGCGAAGATCGCGACGAACAAGACGAGTGCGGCCAGGAAGGAAGCGAAGCCCTGGAAGAGCGCGGTCGGTTTCGATCAGCTCTCGGCGGTTCACGAGGTGGATCAATCGCCCATCGGCAAGACCTCGCGCTCCTGCCCGGCGACCTATGTCGGCGTGCTGGATGATATCCGGAAACTCTTCGCGCAGCTTCCGGCTTCACGGGCTCGTGGCTATGATGGCGGACGCTTCTCCTTCAACACCGAAGGCGGGCGCTGTGAAAGCTGCCAGGGCAATGGCGAGATCAAGGTGGAGATGAACTTCCTGCCAACGACCCGCGTGCCTTGTGAAAGCTGCCATGGCCTGCGCTTCAACAGCGCCACGCTGGAGATCGAGTACAACGGCAAAAACATCGGCCAGATCCTGCGCATGAGCATCACAGAGGCAGCGGAGTTCTTCGCCAGCCAGCCGAGGATCGCGCGGCCGCTGCAGTTGCTCGCGGACACAGGTGTCGGCTATCTACAACTCGGTCAGCCGAGTCCGACTTTGAGCGGTGGCGAGGCCCAGCGCATGAAGCTGGTCACGGAACTCAGCGTCGGCCAGGGCAAGACCATCACCCAGAAGCTGCGCGGTCTGAAGACCGAGAAGCGAAACCTCTATCTCATCGAAGAGCCAACCATCGGCCTGCACATGAGCGATGTGGCGCGGCTTCTGGATGTGCTGCACAGGCTCGTCGAGGAAGGCCATACTGTGGTCGTGATCGAGCATCATCCAGACGTGTTTGCGGAAGCGGACTACCTTCTCGATATCGGCCCCGAAGCCGGTGCCGAAGGCGGCCAGCTCGTCGCCAGCGGCACTCCGGAGGAAGTGGCCAAGCACAAGACCAGCTGCACAGCCCCGTTCTTGCGCCAGGTGCTCGGGATCAAGTAAAGTAGTCATGCGCTTTAGCGCGTGAGCACCCGTTACGCCGTAAAGTGACGGGTGCTGGGAAGACATGGATTGGCCGGTGGTTCGCGGATGGGTGCGGGCTGAAGCCCTGCACTACTTTGGTCCCCGCAAGTTCGCCGCCCGTTGTTCCCAAAGTAAGGGCGCCAGCGGCGCCACAAAGTACTCATGCGCTTTAGCGCGTGAGCACCCGTTACGCCGTAAGGTGACGGGTGCTGGGCAGACATGGATTGGCCGGAGGTTAGCGGATGGGTGCGGGCTGAAGCCCTGCACTACTTTGGCCCGCCCAGTTCGCCCCCCGTTGTTCCCAAAGTAAGGGCGCCAGCGGCGCCCCAAAGTACTCATGCGCTTTAGCGCGTGAGCACCTGTTACGCCGTGGAGTGACGGGTGCTGGAAAGACATGGATTGGCCGGCAGCTCGCAGCCAAGTGCGGGCTAAAGCCCTGCACTACTTTGGTCCGCCCAGTTCGCCCCCCGTTGTTCCCAAAGTGAAGCGCCAGCGGCGCCACACAGTACTCATGCGCTTCAGCGCGTGAGAGCCCCGTTACGCCCCAGCGCCAAGGACCCGGGAAATGACAGACTGGTGGACGATTCGCAGCCAAGTGCGGGCTGAAGCCCTGCACTACTTTAGGTTGACCTGCCCCCGGTCTCCCCCCACACTCCGCCCGTCACGACAGGGGCGTCCCGTAGCAGGGACTGAGATGGGTCTTCCTGGACCCGAACCCTCCGAACCTGATGCGGGTCATACCGCCGAAGGGAGCTCGCTCGGAGGTATCTCAGTTCACGGCCACGCGCCGCCCCAACCGAAAACTGAGAACCCTGAACCGAGAACTTCACCACCCATGATCGCCGATCCCAAGACCTCCTTTGAGCCGCATTCTTCTGAGCAGCTCCCCGCCTCCACCCGCGTGTATGTGCAGGGCCAGATCCATACGGATGTGCAGGTGCCCATGCGCGAAATCACGCTGAGCCCCACCAAGGCTTTCAATGGCCGCATCGAGGTGAATGAACCCGTGCGCGTGTATGACACCTCCGGCCCCTGGGGCGATCCGAATTACACCGGCACCGTGGAGGAAGGTCTCCCGGCCCTGCGCAAGGCCTGGATCCTCGCCCGCAATGATGTGGAGGAGTATGAAGGCCGCGCCATCGAGCCACGTGACAATGGTTACCTCACCGCGAACCATGCCGAGTATGCTGCGGCGAAGCGTGAAGGTCTGCTGAGCCCGCTGAAGGCGCCGATCAATGCGCAGCGCAATCCTTTGAAGGCGAAGAGCCATCCCGTGACGCAGCTTCACTACGCGCGTCAGGGCATCATCACCCCGGAGATGGAGTTCATCGCCATCCGTGAAAACATGCGTCGCGCGCAGATCGCGGACTTCACGAACGACATCGTCCGCAATGACCTGGACAAGCAGCATGTGGGCTCGTCCCAGGTCCAATCGGAGTACACCCCGGGCATCTTCCGCCGCTTCCCGCAGCGCATCCCGAACGAGATCACCGCAGAGTTCGTTAGGTCAGAGGTGGCTGCAGGGCGCGCCATCATCCCGGCGAACATCAATCACCCGGAGCTGGAGCCGATGATCATCGGCCGCAATTTCCTGGTGAAGATCAATGCGAACATCGGCAATAGCGCCGTGGCTTCCAGCATCGAGGAAGAGGTGGAGAAAATGCGCTGGGCCACGAAGTGGGGCGGCGATACCGTGATGGACCTTTCCACGGGCAAAAACATCCACGCCACGCGCGAGTGGATCCTGCGCAACAGCCCCGTGCCGATCGGCACAGTGCCCATCTACCAGGCGCTGGAAAAAGTGAACGGCAAGGCCGAGGACCTGACCTGGGAGCTCTTCCGCGACACACTGATCGAGCAGGCCGAGCAGGGCGTGGACTACTTCACCATTCACGCCGGCGTGCTGCTGCGCTTCGTGCCCATGACCGCCTCCCGCATGACGGGCATCGTCAGCCGTGGCGGCAGCATCATGGCCAAGTGGTGCCTGGCCCATCACAAGGAAAACTTCCTCTACACCCACTGGGACGACATCTGCGACATCATGGCCGCTTATGACGTCAGCTTCTCCATCGGCGACGGACTCCGCCCCGGCTCCATCGCCGATGCGAATGACAAGGCGCAGTTTGGCGAGCTGGAGGTGCAGGGCGAGCTCACGAAGCGCGCCTGGGCCAAGGGCGTGCAGGTCATGAACGAAGGCCCCGGCCATGTGCCCATGCACATGATCGAGGAAAACATGGCCAAGCAGCTCGAGTGGTGCCACGAGGCGCCCTTCTACACCCTCGGGCCCCTCACCACGGACATCGCCCCCGGTTATGACCACATCACCAGCGGCATCGGCGCCGCCATGATCGGCTGGTATGGCTGCGCCATGCTCTGCTACGTCACGCCGAAGGAGCACCTCGGCCTGCCGAACAAAGAGGATGTCAAAGCCGGCGTCATCACCTACAAGCTCGCCGCCCACGCCGCCGACCTCGCCAAAGGCCACCCCGGCGCGCAGTACCGCGACAACGCCCTGTCCAAGGCCCGCTTCGAGTTCCGCTGGGAGGATCAGTTTAACCTGAGCCTCGACCCCGTCACCGCCCGCGCCTTCCACGACGAAACCCTCCCCCAGGACGGTGCCAAGAGTGCCCACTTCTGCTCCATGTGCGGCCCCCACTTCTGCAGCATGAAGATCACCGAAGACGTCCGCAAATACGCCGCCGAGCAGGCCATCTCCGAGGATGAAGCGATCAAGCGCGGTATGGAAGAGAAATCGAAGGAGTTTGTGGAGGCTGGAGCGGAGGTTTACACCACGGCCTAACCATCAAATAGCGTCGTTCTATGGCTCTAGTGCAGCAAAATTCCATTCTCTAAAGTCGCCCATGGCCCCACTATTCACGATCGAAGCACCAGCTCGAATTCATATCTCACTAATTAATGAATCTGGTGTATTTGGTCGTGTAGATGGTGGTATTGGTTTCGCCGTGACTGAACCCAAATGGGTTATTGACATTCACCTATCCGATAGCAAGGACGATAAACCAGTCACTGAAGTAGAAGTATTGATTGACCAAGCAATGGCGAAGCTTGGTCAACGGTTCCCTCGAGCTTTGTCACTTAAACTGAACGTTCGGCATTTTCTAGCATCTCATATCGGGCTTGGAGCAAAGACGTCGCTTCTTTTGGCGGCAGCCAGAGCCGTCTGTGAAGTGGAAGGTTTAGCGTTTGATGCCATCGAAATGGCTGGCTATTTAGGAAGAGGGGGAACTTCTGGTGTGGGAGTTCATCTTTCAGACGGAGGCGGGATTGTCTGGGATATCGGACGCAAATATCCTCACGATAAGTCTGCATTCGGACCATCATCGCTTTCATTAGCCCCGCCGCCACCGCTCCTCCTACGTCGACACGCAGAATGGTTACACGTTGTGCATTTCCGCGTAGCTGAAATCGGAATCTTTGGCAAAGCGGAGGTGGACATCTTCAAGAAACATTGCCCAGTGTCTTCTGAGGAGACATGCTCACTCATCGGAATTACAGCCTCGCAAATTTTTCCAGCGCTAATCGAGCACGATGAAGAAGCTTTACAGCAATCTTTGTCTTCGATTCAGGATCTCGGGTTAAAGAAAATAGAGTGGGATCATCAACATGATGTCACCAAACAATTCAGAGAATATTGGCTCCAAAACCATCAAGAATACGCACTTGGCCTATCTAGCATGGGCCCAACCATGTACGTACTCACTTCAAAACCAGAAGACGTTAAGAGGGCGATTACGCAGTCCGGTTTTCATTTTCTGCACTTGACGATGACTTCTATTTCCGATTCAGGTTTCATCATTAGCTACCCGAAAATAACCTAATCCCATGAGCCCAGCCTTTCATACTCATATTTTCTCTATCGGAATTAATGAGTATATCAATTACCGATCACTTCGCTGTTGTGTTAACGATGCCGAAAAGATAGCCGCTGAGCTTACCGGGTTAGCTCAAAACCTCCAATCGTGCTCTCTCAGTACCGGAACCAATGGCACACCACGACCTACTCAAGCAGAGGTTCGGGATGTTCTTTCCAAGATAGGTGCTCTAGACGCAGGAGAGTCTGATATAGTTTTTTTCTATTTTGCCGGTCATGGCAGTCAGTTTGAAGGACGTGACTATCTACTTTGCAACGACACAGCCAAGGACTTAGTATCCGCGATATCAACCGATGAAGTAATAGCATCTTTAGTATCATCAAAAGCAGGGACAGCGGTTCTAATCATTGATGCGTGCCGCTCTGAATTCACAAGGGATGCGAATTCATTCGGAGAGAGGACAGCTGAATTAGCCAGAAGGCGAGGGGTTGTAACTTTTTTCGCATGCAGCCCGGGCGAAGTGTCCCAGGAGCTTGTTGAATTGGACCCCGGGCACGGCGTCTTCACATACGCTTTTTTAGGAGCGCTGAAGCAGCTTTCTCATATCACACCACTTGATCTTGATAGAAAAGTTTGTGAGGAGGTTGCCAGCCTTTGTCAACGGTATAGACTTTCTAAGCAGAGGCCATACACTGCTGTAGCCCCGATCCAAAAGAGTTTAATAGACTTGGTCACGGGCAAATTGGTGGTCGGGTTAGGGGCAGAAGCTAAAAAATGTATTCTTATCTCTGGGCCATCAAATGCAGGTAAAACTACCCTCGGTCAGTTTATTGCGAGTGAGTTCGGATATGTCCACGTGGAAATGAGCACGTTCGCTTGGCAGCGCTACCTTCAAGCTGAGAGCTTTGCTGGCAATATTCAGGAATTTATGGAAGATGTGGTCTGGAAAGACAACTCTTTCGACGTTATTGCACGTGACCTGCTAGATTCACGACTGGACATGAACAAGATTGTAATTTGTGGTTCACGTCGCCCGGAAGAGATCGAAACGCTCAAAAAACAAGGGTGGAACATGATCGAACTCTATCTCTATGCGAATTCTTCTCTTCGATTTAAAAGACATCTAGATTCGTCACCAAAATCACGCTTCGGGGTCGACTATCGCGCCTTCGTGAAACGAGACATGCAAGAGTATGCGTGGGGTCTAGCAAAAGTTGCAACCATGCCAAATTTCAAACTTTTGACGAACGAAGGAAGTATCGAGTCACTGTTAGGCGACACCAAGGCCTTTCTGAGTGACAAGGCCTAAGATGCTCATGCGGATCAAGGACCCGCTAGCAGATCGTATTTCCACGCGCCCGCTTAATGCCAGCGGGAGAAGACTCTGAATAATGCAGGGGCATCTTAGCAGCCAGTGCGCTGAGTTCTCGCGTCCCACAAACGATTCATGAATAGATGCACTTTCTCAATTTCCGTTCGCTCGGTTTCCTTTAATTGTTGTTTCTCTTCAAACAGACCGGCTGATAGCAGATAAAGTGCAGCCATTTCGAAACCAGTTCCTACAATTGACCCTATTCCTGGCACGGCGCTATTGCCTGATGATTCAATCAGGAGTTTGGCAAGAGGAAGTGTTATAGATATGCCTGAACTCAGATTTGGGATGACCTTCTTTCGCTCTCTATCAACATTATTCATTGTGGCCTCTCTTGTTAGTCTTCCATAATCTTCCGCAGCAGAAATGACCTCCTGTGCATTTAGCGCCAAAAACTCAGGAATTGAAGTTGGGTCTGTGATTCGCGCCTTCTCAACCATCTTAGTTACAGCGTCACTAAAACTTTTCCGCTCTGACTCCAAACCTGCTCTAATTCTTGCCGCCTCATGAACTGTTAGAACTTCGTCCATGGACACATGCTTGGCAGATAAATCTGCGGCGTTATTACGCATTAGAAGCGAGATGCAAAAATCTTGGAGTCGCCCGCTCACATCCTCGAAGGGTAATACCTTCCCGAAATACTTTCTAAACAACGGGTTCCGAATTATATCCTCCGCTACTTTCATGTCAGTTGAAATTGGCTGACCATTTCGTTGGGAAATACTACAGGCCAGCAGGGTCATGTATACATTGCATAATTCATTGCTCAATTCGCATGCGTACATGGCATCATCAAACCGTGCCCAACCGAGTTCTAACAACTTTTCAAAGACTCGCTGATCAAACTTTTGTGCGTAGACGAAGTGCCTGGTGAATCCAAAATTCTGCCGATTTTTGAACTCAAATTTTTGCTTATAATCTTTGCCAAGCAAGGACTCAAATATAGCGCCATTTTTAGCGGTTGCTGCATCTGTTAAAAAGTGACAAAACATCTGCGCCACGTCTTCTCTAGCCTCCCAAAACTCGGCGGCTTGAATAAAGTCATATCCAAGATACTGCCGACATATCGCATTTGAAGTTTGAGCGCTCTCAAAACGTTCTTCATCCATTCCGCCAAAAGAAGGTATTATTCGTTGGGCTCTTTCTTGAAAGAGAAGTGCATTAACCAACATCTTGTCTGGGATATTGATAAAAGGATAATATAGAAATGAGCCCGAAAGAGACATAGGTAAATATGTGGCAAAATCACGATGTCACAGCAAGACAAAATACTCTACCATGCATCTTGTCTCTTGGCATATCACCTATCGCGATATTGAGACTTAACCTCCATCCAAAACCGGATATTTCATCAGTGGCTTGCCGTTACATCAAAGATCCTTGTTAAGCATTATACGAAAACAAAAGGAAATGAATAAGGTGCTGATCACGCAAGTTCGGCTATGCGACCGTAAACACTTCTTCTCGCGATATAATATTGCAGCTAGAGCCAACCGATCCGACCACCAAATCACCTCAATCTCACCATGAAACCCAAAAACATCATCTGCCTGTGGTTCGATAAAGATGCGGAGGAGGCGGCGCGGTTTTATGCGGCGACGTTTCCGGACAGTGAGGTCACGGCGGTGCATCTGGCACCGGGGGATTACCCTTCAGGGACGGAGGGGGAGGTGCTGACGGTGGAGTTCACGGTCTGCGGGATTCCCTGTGTGGGGCTGAATGGCGGGCCGGAGTTCAAGCACTGCGAGGCGTTCTCCTTTCAGATCGCCACGGACACGCAGGAGGAGACGGATCGCTACTGGAACGCGATCATCGGCAACGGTGGCGAAGAGAGCCAGTGCGGCTGGTGCCGGGATCGCTGGGGCATCTCCTGGCAGATCACCCCGCGCACCCTGACAGATGCCATGGCCGCCGGTGGAGACGAAGCCAAACGTGCCTTCGCCGCCATGATAGAGATGGGCAAGATCGACATCGCCAAGATCGATGCGGCTCGGCGGGGGTGATGGATTCCCTGGATTGGAGAACCACGGAGTGGTTCCCCATGAGTAGCCCGGGGTGACCAAAGGAAACCCCGGGTAGACCACCATGAATTCACCGCTCAGTATCAATCCCGTAGGGATTGCCCAATGCACGCAGCGTTCACGGTCCCAAACCATGGACATCGCATGCTTCGCTGATTTCCGATTGGAAAAGGCTGTCCCCGCATTGGGCAACTCCTACGGAGTTGATTTTCAGGAAGATGTCAAATATGCCTAACCAGGGGTTTCGCGCGCTAACGCTTGCTGCACCCCTGGCTATTCGGAGGGAACCACTCCGTGGTTCAAGACAGAACTCTCCGTGTCGAAATGCATCAACCTGTGGGTAAAGCCCACAGTCGTGCTGGCCGTCACCAACACAAAAATGTCAGGAGCATTATCGCGGCTCTTTTCCCAGCAGCAGGGCTGCTCAACACTAAAGCGGCAGCAGGCTGCCGCAGTCCATGGACTGAGAATTTTGAGGGTGAGCTTTTCAGCCTGGCGCCTCCGTCAGGACCTCTAATTGCTAGGGGATAGGATTTCCTGCATTCCCATACAGTGGCTGAATGGTCATCAACAGCAATGCACCCAAATTGCGGGGCATGTCTTTGGCGTTGCTGATCCCTTCCACCAGGGTCTTGGTTTTCTTCATCAGTTCCTCATGCGAAATGGGATTCGTGTCACTCATGTCCATGAGGGCCTTGAAAGCATTCCAAACCTTCGGCGGACATTGATCTTTGATCTGATCCTTGGTTGGGTCATAATTCGCGTCGTAATGAGTCATGATCTCATCGGACAGCTTGTTGAGCCGGTCCACTTCGCTGAGAACCTTCTTGGCAAAGCTCGCGGTGTCGTTGGGGGAGGTGGCGATGATGTTTTTCGGTGTGGGCTTGGAAGCAAAAGCTTTCGCACCTCCGCGTTCCATCAGGTTGGTGATGTAGCCAGCGCAGTTCTCCTCATGTGACACCATTTTGTAAGGCATCACGTGCCCTTGCTGATTGAGCAAGGTCTGCAGATCGCCGAGGAACTTTTGTGCCTTTGGAAGCGTGTCGACAGAACCGTCGTCCATGCATTTTTGAATGTCCTGATACTCCTTGCTGGTGGGATCATAGCAATCCCGGAGGTCTTCAGCCCAATCCATCAGATAATCCACGCCATCACCATTCCAATCGTCAGCGACCTCCTCCGGCGTCAAACTAAGCAGCGAACTCCGCTCCGTCGCTTTGGCCCCATCCTTCTGAAGGCTGTCATACCGCTCCACCATGCTGCTCTCATTGAGGCCAAAATAGACAAACTTGTCGCCGGTTGCATCCCCATTGCGCCCGGCAAGGGGCAGGTGAAATTTCTCAGCCTTCAATCCCCAACTGGCCTGGTTGGTATCTGTGTCAACGTAAGCCTTCTGCCGGGCCTTGGGCTCAAACTTCGCATACTCGAGCAACTTTGAAGTGTAGTTGTTGGATGCCTCCTTGAGTTTCGACATGCATTCCTCAAACGAGATTTCCTCATTCTCGAAGGCCGTTAGCGCCTCATGCATGTTTAATTTCATCCGGCCTTGCAGCGTTTGGGTCTCTTCCGGGTCCCCATTTGTGTCCAACAAGATGTCGATGTGATCCGTGTAGTCCTCAACTGCATCCTCCAGGTTGTCGAGGGCGTCGTCATCGTCCTGGATACCGCGGAGGTCCGCAAAGAACTTGTTCGCTTTGGGAGTCACTTCTCTCAGCTCTGCCCTGGTAACTCGCGAATCCTCCAGCCTGGATTCGGTTCGGTCCGCGATCTCGCTTCCGTAGTCATCACGCGCAGTTTCAGACAGATGCCCCTCCTGATTCTTGCCGCGTAGAGCATCGAGAATCTCCCCTTTGCCGCCTGCTGAATCACCGGGCCAAAAGCTGACATACTTGTCCTGAGCGTTGGGATTCACGGTTCGATTTCGAATGCCGGCGGCGGCGTGCCCTGGATGGTCGAGTCCGGAGCTGACCCACCAGCGCACCACGAGATTCCGTTTCAAGGACTGCGCATCTCCCTGCCCGTTGAAGCTCTTCGCAATCGACTCCATTTTCGCCACATTCTTGGCGTTGAGCTTGGGAATCTTGCCTCCAAAGGCTTCACGGATCGCCTTGTCGATGTTGGTTTTGTTCGTTTCCTGCTTCTCTCCAACACCCTTCCCATACTCCTGCTTCAAAGCGCCAACAAAAAGATTGAAAGCCAATTTTTGCTGGGATTGCAGTTTGGTTAGACGTTCGCTTCCCCAGTCGGTGTTTTTGAGAATGCCGCCCGCCAACCAGTCCAGGGCCTTCCCTCCGAATTTCTTGCCCGACGGGACGACCTCCGCCTTGTCATTTCTCTGCTCGATCGAAACCGTGCCTAGGAGCGAGGTTTCCCGGAATTTTTGAACGTTGATGCCGCTCATAAGATTCGACTGAGTTGTTGGTTTGATCGCTTTCCTTTACACAAGCCGGCTCATCACAGTGAGGGCGTCTTCGGCAACAGCCCCGTTCTCCAGGGAGGCATCGCCCTCACGAATCTTGGCGACGACCTCGCGCACTTTCTCCATGCGATGGACGAATGTCTCGAGAAGCTCTTCCATCTTGCCAGCCTCGAGTTGATGCTCGAAGACCGGTTGCACGAAAAGCACGCATTCGACATTACGGTCATAGGTCAGCGTGGCGGGATCGCCATCCGTGGCGAGAGCATGGTTGATCTCCAACAGCGAGCGCCACTGGTCTGCGGACAGCGTCAGCTCCTCGAGTTGCTCCGCCTCAGCCACCTCGGCGATAAAGCCAATGAACTGCCACTTGTCGTGGCGCATGCGGATTGCGACAGGCAGTTCATCGATGGCAAAGATGCAGTCGCCTTGTTCATCGAGTTCGAGACCGTCGATGCCCAGATTGGCTCCGAGCTCATTCATCAGTTTTGAGGCAAAGTCAGTGTTCGGCATAGGGAGAATAACAGCGATTGTGGAAGAGTTGGGTGTGAAGTCAATCTGATTGCTTGAGGCTGACTCGAGGTTCCTTTCCCGGCAGTAAGGCTGCCCAACCCTAAAGCGGCTGCAGGCTGCCGCAGTCCATGTCGCTGCCGCGCTGACGCTCCATTCTGGAGGACTTTGATCATCGTGGAAGAACGAAACCGATTGTCGAAGCGGCACCAGAAGTTTAGAAGCCCCCGCATGAATTCCCTGTATCTGGCGCGCAGAGTTTTTTTGGATGAGGCAACGACGATGGAGGTCGTTGAGGAGATGAAGCGCTGCCACGCGGCGGCGGCTCCGGTCTATGGAGGCGAGAAGCCGGGAGGAGCGGTGAATCCTTATATTCGCAAGGTGTCGCGTCTCGCCATCGCCCCGGAGATCAGCGAGCGGATCAAGGCATTGCTGATGCAGGAGAAGGACCAGCTGGCGCGGCACTTCGGGGTGGAGCTCACGCACTGCGAGGAACCGCAATTCCTGCGCTACGAGACCGGAGATTTCTTTGTGATGCATCAGGACGGCAACACGCCGATGGTTCACGATCATACCCGATTCCGGAAGGTCTCGGTGAGTGTCTACCTCTCCCAACAGGGCGAGCCTTCCGCGCCTGGAACGTATGGTGGCGGGGAGCTAGTGCTCTACAGCCATTATTCGGCCCCGGGTGAGCGGGTCTTCGAACCGCGCGGCACCCTCGTCGCCTTCCGCTCTGAAACGACGCATGAGGTCCTGCCGATCACGCATGGCGAGCGCTATGTGATTGTGACGTGGTTTCGCAGTGACGAACCAAAGGTATGATCTGACGAATCGCGGGCGTGCGCTTGGTGTGGCTCCCCTGACGATCTCAAGTTCCACGACGTTGTGCTCGTGAGATGAAAGATGGCTGCTGATTCGCTGTTATCGCACCATGAAAACACTCCTCGGCCGGTTGGGCATGGTGTTCGCGGTGGTACTCAGCACGGTGACGTCCTGGGGAGAGCAAGGAATGACTCTGGCGGGATCGCAGATGATCTGGGACAAAGCGCCGCACAATGCCTTCACGGATCTGCACCGGCAGCATGGACGCTGGTACTGCACGTTTCGTGAGGGTGCGGCTCACGTCTCGCCGGATGGAGCGGTGCGCATCCTCGTCTCGGATGACTGGCAGAAGTGGAGGTCGATCGCGCTGCTCACGGTGCCATGGGCGGACCTGCGTGATCCGAAGCTGACGGAGACACCGGACGGCCGGATGCTCGTCACCGCCGGTGCCCTGCTGCATGAGGCCAAGGACGGCACCACCAACCGGTCGCTGGCCTGGATCAGCAAGGATGGTGAATCATGGGACGGGCCGCACGAGATCGGCGAACCGAACATCTGGATGTGGAGTTGTGTCACCCACCAAGATGCCATGTATAGCTTCGGTTACTTCAAGCAGTGGCCCACGCTGAAGAATGGCGGCAGCAAAGAGACATCGCCGCAAACGCCCGGGGCGCGGATGATCCGGCTGTATCGCAGCACGAATGGTCTGCAATGGACGCCGGTCACCACGCAGTCCTACGAGGGCCGCTACATCAATGAGACGGCCATCGCCTTTCAGCAAGACGGACGCATGATCGCGGTCACACGCCGCGACAACGGCCCTGAGCCAAGGGTGGCACGAATCGGCTTCAGCTCACCACCCTACACCGAATGGACTTGGAATGAGAGCAACCATCGACTGAACGGTCCGGCACTGTGTGCCCTGGCAGACGGTCGTCTTGCCACAGGTGCCCGCTGGAAACTAGGCGGCAGCGAAAACACCTCGCTGGGTTGGATAGATGCAGAAAAGGCCATCGTGACACCAGGGCTTGTTTTGCCCTCGCTGCGCGAGACAGGCTATCCATCCATCGTCTCCCACGAGGGAGGCCTCTATGTCAGCTACTACGCTTCACAAAGCGGCAAGCCAGCGATTTACATCGCCAAGGTCGATCTGAAGCCGTGACGGCAGAAAGCCCGCGTGAAGGGGTGGCGACTTCGGCAAGCACGAGACCTGTCAAGGAGCCACCCACTCCACAGACATTAGCATCACCCTGGCAGGCCTAACAAGATGCCCGGCATTCAATCCGGGCACCCGAAGGCAGAGTGGAAGGATGCTTCAGCGCATGCGGAAGACCACGACCCTGCGGTCCAGACGGCGGGCAGCTTCGTTACCATCGGCCGGAGCGGCGGCTTCGGCTTCACCTTGGCCCACAGGCATGAGCCGCTCACCACTCACACCATGGTTCACCAGTTCCCGTGCGATACGCTCCGCACGTTCCTGAGAGAGAAGGAGGTTCTGTCCATAATCACCTTCGGCCGAGGCATGGCCTTCGATGACGAAGGTGTCCTTGCCGAGCTCCGGTGCCTTCATGGCGTTGGCCATGTCGATGACAAGGTCATATGAATAGGCGTCGGCAAAGTCCGTGGAGCCCTGGCGGAAGAGGATGGCATCCGTGCTGATGGCCGAATCCGGATCAACGCTGTAGGAGACCGCATACGCATCCCCAGTAGTATAGGAAGCGGGGACATCGTTCTGGTAACGTCCCTGCTCCGGTGCTGGCGGCCTGACGGTGTACGTGCTTTGTGCGTGAGGCACGAGCTGGACGCGGTTGAGCTGCTGGGAGGCGACGATGACTGGCGGGATCTCCTGCATGGAGGAGTAGCGGATCACCCGGCGGTTCCCTTCGTAAAACTGCGTGCGCCGCTGGGTCTCGACGGTATCGAAGATTCTTTGTTCGCGATAGCCCCGACCGGAAGGCACCTGCTGCGGGGCCCGGCCCTGGAAACGTTCGACGATGGTAGTGACGGCGCGTTCGCGGTCCTGCTGGGTTCTGCCCACTTCCTCGACAGAGGGACGGTAGCCAGGCCTGAAGTTGTCTGGACGGCGCCTTGGATCGCCACGGTCAGGACGATCATTGGAATCAACTCTAACGGCGCCACCACCGAGGATGTTCAGAAGCAGGCGCTTGGCGGCGTCCGGGCTGTCAATTTTTCGCGCCTGTTCGGCATCAGCGCGGCGGTCACGCTTGGGCTCATCTTCGAGCACCTTTGCCGTTTCCTGCGTCGGCGGCTTCTGGGCGGCCGGGCGCTCAGGCCGTTCGGTGGCTTTCGGCTCGCCTGGAACTTCGGGTGTCGTGGTCACGGCAGGCATCGGAGTGCCAGGGGCTGGCGGCACCGGGTTGGCTGTTTCTGGCCCAGGGGCCTTCGAATCGCCAGGGCGTCCAGGCCGCTCGCGTCCTTTTGGACGTTGGCCGGATTTCGGTTCGCCGGGGGCTTCGGGCGTCGTCGTGACGGCAGGCATGGGAGTAGCCGGAGCAGGCGCGGCCGTGGTGCCTGGGTTCGCGGGTGGCGTGCTGGGCGTAGACGGTGGAGTGTCGGTGGTGCCTGGGGTCGCGGGTGGCGAACCTGGGGTCGCGGGTGGCGAACCTGGGGTCGCGGGTGGCGAACCTGGGGTGGCAGGTGGCGTGCCGGGCACATCCCGACCTTTGGTCCGGCCCTTGCCCTTGCCTTTGCCGCGATCAGCCGGTGGCGTCTCCGCAGGTTCATCCGAACGTCCCGAAGGCTTGTCCGTGCGTGAGGCCGGTGCCGGGCGCTCGGGAGGAGTGGGTGGATTGGTTTCCGGAGCGGCGCCCGGTGGTGCCGGCACCCGTTCTGGAGGCGCACCGGGTTGATCAATGGCATCAGGCGGACCACGGCGTTTAGTGCCAGGAGGGCCATCCCGTTTGCTGCCAGGCCTGTCGGGGCGATCCACTCCCGGTGTTGCAGGTTTCTCCGGCCGGCCAGGCACAGCAGGTTCGGCTGCAGGAGGCTGGTCAGGGGTCACGGGGCGGGGCGCAACGGTTTCAGGTGCCGGAACGGGCGCCTTTGGCACGAGGGGCTTTTCGTCCTCTGGAGGAGGAGGGGTGGTCTGCGCCACCGCCAGGAATGGAAAGGCAAGTGTGGCGAAGGCGAATAGGATGAAACGTTTCATAGTGGTAAGGTGCGGGGCGTGTCGGTGATTCAGGCTAGTGTGTGGCGGTGGGGCGTTTCCATGGGGATTAACCCTGCCTTGAGGATTGAAAGGCACAGTGGCGAAACAATGGACCGCGGCAGGCCTTGCCTGCTCATGATCAGCCGCTGCTTCCTTATCGCATCTCCAGCCGACACAGGCCCTGCCCGGAGGCGTTTTTCTTTTTCACTGCTCTTGGCAGGCCGACCGAGCAGAGCCTTGCCGTCACTCAGCCGCTGCCGGAAGAAAGCGTTCGGCGATGCGATCGACGCCGAGGTGTTTGCCTTCAACCGGCTTGAAGGTCTTGGTCGATGCGTCCCAACCGGTCTGCGCGGGATAGGGATAGAGGGGCATTTCAAAAGTCGCGGCGGGCTTGTCTTTTTCGACGTGGCGACCTAACAAAGAGGTGGGTGGGGTGGATGGCTGGCTTTCGCGCCAGGTGCGGACGGCTTCGAGGAGGTTGGGCGGTTGATTGATGCCAGGGCCGCCGCCGTGGGCGAGGCCGGGGACGACATAAAATTGGAAGGAGGACTGGGCTTTCTCCAGGCTGCCTGCACGCTCGATGACGCGCTCGTAGTAGTCGATGGAGGCGTGATAAGGGACGACGGAGTCGGCGGTGCCGAGGGTCATAATGAGCTTGCCACCACGCGCGGCGAAGGCGCTGAGGTCGGGGTTCACGGCGTTGAGATACGGCGCGAGCTTGGCGGTGTAGGTGTCAATGTCAGCGCCGAAGTTGATGTCCTCGACTTTCTTGTCTTTGCCGAAGACCCACTGGAAAAGATACAGGTGACCATGCGCAGCAAGGATGGAACTGCCGAGAGGGATGCCGTTGAAGAGGCGCTCGCCCGTGACGGCGTGGCGCGGGCCATCGAAGAGTTTGGTTAACGCAGCCGCGTGGGTGTCGGTGAGGGTGGAGTCTTTCTTCCGGGCGAGGGTGATGACGGCCTGGATGTCTTCTTTCGTGCAGCGTGGATCCGAGACGAACTTGCCAGCGGCGAGGGGGACTTTTTCGCGCGCAGCCATGAACTCGTTCGCGGCAGCGATGAGGGTGGCGTCCTGCGCCGGAGTGATGGGGCACTGCTTCAGGATCTGGTCGTTCCAAAGGAAGTAGGCATGCAAGGGTGTGCGGCAGTGCGCGGCGACGGCGCCAGCGATGCCATCGTAGTCTTCAGGATAGCGCTGGGCCTCCTGCAGGGCCTGCTGGCCGCCGGTGGAGCCGCCGCTGAAGTAGGAGAACTCCGGGCCGCGACCGTAATGCGCGCGGACGAGTTGCTTGCCCACAACCGTCATGAGGTGGGTGGCGCGATACCCAAAGTCTTTCCACACTTCTGGATTGCCGATGCCGGAATCCGGATTGGGTGCCGTGCCCATGTCCGTGGTGACGACGGCATAACCCGCGGCGCTCATGCTGGAGAGACCGGCGGGATTGATCTTGCCCGCCGCACCGCCATTGCCGAGACCGAGGAAGCGGTTGTTCCACTTCTCCGCATCCGGCAGCCAGACTTCGACGAGGATGTTCGAGCCTTTCGCGGGATTGAGTGTGAGCTTGATGATGGTGCGCGTGGCGGTGGGATCGCGCTCAACACTGGTAATGGTGCCGTGATCGATGGAGACGGAGCGGAGAGCGGCGAGTTTGGCCTCAGCAGGCTGCGCGGGTGTTTGGCTGAAGGCTGGAGAGAGCGCGAGGAGAACCGCCAGGGTGAGGGTGCGCGTCTTGGGCATGCGATAGATCATGAGGTGAAATTAGGCGGGTTGGTGGGGTGGAGTCGAGTGCGCAGTGGGCGGACTGAAAATTGTAAACTGAAAACTGAAAACTGAAAATTGGATGGGACGAAGAACGGGGTGATGGATGGGGGCGCGAGCTCCGATCCAGAGCGCCAGAGGACAGGCGCAGTCCAGGACGCTGCGCGACCCCGAGAGCGATGGGTGGGGGTGAGGACTGGGGAGACTTCGGTTCTGCACAGAGGACTGCACGGACCACTCCGCGGGTGATGCGCTCTGTCGGAGTGAAGCCTTTAGGCGATCTGGGGGCTCGGGGATTTTGCGTGGGCGTCTCCAGATCGGCTAAAGCCTTCACTCCAACTTATCGGAACGCGCCTTGGTTGCATGCGAGGCGTTTGGAGCCGCGCCCTATCCAGTTATACTACCAAAGGTTTATTGTTGTGCATGAAGTGAGGGCTAGTCTCCGCGTCCCAAACCAAAAACGTCAAAGCCCCCCTAACCATGAATTTCGAAACCTTGCAGCTTCACGCCGGACAGGAGACCGACCCCATCACAGGTTCACGCGCTGTGCCGATCCACCAGACGACGGCTTATCAATTTCAAAGCTCCGGGCACGGGGCGAAGCTCTTTGCCCTGCAGGAGTTCGGCTTCATCTACACGCGTCTGATGAATCCTACGACGGATGTCTTTGAGAAGCGTGTGGCCGCTTTGGAAGGCGGTGTGGCGGCGCTGGCGACGGCTTCCGGGCACTCGGCGCAGTTCATCGCCATCAACAACATCGCCACGGTGGGCGACAACTTTGTCACGACCTCGCATCTCTACGGCGGCTCCTACAACCAGTTTAAAAACTCGTTCAAGGGCATCGGCGTGGAGGCACGCTTTGCCGATGGTGTGAAGGTGGAGAGCTATGAGCCGCTGATCGATGCGAAGACGAAGGCCATCTACCTGGAAACGATCGGCAATCCCGGCCTCACAGTGCCGGATTTCGAGGCCTTTGTGGCCCTGGCGACGAAGCATGATCTGCCGCTGATCGTGGACAACACCTTTGGTGCAGGCGGAGCGATCTGCCAGCCGCTGAAGCATGGCGCGCATGTGGTGGTGGAGTCGGCCACGAAGTGGATCGGTGGACATGGCACGAGCATGGGCGGCGTCATTGTGGATGGCGGCACCTATGACTGGGGAAATGGCAAGTATCCGCAGTTCACCTCCCCTTCCCCGAGCTATCATGGCCTGGTGATGAATGATGTCTTTGGTCTGGAGGGACCGTTTGGAAACATCCAGTACATCATCCGCTGCCGTGTCGAGGGCCTGCGTGACTGGGGTCCATGTCAGAGCCCGTTCAATTCCTTCCTGCTCCTGCAGGGCCTGGAGACTCTGTCTCTGCGGGTGGAACGCACCTGTGACAATGCCCTGGCGCTGGCGGAGTGGCTGGTCGCACAGACTGAGGTGGAGTCCGTGAACTATCCAGGCCTGCCGGATCACCCGACTCATGCGAGCGCGAAGAAGTATCTGACGCGTGGTTTTGGCGGCGTGCTTTCCTTTGTGCTGAAGGGTGATCGCGCCCGTGCGGAGAAGTTCGTCAACAGCCTCAAGCTGATCTCGCATCTGGCGAATGTAGGCGATGCCAAGACACTGATCATCCACCCGGCCTCCACCACGCATTCGCAGCTCTCCGCTGCGGAGCAGGAGCGTGCGGGTGTGCAGCCGGGCATGCTTCGCATCTCGCTGGGCATCGAGCACATCGAAGACATCCGCGCGGACATCACCCAGGCGCTGAAGGCCTGAAGGCTTTAGCCCTGCCGCCCCCGGATCTCGAGGAGCTGCTTCATGACGTGATGCAGCTTCCCGCTCCAGTCCGCCGAACCAAAAGCATCGTGAAGAGTGCGGTAGAGGGTGTAGAGCTCAGCGTAGATGGCGACGTTTTCGGGGATGGGGTGATACACCTTCTCGCGGACGGCGGTGACTTTGGACTGAAGGTCCTGCCAGGTGCCGGCTCCGGCGGCGGCAGCGCCGAAGATGGCGGCACCGAGGGCGCAGGTCTGCTCGCTCTGGCTCACCTTCATGGGCTTGCCAATGATGTCGGCGTAGATCTGCATGAGAGTGGCGTTCTTGATGGAGAGGCCGCCGGTGTTGATGACTTCCTCGATCTTCACGCCGTATTCCTCCACGCGCTTGATGATGGTGAGAGCACCGAAGGCGGTGGCCTCGATGTAAGCGCGGTAGATCTCATGGGCCTGGGTGTGGAGGGTCTGGCCTAACAAGAGGCCCGTCAGACGCACATCGACCAGGATGGTTCGGTTGCCGTTGTTCCAATCGAGCGCGAGCAGGCCGGTGGCGCCGGGTTTCTGGCCTTCCATGGCTTTCTCCATGGCGACGAACTTCTCACCGACGGTCTTGCCATAGCTCTCGGGCACGAGGTGATTGACGAGCCAGAGGAAGAGATCGCCCACAGCGCTCTGGCCGGCCTCGATGCCGTAGTGGCCGGGGAGCACGCTGCCATTGACGATGCCGCACACACCCGGGATGTCTGCCAGCGGCTTGCTGGTGGGTGAGACCATGATGTCACAGGTGCTGGTGCCGAGGATCTTCACCAGTGTACCTTCTTTGATGCCTGCACCGACGGCGCCGGTGTGTGCATCAAAGGCTCCAACACACACAGCCGTGCCTTCAGTTAGGCCGAGGCGGGCGGCCCAGGCAGCGCAGAGGCCACCGACTTTCGTGTCGGTGGTGTGGGCTTCGGCGTAGAGTCGATCGCGCAGATCGGCGAGCTTGGGATCGAGCTTCGAGAGGAACTCTTTGTCCGGCAGGCCACCCCATTCGGTGCTGAACATGGCCTTGTGACCCGCGGCGCAGACGCTGCGCTTCAGCGTGAGTGGGTTGGTATCGCCGGTCAGTACAGCGGGGATCCAGTCACAATGCTCGACGAAGCTGTAAGCGGCCTCGAAGACCTGGGCATCGACACGACGAAGGCGGAGGATCTTGCTCCAGAACCATTCGCTGGAATAGATGCCGCCGCACTTGGCCATGATGTTAGGCCGGATCTCGTTGCCGAGCTTGGTGATCTCCGCTGCCTCGGCGTGGCCTGTGTGGTCTTTCCACAGCCAGACCATGGCGTTGAGCTTACCTTTGAACTCAGGAAGCAGGCCGAGCGGCGTGCCGTCCTTGTTCACCGGAATCGGAGTGCTGCCGGTGGTGTCCACACCAATGCCGACGACTTGCGCCGCCTCAAAGCCCGGAATCTTTTCCTTCGCCTGTTGCAAGGCACCGCGAGTCACGGCCTCAAGGCCATCCAAGTAGTCCTGCGGGTTTTGCCGGGCCACATGCGGGTCCTTGGGATCAAGCAGGATGCCCATTTCACCGCTGGGGTAGTTGAAGACGGTGCTGCCGACCTCCGCGCCGTTGTCGAGGTCGATGAGGAGGGAGCGGCAGGAGTTCGTGCCGTAGTCGATACCAAGGGCGTAGCGTTTCATGCGAGAGCGTGGCTGGGACAGAAGGTTGGAAAAAGTGCGCCGATAGTGCGCAGTCACATCCCCCATGGCGAGCGAAAACCGGACACGGTTTCTGATCTCGATGCCTCAGTTTTTGACCGCTATTGATCGAGCACGGGAGACGCGGGAAACACGGAAGGTCTCAGAGTCCTTTGGGTAGAGCGCCTTCGGTGATGATGACCTTCTGAATCAGGAGAGGAGAGTTGCTCGCTGAAGGCTTGCCTGAAAAGGCGGGATAGTATTTGAGATACACAGGCGCGGGCTGGTCCGCATCCACCGTGATGCCCGAGCCGACCAGCAGCAGCCAGCCGTCCTTGCAGGTACCCAGGTCGGGAAAGAGGAAGGTGCGGATCTCGCCGCCAGAGCGGCAGACGAAGCTGCCGATGGCGCGGACTTGGTCCGGCGCGCTGCGAACGAGGGCGGTGATGCTGATCGTCTTGCCCGAGATGGAGGCGGTCTCCTCCTTGGTGAGGACTTTCATCAGGGAAGCCTGCACGCTGCCATTGGGACGGATGGCGATGGCCTTGTCCACCATCTCCGTGGTAGCGTCCCCCTCGAGTTTCCAATCCGCAGGAAGGCTGGTGGTGAAGTCACTGCGGACAAGGCTTTCACCCGTCATGGCAGGCCAGGATGGAGTGGTGAAAGCTGCATTTAGCGCAGCACTGGTCCAGGAGGCGAAGAGCGCATCCGCCACGAGTTGCGCGCCCTTGCTGTTGGCTGCGCTGTCACTGGGATGGATGGCATCGTTAGGCCGGTAGAGGTCAGCGGTCTTTCCTGCGGTAATGAAAGCGCTGTTCGAATCGATGAGAGTGATGGAAGGCTGCGCGGCGGCGGCGGTCTCGATGGACTGGAAGATGGTTTTGTATTCGTCGCCATTCTTCCACGGGTTCTGATTCGTGATCGCCTGCGGCACGCCGGGCCACTTCAGCGAGGTCATGCCAATGGCAGCGAGGAACATGCCACGACCACTGCTGCGATCACCCGCCAGCGATTGCGGGAAGCCGCGCATGTTATGACCATGATGCAGGATGCAAACATCAGGAGTGGGAATCGCATCAATGGCCTTCGCACGTCTGGCACCTGCAAACATGTCCGAAGCCACCGAGCCAGGTAGTGTCGCGAGGCATACGTTGAGTGTGGCTTTGCCGGTCTCACGCAGCGTCTCGGCAGGCTCATACTCTTTGGGACCGGTGGGCTTGCCCTTGTTCCATTCCGCCCAGCGGTGAAGGATCACCTTGCAGTCCATCGCATCGCCAATGGCCTTGGCGAAGAGATAGTAGGGACCGTGCTTCTCGTAGCTCGTGCTATCGCCATTGATAAAGAGCACCGCGTCCTTGCCCGCAGCGAGCTTCGTCTTGATCGGCGAGAAGGCATTCGCCACGGAGGATTCAGCACCGAGAGTCCAAAGAGGCAGGTGCGAGAGAGCGGTCGTGGCGAGGAAATGGCGGCGATGCATGTTGCGGCAGAATGGAGCGCGGGGATCCCATCACGCCAGCAGAGAACGCACGACTTGTCCACCCTCGGTGATGAACATCATCCGCCGAGGCTAGTTCAACCTAGCGCTCGGACAGAGCGTCGTTGTGACTCGACTTATCTCCGCTTCTTCTT
Source organism: Prosthecobacter gellanilyticus (assembly GCF_007992435.1). Lineage (GTDB taxonomy): Bacteria > Verrucomicrobiota > Verrucomicrobiia > Verrucomicrobiales > Verrucomicrobiaceae > Prosthecobacter > Prosthecobacter gellanilyticus. Next base: position 20,429 of record NZ_BKAG01000036.1, on the reverse strand, counting down.
ACCCTTACCGCGGAGGATGGCTCGGGCCTTGTCTTCTTCGTCCAGCACGGTGGTGTACTTGTAGCTGAAGCCTTCGAGCTTCTTGCGCTCGATCTTCTGATTGATGAGGCGCTCGATGCTGGCAACGTAAGGCAGTTCTTCGGCGGAGAAGAGGGTGTAGGCATCACCTTCCTTCTTCGCACGACCGGTACGGCCGATGCGATGCACGTAGTCTTCGGAGTTCTCAGGCACCATCACATTGATGACGTGCGTGACACCGCTGACGTCCAGACCGCGCGCAGCGAGGTCGGTGGCCACGATGATCTCGAACTCACCACTGCGGAAGCCTTGAAGCGCTTTCTCACGCTCCTTCTGGCTGATGTCCGAATGCATGACGGCGACCTTGTATTCCTCAGTCTGCTTCAGAGAGGAGTAGATCTGGTCCGCCTGTGCCTTCGTGCGGGTGAAGATCATGAGGCTGTTGAAGTGGGTCTGCTTCAAGATGGCGAGCAGGAGCTCTTCACGCTGATCGCTGGCCACGGGATACATGTAGTGGCTCACGGTTTCCGCAGGCGAGAAGCGGATGCCGACCTCGACACTGATGGGGTCCTTCAGCGCGAACTCCGCGAGGCTCTTGATCTGCGGAGGCATGGTGGCGGAGAAGAAGAGCGTCTGGCGGCTCTTCGGCGTGCTTTCCACAATGCGGCGCACGTCAGGGAGGAAGCCCATGTCCAGCATGCGGTCCACCTCATCGAGCACGAGCACTTCGAGGTTCTTCATGTTCGCGGTGCCATCGCTCATGAAGTCAAGCAAACGGCCAGGAGTGGCGACAACGACGTCAACGCCTTCCTGAAGAGCCTTGCGCTGCTTTTCATAACCGACACCGCCATAAATGGCGATGACGCGAAGGCCGGTGTGCTTGCCGTATTTTTCAAACTGCTCCACGACCTGGAGGGCAAGCTCACGAGTCGGCTCAAGCACAAGACAGCGGAAGTTTCCAGGAGGGCCGAGGCGGCTGAGGGTGGGGAGGGCAAAGGCGGCGGTCTTGCCCGTGCCGGTCTGGGAAGCGCCGATGACGTCCTTCAACTCAAGCACGAGCGGGATGGCACGCTGCTGGATCTCGGTGGGGTTCTCGTAACCGGACTCACGGATAGAGGCCAGCACGGAGGGGCTCAGGCCGAGGGCTTCAAAAGCCGGAGGAAACGGACCTTCCGGCACAGGCGGTGCGGGTGGTGGTGGCTGGGCCTCGAAATTCTGAATGGGAGCGCGCTTTTCTTTCTCCTCACCACCACGTCCGCCACGACGCGGACCACGATCACCTTCGCGGCGTGGGCCACGGTCGCCACGCTCTGGGCGGTCGCCACGGGGTTCACGTTCTGGACGTGGGCCGCGATCAGCGCGAGGTTCGCGCTCAGGACGCGGGCCGCGATCACCCTCACGACGCGGACGGTCATCACGGCGGGGACGCTCGGGGCGCTCAGCACGGGGTTCTCCTTCTTTATGATCGCGTGAAGGAGAGTAGTCATCCTTATGAGGCCGGGCATGCGGGTGCAGCTTGGCAGGCTCATGCGGGTGACCTTCGGCGGCATCGTGAGACTTCTCCGCAGAGTGACCCTTTTTCTTATTGTCGAGGCCGATGGCTTTCTTCAGCTTGTCCTTGAGACGGCTGATGAGGGAGGGTTTCTTTTTCGGCTCGGAATGACGGCTGGCGCTCACGTTTAGGAAATGGGGAGTAAAAATTCGGAAAGAGTTCTATCGGCCACGATGGCAGCGAATGCAAACAGGAGAGTCTGGAGGGGCATTTTGATGCTGGCGGGGCTCGCAGTCCACGCTTAAAGAGAGTCAGTCTCACTAATCATGCTCATCCGCGCCGTTCTCGCCTCTTTGTCCCTTGCCGGGACGCTTTTCGCCCAGGAGGTCTCCGTCTCCCCTGCCCCACCTGCTGCGCCGGCCCCCGCTCTGCCCTCTGCGCCAGCGGCCCAACCAGCCAATCCAGGTCCCGCTCTGCCAGGGTCTTCCGTCGCAGAACCACCTGCCCCCACGCCCAAGAAGGAGAGGCCAAACATCATCCTGATCCTGGCTGATGACCTGGGTTACTCGGATCTGGGCTGTTTTGGCAGCACCACCATCCGCACGCCGAACCTGGACAAAATGGCCACGCAGGGCACGAAATTCACCTCCTTCTATGTTACGCAGGCGGTGTGCAGCGCCTCACGCGCTGCGCTCATGAGCAGCAGCTACCCGAACCGTGTGTCCATGCAGGGCGCGCTGAACCACACCAGCAAAGAGGGCATCAACCCGGACGAGCTTTTGCTGCCGGAGATCCTGAAACAGCAGGGCTACACCTGCGGCGCGCTGGGCAAGTGGCACCTCGGCACCACGCCCATGTATTCGCCCATCAAACACGGCTTTGATGAGTTCTGGGGCATTCCTTACTCGAACGATAACAGCAAGTTCCACCCCAGCCTCGCGGCGGAGATGCCTCCCCTGCCCCTCTACGAGGACGAGCAGGTCATTGAGACGGATCCTGACCAGAGCAAGTTCACCCGCCGCATCACCGAGAAGGCGGTGAGCTTCATCCGCCGTCATGAGGAGAAGCCCTTCTTCCTCTATGTGCCGCACATCATGCCGCATGTGCCCATCTTTGCGTCCGAGCGCTTTCACGGGAAATCGCCGAACGGCCTGTATGCCGATGTGGTGGAGGAGCTGGACTGGAGCGTGGGCATGATCCTCGCCGCGGTGCAGCAGGCAGGCATCGCGGAGAAGACCATCGTCATGTTCTTCTCCGACAACGGCCCCTTCCTCAGCTATGGCAATCACGCGGGCAATGCCAAGCCGCTGCGTGAGGGCAAGCTGACCAGCTATGAGGGCGGCGTGCGCGTGCCCTTCATCGTCAAATGGCCCGGCAAAGTGCCTGCGGGCAAGGTCTGCGATGAGCCGGTCACCGAGATGGACATCCTGCCCACGCTCTCGGCCTGGCTGGGAGCGCCTGCGCCGGAAAAGAAGACGGATGGCAAGAACGTGTTGGATCTTTGGTTCGGCAAAGAAGGTGCGAAATCACCGCATGAGGCCATTGTCTTCTACGCGGGCAATGAGCTGCAGGCCATCCGCAGCGGCGACTGGAAGCTGCACTTCGCTCATCCTTATATCACCGTCACGGGTGAGCCGGGCAAAGACGGCAAGCCTTCCAACTTCGAGAACATGAAGCCCGCCGCCATCACGCAAAGCGGCATCGAAGGCATCGCCACGCGGCACGGTTACCAGGTGGCCCAACAGGAACTCGCCCTGTACAATCTGAAGGACGATGTGGCCGAGTCCAAGGACGTCAGCGCGGCACATCCCGAAGAGGTCGAGCGCCTGAAGAAGCTCGCGGAGCCTTTTCGTACGCAGCTTGGGGATGCTCTTACAGGTGCCAAAGGCACGGAAGTGAGGCCTGCCGGGAAGGACGAGCCAAAGCCTGAGGCTGCCAAGCCTGATACAGCTCCGAAAGCACCAGAGCAGTCAACTCCTTCAGCCGAGGCCAAGCCGGAACAGCGGCGATTCCGCACCTGACTTTCTCCCAGGCCCGTGCCACTTTCAGCGCATGCCTGATCTCCTCACGCTTGCCCAGGGTGTTGCTGAACGCGCCTACGCGCCCTATTCGAAGTATCAAGTAGGCTGCGCGTTGGAGACCTCTTCAGGGAAAATCATCACCGGCTGCAATGTGGAGAATGCCAGCTACGGCCTAACCATCTGCGCGGAGAGAAATACCATTTTTCACGCCGTGGCGGAGGAGGGGCCTGGAATGAAAATCGCCCGCCTGAGCGTGATTTGTCTCGGGCATGAGTTCCCACCCTGTGGAGCATGCCGGCAGGTCATCGCTGAGTTTTCTCTGCCTGGAGGTGCCAGCGAGGTGACGTTCCTTCGGGATGGAAAACCCGTGACCATGACCATCGCCCAACTACTGCCCGAAACCTTCGCCCTGTGATGAAGACGCTTCTTCCCCTTCTCTTTGCGACCAGCACTTTTGCCGCGGACCTTGTGCAGCATGCACAGGAGCATCCGCAAGGTGATGCCGCTTACAGCTTTGATGTCTCCGCCTTGAAAAAGGACACGCGCGACCTGCCCATCGGAGTTTTCGACTCGGGTATCGGCGGGCTCACCGTGCTGGAAGCGATCCTAACCATCGATGCTTTTCACAATGAGACCCTGCAGCCCGGTGCCGATGGCAAGCCAGACTTTGCCAACGAGCGCTTCCAATACTTCGGCGATCAGGCCAACATGCCCTATGGCAACTATTCCAGTGCGGGCCGCACGGACTACCTGCGCGAGCTGATCGTCAAAGACGCCATCTTCCTGCTCGGCAGACGCTGGTTTGATCCAGACAAAAAAACGTTTCGTCAGGACAAGCCGCCGGTGAAAGCGCTCGTCATCGCCTGCAACACGGCGACGGCCTATGGGATCGATGACATTCGCGCTGCCCTGAAAACCTGGGAAGTGCCGGTGTTTGTCGTCGGTGTCGTGGAGGCCGGTGCACGCGGCGTGCAGAGCGCGCACAAGGAAGGCGCGGTCGGCGTGCTGGCCACAGTGGGCACCTGTGCCAGCGGCGCCTATCCACGCGTGATTGGACAAACTCTTGGTTTGGCCGGCCGCAGCGTGCCGACCATCACCCAGCAAGGCAGCGCCAATCTGGCCGGCGTGATCGAGGGTGATCCCGCCTTCAAAGAAAGCGTGACCGAACGCTGTGATATGGATGTACGCGCCTTGGTGGAAGCACACCAAAAGAGCGGCGTGGCCTCCCCACTCTCCACCGTGGTGCTCGGCTGCACGCACTTCCCTCTCGTCCAATCCGAGATCGACCATGCCTTTGCAGCCTTGAGGAAAGATGCGGCCTTGGAGAAGCTCATCGCCCCGAAGATCGCCTATGTGAATCCGGCCGAGTGGACGGCCCGCGAACTCTTCCGAGAGCTGGCCGCGGCGAAGATTCAGGCCAAGGATGCTCCGACAGCCAAGGACAGCTTCTACCTCTCCATCCCGAATCCTCAGCGCGCGGACATCCCGCTGACCGCCGATGGTGGATTGGAGAAGGAGTTCAAATACTCACGGTCACCCGGCGAGTTGAATCGTGAAGACAGCGTGAACGTGCCGATGACTTCCGCACGCATTCCAAGCACGACTCGGAAGCTGATTGAGACGAAGCTGCCGGAGGTGTGGAGGAGGCTTGGGAAGTAGTCTCAGCGCACTTCTCTGGCCGCCTCCGGAAGTGCACGGCGCAGACGGTTGTTTTCTGCTACCAATTCTCCGAGAAGCTCGTGAACGAGTTGATCACGCTTTCTCTGCTTATCCATTCGATCTGCCACAAGGAACAACGCTGCCATGCCGACCCAGAGGATGACACCCGGAAAAGCATCTTTGCCGCTCATCACGAGATAAGCAATCGCCCCTCCCAAATAGATGATGCAGGGAACCAGCGATCCCCACGACATCATGCCCTCCTTGCGGCGGAGCTTCAGAAGAAGCTCCGTGGTCCGTGGCACATCCGGGAGATCATCCCCATCGGGATGCGCTCCGGATGAGGATGAGGGATCTCGCGGCATGGCCTGCGGTGGTTGAATTAGTGAGACACGTCAGCCGGAGCATCCAGCTCCTTCGGCGGATAGAAGGCGATCAGCAGCAGCACGGCAGCGGCGAGGGAAAGACCGGTGGGCCAAAGGAAGAGCTCCTTGTAGTTCACTACACCATTGACAGTGAGTTTGTCCTGCAGCGGGATGAAGAACAGTTTCGCAGCAAAGTCACCAATCCCCAGAACGAGCAGATTGAAGAGCCCCTGCGCACTGGACCGCACGTCTTTCGGGAAGGCGGCATCAATGAAGATATAGAGCGTGGCGAAGAAGAAGGCGTAGCAGATGCCGTGCAGCACTTGCACGAAGATGATCATGGTCTGGTTCTCCGGCATGAAGGCAAACACGGCGAAGCGTGCTGCGTGACCGAGGACGCCAAGGATCATCGTGGTCTTCCATCCCATCCTGGAAAGGAACCAGCCCAGCACGGCCATCGTCGCGATCTCGGCGATCTGGCCGATGCTCATCACTGGCATGATCCACTCCGGCTTGATACCGACCACATTGCTTCCCAGGAAACCACCCGCCATGAGGAAGTAACCGTTGTGAATGGTGGAGTCGATGAAGGTGACAATAAAGAGAACCAGCAGGTAAGGTTTGCTGAGAAACCTCGCTGCTTTGACCCAGGCAAAACCGCCTTCACCAGCAACAGCGGGCTTGGCAGGTGTGTGAGGCAGACTGAGACTGAACGCGGCCAGCACAAGCGAAGCAACGCCCGAGATGAGGAAGATGTTCCGGCTGGCAATCACGGCATCCACACCCGTTTTCCCCTGAAGGACGAAGTAGAGCGGCCAGGCAGCGAGGATCCAGCCGATAGTGCCGCCCATGCGCACAAGACCGAATTCCTTCTGGGCATTCTTCAAATGGGTGAAGGCGATGGAGTTCGAAACAGAGATCGTCGGCACATAGAGCAGCGAGTGGACGAGCATCAGGCTGAAGAAGGTGGTGAAGTCCTTTACCCAGAACATGCCTAGAATGGCGAGGCCACCGACCAAGTGACTGAAGGCCATAAACTTCTCTGCGGAAAAATTACGGTCGGCAAACTGGTTGCTGAAGAAAATGCCAAGGATGGACGCGATCACAAAAGCGCTGCCGACCATGGTGATCTGAAACCCCGAGAAGTTCAGACCATCCTTGCCCATGTAGCCCCAGATGAGCGGCAGCCAGGCCCCCCAGATGAAGAACTCGAGGACCATCATGACGAACAGTTTCTTGGCGGCAGGTGATTTCATAGAAGCGGGCGGAGGCTAGGGAGTGCGGTGGAAGCAGGCAAGGTTTTCTTCAACAAGAGAAGAGGGTCATCAGGCAGAGACGAATGCACTGGCAGCATAAAAGGATCAGACAGGCACGTCAGGCTCCGCGCTTCTGCTCGAACAGCCACTTCCAGAACTCCGGGTTGTCATACGTCTGGGTCCACGAGTCATGCCCCACGCCGGGGTAGATGGTGAGCTTTACGGGAGCGCCGATCTTCTTCAGCGCATCATGCATCTTGTGACTGAACTCGACCGGTACGGCGGCGTCTTTGTCGCCGTGGAAGATCCAGCAAGGCAGCTTGGCGATGCGGTCCGCCATGACCCAGCGCACCCCTGCCCCGCCGCACACAGGCGCAATGGCCGCGTAAGTGTCCGGATACTCCATCGCCGTCTCCCAGGTGCCAAAGCCACCCATGCTCAGACCTGTGAGATACACGCGGCTGGCATCGATGCGCTCCGTCTGGATGAGGTGATCTGTGACTGCCTTCACACCCTGAGGGCTCCAGATCTGCTTGGGCTCACACTGCAGACTGGCGATGACGGCGGGAAACTTCTGCCCGGCCGCGATGAGCTTTGGCGGGCCGTGTTTTTTCAACATCTCCAGGTCAGTGCCACGCTCTCCCGAACCATGGAGGAAGATCACCAAGGGCCATTTTTTGGCCGTGTCAGCCTCATAGCCCTCCGGCTTGGAGAGCAGGTAGCGGTAGTTGACCTTGATGACGAAATCCCCGCTATAGGAAGCAGGGGTTTGGGTGTCCGCAAAGCTTGGCGAAAAAGCAAGGAGGAGGGCGAGAAGAGAGAGCGTTTTGACCATGAAGGGCATTCAACGCTGAGACCACGGCAATGCTCTCAAAGGTTCATCACGAAAGGCAGGATGGACGATCCTCGGAACAACTTTGGAAGCCTTGAGCAAGGACATCCCCTTCTAACGGCAATAAAACCCATGCCTAAAACCTATGGAATTACAAAATTTTTACCACTAAACCAACTCCATTTTGAATCCATAAGGGCCCTCTCAACGAACATGCTCCAGATGCGCAATTTACGCCTAATCATTAACAAATAATTCATAAATTATGGAAATTATGTTTAAATAAGCTAAATTATACAGACGCATTTATCGTGACTCCACCTGCGCCTATCTCACCGACCTCACAGCCCCCTGCACTCAGCAGCGAGTGTGGACTCGCTGCGAAACATCGTCCCTATGAGAGTGAGGGAAGTAAGAAAGGGCTGAAAATGGGTGTCCTCAGCCGCAGTCTGCTGGCGTTCCTGACCATCGGCATTGCCACCATCCTCGTCAGCCCCAAGGCACAAGCGGCCACCTTAATCTGGACGGGGCTGGGGACCGATAACGGCATCACCACCACTGGCAACTGGAACACGGGAACGCCCGTGAATGGTGACAGCCTGACCTTCTCAGGGAACACTAGACTCACGCCCACGCTGTCCTCGGGGTTGAGCGTGGCCACGATTCTTTTTGACGTCAACGCCACCGGATCATTCACCCTGGGCGGAGCTGGAACCTACACCATTGGCTCCGGCGGCATCACCAACAGCAGCACGAACCTCCAGACGATCAACAATGCGATCACCCTGAACGCATCACAATCCTGGAGCGCCACCAGCGGCAATCTCACCTTCGGCGGGAACATCAGCACGGGTGCGAATTTGCTCACGATCACCGGCACCAAGGTGACCACGATCAACGGGGTGATTTCCGGAACGGGCGGCCTCAACAAAGCCACCACGACCGGCACCCTGGCGCTCAATGGAGCCAACACGTATTCAGGCACCACCACATTGGGTTCGGGCACCAGCAGCGCCGGCACGGTGATCATCGGTAATGATGCGGCTTTCGGTACCAGCGCCGTCTCCACGGGCGTCCTGACCCTGCAAACGGCGGGCGGTGCGCGCACCCTGGCCAACAACTTCACGGTCACACGGACGCTGACCTTTCAGAATGCGGACAACCTGACTTTCAATGGCACGGTCTCCATGAACTCCAGCCGGACCTTCACCGTCAACGGGGCGGGCACGGTGACCATGAACGGAGTCGTCACCCAAGTATCAGGCAGTCGTAGACTGACCAAGAATGGCACAGGAACCCTGATCCTGAATGGCGCGAACACTTTTAGCGGCGGCCTCACCGCCACGACAGGAACCTTGGTGTTCGGCAACAATGCAGCCGCAGGAACCGGTGGCATCATTTTCGGGTCGAGCACCGCTTCTCCGACCATCCAGGCCGGCGGCGGCACCCGGACGATCGCCAATGGGGTCACTCTTTCTGGCAACGTTACCTTCAGCGGAGCCAATGATCTGATCTTTACCGGTGCGACCTCCATGTCAGCCACACGCACACTCACGGTGACAAACAACACCACCTTCAGCGGTGTCGTCAGCGGCGCGGGCGGCCTGACCAAGAACGGAACAGGCACACTGACGCTCAGCGGCACTTCAGCGAACACATTCTCGGGAGTATCGACGGTGAATGACGGCACCGTGGTGCTGAACAAGTCATCCGGAAATGCCATGGCCTCCACCTCGCTGGTGATTGGCGACAGCACAGGAGCAGCGGCCTCTGCCATCGTCCAAAACAATGCCTCCAACCAAATCCCCGATGGTGCTGCGGTGACCATCCGCACAGACGGCCAGTTGAACCTGCAAGGCTTCACGGAAGGGATCGGCAGCCTCACCATGAGTGGCGGCAGCGTCACAGGCACCGCTGGCTCGCAACTCACTCTCGGGGGTGATGTGACCATCAGCCCCCTCACGACGAATGTCGCGCAGATCACCTCCGGCCTCGGTCTCGGCGGGAACCGGCTTTTCACGGTCAATGATAACTCCGTCACCACTGACAGCGATCTCACGGTCTCCGGTGTGGTCTCGGGTGCATTCACGCTCACGAAAGCAGGGCCGGGCACCATGACACTCAGTGGTACCAACACCTACACCGGTGTGACCACTAATAATGAGGGCACCCTGATCATAGACAACGCTAGTGCGCTGGGCACCAACTCCGTGAACGTGGCGAACACCTCCGGCAGCGTCAACGCCGCCCTGCTTTTCAGCGCGACGAGCGGGCGCACCGTGACCAATGCCATCACCGTGCAGACTGGCAGCAGCGGCACGGCCACCCTGGGAGGGATGAACACGGCCGGAACCAATACCTTCGGCGGCACCGTCACGCTGAACAAGACAGCCATCGTCACGGCGGAATCCGGCGGCGAGGTGGCTTTCAACGGCGTCGTGTCCGGAGCTGGCGGCCTAACCAAAATAGGTGCTGGCACGGTCCGCCTGGGTGCCGCGAGCACCTATACAGGGCTGACCACCGTCAGTGCCGGAACCCTGGCCTATGGCGTGAGCAATGCGCTCTCCACCGGTGCCGTGACGATTGATGGCCCCACAGCAGTGCTCGATTTCGGAGCCAACCGCACGGACTCCGTAGGTCAGGTCATTCTTGCCAATGGTGGCAGCATCACCGGCAGCGGCACCTCTGCTCTGACCAGCACCGCCAGCTATGATCTGCGCAGTGGCTCGGTGGGCATTCCCCTGGCGGGAAGCCTCGGCTTGGTGAAGTCCACAGCGGCCACGGTCATCCTCTCTGGCGTGAACACTTACACAGGCACCACGAGTGTGAGCGCGGGCACGCTGCAGCTCGGTGTGGCCAGCAGCCTGCCCTCCACCTCCGCAGTGACGGTCAGCAGCGGAGCCATCCTGAATGCGAATGGTTTCAGTCAGACCATCGGCTCGCTGGCCGGCGCGGGCAATGTGACCATGGGAGCAGGCAGCCTCACCACGGGCGGGGACAACACCTCCACGACCTTCTCCGGCATCATCAGCGGATCCAGCAACCTAACCAAAAGTGGCAGCGGTGTCTTCACGGTCAGCGGAGCCAGCAGCTACACCGGCACGACCACCGTCAATGCGGGCACCTTGAGACTCGGAGTCGTCAACGGTGTCACCACCACCTCCGCAGTGGCGGTGGCGAGCGGTGCCATCTATGATCTGAATGGCTTTAATAGCACGATCGGCTCCATCGCTGGCGCGGGAAATGTGACCCTGGGTAGCGCCACGCTGATCGCAGGGAGCAATGGCACCTCCACCACTCTTTCCGGCGTGATCAGCGGTACCGGTGGCTTCACCAAGGAAGGCACCGGCACACTCACCCTCTCCGGAACGAACACTTTTAGCGGAACAATGCTGGTGGACAATGGCACCGTGGTGCTCTCCGGCACCAATGGCAGCGCAGCCAATGCCTCCGGCATCACCATCGGCACGGGAGCCACACTGAATCTCGACAGCAGCACGAACGCGAACGCCAACCGCATCGGCAACAGCACGCCCATCACTCTGAGCGGAGGCACCCTGATCCTCAATGGCAACACCGTTCTGGGAACGACGGAAACGGTGGGTGCGCTCAATGCTGCGGCCGGAGCCTCGAACATCATCGTCAATCATAATGCCCTGCCCGCTCTGGCATCCTCCCTCACGTTCAGTTCACTAGGCACCATCTCCCCAGGTGCCACGGTGAATTTCACCGGCACCGGCGGCACCCTGGGCGCCGCACTTGTGGGTCCGCACATTTATATCACCGGCCAGCCCAACGGTCTCATCGGTGGTTGGGCCACCGTCGGCAGTGATTTCGCCGAATACACGGTGGACGGCGTGCGTGCCTTCAGCAGCTACTACACAGGCAGTGATGGCATCAACGTCAACGATCCCACCAAGATCGTGTTGCTGAACAACGCATCGCCAACCTCCGCCTACACTCTTACCAACGCGGGAACCACGACTGATCTGGGCCTGAACCTCGCGGATCTCGCCACCGTGGATCTCGGAGCATCTAACACGCGCACGCTGAATCTTGCGGGCGGCGGCCTCATCAAAAGCAGCGCCACAGCCACCACGATGTCTGGAGCCGGACGTCTGACCGCCGGTGGCACTGCAGCAGGCACTTTGGCCGTCTCCGTGGATGCGGGCCATCAACTCACCATCTCCTCCAGCATCATCGACAACGCCGGCAGCAACGGCATTTATGGCGATGCTGGCGATGGTGTGGTCTCCCTGTCCAAGGCAGACGCGGGAACCCTGACCCTTTCCGGCACGAACACTTTCACTGGCAACGTGTTTGTGAATGCTGGCACCTTGCAGGTGGCAGCAGAGGCGAATCTGGGAGCCGCTGGAAACGACGTCATCTTCGGCGGTGGCACACTCTCCATCACCACGGGGTTCGCCGCCAGCACGACCAAGGTGCTCACGGTCAGTTCCGATCTGAGCGGCACGCTGGACATCGCCGCCAGCCAGACTCTGACCCTGGGAAATGCCAGCGGCACGCTGACCACTGGAAACACCAACAGCGTGCTGACGAAAAGCGGATCGGGCAACTTGGTCGTGCAGGGAGCCAATGCGGCGTTTGACGGCACTCTGCAGATCAATGCGGGCGGTGTGGAACTGCGAAACGCCCAGTCCCTGGGTGATGCCACGAACCGTGGCAAGGTCACACTCAATGGCGGCACTCTGCTGCTGCGCAATGATGCCAGCACCAGTTTCAGCAATGATGTGCTCGTCAGTGAAAACTCAACCATCGATGTCGGCAGGCTCACCGGGACAACACCTGCGGTCACGCACACTCTGGGAGCCTTGAGCATCGGCGCCAAGACACTCACCACCACCGGCAGCAATGGCGCGATCGCAGCCACTGGGAATGTCACCCTAACAGGAAATGCGACCTTCAATCCGACAACTGCGGATCTTTCTCTCGGAGCTGTGTCAGGCTCATTCGGCTTCACCAAGACAGGCGCGGGAGCGCTCATCATGGCGGGTAGCAGCACCTACACCGGCACCACCACCGTCAGCACCGGCACGCTGCGCCTCGGTGCCGCAGGCGGCGTGTCCGCCGCCTCGGCCGTCAGCGTGGCCAGTGGCGCGGTCTTTGATCTGAATAATCTCAGCGGCGCCATTGGCTCGCTGGCAGGCGCGGGAAATGTCACGCTCGGCAGCGGCACGCTGACAACAGGCGCTGACAACACCTCCACCACCTTCTCCGGGGTCATCAGCGGCACCGGAGGCCTAACTAAAAGTGGGAGTGGCGTCTTCACGCTCAGCGGAACCAACACCTACAGCGGCTCGACGACGATCAACGCCGGCACCTTGAGACTGGGCAGCGCCGGGGGCGTGCCCTCCAGCTCGGCCCTGAGCGTGAGCGTGGCCGTTGGCGCCACATATGACCTGAACAATTTTAACAGCACCATCGGCTCACTCGCAGGTGCGGGCAGCGTGCTGCTGGGCAACGGCACTCTGAACACGGGTGGTGACAACACCTCCACGACCTTCTCCGGCGCGATCAGCGGCACGGGTGCTCTGACGAAGAGCGGCACCGGCACCTTCACTCTCAGCGGTGCCAGCACCTACTCCGGCGTGACCACCATCAGCAATGGTGTCCTTCTAGTTCAGCACACCGCAGCACTCGGCAGCACCGCTGGTGCCACGGTGGTGAACTCAGGAGCAGAACTGCGCCTCGCAGGCGGCACATCCGTGGGGGCGGAGCCGCTCACGCTAAATGGTTCGGGCATCTCTTCCTCGGGAGCCTTGCATCTGGTCAGCGGCACCAGTTCCTGGTCAGGCCCCGTGACCGTGGCGACCTCCGCCACCATCGCGGCGGATGCTGGTCAGCTCACCCTCGGAAGCACCGTGGACCTCGGAGCCAACACCCTCACCTTCACAGGAGCGGGAGCTCATCGCGCCGATGGAATCATCATCGGCACCGGCAACCTCATCAAAAGTGGTGCAGGCTCCTTGACGCTTTCGGCAGTGAACACCTTCAGCGGCACCACCACGGTGAACGCAGGCACGGTGAACGTGCAGAATGGAGCGGCCTTCGGCGCGGCGGGTGTGGGCTCGGTCACGGTGGCCACAGGAGCGGCCCTGGTCTTTAACAACGTGGATGGCATCAATGTCGGCAACAAGCCGCTCACCCTGAACGGCACCGGCATCAGCGGAACGGGAGCTATTTCCAGCGTGCTGGGCAACCACTCCTGGGCAGGCAACATCACCCTGGCCTCAGACTCGACCATTGCCGTCGAGGCAGACAGCTTCATGGCTTCCGGTGTGATGGGTGAGAGTGGTGGTGCACGTGCTCTCACCAAGACAGGCGCAGGCACGCTGATCCTGGGCGGCAGCAACACCTACACGGGGGCGACAAACATCACCGCAGGCACCCTGCAAATCGGCTCCGCTGAACGCATCGGCGACTCCTCAGCGGTCACCGTGGCCTCCGGAGCCACGCTGGATCTGAACGACGCCGATGAAACGATCGGGTCTCTCGCGGGAGCTGGCGCAGTCTCCTTCGGCATTGCCCCCGCCGCTGAAGCCACAGCGTCCCTCACCGCGGGTGGTGACGGCACCAGCACCACCTTCTCCGGTGCCCTCACGGGAGCCGGTGATTTCACCAAAGTTGGTTCGGGCACGATGACACTCAGCGGCGCCAACACCTTCACCGGCCTGGTCTCGCTCGACGGCGGGGTGCTGGCCATCGACACGAATGCAAGACTCGGAGACACCGCCAACGCGATCGACTTCGGAGGCGGCACGCTGCGCATGACCTCCTCCATCAGCATGAGCCGCGCCATCACCCTGAGCACCGCCGGGACCGTGGACACAGCCGGGGTGAACTCCACCATCAGCACCGCCATGAGCGGCGGCGGGAGCTTTACCAAGACCGGCACCGGCACGCTGACACTGACGGGCAGCAACAGCTACACTGGCACCACGACGGTGAGCCAGGGCAGCCTGCAGGTCGGCAGTGGTGGCAATGGCACCAGCGGCACCGGAGCCGTCACTGCGGCGAACACCTCCGTCGTGCTCGGCACGGGTGTGCTCCAGGGGACCAGCTTCACCGCGCAGAGCGGTTCCACCATTCATCCGGGAGACTCCATCCTGCCTGCGGGTCATGGCACCCTGAGCTTCACCCCTGCTGGCGGGACCGGCACCTTTATTTTCCAAAGCGGCAGCCAGGTCGAGCTGGGCATCACGACTCCCAATGCCACCAGCGCGAGCTATGCTGGCAACGCGCTGGGCTCCGCAGGCTACAATGCCTGGGCGGACAGCTTTACCGGAGTGGGCAGCGGCAGCCATGACCTGATGAACTTCAATGCCTCAGGTGGCGGCACACTGACCGTCAGTGGAAACATCAAGGTGAATGCCTCAGGCCTGAGTCCCAGCGTGGGCCAGGTCTTTAACCTGATCGACTGGAACACGCTGATCACCGCGAACTTCAGCGGATTCAACGTGGGCAACAACTACCGTAACGGTAGCGGCGACAATGGCTTGCAGTTCGACCTGCCTGACATCAGCGGCACGCCCAACCTGGCCTGGGACGTGAGCCGCTTCACGACCTCCGGCGTGATCGTCGTCGTGCTCATTCCAGAGCCATCACGCATTCTTTTGTTAGGCATGGCTTTGAGTGCCATGTTCTTCCGCCGCCGGAGACCTTGATGGCTGGATGCCTTCAGCCGCCAGTTCCTCCGCGAGCCGTTCCATTGGCAGCCCCATGACATTTGTCCATGAGCCTGCATGACCGGAGATGATCATGTCTCCGTGCTCCTGGATCCCGTAGGCGCCCGCCTTGTCCAGAGGGTTCACTCGCTCGTGGTAGGCGAGGATAAGCTCATCCGTCAGCGGCTTGAAGATGACCTCGGAGATGACATGAAATCCCCTGCCCTGACGGCCACCATCCCAGGCCAGATAAACTCCGGTGCACACTTCATGGGCACGTCCCGAGAGTCGGCGCAGCATGACCAGTGCCTCCTCACGATCCGCCGGCTTGCCCAAAGGCTCGCCATCCAGATACACCAGCGTGTCCGAGCCAAGGCATAAGGCATCTGCTCGTGTAGCAGAGGCTGCGGCAGCCTTTCGACGAGCATTCTCCACCGTCAGCGCCTGCGGAGTCAGTGAGGCATCATGCGCCTCCTCCACCTGCGGCACGATGATCTCAAACTCATACCCAGCCTCCCGCATCAGCTCCACACGTCGTGGAGATTGCGAGGCAAGAATCAGCGGTCGGCTCTGAGAAGTCATGCAGCCTTCCTAAACTGCTCGTCAAAGGACTGAAAGGACAGAAACGACCTCTGGGAAAACAACGGCAAACCACTGCCAACAATGGCAAACACCTGTCCTCCGAAGCGTTCCGCGGAGGAGGAACCGCAAACGGCTCCCGCCTCAGGTCCCCATATCCTCGATCATGAGCACTTCGTCAGCACGCAGCATGGCATCGCGGTCCTGGAAGGTCCGGTAGCGATAGTAGCCCGTTTTGCCCACAAACTGGGGCTCGCCCTTGCACAAAAATTCGCGGCCATCCTTGAGCGTGATCTTGTGATTGCTGCCGGACTGGCAGCTGCTGAACAGGCCGAGGGTGATGAGGAGCAGGAAACAACGAAGGACAGTCATGTCGAAGGAGACAGTTGGACAAAGAAAAACGTTCGCCGCGCACTCAGGCAAGCTTAATATAAAACGAATGTCCGCCGCCACCTTCCTCAGTGAATTTTTCCGCAATTGGCAAACGGTGGGTGCTGTCGCACCCTCCAGCCCAGCCTTGGCGGAGCAGATGATGCTGGCCGCAGAGGTGGGGAAGGCGCGGCACATCCTGGAGCTCGGGCCCGGCACGGGCGCCTTTACCGAGGCCATCCAGGCCGCCATGACCAAGGACGCCAGCTACCTCGGGATCGAGATTAACCCCACCTTCACCGAGCAGCTCCGCCAACGTTTCCGGGGCATGACCTTCGAGGTCGCCGGGGCGCAGGAGTTTGATTTCGAGGCCTATCTCGCCGGCAAACCGCCGATCGATGTCGTCGTCAGTGGCCTGCCCTGGACCGCCTTTCCGAGATCCCTTCAGGAGTCGATCCTCGGCAACGTGCTCCCCCATCTGAGCCAGGGCGGACGCTTCGCCACCTTTGCCTACTTCGGCTTTCACTTCCTCCCCAGCGGCCAGCGCTTCCGCGAACTGCTGCAGCAAAGCCTCCCGGAAGTTGATACGAGTGCCGTGGTGTGGGCGAACCTGCCGCCTGCGTTTGTTTATATCGGACGGAAATGAGGTGATCTAGGTCAGGGAGGCGTTACCACGACATCACTAAGCTGAGTGACCTCTGACTTCTTGGCATCTCTGACTTTGTAGTTCACGGACACAACGACCTTTGATCCTACTGGACGACCATCCTTGAACCTCGGCTCGGCACGTGCGTTTTTCTTCACATGGCTTAGCACATAGTCCTGGAGTTCCTGAGGAGCGTCGGACTTTATCACCTTGGCATCGGTGACTTGGCATGCCGGCGAAAAAGTGACCATGATCCTCATGGAGCCGTTCTCACCAGTTGCTTGGCCTTTGGGGGTCGCGCAACCCGTGCCTAGCAGACAAATACACGCCATCTGAAGCAAGAACTGCCGGGTCACTTTAGAGAATACAGACATGAGGAGTAGAAGGACACAGGTCAATAGCGAGCCCAGCCAATCTACCAACTCAATCCAATGTCTTCTCTCCCACGATGCTCCAGGCCTTGGCGATCTTCCCGTCCTGGACCTCATAGATCATCATCAGCCGGATCTTGCCCGTGCCCTCCGGAAAGGTGCGGCTGACCTCTTCATAGTCCACCACTGTCTGCCCCATTACCACCCGACTCAGCAAATGAGCATGCAGATTCGGCTCCTGAAAACGCAGCGCGAAACGTTCCCGCAGCACCGAGGTGCCACTGGCCAGCAAGGTGGCAGGATGCTCAAACAACTGCGCATCATCCGCATACATGTCCATTAGCGCATCAAGGTCTCGCGCATTGTAGGCATCTAGTTGCCTTTGAATGACGGAGGCGGGATCGGTGGATGATGGCATGACAGGAAGTAGCGAAGACGTTGAGCCCGCAGTGATGACAGGCAAGTCATTCGTCAATTTGCAGCGAGTCGGGACCGACCTCGCGAAAGGCAATCTTCCGCGGCTTGACGGCCGGCCAGTCTTCCGCATGGACAAAGTTTCTCGCCAGCATCACCAGATCCTCCGGCGCTTCGGACAGAAAATTCACCTCGTCAGCGGTCAGCTTCATCGCGATGCTCTCATAGGAGTTACCACGACGGACCGCCACCAGCACATGCGTGCCAGTTTCTTCTGAACGATAAACAGAGAACCAATAGGCAGAGTCCCTGTAAACAAGCTTGAGCGTCATGACTTGTGAACTGAGCCGATCACAAAGATTGAGCAAGGTGGAACGCATGCAATGCATGAGGAGAACCCCTGTAGATTTCTCCGTGCGCTCAAGCCAAACAATCTTGCATTCCCTCTCGCAGCATGGCTTCATTAAGGGATATGAAATTCCCCCCCGCTTTCATCTGCGCCGTGATGGTTGCCTTCGCCACCCTGGCTCCGGCCAAGGATGCACCTTCGGATGTGCTTCCGGCCACGATTCATCCATCGGACCGGCACTACATTGATCTGGAGACGGGTTACCTTTGGAAGGTCGGGGGCAGCACAGAGCTTAACTATGGCATGGTGCCGGTGATGCTCACCTGGCGCTCACCCGAAGTGTTCGGGCTGGATTTTTCGGATGGATCCAAGCTCTTCGTTCGCAATCGCATTTCTCTACTCGGACAGTGGATCGAAACCGGGCCTGAGAACCATTACTTCGGACTCATGGGCGCGCCCTCCATCGAATGGTGGAACGCGGCAGGCACCTGGTCCGTCTACGCGGGCATCGGTGGTGGTGCGGGCTGGATTGATTCCCAGGGCGTGACCGGCGGCCAAGGCCAGGACTTCACCTACAACTGGTTCGCCAATGCCGGTGTGGCACGCGCGATTACGGATGATGTGCAGCTGCGCGTCGGTGCGATGTTTCAGCATTTGTCCAACCGTGGTGCCACGGATCCAAATCCGGGTGTGAACACACTGGGTGTCACCATCGGTCTTTCATGGGGTTTCTGATTGGAAAGAGGCATGAGCAAATTCAGCATCGTACAGGCCATCCGTGAACGCGCGCAGCCCGAGGCCACTGCGCTGGTGCAAAAAGACCGCAGCTTGAGTTATCGGAAGTTGTTCGAGCGTTGCGATGCTCTCGCAGCCTTGATCCGACCGCATCTCACCGCATCACCTGACCGCGTGGACCGCCTCCGCGTGGGTGTGCATTTCCCGAGCAGTCTGGACTATGTGCCGCTGGCGCTCGCCACGCTGGCTGCGGACACCTGCTTCGTGCCCATTCCAGATGAACTCGCGGAAGAAGAAAAGCGCGAGCTCCTGGCCCGCACGGCCCTGGACTATGTCCTAGTGATCGAATCCGCCGCTGCCTGGCTGCCTGCGGATTCACAGCGTCTGGGCGACTTCGAACTGAACGGCCAGAAGGTCCTGATCGCCAAAGTTCCGCCTCAGCAAGCCGCCTTCCCAAGAGATGCTTTTGAGGCGCTGAACCCGGCCTTCATCCGCTTCAGTTCCGGCACCACGGGCAAATCCAAAGGCGTGCTGCTCTCCCACGAATCACTTTTGCAGCGCATCACCGCCGCGAATGAAGGCCTGCGCATCGGCGCTGGCGATCGCGTGCTCTGGGTGCTGCCGATGGCGCATCACTTCGCGGTTTCCATCGTCCTTTATCTCTATCACGGGGCCACGACGATCATCGAGGAAACCCACCTCGGCGAAGACCTCCTGCGTGCCGGTGCTGAGCAAAAGGCCACCGTCATGTACGGCAGTCCCGTACACTACCGGCAGCTTGTCGAAGCACCTGATGTGGCCCAGTGGACCACGCTGCGCTTGGCCGTGGCCACCGCAGCTTCCCTGGATGCCGCGACGGCGGAAAAATTCCGCGCGCGCTTCGGAAGGGATCTTGTGCAGGGCCTGGGCATCATCGAGCTCGGCCTTCCCTTGATGAACTTCGGTGGAGCCGTGGAGGCCCCGGAGGCCATCGGTCTTCCGCTACCTGCCTACGAGTGCCTTTTGAAGAATGACGACGGCGAGGAACCGCCCACCGGCGACCCTGGTGAGATCTGCCTGCGCGGTCCAGGCATGTTTGATGCCTACCTCGACCCCTGGCTGCCCCGTGCCCAGGTCGTGGATGCAGAGGGCTGGTTTGCCTCGGGTGACCTCGGCAAGCGCGATGCCGCAGGCCGGGTCTTTATCGTCGGCCGCAAGAAGACACTGATCAATGTCGGCGGCATGAAAGTCTTCCCTGAAGAGGTCGAGGCCGTCATGGATTCCCATCCCAAGGTCCAGCGGAGCCTCGTCGAAGCCCGCCTGCACCCCCTCTACGGCGAGGTCCCTGTGGCCAAATACATCGCCAGTCCCGAAGGCGCCCCGACCTCCATGGAACTCCGCACCCATCTGAAGACACGTCTGGCCGGGTATAAGATTCCCCTCATGTTCAGCGTCGTTCCCGAACTCCCCCTGACCGCGAGCGGGAAGCTGAAGCGGGCGTGACTACTCGCCTCCGGCATACTCAATGCGCTTGATGACCGGCGTTTCAGGATCGCGGAAATCCACATAGAACCGGTAGCCAGCCATGAAATTGACGTCGTCGCCGTCGACGGACGGCATAGCTTTCGGATTCAGGATGGCCCCTGCACCTGCCGTGTA
>NZ_BKAG01000035.1 GCF_007992435.1 Prosthecobacter gellanilyticus | reverse complement strand
AATCGCGATGATGAAGGCGGTGCGCGGCGTGGTGCATGAGAACCTGACGGCCGAGCAGGGCTTCCAGATGTTCAATGATCTGAAGGGCAAGTAAGCCAGGTGCTGCAGGCTGGAAGCTTGCACTTTATGAATTCAAAACCGGGCAACCAAGATGGTTGCACCACATTGAGAGCAGCCGAGACCCGGCTGCTTTCTTTTTGGGGTGAAACTGAGGTGGAATGGTTACCGCAGGGGGGTGCCGCGCGTTTGGCTGGCGGTGTGTCTCGTTTCTCTCATAAACTCCGCGCCTCGTGATTTCCGAAAGTTTCGACGTGCAGGACTGTCTTCAGCGCATTCGCGCTGGGGATCTGTCGTCGGCACAGAGGCTGATCGAGCATCTGCATCCACTGGTGCGCCGATGGGTGAGGAATCATCTGCCTCGGCGGGAGAGCGAGGAGGACCTGATGCAGGAGGTGTTTTTAAAACTGCTGCAGAAGCTGGACAGTTATCAGCCGCGCGCTGGCGTGCCTTTCGAGCACTGGGTGAGCCGGCTGACGGTGCGCACGTGCCTGGATGCGCTGCGCGCGGAGAGAGCGCGACCCGAATGGCGGATGGCGGATCTGAGCGACGGAGAGACGGAGTGGCTCGATTACCTGCTCAACAAGCAGGCAGACACCCCGCATGTGCCGGATCGCGAGGCAAAGAGCATTGTCACAAGATTGCTGGCGCAGCTTTCGCCATCCGACCGGCTGGTGCTGACGCTGCTGGATCTGGAAGAAAAGAGCACGCAGGAGATTTCCGAACTCACCGGCTGGACCCGGCCCATGGTCAAGATGCGGGCCATGCGGGCGAGGCGCAAACTGCGAGGCATCGCGCAGGAGATGAAGCTCGATACCTAACCAACACTATTTCATTTAACCGCAGATGACGCAGAGGGCACCGATGATCCAAACCCAAGCCACCTTTTATTTTTGCCATGAATGACTTTGACTCACGCTGGCAGTCTGCTGCTCAGGCTGCGCGACGCGCGCCGGACGAGGTTTCGGCGGAGCTGCCTTTTGGTTTCGCGACCCGAGTGCTGGCGCGCTTTGAAAACACACCTGCGGAACCCTGGCTGGATCTGCTGACCTCACTGGGACTGCGCGCGATGCTGACCTCGGCGGTGCTGTTCGTCGCGAGTGCGGCACTGGTGGCGTGGCAGATGGATTTCATCACGCTGGCACCGACGCTGATCGAGTCACCGATCTCCCCTTCCCTGTTTCTGCCATGATGATCTCACGTCGTTTCAAGGCCGGCTGCCTCATGACTCTGCTCATCGGGTTCTGCTTGGGCATCGGGTTTGTGTTTGGCGTGCTGGCGCATTCGGCCTGGAAGAAAAAGACGGAGCAGCCTGCGTTCCTGAAATGGGCGGCGATGAATCATCTGAAGAAGCTGAAGCCCACGGCAGAGCAGCAGCCGAGGCTGGAAGCGAAGGTGGATGAAGCGCTGAGCGAGCTGATGGGCTTCAAGAAGCAGGCGATGATCAACATCTGGGAGATCATCGACCGCACCACGACGAGCATTGATGGAGACCTGACGCCGGAGCAGAAGGCGGAGTGGGACAAGATCAAGCCGAAGCGGCCGGATGATGTGAAGTGACGTGATCCCGACTGCTTCAACTCAGGGGCGCTCTTCGATGTCGAGGACCTTCAGAGGAGGCAGATCACGGAGGGTTTCATCGTTCAGCGTCATGTGGCTGCCGTGCCTCTTCAGAGGGACGAAGATGGTGCTGCCATCGTTGAAGCCGACCATGATCTTTTTCCCGCGCCAACTGCGACCGCGAACATGATGCATGAAGAAGCCCGGGTGCCACTTGGGCGGCCATGAGGTGTCGAGTGCGTTCTCGAAGATCAACGGCGTGCGGTCGGGTGATTTCGTGGAGAGGCCTGCGACGAGCATCCAATGATTTTCGCCTGGCTCCAGGGCCTTGGGGAATTTGGGAGCGTCTCCGAGGTTGCCGTCAGGAACAAAGGGGCTTCTGGGAGCACTGAACAAGTGTTCGTCCTGCGCGAGGTTGGACATATAAAGCTCACGGAAAGCTATGTTGGAGGTGGCCTTTTCATCGTGCTTGGAATCAGGATACTTTCCCCCGTTGTCCTGGGCCCAAGCCCTGAGGCTGATCACGATGTTGCGAGCCAGGCCACTGACACGTAGCTCTTCGTTCCCATCATTAATCACCATCCACAATGAGAACATGGCTAGAGCGCCAAACAGCATCACGGCAATCAGAGTGGCCAGACAACTGCGGCGAGAAGGCGGGGGACTATCGGTGGGTTGCAAGGGGCGATGGATTGCAGGCATGAGAGCCTGTTTCTTGCCGTGAAGTCGAGCCAATTGATGATCGTATGACGGGCAAGATCAGAGGAGGAGCGAGAAGCCTGCGAAGGCATGGTCATGGGTGAAATCGCCACTTCTCGCGCACCTGCCGGTGCGCATGGAGAGAACGCGAACGTTGACGATACTATCCGGTGGTTCTCGCTCGCCAAGCCTCGCTTCACCACCGGCTAATCTCTCTCGAGCCTCCGGCTCGCCAAACTGGCGCAGAAGTCTCAAAAACTTATGGGTAAAGATCAGCGCTAAGGCTCGGCAACCCTTCGCTATGATGCGGAAGGCCGTTGGCCTTCGATCCATGACTACTTAGCAGCGGGTTTTGCCACTGATCCTTGAGCCGTTCTATTGATCGAGGCTCAAGGAGTGGAAATCTTTATCGAGAGTTTGTTACCGCTTCGGATTGGGGGCGTTAAGCCCCTCGTCACCCAACTCTCCACCTCATCCTTATCATGCTTTTTTCGACTGTTCTTACCTGGCTGCTGATCGCAGTGGCATTTGTTGTGGCGCTTCCGGCGCTCTGGCTGCTGGCGCGGGGGCTGTGGCCGGAACGGGTGGAGAAGCAGCGGCTGGTGGCGGGACGCGGGCTGTTGAAGAGCTTTTTTATCGGGCTGGTGCCGCTCATCGGGGGCATTTTTCTGATCACGATCATCTCGAAGCTTCCGAAGATGGGGGCGCTGGCGGTGCTGGTGGGCGGGGCGCTGCTGGCCTGGGGATTGATTGGCGCGGGTGGCATTGCTGCATTGGTGGGTGAGAGACTTTGGCCGCAGGTGGAGCCGTGGAGGCAGACGAAACATGGCGGGCTGACGCTGATCTGCTGCGCGCTGCTGCCTGTGGTTGGCTGGGCCGTTTTGCTGCCGCTGCTGGCGATTCTGGGCTGGGGGATCAATGTCCGGACCTGGTTTGTGCGTGTGGAAAAGATGGGGCGTGCGGCTGAGGCCAGCCGCGACGGTCTGCTGAGCACGGAGATGCCTGCTGCCTGATCTACCCTTATTTATTTGAGCTATGAAGACTTCCCGCCGTGCCTTGCTGCGCAGCGCTGCTCTCGGCGCGGGTGCGCTGGCCTCGTGTGAGCGGGTGGTGACGCAGATCAATCGTGGATTGTTAGGCGAGGCGGTGCCCGCCAAGCTGGCGCTGACGACGGGCGCGGAGATTGATGCGGATTTTCATCTGCTCTCACGCGCGGCTTTCGGTCCCTGGCCGGGGGATGTGCAGCGGGTGAAGAAGATGGGGCGCGAGGCCTGGCTGGAGGAGCAGCTGCACCCGGATCGGATCGATGACTCGGCCTGCGATCTGCGGGCGGAGAGGTTTGAGTCGATCTACTTCAGCGCGGGGGATGCGTATGAATTTCGCAAGCCGGTGCTGCGGGATGAGATCACGCGGCATTCGCTGCTGCGGGCGGTCTACAGCCGCCGCCAGCTGCATGAGGTGATGGTGGAGTTCTGGACGGACCATCTGAACATCGATCTGGAGAAGGGTGACTGCATTTATCTGAAGCCGAGCGATGACCGGGATGTGATCCGCAAGCATGCGCTGGGGAATTTTCATGAGCTGATCCGCGCCTCCGCGACGTCTCCGGCGATGCTGGTGTATCTGGACGGGAAGTCCAACAAGGTGCGCAAGAACACGGCGGACAAGCCTAACGAAAATTACGCTCGCGAGCTGATGGAGCTGCACACGATGGGGGTGCACGGCGGCTACACGCAGAGTGATGTGTCCGAGGCGGCGCGCTGCCTGAGCGGGTGGACGTTTGACCGAAACCGGTTCTTCGCGCTGAACCAGGGCGAGTCGTTTTTCAATGCCTCATGGCATGATGACGGCATCAAGCAGGTGCTGGGGACGATCATCCCGCCGGGAGGTGGGGAGAAGGATCTGGACCGGCTGGTGAAGATCGTGTGTGATCACCCGAGCACGGCGAAGTTTGTGTCCACGAAGCTGTGCAAGCGCTTCATCCGCATGGAGCCGCCCGCAAGCGCTGTGGAGACCGTGGCGGCGGAGTTCACCAGGACGCACGGGGACATCAGGTGCGTGCTGCGGGCGCTCTTCAACACGCCGGAGTTTGCGGCGAGCCAGGGGCAGCTTTTGAAGCGGCCTTTCAAGTTCATGGTCTCGGCCATGCGGGCGCTGGCGACGGACACGACGGCTGAGAAGACGGTGCTGGAACCGCTGCAGCGGATGGGGCATGGGCTTTTCCAATATCCGACACCGGATGGTTATCCGGATGAGGAGCTGCCGTGGATGGGGACGCTGATGTGGCGCTGGAACTTTGGCCTGGCGCTGGCTTCCGGCAAGCAGGGCGACACGCGCGTGGAGCTGTGGCGGCTGGCGAAGAGCCTGGGCGCGACGAATGATGCTTCCACGTGGTTTTCTTATCTCACGGGACGGACGCCGAAGCCTGAGGAGCTGGCGGCCTTCAAGGATGCGGAAGAGGCTCAACTCGTCGGACTCATCCTCGCGAGTCCGGCCTTCCAGAGATGCTGATTTTATGATGACGCGACGCTCTTTGATCTCGAAGCTGGCACTCGCAGCCGCGCCGACCTTTGCGGCGGTGCCGCGTGAGGAATCTCACACGCTTATTCATGTGTTTCTGCGCGGGGGTGCGGACACGCTGAACCTAGTGGTGCCGCATGCGGATGACCGCTACTACCGGCTGCGGCCGGGGCTGGCGATCCCGAAGAAGGATGTAATCCAGCTCAATGACCGCTACGGCCTGCATCCGACGATGAAGCCGCTGGAGGGCCTGTATAAAGACGGACGATTTGGGGCGGTGCAGTCCGTCGGCGTGGACAACACGAGCGGCTCGCATTTCGACTGCCAGGACCAGATGGAGCATGGCGACTCGATGCATGGAAGTCCTGCGGGTGGTGGATGGTTAGGCCGCTTTTTGCGACTGAATGCGACGGAGGCCAGCTCGGCTCTGTCCGCGGTGGCGATCGGCACGGCGCTGCCGGAATCTCTGCGTGGTGCGCCAGCGGTGAGCGTGCTGGAGAGGATCGAGGACATTGCCATCAGGACCGGGAAGAAGGGCGAGGACTCCACGAAGGTGGTGCAGGCGCTGCAAGCGATGTATGGCGCGGAGGTGACCTTGTTAGGCCAGCGTGGCGTGGAGACCCTGGACCTGTTTCAGCGGGTGTCCGCCCTGCAGGGCAAGGCGGAGGCACCGGAGCATGGCGCGGAGTATCCGAAGGATGGTTTTGGCAACGGGCTGCGGGAGATCGCGCGGCTGGTGAAGGCCCGTCTGGGGCTGCAGGTGGCGTGCATCGACCTGGGTGGATGGGACACGCATTTCTTCCAGGGGAACTCGAGCGGCACGCAGGCGGAGAGGATCAAGACGCTGGCGGAAGGTCTGGCGGCACTGGACCTGGACCTGACGTCTCACCGAACGAATTATACGATCATGGTGACGACGGAGTTCGGGCGGCGTGTGTATGAGAACGCGAGCCTGGGCACGGATCATGGACGCGGGTTTGCGCTGATGGCGCTGGGTGACCGCGTGAAAGGCGGGCAGGTGCTGGGCGCATGGCCGATCCAGGCGGAGGAGGAGATCAATGTGAACACGCCGGGACCGGGTGGTCTGCATGCGGAGACGGATTACCGGCAGGTGTTTGGCGAGGTGCTGAACGGATGCTTCAGCGGCGCGGATCTGAGGCAGGTGTTTCCGGGGGTGGAGCTCAAGCCGGTGGGGCTGATGTGATGCGGGATTTTAACCGCAGATGACGCAGATATGCGCAGATGGGACGGGGACGGGAATGGTGGGCAGGGCAAGAGGACTGAAAATTGGTTGGGCGGGGGAGTTTGGGCTTCGGGGAGATGGGGGAATGGAGAATGGAAAACTGAAAATGGAGGAAAGGGGGGAGATCCAGGGGCGCGGTGGGGTTGGACAGGCTCGGACCTTGGGGGAGGTGGCGGGGTGGCGTGAGTTTGAGCTAGGGACGAGCACAGCTCGTCCCTACCGGGGAGTTTTGGTGGCGCTGCCGCGCCGGGGTCAAAATTGAACCACTGACGCTTTTTAAGCAGCGCGTTCGCGGGTCTGGCGGAGGCGGCGGGCGCGGGCGGCCTGGTGCTTCTGCTGGGCGACCTCGGGATTGCGGTGGGAGGTGAGGCAGGCGAACTTCAGGGCGACGTCATCAAGCTCCTCCTGGGAGACCACTTCGACGCGGTGCGAGATGATGTAACGGCCGAGACCTTCTGTGAGCATGTAAGGCAGACGCTGGGCCTCAAAGCGGGGCTCGGAATCAAAGTAGATGATGGGGAAGAGGGAGGCCTCCGGGAAGTCCAGATACTTCGCCAATGCCTTCACGTGATAGGCGCTGCGAATGATGGGATTGACGAAGCGCTTGCGGCCATCTTCCTGAATGAGAGTCCACTCACGGTCATCTAGTCCGCCGGAGATGAGACCATTTTCAGGCTGGTCCTGAATGACGAAGATACCATACCTGGAGAGCACGACGTGGTGCAGGCGCGTGTTACCATCGTTGTCCAGACGGGGCACATACACGTCATTGTAGATCTTGTAGTGCTCCGGCGGGAGCCTGCGCAGGGACATGGGGACGGTGCGCTGAAGCCTAGCCTGACCGCGGGACACGCCTGACTCGTGAGATGCGCTTTTACCTTTCAAGATCCGGCCCAGCACCCATACCGCCAGCAGGAAGCCGACGAAGCAAAGCGGCAGGGCAACCATCCAGTAGCGCTCCAGAAGGTTAAAGATGAGGTCTAGAAGTTCGTTTAGGATTTTCATAAACGGTCATTCCCGTTACGTTCGCCGAAGCATCTTCATCACGGATTTTTTAGGGCTTCGCTGAGGGGCACGGCAGCGCCCGCTGGAAGCTCAGGGGGGAAGTCCACCTCACCCTTGGCTTTGCGCTTGGCGGCGGCTTCCTCTTCTTTCTCCGCCTTCTTCGCACGATCGCGGGCGGATTTCTTCTCTTTGCCGGTGCTGGGCACCATGTCGAGCATGTCAGATGAGGACTCGGCATTGGCTTTCTTGAGCGCCTGGATGCGGGGATACTCTTTGTCCATGGAGGCGATGAGCTCCTCCGGGAGGCCGCGCCAGATGGTGAAGAGGCCATCCGCCACGACTTCATCAATGGTGACGTAGTCGACCACGGCTGCATTGACCATGCTGACGAGCATGCCGCCCTGCTGAAGACGGGTGACGATCTCGAGGGCGTTCGTGCCTTTGAAGTCGAGTTTCAAGGTGACGCCGTAGGTGCCGTCCTCCGCAGGGAAGGAATGGAAGGCGACGATGCTTTTGTGGGTGAACTCAGGGATGACCTTCAGGACGACCTCCTTGCCCTCGATGTTCCGGCGGAAGATGGTCTTTGGCGAGTCCATCGAGGAGCCCTCCGAGAAGACGGTGATGAGCACCTTCGGATCTTTGTCAAAAGGCGAGGTGCAGGAGGTCACGCTCATCGAGGCAAGGATGAGTGCGAACAAGGAGGCGACTATGCGGAGGGGGGGGCGGCGCATGGAATTCCCGCAGGAAACCAAAGATGTGACAGAAATGCAAGGCCTCAGGAGAGGTGGAGATGGGGGATACTGCGGAAGTGGGAGGCTATTTATGATTTATGATTTATGATTTTGGGGGAGCAGGGCGCGGTGTCCAAAGGGTCCGCTTGGGTCACTTTGGAGATGGGCGGGGAGGGTGGAGGGTGCGGACGCTATGAATAATTTTTTCACAGGAGATTTGGAGTTTTGGACAGTCCTTCGCCGAGGCTACGGACTGCAAGGTGGGGAGGACTGGCCGACGGAACACACGGAAAGGGACGGGAGCCGGAGGGGGAGTTTACTGTTGTTTACGGTGGTTTCAGAGGAGGGGATCGCGGGAGCCGTTTACGATTGTTTACGGTGGTTGACGGTTGTTTACGGTGGTTTGAGAAAGGGGAAGCCGATCCGGGTAAATCCGACTGGATCCGACCTGGGGAGGTGCACAGGCCTCGGTGAGGTGAGATTAGCGCTGGCCGCTACAGCGCGGAGGTGATCCGGGTGAATCCAGGTAGATCCAGGCGGGTTTTTGCCTCGAAGACGGGCCTGCGGCGCATCTTTGCAGCCGATGGCAAGGTGCACGAACTGGGTATTGCAGGGCCTCAGGGAGTCGTGTTTGTTTTCTGCTCAGCTTTTCACGCGTGTCAGACCCCTCACCAGAAGCCCCCACTCCGGCGACCGAGCATGATGTGACGCTCGTGATCGAGGGTGCGCTCACGCCGAGTCCGATTTCCCGGATGACGGGCGGGCCGACGAGGGCCTCTCTGACACGACCAACGATGACGCCGCGGGGTCCGCGCTCTGCGAACCTGCTGGAGGACAATGACGGCTGGATCGATGGCAAATTCCGCCTGCTGGAAAAGCTGGGCGAGGGTGGCTTCGGGCTCGTCTACAAGGCAGAGCAGGTGCAGCCGATCCATCGTCTGGTGGCGGTGAAGATCCTGAAGGCGGGGATGGACACGCAACAGGTGATGGCCCGCTTTGAGACGGAGCAGCAGTCGCTGGCGCTAATGGAGCACCCGAACATCGCGCGTGTGCTGGATGCGGGCGAGACGGAGCGCGGGCAGCCCTACTTTGTGATGGAGCTGGTGCGCGGGCGGTCGATCACGAGTTACTCGAAGAAGAAGGAGCTGACGACCCAGCAGCGGATCGAGCTTTTCATCCCGGTCTGCCACGCGGTGAACCACGCGCATCAGAAGGGGATCATCCACCGTGACCTGAAACCCTCCAACGTGATGGTGATGGAGGAGGACGGTTTGCCGGTGCCGAAGGTGATCGACTTCGGGATCGCTAAGGTTCTGGAGCAAAAGAATGTGAGTCAAACGCTGGCGACGGGCATGGACCAGCTGGTGGGCACGCCGGGATACATCAGCCCGGAGCAGATCGAATACGGCAGCTCACATGTGGACACGCGGTCTGATGTGTATGCGCTGGGATCGATCCTGATGGAGCTGCTGTCCGGCAAGCCGCTGATCACGACGGCGGACCTGGCGAACCGCCCGCTGCACCAGATCCTGCGGGACCAGGTGGAGATCGACCCGCCGAAGCCGTCGTCCCGCGAGCCTTCCCTGAAAGGAGACCTGGACTGGATCATCCTGAAGGCGCTGGAGCGTGACCCCTCACGCCGGTATGGGAATGCGGATGACCTGGCGGATGATCTGCGCCGCCATCTGAACTTCAAGCCGGTGCAGGCGTGCCCGCCGAGCAAGCGCTATCTTTTGCAAAAATTTGTTAGGCGGCACCGGGTGGGCGTGGCAGCCGCGGCGGCGGTGGCTGTGGCGGTGCTGGCCGGTGGCGTGACGAGCACGGCGCTGTACTTTGAATCGGAAAAGAACCGCACGGCAGCGCGCAAGGCGTCGTCCATCTCAGACGGCCAGATCGCGGGCCAGATGCAGATCGGCGAGCGCATGGATCTGCACGGTTCGATGGCGCTGCTGAGCCGCGCGCTGCGCACGGATCCGGACAATGCGGAGGCCTCGACGAACCTGCTTTCCCTGCTGGAGAACGGGCACCTGATCCAGCCGCTGACGCCGCCGATGGCGCTGCCTGCCGGTGTGGTGGAGGCACGGCTGGTGGGGCTGAGCAAGCAGGCCTCACGCGTGCTGGCGGTGTCCAGCCCGCGGCAGAACGGATCCACGGCGGCGAATGATGTGCTGAGCCTGTGGGACATGAACAGCTTTCACCGCACGGATCATGCGCTGCCGCGCGGCGTGGTGGTGACGGCGATGATTGTCTCGAAAGACGGGCAGCATGCCTTCCTGGCGCGGGATGACGGGCAGGTGATGCGCTGGTCCCTCAAGGATGACAGCAACTCCATGCTGTCTCCGCGCCTTCCTGCCGGCGCGGACGGCACGCAGCAGTCTGTGCTTTCCCTCACGCTTTCCGGGGACGGGCTGACACTGGCGGCAGGTGGTGACCAGGGGGCGCTGCTGATCTGGGATCTGCGCCAGCCTGCCGAACCAGCTTTGCGTCTGCAACACCCGGCGCCTCCGGGGGTGCGGACGCCGATCATCAATCTGACGATGGATTACCTGGGCACCACGCTGGCCACGGCCAGCAACACGACGGGTGACGCGAAGGACGGGGTGAAGGCGATCGCCGCGGTGTGGGACCGGACCACAGGGAAGATCGTGGGAGATCTGGTGCAGGTGGACGAGGGCATCAGCGCCATCGCCGTGCACCGGGAAAAAGAGCTGCTGAGCCTGGGGCTGCACAGCGGTGTGGTGCATGTACTGAACTACCGGGCCTCTGAAGATGCGGTGCCAGAGATGAAGCACCCGTCCGCCGTCACAAGCCTCTCCTTCAACTCAGATGCGACGACGCTGACGGTGGGTGATGGCAGCGGTTATCTGCATGCGTGGGACATGAGCAACGGGCGGCCGCGCTTCCCTGCCCGGCGGCATGACGGTGAGATCATGGCGGTGCGGCAGGCGCTGGAGCAAGGCATGGTGGCGAGTGTTTCCCGCCATGGCGAGGTGCAGGTGTGGAATGCCTCCACGGGCATGCGCCAGAACCACCGTCTGCGTCACGCGCTGAATGAGGTGGCCGTGACGCCGGATGCCTCCCTGCTGGCGATGGCCCCGCGCTATGATCCGCATGTGCAGGTGTGGAGCATCCATGAGCGCATGGCCACGCGCCGCTTCCTGGCGGGGCCGGAGGAAGTTTACCGCAAGGAACCAGAGACGCCGCCGATCACAGCCGCGCTTCTGCGTGAAGCGAGAGTGCACGGCTGGAGCAGCGATGACCGGCTGGTGGCCGTGGCGAGCGCCGATGGCAAGGTGCAGGTGCTGGACGCACGGTCAGGCCGGCCGCTGGGGCCGGAGATCCAGCACCCGCCGGCCGTGGGCGCGGTGGCGGTGTCTGATGACGGACGCCTGCTGGTGACCTCCGGGCGTGACCAGGAGATCCGCTTCTGGGATGTGGCGGCGGGAAGAAGCACGGGCATCATCATCCGCCCGGAGTATTTCGTGAGCTCGCTGGCCCTAACCAAAGATGGGAAAAAACTGGTGACGGTGACGGATGAGGGGGAGATCCGCGTGTGGGAAACACGGCTGGGGAACAGCCTGAGCCCGCCGGTGCGGGAAGGGGCGGGCATCGATGCCGTGCACATCTCCAAGGATGGAGCGAGCTATGTGTACCATCTGCCGGAAGCGGGATGGTTTTCCCTGCCGATGCCGCCGGAGGGTGTGCATCTCCCGGACTGGTTCCTGAATCTGGCGGAGGCGCTGGCCAGACGCCGCCTGAACTCCGAGGCGCAGACGGAATCCCTGGGCGTGGAGGATCTGAGGAAGGCCATCTCCGCAGTGCCGCGCATCCCGGAGCCGGAGGACATCCTGGCGCATCGCTGGGCGCAATGGCTGCTGGCGAAACCGGGCACCCGCGCGCTGACACCGGCGGACAACGAGCCGCTGGAGAAGTATCTGGAATCCCTGGAGAAGAACACGTCACCCGCGGCGGCGATGGAGCTGCAGAGGCTGAAGATGGAGACGGCGGAGTGAGGGGACGGAGTGGTGGAGTGATTGTTTGTTAGGCCGGATATTGGAGCGCGACGCTTGCTTCCCGCGCCCTTCCAGGGCGCGCTGACATGAGAGGTCGATCGCCTGATAGTCCGGGGGTTCTCGCTCGCTGCGCTCGCTTCACCCCCGGCTAATTTCTTGCGAGCCTCCGGCTCGCGACGAGGCTGGTCGCCGGCGAGCGAGTTTGGGAGGAGAGATCGCGTGGATCGTTCGGCAGCCGCTCAATTGTGCCACGTCATGGGGACGACCGATTCCCCTTTGGGGGGGACACGGTCATCCTGCGTGGGATCATCGGGCACTCCGGCCTAACGAGTCTTGTCTTACTTCCTGCCGGTGAGACGGTTCCAGAGGCTGGGCTTGGCTGGCTTCCCGGAGGGCTGGCGGTCTGAGTCCTGACGGCGTGGTTGGTTAGGCTGCTGCTCGCGGCCTGACTTTGGGCGCTCATCGCGGCCCTGGCGCCTCTGGCCCTCTTGAGCCTTCGGTGCACCCTGGCTGCTCTGGCCACGTGGAGCTTGCTGGCTGCCGCCCTGGCCTCTTTGGCCACCGCCTTGACCTTGACGGCCCTGGCCTTGGCCACCCTGGCCGCGCTGTCCCTGCGGACGGCCGCTGCGCGGATCGCGATAGCGTGGCGGCTCCTCGGAGCGTGGAGCAGCAGTGGCGGCATAGTTGAAACCTTCGGCACGTTTGCGGATGAGGCCGCGGCCGATGAACTTCTCCAGGCTGCGGAGCGCGGCCTGATCCTCGGGTGAGATGAAGCTGATGGCATCTCCAATGGCCTGGGCACGGCCGGTGCGGCCGATGCGGTGGACGTAGTCCTCGGAGTGCATAGGGAAGTCGTAATTCACCACGTGCGAGATGCCGTCCACATCAATGCCACGTGCGGCGATGTCTGTGGCGACGAGCACACGAACCTCACCGGATTTGAAATCGGCGAGGGCTTTGAGGCGCTGGTTCTGCGAGCGGTTCGCGTGCAGCGTGGCGCACTTCACGCCGACCTGCTCCAGGCGGCGGGCGATCTTGTCCGCGCCGTGTTTGGTGCGGCTGAAGACGAGGACCATGTCCATCTTGCTGTCTTGCAGCAGGTGGCTGAGCAGCGCTGGCTTCAGATGCGCCGGCACCTCATAAACGAGCTGGGTCACGGTCTCCGCAGGATTGGAGCGGCGGCCGATCTGCACGGTCTTTGGATGATGCTGGAACTCATGCGTGAGGGCCTCGATCTCCTTCGACAAGGTGGCGGAGAACATGAGGGTCTGGCGCTTCTTCGGCAGGGCCTGGATGATGCGCTTGATGCTGGGGAGGAAGCCCATGTCCAGCATGCGGTCCGCCTCATCGAGGACGAGGTGCTCCAGGCCGCTGAAGTTTCCATGACGCTGGCCCATGAGGTCCAGCAGACGCCCGGGTGTGGCGATGACGATGTCACAGCCGCTGCGCAGGGCATTGATCTGCGGGCGCTCGCCGACTCCGCCAAAGACCTTGGCGATGGTCAGCGGCAGGTGCTTGGCATAAGCGAGGACGTTTTCCTCGATCTGGACCACGAGTTCACGGGTGGGGGCGAGGATGAGCACCTTCGTGCCGGGCTTCTTACCGGGTTCTGCAAGACGTGTGAGGATGGGCAGCGTGAAGGCGGCTGTCTTTCCCGTGCCGGTCTGGGCGATGCCGATGAGGTCATGACCGGCGATGATGGGCGGGATGGCCGCGGCCTGGATGGGAGTCGGCTCTGTGTAACCGTATTCCTTGATGGCCTGGAGAATGTGGGAGTCGAGCCCGAGAACTTGAAATGACATCCGTGAGAATGCACTCGATCCGCTGCAGTGCGAGGGATGATTTTCCCCGGGCCCTGAGGGCTGGAGCCGAAAAAGGGAGAAAGTGTGAAATGTCCGCCACTATCTCCGGTAGATACTGTTTGAGGCAGGTGGCGCCCGGATTACTGAGCTCCACAGCCTCGCTCTCAACTCATCCCACTCCTATGAAGCGTATCACCTGCATGGCAGCAGCCCTGGCTGGCCTGTCCCTCGCCCCATCTGCCTCCGCGCAGCAAGAACCCCCGATGTGGGTTTCCACCGGTGGCATCACCGTGGCCCTGACTTATTCCTACACTGATGAGGCTCTGGTCGCGAAAGACGAGACCGGCAAAGTGCTCGGGCCAAACAACGGTGGCGGTCCCACCTTTGAGAACACCTACACGGTGGAGACTTTGGCCGGACCCGTCGATGAAAGAGTGCCCGTCAAGACGGTCAGCACGACCGAGTACGGCTCCAAAATTACCACGGGCAAGTGGGGCAATGCCGATATCATCAAGGTTTTGGTTCAGTCCGGATTCCTGCCCCAGAAAGGCAAGACACCCTTCCTGGCTGGATGGTCGCTGGTGGTGGTCTACGATGCGACGGGAGTGCCGGCGATGTACATCAGACACACCGACAAGACCTCCATCCCGGCTGATGATGTGCTGAGCATCGTCTTTGATGAGAGCGGGGTCGAAGCAAGGGCCAAAAGCGAGAAGACGGTCGACACCGAGTTCAGCCCTCTCACGGGCGAGCCGCCCCCTCCGACCACGGTTCACACCCTGAGCGAAACTTTCAAAACGAGAGCCATGGCCACGGTGCCATTCGTCAGCGAGACGCCTGGAGACCCGCCGATCCCTCTGGACCTCCAAGGCCTGCTGAGCGGTGGTGGAAAAATCACCGTGAAGACCTTTGGCAGCGGCATCGATAAAGTCTTCGAGGAGGTTTATGTGCCAGGAGCCGTCAAGCTGGACAAGATCCTGGGAACCTCCGATCTGGGAGACATCATCGAGGGCACCATCAGCGTGGGTGCTGCAGCCGTGGTGGACCTGAATCTCTTCATGCCTCCACAATGATGATTGATATCTGAAGGATATCTCCATCGTTAAACCTTCATCGGGCACCTCTGTGAAATTCATGGAGGTGCCTTTTTAATCGACTGATCCCATGAAACATACTGCGATGATCACCCTGGCGGCGGCCGCTTCTTGCGGGCTGCTTTTCTATGCGTTTTGGAGCGCCGGGCCGACATCCGCAGACAGGGCAGCTCAAGTCCCCCAAGAGAACGCCGCAGCACGCACCGCTGCAGGATCTCCATCTGGTTCTGGACCTGCCATCCTGCCGCCGAGCACAGCAGCACCCGCTCCAACACTCTCCAACACCTCCCGGCCGGTGGACATGCCGCCTCTGGAGGCAGCCGCCAAACAAAAAGTGCTGGAGGAGATTCACTTGATCTCCATTTCCTATGACCCGGTGGAGCTGCCCCGCATCCAGCCCTACCTGACCCATCCTGACCCTGAGGTGCGTGAGGCTGCGCTCAATGGATTCGTTGTCCTGGGGCACGCTCATGGCGCGCCGTTGCTGCGTGATGCCGCCCGCAAACTGACAAACCCAAATGAAGCGGCCAAGCTCCTGGAAAAGGCTGACTGGCTGGAACTCCCGAGCATCCCTCCGGAAATCATCAGAACACGACTTCTCAAAAAGGCAGCCCAGTCTCAAAGCAGCACCGGCGCGGGTTCCCCACCTCCGGCCGCGAAATAGATCCTGGCCCGGGTAATCTGGAGGGTCTTGCGGCGAGCCGCTGGTCCCTATTTCAGGCTCCCTCAGGTGGAGTTTGTCTGTTCCCGCTGAGATCAAACGAGCGCTGCCGCTCCTCACGCAGCGGGGTGCGGCCACCACGGCGACGACGAAAGACATCAAAGACCACGTCCGAGCCATCCACCTTCATCTGGTAGACCATCTGCAGCAGCTTGCCGAAGCGGCCCTTCGGGAAGCCTGCCTTGTTCGCGAACCACGCGAGATACTCCGCTGGCAGATCATAGATTGGCACGCCATTCGGTGGGCAGAACTGCGGGCCGAATTTGCCAAAGGGCATGTGCGTCCTGCCGATCTCTTCAAGATCGTGCTGCATCTGCCGGGCCAGATCATCCATGCTGAAAAGGAGTCGTGAAAGCCTCGGCTGGCAAGGTGCAGATGAGGCGTGCCTCTATTCGGTCTTGGCGAGTCGAGGGCAGGCTGCTTGAATCTTCCTCCATGCAGGAAAATACGCCCATGCCACCCGATGAGGAGGACCTCTGGAGTCTGAAGAAGATCCCCGTGGCATGGATG
The DNA here is from genome assembly GCF_007992435.1 of Prosthecobacter gellanilyticus. Lineage (GTDB taxonomy): Bacteria > Verrucomicrobiota > Verrucomicrobiia > Verrucomicrobiales > Verrucomicrobiaceae > Prosthecobacter > Prosthecobacter gellanilyticus. The sequence continues at coordinate 59,947 of NZ_BKAG01000035.1, read as the reverse complement.
GGCAATGTGCTCGCCGCCCTGGCCTTTTTTGCCCTCATGGCCTACGTGGTTCAGGATGGGCGGCGGGAGAAGCCAGCCGAGGTCCAGGTCCAACGTGTGGTTCAGCCAGTGACAAGCCCGGACCAAAGCCAGAACCCAGTCGAAGGTGAAGAACGAAGCCAGGTGCTGAGCCTGGTGACGACCCAAGACACCCGGATCGATATCAACAGCGCCTCGCGCCCTGAGGTGGAGAGTCTGCCCGGCATCGGTGAGGGCATCGCCCGCGAGATCATCGCCCGCCGCCCTTTTGAAACGGTGGAGTCGCTGAATGATGTCCCGGGCATCGGTCCCAAGCGCCTCGCCAAGCTCATGCCTCTGATCAAGATCGGCGCCAGCCGGCCCACCAACAGGGGAGAAGCTCCCTAGAACCGGATTCAAAAGTCCAGCTGGCCCCTCAGGGCCGATTCAGGTGGCCCGCTACTTGCAGGAGGGGCGTATTGAGCGCACATGGAAACGGTGACCGAGCCCCCCACAACACCCAAACCGCGCCGTCGTTTCCGGCGTTGGTTGAAGCGTTTCATGCTCGTGTTCTTGGGGCTGATTGTCCTGCTGGCCATCTTCCACCGGCCCATCATTCTCAGTCTGGTCCGCTGGGGCGGGACGAAGGGCGCGGCGCTTCAGGGCCTGGAGCTCACCTGGGAGGTGGAAGGTTCGGTCTGGAACAGCATGGAGTTGCTCGGCGTGAAGGCCACCGGCGGCGAAGACCACTGGCTGCCCAAGGCCATGATCGGCAAGCTCAGCGTGAACTATGACATGCGCGCGGATCTGGAGCACGTCGTCAAAGGGCTGACGCTGCATGATCTCGAAGCCCAGGTGGATCTGCGGAACCTCCCTGCCAGCAAGGCAGCGCAGAACCCGGCTGAAGCGAAAAAGCCCGCCGGCAAAGCGCCACCCCTCATCTGGCCGGGATTCATCGATCTGAAGAATGCGAACGCCAAGATCACGCTGGGCAATGGCGGCCAGATCACGGTGCGTGGCCTGACGCTGCAGATCGGCACAGGCATGCCCGGCATCTTTGAATGCCAGGAGCTGATCATGGAGCCCGGCGGCCTGCACTTTCAGGCACTCAGCGCCAAGATCGACTGGCAGCCGCGCATGGTCGTGATCCGTGAATTCACGCTGCCGAAGGATGTGGTGCTGGATGAGCTCAGGCTGGATCTCAAAGGCTTCGAGTCAGGTGAGTTCGTCACCCAGATCCTCGCGCACCTCGGCGCGGCGAAGCTGAAGACGGACGCGCAGATCGCCGGTGTGTTTGGCGAGACCATGCAGGCGAAGGCCGATGTGCAGGTCACGGATCTGCGCGCTGAAGAGCTGCAGACGATCGGCCTACCTAAAAGTGTGAACTTTGATGGCAGCAGGCTTGATCTGCATGTGGAGGGCGATCCCCGCTCACCCCCGAACCTCAAAGCCAGCTTGAAGACCGAGGTCGCGAACATCCGTGCCGCCGGAGCGATGATCGACAAGGTCTCGCTCGCGCTGGAAGTGGCGGATGGCAAAGCCACCCTGTCCACTCTGAACGTCGCCCGTGGCAGCAATCTCATCGATGTGACGGCGCAGGCCCAGCTGCCCGCGAACATCGCCGAATGGCAGAAGACCACCTGGACCTCGGTTGCCAAGGCCAGCATCAAGGATGTGAGCCAGCTTCTGGACAAGCCACCACCTGTGCGCGGCACCGTGATCCTCGATGCCAAGGCAGAAGGTGTGGGCGCGACTCCCACCAAGCTCAGCGGCACGGTGGATGGAGACACACTCGCCTTTCAAAACTATCGCCTGCCGAAACTGGGCACTCAGTTCTCCCTGGATGGCAAAGAAGCCCGCCTCGAGATCCCCGCGCTTGGACTTGGTGAGGGCAACCAACTTTCCCTCAAGGCCACCATGCTCATGCAGGATGCCATGCCGGTGAAGGCAGAATGGGCGCTGAAGGTGGAGCAGCCTGCGAAGCTCATTGAGACACTGGCCGTTCCCGGCACCATCAAGGCTCCGCCGAAACCGGTCAGCGGCAAACTGAACCTCAGCGGCCAAACCAGTTTTGCGGTCAATGACCTCAGCGCAGGCGCTCTGGAGAAGGTGCTGGCAGACATCTCCCTGGATCTCAAGGAAGCGAAATATGGTGAGGGTCCGCTGCCGGAGATCGCGCTCAAGGCCCAGGTCAAGGATGGCAAGGTCAACCTCGACCCACTCTACATCCGTGTGGATGAGCAGAACCACATCGCGCTAACCGCTGACATGGGCGTGCAGGCTCCTTATGCCTTTGAGGCCAAGGGTGACATCACCCTGCCCCAGCTCATCAAGCTGAACACATTACTGGTTAGTCTCGGCGCGCCTCAGATCAAGTCCGGCAGCCTTTTCAGCCATCTCGATGCACAGGGTGAGCTGAAACCCTGGAGATGCGAGGGCAGCGCCACCCTCACCGCCACCAAGGTGCATCCTGCTTCCCTGCCCCAGCCAGCGGACGTGACGCTGGAGGCTAGTTTTGCGGGCAAGCGCGCGGATTTAAAGTCACTGGAAGCCAAACTCGGCCTCTGGAAGCTCGCTGTGAAAGGTGTGGTGGATGACAAATCCGCCGCGCTCACCCAACTGAAAGTGTGGCAGAAAGACACGCTGCTCGTGGAAGGTCAGGCCAGCGCTCCCTTTGACATCACCCAGCCCGGCAGCGCCGAAAGCCTGCCTGCGGACGTGATGCTCAAAGCCAAGGACCTGCGTGTGAATGAAGTGCTGGCCGCCGCTGGCATTCAAAACATCCCGGAGGGCATTCTGAATGCAGACATCTCCTTGAAGGGCAGATTGAAGACTCTTGTCGGCAATGTGAAAGTGAATCTGCGCGAGGTCAAAGCTCCGAAGGCACCCAAGGCCTTCACACCGGCCACGGTCGATCTCACGGCCACCTTGAATGGCAACCAGGTGAAGGCGAACCTGAAAGCGGTGCAGCCGCCGCTGCAGCCACTGACCGTGGAGGCGCAACTGCCTCTCGATGTGAGCGCGGTGATCGCGAAGCCTTCCCTGGCCAGCAGCACACCGGTCAAGGTGACCGTGCGCATGGAGGAGAGTGATCTCAGCTTCATCCGCGACTACGCCCCGGACACCATCCGCAGCATTCCTGCGAAGCTGAAGATCAACGCGGATGTCAGCGGCACGGTCAGCAAGCCGCTGATCAATGCCAATGTGGACCTGCATGTGCAGGAAGTGTCCTGGGCCAAGGCCAACATGCCTTCCGTGCGTGATGTGAAGGTCCATGTGAGTGCCAGGGACCGCATCCTGACCATTGATGACATCTCAGCAGTCGTGGCGGGTGGTCATGTGAAGCTCGGCGGCCGCGTGGATGCCACGGACATGGCCAACCCCGCGCTGAACGTGAGCATCAAGGCTGGTGAAGCGCTTGTGTTTCGTGATCCCACCAGTTCGCTGCGGGCCAATGCGGACCTCAGCTGTGTGGGCACTCTGAAGCAGGCGCGCGTGGCTGGCTCGGTCCAGACAGTGCGCGGTCGTATCTTCAAGGAGATCGATCTTCTGCCCTTGCTGAAATTGCCCGCTGACGTGCCTCCGATTCCTGAGAACACACAACGCAGCACAGCCAAGCTCGAGCTGCCACCGCTGCTCAAAGACTGGACCTTTGATGTGCGGGTGACCTCTCGTGATCCGGTGCTCATCTCGGGCAATCTCGCCAATGGCGCGGTCTCTGTGGATGCCTCGCTCCGCGGCACGGGAGCGGCCCCGCTGCTGAATGGTGGAGCGAATATTGACCGCCTGATTTTGAAGCTGCCTTTCAGCATCGTCAGAATCACCCGCGGTGTGGTGACGCTGAATCCGCAGAAGCCTTTCGACCCCGAGCTGGACATCCGTGGCGAGTCACGCGTCGGCAGCAATGAGATCACGCTCTACATCTACGGCGACTCCACCAATCCGAAGACCCGCTTCACCAGCACGCCGCCCATGAGCGAGCCGGACATCGTGACTCTGCTCAGCACTGGCACGACTTTGAACGGTGACGCCAGCGAGCTCGCCGCTGAAGCCGCCAGCCGCGCGGCCTTCCTCTTCATCAGCGAGGTGTATCGCAAAGCCTTCAAGAAGAAGAAAGTCATCCGTGAAGATCCTCCGAAGCTGCACGTGACCTTCAATCCTTCCGGCGCTGACCGCAGCAATGACAGCGTGCAAGCCGCCTATGACCTCACGGATCACTGGCGCCTGAGCGCACGCTTCACGCAGACCGGCCGCATGAAGGCGCTGCTCGGTTATGTGCTGCGTTTCGGCAAGGCTGCGCAGGCCACGGACGAGCCTGTCCGTGAGACCGTGAAGCCCGTAGGTCAGACGGTGGAGAGCCTCCAGCCGCCCCGCATGGCGCGGTGATTCATCAGCGCGTTGGCCTCCGCATCTGAACCAAAGTTCTCCGCTGCTGGATCCCAGGTGAGCTTGCGCTTCGCCTTCAGACAAGCCGCCGCGAGCTGTGGCAGCGCATCACTGCGTACGGCGGTCTCGATGTCACAAACCGTCTTCGCCTTGCCCTGGATCGCATCGATGAAGTTGCGCGTATGCTCCAGGCTTTCGTGAAGCTTGATCGGCATGGTGCCGACCTTGTTCTGCGGGTCACGCAGAATGGCATCATCGCTCGCGCTGATCTTGCCGCGCAGCACGTGCACCCAACCCTTCTCGCCGATGAAGCGCGCACCATGACCGATCTCATCACCTTGATTGGCAAAGACGATCGGCGCGGCATTCGCATACTCAAAGCGCAGCTTCCAGCTCTCCACCGCATCACAGCCGCCGTCCTTCGGATACTCGCCGTGGCCTTCCACGCTCACCGGGCCCGTGGCATCCGTGCCATTGCCCCACTGGGCGATATCGAGATGATGAATGCCCCAGCAGGAGATCATGCCTAACGAGAAGTTGGTGATGTTCTCATGGTTGTCACGCTTCAGCTTCTCCTCGTTGAAGGGTGTCATCGGTGCCGGGCCGACCCAGCGGTCCCAGTCCACATCCGCAGGCACGGGTTGCTCGGCGAAGGCTGGCATCGTCTTGCCTCCCGGCACGCCCACCTGGATCTCCTTCAGTTTCCCGAGCCTGCCATTCTGGGCCAGCTCCGCCGCCCAGCGGAATTTCATGTCCGAGCGCTGCTGCGTGCCGAACTGAAACACCACACCCTTTTTCCTCACGGCTTCGCGGACCACTTTTGCTTCCTGGATGGACATGGCCATCGGCTTCTCATGGTAGATGTGCTTGCCATTCAGCACCGCATCCTCGGAGGGAATGCTATGCCAGTGCACCGGCAGCGCCATGAGCACCGCATCAATGCCGGCATCACGATTCAGTTCGCGGAAATCACTGTGCACTTTCACATCCGCACTGCCATAGGCTTCCTTGATGTGGAACTTGGCTGCATCGATACGACGGCGGTTCACATCACAGATCGACACCACACGCACGTCATCGTGATTCAGGAACGCGCGCATGTCGACCACGCCCTGTGATCCGCAGCCGATCACGCCGAGGGTGATCTTGTTCGACGGCGCTGTCTGCGAACGCAGCAGGCGGGCAGGCACAAACAGGGGCGCGATACCCGTGGCTAGAATGGTCTTGAGCGAGGAGCGGCGGTTCATGGTGGTGGTGTCCATACAACACGCCTAACGCAGATTTCGTTCGGACATGTTTTAGGACGAATCCGCCACGCCTGACGCTACTTCGTCTGGAAGGTGTCGCTCAGCACGATGTCTGTCACCAGGCTGCGCAGGCCCAGCTTTGCATTCTTCTTCATGATCCCGGCGATGGCCTGACGATCCGCATAGGTCGGAGCGGCGCCGGTGCCATAAGTCAGCAGCTTCTCCGTGAGGCAGCGGTGCAGCGCCTCGGGATGTTCCATGAGATGCTTCTTGAACTCATGAATGTCCTTGAAGGCCGTGCCATCCGCAAACTGACCTGTCGGATCCACCGGCAGTGAGAGCTTGTACTGCCAGATGCCGCGGTTCTCAAACTTCACGCCCGCCGCATGATCACCCTTCTCCTTGTTGCGGTAGCGATCACGGAAGCCGCCGATGACATCAAAGCTTTCCAGGGCGAAGCCCGGCGGATCGATCTTTGCATGACAACCCGCGCAGGTCTCCGAGTCACGGTGCTTTGCCAGCAGTTCACGAATGGTGCTGGCACCACGCGTGTCAGGCTCCACGCCAGAAATGCCTGGAGGCGGAGGTGGCGGAGGTTCGCCGAGCAAACGCTTCATGACCCAGGCGCCGCGCAGCACGGGCGAGGAGGTGGTGCCATTCGCGGTGACTTTCAGAATGCTGGCCTGCGTAAGCACTCCACCACGCACACTGCCCGCAGGCAGGCTCACGCGAACAAATTGTTCGTCCTTGGCCACATCCTGCCCGATTCCGTAATGCTGGGAGATGCGGTTGTTCAACGTTAGGAAGTCTGACTGGATGAAGTTCGTCACCGGCAGGTCGTTCTGCAGCATCTCGCGAAAGAAACTCTCTGTTTCACCCACCATCGCCATCTTCAGCATCTCATCGAACTCCGGATACAGGCTGGGGTCGGGCGAGGTGGAATCGATCGAGCGCAGGTCCAGCCACTGGCCGGTGAAATTCTTCACGAGTCCGGTGCTGCGCTTGTCCGCGATCATGCGCTGCACCTGGGCATGCAGGACCTTCGGATCATGCAGCTTCTTCTCCGCCGCCAGACGCATGAGTTCCTCATCAGGCATGGTGGACCACAGGAAATAAGAGAGTCTCGAGGCCAGCGCATGATCACTGAGCTTCGCTCCTGGCGCTTCATCAAAGAGCAGGAACTGCGGTGAGGTGAGCACTCCTCGCAGGCCGATCTTCACCGCGGCGAGGAAGTCCGCTCCGCCTTTCAAGGCATCCAGGCTCAGTTGCGCGTAGCGTTCCGCCTCACCGGCTTCCAGCGGACGGCGGAAGGCCCGCGCCGCAAAACTCTCCACGACCCGCTTCGCATCCGCCGCCGGATCCGCTGGCTTCAATTCATAGCCGATGAGCCGTTCCGCATCCCATGGGTTCTTGGCCTGCTTGCCCGGAATCTCCTGCACGGGCACTCCAGGGAAAAGCTGTGTCAATGAGGCCGCTGGCCAGTGATTGGCCTCAAGAGGTCCCTCAATCTCCACCCATTGCACGGCGAGTCCGCGCCCTTTGAAATCCTTCGTCGTGTCCGCATCATTGAGACGCTTGCCCTCCGCGTCATAACCAATTTTGAAAGGAAGCACCATCAGGTGCTCACCACGGTTGATCGGCGCCACAACCTCGACCTCACGCGCCTTGTCCGCAGGCATGTCCCACGCGCCGAGGTAACGTTTGCCGATCTGGTAGTTGTTCGCGTAGAGGCGCAGCGTCACGGTCTCGCCATTGCTCTGATAGCCGCTGGCCGAGATGCGGATGCGATAGGTGCCGCTGCGATGCATCTTGAACTGGTCCAGACCGAGCAGGTAGTCCGCGTCCGTGAACATCACGAGCGAGTCCGGCAGCATGCGGAACATCTGGCGCTGACGGCTGTACTTCTTCTTCGGATCCGTCGGCGGATCATCTGGCAGCTGCAGGTTTTTCAGGATGTTCTTCTCCTCACGGTAGCTGTAGCGTGCCTTGCTGAGCTGCGGCTTCACCCGCAGGTCGGCAGCAGCATTCAGCGCCTCGTCAGCCGCCTCGAGATACTTCTCGATCTGAAGCTGCGAGAAGCGCAGCCCCTCTGCCACGGTGTCAAAGCCATGCATCGGTGTGTCTTCCGGCAGCAGCGCCGCGAGCGGAATGTCCATTCCCAGCAAGTCATGCAGAGTGTTCTCGTATTCGATGCGGTTCAGACGGCGCGCCAAGGTGCGCCCCTGCTTCTGCTGCAGAGCCGCGCTGGCGGCATGCAGCGGCTCATTCAAGCTGAGAAGAGCCTTCCCGAGTTCCGCCTTGTCAGGGCGCGGCTTCTTCGCAGGCGGCATCTCGCCTTTCTGCATGCGATCATGCACATTCACCCAGAGGTCAAAGATCGCCCGATCATCGAGCTGCCACTTGGCCTCCGTGAGATCGAGCCCTGCCTTTTTGACATCCGAGTCATGGCACTCCGTGCAGTGCTTGTCCAAAAACGTCGTCAGCGCGGCAGGCACCGCGGCGAAGGATGGAGCGGTGAGAAAAAGAGAAGCAAAGAGAACGCGCATGAAGGAGGTGGCCCGGGCCGCAGATCATCCTCACAGAAGCCCGGCTGTCGAGCGGTGACTGCTCAAACGGCGGGCAATTTGACAGTGAAAGTGCTACCCCGCCCCACCGTGCTCTCCACCTCCACCATGCCGCCATGCGCCTCCACCAGGGCCTTCACGATGGACAAGCCCAGACCGCTGCCGCCATGGGAGCGAGAACGTGCCTTGTCCACCCGGTAAAAGCGCTCAAAGAGATGCCCGAGATGCTCCGGTGCAATGCCGCCGCCGGTGTCACTCACCTGGATCTCAATCCACGGCGGTGTCTTGGCGACCACGACCGTCACGTGCTCTCCCACCGGGGAGTAGCGCAGCGCATTCTCCACCAGATTGAAAATGACACGATCAAGCGCCACGGGGTCTCCACTCACACTCAGCGGCTCTGTCGTTGCATCCGCATGCTGAAGAGTGATCTGGCGCTCGGCCGCAAGCGATTGCAGCCGCGAGGTCACGCCCGCACACAGCTCGCTCACATTCACCAGCTCACGCTGGGTGACGGCATCTCCCACATCCACATGCGCCAGTGCGAGCATGTTTTCGGTTAGGCGGGAGAGGCGCTCAATCTCCTCCTTGTTGCTCACCAGCACCTCACGATACTCCTCTGCTGTTCTCGGCTTGCGCAGAGCCACCTCGATCTCCCCACGCAACACGGTGAGAGGTGTGCGCAGCTCATGTGAGGCATCAGCCGTGAAGCGCTGCTGCGTGGTGTGCGCTGACTCAAGACGGTCCAGAAGATGATTGAAGGACGCTGCGAGAGCGGCCAGCTCCGCATCATCCGAAGGCACAAACAGGCGTCGCTTGCCGAGCTCGGAATTGCTGAGGCCGCGCGCCGCCTCCTCCAGCGTGGAGACCGAGCGCAGCCAGAGCTTGCTCAAGACTGCCGCTGAAACCGCGCCTGCCAGGAGCATGACCACGCCACCTGCGATCAACCAACCTAACAAACGATTTTCCCGCGTTGCAAAGGCATCCAGAGGCATCGCCGCCTGGGCATAGAACACGACGGGCTCGCCCCAGCGCTCGCGCCGGGGGTGCGTGGCGATCCGCCACTCACGGCCATTCAGCGTGATCGTTTCCAGCTCCACACCACCGGCAGGATGCTCGGAGTGCCTGCCTTTCTCTGTCAGCGGGATGTCACTCCGCAGGTTGCTAGATCTTCCACCGAAGGTGCCGCTGGCGGTGAACATCTGCACGACCACCGCATTCTCCTGAAGCTGCAATTCCTGCTCCATCCACGGCTCGATGATGAGACGGCTCGCAGGCAGCGGCACAGGTGGGACCAGACGGCCCAGCAGAAGTGCTTTCCCACGCAGAAAGTCATCCATGTCACGGCTCATCGTATCGCGCGCCACCAGCCACACGATCACCGCAAACACCATCAGCGCCGCCGCCAGCAGCGCGGTGAAGCCAATCAATAGGCGTGAGCGGAGAGACTTCATGGCTTTTGCATCAAGTAACCTGAGCCTCGCACGGTCTGGATCAAGGCAGGTGCGAAGCCACGGTCAATCTTCTCACGCAGATGATACACCGTGACTTCGATAACATTGCTGGGTGTGTTTTGCAGATCCTCCCACACCTGCTCTGCCAGCTCGCTCCTTGAGACGACATGACCCGCGCGCCGCAGCAGGTAGGCCAGCACTCCAAACTCTTTCGCCGAAAGCGTAACCAACTGTCCGCTGCGCGTCACGCGCCGTCCACGCAGATCCACCTGCAGATCCGCGACATGCAGCAACCCGGGTTCTTCCGAAACTCCGCGCCTCAACAGCGCACGCACGCGCGCCAGCAGCTCCGCAAAAGCAAAGGGCTTCACCAGATAATCATCCGCGCCTAGGTCCAGCCCATGCACACGATCTCCCACGCCATCACGTGCTGTCAGCATGAGCACGCGTGAGGTCACCCCAGCGCCGCGCAATTCGCGCAGCACGGAGAAGCCATCCTTCACTGGCAGCATCACATCCAGGATCAGCAGATCAAACGCACCCGACAAAGCCTTCGTCAGCCCCGCGCCGCCATCCAGTGCCGTCTCGACCGTGAAGCCCTCCTCACGCAGCCCCTGCTCAATGAAGCGGGCCACCTTGATTTCGTCTTCGATCACGAGGATACGCATAGTGTCAGCGTTGGGTGGTTCTCTTCCGCTTGGCGAGCGCCGTCTTGACGGCGGATACCAGTGGACTGGAGGTCACACTTTCAACTCTGCCAGTCCACAAGATATGCCCTACCGATTCAACACCCATTGGGTGTTGAATCATTAAAAGATCAGCCAACTGAAAATCGAAGTCTGTCATGTTCTAGGATGAGTTGACAGCATCGCTGTTCTAGATCTCTACATCCCAACCCAATGTGTTAACGAAAAGGTCAACCGGTGGTTGACCTTTTGAGCCGAGATCCCCAATCGCGGGCGGCGATTCCTTCGCGTGTTGCCAATGATGAACGGCGCTTGTTGGATTTCATGGTCGCGGCATCTTCCGCAGCGGTGGGAACAATGGCAAGCGCCGGCTATTTCTTCTCCAGCACCATGAGGAACTGGCCTGCCTGGGTGTTGGTTTCCAGTTTGCTGGGACGGCTGGAGTTGGGGTTGTCATTCGCGGAGCACCAGCGCAGCGTCTTGCCATCGAGCTCGAAGATGCCTTCATACTTCTTGCCAGCAAACTGCCCGTCGGTGCCGGTGGCATCGATCCTGCGGCCGGTGAGCTTGTAGGTGCCGGAGCCCATCTCGCGGTTTCCTTGAGGATTGGAAGCGGTGATTTTTTCTTCGGTGATCTCGAGGCGGATGTCACCGTGACGTGAGCCATCACTATCCGCCATGTAGCCGTCCCAGGTGCCGAGCAGTTGCTTCTTCACGTCATCCTTCTCGCCGCTCTTCGGCGCTTCCCTGGCCACGGGCTTGGTCTCGGTTTGAGTTTTGACAAAGGCTTGGTCAGCCTCAGTGAGGCGCGCGAGCGGAAGCTGCAGGGTGGAGCCATTGGCGAGTCGCACGACCACGGCTTCGCCCATCATCTTCACATACTCACCCTCCAACTTGCGGCCGGAGGAGGCCTCGGTCCAGGTGCGGCCATGCAGCGCGCCCAAGGTCAGAACAAGGAAACCGACGGACCAGAACAGGTTGAAGGTCGTTTTCATAGGGTTGGTTAAACTACTTGGTTAGGCTTGAGTTGCTCAGAGTTCTTCAAACCGCACGCGGAAGAAGCGTTCGGGACTGCTCAGAGGCGCGGTGACAGTGCGTGGCGTGTTCACGGCTGGATAGGCAGGCTGGTTGCCGGGCACGTTCCAGGTGTGCCAGGTGCTCAGATCACTGCTGACCTCGATGATGGCCGCGCGATTGGCTGGATGCGTGAACTGAAACTGCGCCACGCCGCCGCTCGATTGCATGGCGCCGTAGGTCCAGCCGCTGGAGGCGGCGTTTGGATTCGTGCCGGTGAGATACTCCAGCTCATTGCTACGACCATCGCCATCCGGGTCATCGCCTGCGGCGCCCACTGCTGGAACCTGCGCGGACAGCCATTGCGTGAGGTTTTGCCGTGAAGCCAGAGAGGCAATCCAATCACTCACAAGCTGCTCATTGACCAGGTCACGCTCCAGCGTGCCGAGCGGCGGCATGCGCTGGACGCCGTTTCCCTGCTGGCGCCTCAGCAGCATGGAGTGCAGTGCATCTCCAGGCACGACGAAGCGATTGTCAGAGTCGCCTGCATTATTCACCAGCAGGCCATGAATGAGGTTCGCCACATCGGTCTTGGTCGTGCTGCGCGCATCCCACAGGCCCTGGGCCGCGCCGCCGGGTTGGTGGCATTGGATGCAATTCACCGCCAGATAGGAGCGCACCCGCCACTCGAGCGATTGAGCGGTGTCCGTCGCCGCCGCGAAGGCGGGCAGACCATGCGTGCCAGTCACGGGAGAACTAAAGTAACCGGCATCACTCAGCGCCTGGATCTGATTCTGCGCGCCAGCACCGTAGTCACGCGAACGGTTAAGCTGAGGCGTGTTGAAGCTCAGCGCATGACCACCGACCTGGGTGTGGCAGGTGACGCATTCACCTCGGCTAGGATAACGCCACGTCTGCACGGGCGAGCTCCCTGAAATGGATTCGGTTAGGCCGGACTCGGCCACGAGATCCGCGTTCGTCTGATCTGCCCGCCATTTGTAGCTCAGGCCATAGACATCCGTGGCTGTCTTGACCAGGAAGCGTGTCTCCAGTTTGCGCCGGGTGGCGGGAACTCCGCGGGTGGTCTCGATGTCAAAGTGCTTGATCCAGACGGTGCCGGAGGGAAACGACCAGTTACCGCTGCTGCTGAAGGTCATGGTGTTGACCATGTTGGGGATCGAGAACCAGCGGGACTTGATGGCGTAGTCACTCCAGAAGTTCACATTCGGATCATAGGCCACAATGCCTGCATTCGGCGTGAGGGACGTGAGATTTGAAAAGGCGCCTGTCGCCGAGAGTGTGGAAGGCGGCGCTGTGCCGGTGGTGCCGCTGCGCTGGAGACGGAAGATGGTGCCATTCAGGCTGCACAGCAGGGGCTCGCCATTGCGCGGATCAATGCCGAAGTCGACAACCTGCGGCCGGGTGGCGAGCGCCTGCGCCGCCCACAATCCGGGGCTTGTTTCTGTGAGCGCTGCGATGATGCCGCCGCCACCGAAGAGATCCCCGAAGATGTATTTGCCCTGCAGCTCGGTGAGCTGGTTGCCACGATACACCATGCCACCACAGACGGAGGCACCGTAGATGATGCCGCCAGCGGCGTTGTCGCTGACATACTCATAGATAGGCTCGATGGGGCTGAAGGCGACAGGAGGAACGTTGGTGTTGCCCGCGGAGTTGTCAGGGAAGCGCGGAGGCACGGTGGCGGACTGAGAGAAGGCATGCTTCCCTTCCCGCCAGCTCCAGCCGTAGTCACCACCCTTCACCACGATGTCCACTTCCTCCCAGTCCTGCTGGCCGACATCGCCCAGGAAGATGCGGCCGGTGGGCGCATCGATGGTGAAGCGCCATGGATTGCGGAAGCCCGTGGCATAGATCTCTGTGCGAACAGTCGTCGCGGCAAAGTTGATGCCGTGCCAGGTGGTGGCACCGATGAAGGGATTGTCCGCAGGCACCTTGTAGGTTCCTGCATGAACGGCGGAGGACAGAGGGCCGGGTTGCGAATGTGGATTGGGCGCGAGGTTTTCCGGCTTGTTATCCACATCGATGCGGATCATCTGGCCCCAGAAGTCTTTGTTGATGAAGCGTGCGTTGTTGTAGAAGTCGCCGCCTCCGCCTTCGTCTCCGAGGGAGAGATAAAGATAACCATCCGCACCAAAGGCGAGATCACCGCCATTGTGATTGATCGCCTCATCATAGATTGTCAGCAGCGGCTGCATCGTCGCCGGATTCGCGGTGGTGGCCGAGTTGTAGTTCGCGGTGTTCGGATTCGAGTCGGGATCCGTGGCCTGAAAGCGGGCCAGCCGCTGATGAAGCTGGCCGCTGATCGTGATGCTGAAGTAGATGTAGAAGTAACCGTTCTGGTTGTAGTTCGGATGGAAGACAAAGCTCAGCATGCCATTCTCCGTGCTGGCCTGCGCGGCGAGCGGTGTATTCACTGGCGCCGACTCCAGATAGGTCTCCAGGTCCATGAAGGTGAGCTGTGTCGGTGTGCCGGACAAGTTATTCACCACCTGGATGCGCCCAGTCATGTCATAGGGCGTCGTGTCCGGGTTCAATCCATCCGTGCCGCGCTCCAGCACATAGAGGCGGTTCGTCTCACCTGCCGGGAAGGCGGTGCAGATGGGATTCGAGAAGGTCAGGTTTCCCAGTGCATTCGCCGTGGTGTAGCCCGTGGCCACGGGCAGCTCGGCGGGAAGGTTCAGCGTGGTGTTCGCCTGCCGCACCAGCTGGGCATGCGAAAGGAGCGGGAGCAGGAGGCTCGCGACCAAGCAGGTTTTTGAAACGGAGATCATGGCGTTGGGGGTTGCCCAACGCTCTTTCACCCCACCTGAAACGATAATTAAAATCGATTCATGTTACTTGCCCTTCTTCGCCACAGGCGGAGGCGTGACGGTGATGCCCGCCGCGCTCATGACGAGCTTCTGGAAGACATCCTTGGGCTTGCCGCTATCAGGCACGAGGACGTTTTGCACGAGGTAAACCGTGACAATCTGGTGCTCGGGATCAATCCAGCCATTGGTGGCGAAGGCACCGCCATGACCGAAGCTGTTCACCGGCATCGCGGAGCATGGGCGCTGCGTTTCGGAGTTGCGCTGCCAGCCTGCGGCATAGCTTGGAAACTTGCTGCCGGAGGTCACGGGCTTGATCATGTCTTCCACGGACTTTTCCGTGAGAATGCGCACACCATCCAACTCGCCGTGATTGGCGATCATGGCATAAAAGCGGCCCATGTCGGCAGCCGTGGAAAAGAGACCACCGGCTGGCTCGACCATGTGAGTCACATCCGCAGAGCTGGTGACAAAGGGATTGTAACCTGGGACGAGTTCACGCGTGTCCTCATCCATCTTGTAGGTGCGGGCAATGCGGGCACGATGCACTTCATCGGGATTGAACTGCGTGTCCTTCATGCCCAGAGGCGCGAACAAACGTTTCTGCAAAAATTCGTCATACTTCATGCCGCTGACGATCTCCAGAATGCGCCCTGCCACGGTGGGTCCGAAGCCATACTCGTAGCTGCTGCCTGGCTGGAAGGCGAGCGGGGCCTTCACCAACGAGGAGACATAAGACTTCAGTGAAATGGCGCCATTCGAAGGACTGCGCGGAGGGAAAGCGATGCCGGCGGTGTGACTGAGCAGCATGCGCAGAGTGATGGGCTTCTCAGGTGCGCTGCCATCTTTGAGCGTCATCTGACCGAGCTCGGGCATCCATTTGGAGGCAGGCTCGTCCAGAGAGAGCTTGCCCTCATCGACGAGGATCATGATGGCGGTGCCATTGATGGACTTCGTCATCGAGGCGATCCAGAACAAGGCATCCTTCTCCATTTTTCGACCTTTGCCGATGTCCGAGAGACCTGCGGCCTCGTGATGCACGACTTTGCCCTTCTCCATGACGAGCGTCACGATGCCTGCGGCTTGTTTCGCAGCCACAGCCTGCTCCATGGCGGGCTTGATGGCGGCGAGTTTATCGGCATCCAGGCCGAAGACGGAAGCTGCAAGGAAGAGAGAGGCGAGAGAAGTACGCAAAAGCATCTCCGAACAACGCAGGACAGCACGTTGCTATTGCATACTCTCTTATACCATGAAATCCGCCGTCCCTGCTCTGCTGCTTGCTGCTCTATCTCCTCTGCTTCAGGCAGCGAAACCGATGCCGGAGAGCTTGCAGGCCATCTCCAAGCCTCCGGCAGAATGGGAGGGCAAGATGGGGGACTACAAGTCGCCGCTCATTTTCAAAGATGGCCGTCAGGTGAAGACGGCGGACGACTGGCAGCAAAGGCGCGCGGAGATTTTGAATGACTGGCAAACCTTGATGGGGGCCTGGCCGGCGGTGCTTGAGAAGCCGAAGGTGGAGGTGCTTGAGTCCAAGCCGCGCGAGAATTTTACGCAGCAAAAGGTGCGCGTGCAGATCGCGCCGGATCAGCAGGTTGATGGCTACATTCTGCTGCCGGAGGGAAAGGGGCCGTTCCCGGCAGTTTTCGTGCCTTTCTATGAGCCTGAGACGAGCACTGGCCTCGGAGGCAAGCCTTTGCGCGACTTTGCTTATCAACTCACGAAGCGAGGCTTTGTGAGCCTGAGCATCGGCTCGCCGGGGGGTGATGCGCGCAAGCCGGTGCTGAGCGCTGAGGCGAAGTGCCAGCCGCTAAGTTATCTCGGCTATATCTCCGCGAATGCCTGGCAGGTGCTGGCGAATCTGCCGCAGGTGGACGCGAAGAGGATCGGCATCGTGGGGCATTCGTATGGCGGGAAGTGGTCCATGTTCGGCGCTTGCTTGTGGGACAAGTATGCCTGCGCGGTGTGGTCGGACCCAGGCATCGCGTTTGATGAGACACGGCAGAGCATCAACTACCAGGAGCCTTGGTATCTCGGGCTGGATCCGAAGGTGACACGCAAGCCTGGACTGGTGACAGCGGATAATCCGCGCACGGGAGTGTACAAGACACTGATCGAGCGCGGGCATGATCTGGTGGAGTTTCAGGCGCTGATGGCTCCGAGGCCGTTTCTGGTTTCAGGAGGTGCGGAAGATCCGCCGAAGCGCTGGACGGTGCTGAATCAGGTGCGCGCGGTGTATCATCTTCTCGGGCATGATGATCGTGTGGCGATGACGAACAGGGAGAAGCATGATCCGAACGAGGAATCGAATGCGGCGATCTATGCGTTTTTCGAGCATTGGCTGAAGTAGGAGGCGAGGGGTGGGCACATTACCTCTCGCGCCCTTCCAGGGCGCGGGCTGGGAAAGTTGCGCGCCACGTTTCATATCCGGTGGTTCTCGCTCGCTTGCTTCACCACCGGCTCATTTCTCTCGAGCCTCCGGCTCGCCAAACCGTGGTGATGCAGAGGCAAAAGAATCTGCTTGGCAGGCGGGTGCATGCCTGGAAGATCGTCCGCGATGCTCAACCCGATCCTCACGCCCGACCATTTCCTTCTACTCGAAGGCGTGGCCGAGTCGGCGGAGGAGCGGAAGCTGGTTTCGACTCAGGATGCGGCGTCGCTGCTGACATTGCTGGCGACGGATTTTTTGGGCAGCGATCTGGAGCAGCCTTGGCGGTGGTTTCGGGAGATTGGACGGGCTTTCTTTGTGCGGCTTTGCCAAACCAAAGATGCGACCACGGTTCCGGGGCTGTCGGTTGAGGAGAAGAATACTTTCATCAGCAGTGCGCCACCTTTCACCGGGGCTGAGCATCTTCAGGAGGAGGTGGTCGAAGGCTGGTGGAATGCGCTGCGTGAGCATGTGGCGACGCTTTCTCGTCCGCACGGGAATGTGGAGACCTGGCTGCGTGAGGAATGCCCGGAATGGCATGTGGTCGGGCGGGTGACTTTTCACCTGGCAGAGAACAAGACGGATCCGCAGCGGCCCTTTGCTTTTCTGGCGACCTTCACGGAGAAGCTTGGAGCAGGCGGACAGCCGCAGCATCTGCCGTTGGCACGGGCCTTGCAGCTTTATGCGGCGCAGAAGGATCAGACGGCGATCAATGCTTTGCTAGAGCCGGTGCGGCTGGCGGCGGAGAAGTCGTCGCTGTTGAATCAGTGGCTGCAGACGAAGCGTCTGTTTCAGCCGATGGCGATGTCGCCGCAAGAGGCTTACAAAGTGCTGCGGGAGACGGGCAAGTTTCAGGAGAGCGGCATTGTGATGAAGCTGCCGGACTGGTGGCGCGCTGGCAAGACCACGCGACCTACGGTGAGTGTCACCATTGATGCACCGAAGAAGACGGCGCTGCATGCGAATGCGCTGTTGAGCTTTAAGATCGAGCAAAGCCTGGAAGGCACACCGCTCACGAAAGAGGAGCTGGAGAAACTGCTGAGTGCTGACACGGGTCTCGTGTCACTGCGCGGGAAGTGGGTGGAGGTGGATCGTGAGCGGCTGCGTCAGGTCATGGAGCACTGGCAGCGGGTGGAGTCTGCGGCGGGTGAAAGCGGCATCGGCTTTCTGCAAGGCATGCGCTGGCTCGCAGGCTTTCAGGCCACGAGAGAGGAGGCCCAGGCCAGTGAACTGGCACAGGTGCAAGACTGGAGCGAGGTCATCGCGGGCAAACAACTCGAGGAGGTTTTGAAAAATCTGCGCGAGCCTTCAGAGCTAACCCCGCCTAACAACCTGCATGCCACGCTGAGGCCTTATCAGCTCAAGGGATACTCGTGGCTGCACTTCATGACACGTCTGGGACTCGGCGCATGTCTGGCGGATGACATGGGGCTTGGGAAGACTGTGCAGGTCATCGCGCTGTTGTTGAAGCGGCAGAAGGAATCACCCTCGACGGCTCTGCTGGTGGTGCCTGCTTCGTTGATTGGAAATTGGAAGGCTGAGGTGATGAAATTTGCGCCGGATTTGAAGCTGTTCATCGCGCATCCTTCGCAGACGAGTCGTGAAGATCTGAAGCTTGCGGTTCAGCATCCGGGGGAGGTTCTGCGCGGGATGGATATGATGATCACCACTTATCAGTTCCTTCAGCGCACGGAGTCATGGCAGGCGCATCCGTGGGGTCTTGTGATTCTGGATGAGGCGCAGGCGATCAAGAATCACAGCAGCGGCGCTGCGAAGGCGGTGAAGGCGCTGCAATCGCCTGCACGCATCGCGCTCACAGGAACACCGGTGGAGAACCGGCCTGGAGATCTTTGGAGCCTCTTTGATTTTCTCAACCCAGGTCTGCTCGGAGGTGCCACGGCTTTTGCGGAAGCGGTGAAGCGCTGCGCGAAGTCGAGCGAGGGTTTCGCGCCGCTGCGCAAGCTGGTGAAACCTTATCTTTTGCGGCGCATGAAGACGGATCGCAGCATCATCCGGGATCTGCCGGACAAGATCGAGCTCAAGGCCTACTGTGGTCTAACTAAACGTCAGGCCACGATCTATGCGAAGCTGGTGGATCAACTGGCGAAGATGCTGGCGGACAAGGACATGGAGCCGGTCAAGCGACAGGGCTTGGTGCTGGGCTTTCTGCTGAAGTTCAAGCAGGTGTGCAATCATCCCAGCCACTGGAATGGTGATGGCGCGTGGGCTCCGGCGGACAGTGGCAAGTTTGCACGACTGGCGGAGATTTGCATAGAGCTGGCGGAGAAGCGGGAGAAGGCGCTGATCTTCACGCAGTTTCAGGAGACTTGTGCTCCGCTAGCGCATTATTTGAGTTCGATCTTTGGGCGTGAGGGTCTCATTTTGCATGGTGGCACTTCGGTGAAGAAACGGCCGGAGATTGTGGAGGCGTTTCAACAGCCTGGAGGGCCGCCCTTCATGGTGATCAGTGTGAAGGCGGGTGGCGCGGGGCTGAATCTCACGGCAGCGAGCCAGGTGATTCACTTTGATCGCTGGTGGAATCCGGCGGTGGAGAATCAGGCAACGGACCGGGCGTTCCGTATCGGGCAGAAGAAGAATGTGATCGTGCACAAGTTTGTCTGCCAGGGCACGATCGAGGAGAGGATCGATGCGATGATCGAGGAGAAGATGGGCGTGGCGCAGGAGTTGGTTGGGGAGGGTGGTGGCGCGGAGAAGCTGATGATGGAAATGAACGGGGAGGAGTTGCTGGAGTTGGTTAGGCTGGATGTGGGACGGGCGGTGGGGGTGTAGAGTGCCGTTCGATGTTGGGACGCTTCGCGATTTCGGTGTGAGTATGGCGAATGCTACTCGTGAGAGATCGATACGAGAGAAAGTCGGCCCCGACGCAGCGGGGCCCTACCACGGCTTCGCCTTTTGTATCAGCGGCTGAGCATCATGCGGAGACGCTGGGCGTCGGCATTACTGGGGTCGATGCGGAGGGAGCGGTCGAGGGCTTCCAGGGCTTCGGGCTTCTGGCCGGCCTGCGCGTGGATGGTGGCGCGGGCGTAGGGGATGGAGGGGTCGCCAGGTTCGGCGGCTTCACCCTGCTTCAGGGCGGTGATGGCTTCGGGGACCTGGCCCTGCTGGTTGAGGGCGAGGCCGAGGTTATACCAGGCGCGGGCAAAGCGCGGCTGCACGCGCACGCATTCACGCAGGGCGGCGATGGTTCCAACGAGGTCACCGGATTCACTTAAGGCGAGGCCTAACTCATAATGATACTGCGCTTCATTCGGGGCGAGCTTGATGGCGTCCCGCAGTTTTTGGATGGTCTGCGCGGTGCTGCCGGCGGTGCTATGCAGAAGGGCGAGATCGTGGTGGAAGGGTGGTGAGTTTGGGTCCCACTGGATGGCGGTTTCCATGGCCTTGATGGCGGAGGGCAGATCACGGCGCGCGTAGTGCCACTGGCCGAGCTGCATCTGGCCGCTGGGCTGATCGGCATTCAGCTGCAGCATGTGCTCTGTGTCTTTGGCAGCTGCGGAGGAAGCATCGATGGATTCACGCAAGGCCCAGGCGGCGGTGACGCGGACATTGCGTGCGGGATCGAGCAGAAGCTTTTCCATGTCAGAGCGCACGCCGGGAGCTTGCAGAGCAGGTTCGAGGGTTCGTGCGGCGGACTGACGAACGAGCGGATGGGTGTGCTGCAGTTGCTTTTGCAAAGCGGCGATGACGGGCGGATCGCTGGCCCAGCGGTCTAACAAAAGGCTGGCGCTGGCCTTCCAGTGCGGGATCTCATCACTCCCGAGCAAGGCGATGAGCCCATCACGCGCGGAAGGGTTTCCCTGGCGTGCCTGGGCGATGAGGGTGGCACGGGTACGGGTCTTCCGGTTCATCTTCTCACCCCACCACTTGTCTGTGGCGGTGAGGGACCACTCGGTGTCCTTGTCCTGATGGCATTTGTTACAGGCATTCGGCACGCCGAACTGCTTTGTCAGCAGAGGGTCAGGGATGGTGAAGCCGTGATCATGACGCGGATGCCGCTGCATGTAGGTGGTCTGCGGCATGTGGCAGTTGATGCACTGGCTGCCGGCGCTGTCCGTCTTGTGAAAGGTGTGCATCTCCGGCAGGATGACCGGCGCATTCGGAAAGCCACCGGCGGTGTGGCAGCGCATGCATAATTGGTTACCCGGGAGGATGGGCTTCATGCTGTGCATGTCATGGCAGTCCATGCAGCGCACTCCGGCGTGATACATGCGGCTGCTGAGGAAGCTGGAGAACTCGTAGTTCTCATCACGGATCTGGCCATCGGGATAGTAGACGTCCGTGCCGTCGGTGATGGTAAGAAGGTGGTGATCCCAGAAGGAATCTCCCGGCACGAAGTCACCGGTGATCTCACCACGACGAGCATGACAACCCGCACAGTTATCAATGTGCTGGTCACGGCTCCACTTCACAACTGTGGGGTCTTTTTTACCCTGGCCTTGGTATTGCTGCTGCCAGTCGCTGTGAGACTTCATGGGACCGTGGCAGGACTCGCAGCTCACGGTCATCTCGGCCATGCTGGTGTGGTAGGTGTCCGTGGGCACGTCGTAGTTTTTGCGCACGCGGGTGTTGTGGCAGGTGGCGCACATCTGGTTCCACACCATGCCGCGGCCAGTCCAGTGGCCCCACTCACCGGGCTTGCGGTCTTCATTGCCGTAGACGTTGAACCAGTCGCCCTTGTGCGGATCAAAGCAGGCCTCCATGGCATGCAGCGCGCCGCGTTGACCTTCGACCAGGAACTGCCGCAGCGGGTCGTGACCGATGACACGCTTCACGGGATAGGCCTCGCGTTTGCCATCGAAGCCGAGGGAGACGATCTCAAAAACATTCGCGCCTTTGCGGGCCTCGGTGGTTTGAGTGCCGTGTTGAAAGGCCTTCGGGGGTTCAAAGGCGGCGAGGTCGAGCTCATTGTTCGGCGCACGTTCGGCGAGGCCGTGATGCGAGCCTTTCCATTTATCAAACTCCGCCGCATGACAGGCGCGGCAGGACTCGGAACCCGCATACTGCGCAAAGGCGGTCTTCTCATCCGGCATCACGTAGGGCTCAACGGGCTTCGGGGCAGCCAACGGCACGGGCGTGTAGTTCGGCGCGGGCCAGAGAGCCCAGGCGACGAGGGCGATCAAGCCTGCGAGCCCACCACCAAGCACCAGCGCTGCCTTCGCATTCGAGGCAGGAGCTGGTTCGGGTGCTGGTGCGGGCTTTTTCTTCATGAGACAGTCTAGCTCTTCCTTACGCAGGAATGAGGGAAAGCGTCAACGCAGGGCACGAGACCGGCTCTCAAAAATTCTGTCATTTGCTCGGGCGGCGGAGCGGCCTCACTGGCTGCGTCAGGTGCTTGCCTGCTATTTCCTAATAGCAGACGGCGCACCTTCCTTGCCATTGAGGCCGCTGCGCTCGCCGATTCAAAAAGACATTCTTTTCGAGAACCAGTCTGGCATTTCATGCGATGATCTCACCGCGCGCTTAGGCCGCCTTCAAACCGGCGCCAGTAGATGACGGCCACAGGCAGGATGCTGACGCAGTTCATGGCGGCGGCGAGCACGCTCTGCCAGTCGCTGTCCCTGACGGCGGTGAGAATGAGGCTGATGGCGATGACCACGGCCGAACCGATGAGGAAAATGGCCGCAGGCGCGATGGTCTGGCGCGAGTGCGGATGCTGATCCTCCACCACATCCCAAAACTGCCAGGCGAGCATGGCGAGGACGAGCATGGGGAGATACCCGCTGAGGCCGGTGATGGCAGGAGCATTGTAGTCATAGACCGCGTGTGCGGTCACGACGGTGGCAAAGGTGATGATGAAGTGCTGGGCATGACCAAAGCGTGAACGCAGCATCTCATAGAGCGCTTGTGTGGTGAGGCCGGTGCAGGCCACGTGCATGAAGTTCGCGGAGAGGAAACGCGTGAGCGCCACGCCGCTGCCGTAGTCCTGGTAGTAGTCCACGTTTTCCTCCAGAGCGAAGCCGAGGCCGACGAAGGCGCCTGTCATCAAGGCAAGGCTCTGCAAGCGGCGATGCAGCAGCCAGGGCATGAAAAGCGCGGCCAGCGCCAGCTTGCAGATCTCCTCACGAAACCCGACGCCGATGATGAGATGCCAGAGGTCATAGGGGAAGGTCACTAGTTCTTCATTGATGCCGAGCGTGTCCTCCTGCCAGGCGATCATGGACACGGTGGGCCAGATGCTGGCGATGCCGGCGACGATGGGCGCAACAGGCCAGGACCAGCGCCAGGGCATTTTAGGCGCATGCTGCACCAGCAGCACATACCACAGGCCTGCGGCGATGATGGTCATCATGAGCGCGGAGAAGGGCAGTGACTCCATGCGATGCTTGAAAAGGCCTGTCCACTGCATGCCCAGATCTCCGAGGATCACACCGGCCTCATGCTCCAAGATCGGCGGTGTGGTGGCGAGCCAGCCCTGCTCATGCATGGTGCGGAGCGCATCGGCATCCTTGAGATTCAAGGCCAGGCGCAGGGCTGTCTCACGCACTTTGGCGGTGCCTTCAAAGAGCTGGCCCTCACGCAGCATGGCAGCCATCCCTTCCTGATCGTGATCAACGCGCAGCAGCAGGCTGGCGTGGAGTTCGTTCGCGTAAGGAGGTGGCTTCTCCTGGCCCGCGAGAGCGGCCACTCGTGCTGCAGCATCCCTGCCGATCTGATCTTTCTCCGCAAGGCAGGCGGCGAGGTAGTCTTCCGCCAGTTTTTGGGCAGCGGGATCTGGCAGATGCGTGGCCAGCAAAGGGCGGACCTCATAAGCGAGCACCTTGCCGGTTTTCTGATATTCGTCCCAAGTCGGAGCGTCCGCTGTCTCCAGCGCCTCGGTGAGCAGAGGCAGGCTGGGCATGAGCTTGCGCAGCCAGTGTGTGAGATCACGTGGAGCGGGCTCGGTGGCATGGAGCAGGCGCTGCCACTCATTGCGGATGGATTGCTCGATGGGGTCCACCATCGTGAGCGGGCCCGCCTGCTGTGGCTGAACCCGCACGATGATCCAGGAGAGGAAGAAGGCTCCCAGCACGATGCCGATGGAGAGTTTCTTGAGCACGTCACGGCGACGTGACCAGTAGTGCAATGTAGCGCGCCAGCCTTTGATCATGAGAGGTGAACCATGGGACAAGGCGGCTACTTTTTCCACCAATCCTGCTCACGTTCCCAAGGTGCGCGCTCGGGTTCGGGCTCAGCAGCAGCAGATGATGATGGGGCGGTGGATTCGGCGGTGCTCTCCTGCTTCCGGGCCTCTTCATCCTCGTCATCCAGCTCCATGATGAGCTGGATGTGGGGCGGGGGCCTGGTGGTGCGGCGCCAGATGAGCCAGGCCCAGCAGGCAAAGAAGCCGAGCATGAACATGAGGAAGGCCAGATTGATCATGACAAACAAGTCCATGGCCACTGTGTGCTCCCCGCTGGCACCCACGCCTGTGGCGGCACCGGTCCCGGACTGCTGCACGTAGACCGGGAAGGCGAGGATGCTGTTCATAACAACAGGTGTGTCAATGTTTGCCGCTGAAGACCAGGCGCATGGGGATCATGCTGGAGAAGCCGAAGCCGTGCGCGGCGAAGAAAGCCTGGGATTCCGCACTGATCCGGTCTGTGAGGAGGGTGATACGCTTGAAGTTTTTTTCCCGGGCGAATTCGACCGAGTATTCCAGCAGACGGCCTCCGTAACCCTGGCGGCGATGCTGAGGATGCACGATGACGTCCTCCATAAGGACCACGGGGCCACCCTCTGCCGTGCTGATGGTGAAAAGCAGGTTCACCATGCCGATGACGGTGTGGTCTGTGCGGAGGACAAAGATGCGGCCCAGCTTTGGCTGCTCCAGGATCATGCGCAGGCCCTGCGCCTGCTTTACCTTGTCTGGCCGGAAGTCTGCCTCCTCGCTAAACAGGGCCACCAGCAGCTCCACGAGCTGCGGCAGGTCTTCGATGGTCGCCGGCTCAATGCGCGGCTGGGTGACGGGAGGTGACATGGAGTGAGTATGGAGTCAGGCGCTCTGGATGGCAACGCGCTTCCTGTGCCGGTGCAGACCCCGTGCCAGGGTATCCCTGAGGTCCTGTGTAGTGGAAAACGCTATTTTGGACAAAGGCGGAACAAAACCACCTTTCCATGCATCCAATAGGCTTCAGGACCCCGAAAATCGCAGGAACAAATGAAACAAAGTTAGTCAAATCTTTGACAAAACCGGGTCCCTCGCTCTTTTTGTCTCAAATTCAGAGTCAACTTGTCGAACTTTTACCCCTAAATGCTATGAACGAGACAGACCCCCTCATCGAAGCCCAGATCCAGGAAGACATCCGTTTGATCCGCCGGATCGCCGAGCGTGACTCCCTGGCTTATCAGACCTTTTATCAGAAGTATTCAGGCCTGATCTTTGCCTCCATCTCCAACGTGCTGAATGATCACCACGACACGGAGGATGTGATGCAGGAGGTGCTGGTGCAGCTCTGGAACAAGGCCCACCTTTATGAGCCCACCAAAGGCAAGCCGCTGACCTGGCTCACCACCATGGCCCGCAACCGTGCGATCGACCGCATCCGATCCAAGCAGCGCCGGTCTCGTCTCAACGACGACTTTGAGCAGGAGAGCAAGGGCGTGCAGCCTGAGTTCGATGACTCCGGTCATGAGCTGCTGGTCAGCAAGGAGCGTGACTCCATCCTCCTGCGCGCGGTTTCGAAGCTGAATCCTGACCAGCGTCAGGCGATCGAGCTGGCCTACTTCAGCGGACTGACCCAGGCGGAGGTGGCTGAAAAGCTGCACGAGCCTCTCGGCACGGTGAAGGCGCGCATCCGCCGCGGTGTGAACCGCCTGGAGACACTGGTGAAGGCCAAGCTGGCCTCATAACCTGATCTCAAACCTTGTTAGTTGAAAATGTATCTTGAGAAGGCGGACCGCAGGGTCCGCCTTTTTTTGGTTCTGTGAGTGCGTTATGCACGACTCAGGGCGTGTCAGGGTTCATTGAGCACGCTGAAGCGTGAACAACGTACTTTTGACCCGTGACTCGTGGGAGAATCAACAGGGTGTCATGGGTGACCTCAAGCAAGGTCATGAATGGCAGGTGCGTAGGTGGGTGAATGTCTTTTCCGCTGCCGTTTTCACGCCGTGAGCTGCTGACCCGCATGGGTGGCGGGCTGGGAGCGCTCGGGCTGACCTCGGCTCTGCAAGCGGGCGGAGGTGTCTCCACGCACTTTGCGCCGAAGGCGAAGCGGGTGATTCATCTGTTCATGAACGGCGGGCCGTTCGGACCGGACTTTTTTGATCCGAAGCCTGCGCTGACGAAGTTTAATGGACAACGCCCTCCAGGTGCGGATCTGCGCACGGAGAGGCCCACGGGCGGCCTGCTCGCATCACCCTATGCGTATTCGAAGCATGGGCAGAGCGGTCTCGAGATCAGCGAGCTGCTGCCTAACATCTCACGCTATGCGGATGATCTCTGTGTGCTGAGGTCCTGCCATACGGACAATCCGAACCACGGCCCTGCCCTGCTGCTGATGAACAACGGCACGATGACAGAGCGTGTGCCGAGCATGGGTGCCTGGCTGAGCTACGGCCTGGGCAATGACAATGCGAACCTGCCTTCCTACGTGGTGCTGTGCCCCGGACGGCCCGTGCGGTTTTCGATCCTGTGGACGAGTGCTTTTCTTCCGGCGCAGCATCAGGGCATCTACATCAATCATTCGAACCTGGATCCGAAGCAGATGATCCCGTGGTTGAGCAACAATCGGTTAGGCATGAGCGAGCAGCGCAGGCAGCTGGATCTTCTGCAGGAGCTGAACGCGGAGCACCTGAAAGCGCGCGGTGACAGTGACGTGGCGCTGGGTGGTCGCATTCAGGCGATGGAGACGGCGTATCGTATGCAGTCCGCGGCCACGGATGCCTTTGATGTGAACCTGGAGCCTGAGAAGGTGCGTGAGATGTATGGGAAGAGCCATTTCTCCAACGGCTGTCTCATGGCGCGCCGGCTGGTGGAGCGCGGTGTGCGCTTTGTGCAGGTCTACTATGGCAATGGCCAGCCCTGGGACACGCATTCGAATCATGATGCCTCCACGCGCAAGCTGGCGGCGGACATCGACCGGCCGATCGCGGCGTTGCTAGGTGATTTGAAGCAGCGCGGACTTCTTGAGGACACGCTTGTGGTTTGGGGCGGTGAGTTCGGCCGCACGCCGGTGAGCGAGAACGGCAATGGCCGCGATCACAATCCGCACGGCTTCTGCATGTTCTTCGCCGGTGGCGGCGCGCGCGGTGGCACGGCCTATGGACAGAGTGATGACTTCGGTTTCAAAGCGGCCGTGGACAAGATGCACATCCATGACATCCACGCGACGCTGCTTCATTTGTTAGGCATTGATCACGAGCGGCTGACTTATCGGTATGCGGGGAGGGATTATCGTCTTACGGATGTGCATGGACGAGTGCCTCGGGCGATTGTGGGGTAGGTGGTGAAGCCGGAGGCTTGGATTCAGCGGAGCGCGAAACGAGCCCCAAAACAAAACATCCGGAGCCTGAAAGCAGGCCCCGGATGTTGTTGGATCTTTAGTTAGGCGCGAATGAAGACATCCGCGTCCGGGTGAAATTATTTATTGTTGTCCTCAGGCTCGATGAGGCCGTAGTCACCGTCTTTGCGGCGGAACATGATGGCCAGCTTGTGAGTCTTCGAGTTGTGGAAGATGATGAAGGGACGGTTGCTGAGCTCGAGGTCCATGATGGCCTCATCCGTGAAGAGAGGACGGACTTTGTATTTCTCCGCGTGAACGTAGGCGGGCTCGACATGGTCGTCCTCCGTGTGAAGCACCTCGGCATGGAAGACCTGCTCTTCGATGTGGCGGATGCTGCCGTCCTTGCGCGGACGATGGCTGCGCAGAAGACGGGTCTTGTACTTGCGCATGCGGCGGGCGATCTTGGCGATCGACTCGTCAATGGAAGCATAGATGTCCTCAGTGGTGCTCTTGACTTCGATGACGATGTGGTCGGCACAGAACAAAATGATTTCCGCCATCTGGCGGTGCTGCTGCACATCGAGAACCACCTTGGCTTCGATGATGCGCGGGTAGTCGAGATGGAGGCTCTCGATCTTCTTGTGAGCGTAGTCGCGGATCGCCTCGGTGATGTCGACATGACGTCCGGTGACGATGATTGGCAGGTTAACGTTGTGCTTTTGCATGGTGTTGTCCTCCTTGGTTTAGGGGTGATTGGTTGGGAAATGGGGCGGCCTCACATGGTGAAGTCTTCGCCGAGATAAAGACGACGTGCCTCGGGATCGTTGACGAGGAAGTCTTTGGTTCCATGACGCCTTACCTGACCTTCATAGATGAGATATGCGCGGTCCACAATATTCAGCGTTTCACGTACATTATGATCGGTGATTAGAATGGCAAGCCCGGCGCGACGTAGCATACGAATAATGTCCTGAATCTCACTGACAGCGATGGGGTCCACTCCGCTGAAAGGTTCATCCAACATCAGCAACTTTGGCTCAGTGACGAGGCTGCGGGCGATGGTGAGGCGGCGTTTTTCACCACCGGAAAGGGTGAGCGCCAGATTGTCCGCCACGTGATCGATGCCGAACTTCTCCATGAGCTGCTGGCACTGGTCCTCACGCTCCTTTTTGGTGAAGGGCTGGGTCTCCATGACCGCGAGGATGTTATCCCTGACGGTGAGGCGGCGGAAGATGGACTCTTCCTGGGGAAGATACCCCATGCCGAGACGGGCGCGCTTGAACATGGGATGGTCGGTGGCATCCGCGCCATCGAAAAAGACCTTGCCGCCGTTTGGACGGACGAGGCCGACGATCATGTAGAAGGTGGTGGTCTTCCCTGCCCCGTTGGGGCCGAGGAGTCCGACGATCTCACCTTCCTTGACCTCAATGTCGACGCCGTTCACCACGGCGCGACCATCATACACTTTTCTGAGGCCTTCGGTATGCAGCAGCCGGGCGCCCGGTGCTGCGATGGGGGTGCCGGGGTCTTCGAGAGAGCCGGCATAGATAGGTTGTGAGCCAGTCACGGTCTGAGGCTGGGAAAAGTCTTGGGCGCCGACATCCAGGCCGAGGGAGGGGGTGGATGTGTCGCTGCGATGACGCTGCTTGGATAAACGTGCCACGCGGGGAATCAGTTCGAAGGAGGGGTGGCGCCAGGCTGCTTGTCATCACTCAGGATGATGGTGCGCGAGGGGCGATTGGTGGAGAGGCGGCCTTCCCGATCAAAAACCATGACGGTGTCCGCCGTGGTGGCGCTGTGAAGGATGTTTCCTTTTTGCACCTGGGGAAAGTCACTGAGGCTGATGTTACCGGTGGCACCATCATATTCGAGACGCTTGCAGCGGCCCTGCTGGACATCACCAGTGGGATCACGCTTTTCAATGATGACCATGGGTCCGCGGGCATAGGCCTTTTTGATGGGCGGGGCTTTATCCTTGTCTTTTTTGGCCGCTTTAGGGGCGGTGGGATCGGCCTTGGCGGGGGCAGGCAGGGCCTTGCCCTTTCCTTTGCCTTTGGCGGGCTCCTCTTCCTTGATCATGTGAAGCTCAAGCTCCTCACACTCAATGTAGAAGTCCGGATGACGGGCGCGGACATGACCGGTGTAGATGATGATGCCGGTGTTGTTATCAAAGCTGACCTTGTCTGCCTCAATGACGCCGGTGGGCGTGCCTTTGGCAGGGGTGGATGCGCCGCCCAGTGGCAGCAGTGCTCCGGGCGCAGGGCCGGAGGGAGCGGCCGGTGGCTGGTCCTGCACGACTGGCACGGCGGCAGGTGCTGCAGCATCAGCCGGGACGGCGACCGCAGGTGTCTGGCCACTGATCATGCCGGGGACCTGGGAAAGGCTTGAGGGGAGGTTTCCACCTGCGGCGGCCTTGGCGGCATCAATGGCCTGCTGTCTGGCCTCAGGGGACTGCACGGCGGCTCTGGCGGCATCCGTGACGCCGGGAGGGAGGCTTTTGATGAGGTCCTTGGCGGTGTTCTTAGCGCGGTCGAGCTCGCCGTTTTTCTGGGCTTCACGCAGACGATCCGCAGCTTGCTGAAGCTGCTTTTTAGCATCTCCATTCGAGCTGGGGGTGGACAGGCGGCTGGCCCCCTGACCGTGGACAGAAACGACCCAGCCGAAGGGCAGCAGGAAAAGGAGTCGGAGGGATTTCATGTCAGTTCTCGGCCTTGGGCGCAGGTTGAATGGGTGGGGTGGTCTCGTTCGAGACGGCGCTGGTGTCAAAGATCAATGTGCGGACGCGCCCCGTCATGCTGCCGATGGAGGTGCGGGAGTCAAAGACGAGGGTGTCTCCAGAGGTTTCAAGGTCACTACGGGTGACGGTGCCGCGCTCGCCGCTGCGCAGGATGCGGTCATTCAGATTAAAAAGTGCGCTGGGCAGATCCACGCGCACATTTTGGGTGGGGTCATCTGCAAGGAGATCAATGATCACCTTCGTGGCCTGGAGGTGCTCCTCATCAATGCGGGTGAGAGTGGCGGCCTGGAGTTCGGAGGTCTTTTTTCCCGTTTCATCAAAGGAGGGAATGATGACGTCCTTGTTCACAAAACCTGCGGGGATCATTTTACCCACGGCTGACATGCTGTCCTCTTTCTCTTCGACGACGGTCTGGGAGAGCAATGCGGTGGCAAGCAGGACCAGGAACCCTGACACCAGGCGCGGGTGATGAAACGAGGACTTGGACATGACTGGCGGGCTCACTGACCTTCCTGCACGACTGCATGGATCTTACGAAGCTGGCCCAGCACTTGGGCGAGTTCAGAAAGAGGAATTTGATTGGGGCCGTCCGAAAGCGCTTTGGCCGGGTTCGGGTGCGTCTCCATGAACACCCCATCACAACCTGCGGCGATGGCGGAGCGGGCGAGCACGGGGGCGAGCTTGCCATCACCACCTGTGGCGGTGCCGAGACCGCCGGGGCGCTGGACGGAATGGGTGGCATCAAAGATGGCGCGGTAACCGAGCTCACGCATCCAGTAGAGGGAGCGCATGTCCGCGACGAGATTCTGGTAGCCGAAGGTGGTGCCGCGCTCGGTCATGAGGAAGTTCTCACAGCGCACGGACTGGAGCTTTTCAGCGATGTTCTTCACGTCCCACGGAGCCATGAACTGGCCTTTTTTGACATTCACGGCGCGACCAGTCTGACCTGCGGCGAGGATGAGATCTGTCTGGCGGCAGAGGAAGGCGGGGATCTGCAGGAGGTCGATGTAGTCGGCTGCGATCTTGATCTCCTCTTCCGTATGGACGTCCGTGGTCACGGGGACGCCGAGCTTCTGGCCGATGCTCTGGAGGATCTCACAGCCCTTTTGCACGCCGACGCCGCGGAAAGAACTGCCGGCGCTGCGGTTGGCCTTGTCATAGGAGGCCTTGAAGATCCACTTCAGCCGGAGGCTGTGAGCCAGGGCACCGAGCCGCTCTGCGACATCCCAGATGAACTCCTCACTCTCAATGACGCAGGGGCCGAGAATAAAAAGAGGCTCGGAGCCATCCACAAGGACGGAACCGACTTTGACCACCGGTAGGGAGAACATGCGAAAAAAGCGGGGAAGAAGCCGCGCGCTTCATGCCCGCGGGGATGGAGACTAGCGAGTCAGCCGGGCGCTGACAACTCCAAGAAAAACGCCGGTCTGCTTTTTACAGCAGACCGGCGCTGGAGTGGCTGAGGCGGCTGAAGCTTACGGAGCTTCCACGCCCGTGGGCTTCAGGATGACCAGACCCGACAGGCGAGGCGCATTTTTGGTGTCCGTCGTCGGAGTTGGCAGCTGGTCAATCAGGAAGTAGCCGGCACCATAGGTCGTGGTGGTGTCATCATCATTGCGGGCACGGACGACCAAGCCCTGGTAAGTCACCGCACGTTTCACCGGATCCGGCTTCCCGCCGATCACTGGGTTCGGGTCATCCAGGGCGAAGGTGCCGCTGAAGGCGCCCGTGGTCGGAGTGGCCTTCAGAGCGGTGTTCGCAGGATTCACTGCGCCGACTTTCTTCGGCACGGTGATGGCGCTCTTCGCTCCGATGCTGACCATGATGCTCGGATTGTCACTGGTGGCGACCGGGGTGTCATCAGCTTCCTCAGAGAAGGCCAGTTCAGCATTGTAGGTGGTGGTGGTGGCTGCAGGAGCGACTCCCAGGAGGACGGTCGTGGCACCGACCGTGGTTGGAGGCGCGATGTAGCGACCGCCCACCACACGCAGATTAACCGGAGTTGTGACAGCGGAGGCAGGCACACCTGGGGACACCAGTGTGGTGCCGAAGCCGGAGCGGTAGACGCGTGCTACGGTGGCCGCAGCAGGGTTAGGCGGACGAACCTGGGAGATGGTGCCGGTTACATCGTTGTCTGCCGCGTCGGCTTCCGTCATGGCCACGGTGCCACGGGTGTCGATCTGCAGGGTTTCGATGGCTGGTGTGGTGGAATCATCACTCAGGAGGGAACCCTTGATCGCGGTGGTATAGAGCGTCTGGAAGACGAACATCTGACCGTCCGGACCGACGAAGCTGCTGCAGGTGATCTTCTCGCCATCCGTGGTGAAGCCTGCCACGGCATAGGTGCCGGCGAGAGCCACGGTGATGGAGGCATAACCCGCGCCCTGCGGCACGTTTTTGGAGCCGAGCAGCTGACTGTTGTCTGGCAGCAACATGCCGATGTTGTAGACGGCAGGCGCCAGCTTGCCCGCTACCACGCCCAGGTAGGCGCTAGGCACTGCGGCGGAGTTGGCCACAGCCTTGGCGGCCCAGTTGTTACGCCAGGCGGTGAAGGCCACGGTGTTGTTGCCATCGCCAATGGTGGCGTTGGTGAGATAGACCGCAGGCGGAGGCGTCAGAGCTGGCGGAGTGGCTGGTGTGACAGCACCGATGCTGAGGGTGAAGGTGATGGTGAACTCAGGCTCCGTCTTCGTGGCCGGAATCTTGATCGTGGCCGTGGGTGAACCCACCACCTGACCGCTGGCATTCTGGTTGATGACGAAGTTACCCTTGAAGGATTTGGCGGCCAGACTGCCCAGGGTAAGCTTGCCGGAGATGGCGCCCAGAGCGGTCACCGTCATTTCATAGCGGCCACCCAGATTGCCGTTCAGGCTTTCGCTGCGAGCGACCGGGCCGGCAAAGGTGCCAGCAATGCCGTTCGGCAGAGCGAAGATCTTGATGAGGGAGACCTTCTTGTTGGAGGTGCCTTTGCCGTTCGTGATGGTGGTCTCGACGAGGAAGTCACCCGTCTTGGTTGGATAACCACTGATGATGCCGGTGTTCTTGTCGATGACCACGCCAGGAGGCAGCTTGAGGGCAGCATAGGTCACGGGAGCGCGGAGACGAGCGCCCGCCTCATCAAGGTCGTCACCGTCGTCATCCGGATCTGGGCCGATTACATTGGCAATCACCCTGTCCTGATAGTAACCGCCAATGATGCCGGGCTTCAGAGGAGTCGGAGTGTTGTTGATCGGAGCGGTGTTGTAAACCTGGACGTCGTAGGTGGAGCCCCTGACCTTGACAAGGTCCGGACCGTTGATGTCGCAAACGTAGAGGCCATCATCCGTGGGGAGCGCACCGGTGATCTTGAGCACGTTGGCAGCGGTGCCTGTGTAGGTGGCACCGGAGATGCGGCCGCCATTGGCCAGCGGTGTGTCATCAATCTGTTCCACCGTGTACTCATCTCCTGTTTCTTCAGGATTAGGATCCATCACGACCTCCGTGATGACGCGCTTATACCACTGGTAGGACACCACAGTCTTGGGTCCGCGGCCGACGCTGGCGGCCAGGGAGAAGGTGGCGCCTGGCTTGGTTCCGACTGGACCGAGCACTGGCACCACGCGTGTGGCGTTGTCCACAACAACGACTTCAGCAAACGTCCCCGTGGTGGCAGGAAGGGTGAACTTGGTGGTGGTGGTGTTTGTCACCTCCACATTGTAACTGCCGCCATTGGCCACAGTCAGCGGGTTCGGGCTATAGGTTGGGAGGGTGGCGCCCGGGATGGCAGTGCCGTTCTTCTTCCACTGGTAGCGGAGGGTCGGACGACCGATGGCGTTGACCGTCATGCTGAAGGGCTGACCAGCAAGGATGGTCTTGCTGGCCACCGTGCTCGGCACGTTAGGATTCTGCCTCGGGGCCGCATCAAGAACAGGAACCGAGAGGGCATTGCTGTCCACGGTATGCACAGCATTCGTGAGGCGGGCGAAGTAGACATCAGGAGTAGCGGTCGCAGCGCCGTTGACGATGACCATCGTGGCGGCGTTCTGGCCCGCGATCGGCAAGCCATTCTTGTACCACTGGATGCCTTTCGGATCGTGTGTGCTATCGAAGACTGGCTCGCCACTGTAGGTGACATTGAAGGTCAATGTCTCTCCCTGATAGGTGGCTTCTGGGTCGCGAGTGCGGGTGGCCACCACGTTCGTGAGGGCATCGAGCACGGTCAGCGTGGCCGTATCGCTGGAATCAGTGAGAGTGTTGACCACGGTGGAGGTGAAGGTGACGAAGTAGGTTCCCTGGTCGGCCTCGGTGACGCCGTTGATGGTGAACGAGCTGGTGAAGCGATTGGAGATCTCGCCATGCGGCGCGGCGTTTTCGGTGAAAACCGGAGTATCCACACTGTTCACACGCTTGCTCCAGACTGCGGTGTAGGGGCCAGGGCCGCTGACTTCGCTGTTGAAGACGACGGTGGTGGGCTGGCCAGGCAGGCTTGGTTTGACGATCTGGCTTTCGGGCTGCACCGCAACGACCGGATCATCAGCCACACCCACGAAGACAGTGCCAGAGGTCTGGGCACCAAAGACGTTCTGCGCACGAACGGAGAAGTTACCTTCGGTGTTGGTGCTGGCGGTGACGACGTACTTAATCGTGACACCGTTCGTGCCGACTGGGATGCCATCAGGAGGAGTCATTTCCACGGACACAATGTCAGAAGCGGCCACTGGAGTGCCGTTGTTGATCAGGGTGAAGGAAATCGGCTGAGGGCTGCTGGAGTCTGCCTTGACGAAGATTTCGAAGGTGTGGCCAGGTTGAATGATGCCGTCAGCAGGTGTGCGAGTCGGGCCGACGAGGATCTGCGGAGGGGAACCTGCGCTGGTGCCGTTCAGGGTGACGACCACCAGGATACCGAGGGAGTTCAGCAGGCTGGTGTCCCAGCGGAAGTTACCGCCCAGTTCAAAGAGGTTCAGGTCTGTTCCCGTTTCCCCACCCGTGCGCAGGAAGCTGCTACCGACATCCAGGTTGCCGATGATGCCGTTGGTGCCGGTGGAGCCAGCCTTGATCAAATGGAAGATGTCACCGGCTTTGGGAGTGTAACCTTCATTGATGAGGGTGATGTGGGCATCATCCTGGAGGGTGATGGTGCCGCCACCGTTGGTGCTCACCACGTTGATCATGTCATGCTGCTGGGTGGTGACGAGGTCACGCAGGGCAGTGGCGAACTCATCCGAGGCAAGGTTGGTGATCCACTCGACATAGCTGGCATCGCTGGCGTCCACAGCGCCTGGGGCATTGTAGGTGGGCAGCTTGACCTGCAGGAGAGCTTCCGAGCCGGCCTGGAAGATGGCGTTGCCGCTGATGTTGATGGTGCCGATCTCACGGCCAGCGAGGTCACCAGGAGAAATGGTGCCGCCAGCGTTGAGGCGGAGGGCGGTGAGGGCACCGCCGCCCATGACCCAGCCGGTGCCAGCCAGGGTGCCGCCATTGTTGACGGTGGTGCCCAGGGCATTGATGGCGCCGGTGTCACCCACGCCATTCAGACCCACTTGGAGGATGCCTCCGTTCACCGTGGTGGTGCCGGTGTAGTCGTTGTCGAGGGTCAGCGTGCCCCAGCCGGAGCCCGCCTTGACGACGCTCAGGGAAGCCCCCAGCAGGTGTGTGTTGGTGCCTGGAGCGAAGAAGCGGCTGTTCAGCACACCGTCACGGATTTTTGCATCCCACAGGGTCTCCGATGTGGACGGAGTGGTCTGGGTGATGGTGAGGACACCAGGGGTGGCGGCGGCGTTTTCGATGATCTCTGTGCTGCCGCTGCTGGCGTTCAGAGTGCCTGCGTCACCATAGAAGGAGCCGGTGCCGCCGGTGGTGGCGAGTCCGCCGATGGTCACATTTTTACCGCCGACCTGAAGCATGGAGTTGAAGCCCAGCGTGACGTCATTGGCAGCCGTGAGGGCGGAGTTGTGACCGAGACGGAGGACGGCAGTCTTGTCATAGTCATTGGAGGTGTTGTTGCTGACGGTGATGTCCCCCGTCCACAGGCTGTTGTCTCCATTGAAGATGGTGTAGCCGGTCATGCGACCGTTGACGTTGTCATTGGCGCCGCCCTGAGTGGTGCCAGAGGAGTCACTGACCATGATGGTCATGTTACCGCTGGTGGTGGCACCGTCCTTGAAGCTGCCGTTGAAGTTGACCATGGTCTGCTCACCGCCGTTGGAGATACCGCCATCCTGCACAATGAGGATGAGGTTGTCATTCAGGGTGATGTCACCGTTGTAATTGGTCCGGCTGCCGTTGGAGGTGTTGTCCACACCGAGGCGCTTCGTCTGAGTGGGGTTGTAGACGACATTGATGTCGTGCTCAATGCCCAGGACCCAGTTCTGGACGCCATCAGGATTGTTCAGGATGAGCTGGGCGACACCACCGCGCTCGGCATCACCCAGGGTGATGGTCTTGCCGCTGGCATAGCCTTTGCCGAGCACGTCAGCCTGGTTGTTGGCATAAACAGTGCCCTGTTTGATGATCAGGTTACCCGTCCAATCGGGGCTGTTGGTGCGGAACTCAAGCTGGCCAAGGCCGTCTTTGACGATGTCACCGTTGCCAGTGATG
The DNA here is from genome assembly GCF_007992435.1 of Prosthecobacter gellanilyticus. GTDB lineage: Bacteria > Verrucomicrobiota > Verrucomicrobiia > Verrucomicrobiales > Verrucomicrobiaceae > Prosthecobacter > Prosthecobacter gellanilyticus. The sequence continues at coordinate 23,591 of NZ_BKAG01000035.1, read as the reverse complement.
TAACCGGAGGAGTTGCCGAGCCTGACGATGCTGGCCGAGCCTTCGTTAACGGTCGGAAGAAGCGGCGAGTTGGCGATGCTCAGCGTGCCGATGTCGAAGGTCACGGTGCCATCAATCTTCGTGACACCGTTGATGTTCAGCGGACGACGGTTGCCGAGGTTTGGCTGGCCATCGAGGGCGCCCGAGATGTTGGCGGCGACATCCAGCAGACCACTGTAGGTGAAGGTGTTGTTGCCTTCGAAGGTGATGAACTCCTCGATGTTCCAGTTGCCGGAGTTGTCACCATTGCCCAGGAAGAACTGGGCGTTCGTTCCCTGACGGAAGATGGTGCCGTCAGCCCAGGAGCGGTTGGTGCCGAGGATGGAGGTGGTGCCGACTGCGGTGTTACCCACGTCCAGCATGATGATGAGGGAACCCTCACGGATGTCCAGCAGACCCTGGAAGCCGCTGTTGTGCCCGGTGCCGCTGCCCATGAAGGTCAGCGCGCCAGGACCGGTCTTCACCAGGTCACCGCGGAAGATGTCTTCAGAAACGATCTGAGCCTGCGTGCCGCTGACACCGGAACCGATGACCAGGTTGCCTTCCTGGTTGGCGACTTCGATCACACCACCGCTGCCCTGCAGGGTGATGCCACGAGTGCCGAGAGAGGCCACGCCGCCGGTCCAGCGGAAGGTGCCGCCATTCAGGGTCAGGATGGAGTTGTTCACCGATGTCGGTGTGGCGCCCAGAGCGTTCACCGAATTGGTCTCAAGGACAGCACCGTTGACGAAGGTGCGGCCCGTGTAGGTGTTGGTGGCATTCAGGCGGACGGTGCCAGTGGTGTTGAATTCATTGACATTGGTCGTGGAAGGACCAGCGATCGTCAGGTCACCGTCACCCATGATGGAGGTGTCAATGTTCAGATAGCCCTGGCCATACTGATGGACGATCAACTCGTTCGTGCCGACCTGGATGGGCATGCGGTCGGTGGTGGTGAAGGTCGTCTTGCTCGACAGAGTGAGGGACGTGGCAGTCACCGCAGTCACCGTGGTGCCAGCCGGGATCATCGCAAAAGGAACGACGGCTTTCGCCGTGGCACCTGTGCCAGCGCCGCCAGAGAGAGTCACCGTGGGCTCTGTGGTAAAGCCAGCGCCGGAGGCAGTCACCGTGATGGCCGTGACCACACCTCCTGAGACCGTGGCCGTGGCCGTGGCACCAGTGGTGCTGCCACCGCCCGTGATGCTCACCGAGGGAGCGGAAGTATAACCAGTGCCGCCATTGGTGACCTTGACCGCCGTCACGTTCTGGATGCCGCGGACGTTCATGCCAGGCAGGATGCCGTAGGTGGTCGGCATGCCGCTGATCACCTTGTCGGCTGGATCCCCAGCATCACCATTGGCGAAACCAAGCATGCGGTAAGCGGTGATGGTGATGTTGGTGCCCGAAGCCGTCGCCGTGTTGCTCATCAAGACGGAGGCATTGGCAGGGTTGGCATTGGGGGTGATGCCCTGGATGGTCGTGCCAGCGGCGATGCCGGTGCCGGAGATCGGCATGCCCACCGTCAGACCCGCCGTGTTGGTGACGTTGGTGAGCGTGCGGTTGCCGCTGGTCGTGGTGGCCGAGAAGGAGAGGTTGTAACCCAGGTTGAAGTCAGGAGAGGCTGCGCTGAAGAGCAGCGGCACGCCCGTGGCACCGAAGGGCAGCGGCTTGGAAAGCACGACAAGATTGGAAGCCACGCGGGTGACAAAGGTGCCCGCTGGCACGTAGAGGGCCGGCACGACAGCCCGGGCCACCGCGCCGCTGCCACCACCGCCAGCGAAGGAGACAGTAGGCTCGCTGCTGAAGCCGCTGCCGGAAGCCGTGACGGTGACGTCAGCGATCACAAAGCGATTGGCGTTGCCAGTGGCGGTCGGATTCGAACCGGCGATCTGGATGACGCCGCCCGTGAAGGCGAGGCTCGGAGCCGTGCTGAAGTTACGACCTGGGTTGGTGACGTTAATGGCGGTGACGAGGCCATTGGTCAGAGTGGCTGTGGCCGTGGCTCCCGTGCCACCACCGCCGGTGATGGTCACCGTGGGTGCGGTGGCGTAAATGGTGGTGCCGCTGTTCAGACTGAAGCTGGCGGCCGAGACCCCCAGGGAAGCCACACCGCTGGCGGTAGTGGTGGGTGTGCCGCCTCCGGTGATGGTGACGGCAGGCACGCCCGTGAAGTTGGAACCACGGTTGGTCACCACGACGGAGGTGACATTGTTGACGCCAGCCACAGGCAGACCGACCTCGACACCCACCGTGGTAGGCATGCTGGTCACGTCCGTGCCATTGAGGGTGGTATTACCGATGAAGCGGTAAATGCTCAGGGTGGCGCCGTTGGTGGTGAGCGTCACAGGATTGCTGAGCGACACCGTGGTGCTATTGATGCGGGTCACGGTGGTGCCCACAGGGATGCCATCTCCCGTCACAATCATGCCGGGCTGCAGGGTGGCGAGGACCGTGGCAGGCTGCACGTTGAGGAGGTTGTTGCTGGCGCTGACGAGATCGGCGCTGATCGCCGAATTCTGATTCCTGTTGGAGGTAGGCTCGAAGATGTTGATGACGCCATTGGAGATGGTCTTGTTGGAAGCGCCCGTGTTCGAGCTGACCATGATGGCACCACCGAGGTCACCGCCCATGAGGGCAAGGGCCTTGCCGCCGAGGTCAAGGAAACCTTCAGCCAGGGTGTCGAAGCGCAGGGTGTTGAGCGCGAGGCCGCTGCCCAGAGCTCCAGTGAAGCCACTGCCGCCGTTTTCCGAGATGTCGAGACCAGCGCCCCACGAAGCCACATTGTTCTGGTAGGCATCGGTAGGTCGGGCATAAGCCATGACGTCGTTGGCCTGGGTGATGGGTCCCACCGAGAAGGTCTGGGTGGAGCCTGCTCCGACTGTGCCTGAGGTATTGCCCGAAAGGGTAAGAGTGTTACCAGAGATGCCGCTGATCGCAGTGGTTCCGGCAAGGACACCGGTGGTGCTGGTGACGGTCATGCCAATGTAGAGGCCTGCCATGTTGTTCACGGAGGTAACCGTGTTGGAGTTCGGATTGACCACGCCTGTGAAGCTGAGGGCCGCCGACACCGTGCGCGTGGAGTTGTTCGACACAGTAGCGAAGTCCACAGCCGTGCGAGATGCATTGCTATAAGTCGCCCATGGGATGACACGGTCACGGACAATGACGGTGGAACTGGCGTTAAAGTTCAAGGCGAGAATAGCCAGACCTGCGGTCACCTGGCTTTCCACCAAGTTCGCCGTAGCACCCGTGGTGCGGTTAAGAGTGGAGGTAGTGTTGTTGGCATTGGCGTTGCCGATGACCATGGTCAACATGCCCCGGCTGCGTGGCTCTGCGACGATTTCAGTGCCACCGAGGGCAAAGGAAACGACACGACCGACATTATTGTCCTGGGAATAGTTGACGGCTGAGGCCGCCGTGGCGCTGCTATTCACCAGGAACTTGCCGCCACGGAAGGTGAAGTTACCCGCATTACCGAAACGTTGGTTGTTCAACCCATTGAGATCGAGGATGACCGTGCCACCGCCCAGTTCAAAGGATTGGGTGTCACTGGCGCTGTTGAGGTTGGTGTTCATCAGCGTCAGGGTGCCGCGTCCAATCTTCTGGACGCCCTGGGCACCGTTCAGACGCATGTTGAGATCCACATTGCCGCCGGCCATCGAGTAGAAGCGGACACCTTTGTCGAGGCTGAGCGAGCCATTGCCCGTACCGAAGGTGACGGTGCCGCTATCATTCAGACCACCGACCCAGGAGGTGCCCCCCGAGCCCACGCGCCAGCTGGTCATGTTGAAATGCTGGCCGGGCTGGGTCATGAACAACATGGTTGTTCCCCCACCCAGGGCAAAGCCATGCTGCGTGGTGTTACCGTTGTTACTCAGGCTGCTGTTATCAAAAACACCATTCGAATCACCGTTGGCGATCTTGCTCAGGGCGGCGGCGGTCCAGAAGCCGGAACCGTCATTGCCAGGAGCGTTTGGATCATAGGTGGCGAGCAGGATGCCGTTGTTCAGGAGGAGGCGGCCAGCCGAGTTATACTGGCGCTCCATGAAGACGTTCAGCTGGTCAGTGTCCACACTGAAGCGCAGGACTTCGTTCTCATTGGTGACCTTGGTGAGACCAGCAGTGCCGCGAGGGATTTCGGAGTTCGTCGGCAGCGTGGAAACGATGTTGTCCACAGGCGAAAGCACGCCACCGGTGCCGCGATCCGCGATCTGGCCGCGCAGGAACAGGTAGCCAGCCCCGGAGCCAGCGGTGCTCAAGACGCGGGAATCGATGGACTGAACGTCACTGACGATCGCCGATGGAGCTGCGATGGAGCCGTTCGGCAGGATTCGACCGGCATAGATGTTGCCATTGACGATCAGGGTGGAGTTCCCTGCTGTCACCAGCTGCGGTGTGAAGAGGGTCTGGCCGGCGGCATCCACGTTATCGATGACGATATCGCCATAGAAATTGGTAGTGTCACCGCTGCTGCTCAGAACGGTCTGGTTCCCCTGGAGAATGCCCACCAGGATGTTTTTCGGCGCGCCTGGAGCACCGATGGTGATACCGTTGTTGGCATTCAGCGAGCCCTGTCCTTCCACCTTGATAAAGTTGGCCGCACCGCCAGCACCCAAGCTGGAGACGCCATTGCGAACCAGCAAGGTGCCTTCAGAGATGGTGGTCACGCCCGTGTAGGTGTTATAACCATCCAGCACCACCTGGGCGAAGCCAGTCTTGGTCAGGCCACCGCTGCCGACGATATCCGAGCGGACCTGAAGGTTACCGGTCTGAATGGTGCCGTCCGTGAAGCGGATGAAACCGTTCTGGTTGTTCAGGATGCCCTCAGCCGTGCCGAAGTCGAGCGTGCCGCCCGTGATCAAGGTATCGAGCTGGTTGCCAGCGTTACCCGCTGTGCTGTTACCCGTGCGGAAGAAGGCGCTGCTGATCATGCCGGAGTTGATCTTCAGCGTGCCATCCACGATGAGGGTATTGGTGAACGTGTCACTGTAGGTCGTGAGGGTCGTACCGTTGTTGACGGTGGACGAATTGCCCAGGCTGTCAGACAGCGGACCAAAGCGCAGGGAATTGATCGTCATGTTCTGACGCATCACGGTGGTGATGTCCGTGAGGTTGACGTTCTGACCCACGCCGCTGGTGAGATCAAGGATGCCATCCGCCGGGCTGAAGTATTCCGAGTCATCCAGGGGACGAAGGTAACCACCATCCATGGTCATGAAGTGGCTGCCAGTCAGGAACTGCAGGTTACGGCTCTGATTGAAGAGATCGGAAACGTTGGCGTTGTTATAACCAATCTCACGCAGGTCTTCCAGATACCCGTGAGGGATGATGCCGCCGAAGACGCCAGCGACGATGGAACGGCTGGTGGCCGAAGCGTTTGAACCATACTGGAGCAGATTGGTGCCGTTATTGCCAATCAACACCCGGACGCTGTCCGTGCCTGAAATCATGTTGCTGCCGCCAAAGTTGGAGGTGGCGTCAAGGTCACGGATGCGGAGGATGCCGCCCGCGCTGCGATTCAGCAGGCCAATGGTCAGCGTCATGGCCTGGTGGGCACCGTCCGTGGGCCAGAGATCCAGCATGTTAGTGCCGGAATTGACGTTCATGGCCGCGCCGCCAACGGTGGCGAGCGACTCAGAGTTGGCGTCGGTACCGCCGTGGATGCGCAGCCAGCCGTGGTCGAAGTTGATGCTGGCGGCGTCATTGATGCGGTTGTTGTTGTTACCGCCTGCCACACCTGAGGCTGCAACCGTGAAGCGGTTGGTGTTGTCCAGGGTGATCATGCCGCGGCGCTGAAGATTGATGGCCGAGGTGCCCGCCACGGTGCCATTGGCACCCGCGAGGGTCAGGCCATATTCCATCCATCCCTCGGCATCACCGTAGGTGTTGTAGGACACGCCGTTGACCACCACCGTATTGCTCTGCCAGGCGACGGCCGACTGACCGAAACGCAGGACGTTCAATTCGCCGGCGAAGGTGTTGTTGTTCGTCAGACGAAGTTCGCGGGCGCCTGTCTTGGTGAAACCACCGGAACCGACGATCTGGCCGCCGATGATCAGCTTGGTCTGAAGGTCACCGGTGAGGTTGGACTCTGCGGTGACGCTGTTGCTGGTCGTGGCGGAATCGTTATGAATGACGTTGCGCATGGCATCACCCGTCAAGGTCAAGGTGCCGTCCAGATAGGTGCGGGGGCTTGGGATGGTATCGGTGCCGGTGTCGATGTAGTTCACTCCCCCGTTCGTTGCCGCTTTCACGCCGTTCATGGTGATGTTCACGGTGTGGTGGACGTCCCAGTTGCGGAACAAGTTGAGACGAGCACCGACGTTTGGACCCACACCGTCAAAGATGTCCGTCTGATCGCCGAGGCTGGGTCCGGAGTAGCCGATTTCGATACCATCGGTGACGTTTGCGCTGCTGATACCACCCCACAGGCCGCTGCCGGTGATGGGAGTATCCATTTCAAGGCGCAGGATGCCTTCATTCACATAGATCTTGCGCAGCGAGCTGGAGAAGACCGGCTGGTGGAGAGTGACGGCGTCACCGGTGCGGCTGCTGGCGATGGTGAGATCAAAGTTTCCACCATCAATGGTAGGGGCGATGCGGGTGAAGTTGCCATCCAGCGAGGAACCGTTGTTTGGATTGATGTCGTAGCCGTTTAGGTCGAGGCGGGCACCATTCATGAAGCCGCCGGCGCTCAAGCTGGCGTGTCCACCCATGACCAGATGGGAAAACTGACCGGTGCCGCTGGTGTTGGTGATCGCGCCGATGGCGATGGTATTGGCAGGGGAGCCCACACCCGTCGTGCCTGCAATGGAACCAGCGCCACTGATCTGGAAGATCTTGCGCATGCTGGAGGCATCATCACCATAGTTCAGAGCCTGGCCACGAAGGTCCACAGAGCCACTGCCGCTCACGATGACTTCGTTACCGACGCCTGTGGCACCCAGAGCACGGGCATTACCGAGACGCAGGACACCCCGGTTAACCTGGATCTGGCCTCGAAGAGTGGCATCTTTGCTAGCTCCGGTCTGGCCATCGAGGGCACCTGTGAAATTGTTGCCACTGAGGGTCAGGATGCCATTACCCGTCTTGGTAAAGCCATTTTGACCGTGAACATAACCAGACCAAGTCACCTGCTGGGCGGCAGCCAAGTCAATGGTGAGGCCTGCGGAAGTGGTGTTTTCCAAGGTCATTCTGCCACTCATGGTGAGCAGGGTGTTGGTCGCGCCATTGGCCACTGCTGACAGAGTGCTTCCCTGTTTAAAGATCATATATTCCTGCATCGGTGTGATCGTGCCGGAGGTATTGGTCGTGGCACCAAACAATTCCATGATGCCAGTATTACCGATCGTGGTGGCACCCTGCAGCCTGCCGAGAATGGTGGCAATATTTACGCCGCCCACACGGATCTTACCGCCGTTCACGATAATCTCACCGATGAAGTTGTCGGACTGGTTGTCGAAGAGGACAGTCTGCGTATTGCCCGCGTCCAAGATGATGCTGCCTGCTCCCTGGAGTGTGCCCAGATCCTGGATGGCCGTGCTATTGGAAACGAAGCGCAGGACTGCGCCTTCGCTGATATTGAGCGCCACCGCACCCGTGGAGAGGTTGGCGTTGGTGGCTACGCCTGGAGCGGCGATGGTGCCACCCACCTGGATCTCACCCTGGTGAAGGTTCACGGTGCCTGTGAAGGTATTGACCGCATTCAGGAAAAGCTTGCCAGCCCCCACCTTGGTAATGCCCCCGGCTGTGCTGCCGTTGTTTGCGATGATGGTGTCAATCTGCAAAGCGTTGGTGCTGTGCTGATGGACGATCAAAGCCTCGGCACCGGTGCCGTTGTTGCGGAGAGTGCCCGTCCCAGAGATGATGACATTTCCAGAGGCCGGGGTCATGAGCAAGCCGCCTGTGGTCAAGCCAAGGATGGCATTGACGCTCAGGGTGCCTCCCGTGCCCTGATTGAACCTCAGGGTGTTGGCGGCGGTGGCCGCATTGACGGCGGTGAAGCCAACGACATCGACGTTGTTAGCAGCGGCGTACGTGTCGTTGTTGTAAGTGGCGAGGGCAGTGATGGCGGTATCAGCGGCAGTGCCAGTGATGCTGGTGGCCCAGTTGGTGCGACCGACAGTGATGCCACCGCCACCGACAATGCCGTTGCTATTGGCAGTGTCCGTATCCGCAATGCCAGCGATGTCCAAGTCCAGCGAACTACCCGCATTTCGGGTGATGCCGTTCATACGCAGTACCGCCGTGCTGGCTGGCGATGTTGACCGGCTCAGATAGCTGGCCCCCACGTTAATGGTGGTGGAGGAAACAACTTCCGTGTGCGATCCCCCGGACAGCAGGATGTTCGCTCCCGTCATGCCGGCAAAGTAGGCTTGGCTGGAGGCTTCAGAATCCGTGCCAAGAAGCTGGATGATCCCCGAGCCTTCCCAGCCCATTTGGAAGGCGGAAGCGTCCGCAAGTTTGGAGGTATTGTTGGTGCCATATTCCAACTTCACGACGCCACCTGCAGCGGAGGTGATGCCAGTGTAGGTATTGGTACCGCTCAAAATCTTAGTGCCAGTGTCAGCGAGGATCAGACGGGATGTGCCAGCTGACCCGGTGATGGCACCACTGATTTCAAGACTGGCCCCGGAGGAAGCTCCGATGCGGAAGTTGAGATTGGTGCCACTCATTGCCACACCACCCGTCCAAACATTGACTCCGGAGTCCGCCGTGAAATTTGCGTCGGTCAAAGTATTCGTCAGCAATTCTCCCGTAATGGTGCGGCCGCCACGTAGCATGAGACCTGTGCCGGAGCCCGTGAAACTGCCGGAGGCATTGGTGGTGGAACCGTTGCTGGAAAAAATACCAATGTTCACACCACCAGCAGCAGTGCCCAAAGCATTGTTGTGAGTCACGATGAGAGCCCCGCCACCGTTCGCAGAACTGGTGTTGTTGTTGGAGCCTGAGAGGATGTTCACCGATCCGGTGAAGGTGTTATCACCACCGAGTTCCCAGTTACCTGCTTCAAATTTGGTCACACTCACAACACCAGTGCCGTTGTCCGTGATCTGGGGGTTGAAGGCATTGTTCGCCGTGCTGGTGCCGCGCAGGGCGAGTCTGGCGTTGGCATTGGAGGTGGTGAAGGCGATGGGGCCGGTGCCAGTGAACTTGACCGCAGGTGAATTACCGCCCTGAGCGGGGCCGTTCGCAAAAATAGCGGCGGCGGCCACGGAGGTGGAAGCGGACGTGGTGGTGCCAATGGTCAGAAGGCGGTCCGTGGAACTATCAGACAAGCCGAGGTATTCCAGACCACCGTTCGTGCCTGTGTTGATGACGAGATTTGAAGCATCGATGGAGGCCGCGCCGATGCCACTCGCAGATCCGCCGTTTGCCAGGGAGTAAACGGAGATGCGGTTGACCTGGCTGGAGCTGCCCGTGAGGATGCTGGTGGGTCCTGTGTAGGTGTTGCGATTGGTGAAGGTGGAGATACGGGCATTGGCATCGTTGTTCGTGCGGGTGATGCCGCCGCCGCCGCTGATGATGCCGGCGAAAGTCTGATTGGCGTTTCTCACGGTCAGAATACCGGCGTCCAAGATGGCCTTGGAACCGATGGTGCCAGCAAGGCCGCCAATGGTTTCACTGCTGCGGATGCGGAGGGTGGCCGCACCTTCCGAGCTGCCATCAGACCCAGCATTGGAAACGTTCACCGTGGCGTCATCGCCAATGGAGGAGCCGCCGGCAAACTCAAGCCAGCCACGGGCCACGGTGATGGACCCATTCATGCTGTTGCTGGTGCTGTTGAGGATCCACTTGCCCGCGCCTTCTTTTAGGACAGCGGCCACACCACCCCCGGTGGTTGCGTTGTTGATGGCACCATTGACGGTATTGTCTCCCGTATTGCTACCACCGAAGACCCAGGTGTGGGTATTGGCGATGCCGGGGTTGGGGTTGGGGTTCAGTGTGCCATCAGCATTGTAGCCCTGGGCCTGGAAAGCACCGTTAATGACCACCACCTTGGAACCTTCGTTTATGATGGCACCACTGCCGTCACTACCCGTATAGCTGCGGTTAAAGGTCACGTTGCTGCCAAGGGTGAAGGTGCCGCTGCCGACGTCATTGAAGACCAGGGTGCCGCGGTTGGAGAGAACACCGCCACCGATTTGGTCGCCATTCCCGGCGAGGTCATAACGACGCCCGTCAAACGTGGTGGTGCCCATGTCGATGATACGACCGACGGTGAGATTCCCCAGAATGCCGGTGGTTGAATTGCCGCTGCCGAGGTCTCCAAGAAGCTCCAGCGTGCCGAGGTTCACCGTCACGCGACCGGAAAAGTCGTTATCTTCGTTGGTCAGCTTCCAGTAACTGAGGCCATACTGGTCGTTGTTCCCCACGTTCGGGTTGATCGTCAGGCTGATTTCACCCCTGCCCTGTTTGATTTCGCCGTTAATGACATTGCCACCGGTGTTCTGACCGTGGAGCATCAGGACTTTGTTGCCAAGGCTGACGTTGTTGATGTCTCCGTTCAGGACGAGAGGAACGACGCCATTGGTGCCGATACGGATTGTGGCCGCCTGGCTGACATCTTCAAAGGTGAGCTCATTGCCAACAAAGAGCTGTCCTGTGGTGTTCAAAGAGAGGGTGATTTCATTGGTATTGGTGTTGATACCCGTGATGGTGGTGCCTTCGGCGATGTTCGGGCCGAAGATTTCCATCCCGATCTCCAAATTACCCACGTTCGCCAGCTTGATGAAGTCCTGCGATCCTGCCGCAGCCTGGCTGACGTTGGCGGTCTGAACGGCGCCACTGGCGGAGAGATTGATCGTGCGGTCGGTGGCATGCACCGGGAAGCTTCGATCCCGGCTGACGAACTCCAGACGAGCTTCCTGAGGAGCTGTGCCAATGATGCCTGAGACACCCAGATTGATGGTGTCAGACTGACCGAGGCCGCCATTGCCAGCCAAGTCTGACACGCGAACGGTGACGATCTGGCTGTTGCTGCCGATGATGGCGCTGTTCGTGTAGGAGCTGGAGCCGAAGAGGCCATACCAGGCGGCACCACCAACGGCAGTGAATGCCACGGTGCCGTCTCCGGAAATGCCACCGTTGATCACATGGTTGGCGTTGTCATCAATGGTCAGCTGCACGCCTGTGGGCACCTCGATATTCGAACCGGTCTGGGTGTAGAAAAGCCCCACGGTCTCAGTCTGATTGAAGCGGATGGTCGCCCCTCTGAGCAGATACAAGTCGGCGTCGTCATTGATGCCGTTGGGGATCTGGGTGGGGTTGGCAGCCAAGTCCGGGTCCGAATCAAAGGTGTGATCCACGACCAGAGTGCCCTTCTGGATGTAGATGTTGTTCAGGCGGTTGGTGCCACCCATGTTGAGGAAGTTGTTGAATCCCTTCAGAGTGGTGGTGCCTGAGTTGTTGAACAGGAAGCTGGCAGTTGTGTTGTCCGCTTCGTTTGTACCCAGAATACGACCCCAGAACGTGTTGCTGGCGCTCCCCGCAAACTCAATGATGGTGTTACTGATGGGAGTGATGTTCATACGGTTGCTGGCACCGTTGATAATCGTCCCTGAGAGGGTGATCTTGTTGTTTGCCTCGTTTCGCAAGATCGCTCTCTGGGAGCCAGGAGCTGAGCCGGTATTGCCAATCGTGATAGTGCCAGCCAGATTTAGCGAAGCCAGCCCATTGCGGATAAAGTTGACGTTGCGGGGGTTCGTGCCGTCCGTTGAAGGGTTGATGTTGATGGCATTGGTGAGGGTGAGATTGCGCAGCGACTGGTAGCGCAGTGTGGAGTTGCCTCCCGTCGAAGACTGGAGGGTGATGGGCCCAGAACCCAGGCGGCCGGTGTAAGTGTCCGCACCGACGCGCATTTCAGCGTTGATGTTCACGCCATTTCCCGCATTGCCAGTGCCACCAACGATTGTTGGACCTGTGTAGGTGTTCGCACCCGTGACGTGCACGATGTTACGAGTCTGGATGAGGCTGCCCGAACCCGAGATGGGATTGGAAAGATTGAAATGGGTGTCCACAAGGTTCAGGTTGATGGAACCATTGTTCACAATGGGGCCGTGACCGAGAGAGCCTGCAAGTCCTGCCAGGCCATTAGCCCCGCCCACGTAGACCGGACTGTTGACGACCAGCGAGCTGAACACGTTGCTGGCCGAGCTGAAGACAAAGTTACCTGTGCCACTCAGCGTGAGCGTGGAGCCCGGACGAGCTAGGACAGGTGCATTGAATGTCAGGTTGGCACCGGTGGAACTGGAGATGAAGGAGCTGCTAGCACCTACAAGCGTGGAACTGAGCACCGTCCCGCCGCCTGCGATGGCCTCCAAGATGCCGCCACGGAGATAGACTGTTTCCCTGATGGTGGCACCACCGAGTTCAAGACGGCCGCCAGGAGCCACGGAGGTGAGACCGGCAGTGGATCCAAGGCCAGATCCACCCGCTGCGGTGGTGCTGGTCACCTGGACACGACCGGACACGATGTAGGTGCCGCCCGTGAAGCTGCTGTTCGCTCCCCCGAGGATCTGCACGGTGTCAGAGTCCACCAGCAGGGAGCCGGTGCCATTCATCTCGGGGTAATTGTAAGGAGCCGCGTTGCTGGTGTGCTGCAGGCTCAGCCAGCCATTGTTGTTGATGTTACCGATGACGCTGATGCTGCCGGTGGAAGTGCTGAACTGCTTGGAACCCAGCTGCAACACGCCTTCGAGGATGTTGGTGGTTCCAGTGTAGGAGTTATCCCTCATCAAGATGACCTTGCCGCCGCCTGCCTTGACCAGATTGAGGTCGGAATCCAGGTTCGCAGCCGGATTGTCAACGATGGTGGTGTCAAGGAAGAGGCTGGCACGGGTATTGTGCTGATGCAGGATCAGTTCGTTGGAGACGAGAGAACCGTTGCCGCCACCGGTGATGGAAGGGTTACCGCTGAACAGGATGTGGCTTTCGCCCATATTTTTTGTGACGAGAATGCCGCCAGACTCGATGACTCTCACTTCATTGGGGGGGCCGGAGACGTTCACGACCAGCACGCTCGGGGAAGCCAGAGGCGTGTTGAACCGGAGGGAACCCGTGTTTGAGCTCAGATTAAAGTCGCCTTTGACGTCCGCGTTGATCCCAGGAGTCGGTGAACTGGACATGTTCACGGGCACGTAGGCGCTGTCGAGCAGCGGGGTGATCAGGGCAGGGTTGCCAGAACCGCTGCCGACGGCCCAGGTTGTGATGTCGGAATTAGAGCCATAGGTGGCAAAGCCGCCAAGAATACCGAGGGTGAAGTCATTGATCGTTGTGGTGGAGGCGGAGTTTCCGTGCACCTGGAGGACGCCGCCAGGACTTCCCTGCAACTCACGGGTGATGAGGCCCAGGTTGATGTTTCCGCCCATGGTGCCGAGGGAAGAAATGCTGTTCACGCCGGCGGCGATCTGGGTGGAGCTGATGGTGTCCACCGTGGTGTTGGCGGCACCGCCCTTCAGATACAGGTTGGCACCCGCGAGGCGGAGGGTGCCTGGAATGATGTTGTTCACCGAGAGACCGCTGTAATCCAGAATCATGGTGGAGGCTCCGGAGACGGTTGTCCGGCCCGTGTAGCCCTGATTGGAAGTGACGTGCAGGCTGGCACGGTTGGCAAGCACCAGGCCACCAGCGCCGTTGGAAGAACCGGACCAGATGGCGGTGTTGATGCTGCCCCGGGGAGCTGAGGTGAGGGTGAGGTTCTGCGAGCTATCGAGGGTCAGGATGCCGGAGCCATAGAGCGAACCCACGGTGTCTGAGTTGGTCACATGGAGGGTGGCAGATGCGGATCCCAGGCTGACATGCACGGTGTCACCCAACGCGCCATTTGAGTCGTTCAGGAGAACCTTGCCAGCATTGATGTTGAAGCTGCCGCGGTGAGAATTGTTGGAGTTAAGGCTCGGAATGGCCGGCTCCACACGGATGGCCCAGCCGCTGGGCTCGGTGCCATTCACATTGATGGTGCCGAGACCATCAAAAGTTCCCGAGAACAGACCGTTTGGCACGGTGCCGTTTGGATTTTCAATGTTCAGTGTTCCGCCATTGAAAGTGAAGATTCGGGAGCCTGCGGTGTTGCGTGAGGAGAGGGAGGCCACAGTCTGGGTGGAACCCGCCAGATCAAAGATAGCGTTGGCATTCACCAAACCGGATCCACCGGCGACGATGTTCAGGCTCGTGGTCGCGGGCAGAGAGCCAAAACCACCCGAACCGGCGGGAGTTCCAACTCCTGAGGAGGCACCATAAGCCCCGATGCGGAGCACGCTGTTGGAGTTGCTGGTCACAGCACGGGTGGTCGTGGAGCCCGTGTAGGTGGCATTGCCGCGCAGTTCAAAGACGTTGTTACCCTGCTTTTCAAAGGAACCTGTGCCGGTCAAGCTGCCCCCATAGTTGAACACACCGGTGGAGGTATTCAGGAGGGTCAGTCCAAGCGGGCCGATTTCCACCTCACCGCCGTTGCCAACCAGGAAGGATCCGCCCGCCGCGCCTGCCACATTGAAGTTTGCCGTGGCACTGATAGCCGGGGCAAAGCTGAAGGCCCGGGTGGCTCCGCGACCGCCACCCGTCAGAGTGGCCACGACCTCACCCAGGGAATTGGTGGTGTTGAGCACCAGCTTGGCACCGTTGGGATTATTGGAAACCACGATATTGGAGGTCGGGGAAAGACCCTGTGTTCCACCGACACGCAGCTCACCTGCTTCAACGCGGATGGTGCCGTCCATGACGGAGGCGTCATCACTGGTCCAAGTGAGAGTTCCTGTGCCCTCCTTGACCAGCCATGAGGCCGCGTTACCGCGGATCCTGCCCGTGTAACTGGTGGTGGCATTGTTTCCACCGACCGCCAGCACGGCAGGAGAAAGCACCCCGGTAGGGCTGAAGGTGGTGAGGTTCACCAAGGCGTTGGCATTGGCTCCCTCCAGGCTGCCGATTCTCTCGAAAGGACTCAGATTCAAGCCGTTGGCAGCCAGATTCAGAGTGGCATTTCCCAAAGCCACGTGAGTCTGATTGCCGATGGTGTCCTGGATCACGTAACGACCGCCAGTATTGACCCCCCCGGCGATCACGGTGCCGCCATTGATGGTCATGGTGCCTGTGAGATCATTTTTTCCACTCAGGACGAGGTTTCCGATGTCATTCTTGATCCAGTTACCCGAACCCACAACGGCTCCGGAAATGTTATCTGCTCCATAGAAGGTGAAGTTCTTCTCGGTGCTGCCTGTCGGGTTGGTGCTGAGGAGAACAAGGTTATGGCTGAGAACCTGGACAATGTAGGTGCCCGCAATGATATCGGAGTTACCATCCGAAGACACCACCATCATGCCGGTCACCAGACCTTCTGTGCCATTGGGGATCAACATCAAACGAGTGTCCGCATCCACATTTCCAAGCCGGATGTCACCGCTGAAGACGAAGTTTTTGGTGAGCTGCGACATGGGTGGCAACTCAGGCTGGGCGCTGAGCAGCACCGTGGTGGCATTCACGATGCTGGTGATGACGGTGAGGGCCGGCACCTCAACGCCGCCATCCACGGTCGTCACGATCATTCCCGGAACAAGGCCCCCGGTGCCTCCCGTGACCACCATCTGCCTGTTTTCACTATTGATCTGACCGGCACGCGCGACGCCGCCGGCGATGGCGTGCGTGGTTGTCAGTGTGGATCCGGCACCGATGGTGACCGTGCTGTTTGCCAGGGTCGTGAGACGGCCGATCGTCTCAGAGGTCGAAACCGTCAATCTGCCGCCATTTCCTCCGACGAGCACCGAGGCACCATCAGCCAAGGTTCCGCCGTTCCGGGCCAGGATCAGTTCTCCGTCTGCCACAGTCACCAGACCATCAAAGGTGTTGTTTCCCGTCAAGGTGAGCGTGCCGTCTCCCTCCTTGGTGAAATAGCCTGAACCGCTGATGACACCCCCATAGGTGGTGCTGCCATCATTTCCGCCCACTTTGAGAGCACCCGTGCCGATGAGGACGTTACCACCGCTGGCACCACCACCAGCCAGGGAGCCGATGATCTCATGCCTGTTGTTCACGTCCAGGAAAACGCCGATGGCGTTTGCCAGAGTCAGCGCCGTGCTATCCGGCAGGAGCTCCGTATTCGCATTGGAGGCAAGCTTGATGGACCCCGCGTTGACCGTGGTGTTGCCTGTGTAGGCACTGCCGCCGGAAAGCACCCAGGCAGAGGAACCGTTCTTCACGACATGGCCGAGACCTGAACCGACGCCACCCATGGAAATGGCGGCCTGGATGTTGTTGGGGGTGTCGGGGGGGCCGTTGTCTGTGAAAGTCACAGTCGTGTCGAGCAGGCCCGCGCCCATCAAGAGGCTGGTGCCAGGGGCGGAAGCCGTAAAGCTGGTGAGGGTGTGGTTGCTGCCGTTTGGCAGTTGCATGGCACCGCCTGCGCCGGTGAGGTTGACGGTCAGGTTTTGGGGAATGTTGCTTCCCGGACTGAGATAGAATCCCCCTCTGCCTGTCACATTGAACGTGGACAGGCTCGTATTCAGCTGGGTGCGTAGCACACCGTTGGACATGGTCAGGGGGGCGTTCCAGTCGATGCTTGGCGCGATGAGCGTGCCATCAGTCAAGTTGATGAATCCATTGAAGGAATTCAAGCTGCTGGTGAAGATTAGTGGAGAATACGGACTGCTCTGGGTGATGCCGGTCACGTTCGGTCCCACGATACCGCTGATGGTGACAGCACCGTTGCCAGAACCGGCGTTGATGATCTCGCCTGTCGGGTTCAGCAAGGCTGCGGTGACGTTGATCACCTGAGCGACCCCAGCATTGTCTGCCCTGAAAGTGACGTTACCGGTGTTCACAATATTGCCGCTGATAGTGAGGGCACCCGTGCTTGTGGACGAATTGATGAAGCTGAGGTCACCCGTGTTGAAGTAGTTACCGCTCAATGTGGCCGCCGCACCAGACTGGCCGAGGTATGCGGAGAGATTGCCCGAAAGATGCCCGGAGCTGGTAGCCAGGTTGGTGGCATTCAAGGTGACCGGGGTAACGCTTGTGTTGGTGATCACACCTGGACCGTTGAGGGTGAGGGCACCGTTCACGGTCTGGTCACGACCGTTGAGATCGAAGATGCCTGCGGAGACAGTCAAAGCCGAAGCGGCAGGGAGATTGGCTGAAGGGCCGAGGCGGACGGTGCCAGCTCCGCTGAAGGTGTTGGTGCCAGTGTGACTGAAGGGGCCGTTCAACGTAAGGGTTCCCGTGCCGCTGTAGGTAAAGCTCGTCGCAGGAGTGGTGGCGGTGATCTGGTCGATGACGACATTGCCAGAACCATTGACTGTGGTGGTGGTATTGGCAGTGGCGGTGGTGTTCAAGTTCAGGTTGCCGATGTTCACCGATGCGGTAGATCCCTGAGCGCGGTTCACAGTCAGAGTCTGGCCGGTAGCGGTGACATTGAAGGTGGGGAGAATCAGGGCTGCGGTGCTCGTTGAGTCCCCGAGCAGGGTGATGGTACGGCTAGCGCTGAAGGTATTGGATCCGCCAAGGGTCAGACTCCGAGTGGCTCCAAAGGTGAAATTGCCGCCCATCGTTGTCGCGTTGGTAATCGTCACGTTGCCGCCGCTTGTATTGTCAATAGTGCCGCCATTGAGGGCGACGGTGCCCGCGCCCAGCGCGGTGGGGCTGGTGATGTTAAGAACACCGCCAGAGATGGTGGTTCCGCCGGTGAAGGTGTTGTTTCCAGTCAGCGTGAGAATGCCCGCCGTGACACTCAGGGCCAACCTGTTTTCATTTGTGCCTGCACCGCCAAGGGAACCCGAATAGATCATTGGCACGTTCGTGGTACCCGTGAAGGTGAGGACAGAGTTCGCGGTGGAAGTGGCACCCACGACAGCATTGGCAGTCCCAGTGCCGGAAGTCGTCAAACCTGCCACCACCTGGGTCTTCGCATTGGTGGCATCACCCAGGATCAGTTTGCCGGAGGTGGTGCCATTTCCCAGAACGACGATGTTGCCGTTGGCAATCGCACCCATGGTAGTTCCGGTGAGTGTGCCGAGTTGCAGGGAGCCATCCTGAATCCTAGTGAAACCACCGGAGTAGGTATTGTTCCCCAGGAGCAGGAGGTTACCCGTGCCTGTCTTGGTCAGGTTACCAGCACCGCTGACAACGCCACGAACAGTCAGGACGTTTGCTCCGGTTGTGTCAAAAGTTCCGCCATTAGCACCCAAGGCGACGGCACGGAAATTGGTGGTGGAGGTATTTTCAAGCGCGACAGAGGCATTGATGCGAAGAGTGCCGTCATTCAGGTTAAGTGTCGCACCTGTGGCCACAGGACCTAAGTTGGCATTGGACGAAATGCCCAAGGTGGCACCACCCGTCACGTAGGTCACACCTGTGTAGGTATTGGAACTGCCGAAGTTTGTCACCCCCGTGCCGCTGACGGTCACAACTGAAGTGCCAGCGTTGGGAGCGAGCACGGTGTTGATGGTCAATGCGCCAGTGCCGTAGTTGTGGATGATGAGGTCGGAGGTCGTTGCCACGCCACTGCTCAATGTGCTCGCCCCAGTCCCAGTAATGGTATAGTCATTGGCACCGACAAAAAGGAGGCCGCCACTTGTGATCCGCATGGTATTCGTGCCAAGGTTCAGGCTCTGACCCGCGCCAGTGGAGGTGATCTTGAGCGAGTTGGGAACCAAGGCTGCCGTCGCTGTCTGGCTTCCGGTGACGGTATAGTTGACCGTGTTTGTGGGGGCGGTACCCGTGAAGACCGTCTGGCCGGTAATGGGAACAATCGCGCTGCCGCTCTTGCCCGCAAAGTCAGTCACACCTGCTGCACTGGTGATGATGGTGGCACCACGCGCGCTCAGAAGCCCGCCAGTGACGGTGTTTGTGGTCGATGTGACACTAGCCCCCGTCCCGCTGAGGTTAATGTACATTGTGCCGTTGTTGACCGCAGTCGTATAGGTGCCCAAATTCAGGGTGCTAGTGCCGCTGGTGCCGCCCACGACGAAGATCCTGCTACCACCGGCATTCAAAGTCAAGTTACCCAGGGTCTGGTTGCTGCCGGCCGCCGCAGCACGATAGGTGAAAGCACCACCCGCAAAGGTGGGGGCGGTGGCTGCCAGGGTGGCGGTGCCCGCCGAAGCATTCAAAACCACGGAGCCTGAGGTAAAGGTGCTGGCACCGGTATACGTGCTGGCACCTGTGAGGGTGATGACCCCCGAGCCCGAAAAGTTCATCGCCGCTGCCGTGATGGTTGGCACGATACCGTTGGTGATGGCGAAACTACCATTTCCCGCGATTGTATGAGTGCCGGCCGTGCCTGCAAACTGCGGGTTGTAGGTACCGATCGTCAGGGTCGAGTTTGAATCCGGCAGGATGTTGACGGTGTTTGTCATCGCCGGAGTGGTTGAGTTATTGCCGACGAAGGAGCCGAAACGCAGATTGGCTCCGCTCGTTCCTGCCAGGAAGAGAGAACGGGAGGCGGTGATGGTGGCAGCACCCGTGCCGAAGTTCAGGCTGTTGGAACCACCAAAGGCGACGGTGCCATTGATCGTGACTGGATTGTTGTTGGTCAGTGTGATGGCACCGCCGCTGGTATTGTCGATCATGCCGGACGCGAGGGTCAGCGTGCTGGCGGTGGCACCGATGGCCGTGGCGCTGTTGATGTTGAGGCGACCCGCAGTGACGGTCGTGGCCCCCGTGTAGGTGTTGCTCCCCGTCAGAGTGACCGAACCGGTGCCGTTCACAGTGATGCCCATGGTGCCAGTGCCGCCGTTTTGAATGGTCGCGCCAATGGTGGTGTTGGAGGTTCCGCCAGGAGTGATCGTCAAGGCCGCGCTGGTTGTGGAAGTGTTCTGCAGGGTTACTCCAGCCGGTGCATTGATCGACAGGAGGGATGCCGCCTGGCCATTGATGTTCAGGGTCGTCCCGGACGCGAAGACGGGCACCGCAGTTGCTGATGCGCCCAGCCCCTGGGTGTTCCCCAGTGTCACTGCGCCCTGGTTCACCACCACGGAACCGCCCAATGTGTTAGCGCCGCTCAATGTCAGGGTGTTGGCATTATTCTTGATCAATCCACCACCACCGCTGATAACGCCCGAAATCGTCACTGCACCAGGAGCATCAACAGTAGTGGTATAGCCGGAGTTGTTCAGAGCTGACAACGTCAACGCCGAGTTGGCTGTCGAGGTTGTGAAAGTTGTGGCTCCGACGGTGACGGAGGTGCCGCCAAAACCCGTGGTCGCATTGCCACTGTTCACGTTGGCTCCGCGGGAGGCGGTAACCGTCCGTGTGCCGAAGGAAGTCAGCGCGCCCAGGTTATGTGCAATACCGGCACCAACTGTGGCGCGGTTGGAGATGAAAGAGGCATTTCCCAGAAGGTTCACGGGATAAGCAGTCGTCGTGGCATCCGTGGCCATCTCAAAAGCGGAGCCTTCCAGCATGGAAAGTGATGTCCCCGTGGTGCCCAGGCCTGCAACGTTCGTCTGGACCACCGGGCTTCCGGCCGTGATGTAGGTGGAACCGCCAGCACGGGTGCTGCTGCCATTCAGGAAGAGGGTTCCAGCGCCCGTTTTGAAGAAGTTAAAGTTACCTGCGATCGGTCCGAGGGTGAGGCTGGTGCCCGCACCCACATCAAAACCGCCACCGCTCGCGCTCAGAAGCAGGCTGCCCAGGGAAAGTCCCGCCGTGCCGCTCGTCACATTGGATCCCTTCTGAATGCTGATCTCATGATTGCCCAGCATGAGTGCGCTAATCGAATGAGTCAGGCCAGCGCCGGCCGACTCACGATCCAAGGCAAGCGTGCTGTTCGCATTGGAAACCAAATTGGTAGCCAAGCTCAACGGAGTGTCACTGGCGAGGCTCAGCGTGCCCCCATTCAAGACTGTCGATGCACTGAGCTGCGTGCTTCCGCTGGCTCTCAGGATCCCGCTGGAAACGGCGATGGACGCGTTAAGCGCCGAGTTATCGCCTGTGAGCAGGAGAGTGCCGGCGCCTGTTTTGTTGATGCCGCCATTTCCAACCAGGGCGGAGTTAATGGTGGCGGTGGAGCCGCCATCCACGTGCAACTGACTGTTACTGAAGGAGAAAGTGCCTCCAGAAAGCGTGTAGTTGTCCCTGAACCAGATGCTGGCAGGCCCCTGGGTGGCTGGGGCGACCTGAATGGTGCCAGGGCTGGCCAAAGCTCCTGGGTTGGGGATGGGGGTCGGCAGTACGGCGACGTCTGAAATTCCCGGAATTCCGGCACCCCAATTGCTACTGTCTGACCAGTTGAAATTGCTGGTGCTGCCAGCAGTCCAATTGATATTTGCAGCCTGCAGCGGCTGGGCGATCTGCCAGATGCCCATGAGTGCTGTCAGGCAGCAAGTCATCCAAAAACGCTGCCGGCGGAGGAGACGCAGGAGAGGTGAGGAGCGCTGGTTCATGGTCATAAAGTGTTGAATTTCAAACTTTTGTAATCTGACGACGGTTGAGGTCGGCAGAGTTGGACTATTTTTCTGAATTTGTGGTCCATTTTGGCAGGAAGTCTGTTCAATGTAAATACATTTGCCTTACATGCCCCTGCCCCGGGGAGCTCCCAAATTGCCAGATGCAGCCCTTGCTAAAAGGTGCGCTTTTCTGACAGAGAAATAGGTGGCGTGACCTTATTTTCCGTGATCTGAGCCCGAATTCCCTGGGAAGGCGAGATTAATCTTTTTTAAAAATATTCACGCTCAGTTAGGGGTCATCTGCTGAAAACCACGCTGAGAGGCTTGTCTTCCGGGTGTTTGAATTTTTTTCGCTCTTGGTCTGCATCTACAAAGTAAATCCAAGGCCTGACTCAAGGACGAGGGTGGAAGCTATTGATGTGAGTTTGCTCTCCGCCCTGCCGTACACTCGGCCAGACCACCCGCGCTCATGATTTTCTGGCCTCCACGAGCCCTTCAAGTGCTGTTGCCTTGGGCGATCCTGGCATCAGCCCAGGCGTCGGTGGACTATGAGAGAGACATCAAACCGCTCTTTAAAGAGCGCTGTGTGTCCTGCCATGGCTCGGTGAAGCAGAAGGGTGACCTGCGGCTGGATGCGGGGTCTTTGATTGGGAAGGAGGTGCACGGGGAGCTGGTCTCGCGGGTGATTTCTGAGGACGAGGATGAGCGGATGCCTCCCGAGGGCACTCGACTCACGCCGGTGCAGGTGGCGAATTTGCGGGAGTGGCTGGCGGCGGGGGCGCCCTTTCCGAAGGATGAGGCGGTGCCGAGGAAGCCCTCGGAGCATTGGTCGTTTCAGCCGGTGAAGAGGCCGAAGATTCCGGAATCAGTCCATGAGCATCCAGTGGATGCGTTTGTCTTCGGGACGCATCGCCTGCCCTCCCGGGCCACGCCGGGGGCACGGCTGAGGCGGGTTTACCTGGATCTGATCGGGCTGCCGCCGACCGTGGAGGAGCAGGAGAGTTTTGAGCGCCTCGCACCTGGGACCGATAGGGCTGATGGGACGAATGGGGCCTATGAGGGGGTGATCGACCGGTTGCTGGCCCGGCCAGAATATGGGGAGCGCTGGGCCCGGCACTGGCTGGATGTGGTGCGCTATGCGGACAGCAACGGCTACGAGCGGGATGCGGCGAAGCCCTATGTCTGGCGCTATCGGGACTACGTGATCGACTCTCTTAATAAGGACAAGCCCTTTGACCGCTTCGTGGTTGAGCAGCTCGCTGGGGATGTGAGGGAATCTGCAGATGAGGAGTTGAATGCTGAACGGGTGATCGCCACGGGTTTTCTCCGGCTGGGGCACTGGGACGATGAACCAGCGGACCCGGCCACGGATCGCTATGATCAACTGGATGACATCGTGAGCACCACGGGGCAGGCGTTTCTGGGCCTCACCATCGGCTGTGCGCGCTGCCACGACCACAAGTTCGAGCCGCTGAGCACGAAGGACTACTACAGCCTCGTAGCCGTCTTCAATCCGCTTGAGCGCCCGGCCAAGGGGCGGACGGAGCTGACGGCGCAGGTGGCCGACACGGAGATCTATGCCTGGAAGCAGAAAGAGGGAAAAGCGCCTGCCACCCATGTGCTGCTCCGGGGTTCGGCGACTCGGCCTGGGGATCGGGTGGAGCCTGCTGCGCCTGCCATCCTGGCTCAGCGGGGTGAGTTTTCGGGTCATGCGCGGCTCGACTTGGCCCGATGGATCGCCAGTCCGCAGAATCCGCTCACGGCGCGAGTGATCGTGAACCGTGTGTGGCAGCAGCACTTTGGCCAGGGGCTGGTGACGACGGCGAATGATTTTGGGCTTATGGGGGCGGCGCCATCGCATCCAGAGCTGCTCGACTGGCTGGCACACTGGTTCATGCATGAGGCAGGGTGGTCACTGAAGAAGCTGCACCGGCTAATTCTGACGAGCCGGGCCTGGCAGGCAGAGGGCGGAGAGCATCAAGGCGATGCTCCGACATCTTCACCGTATCGTTACCGTCGTCTCGAGGTCGAGGCCATTCGTGATTCGATGCTTTTTGTTAGCGGCCAGTTGAACCCCAAGCGCTTTGGCCCGGCGATGAGACCTGCCATTCCAAAGACGGCGCTGGAGGCAAACACGGACAAGGAGAAGATCTGGCAGGTCTCGTCTGAAAGCGAGGCCTCACGCCGCAGCATCTATAG
>NZ_BKAG01000034.1 GCF_007992435.1 Prosthecobacter gellanilyticus | reverse complement strand
GGCGGGAGATGTTGAAGGCGCGATAGCGTCCCGGAGTGCGGTGGCAAGCGCTAAGGCGCGACACCGCTAGGTGCGCAGTGAATGCCTCCGTTGTTAGACGACGCTGCGTGCGCACGAGAGCGGTGGCAGAGATGCAAGGGTGCCCTTGCATCTCTGCCACCGCACTCCGGGACGCTATCGCCAAGCTCAAGATTTACTGCGCCCACTGATACGTGATCGTCATTGAGCCCGCTTTGGCAGGAACGACGAGATTTTTACCGGCGATTTGAGCTCCAGCGACTTGAACACGAGCGGGTGTGGTGCCTTTGATCAGGAAGGTGCCGTCCTTGGCTTCGATCTGACCGGTGGCGATGCGGAACCAGGCATTCGCAGGAACATTGCCAGAGACTGTCACGGTGCGGACGAGGGTGGCTTTGCCGTCGGGTTTGTTGCCATCGCCGGAGGCAGCATAGCTTTCCTCCACCTCAGCGCCGTTCCAGGTATAACGGAAAGTTGGGTTGCGCTTGGCATCCAGCGAATAGCCTTTCCAGGCGAAGCCTTCGTAACGCTTGGTCTTGTCCCACACAGGCCATTCGGCATCTGGCTTGTCGGTGACGAAGAAGGCAGGGGTGACTTCGCCGGTCGGCTGGACCACATCATAACCCAGTGGCTTCTCATGACCGCCGCCACGGGAGTTCCAATGACGTGCGGCATCCATGAAGGCACCGCGCCAGAACTCGGCGAGGTTCATGCTCTCGGCGCTCCAGGCGATGTTGATGCCGCCAGGATAACCCACGCCAATGCCACGGTTGCCCGCGCCCTGGATGAAGTTGCGGTAAATGACCGGCTCGTCCTTCACGATGACAGGGATGGGATCAAACTCCTTCTTCTGCTTGGCCTTCGCACCTTTCTCCCAGCCTTTCGGAGTCCAGCGGGAGAGCGGGGTGATGTCAAAGTTCGCGCTCTTCCAGGCGGCAAAGGTAAAGATCTCGCCACCGCCCTGGAAGTACTCATAGCGGAGCTCGTGATCGCCAGCCTCGAGCTGGGTACTGCCTTCCTTGATATCGCCCGCAGGATGAATGCCGTCGTATTCCACGACCTTCTTGCCATCCACCAGCAGGCGCACGCCATCGTCGCCGGAGATGTAGAAGCGGTAGCTGCCTTTGCGCGGTGCATTGAGCTTGCCCGTGAAGACCACGCCGAACTCGTTCTTGTAGTCGTCGAGCTTGATGTCGATCAGGTTGTCCGCCACGGCGCCTTCACGATGCGGCTTCAGTTTCGAGAAGTCTGGCAGAGCCTCCCATTTGCCGAGGTAGAGAGCGAACTTCAGATCCTTCAGGCCGTCACCCAGCGGCAGCACCTTCAGCTTGCCATTCATGGTCAGCGCATGACCTGGGAAGGTGCAGACAAAGGGATACTCACCGCCCTTTTCAGGCGCGGTAAAAATGATCTCCTGGCGCTCATGCGGGTTCAGCAGCTTCGTGCTCAGCCAGATGCGCTTGTCATCGGGCAACCAATTACGCTTCAAAGCCTCCTCAGGCTTCTCCATCTGCTTCATCGCCATTTCCACTGTGTTCGTGCCGGGCTGGCAGAAGACGATGTTGTGCGGGAGGTCATCACCATTTTCAAAGATCAGCTTCACCTGCTGGCCTGGGCGCACGGTGAACTCGTTCTCATCATACTTCATCTGCGCGGTCATCGTCTTGATCTTGATGACCTGGTCCACCTTGGCGGCCTTGGGCTTGTCTTTGGCCTGAGCAGCAGGTTTGGCAGCTTCAGCCGGCTTTGCAGCTGGGGCTGGTGGCTTCGTGCCCACGGCGTCTGAATCCACACGCAGCGGACGCAGCCAGATGTTCCGATAGCGCACCGGATTCAGGTGGTCCTGAAGGGAGATATCGCCCTCCTGCACGCTGCTCTCAATCTCACGCAGGTAGTGCACCACCACGCCATTGTGGATCACCGTGAGGTGGGCCTTGCCGCCCTTCTGCGCACGCTCAAAGAGGATGTCATAAGTCTGCCACTCGCCGGGCTTGCGGCTGGCATTCACCATGGGCGGGTAGTTGCTGTAGAGGCCTGCGGCCTGACCATCGGGATAGGTGTCGTTCTCGTAGGAGTCCAGCACCTGGATCTCCGGGAAGCCGCCGATGTAGATGCCGCTGTTGCCACGGCCCTGGCCATTGCCCACCACCACGTCTGGCGCGCGCCACTCGATGTGCAACTGGTAGTCGCCCTTGAATTTTTCCCGCGTGCGGATGCCGCCCGCCTTGGCGCTGATCTCAGCGTAGCCGTTTTCGACCTTCCAGCGCGGTTGGTCATCGCCCGGAGGCGTGTCTTTGCGTGGATCACACTTCCACTGGGAGAGGTCCTTGCCGTCAAAGAGCACGATGGCGTCTGAGGGTGGAGCTCCGGCCTTGTCCTGCGTGCTGAAGCCGGGCGGTGTGACCACCGGCGGGCGCGGGCGCTGCATGTCATGAGCGCGATAGACACCACCAGGCGTCATGGGCTGCTCTTTGGGATCCGCAGCATGGGCCGCGAAACTGGCGGCGAGGGTGAGAGGCAGGAGGAGACGCATGGAAAAAATCAGGGCGCAGGCTACGAAGGCCCCGGGGGCCGTCTATCGTGGTGTTGTTTCATCCGCGAAAGTTCCTGTTGGCAAAGGCCCCGGTTTTCGATTACGTCCCAGGGTATCCGCAGTGCACCTGGAGAGGTGGTCGAGTGGTTTATGGCTCCAGTCTTGAAAACTGGCGTGGCCGAAAGGTCACCGTGGGTTCGAATCCCACCCTCTCCGCCACCATCGAAAGATAAAAAGTGCCGCTTATGGCCAGCTCGGTGTGACTTGCCCGACGCCGTCGCATGCACTGCATGGCTTGGCTTAGCATGGTGCAAATTGCACAATATCGGTGGGCTGCACATTGCAATACGCTGGCTGCGAGATGCTGCTCCGCAGCACCCACACTAACATAAACATCTGATCGTCAGCCACTTATAAAGGAATCAATCTGCTTGGCATCAACTCTGCGAAGTGAATGGGCTTGTAACATCCTCAACAAACAACCTCTACCATCATGAACAGAGTCATCCTATACATCTTTGGCACACTCCTCGTCATCGCTGGCGCGGCCTACACAGCATCCACCCTTGGAGTGGACCAGCAGTGGATTATCGTCGGCTGTCTTGTCATCCTCGGCCTCGGCATCATGGGCGCTGCCACCGGAGCCAAAGGGTCTGCCAAGACCAATGTCGTGATAGACGAATAGCAACTCTCGTCCTCGGATCTGGAGAGGGCAGCGACGGCACCGCAGCTGCCTTCTCGTTTCGTCAGGACAATTCTTGCTAATCCGGTAGAAGCTCGGGGTGTAAAAATTGATCACTGTGACGAAAAGCTGGTTAAACCCTTGAAGATCTCATCAAGCTCCAGGATGCGCGTGCCGATGGAATTAGCCTTGGCAGCTTCAGCCATCTTCCCGGCAAGCGTTGAGGTGGGCATGGGCCGGAACTTCTTGAGCAAACCAAGACAGTTCAGAAACTTCAATCCTTGGGCGATGAAGCGTTCGCTCGGACGATCGGTGTTCTCGCGGAGCAGGAAGCCGGGGCGGAAGATCAGGCAGGACTCAAAGCCTAACTTGAGGATGGCCTCGTCCAAGGTGCCCTTCATCTTGGAGTAAAAAACTTTGCTGCTGGCAGCGGCTCCATAGGCAGAGAGGACCACTGCTTGGCGGACGCCGTTTCTCTTCGCGATCTTGGCGAAGCTCAAAGGGATGTCGTGATCGATGTGCCACTGCTTCTCCTTCGAACCTGCGATTTTCAGGGTGGTGCCCAGGCAGGAAAACCAGACATCGCCCGTGATCGAGGCTGATACTCCATCTAGCTTGTCGAAGTCGGTGATGACCTCGGCATACTTCGCATGCTGCACACCCGTAGGCCTGCGCACAAAAGCCACCACTTCCGTGTAACTAGGATCCTGCAGCAACACGTGGACAAGGTCCTTCCCGGTCGCTCCGGTGGCTCCGATGATGAGCGCTTTCATAGGCCTGGGTCAATGGATGCGGTGAAGAGGCGCAATCCGTCACGCGAAGTGATAACGGGACAACCAGTGGGCATAAGGAGACGGCAGGAGCGAGACGGGGTCCGCGAGGCCCAGTTCACGAGCCGCAGCGAAAGCCCAGTGGGGATTGGCCAGCATGGGACGGCCGATCATCACCATGTCGACAGAACCCTCCTGCAGCATTTCCTCGGCGAGGGCGGGGCTGTTGATGTTCCAGGAGGTGGAGCCTGGCAGGCCCGTCTCGGCCAGGACACGCTGGGCGATCTTCCTCAGTTGCCCGGGTCCCCAGGGAATCTTGGCGGTGGGAGTGGAGAAGCTCATGCTGACATCAAGGAAGTCGAGGCCGAGCTCTTTAAAACGCTTTCCGAGAGCGATGGACTCCGCGAGAGTCTGCTCGTCGGACTGGTCGAACTCAATGACACCGAGGCGGGCCGCCAGCGGCAGATGATCCGGCCAGACAGCGCGCACGGCCTCGAGCGTCTCGATCATGAAACGCGCGCGGTTTTCTGCGCTGCCACCATACTCGTCGGAACGTTGGTTAGACCACGGGGAGAGAAAGTTCTGCGCCAGATAACCATGGGCAAAATGCAGCAGGAGAAACTCAAAGCCCGTGTCGCGTGCCCGCTTGGCCGTGGCCACGAAGTCCTCACGAACTCGGGCGATGTCCGCCTTTGTCATTTCCGTAGGCACGCGGGACAGTCCGCCGCCATAGGCCAGCGGGCTGGGGGCGATGGTTTCCCAGGCGCGTGGATCGTCCGCTGGGATGTGATCATCGCCCTCCCATGGCAGATTGGCGGAGGCCTTGCGCCCGGCGTGTCCGATCTGGATGCCCGGCACCGCGCCGGCGGCCTTGATACCCTGGACGATGGGCCGCAAGGCAGCGGCGTGCTCATCACTCCACAATCCCAGGCACCCGGGAGTGATGCGGCCTTCCGGGCTGACCGCCGTGGCCTCTACCGTCACCAGGCCTGGGCCGCCGCGAGCACGGGACTCATAGTGCGCAGGGTGCCAGTCGGTAGGCAATCCGTTGACCGCCATATACTGGCACATGGGCGATACGGCGATGCGGTTCCGCAGCGTGACTCCTTTGATGGAAAACGGGGTGAAGAGCTTCGGTGTCATGATGTTTGCCAGATTTGGAATTGGGAGCGGGATGATTACGGATCAACTCAACGAGCGGTCAGCCAGTCTCTCACTGCAAGCGAGAAATCTGCCACATCGATGGGATGACGACTGGTGATCAGATTTCCATCGACCACCACAGCCTGCTCCAGCACCTCGCCACCCGCATTCTTGAGGTCGATCTGGATGTTCCAGTAGCCTGTCAGTTTCTTGCCTTTGAGCAGATCCGCGGAAGCCAGCACGACCGGGCCGTGGCAGATGGCGGCGATGAGTTTCCCGCTCTTGTTGAAGTCCTGGAGAAAGCGGACCACATCCTTGTCATGGCGCAGGTTGTCAGGATTCCACGCACCACCAGGAATGAACACGGCATCATACTCGTCGACTTTGATTTGGTCGGCCGTGCGGTCCACTTTGATCCAGCCGACCGGATTGAGATACTGGATGGCCATGATGTGATCCTTGGCCATGTCCGGCGTGCTCAGGCCATAGCGGGCAGGCGCGGGATTGAACTTCGGTGAGACGATGTCCACCTGCGCACCGAGAGCGCGGAAATACCAGGCAGGGCCGGTGAGCTCGATCTCTTCAAAACCATCCGCGGCCAGCACGGCGATGCGTTTGCCCTTCAGCAGGGTCGTGTCCTTCACCGGAGTGAAGAAGAAGGCTTTCAGCGCCTCATTGCCCGGAGCATTGAGGAACTGGGAGATGGGCAGCGAGGCGACCGCCGCCTTGGTGGTGAGCTGGTTCACGACGTTCAGCTCGTGAGTGCTGCTGTCCTGGGCGTTGACATGGAGGGTGGCGGCGAGGCTGAGGGCGCTGGCGGCGAGGATTGGGGTGATGGTTTTCATGGCGTCTGTTTGTTAGGTGCGTTGATTTACTTCTAAGGCTCGGATGAACCGCGGTGGATTCGTCACGCCCCCAGACTGCCATGAGGTCTGTTATATCTGAAATAGAACGATTCTATTGCCGTGATCGAATAATCAGATTACCAGTTTGACCATGGAACTGCGCCACCTCCGCACCTTTCAAGTCGTCGCCGAAGAGCTGAACTTCAGCCGCGCGGCGGAGCGGCTGCATGTGGCCCAGTCAGCCCTGAGCAAGACGATCGCGGATCTGGAGTCCGAGATGGAGGTGCGGCTGCTAGATCGAAACACGCATGGTGTGACACTCACGGAGACCGGCGCGCTTTTTCTCGAACGCGTGAAGCAGATCCTCGAAGACACACGTGATGCGGTGGTGCAGGCGCAGCGCCGTCATCGTGGTGAGACGGGACTTCTGCGCATCGGCTTCATCGGCACGCTGAGCCAGTCCCTCTTGCCGGAGCTTCTGCAGGCCTATCGAGCGCAGTATCCTTCCGTGGATCTCGTGCTCCGCGAGCAGGGACCGGTGCAGCAGCGCGAGGGCATTCTTTCCGGGCGGCTGGACTGCGGATTCATCGGCCTCGCCGTGGACTCACCGGATCCGGAGCTGGACACCTTCACGGTCACGGAAGATGAACTGGTGGCCGCCATCCCTGCCGCGCATTCGCGGGCGAAACAGACCTCCATCCGTCTTCTGGATTTAAAGGATGAGGCGATCTATCTCACGGCGCAAGCCAACGCTCCGGTCTTTAATCCCTGGCTGATCGAGCTGTGTCGAAAGTCCGGCTTCGAGCCGCGCATCGCCCGCGAGACAGATCGTGCCTCCACAGTGCTGAACTATGTCGCAGCCGGATTTGGTGTCTCGCTTTTCCCATCGCGCATCTCCTCCCTGGCGACTCCTGGCGTGCGATTTCTGCCGCTGAAAGGAAAGATGCCCAAGTATCAATACAAGTTTGCCTGGCTGCGCAGGAACACGAACCCGGCGCTGCTCGGATTCGCGAAGCTCGTGCGTACTCGGCGGTGAGTCAGGCGGCCGCTTTGGCCGGTGCTCTTCCTAACCTCTTCAGGATCTCCAGGGTGGGAGCTGCTTGATTGAGCGTGTAAAAATGAATCCCAGCCACGCCGTGATACAGCAACTCCGAGCACTGCTCCGTGGCATGATGGAGGCCGATCTCGATCACTGCCGCCGGGTCATCCTGAACCCTGGACAAGGATTTCAGCAGACGCGCGGGCACATTCGTGCCGCCAGACAGCTCGGCCATTCTCTTCAAGCCCGCCATCGAGGTCACCGGCAGAATGCCCGCTAGAATGGGAACACGGATGCCCGCCAGATCACAGCGCTCGCGGAAGTCGTGGAAGTAGTGATTGTCAAAGAAGAGCTGGGTGCAGATGTAGTCCGCACCGGCATCGATCTTGGCTTTGAGGTAATCCATTTCCAACACTCGGTTAGGCGTGCCTGGGTGCCCTTCCGGAAACCCGGCCACACCGATGCCGAAGCCACGTTTATCAAAATGCACACCGCTTTCATTGAAAGTCTGGATGTGACGCACCAGATCCGCGCCATTCACGCAGAAGTCTTTGCCATGGTCATAGCTGGTGGAGCCGCGTGGAGCATCTCCACGCAAGGCGAGGATGTTGCTGATGCCGAGCCCGGCATAGTGACCCAGGATGGAATCAATGTCCTGCCGCTGGTGATTCACACAGGTGAAGTGCGGCACCGGGTTCAGCGGCGTGCTTTGCCGGACATGCTCCACCAGCTGCCTTGTGGCATCTCGCGTGGAGCCCCCTGCCCCATAGGTGATGCTCACGAAGTCCGGCTGACAGCCACTGAGCTGCGTGATCGTGTCATTCAGGCGGTCCCTGCCCTCCGTGGTATTGGCGGGAAAAAACTCGAACGAGAAGGTGGAGCGTGAAGGCTGGAGGATATCGCGAATATGCATAACATGAAGTGTGGAGGATGATCAGCCGAGGAAGGGACGAAGGGCCTCCAGATCGAGTTCTGGATAGACCGGAAAGCGCGACAGCAATGCATCCACACGCGCACGGGCTTCTTTCTCCGCCGCTGGCTCGATGACGAACTTCGCTTTGCTAAGCGCCTCAGGCTCCCCTTCCTTTTTGATGATCTCCGGCTTGGTGCTGGCGAGCATGAGTTTGATCACCGCAGCGATCTCCTTCATCTCCTCCGTGCCCATTCCGAGCGTGGTGATGGCCGGAGCGCCGATGCGCAGGCCGCTGGTATACCACGGGCCGTTCGGGTCGAAGGGCAGGGAGTTGCGGTTCAGTGTGAACCCTGCACGACGCAGAGCGCTCTCTGCCTGACGTCCATTCAGACCGAAGCTGCGCACATCAATGAGCAGCAGGTGATTGTCCGTCCCTTGAGTGGGAACCATGAGACCTTCAGCGATGCAGGCCTCGGCAAGCGCCGCGGCGTTCTTCGCGATGTTTTGCGCATAGGTCTGGAACGCGGGCGTGTTTGCCTCAGTGAAGGCGATGGCCTTCGCGGCCATGACGTGCGGCAGTGGTCCGCCGAGCACCATGGGGCAGCCTTTGTCCACATACTCGGCAAATTCCTTCACGCAGAAGACGGCACCCCCGCGCGGACCGCGCAGTGTTTTGTGAGTCGTGGTCGTGACGACGTGGGCATGAGCGCATGGATCAAAATCACCCGTGAAGACCTTCCCGGCCACAAGCCCGGCGAAGTGCGCCATGTCGACCATGAACACGGAGCCTGCCTTGTCCGCGATCTCGCGCATGCGGCGGAAGTTGATCTTGCGCGGATAGGCGCTGTAACCCGCCAGCAGGATGAGCGGCTTCAGCTCAAGCGCCTGTTTCTCGATGGCATCGTAGTCGAGCAGGCCTGTGGCCTTGTCGACCTGATAGGCATGCGCCTCAAACATCTGCGCGGAGAGATTGTGACGATAGCCATGAGTCAGGTGACCGCCGGAGTAGTAGTCCAGTCCGAGCAATTTTTGCTGGCCGGTGATGGCGCGGACTTTGTTCCAGTCTTCGACGCTGAGCTTGGCGGGGTTCGTCTCGCCCATTTCCGCCAAGGCCGGTGTCACGACTCGGGCGCTGAGGATGGCCCAGTAGGCGACCATGTTTGCATCCGCGCCGCTGTGCGGCTGCACATAGGCATGCTCCACGCCGAAGAGCTTCTTTGCCTGCTCGCAGGCCTCGGCCTCGATGGCATCGACGTTATCACAACCGGCGTAGAAGCGTGAGAAGACATAGCCTTCCGCATACTTGTCGGTCAACAGATTGCCCATCGTGAGCTGCGTGGAGAGCGAGCAGTAGTTCTCACTGGCAATGAGCTTTAAATGGCGACGCTGGTCCACCAGCTCCTGCACGATGGACTTCGCGATCGTCGGCGACACCTTCGCGGTCTCCGTGAGATTGGCGAGATAGGCGACCGTGGCGTTGTTGATCTTGTTAGGCTCGGTCTTGGCGAGGTAGGCTTGGAGCGGTGTGGTGGACATAGGCGGGAAATGCAGAAAGTTAGAGAGAGCTGGAATCCTGGGGCGCGGTGAACGCCCCAGGATGTGGAGGAATCAGGCGGTGACGGGCTTTGCCGCGCGCAGCTTCTTCGCAGCACTGACCATGTGAATGAGGGAAGGTTTTACTTCCTCCCAGCCACGGGTCTTGAGGCCGCAGTCAGGATTCACCCAGAGGTTACGGCGCGGGAGCACGGCCTCCGCCTTGCTCATGAGCCTAACCATTTCTTCTTCCGTCGGCACGCGTGGAGAATGGATGTCATACACACCGGGCCCGATCTCGTTCGGATACTGGAAGCCCACGAAGGCCTCGAGCAGTTCCATGTTCGAGCGGCTGGTCTCGATGGTGATCACATCCGCGTCCATGTCAGCAATGGCCTGGATGATGTCATTGAACTCCGCATAGCACATGTGCGTGTGGATCTGCGTGTCGTCCTTCACCCCGCTGGCGCTGAGACGGAAGGCATTGACGGCCCAGTCGAGATAATCCTTCCAGTCACTGCGGCGCAGCGGCAGGCCTTCGCGAATGGCAGGCTCATCGATCTGGATGGCGGCGATGCCGACCTTCTCCAGGTCCACCACCTCGTCACGGATGGCGAGGCCGATCTGGTGCGTGGTCACGGAGCGCGGCTGGTCATCCCGAACAAAGCTCCACTGCAGGATGGTCACCGGACCCGTGAGCATGCCTTTCATCGGGCGATGGGTCAGGGTCTGCGCATACTCTGACCAGTAAGTGGTCATTGGCTTCGGACGGCTGACATCCCCAAAGATGACCGGAGGCTTCACATAACGGCTGCCGTAGCTCTGGACCCAGCCGTTGCTGGTGAAGGCGAAACCTTGCAGGTTCTCGCCAAAGTATTCCACCATGTCATTGCGCTCAAACTCGCCATGCACAGGCATGTCGATGCCGATCTCGTCCTGCCAGGCCACGCACCTGGCGGTCTCTGCCTTGAGGAACCTGTCATAGTCCGCATCACTGAGCGTGCCCTTCTTCCACTGCGCACGAGCCGCACGGACCTCCGCCGTCTGCGGGAAGGAGCCGATGGTGGTCGTGGGGAACTCAGGGAGGCTCAGTTTAGCAGCCTGCTTCTGCTGGCGCACCGTGAAGACGGAGCCGCGCTCGTAGTCACTGGCACTCACGGCAGCGAGGCGAGACTTCACCGCCTCATTGTGGATGCGCTTGCTGGCCTTCCGCGATGCCGCGGCGGCTTGATTGGCTTCCAGCAGGCCCTTCGGAGCCAAGCCATTCAGCAGCGCATTGAGCACGCCGACTTCCAGCAGCTTTTCATCCGCGAAGGCGAGCCAACTTTTGAGGTCCTCATCCAATGCACCCTCGTTGCGCAAGGTGACAGGACTGTGCAGCAGCGAGCAGGATGGAGCCACCCAAAGACGATCCAGTCCCACGGCGGCCCTGGCCTTTTCCAGCACGGCCAGAGAAGCGTCAAAGTTGTTCTTCCAGATGTTACGGCCTTCGACGATGCCGACGGAGAGAATCCTGTCCTTCGGGAACTTGCCCAGCACTGCGTCAATGTCCTCAGCACCGCGGACGAAGTCAAAGTGCAGAGCCTGCACCGGCAGCGCGAGGTACGCATCCAGGTTATCCCGCACTCCGCCGAAGTAGGTGGTGACAAGAAGCCTGGCTGAGCCTTTCACCTTGGACAGACGGTTATAGGCCGTCTTCAAGGCTGCACGCTGCGTGTCATTTAGATCGAGGGAGAACACGGGTTCATCCAGCTGGATCCACTCAGCGCCCGCAGCAGCGAGCCCGCTGATGACCTGCTCATACACGTCCAGCAAGTTGCCCAGCAACGTGAACGGATCGAAGTCCGGGTTCTTCGCGTCCTGCACCTTGCCTAACGAAAGGTAAGTCACGGGCCCGATCAGCACCGGCTTGGCATTCAGCCCCAGGGCCTTCGCCTCGGCGAACTCGTCAAACACCTTGCTGCTGCTGAGGGCGAACTTCGTATCCGACTGGAACTCGGGAACGATGTAGTGGTAGTTCGTGTCGAACCACTTCGTCATCTCACTGGCATAGGTGGAGACCTTGCCACCCGTGCAGCCGCAGTCGGCACCGTGCTCATGCGCCACCGGTGAAGCACCGCCCTGCGTGCCACGTGCGACAGTGAAGACCGTGTTCACGTCTGTCTGGCCGCCTTTCCACTGAAAGCGCGGAGGCACGTTTCCCAGCAGGCAGCTCATGTCCAGCGTCTGGTCATAAAAGGAGAAATCATTGACGGGAATGAGGTCGATGCCTGCCGCCTGCTGCTTCTTCCAGTTCGTCTGGCGCAGTGTTTTGCCCGTGGCCAGAAGCTCGTCCAAAGAGAGCTTCCCCTTCCAGTAAGCTTCGGTGGCCTTCTTGAGTTCGCGCTGCTCCCCAATGCGCGGGTAGCCGAGGATGTGTGTCTTGGTTTGTGTCATGGACAACCACAGAGCACCCGCCCTCCACTTTCATCCAATTCATTGTATTGCCGGTCTGTATTCGCCAGATGAATGCACACGCCCGGTCTAACAAACAGGCACAAAAAGCAATTCCGTAACAAATTTACGGTTGCACACCTCGGCATTTAGATCACCCGTCCGCCATGAAAGTCCCCATCGACCTCATTGAGAAAGCTAGGGCCGCCTGGGATGTCAGCGACAAGACGATCCAAACCATCCGGAAGCGCATTAGCACCGCATCCGCACTCGCCCTCGACGGGCAGGAGCACGTCGAACGGCGTAAGCAAATGATTGCAGCGGTGACGGCCGAGCCTGTGGCGGATGCTTTCGAGCGCTACATCGGCGAGAACGAACTGCTGCCGATCAACTACCTCGCGATCGGCCTCCAGCAGAGTCGCGCGGTCGGGTGCATCCGCTACTTTGACAAGAGCGAGGGCAAGGGTGCCGTGGCGACCGGTTTCCTGATCTCCGAGGAACTGCTGGTGACGAACCATCACGTCTTCCCGGTGAATGACGTGACCCAGTTTCGTGGCCTGGTGAAAGATGCGACGGTCGAGTTTAACTTCGAGTTCGACATTGATGGAACACGTCCCGCCGCCATCGCCTTCGAGCTGGATCCTGATCGTTTTCTTCACACCTGGAAGGATCTGGACCTGGCCGTGGTCGCCGTCCGCCCAACCGACAAGAGCGGAAAGCATGCGCTTCGCAACCAGGGCTACCTCGTCCTGAACGGTGCCCGTGGCAAAGCTGGCAAAGGTGACTCCGCGACGATCATCCAGCATCCCGGAGGAAGCGAGAAGCAGATCGCGATCCGCAAGAACGAGATCATCAACGTGGATCTGGACGACGCCATCATCTACGTGAGCGACACGGCTCGAGGCAGCAGCGGAGCGCCGGTGTTCAATGATCAGTGGCAGGTCATCGCCCTGCACAGTGCCGGTGTCGCCAAGAAGGACGCCGCGGGACATTATATCGACAAGGATGACCAGATCATCCAACCCATCGGAGACCGTATCGATGAAGATCGCATCGTGTGGGAAAGCAATCGCGGGATTCGTGTCAGCACGATCATGAACCACCTCTCCACCCATCCGGCGGTGGTGACACACCCGGCGGTCCAGGCCCTGCTTTCTCCTGCTTACACGGACAGCCGTCCCTTCGCGTTCCTCTCGCGTCCAGCGTCGGATGTGGAGCGGACCATCGTGGCTCCTGTTGTCGAACCCGCCGCCCCGGCCCGTGCCGTGGCGCCGATCAGCATCAACATCAACATCTCGCCGACGGGCGGTGTTCCGGCCATCACCACATCGGCACTGGGCTTCACCGCATCTCCGCTGACGGAAGCCTTTGTCTTTGAGAAGAAGTTCGAGGACGAACTCGACTTCTCCGACTGCGCGGGCTTCGAAACCGATTTCATGGGCGTGTATCTGCCCATGCCAACCCCGTCCGAGGATCTGCGGAGAAAACTGGCTTACCTGAAGAACAGTCCCAGCGCCTTCACGCTCAAATACCATCACTTCAGCGCCATCCAGCACGCCGTGCGCCGCGTGCCGGTGGTCGTGGGCCTCAACGTTCATTCGAAATGGCGCTACCCGGAACTCGACGAAGACGGGTCACGACAGGACAAATGGTTCCGCGACAACCGCATCGACTACGATGTGCAGCTCAACGACGACTTCTATGCCAAGAGCGGCTTTGACAAAGGTCACATGGCCCGGCGCGAGGACGTCGAGTGGGGAAGGACGCTGGCACGTGCCAAGCTGGCCGCAGACATGTCCTGCAGCTATGTGAATGCGGCGCCCCAGGTGCCTACCCTGAACCGGGCGAGATTCGGCCTCAGGGGCAAATGGGGATTGCTCGAAGAAGAGCTGCTGGAGAAGGGCATCGAGAACGAGGAGGGCAAGGCGGGCCGTATCTGCGTCTTCGCGGGCCCGCTCTTCAACGACGACGAAGACCCGGTGTTTAAGGGTGTTCAAGTCGCCATGCGTTTCTTCAAGGTCGTCTGCTGGTATGACGGGGACGGTGAGCTGCGGACGACGTGTTACCGGCTGTCACAAGAAAGGCTTGTGGGAGACATTGCGTTCGAGGTGCTGCGCTTCGATGAGATCTTCACGACCGCTCAAGTGCCGCTCGCCTACATTGAGAAAATCACCGGGCTGAAGTTCCATTCCAGCATCGCGGATATCGACACTAATGCAGGAGGCGAGATGCCGGATGACTGAGGCGTGAGGACGGGCCGGATGGCGCTTTCACCGCTTGAATGGAATCCATGTTTGCGCATTCATTCCATTCATGCTGACCGCACCCACTGCCCCGCTTGAATTTCGTCATCTGCGCACGCTTTCGGCGATCGTGGACACGCATAGTTTGTCGAAGGCGGCGGAGAGGCTGCACCTTTCACAGCCGGCGGTTTCGCATCAGGTGCGGGTGATGGAGGAACTGTGCGGACTGCCGCTGTTTGAGCGCAAGACGATGCCGATCAAGCTCACACCCGCAGGCCAGCGGCTGCTGGACCTGGCGCGGCAGATGGAGCAGCAGATGGCGGAGGCGGAGAGGGATCTGGCGCGCATCGCGGGTGGGAACACGGGGCAGCTCCGCATCGCGGTGGAGTGCCACTCCTGCTTTGACTGGCTGATGCCGAGCATGGATGCCTTCCGCGAGCGCTGGCCGGAGGTGGAGCAGGACCTGGTCTCCGGCTTCCATGCGGATCCCATCGGCCTTCTGCATGAGGATCGTGCAGATCTTGTGATCGTTTCCCACGCGGTGAAACGCGCCCACACGGCCTATCATCCGCTGTTTCGCTATGATGTCTCCGCGCTGCTGGCCAAGGAGCATCCCCTAACCAAAAAGACGTATTTGACGGCGAAGGACTTTTCCACGGAGACGCTGGTGACCTACCCGATTCCGGATGACCGCATCGATGTGATGCGCGAGGTTTTGATTCCCGCGCGTATCGACCCCGCGAAGCGGCGCACCACGGAGCTGACGGTGGCCATCCTCCAGCTCGTGGCCAGCCGCCGCGGCATCGCTGCCATGCCGCGCTGGGCGGTGCAGCCATTCCTGGACCGCGAATACGTGGTGGCGCGCCCGATTGGCAAAAACGGCCTGCAAAGCGCGCTCTATGCGGCCACGACTGACTCCCTGGCCAAGGTGGCGTGGATGTCTGACTTTCAGCAGATCATGCGCCGCGTGAGCTTTGCGAGTTTGCAGGGGATCAAGGCGTTCTGAGGGAATCCTATATGGGAGATGGGGCTCAAAAAGTCGTTTGCCTAGATACACGTGAAGTCCAACAAGGAGAGATCCAACGATTCAAGGCATTGAAATTCCCATGACAGAAGCCAGCCCACCTCCCGAACCCCTGCCAAGCACGGTCGAGACGCTTCAGGCGGAGGTGACCCGGCTCAGGGCAGAAATGGCACGCCAGGCCGCCGAGCAGCAGACGGCGATGGAACTCAGGGAGGAGGCGCTGAAGGCCCAGGCAGCCCTCGGAGCCAGTGAGGAAAAATACCGGACGCTCTTTGAAGGCGTGGATGACGGGTTTTGCATCATCGAGGTCCTCTTTGATGCTAGTGACAAGCCGTTTGACTACCGTTTCCTGGAGGTGAATCCGGCCTTCGAGCGTCAAACAGGTCTCACGAATGCCATCGGGCGGAGCGTGAGGGAGCTCTACCCCGGCCATGAACAGTTTTGGTATGACGTTTACGGCCGCGTGGCGCGCACGGGGGAGTCCCTGCGGTTTGAAAACAACGCTGAGGCCCTCGGGAGACACTATGATGTCAATGCCTTCCGGGTCGTGGCCCAAGGTAAAAACCAGGTCGCCGTGTTGTTTCGAGACGTCTCCGAGCGCAAGCGCCGTGAGTCCAACGCGGCTCTCCTGGACCTGATCAGCAGGGATCTCGCACGCCTGACAGGCGCGGATGAGATCATGCAGACCATAGGCGCGCGTGTGGGCGAACACCTGGGCCTCTCCGGCTGTGTGTGCGTGGATGTGGATGAGGCGAAGAACGAGGTGACCATTCATCATGGCTGGATGGCAGACCAGGTTCCGAGCCTGAAGCAGACCTTTCGCTTGAGCGACTACTACCCCACGGAGGAATTTGCCAAGGCCTGCCGCGCTGGAGAGACCTTTGTGGTCAATGACACTGGCAAAGATCCGCGCACGGATGCCGAAAATTATGCGCGCCTGAAGCTGGGCTCCTTCGTGACCATTCCATTCCTCCGCCATGGCGTGTGGACGCACTACTTTGCCATCACGAATGAGAAGCCGCGTGTGTGGCGGCGGGACGAGATCGAACTGCTGGAGGAGATCACTCAACGCCTCTTCCCGAGGATCGAGCGTGCACGAGCGGAGGAGGCGCTCAACCGGCGGGCAGCCTCTGACGCCTTTCGGGTCGCGCTCAACGATGCACTGCGTCCGCTGTCAGATCTGGCGGAGATCCAGGGAGAGGCCTCCCGTCTTCTCGGAGAGCACCTCCGCGCGCAACGCGTGACCTACGCCGAGATCATCGAGAACGAAATCGTGGTTAGGCGTGACTACACTTCCGGCGTGCAGTCCATGGTGGGGAGCTACCCGAAAGAGGCCTTCGGCAAACTCATCACGGATGCCTTCAAGCAAAGCGGCACCTACGTGCTCCATGATGCGCCGGGAGATCCTGAGCTTTCCACGGAGGAGAAAGACAACTACCGCGCCATGCAGATCGGCGCCTTCGTGGCGGTCACGTTGGTGAAGAAGGGGCATCCGGTGGCGGTGTTCGCCACTCATAGCAACGTGCCACGTGGGTGGACGCAGAGCGAGATCGCGCTCATTGAGGAAGCCGCTGAGCGAGTCTGGTCCACGCTGGAACGTGTCCGTGCCGAGGAGGCGCTGCGTGACTCTGAGGAGCGGTACAGGACGCTTTTCAGCTCGACCGATCAGGCGCTGGGTCTCCTGGAGGTGATCTATGACACCGACGGCAACCCGGTCGACATCAGGTATCTTGAAACCAATCCGACCTTCAAGCGTCTGGTGGGTTTCGAGGGCACGGGCAAGACGGTGAGCGAGACTCTGGGAGAAATCGATCACAGCCGCTATGAATGGTATGACAAGATCCTAAAGACAGGCGAGCCGGCGAGGATCGAGTATCAGCATGAGCAACTCGGCGCATGGTTCACCATCTTTGCCTCACGTGTGGGTGGTGAAGGCAGCCGCCGCGCGATCGTGGTCTTTGATGACATCACCGAACGCAAACGCCGCGAGCAGCGGCAGGGCTTCCTTTTAAAGCTGAGTGATGCACTTAGACCACTCTCAGGATCGCTGGAAATCCAACAAGCGGTCATGCGTGTGGTCGGAGAAACCCTTCAGGTGGACCGCGTGCTCTATGCGGATGTGCTGGCAGACGACAACACCGTGGTCATTGCCGACAACTACGTGACCGGCGACTTCCCGAAGATGACCGGCACCTACAAGGCGGATGATTTTGGAGTGTCCGCCATCGACAAGCTGCGCGCAGGAGAGACGCTCGTCATCCAGGATGTGCAGAACACAACGAAGCTGACGGAAGAAGCGAAGACTGCCTATCTCAGCATCAAAACGCGGGCGCAGCTGGTGGTGCCGATGTGCAAGGGCGGACGCTGGGTTTCCAATCTGGCGGTGCATCATGGCAAGCCGCGCCAGTGGACGGTGGATGATATCATCATCCTGCAGGAAGCAGCAGAGAGGACCTGGGCCGCCGTGGAACGTGCGCGTGCTGAGGAAGCTCTGCGTGCCAGTGAGGAGCGCCTGAACGCCGTGGCCAATGTGGCTCCTGATCTGCTCTGGAGAAGCGAGGCCGATGGCTCGACCGCCTGGTACAATGCCCGCTGGATGGAGTACACCGGCCAAAGCATGGAGCAGTCCATCGGCTGGGGATGGGTGAACGTGCTGCATCCTGATGAGCGTGCAGGGACAGCGGAGAAATATCGCGAGTCCGTGGCTGCGGGAAAATCGATCGAACAAGAGCAAAGGCTCCGCCGTGCTGATGGCGAGTATCGCTGGCATCTCATCCGTGCCGAGCCGCTGCGTGACGCCCGCGGCCGTGTGGTGCGCATGTATGGTGCTGCGACGGACATCCATGACCTGCGGCAGGCCGCGGAGGCCCAGCGGATCAGCGAGGAGCGCTTCCGCGTGGCGCTGAAGACCGCAGAGATGGCCGCGTGGGACTATGATGTGGTGGCGAACCAGGTGGTGTGGAATGAGCAGCACTTTCATTTGTTAGGCCTGCCGGTGATGGACGGGCCGATGGATCCCGAGGACTTTCTCCGGGAGGTGCATCCGGAGGACGATGCACGGATTCGTGACCATCTCCGGGTCGCGGTGGAGGAGACAGGGCAGTATCGCGCAGACTTCCGCATCGTGCGTGCGGACACGGGCGAGGAACGCTGGATGAGCGGCTTCGGCCAGGCGACGCAACGCACCGCCAGCGGACGCGCCACGCGCATGGCCGGCGTGATGATTGACATCACGGAACGCAAGCAGGCGGAGACTGCGCTGCGCGCTGCCAAGGAGGAGGCAGAAGCAGCCAGCCGCGCGAAGGACGACTTTCTTGCCGCACTCAGCCATGAGCTGCGCAATCCGCTCAACCCTGTGCTGCTCAGCTCCAGTGATCTGGCCCACGACCCCACGCTGCCGGAGGCGACGCGTGAGCAGCTCAAGATGATCCACCGGAACATCGAGCTCGAAGCGCGCCTGATTGATGACCTGCTGGACCTCACCCGCATCACCCAGGGCAAGATGCGTCTGCAGCTGATGCCTAACGATGTGCATGCACTGCTGCGCCACACGGAGGAGATCGTGCGCGAAGATGCGGCAGCGGCGGGAGTCGAGATGGAGTTTCTCCTGGAAGCCGAGCAAAGCCAGGTGCTGGCAGATGCAGCGCGCCTGCAGCAGGTATTTTGGAACCTGATCAAAAACGGCATCAAGTTCAGCGGCAACCGCGGTGGTCTGGGCACAGGCAAAGTCAGCGTGCGGACCTTCAATGCCACGCCCGGCCGCCTGACTCTTCAGGTGCAGGACAATGGGGTGGGCATCAGCCCGGCGATGATGGCCAAGATCTTCCATCCCTTTGAGCAGGGCGAGCATGGCGGACATCGCTTTGGTGGACTGGGCCTGGGACTAACAATCGCCAAGAAGGTAGTGGATCTGCATGAGGGCGAGCTCCGCGCAGAGAGCTCCGGTCTCGGCAGAGGCAGCACCTTCACCGTGGAACTGAGCACGCTGGCCACCTCCACGATCAACTATGTCCGCGGCCAGGCGCCTGCATCATCCATCCAGGCACTGCGCCTGCTGGTGGTGGAGGATCATGAGCCCACCATCCAGGTGCTCTCCCGCGTGCTGCAGCGTGACGGACATGAAGTGCACATGGCCAGGACTGCTGGCGAGGCGCTGAAGTTTGCCGAAAGCGGAGACTGTGATCTGGTCGTCAGTGACATCGGTTTGCCCGACCTTACGGGTGTGGAAATGATGCGTGAACTACGCAAGCGACGCGGCTGGCGTGGAATCGCCCTCAGCGGCTATGGCATGGAAACGGACATCCGCGACTCACTCGACGCTGGCTTTGTGGCACATTTGGTTAAGCCGCTGAACATCGACAGCGTGCGCAAGGCCATCCGGGATGCGATGGCCTCGCCCAAGACGTGAACGGTGCGCTCAAGAAGCATCACAAAGGCATCTGACCGCCTGTGGCACCGTAAACTTCACCCGTGACATAGCTGGCCTGGGCACTGGCGAGGAAGACAAAGAGCGGTGCCAGCTCGGCTGGCTGCGCGGCACGACCAAAGGCCGTGTGCGCGCCAAACATCTTCGCCTTCTCCTTCGACAGCGTGGAGGGGATCAGCGGCGTCCAGACCGGACCCGGTGCAACGCAGTTCACACGCACCCCTTGCTCAATGGCGATGTTGGCCAACGAACGCGAGAAGCTGACGATGGCCGATTTGCTGGAGGCATAAGCGAGCAGCTCCGGACTCGGGTCGAACGACTGGATGGAGGCAGTGTTGATGATCGAACCACCCGCCGGAATCTGCGGCAAGAGGAGCTGGCACAGCCTGAACATGGCAAAGAAGTTCACCTCATAGGTTTTCACGAGTTCATCGTCGTCGGTGTCATCCAGCTTCTTGCGAGCGCGCTGGAAGGCGGCGTTATTCACCAGGATGTCCACACCTCCGAGCTGCGCCACAGCAGCCTCCGCCACCTGTTTGCAGGTTTGCTTGGAACTCAGGTCACCTGGTAGAAGCAGAGCCTTCCGGCCAGCCTCCATCACCCATTGCTCAGTGACCTCGGCATCATCATGTTCACTGAGGTAAGAGATGGCCACGTCGGCGCCTTCACGGGCAAAGGCGATGGCGATGGCACGACCGATGCCGCTGTCTCCGCCAGTGATGAGAGCACGCCGACCTTCGAGAAGCTTGTTTCCCACATAGCTGTCCTCTCCGTGATCAGCCGCAGGGTCCATCTCCTCCTCGGTGCCTGGAGGTTCTTGAACAGGAGCCGCGTAGGGTGGCTTCCGATAGAGCGAACGTGGATCGACAAGCAAACTCATGATAACTGATCATCGCGAGGCAATCCTTCTCCGGTTGTGCCCTGACGTGTCGGTCAGGTGCCAGGCTTGTCCTCGGACTCCGAGGGCTTGTTTTTCAAATTGTGAAGCTGCTCGGCAATGCGCTTCACCTCCTCCTCGGGCATGTCCTCAAGATCGATGAGTTCGTTCCGCGCCTCTTTGATGGAATGGAGGATTTCGTCCAGCTTCAACTGCATGGCCTTGCTGTCGCGGTTCTGGGTGTTTTGAATCAGGAACACGCTGAGGAAGGTGATGATGGTGGTGGCGGTGTTGATGATGAGCTGCCAGGTCTCCGAGTAACCTGCGGAGGGTCCGAGCAAAGCCCAAATGAGCACGCCGGTGGCAGCGATCAAAAAGGCATAGGGGCTGCCAAGCGCCCGCGCTGCCTGGTTGGCCGCGTGATGAAAGGTTTCTTTGATGCTCATGATCGTTGGTTAGGTGGCGTTCAAGATCTGGGCGCTGTGGCAAGGGGCTGCGTCGGTTGGGCAGGCTGTGTCCAATTCCTCTCACGCATGAGATCGCACCACATGCGAGAGTTGGATGCCATCACTCATGCCAGGGGCGACCTGGGGATCATGGATGACCTTGAAGACGGATGAGTTTGGATGTTTAAGGGATGACACTTCCATGTTTGCCATCCCATCCCCTGCACCCAAAGGTCTTGCCAGCTCTGCCCTCCGAATCATCGCTGCCTTGGCGATGCTCATCAGCACTGTCCCAGCCGCAAACTCAGCAGAGCCCCTGATTG
The DNA here is from genome assembly GCF_007992435.1 of Prosthecobacter gellanilyticus. Classification (GTDB taxonomy): domain Bacteria; phylum Verrucomicrobiota; class Verrucomicrobiia; order Verrucomicrobiales; family Verrucomicrobiaceae; genus Prosthecobacter; species Prosthecobacter gellanilyticus. The sequence goes on along the minus strand of NZ_BKAG01000034.1, from coordinate 54,692 downwards.
GCGTTTATGGCGAGAACTCCATGCAGCATGTGCTGGATTTTGAGAAGTGGCTGGGGCGGAAGGTGGATGTGATCCTATGCACGGTGGATTTCCACAAGTGGGAGAACTACCGCTACGCGGACTGGCTGAGCCAGACGGTGTATGGCGCGCGTGGCGACCGCCGGCTGGTGTATGATGTGCCGATCATCATCCAGGACACAAGCTATGCGGAGGCGAAGACGGGCAGCTATGATGAGCACTGGAAGTGTCTGGCGGAGTCCATCCTCAGCAATAACGCCGGTGAGTATGAGATCGTGATCCGCCCAAGCCATGAGATGAACGGCGAATGGTTTGCGTGGGGTGTCGGCGGATCGAAGCAGGCGATGATCCCGGACTTCATCGCCTCATGGCAGCGCTTCCACGGGGTGTTTCGCGGTGTGAAGGGCGGAGAGAGATTTCGCTTCAGCTTCTCAACTTCCGAAGGCGCGAGCGATCCGCGCCCGATGTGGCCTGGAGATGAGTATGTGGACATCGTGGGACATGATGTCTACTGGAAGCCCAAGGCCATGGGCGGCGAAGGCTGGGAGGAAGGCGATGCGAAGCTGGCCTGGGACAAGCGGGTCAACGATGGCTACAACGAGTGGGGCGTGGGCGGCATGCTCAAGTTTGCCCAACAAAAAGGCAAACCATTCCAGATCGATGAGTGGGGCACCTGGGGTCCAGATTCTGCGGTCTTTGTCCAGGGCATGGCCGAGTTCCTCAAAGCCAACAACGTGCGCTCTCACACCTACTGGAACAGCAATTCCGGATATCCTGGCGAGTTGACTCAGCGCGAGAAGGAATGGCCTGCGCCGACGAAGGCTTTCAAAGCGGCGTTTGGTGCAGTGGCGAAGCCTTGATGGATCAAAGCACAGCGGCGAGCAGCTTCGCGAGCTGGACGGAGGCTTGCTTGCCAACAGCGACGACCTCGCTGTGATCGAGTGTTTGCGGCTTGAGGCCGGCGGCCCAGTTCGTGAGCATGGAGATGCCTGCGACTTCCATGCCGAGGGCACGGGCCTGGATGGCTTCAGGCACGGTGGACATGCCGACGGCATCCGCACCGAGGGTGCGCAGCATGCGGATCTCGGCAGGGGTCTCATACTGCGGGCCTAACAAGGCAGCGTACACACCTTCATGCAGCGGCATCTGAAGTTTGGCAGCGGCGGCGAGGAAGCGGTCTCGCCAAGTGGCTGAGTAGACTTCGCTCATGTCATGGAAGTGCGGGCCGCCGAGGAGAGGCGTGGTGCCCTGAAGATTCAGATGATCGGTGATGAGCATGAGCTCACCGACGGCCATGCTCTCCTTGATGGCACCGGCGGCATTCGTGAGCACCACACGCTTCACACCGAGCTCATGCATGAAGCGGATGCTGGCGGTGACTTCATAGGCGCTGAGACCTTCATAGAGATGACGGCGACCTTGGGCGATGAGCACAGCCTTGCCGGAGATGCGGCTCAGGACCAAGCGGCCCGCATGTCCGGGAACGGTGGAGGCGCTGAGGCCGGGGACATCGGCGAAGGGGACTTCGGCCTCGATGCCGAGGTCATCCACAACGCTGCCGAGTCCCGAGCCGAGCACGATGGCGGTTTCGGGACATGCGGATTGCAGGTGGGAAAGGCTCATGATCGATGATGCTGTTTGTGGACTTGGCTTCAAATTACTTCGGATCGTAGGTCTGATGGAAGGTGTTCGTGAAGATGCCCTTGGGGTCGAAGCGGTGCTTCTCGGTGAAGAAGGCTTCAGCTTGAGGGTAGGCAGCCTTAAACTGCTCCGGCGTGGCGTGGAGGCGGTAGGGCAGATAGTAGGTGCCGCCGACTTTTAGAGCGGCATCGATCATCTTCTGGGTGAAGGCCTGCATGTTGAGATCGGACTCCTGGCCTAACTCCAGATGAAACAACATCACGAGGCCGAAGACGTGCTCGCGGGCATAGGGCAGCGCGGTGTCAGTGTCGGGCTTCACATCGCGCACGGTGATGTTTAGCAGATCCACGGGATGTTTCTTGTCCTTCAAGATTGGGCGGATGGCTTTCACGAAGGCATCCAGTTGAGCCACGGGAACAAAGTACTCATGCAGGATCTCCGAGCTGCCGGTATCGTAACTGCCGAACTTGGCCGCAGGCTCGGACTGGATGATGCTGCGCCAGCCGCCGGTGGTCTCACCGCCGATGCCCTCGCCCCACTCGCGGATCTGCTTGCCAAAGGCACTGCCCACGGAGCCGCGGAAGACGAGGCGCTTCAGGCTTTCAACCGGACCGGTGGGGGTGAGCTTCGGGATCCCGCTGCCGCTGGTTTTGCGCAGGACGTTGACAGTGCCGGATTCCAGGAAGCCGAAGGGTGCGATGTTAATGCGGCCATAGGCCATGCCGACCTCGCCATCCGCGGTCATGCGCATGAACTCCTGGTGATAGGTGGCAGGCGTGACGGGAACGCTTTTGATCGTGTAGTAGGCATCGTCCACGACATCGAGCGTGGCTTCCGTGATGATGCCGAAGAGGCCGTAACCGCCGAGAACGTGGCGGAAGAGCACGGCGTTCTCGTTATCGCGCCTGCACTCGACCACCTTGCCATCTGCCATCACAAGACGGAAGGAGCGCACGGTGCTGGAGACCGGCGGCAGACCCTGCTGCCAGCCATGACAGTTCACGGAAAGGGATCCGCCGATGCTGAAATCATTGTTAGACTGCATCACCTTCACGGCGAGCTGATGCTTCTGCAATTCCAGCAGGATGTTTTCCCACACAGCTCCCGCACCGACGGTGATGGTCTTGTTCGCGGCATCCACCTGCACATGCTTCAGCGGGGTCATGTCCAGCACAGTGGCTCCATCTGCCATGGTATGACCGCCCATGCAGTGCCTGCGGCCTGCAATGGCAATATGGCCGCCGGTGCTTCCGGCCTTTAAAACAAGGACGCTGAGCTGGGCCTCGGCCTCCGCGAGGTCTCCAGCCACCTGGATGACCTCCGCAGGATTGCCGACGACGAAGCGGCCAATGTCTCCCCTGCCCGCCTCAGGCCATGGGGGTGGTCCGGCGCCGTCCTTCCACCAGACGAGCAAGAGATGCCCACCCACGATGAGGACCGATAGAACCACGAGACTGAAGACCAGCCATAACAAACGACGCAACAAGCGAATCATAGAGTGGATGCGGATTAGTCCGAACAGGAGGCTCTGGACTGGATTCGCGAACGGAGTTCCGACAAAAGCTGGCTCACGCGAGGCATGGTGAGACCAGCGAGTTCAGCCTGGCGCACGGGAGCGCCCCAGATGGGCTCGAGCTCGACCTCGCGGCCTTCATCGAAGTCGATCAAGGAGGAAGGGCGATAACCGCTCATGGTGCGGGTGCGCTCGATCATGTCATGGATGAGATCGAAAGAGACCTCATGCCCGAGGGCGCGCGCGGTGGTGATGATCTCGTGCATGAGATCACGCACACGCTGTTCGAGGGCAGGATCAGCGAGGATCGCGGCGGTATCGATGCCACCCGCAGCGATGGAGAGACCGTTGAAGGGGATGTTCCAAACCAGCTTCTTCCAGCGTGCTGCGGCGAGGCTGGGCTCGATGACACAGTCGATTTTCGAGGCTTGAAATGCTTCGGCAATGCCATGGGTGCGAGGCAGCGGAGAGCGTGTGTGTTCACCGAGATTGATCCTGCCTTGGGCGATGTGGAGGATCCGGCCTGGAGCGGTGCGATTGATGCAGACGAAGCAGAGTCCGCCGAGCACGCGATCTACTCCAAAATGTTCTGCGAGGAACTCTTCATTGCCGAGACCGTTCTGGAAGGTCAACAACAAGGTCTTGTCATGCATGAGCGGAGGCAGGACCTCCAGCAGCACGGGATTCGAAGTGGCCTTCAGCGCGATGATGACGAGGTCACAGGGGCCGATGTCCTGCGCGCTGCGATGCGCCTGCACCTGGAGATGGGCATCGCCAAGAGGGCTGGAGATGTGCAGGCCGTCACGCATCACCGCGTCATAGTCGGAGCGCATGAGAAAGTGCACATCGTGGCCGTGCTCGGCCAGCCTGCCCCCGTAGTAGCAGCCGACGGCTCCGGCACCGACAATGGCGATTCGTGGGCGGTCTGGCAGTGGATCAGCGAGGCTCATGCAGGGGGCAATGCATGGTCAGGCGGATGCGCGAGGTGTCAAGAATCCTGACTTGGGCATTGACCCGCCGCGAGTGCCTCCGCTAGGGATGAGGTGTCATGAGTGAACCCGAAGCTCCCGCCTCTCCGACACCGCCCGAACCCGCTCCCAGAAAGCGGCCCTTCTCCCTCCGCTTCCTGCTGAACAACGTGCGTGACATCCTCATCTGGTGTCTGCTGCTGGCGGCCTTCCGCATCGTGCCTTACTTCATCCAGAAGGTGGACCCGACCTCGGCGGTGAGTGACTTCGGCATGGTGCATGTGCTGGTGTTTGGCACCCTGGGCACGTCGTTTGCGGTGATGACGGTGTGGCTGATCTTTCACTTCAGCTTCCCCACTTTGTCCGAGTATCTGGATGGTGAAAAATTCCGCCAGGACTTCCATGGCGTGCCGGCGCCGCATCGCCTGTGGATGCTGGTGGCGGTGATGACGGTGCTGATCTGGACCTTTGTGAAAATCACCGCGCTGGGCGCCGGAGGTGACGCATGAACTGGCCGTATGCGGTGATCTGTGTGCTGGCGCTGGCCGTGATGGCGATGACACCCGCGCCGAACATGCCGATGCAGCCGGCGTATGATCACCAGGTGCCGGCTTATGCCACGATGCAAAATCCGGTGAGCACGATGGATCAGGTGCGCGGTCGTGTGGTGTGGGAGGCGAGCCGCTACGTGGGCTGGAAAGAGGCCACAGGGAAGAATGACGGGCAGAACATCGACGCTATTTTATCGACCGTGGGCCTGCAGGGGAGGCAGCTACCTTACTGCGCCGCCTTTGTGCATTTCGTGGGCATTCAGTCCGGCTTTCCGAGTCTGTATCCGCGCACGGCGCGTGCCTCGGACATGGTGTATGGGAACTACTGGGCCTCCAACAGCGGCTACATGGCGCGGCCTGCGGACACCTTTGGCGTGCTGCACTACATCGAGCAGGAGCGGCGCTGGCGCATCGGGCACACGGGCATCGTGGAGCGTGATCTGGGGAATGCGATCCTGACGATCGAAGGCAACACGGGGCCTAACTCCAAGCAAGGAACGGAGGCGGATCGCGAAGGTCAGGGGATCTTCCGCAAGCGCCGGCTGAAGAGCCAGATGATCTTCTTCAAGGACTGGGTGAGTGTGTATCGGGGAGGGTGAGAATTTTCGATCGATTCGCGACTACACCGGACTCCCTCCACCCCATCGGAATGGGGTGGTACGACCAGACAGGCCTTTCGACCTCACCAACAGATCAAGCGATCAGCTTGCCTACCAACGGTTGCTTCACGGCCTGGACGACGGTGGAGGCGAGGTCCTCGGCGGCGACCATGGTCTGCTCGCGGCTGACGAGGTTCTTCATCTGCACCTGGGGATACTCGGCACCGAAGACGAGGGCGAAGCGGGCTTTGACGTTCTCAGCGGCCTGGAACTGCTTGCCGACCTTTTGGGCGGTCATGGCGAAGTCGACACGCACACCAGCAGCGCGCAGGGCCTGCACGGCAGCAAGAGCGGGAGCGCGCTGGGCTTCATCAGCCACGACGACGTAGGCATCCACGCCCATTTGGGAATTGAGGTAGTCGGTGATGCCGAACTGGGCGCCGGGGGTTTTGGAAAGGAGGATGCCGAGCACGACATCTCCCATGGCAAAACCTGCGGAGGGCATGTCCACGCTGCCATCGCTCATCAGGGCGCAGAGCTTGTCATAGCGGCCGCCGCCGGCGACGGCGCGCAGGCCGTGCTTGAGATCGAAGACTTCGAAAACGGTGCCGGTGTAGTAGGCGAGGCCGCGGACGATGCTGGCATCGATGCGGACGTATTGCCACAGGCCGCGGGCCTCGAGATCAGCGCGCAGGGTGGCGAAGATGGGGTGATTCTCATCCGCTGCGGTCATGAAGGCGCGGACGTCTTCGAGGCTGAGGCCGATGTTGGAGAGCTTCTCGGCGGTGTCCTCGGGCTTCGCGCGCTCGATCTTATCGATGATGGAAAGGAAGGTGGTGGCGTGCTCCTCAGGCACGGCTTTCTCCGTGAGATACTGGGTCCAGATCTGGCGGTTGCTCAGGCGGATGACAAAGTCCTCGGCCTTGATGCCGAAGGCGAGCATGACGTCCACCGCGAGCGCGACGAGCTCGGCATCTGTGCCGGAGCTGGCATCGCCGAGGATGTCGGCATTGAACTGGATGAACTCTCGTGAGCGGCCTTCCTGGGGCTCCTCATAGCGGAAGCAGGAACCGATCTGAAACCACTTCATGGGCTTCTTGTAGTCACGCTGGCGGGTGGTGGCCATGCGGGCCAGGGAGGGGGTGACCTCAGGGCGGAGGGAGATTTCGCGGCCGGCCTTGTCCTCAAAGCAGAAGAGCTGGCTGGTGATCTCGTCCCCGCTTTTTTTGCGATAAAGGTCCGTGGTCTCCACCAGCGGGGCCTCGTATTCCACGAAGCCATAGCGGCGCGCCACCTGACGCCAGGTGTCGAAGATGTAATTGCGGAGAGCGCAGTCTTCGGGGAAGAAGTCGCGGAAGCCTTTAACGGTGCGGAAAGTGGCCATGATCTGGACCACGACCCATGCCCGCCAGGCCCGCCAATTCAACCGAAAACCCTGCCACCCGCGTATCTACGCGTCCCCTGCCCTTTTCCCCCGCCTTCTGCTCCCGCATGCTGTCCGACCTACTGCTCCGAGATTTCCGCTGCTTCACGGAGTGCCGTGTGCCGCTGCATCCAGAGACGACGCTGTTCATCGGGCGGAACGCGCAGGGGAAGACATCGCTTATGGAGGCGGCCTGTGTGCTGCTGCGGCTGCAGTCCCCGCGCACCAGCCAGAAGGGCGAGCTGATCCGCCTGGGGGCGACGACGATGCTGGTGGAGGGCACGCTGGATGGTAAAAAAGTGCGCTGTGCGCAGTCCGCCACGGCGCGGCGGCTGGCCATCGACGGAGCGGTGTGTGGAAGGTCGGGAGACTACCTGGCGCAGAGCGGTCTGGTGGTGTGGATGGATCATCGGGACATGAACCTGCTGCGCGGTGGTGCGGAGCATCGGCGGCGGTATCTGGACTTTGCCGCGAGCCAGATGTTTCCGGATTATCTGAAGGCGCTTCGTGGCTATGAGCGCGCGGTGCGGGGTCGCAACTATGTGCTGAAGCGTGACGCGGTGATCCAGTGGCGGCAGGCGGATGCTTTTGCCGGGGTCATGGATGAGTTTGCGCAGGTGCTGCGGGATCGCCGGCAGAGTTTGATGGATTCGGTGAGGCCGCATGTGGCGAAGGTGCATCATGATCTGAGCACCGGCGCGGAAGCCGTGGAGGTGAGTTATGTGCCGGGGTTTTCGGGAGCCAGTCTCGCCGAGGAACTGGCCGCACGTCGTGACGAGGAAGGTCGCAACCGGCAGACCGCAGCGGGGCCGCATCGGGATGATCTGACGCTGACTCTCAATGGTCTGGATGCCTCCACCTATGCCTCCGAAGGTCAGCAACGCAGCGCTGCATTGGCGCTGAAGGTGGCGCAGGCACGTGTGCTGGAGGAAGCCGCTGGCAAACCGCCGCTGCTGCTGCTCGATGACGTGTTTGGCGAGCTGGATGCGCAACGCCGACGTGCTTTGTTAGGCCTGCTGCCTCCCGGCACGCAGAAGATCATCACGACGACGACGCTGGACTGGGCGCGGGATGAGGTGGTGGGCGGGATGGTGTATGGGGTGGAGGTGGGGGTGGTGAAACAAATCGAGGCCGGTGAAATCTTGTGACTGCTTCTGTGCGCGATCGTGATTCCATTCGGGCCGAGCTCATTCAATTGAGTTTACCCGCCATCGTATTGCTACTCTTTGATGGCACTGCTTCACGATCTGAGCTCGCCTATCGTTGCGAAAGCCCGCACAAGTCATTAACTCGAGGTTCAGCATTGCCTCGCCCACTCATTCCGCTTTGGGAATGCGGGACAATAGTGACTGCTTTTGACTCGCTGGACCGATCTTTCTGCAAGCTGTCTCTCGAAGCGCCTCGTGAATATTGGTTCAGTGGAGTGAGCTTTGACGGAGTGATAGCGGACCTGATGATTGATTTATGGGAGGATGAATTGTCAGAGACGGCACTCTCTGAAATGGCTGATCTCATGGAGTTTGCCCGATGGCAGCAACTTGCCTCTGAGCTGGAACGTGGTCCGAATGGTGACTACCATGCGTGGCGCACGGCACTTCGAGAAAACCGCCCTTTCTCAGCTCCGTGATCCTTCAGAGCTCCACCCACATGAAAAGCGTCTTCATTCTTCAACACATGCACACACTTCCGGGTGACGTCGATGATGTGAAAATGATCGGAGCCTACCTTACCCGAGTGGATGCAGTTCAAGCCGTTGACCGTTTGAGGGGCCAGCCTGGCTTTTGTGATCATCCCAAGATTGTGGATCCTCAATCAGGCTCCGCCACGGACATGCAGGGCTTCCACATCAACGAATACGAGCTCGGGAAGGATCATTGGACAGAAGGATATGTAGCCGTGTAGCCTCACGATGCTCATCAGCACGTTGTTTGACTCAACACTTACCTTTCCCACTATGACTGAAGGCCAACAGCAGCTTTGGAAGATGCGTTTGCAGGAGTGGGGCTCGCTGCTGGCGGGGGCGCTGGTGGGTGCTGCGGTGGTCTATCTTTGCAGGACTTATCTGGCGGTGCTGACGGGGCGGGAGGCGATGGTGCTGGGGCCGGTGATCGGGGCGGTGCTGGGGTGGGGGGCTCACTTTGCCTGGGATATGAGTCGGGGTTCGTCGCCGGGTGCGGGTGTCAGCAGTGGGACGCTGGCGCTGATGCGACTGGAGGAGTTTCTGGCGATTCCGGATGCGGTAGTGGCGCCGAACCAGGATGAGGAGGTTTCCCAGGAGCTGGCGAAGTGGCTGCGGGCTTATGCGAAGGCGCATGGTCCGGACAGTGTGTGGGTGCTGCCGTATGATGATGATGTGGCGACCTCGGAGGTGTATCTGGTGGCGAAGGAGTTGTCTGCAAGTGAGCGGGAGGCTTTGAGCGGGTTCGGGGCGGACGGGGTGGGGAAGGTGTCTGCACGCAAAATTGGTTTGGCGGTGGAGGGGAGTGTTTTTCAGGTGCTTTGGGATTAGATCTCAACTCGTTCATCTTCATCGATGAAAGCTCTCCTACGACACCTTGTTATTCCGCTGACTGTCTTCGTCATCGCGGGTATGGGCGTTATTTGGACCGCCCAAACCTATCCTCTTCCCTTTGGTGTGTTGGTGCTCTCTGTGATCATCTGGGGACTGATTCAAGGACTCATCACCAGGAGAAGGAATGAACGCCGGGGATGGCGCGTGGGATCATCTGGAAGAGATGAGATCTTCTACGAGGAGAAGGTGGAGGGTGAGTGGAAGAGGATCACGATCTACGCAGAGATGCTCGTCGGAAAAGTTCACCGCATCATTGATCTTTCGTCCATTCAGTTTCCTGAGTGGGCCAGGAGTCGTGAGGATAAGATCATCGCGCGGATCAAGAGTGAGTATGCGCCGCCGCGGTATGAATATGATGAGGGCGATAAAAACGAGGAGGCGAACACTGGCATGTAGCGCTCCAAGGCTGTGGTGGTAGGGAGGTCATGAGCACGCACATAGCGGTGTCGACGATGCACGGTGGCCCGTGCATCTCTGCCACCGCACTCCAGGACGCTTCGCGACTGCGCCTAACAAAAAGCCCTCAACCGTTTGGAGACGGTTGAGGGCTGGAGGGTGACCTAGGTTGGCTGGATCAGAGGGTCTTGAACTTCACAGCGCGCCAGCGGACGGTGTAGGGGCCGGTGCCTTTTTTGATGCCGTGGACCTGGAAGCCGATGTTGCCTTCGGGGTCGCCGGGCTGGGTGAAGTCGGCGGTTTTGACGCCGTTCACGAAGCTCTGGTAGTGGTCTCCCTTCACGACGATGCGGTAGTGGTTCCAGTTGTCTTTCTTGAAGGCGGCCTTGGACTCTTCCGTGCGGACAGCTTCGGTCTTGGTGAGGATGCTCCACCAGGTGCCGCGGCGGGCTTCGTCATAGAAGTCACCGGCGGTGCCGTTCGTGGCGATCTCGCACTGCGGGCCATAGAGGCGGCCGGGAGGGAGGGGTTTGTCGCCCTTGCTGCCTTCGGGGGCTTTATCGCCCTCTTTGGCGAGGGTGCTGCGGACCTGGACGCCGGAGTTGAGCTCGTTATCGACCTTCACCTCGAACTGGAGCTCGAAGTCCTTGAAGGGGCCTTTCATGAGGAAGGTGTTCGGGCTGCCATCGACGGTGGTGCCGATGAGGACGCCGTCCTCCACCTTATAAGAGGCGGTGCCGCTGACGACCTTGGCATCTCCCAGGCCGTCCTTGAACCATTCCTGCCAGCCGTCTTCGGCGGTGAGGAGCATGGGGGTGGCGAGGGTGAGGAGTGCGGGGAATAAAAACCGGGTTTTCATGGGGAGGCAGTGAACGGGCGAAGACTCACTGATCCATCGGGACTCTCAAAAATGACCGAAATGGGCTCAAAAGCGCCCAGTTGTTTAACATGTATTAATTAAATAGGTGATTTTTGGCCGGTTTTAACCCGAGAAAAACCCAGTTCAATCTTGCGACTCCCGTTTGAGCCGGTTATTATTGGGTTAATTCCGGGTTTTAACCACCTTCGAATGGCACGCCCTACCAACAGCTTTGAATCGGTCACCATGACCATCGCTGTCACTCCGCAGATCAAAATGTATCTGGAGGACCTGACAGCCGATGGGATGTATGGCTGCAGCCCGTCCGAAGCAGCACGTCTGCTGCTCGGCCAGGCGATCGAGCAGAAGATCAAGGATGGGGCGCTGACCCGGAGGAAGTTCATTGTTCAAAATGGTGACGTGACGCCCACGGCGGCACCCGCCCTAACCTCCTAGATCCTCATGCCCACGCAACTCGAACTTCAGAGTGATACCATGGTCTTCAATATCACGATGACCCATGACCTGGACGATGCTGACCGCAGCCTGCGGGGATCCTGGCGCTCAGAAACGCGCCTGGAGATGCTGGCGCATGAGATCGTGCGGTACACGCCGGATCTGGCGGAGCTGCTGAAGGATCTGGGGATGCAGAAGATGGCGGCTTGAGGCGGCGGAAAGACGCTGCTCTTATCCTGAGCCTCGGATCGAGGGGGATTTTCCGGCAGACGAATGGGGGCAGGCGAATTTTTAGAGAGCGATGGAGAGGTTGTGGGTGGATGCGAGCTGTCTGTCTCGCCATTACAGGGCTCTGAAGCCTGAGATAGATGATGCGGGCTTTTCTCCAGGGCTGCGTTGGCTGCGCCAACTTGCCCTTCGCTTTGTTGTCTTGCCCCTTTGGGGCTCCGGAAGGGGTCACTCTTTCGACTGCGCTGTTTGAGATGGTGGCAGGCTCGAGAGAGCTTCGGGGCTCCACCCCATTGGAATGGGGTGGTACGGGTGAGCGTTCGGGATGAGGCTCTATGACGGAGGTCGTGGGTGCGCGCAGAGCGGTGTCGACGATGCACGGTGGCCCGTGCATCTCTGCCACCGCACTCCGGGACGCTTCGCGACTTCGGCACTGAGGGCGCAGTGGTTACGCATTCCTTGTTAGGCGATCTTGCTTTTAAAAAAGAAGAAGGGGGACTGGTGAGGTCCCCCTTCTTGGAATGTGATTTGCTCCTATGCGCGGAGGATTACTTCTCCTGGGCGTAGTCGGCGTAGGCTTCGGCGATTTTGCCGGCTTTCTCGTCGCCGTCGTGGAAGACGAAGCGGTGGCGGAGGGTGATCTTCTCACCTTTCTTCAGGGTCATGGCGCCGGTCTCAGGCTGCACTTTGAGCTGGGAGAGGCCGAAGGGGTTGGCGGTGAAGAGGCCGTAGGTGCGGACGTGCCAAGGGGTGGGGTGACGGAAGCTGGCAGGATGGTTCAGCATGGCGACGCCGACGGCCTTGCCACCGACGGTGCCGTGGTAGTCGACCCAGGTGGCGCGCTTGCCCCAGGCGGCTTCATCGGTCACGCCTTCGCTATTGATGATTTTGCCGGTGCCTTTGCCGCCGGCTTCTTTGCCGCGATCGACGGCCATTTCGGTGGGGACGCGGATGCTAAGACCGGCGTCTTTCTTGTCGTCGACGACGATGTCGGCTTCCGTGGCGATGAGGTCGATGTCGACATCGATGACGCGGTTGGCGCCTTTGACGGCGAAGGTGTATTTGCGGACTTCCTCAGAGGTCTTTTTGCCGGCGGCATCGAGGTAATCCGAGATGGTGGTGATGGTGGCGGTTTCGCCGCCTTTCATCTCGGTGATCTCACGCAGCTTGATGGCGCCGAGGTGGTCGAGGCGCTCGGAGTTTTTGGCGCCTTTCGGGAAGGTGGCGGCTTCAGCCCAGGTGTCATAACCAGCGATGCTTTCATGACCAAAGCAGAGGCCGCGATGATGCGGGTGGTCGTGCTGCTCGCCGTCCACTTTCTTCATGGGGTAGGCGCGGGTCATGGTGACGCCGCTGGTGCCGATGATGGGCCAGAGGTAGGTCTTGTTCGCCTGGTCCACGACGAGCTCGGTGAGGAACTCGCCATCCAGCTTCACAATGGCACCACCGGCGGGCGTCTTATCGACCGTGAAAGTGGCGGCGCCTGCCTGTGAAAAGGCGGCGAGGACGGAAAGGACAAGGAAGGAGGGTATCTTCATGGCGAGGCTGGATGAGAGGCCAGAGAACGATGATTGGCGAGCATTTCTTCCGGTGGGCAGCGGCACTGGATTTTTTTTAACCGCAGATAACGCAGAGGGCTCAGATGTCTCAAGCCGGGGTGGGCGAGGTCGGTCGAGATGAGGTGTGTCCATGGATGGCACTGGCCACTTGGACAGGATTGACATGATTTCAGGATGACAGGATTAAGACCTTTTGATCTTTTGCTTCGATGATCCAGATCCGTCCAGCTGACCCCGATGATGAAGCAGCGCTGAGCCGCATTTATAATGAGGCGCGGCGGGCGCAGTTTCACTGGATGGATGTGGCGACGATCCGGGAGGGGGATTTCAAACGGGACTCGGAGGATGAGGAGGTCTTTGTGGAGGATCGAGATGGGGAGGTGCTGGGGCTCATCGCGATCTGGGTGCCGGACTCGTTTGTGCATCACTTGTTTGTGGCGCCGGAGCATCAGGGCCAGGGCACGGGGAGCCGGCTGCTGGAGTTTGCGCAGCGGCGGTATGCCTGGCCGTTGCACCTGAAGTGCGTGGAGGCGAATGAGCGGGCGCTGGCTTTTTACAAGCAACGCGGCGGTGTGGTGCTGGAACGGGGCTTCCACGAGGAAGTGCCGTTTCTGCTGATGGAGATGCCGCTGCTGGATGCGGAGGCGTGAGGCCCGTGCATCAGGTCAGAACTCGGTGCGGACGCCAAAGACGAGGCGGCTCGAGTCAAAGCATTGCCTGTCGTATTGTAACATGAAGCCTTGGAGCTTCAGACTCAACTGGGTGCGGTCTGTGAGGGCATAACGGGCGCCGATACCTGCCATGTACTGAAAGGTCTCATCCAATTGTCCCGTGCCTTCCTCATTGCCCCAGACCACCGAACCGCTGAAATCCATGGTCAGGCGAGCGGTGATTTCTTGAGAGTAGTGGAGGTCGACACCCGTGGTAGATACTGGGTTTCCTATTCTATATCCGCGAGACGCTGGTGAGTGAAAGCGCTCATAGAAGAGGCTGCCGGTGAGCTGGCCGCCTTCACGCACCTTGCCGGTCACGCCGTAGTTCACGTAGTGTGCGCGGGAGTAGAAGCCGCCAAGGCTGAGGACGTTCTCATAACCTGCGGCAAGCTCATGGCTCCATTCGTCACTCAGACGCTGGCTGATGGCGAGGGAGTAGTAGGGGCTGCTGATGTCCGACTGTGGCTGATCAAGGTCATTGCTGACAACACGCCCGTAGGTGCGGGATGTCTGGACACCGCCAGCGAGGCGGATCTTGGTGTTGTCCGTGAGACGCCAGGCGCCAAAGAGGCCGACATTGTAGAACTGTGCATTAAGAGCCCTGTCACTCCAGTCATCAAAGGCGGGTGCCGTGCCGCCGGTCTCCTCATTATCTGGGTTGTACCAGGTGACCGCGCCTTCCAGACCGAGATCCAGGCTGGAGCTGTGCTCAAAGACAAGCTCGGTGGAGATGGCGTGCTGGTCAAAGTTGATGCCGGGGATGTATGAGCCGTAGGCACCATCCACATCGAAGGTCTTGGAGAAGGTATAGTTCACCGTCCAGGAGAGACGGGAGCTAAGATCCAGGGTGGCAGCAAGACCGAGGTCATTTTGCAGCATGCCGAGATAGGGACGGGCGCTGACGCGGTCATAGGCGGTCACATGCAGCGAATCGAGATCCAGATCATAGGCGATGCTGGTGCCAGGGAGCAGGGCGAAGCCAAAATCGTCACTCCAGTATTCGGAGTCATACTTTTCGTTATCCCCCTCGATATTGAACTGCAGGCCGCCGGTGAAGGTGAAGGTTTGATTGGCGTCTATCTTATAGACGCCATCCCAGAGGAAGGTGGGAGAGAAAACAAGGTTAGGCGTCCGGTCGAGCCATAAATTGTAGTTCTGGACATCCAGTTGGAGCGCGGTGCCGAGTGTCAGACCTTCGGGGTTCTGCGTGGAGGGCTTAGGGGCTGTCCAGCCATTGTAGAAGGGGGAAAGGTATTTGCGCCCTAGCTGATACTGGCTGTTGAAGCCGCTGATGTCGGCCTCAAGCCGCGAAGCGTCCACCCCACCATACTTGAAGAGTTCCGGACGGGAGAGTTCACGTCCGCGCTCCAGGAGCTGGCGATGGTCGCCCAGCACATCCTGACTGTCTTTGGAGTGGTCTTTATCACGACCACGCAGTTCGGAGAGGAAGGCGGCGTTCTGAGAAGGAGAGACGCCGAGCTGGGCATGGGCGAATGCCGCAGTGAGGCTAATGCTGAGGATGAGATGACTTAGAGAGAACCGGGAGGACATGGGCGGGCGGGCAACTAGCGAGCATCGGGGGCCTGACAAGCTGGATGATTGGCCAATCCCGGGAACTCCCTCGCAGCTTTAAGAGTGACGTTCCATGCAAAAGAAATGGCCGTGAGGGCCGTTGTCTGGATCCGTCTTTTATGCGTCCTCTTCTCTCTGCTCTTGTTCTCCTCTCGATCCTGCCTGCCGCCTCCCGGGCTCAACTGGGTGCCAATGGGGCCACGGCTTCCTTCAAGGGCAGCCTGCCGCCGAAGCCGACATCGGCCCTGGATCCGGAAAAGGAGGCGGGGTATTCCAGATTGGTGGACCGCCTGCAGGCGGAGTTTGAAGAGGTGAGGAAGCATCCGCGCTCGGCGGATGCGGCCATCTTCCTGAAAGCGCTGCGCTATGCAATCGACTTTGATGAGTGGTATGACAAGAAGCCTGAGGACAGCGAGAAGAAGGTGCTCGAGCTCATCAATGAAGCGAAGAAGCGCATCTTTGACCTCAAACGAAACGAGACGCCCTGGCTGAAAGGCGCGGGCAACAAGGTGCTGGGATTTTACTCGAAGATCGATGACTCGGCGCAGCCGTATGGCGTGGAGATTCCGGAAGGGCTGGAGATCGGTGCGAAGGAGATCCCGATGTGGATCTGGCTGCATGGTCGCGGTGACACGGCGACGGATCTGGCCTTTGTGTACAGCAAGCTGAAGGCGACGAAGCCCGGGCAATTCCGGCCGCAGGGCACGATTGTGATTCATCCGTTCGGCCGTTACTGCAATGGTTGGAAGTCGGCGGGGGAGATCGACGTGCTGGAGTGTCGTGATGATGCGATCGCGCACTTCAAGGTGGATGTGAACCGCATTGCGCTCGCCGGTTTCAGCATGGGTGGCGCAGGTGCCTGGCACATGGGCGCGCACTACGCGGACCAGTGGGCGGTGGTGCACACGGGGGCGGGCTTTGTGGATGTGAAGCGCTACCAGAAGCTGACGCCGGAGAAGATGCCGGTGGCGTATGAGCAGACGCTGTGGGGTCTCTATGATGTGCCGGACTATGCGCGCAATTTTCTGAATGTGCCGCTGATCAGCTACAGCGGTGAGCAGGATGCGCAGCGTGACAGCGCGGAGTACATGATGGAGGTGCTGGGCAAGGAAGGTCTGAAGCCGCCGCACCTCATCGGCGCGGGCATGGGGCACAAGTATCATCCGGAGACGATCAAAGAGGTGCAGGCGCTGGTGGAGAAGGCGGTGGAGAAAGGGCGTGAACTTTTCCCTAACGAAATCCATATCCAGACGAAGACGGCGCTGTATGGCCGCATGAAGTGGATGAACCTGCACGGGCTGGAGGAGAGCTGGAAGGATGCGCGCCTGGATGCGAAGGTGGCAGGAGCGCAGGGCATCGAGATCCAGACGAAGAATGTGAGCCGCATCGTGTTTTATCCTCCACCGCAGGTGCGCAAGGGTGGCGACAAGGTGACGGTGAAAATTGATGGCAGCGAGCTGAGCCTAACCATCGGGCCAGAGATGCCGAAGTTTGAGACCTTCATGTCGACCGGGCCGAAGGTGGCGGGTGGTTTCTGCCGTCTGATCAAGGAGAACGGGAAGTGGCGTGATTTTGGCAATGCGCAGCCTTTTCAGCATGAAGGGCCGGAGGGTGGCAAGCCGTCCGCGCATCCAGGGCTGATGGACACCTCGTTCATGAAGCGCTTCCTGGTGGTGCTGCCGGATGGGAAGTCATCCTCCGCGGCGGTGGATGCCTGGGTGGAGGCGGAGTCCAGCCACTTCATCACCCGCTGGCGCAGTCTGATGCGCGGTGATGCGCGCGTGGTGAAGGCTTCGGAGATCAAAGACGTGTATGAGGCAGGCAAGACGCAGAGCCTGATCCTGTGGGGCACGCCGGAGTCGAACTCCTGCATCAAGGCGCTGGCGAAAAGCCTGCCATTCAAGTGGGATGCGAAGGATCTGAGCCCGCTGAATCCGGTGGGGAATCATCCAGCGCTGGATGCGAGCACGCATGTGCCGCTGCTGACCTACCCGGCGCTGAAGTCGGCAGGTTTTGAGGTGGTGATCAATTCGGGCCTAACCTTCCGCGAGGCGCATGACCGGACGAACTCACTGCAGAATCCGAAGCTGCCGGACTGGGCCATTCTGGACATCACGCAGGCACCCAGCGCGGAGAGCGCCGGCAAGGTGGTGGAGGCGGGGTTCTTTGATGAGAAGTGGCAGGTGAAGTGATCCCCCCATTCAGCTATGTCTGGCGCATACTTGGTGAGCTTTAAATCCCGCCTCAAAGAGCTGGGGCTTCCTTCAGTGGAAGATCTGCGAAGACTGGATCGTGCCTCAGAGATCCAGCAAACCCAGGTATTGGACTATCTCGCTGAGCTTGCGTTCGCATGCCAGAACATGATGAATATCTCCCTCGGTCGTATGTCTCTCAAGATGGTGCCGAAAGAGTGGCTCCTTAGCCGCTGGGGTCAGGTTGTAGCGCCGCATCTCGCAACCAATGACGATTGGGAGTATGGGAGAATAGCAGAACTTTTAGCGGGTCTGGATCAAGACGCTATGATGAATCACCTCCAGATCTGTGCCGCTCATGAAAGCAAGTATATCCAGGAGATTGCTACAGACCCCGAGTCGCTCCTCGAACTTGTGAGCCGCTGGGAGGAGGAGTCGGAGCGTCTTACAAGACTGATCGCAGAAATGGAAAGCGCTGAGTGAGGACACACGCGCTCCATGGGCATGAAAAAAACCCGCTTGGTTTGATCCAAGCGGGCTTTTGAAGGGGTTCAGGTTATGGGGGAAAATTAGGAGCCGGAGACAGCGTCGGAGCCGCGCTCGCCAGTGCGGATGCGGACGGCTTCGAGGACATCGCTGACGAAGACCTTGCCGTCACCGATCTTGCCGGTGTTGGCGGCCTTGACGATGGCGTCCACGACGGTCTCGCTGCGGGAGTCTTCGACCACCACCTCGATCTTCACCTTGGGCAGGAAGTCCACGGTGTATTCGGAGCCGCGGTAGATTTCAGTGTGGCCCTTCTGGCGGCCGAAACCTTTGACCTCAACGACAGTCATGCCTTCCACTCCCACTTCAGAGAGGGCTTCTTTGACGTCTTCGAGTTTGAAGGGTTTGATGATCGCTTCGACTTTTTTCATGGCTGACGCAATTAGTTGTGTGGTTTGGCAGGTTTGCAACACCGGAGAAGATCAGGGGTGATTTTCCACTGGTTGTTTGCTTCGGGTTTACCTAAAAGCGGGAAGCGTGCCAAGTTTGACAAGGAAAAATCTTTCGCCTGTTTTCAAAGGGGTTCCAGAGCACGGGCGGAGTTGCATTTCAGCCCCATCTGACCTACCACGGCAACGCCATGCGCCGCCTGCCCTTCCTCTTTTCCAGCCTCCTCTGTCTCGCGACTGTTCTCCAGGCCCAGGATGAGCCGCTTTCCCTGCGGCTGCGCTGGCTGCCGGAGCACACCTACACCCAGGAAACGACCACGGAAACCACCTCCGGCATCAAGATCACCGGCAAGGGGGAGGAGCAGAAGATGAAGGTGAAGCAGACCACGGAGATCAAGGTGACCGGGGCTGGCACGGGAGAAAAACTGGCCCGGGTGACCTTCGTGAACCTGAGCGGCGAGGTGATGCTGAACGGCAAAAAGGAAACGTTTGATTCGGCGAACCTGAAGGACGCGAACCCGATGATCCAGTCCTCCGTGGGCAAGAGCGTGGGGAAGACCTTTGTACTGGCCTACGGGGCTGATGACCAGTTCCTGGAGGTGAGGAACTCCAGCTCCATGGCCGAGACCCCTGATGACGGGCCGAATCTGGTGAGGATCGCTGAAGCCAAGCAGGTGGCGGACCTATATCGCCGGTCCCTGGAGATGGGGCTGCCGAAGGGCGCTGTGAAGCCGGGTGACCGCTGGACGGCCCAGGAGACGGTGAACTTCCCGAGCGCGGGGACGATGAACATCGAGCTGCGGGCGAAGCTGGAATCTGTGGTGAGCTATGAGGGCCGCCAGCATGCGAAGGTGACCTTTGAGGGGGAGATGAAGCGGACGGAGGAGACGGCCGGTTCGCGCGCTGTGACCATCGGCGATGGCTCGCGTGTCTTCGGGCAGGTGCTGTTTGATGTGGAGCGCGGCACGGTGACTTTCGGGGCCTTCCTGGCGGACATCCAGCTGGAGATCAGCGGGAAAAAGATCCCGGTGCGCCAGCAGGTGACCACGAAGCTGGTGGGTTTCACGAAGGCTTGATTTTTTTCACCCGCGTGAGCTGACTGCACCCGCCAGCCTTTCCTTTTGATCATGATCCGCCCCTGGCTCGAGCTCGCGCGCATCTCCAACCTGCCGACGGTGTGGACGAATGTGACGGCTGGCTGGCTGCTGGCGGACGGAGGGCTGGGAAATCCTGTGCTGCTGTGGATGCTGCTCGCGGGTTCGCTGCTCTACACGGGCGGGATGATCCTCAATGATGCGGCGGATGTGAAGTTTGATCGTGAGCACCGGAAGGAGAGACCGATCCCGAGCGGCAAGGTGAGCGCGGTCATGGCCTGGAGCGTGGGATTGGGGATGCTGGTCGGGGGATGGTGTGTGGCGGTGCTGGTGGCGGGGGCGAGTGTGAGCATCACGACGGCGCTGGTGGGCTGCATTTTGTTTTATGATCTGTATCACAAACCCTGGAGCGGGGCGGTGTGGGTGATGGGGATGTGCCGGGTGCTGTTGATGCTGATGGCCATGGGGCCTGGCATTAGCGTGCGTTTGGGTCTGAGTGAGGCCGCCCAGCTTTTCAACCTGGGATGTGTTTATGACACGGGCCATTGGAGCCTGTCTCCGGTTCAGATCATGGCTCTGGGGCTGGGCGGCTACATCGTCGGCCTAACCATGGTTGCGAGGTTGGAATCCAAGAAGGGCTCCGCCTCCCCAGGGCAAAGGTTGTTCGCTTACGCTTTGCTGGGAATGCCCGTCATCTCCTTTGCGGTGATCCTGATGCGCTTGGGGAACTTTAAGCCGCTCTCCATCCTGGCGGATTTCACGCCTTTGCTGCTGTTCATCATCCCAGGGGTGTTCGTGCTGTGGGTGATGTTTGCCATGCGGGTGATGCGGCAGGGCGGACCGGCGATCGGTCGCGCCGTGGGGCTGCTGCTGGCGGGGATTCCGATCGTGGATGCGCTGGCAGTGAGCGTGGTCTCGCTGCCGCTGGCGCTAGGGTTTGTGGCGCTGGCGCCGGTGTTAAGGCTGTGGCAGCGCTGGATTGCGGCGACTTGATGGATTCATGATTCAGGAGTCCTGATTCATGATTCCGGATGCTTTGGCGCTGTCCAAAGGGTCCGCTTGGGACGCTTTTGGTTCGTGCGAGAGAGGTGGAGAGTGAGGGGCTATGAGTGGAGATTTTTCACAGGAGATTTGGAGTTTTGGAGAATGGGAGAGGTGTCCTGCGGAACGCACGGGACGGACGGGAGCCGTTGACGGTTGTTTACAGTGTTTGACTGTTGTTTACGGTGGTTTGGAAGAGAGGCTGATCCGACTGAATCCGACCTGATCCGGGCGGGGCTCGTCGTGGGCGGCGGGAGGAGCCGTTTGCGGTTGTTTACGGTGGCTTCAAAGCAGAGGCGATCCGACTGGATCCGACCTGTTCGCGGTGGTGGGTGGAGAGGGCGGGATCGTGCGGCGCATCTCACGGCGCGGGGGAGGCGCCCCAGGTCAATCCAGGTGGATCCGGCCTAATCAAAGCTGTGTCTGCCAGTGGGAGGTGCTGGAGGTGGCTCTCGTCATTTCTTGGGAGGCAGCCCGTTGGGCACGACAAATTTGTCACGCCATTCACTACATGACATGTCTTTGGTCAGACACCCCCTTTTTCGCACATGATAGCGGCACATGAGCTCACGACGCGCATCCATGTTTCCGGCTTTTCCGGCCTCCGACTGCCTTGAGTATCAGGAGGAGATTCAGCGTGCCCTTCATCAGGTGATGAAGAGCGGCAACTTCATTCTGGGACATGAGGTACGGGCTTTTGAGGAGGAGTTTGCCTCGTACCTGGGCGCGGCTCATGCGGTGGGTGTGGGCAATGGCACGGATGCGATCGAGCTCATGCTGCGCGCGCTGGACATCGGGCCGGGAGACAAGGTGATCGTGCCTTCGCTGGTGCCTTCCGCCGTGGCCGCGGGTGTGGAGCGTGCCGGTGCCACAGTGCTGCTGGCGGACGTGGATGAGCAGACGCTGACGCTCTGCCCGCGCGCGGTGGATGGTCTGCTGGACTCTGAGGAAGGCCAGGGTGTGCGCGCGGTGCTGGCGGTGCATCTCTACGGACATCCTGTGGACTGGGAGGAACTGCAAAGAGTGGCGGTGAAGCACGGGGTGGAGATTCTAGAGGATGGCGCGCAGGCGCATGGAGCGCGCTGGCACCATCAAAACATCGGCACGCTGGGGCGCATGGCGGCCTTCAGCTTTTACCCAACCAAAAATTTAGGAGCGATGGGAGATGCGGGGGCTGTGGTGACCACGGATGCAGAGCTGGCGGCGCGCATCCAGCAGCTGCGCCAGTATGGCTGGGTGCGGCGGCACATCAGCGAATGCTCCGGCATCAACAGCCGCATGGATGAGGTGCAGGCGGCCGTGCTGCGCGTGAAGCTGCACAACCTGGAAGCCCAGGTGGCGCGGCGGAACACCTGGGCCGCGCACTATCACCATGGACTGAGGCACATCTCCGGCCTCCTGACACCGATGGTCCGCGAAGGGTGCTATCATGCCTACCATCAATATGTCATCCGCAGTGCCCGGCGCCAGAGGCTGCATGAGCATCTGGAGCAGCATGGCATTCCAGCGGCGGTGCTTTACCCAGCCGCCCTGCATCAGCAGCCGGCGTGGCACAGCGCGCGCCGTTTTCCCGTGGCCGAACGTGCGGCTGCGGAAGTGCTCTCTCTCCCTCTGAACCCTTATTTGAAAAGGGATGCGCTCGATCATGTGGTGCAGGTCCTGCAACGATTCACCGATGAGCCCCGCCGAACATAAGATTCTGCGAGAATCTGAAGAACAGCACTGGTGGTATGCCGTGCTGCACCAGCTTGTGCTCGCAGAGATGCATGCGCATGTGAAGCCGGGCGCGGCGGTGCTGGATGCTGGCTGCGGCACAGGCGGCATGATGGCGCGACTGGCCAAGTGGGACATCCAGGGTGTGGACATCTCCGCCGCGGCGGTCTCCCACTGCCATGAGCGCGGGCTGCATGAGGCGCGTCAGGCGAGCGTGTGCGAGCTCCCCTTCCCTGATGCCAGTTTTGACTCAGTCTTGAGCCTGGATGTGCTGTATCACCAGGAGGTGCATGAGACATCCGCGCTGGATGAGATGGCACGTGTCTTAAGACCTGGAGGTCTGATGATCCTGAATCTTCCTGCGATGAACTGCCTGCGCGGAGCGCATGACAAGGCGGTCTGTGGTTCACGACGCTACACCGCATGTCATATGCGCGACCTTCTGCGAAAACGTAGGTTTGAAGTGCGAATGATCCACTACTGGAATGCCTGGCTCTTCCTACCATTGCTGGCATGGCGTTGGTGGTCTCGTCGTTCCCGTGAATGCCGCTCCGACCTGCGTTCCATGCCGGAGATGATGAACCGGATCCTCATGAGAGCGGGGCATCTGGATGCCAGGCTCTGCCGGCATGTGCGGCCACCGTTCGGAAGTTCCATCTTCGCTGTGGCGCATCGCCCTGAAACCGTATGAAAACGAGCCCAGACACGCCTGAGTTCAGCTTTGTCATCCCTCTCTTCCACACGGGTGAGGGGCTGGCGGCGTTGATCGATGCGTTTCGTGATCTCAGCCTCCCTGAAACCTGGGAGCTGGTGCTGGTGGATGATGGAAGCACGGACGGCACGTTCGACCAGGCGCAGACTTTAATGCGCAGCTTTCCGGCCCCTGTGACGCTGGTGGAGCTGGCCCGCAACTATGGCGAGCATGCCGCGGTGCTGGAAGGCTGCCGGCGTGCGCGCGGAGAGTTCATCGTGACCATGGATGATGACCTGCAGAACCCTGTGGACGAGGCGGTGAGACTGCTCAGGCATCTGCGGGACAGCGGTGCGGAGGTGGTGTACTCACGCTACAAAACCAAGCAGCACTCCTGGTTACGCAATGCGGGAAGCTGGCTGGTGAATGCCTTTGCCACCTTTCTCCTGGGCAAGCCGCGTGACCTGTATCTTTCCAGCTTCCGGGCGATGAGCAGCACGCTGGTGGAGCGCATCATCGCGTATCACGGTCCCTACCCTTACGTCGACGGACTCATCCTCGGCGCCACGCGCCGGATTGAGACCCTGGAGGTGCGGCATGATCCGCGTGTGCACGGACGCAGCGGCTACACGATGCGCGGCCTGCTGCGCCTGAGCATGAGCCTGCTGTTTGACTTCAGCATCATGCCGCTGCGGCTGGCGAGCGTGCTGGGCATTGTGCTTTGTTTGTTAGGCGGAGCCGCCCTGGCCGCAGTGCTGGTGGAAATGATGCTGCAAGGTGCGCGGCAGCCGGGCTGGGGCTCCCTAATGGCCGCGCTGGCGGTCTTTTCCGGGGCGCAGCTGCTGATGCTGGGCCTCATCGGCGAGTATGTGGGCCGCGCTTTCCTGACGGTGTCAGGCAAGCCGCAGTCGATCGTGCGGACGCAGATCCGCCGGCAGACGAGCGCAAGTCCGGCGGCGCGCCGCGGAGCCAGCCTCCCCCGGCTTCAACAATGCGCATGAGATTTCCTTTCCTGATGATGACCAACCCCCAGATCCATCCCTGCCGGGTGCGCGGAGTGCAGCTCTATGAGATGCCCTGCGTGATGGACGAGGTGCGTGGCAACCTGACGGTAGGCCAGACACCGGACGGGCTGCCGTTTGTGCCGCAGCGGTATTTCATCACCTATGGCATCCCCGAGGGGCAGACCCGCGGACAGCATGCCCACAAATGCTGCACGCAGTTTTTAGTCTGCGCCCACGGCCAGTGCCATGTCCGCGTGGATGATGGCACTGCGCAGGAAGACATCCATCTGGACAGGCCCACGCTGGGCGTGCTGGTGCCACCGCTCGTGTGGGCGGAGGAAGACAGGCACTCCCCTGACTCCGCCCTGCTGGTGCTGGCCTCACAACCTTATGAGCCCGATGACTACATCCGGGACTATGACGAATTTTTGACCATGATCAGGAGGACCACGACGCGCCCATGAATGCTGACATCAGCACATCTCCCATCCCTGTGGTGGCTGACAGAAAGGTCCCCTCCACACCCTGGTCTGAACTGACCGCCTTCATGCGGACCCAGCCCATGTGGGTCTCCATTTTCTTCCCGGTGCTTTTGACCATCGTCATGGGCTGGCTGGATGACATCACGGGCTGGGAAGTGAGCCTGTTCATCTTTTACGCCATCCCGATCATCCAGGCGGTGTGGTGGGGCGGGGTGAATGCCGGGGTCATCATCACGATCCTCTCAGGCCTGGTCTGGTGGTATGCGAACCTGGACGTGCATCCGTATGAGACCCTGTTTGGTTATGTGTGGGCGATGATCAACCGCGAGTTCTACTTCCTCGTGGTGGTGTTTGCCGTGAGCATCGTGCGCAAGAAGCAGGATGCGGACGCCGAATACATCCGTGTGTTGGAAGAGCGTCAGCAACTTGAAAAAGACATCGTGGCTGTCAGTGAATACGAGCAGCAGCGCATCGGCCGTGACCTGCATGATGGTCTCTGCCAGCAGCTGGCGGCCATCGGCTGCGCGGCGCGTGCCCTGACGGAGGACCTGCAGGGCAAGGGGCTGGAGCACGCCAACGATGCCAGCGCGATCGAGGACTCCCTGAGGCAGGCCGTGGTGGAGGCACGGGACATGGCGCGCGGGATTTTCCCGGTGCACGTGGACCGCAGCGGCCTGTCCACGGCCCTGAGAGACCTGGCACAGACGACGGCGCGGCTGACCAACATCGACATCCAGCTCATTGACAATGAGGAGGTGCAGCTGAGCTCTCCCGAGATTTCCATGCACCTGTACCGCATCGCCCAGGAAGCGGTGGCGAACGCGGTGAGACATGCGTCTCCGCATCACATCTGGATCAAGATCGAGCGCAAGGGCGGCAAGCTGCACCTGACCGTGGAGGACGATGGCCGGGGCATCGATGTCCGGCTGCTGAACAAATCTGACGGGATGGGGCTGCGGACGATGCGCTACAGGGCGCAGTCCATCGGCGCCTCCCTCGAAATAGAGCCTCGCCCTAAGGGAGGCAACCGTGTATACTGCTGCCTTCGTATCGATACAGAACCCTCTTCCCATGGCTGACATCTCCCCCCCAACCACCTGCAAGGTTCTTCTCGTCGAGGACCACCCCATGTTCCGCGAACATCTGAGCGCGCTGATCAGCCGTGAATTCGGCATGTCAGTGTGCGGCGAGGCGGACAACATCCAGGACGCGATGAAATTGATCGAGGAGAAGAAACCTGACGTGGCGATCCTGGACATCACCCTGCGGGGATCCAGCGGGCTGGAGCTGCTGAAAGACATCAAGGCCCGCGGGATCAACCTGAACGTGCTGGTGCTCTCCATGCATGACGAGGACCTGTATGCCGAGCGCGCGCTGCGTGCCGGTGCCCGCGGCTACATCAGCAAGAACGAGGCCTCGAAGGAGGTGATCTCCGCCATTCAAAGCGTGATGAAGGGTGACGTGTATGTCAGCCGGACCATGAACGCGAAGCTGCTGGCGCGCATGACCCAGAAGCGCAGCCCTAACCAACTGGCTGGCATGGAGCTGCTGGCGGACCGCGAGCTGGAGGTCTTCCACCTGCTGGGCAAGGGCCGCAGCACGCGAGAGATCGCCGACGCCCTGCATCTGGGCGAGTCCACGGTGGAAACCTATCGTGCGCGTATTAAGGAAAAGCTGAATCTGCGCAGCGCCGCCGAACTGTATTTGCGTGCGGGAGAGTGGGTGCGGGAGCATGGGGCATGACAGTTTGGTCGGGTGATCCGCCACACGTGATGTCCTTTGCGGTCTAACCGCAAATTTGGTGAGATGCGGCAGTCTTCAACACACTGCCGCCATGCCTATCCAAAAATGCGTTCACACATCCCCCGGAGAAACATCCCTTTCATGCGGCAAGGCCGGCGGACATGTGTGGAGCGCGAGACGCCTGATCACGGCGCTGCTGCTGGCTGTGCTGCCCTGGTTTCTCTACAGCCACACGCTGCACTTCGAGCCTCTGCTGGATGATGATCCGTACATCTTCCACAACCCACTGCTGAAGGACTCAGAGAGCTTTCTCTACCCGCTGTACTTCAAGACCTTCGCGCTGAGCGCGGACAAGTGGGGCATCAGTCCGGATGTGCCGCTGAACTTCATCCTGCGGCCGTTTGCCTACCTGACCTTCTATCTGAACCTGAACTTCGGCGGCCCTGAGACAGCGGGCTTCCGGCTGGTGAACATCTCCCTGCACATGCTCAATGGCATGCTGCTGTTTCTGCTGGCCCAAAGCCTGGCCGGCCGAAAGGACGGGCGCTCGTTCATCGCCTCGCTTTCCGTGGCGTTGCTCTTTGCCGTGCATCCGCTGGCCACGGAATCCGTCACTTACATCGTGCAGCGTTTCGAGTCACTCTCGACTCTCCTCTGCCTGCTGGCGGTCCTAACCTACATTCAATCAAGAAAGGTCTCCAACCTGCAGCTGGGCCGTGCGTGGAAGGCGGGCAGCCTGATCTGCACCTTGCTGGCCATGTTCTCCAAAGAGACCGCCTTCACGCTGCCGGTGATGCTGGTGCTTCTGGAGATGACCTGGCGGAGGCAGACGCTGTGGCGATCCCTGGTCTCCGCCCGCTGGCATCTGCTGCTAATGCCGGTGATCCCGCTGCTCATCTTCGCGGCGGAGTGGGCGCAGAGCGGGAGGTTCAGCGTGGTGGATTCTGTCAACATCACCAATGGCGGGCCGCAGGAGTATAACGTGATGCAGTACTTCACAACGCAGATCTGCGCCTGGGTTTCCTACCTGCGCCTGCTGATCCTGCCCGTGGGCCAGAACTTTGACCACAACTACCCGCTCATCACCTCCATGAGCGACTGGCGCGTGATCTCAAGCGGCAGCTTCGTGCTCGCGCTCTTTCTATGCTCCTGGTTATACTTCCGCCGTCATCGTGGCGCCACCAGCGCGATGGTGCTGTGGGGCCTGCTCTGGTATTTCGTCACGCTGGCGCCCTCCTCCAGCATCGTGCCGCTGCCGGACCTGTTCTCCGAGCACCGCTGCTACCTTCCCTCGATCGGCGTCTTCATCGCGCTGGCCGCTCTGCTGAAGGAGATGCTTTCCCTGCGGCTGCCGGCGTTCTCGCGCCTCACGCTCATTGCCGCGGGCTCCAGCTGCGTGCTGGCGCTGTCCTTTGCCACGCTGCTGCGCAACGAGACCTATCGCTCCCGCGAAACCATCTGGCGTGATGCTCTCTCCAAAGGCTCTGACAAGGCCCGTGTCTGGAAAGGCCTGGGCATCTCCGCGAACAACGCCGGGCGCCATGACGAAGCCATCAACTGCTTCAAGCGCTCCACCGAAAACCATCCTGAGGACATCGAGTCCTGGATCAATCTCTGCGCCATGTATGTGCAGCAAAAGAGGAGCGAGGACGCGCTGGCCGCCGGCAACATGGCGGTCAAGCACGTGGGCAACAAAGCCACGCTGCTGCATCTGATGGCGCACTCCCTGGTCCAGCTCGGCCGCTGGCAGGAGGCCAAGGGTGTGTGGGAGAACATCCTCAAGACTTTGCCGGACCATCGTGACTCTCATCTGAGCCTGGCAGAGATCGCCGCCCAGACTGGCAAGGGCCAGGAGGCGATGAGACATCTGAACGCGGCGGAGCGGATCATGCCGCTGGACCGCCACTACGCGGAACTGAAGAACCAGTTGCAAACCCAGGTCGCATCCTTGCCATGAGGTCCAAGCTCACGATCATCAGCGCCGCCAGCCTTTTTTTCATTTCTGGTTCGGCCGCGCTGATCTACCAGACAGCCTGGCAGCGGCTCTTCGTCATCTTTGCGGGAGGAGACATCCAGGCGGTGACGCTCATCGTCACGGCTTTCATGCTCGGTCTTGGAGGCGGCTATCTCCTCGGCGGCTGGCTGGCTGACCAGCAGAGCGCGGCGAGGAACCTGCTGGCCTTCGCTCTGGTGGAGGCGGGCATTGCCATCTGGGGCGGCTGCAGCCAGTGGCTCTACCATGACATCCTCTGCCAGCAGCTTTCCGCGCTCACCGGTGCGCGCATCACGGGTGGCATCGTGCTCATCATCCTGCTGCTGCCGCCCACGGTGCTCATGGGCATGTCCCTGCCCCTGCTGGCCCGCGCGCTGACACGAAAGGTGGATCAGGCGGCGGCCCACATCGGCTGTCTCTATGGCATGAACACGCTGGGCGCCGCCGCAGGCGCGCTGCTGACCACATGGTATCTGCTGCCGCAGCATGGGATCTCAGGAAGCATCGACACAGCAGTCATGATGAACATCGCCTGTGCGGCCTGCATCCTGCCTTTCATACCCCTCTCATTTGGAGAGCAGACGGAGATCATGCCGGCAGTTCCGGAGGCCGCGCCAACAACTCCAGGGCTCAGTGGACGGATGAAGGGGTTTCTGCTGCTGCATGCCGTCACGGGCTTCCTGGCGCTGGGGCTGGAGATCGTGTGGTTCCGCGTGCTGGGAGTGATGCTGAAGTCCACGGCCTTTACCTTCGGCACGCTGCTCGGCATCTACTTGGCGGGTCTTGGCCTGGGCGCGCTGGCCGGGATCTGGAAGGCCGGACGCAGCACGAATCCGCTGCGCACCTTCCTCTGGCTGCAGGCATCTCTGGCCGTGTATGCCGGGCTGTCATTGATGCTCCTGCTCCAGGCCATTCATCACGCGCCCTGGTGCGCGGAGCTGCTGGCCTATCTGGACAGCTATGAGCCGATTGACATCAACATGTCCATCCAGCTTCTGCAGCATCATCAGGCTGCTCATGCCGGGCTGCCAGATCCCATGCTGCTGCCGATCCTGCATGGGCTGATTCCGCTGCTGCTGATCCTGCCGGCCACCTTCCTCATGGGGCTGAGTTTTCCCTGTCTGCAAAAGGCGGCGCAGACGGATCTGGCCCACATCGGCACACGCACCGGCTGGCTGCAGGCGGCCAACATCGCAGGCAGCGTGGCAGGAGCGCTGCTGGTCGGCACTTTGTTCATCTCTTGGTTAGGCAGTGCGCGGACCCTGGAGCTGCTGGTCAGCATCGGCGTGGTGCTGGGATTGCTGGCGCTGGCGGGAACGCAGCGGCTCAGACTCAAGGCAGCCTCCTGGCTGGCGCTGGCGCTCGTGACCCTGGCTCTGATCCCATCCGCCGACGATTTCTGGGCAAGCATTCATGGCACCACGGCTGACAAGATGGTCCATGTGGAGGACAGCACCGGTGTCGCGGCCTTGAAGAAGACTGCCCCAGCTCCCGGGCTGCCTGGAGACACGATGGTGTTTGTGAACGGCACGGGCCAGAGCTGGCTGCCTTACGGGCATGTTCACAGCGTGCTCGGCGCCCTGCCTGCGCTGCTGCATCCGAATCCGCAGCGCATCGCGGTCATTGGCCTCGGTTCAGGTGACACAGCCTACAGCGTGGCGCCGCGTTATCAAACCGAGGAGGTCATCTGCGTGGAGATCATCGGCGGACAGATCGAGGCTTTGCGGGAGCATCACGCGCGGCATCCCAGTCCTTCGATCAAGGCTCTGCTCGGGGAGAAGCGCATCCGCCATGTGCGTGGCGATGGCCGCCGCTTTCTGATGATGAGCGACGAGCGTTTCGACATCATCGAGGCGGATGCGCTGCGCCCGAATGGTGCAGGCTCGGGCATCCTGTATTCGCAAGAGTACTTCCAGCTCATGCTGAAGCGGCTCAAGCCCGGTGGTTATGCTGTGACATGGGTTCCCACCTCGCGGGTGCGCAACACCTTCCTGCGGGTGTTTCCGCATGTGCTGGACCTCGGTCACATCATCATCGGCAGTCCGGACCGGATCGATGTGAGCGCGAGTGACCTGCGCCGCCGCCTGGGTCATCTGGAGGTGCGCCAGCACTTCCGTCTGGCGGATGTGCCCATCCAGGAACTGCTGGCACCTTACCTGAATGCCAACTTCCGCACGCACATCATCGGACCGGAAACCAGCCGCAGCCAGTTCACGGACATCAACACGGACCTGCATCCGCGTGACGAGTTTCACCTCTCCAGACTCTGGGAGCCGGAGCCCGAGCAGGAAGTGATCAATGCGGAATGACTTGTTAGTCAGTCCCGGAGGTTCTGCATCCACTCGTCCAGCTTGGCGCGCAGTTCCTCGGGCGCAGATTCGGGGAAGTGCTCGATCAGCCACTGCACGTCCTCACGCGCGGCGGCCTTCTGGCCTAACCGCTGACGCATCTGCGCACGGGTGATGCGCTCCATGCTTGCCTCAGGATCAATCGCCACGGTAAGATCGAGATAGGGCAGCGAGTCCTTCAGGGTGTCTTCAGAGTCCAAGGCCGCGCCGAGGAGATTGCGCAGGATGCGCAGAATGGTGTCACGCTTGCTGGCAGGCTGGAGCTCAGGCTCTTCAAACTGACCGGTGCTGGAGAGCTCCAGCGCGGCCTCCGTCACGGTCATGGCCTTGCCGCGATTGAAGGCATCCACAAGCTGCACCTCGCCTTCCGGGCCATCTTTCCACCCGACCATGAAGCGGCCTGGAAGCGGCACGCCAAACACATCTGGCACTTCCAGACGACGAGCGAGCTCGATGAAGAGAACGGAGAGTGTGATGGGCAGGCCTTCGCGATCATCCAGCAGCTCACTCATGGAGCTGTTGGCCTTGCTGTCATAGTCATGCCGGCTGCCATGAAAGCCGCACTCTTCAAAGAGAAAGCGGCTGAGACGTGGCACGGCGGAGGCGGTGCCTTTCTTGATCTCGGGATCCGTCTTCAGCTCATCCACCATGCGCGTGAACTGCTGGAGATACTGCGCCACGTCGATCTCCGTGTTGTCATGCCGCGCCAGAAGCAGCGTGAGGCGCATGAGATCAATCTTCTCCTCTGGCTTCGCGAGCTCGGTCATGATGTCACGCGTGACAGCGCGGCGATGCAGGTCCTTTTCGAGATCCCTCAAAGCGGCGGTCTGCTTCTCCAGTTCACGCCGGCGCTCCACCAGCAGCCTGCGGGCTGAAGCCGGATCCTGCAGCAGCTCGTCCAGCGTCTTGTCACGCGTGGTCTCGCTCGAGCTAAACTGGTCCAGCGCGGTGTCGATGGCAGAGGCGACGGTCTCGGGGATGGCTTTCTCGCCGAGGTCTGCGCCAACACGGAAGCCGCGATACTCGGCGGCCGGGCTGCGGAAGCGGCAGAGGCCCACCTGGCCTCCACGCAGGCCTTTGTCCTCATGCACCAGGACACGCTGGCCATTCACCCAACCAATGATTTGATCAGGCTCCACACGGATGCGCAGATGATTCCAGGCGCCGGGACGATAAGCCTCGGTATCGAATTCCTTCAGCACGACCCAGGAGTAGACATCTGGCCCTTCAAAGCGTGTGAAGCGCATCTTCCCGGCGGAGGGATAGAAGCCGTAGTAGTGGTCCTCGTCCTCGGCGCAGAAGAGCAGGCCCGCGGCGCCGCTCTCGTCATCCAGCTTCACATTCACCGAAACCTCGAAGGTCTCTTGCGGCACCTCGGCATTCGAGAGGCACAGGGTGCGGCCCCCAAAGCCATGGCCCATGCCGGCGGATTTGATGGTGCCAGAGCGCTGGGTCCAGCGTGAACCGAGGGCGGGCTGCCACACCTTCGAATTCAACACGCCGATGGTGATCCAGCGATCGATGGGCACTGGGTTCGGCTTGGCGATGAGATGCTTCAGCTCATTCACCGGCATGGCATAACCAAGATTGTCGGTGATGCTGTGCTTCATGGTGATGAGGCCCAGCACATTTCCCTGACGGTCCAGCAGCGGACCACCGCTGTTGCCACGCTCGATGGGCATGGCGAGGCGGATCATGGGCACGTCACGCACCACGTCTGGATACTCGGACACAACCCCATCCACGATGCTGAAGGCGAGGCCCTCTGGGTTGCCCATCGCCACCACCGGCTGACCTTGCTTGATGCTGTCACTATCGCCCAGCGGCAGGGGTTTCAGATCCTTGGCCGTGATGCGCAGCAGTGCCAGATCCCAATGCGAATCCGTGGCGGTGATCTCTGTGACGTCATGCTTCGTGCCATCACTGAGCTCCACCTCCAGGCGGCGCGCCTCACCGATGACATGCAGGTTCGTGGCGATCAATCCGTCCGGGCTGACCACAAAGCCGGTGCCCAGTCCGTCCAGCCCCTCGCGGCCGTCCTGCAGCACCTTCACGACAGAGGGTTTCACCTCCTTGGCGATGGTTTCCACGGTCTTCGTGCTGGCTTTCGAGGCAGCCACAGGCGGCTTGCCCGGGGACAGCGGAGCCACGGCCAGAACGAGGACGGGGAGGAGAAAAGCACGCATGCGGATCATGATACGCAGGAAACGCGCCTCGACGCGGGAACTTTGCCCCTGTCAACTCCTCCTTGACCTCAGGGGGGGGATGAACCACTCTCCGCGCCCCAAATTAGACTAACCAAATCACATGCCCGCGAAAATCTACACTGAAAAGGACGCCAGCCTGGCTCCGCTGAAAGGCAAAACCTGTGCCGTCATCGGCTTCGGCTCCCAGGGCCATGCCCACGCTCTTAACCTCAAGGAAAGCGGCGTGAAAGTCATCATCGGTCTCTATCCTGGCTCCAAGAGCCGCGCTGTGGCTGAAGAAAAAGGTCTGAAAGTGCTCGACACCGCTGAAGCCGTGAAGGCCGCTGACGTCATCTTCGTCGCCGTGCCAGACACCAAGATCGGTGGCGTGTACAAGGCTGACATCGCCCCTCACCTGACCAAGGGCAAGACTCTCCTCTTCTCCCACGGCTTCGCCATCCATTACAAGACCGTCGTTCCGCCGAAGAACGTGAACGTGATCATGGTGGCCCCGAAAGGCCCTGGCCACATCGTCCGCCGTCAGTACACCGAAGGCAAAGGCGTTCCTTCCCTGATCGCCATCTACCAGAACGCTGACAAGAACGCCAAGAAGATCGCTCTCGCCTGGGCCCACGGCATCGGCGGCACCCGCGGCGGTGTGCTTGAGACCACCTTCAAGGAAGAGACCGAAACCGATCTCTTCGGTGAGCAGACCGTTCTTTGCGGCGGCACCAGCGCCCTCGTGCAGGCTGGTTTCGAAGTGCTGGTGGAAGCTGGCTACGCTCCTGAGATGGCCTACTTCGAGTGCCTCCATGAGCTGAAGCTCATCGTCGACCTCATGAACGAGTCCGGCATCGCCGGCATGCGCTTCTCCATCTCCGAAACCGCCAAGTGGGGTGACGTGAAGGTGGGTCCGGCCATCATCGACAAGTCGGTGAAGACCCGCATGAAGAAAGCCCTCAAGGACATCCAGACCGGCAAGTTCGCCAAGGAATGGATCAAGGAAACCGAGAGCGGTTACAAGAACTTCAACAAGCTCCTCAAGGAAGGCGAGAAGCACCCGATCGAGAAGACCGGTGCCAAGCTCCGCAGCCTGATGCCTTGGATCAAGAAGCGCGACATCAAGGGCCAGCAGGCCAGCTACGCTTGATCCGGCTCCAGGCGGCCTAACCGCCCGGACAGGTCAAAAAATCAAGAGTGCGGACCGGCAACGGTCCGCACTTTTTGTTGGAATGAAACTGCTCACTCCACTGCCGACCGCCTACCGTCCACGGCTCACAGTCTCTTGACTCTCCCCTCCCCCGCCCTATCTCCACAGCCCCTCATGTCCACACCTCAGCGCATCGTCCTTAAATTCGGTTCCGGCATCCTGACCAAGCTCACGACGCCCGAGCCTGATCCGGTGCAGCTCCGCAAGCTGGTGGAAGCCGTCGCGCTCATGAAGCAGGCGGGGCACAGCGTGGTGGTGGTCAGCAGCGGTGCTGTGGCCTCCGGCCTGAAGCCGCTGGACATGCAGAAGCGCCCCACGGACATGACCACGCTGCAGGCCCTGGCGGCGGTGGGTCAAACCCACCTCATGCATGCGTATGAGAACCTGCTGCGTGATCACGGCCTGCATGTGGCGCAGCTTCTGGTCACCCATGAGGACCTCGCCCAGGAAGAGCGCGCGAACCGTGTGAAGGCCACGCTCGAACGCCTGCTCGAGTTCCCGCAAATCGTGCCCGTCATCAATGAGAACGACAGTGTCGCCATCGAGGAACTGCGCTTTGGTGACAACGACAAGCTTTCCTCCCGCATCGCCAGCCTCTGGGGTGCGGACATCCTCATCCTGCTCACCAGCGCCCCCGGACTGCTGCGTGACATGAAGCACCCCGAGGAAGGCCCCATCCCGCTCGTCACTGATGTGGATGCGGTCATCCATCATGCGCAGGAAGAAAAGACTGCCCTCGGCACCGGCGGCATGATCTCCAAGCTCCGCGCTGTGCAGGACGCCGTGAACAGCGGCGTGCAGTGCATCATCGCCAGCGGCCGCCAGGCCGAGCAGCTCCCGTCCGTGGTGGAAGGTGGTGGCGTGTGCACGCGGTTTAGTGCGAGGAAGAAGGCTTAAATAGACCAATCATTGGTTAGCCAAAACCTCGTGGTGCCAACGCCTGCTTTCGAGCCGGAGGCTCGATGGCCGGTAGCCGGTGGTGAAATGAGCGTAAGCGAATGAGAACCACCGGATGCGCGCGCCCATGACATGACATCATGCTCCGCGTCCCAGAGGGACGCTGGAAGGAATGACATCACCACAAATACCGCTCATCGTATTCGACGAGGCCCATTTTGAGCATCTCCACATACTCGTCCTGATACGTTTGTGAACGATGCCGTTCCTCTTGGTTGAGAACATAGGATCTGGCACGCTCAAGGTCGCGAGCGCCAACGGTGAATGCGCCGTAACCTTCCTGCCAGGAAAACTCAGGCATGTGCAGTTCTTCATGAACCCAACGAGACGACACACTCTTCAAACGTTGCAGCACGTCCGCCAGAGTATGTGTCGGCTTCAACCCCACAAGAACATGAACATGATCTCCAATGCCGCCGACAGCATGACAAAAACCACCTTCCGTTCGAAGGCATCCACCCAAAAACTCATGTACTCGGGCACGCACTTCCACCGGAAACCAATCCTCCCGATTCTTGGTGCTCCAGACGAAATGGTAGTGCAACGAGGTATGGGTCGAGGGCATGGGGATAACTTCCAGCGTCCCTGCCGGGACGCGAGAATGAAATGGGGTGGACCTGTCCTTTTCCGGTGGTTCTCATTCGCTTCGCTCATTTCACCACCGGCTACCGGCCATCGAGCCTCCGGCTCGCACTCAGAGGGTCCAGGCCCACTTAATGGCTGCTTGGCGGAGACCTGCATGGTGCTGCTGAATTCCTCCGGCTCGAAAGACAGATGCCATGCTGCCACAATCACCTAGCCAGGCTCCTGCATTTTGATTTTCAGCATTTTACTCAGCCAGCATCCGCGTCTTGGTTTCAGCATGAGATCCCTCCTCTTCCTTCTGGCCCTGGCTCTTCCTGCGTTCGCGGCGGACACGCTGCATATCTTCACGTGGGCAGACTACATCAGCCCGGAGACGGTGGAGAAGTTTGAGAAGGCTAACAAGTGCAAGGTGGTCATCGACACCTTTGACTCGAACGAGTCCATGTATGCCAAGCTCAAGGCGGGAGCCAAGGGCTACGATCTCATCTTCCCCACCAGTTACATGATCCAGCTCATGGTGACTGAGGGCCTGATCACCGAGCTCGATCACAGCAAGCTGACCCACCTTTCGAACATCGATCCTGCGGTTCTGGACAAGGTCTCGGACAAATCCATGCGCCACAGCGTGCCTTACACGCTGGCCTACACCGTCCTCGCCTGCCGCTCAGACAAAGTCTCCAATCCTGAGTCTTCCTGGTCGATCTTCGAGCGGCCTGACGTGAAACAACGCATGACGCTTCTGGATGACATGCGCG
Organism: Prosthecobacter gellanilyticus; assembly: GCF_007992435.1. Taxonomy (GTDB): domain Bacteria; phylum Verrucomicrobiota; class Verrucomicrobiia; order Verrucomicrobiales; family Verrucomicrobiaceae; genus Prosthecobacter; species Prosthecobacter gellanilyticus. The sequence goes on along the minus strand of NZ_BKAG01000034.1, from coordinate 18,695 downwards.
AAAGCATCGGCGCGGCATTGAAGTCACTCGGTCACAGCATCAACACGCGTGATGAAGCGCAGCTCGCTGCTGCTCAGGAAGTGCTGCTGCGCTGGAAGGCCCAGGCTGCGAAGTTTGACAACGAAGGCTACAAGGCCGGTCTCGACTCAGGTGAGTTCACGCTCGTCCATGGCTACAGCGGCGACCTCTGGCAGGTGGCGCAGGAGAACAAGAAGATCACCCTCATCGTTCCGCAGGAAGGGACCATCATGGGCTGTGATGAGATGGTCATTCCGAAGTCCGCGCCGCAGGCTGCGCTGGCTCATGCCTTCATCAATCATCTACTGGATGCCGAGGTCGCGGCCGAGAACATGCAGTGGACCGGCTACCTCTGCCCCAACACCGCCGCGCTGAAGAAGGTGGATCCCGAGTTCCTCAGCAATCCCGCGGTGACCATGCCAGAGGCCATCCGCGCGAAGAGCGAGGTCATTCAGGACCTCGGTGCTGACCTGGCCAAGTACACGAAGGTGTGGGATGCGGTGAAGAGATAAGAGATAAAGACGAACTCATTTTGAACGGAGGATTTTGGAAACGTCGACGTCTCTCATTTACTTCCTGGGCGCAGCGCGGCACAATGCGTGCGGATGATCGAGATCGAAAACCTGACCATGCACTACGGGGCGCTGAAGGCGCTCGACGGCTTGTCCCTGCAGATCAAACCGGGGGAACTCTTTGCCTTCCTGGGGCCGAACGGAGCAGGCAAGACAACGGCGATCAAGCTGCTCACCGGCCTCATGAAGCCCATGGCCGGCAGCGTGAAGCTCTGCGGCATCGACATGCAGAAGGAGCCGCTGCGCGCGAAGTCACTGCTCGGTTATGTGCCGGACGTGGCAGTGTTTTATGAGAAGCTGACCGCGCCGGAGTTCATGCACTTCATTGCCGAGCTCTTCGGCATGGACCACGCCCGTGCCGCGACACGCACGGATGAGCTCTTCACCCAGTTTGCGCTGCATGAGCACAGCGCTCAGCGCATCGAGAACCTCAGCCACGGCACCCGCCAGCGCCTTGGCATTGCCAGCGCGCTGCTGCATGACCCGAAGGTCTTTATCATCGATGAACCCATGGTCGGCCTGGATCCCATTCATGCGCGCATCGTGAAGGAAGAGTTGAAGCGCCAGAGCCGCGCCGGTGCCACGGTGCTGATGAGCACGCATCTTTTGAATATCGCTGAAGAGGTCGCGGACCGGATTGGGATCATTCATCGCGGGAAGCTGCTCTTCACGGGCACTCTGGCGGAGCTCCGCGCCGCGCAGGAGAAGCAAGGGCTGAACCTTGAAGAGATCTTCCTGGAAATGGTGAGCTGATCAGAGCGCCAGCTTCATCGTCTGCAGATCCTGGATGTGGCGCACGAAGTCACGGGTGGAGGGCTTCTCGCTGGCCTCGAACGCGGCGCGGATGCGCTCCGGCGGCAGATTGCTGCGCTGCGTGAGGATCTCGATGATGGCGCTGTCGCTGTGATTCACAAGATGCGGGTAGAGGCGTGTGGCACGGGCACGCACGGCATCCGCAGCCGCGGCGAGCAGCACATCATCACGCCGCATGCGGTGGAAGAAGCCGCCGAGAGCGCTGATGTGCTCAAAGAAGTGCTTCGTGTCATGCAGCACCACCTGCCGCTGTGGACCGAAGCGCGGCAGATGCATCCAAAGCCAGATCGCGACGAGCAGAGCCAGGCCGATGAGCGGCATCCAGGCGCGCTTCCAAAGCAGTTCCCAGAAGCTGCCTTCCAGCGAGACAATGAACTGCACGTGATAGGCGTCCTCGCCGATCAAGTCCATGAACCACTGTGCGTGATCATGCTCGTCGATGTAGCGGTTGCGCAGAGGCCGGGCGTGATTCAGCAGAGTCACGCTGCCCAGACCATGATGGAGATGCAGCGCGGTGGTCTTGTCACGCTTCCCGCCCGCAGCCCATTCGCCCGTGCGCAACTTCCTGCCGAGCTTGAGATGAATGATGGAAGGGAAAGACACCTTGTAATCTGTGTTCCCGATTTTGACGGCCTGCACTTCCGTGGGCACATCCTCCGGCTCCACGATGCGTGGCTTCTTCTTTTCTGGCCTGGACTCGGCACCTGGCTTTTCCTCGCTGGCCTTCACGGGTGCAGGCTCCGGCTTCTTCTCCTCCGCCTTGGGAGCTTCCTTCTTTGGGGAGTCCGGATCCTCCTGCTTGTTCTTGTCTTGATCTTTGTCCTTCTTCCGGCGCTTCAGCAAGAGCTCAGGCAGCGCGGTTTCCTTCCAGTCCTTCAGGCCCAGCATCTCCACCTTCATCTTGTCCAGCACGGGATCCACGCGGTCCTCATTACCCGCGTAACCAAAAGTGCTTCCACTGCTGAAAAGGCCCCAGTCGCTGTAGGGCGCGCATCCGGCCATGGCATAGACCAGATGGCCGCCGCTCTGCACCCAGTTCAGCAGCTGCTTCGCGCGCACCTCGGGCATGCCAGCCTCGGCAGAGATGACGATCACGCCGCCGTCAGGCTCCGGCAGTTCCTTGAGCTGCGGCAGCCTCTCAGCGTCATAGCCCATGTCATCCAGCAGATACTGCGCGGCCAGGAAGGGATCCAGCCGCGCCTTGCCTTTGTAACCCTGGGGAAAGGTGCGGTCCTCAAAATGGCCGTCACAGGCGCTGAGAAACAGCAGAGAACACAGCAAGAGGGAGGCGTGGGCGATCACCCGCTGCCCGCGCGAGGCCGCAGGCGCGCTGGAGAAAGGCCAGCCACGGCAGAGCGATTCAAACTCGTCTGGCAGCGCTTCTTTGCCGGCATAGGCCGCACGCACCCAGAGCAGCGTGAGCTGGCGGAAGAAGGAGGTGACGGAGGCATCTGCCACCGCGGCCGTTTTCTCCAGGCAATCATCCTCCGTGTCACTGTCACGGATGGGCAGATGCAGATGCTCCACCAGACGTGAGAGCGAGCCGCGATAAAGCAGGCTGAGCGCCTCGCGATAGTGCCCGGCACTCCAGGCTGCGCGCGCGGCGGTGACGATGTCATCCGGCAGGCTCTCACGGGCAATGTCCAGCCCCATGACCACTCGCGGCCCCGCAGGTTCCACCCTGGCACGGGCGAGCCCCGCGCCACCCCAGTAGAGATGGCGATTCTTCACGATCCACCAGATGAGCAGACCGATCAAGAGAGCCAGCAGTGCATAACCCACCAACTGCATGAGCAAGGCCGCCAGTCCTGTGATCTCAGGATTCATGCTCGCCTCTCCATCATCCACCCAGACCGAGGTGGTCCTGCTATGCTCCTTGAACTCTTCCTTCTTGAGGATCTCCTGAACGGTTTGCCTGGCCTCCGAGACCTCCTCCGTGGTGACTTTTTCGGCCGGCAGCAGCATGCGCTTCTCCGCCGCATCTGTCATGCCAGGCAGAAAGAGAGCCATCATGAGCAGGGCCGTGACCACAGGCTTCAGCCGCGCCGCGAGACGCCGGAAGGTCAGCTCGATGTCCCAGCCCTCCAGCTTCGTGCGCGAGTTCAGATACAGGCCGAAACCTGCGCCCACATAGAAGGGCTCGATCACGGACATGGCGATGAGGTAAAGCACATTGCTGAACCACTGCTGCGCATTCGTGACCTGGAAGTAGTTCTCCGGATCCTGCATGAGCGCGCTGAAGTCTGGCAGACCATCCGCAGGGCCCAGATTGCTGGCGAGAGCGGTGAGGCCTAACCAAAGGGCGATTTCGAGCTTGATGAAGACCCAGGTCACGCCGGTGCCGCTGCTACCCCCATCTGAAGCCAGCGTGGAGATGCGCTGGTGGGATGCCTTGCCTTTCTGCCCTTCCAGCATGAGCACCGGCAGGGCAAAGCTGCGCATGAGACTGAACCGGCGCCAGAGCAGGGCGGGCAGCAAAAAGCGTGACCAAAGCCGCGGCCACTCACGCAAGGTCTCCCTCACCGTCGGGCGTGAGCCGAAGGCCGCGCGGCTGAGATGAAACAGCGGCACGCGGTCATAGAGCGGCTTCAGCCACCAGGCGATGAGACCGAACGCCATCGGGTTGTCCCAAAACAATGCCGCGAGAATGAGCCACACCGGCACCACGGTGATGAGCCAGAGCAGCATCACGCGGCCATAGTCCCGCCGCGTGAGCGCGCAGCCGAGATCCACCGCCTCCCAGGGCAGGCGTGGACGCAGGACGATGGTCAGATCCTCAAGCCTCATCCCGCTGCCTCCCGCACAGGAAAAGATACGCCAGGGTGCCGGCCCACATCACCGCGCCAAACGAGTATTTGATGGCCGGTGCCATGGGATTCGCGGACCAGAAACCTTCGATCACTGCCGCGAAGGAAGTCATCATCACCGCGCCGAGGATGAGCACGAAGGCCTTGCGACCACCGAGCACAAGCGCGGTTTTGCGGTCATAGGGGCCCGGCTTCACGATGGAGAGTCCCAGCCTCATCCCAGCCATGCCGGAAATCACCACCCCCATGAGCTCCGGCGCGCTGTGACCGGCGGTGAAGCTGTAAAAGGTCTCCGGATTGCAGGCATGATGCACATACCCCGTGGCCGCGCCGATGTGCGCGCCATTGAAAAGCATGATGACGATGGAGCCCACGCCACCCAGCAGACCACCGGCAAAGGTGCGCAGGTCGATGCTGACATTGTTCCAGATGTAGAAGCCGAACATGGCGAAGTTCGAGCCGAACTCCTCGCGCATGTAGTCCATGGGCGAGGTGCCGTTCCCATACATCATCTCCATGCTGATCATGCCTTCCGGCCCGAGGATGGCCATGGCCCACTCCGGATCATGCGGGGTCCAGATGGCCAGGAAGAGAAAAGGTCCCCAGAACATGGCCATGCAGAACCAAAACAGCCCGCGCTCCTGCTGCACCGCGCGCGGAAACTCCCGCAGCGCCATGTCTGCGAAGCGTTCCCAGCCACCGCTGATCCGCCGCTCCAGCACGCGATATCCCGTGATGGCCAGGGCATTCAGCTTGTCCGTCAACCGTGTGCCATACATGCGATGCTGCGCGAGGCTGAGGTCATGGCAGACCTGGCGGAAAAGCGTGGGCAGCTCCTCCACGCCAGCATTTTCCTTGGCCCCCTTCTTCTCCACCTTGTCCAGCATCTGCTGCAGACGTTCCCAGCGCTCCTTGTTCTCGGATTCAAAATGGTTAGGCGACATGGCGGCTTACTTCCTCCCTCCTTTTTGCAGCCAGAGGCCCATGCTGCACACACGTGTCAGACCGCCCAGGCCCTTGCGGTCCGTCAGCGGCTCCAGAAGATCCGAGAGCTCCATCTTCCGTGCATCTGACCAGTGCGGCGCGCGCTCCAGAAATTGCAGGATCGCGGCCTGCTCCGCACGGTTCAGCATCTGCGATGGCGGATGCGGCTCCGCGTTCACCTGGATGGCCGCCGGCTCCGCCGGCTTGGCGTCATCATAAACGACCACGGTGTCTGCCACGAGATCTCCGAGACGCTGAAACCGCCGCGTGAAGAGGCAGCAGATGAGGCCGAAGAGATACGCCGCTGGCATGAAGTCGATCACGCGCAGCAGATTGCGGATCAGGGACTGCGGCAGGCGCACCGGAGCACCGGAGACACTGACGACCTTGATCTTCACCACACGCTGGCCGGGAGTCGCTGCCCGGGCGCCCATCTCAAAGAACACGTTGTAAAACCAGGCCACCAGGAAGAGTCCCAGCAGAAAGAGGCCGTTGCCGATGCCCTCCCCCACGACGTTGGAAATCAAGCCAGCGATCAAGCCCCAGAGCATGAGGACGCCGACAAAGATGAGCAGGTCGATCAGCCAGGCCACACTGCGGACCGCAGGTCCAGCCACGCGCAGATGGATCTCCACGCCGTCAGCCAGCTCCACCGGTTGCAGGGTGTCGATCGTCGTGGCGGGAGTGGAAGCAGACATTCAGGAATAAGAGCAGGTGAATGAAGCGGCGGCCTTTGGTTTTGACAATCTCAGACTGAGGCAGCTAGCCTGCCGAGGCTCAAAAAAGTGATTCCAGGCCGCCTATTAAGCGGACTACGATCACGATGAGGTGGGGTGTATTCCTGAGTTCCAGAGCGCTCAGTCCCTGGGCAGGTTGAGTGCATACATCCGCAGGTTTAGGAGCCGCGAACTTAGGTTGCGGGCACCTCACCAACGAGGTGCCCTGACCCTTGCTCCAAATTACGTCCGGAAATGTCCATCACCTCCCAACTCTCCGCTGGATCAGGAGAAGATGCCGGCTCGATGCAGGACCTGAAACAGATCGAGCAGGCCATGCGGCAGAGTGACGAACACTTTCGGACCATCGCCAACGCAGCGCCGCTGCTCATCTGGCTCGCAAGCACGGACAAGCTCTGTTACTTTTTCAACAAAGGCTGGCTGGATTTCACGGGGCGCAGCTTGGAACAGGAAGTGGGCAATGGCTGGGCTGAGGGAGTGCATCCCGATGATTTCGAGCGCTGCCTGGAGGTTTATACCCAGTCTTTTGATGCGCGTCAGCCTTTTGAGATGGAATACCGGCTGCGGCATCACAGTGGGGAGCATCGCTGGATCCTTGATCGCGGAGTGCCTCGCTTTGCACAAGACGGAACATTTGAAGGATACTTGGGCAACTGCACGGATGTGCATCAACAAAAGACGACCGAAGCCGCGCTGCGGGACACCGAAGCGCAGACGAAGGCCGCCATGGAGGCCGGTGCTGTCGGCACCTGGCAGTGGGACATGGTGCAGAACATCGTGACCACCAATCCGACCTTCGCCCGTCTCTTCGGTCTCACGGCGGAGCAGGCGGAGGACGGCATGCCTATCGAAGCCTACATCGCCGCTATTCATCCAAATGATCGTGAGCCGGTGGAAAAGCAGATCACCGCTGCGATCCAGTCCCGCAGCAGCTACGCGGTGGAGTATCGAGTGTGTGACAGCACAGGAGCTTGGCGATGGGTCGCCGCGCGCGGTGCCGCTCGTTACGATGAAGAGGGCAGACCCGTCAGCTTTCCCGGCGCCCTCATTGACTTCACCGAACGCAAACAGGCTGAGGTGCAGATCGCAGCTCAAAATGAGGTGCTTGATGCCGTGGCTCTCGGTCGGCCACTGGAAGAGATTTTTGAACTGGTGACCTCGTCTCTAGAGCGCGTGATCCCCGGCGCTCTGGCTTCCGTGCTTCTCGCGAACGCGGAGGAAACACAGCTTTTCTGTGGCGCTGGAGCGAGCCTGCCAGCGGAGTATAATGCGGCTGTCGACGGTCTCTTCATCGCAGAAGGCCACGGAAGCTGCGGAACCTCAGCGTCCCGCAGGACGCCTGTCCACGTGTCCGACATAGCCCACGATCCGCTCTGGCAGCAATACCGGGATTTCGCCGCAAAGCACGGCCTGGCTGCCTGCTGGTCACACCCCGTTCTTTCCCCTGGCGGACAGCTCTTCGGCACCATCGCCATTTATTTTCATGCCCCTCGCACCGCCACGGAGAATGAAACCTCCCTCCTGGCCTCAGCCTCCCGCATCACGGGCATCGCCATTGGCCGTAAAAGATCTGAAGAATCTGCCCAGGAAAGCAAGGAGCGCTTTCGCGGACTGGCGGACCAGATGAGCCAGCTCGCCTGGATGGCGGACGCCCAGGGCAAGGTTTCCTGGTATAACCAACGGTGGTATCACTTCACCGGTGCCACGCCACAGAAGATGAAGGAGCTGGGATGGGAAGGTGTGCAGCACCCGGCGCACGCTGAGCGTGTCATGAAAAAATGGCAGAGCCATCTCATGTCGGGTGAAGCCTGGGAGGACACCTTTCCCATGCGCGGCGCGGATGCGAGGTATCGCTGGTTCCTCTCCCGTGCCCAGCCCATCCGTGATGCCGAAGGCAAGATCGTGCGCTGGTTTGGCACGAACACGGACATCACGGACCAGCGGGAAGTCGATGCGCAGATACGCTCATTGTTAGAAGATGCGCAGGCCGCGCGCGTGAGCGCGGAAGCGGCCAAGGAGCGCGCTGAATCCGCCACCCGTGCGAAGGATGACTTCCTGGCGCAACTCTCCCATGAGCTGCGCACGCCGCTCAGCCCGGCACTCCTGCTCTCCCGCGAACTCGCGGAAGATGAGACGCTGTCCCCGTCCGCAAGAGCCGACATGGAGACGATCGCCCGCGGCATTGCCCTGCAGGCGCGCCTCATCGACGACATGCTCGACATCAGCCGCATCACCACGGGAAAGCTGCGGCTCGACCCGCACCCCATGGATGCGCACGATGCCATGCGTCTCGCCTGTGATATCATCCTGGCCGATGCTAATGAGCACCGGCTGGAACTGAGCCTGCACCTTGATGCCGAGCATCACGCCATTCATGCGGATGCTGTGCGGGTGCAGCAGGTCTTCTGGAATGTGCTGAAGAACGCGGTGAAGTTCACCCCGCGTGGAGGATCCATCACGGTGCGCACCCACAATCCGGTCTCACCTGCCGGCATGATCGAGGTGGAGGTCACAGACACCGGCATCGGCATTGAGCCAGACATGCTGGGCCGTGTCTTCGATGCTTTCGCCCAGGGCGATCATGGCTTTCGTTTTGGAGGGCTGGGTCTTGGACTCGCCATTTCACAACGGCTGGTGGAGCTTCACCATGGCAACATCTCCGTGACCAGCGATGGACGTGACCAGGGTGCCACTTTCCGCATTCAACTGCCGCTTGCCGTTCCTACGTCCGACACACCGCCTGCGCCACGTCTTGAGTCCCCCATGCTCAAGCCGTCCAAACCACGGCGCATCCTGCTGGTGGAAGATCACGAGACCACGCGCGCAACGCTGGCTCGGCTGCTCAAACGCCGGGGTCATCAGATCGTCGAGGCGGGAACCCTCGCCGCTGCTTTTGAAGCTGCCGAGAACCATAAGTTTGACCTGGTCATCTCAGACCTCGGCCTGCCTGACGGTGATGGTCACCAGCTCATGTCAGCCCTCAGCAAGAGCAAGGGGCTGATCGGCATCGCCCTCAGCGGTTACGGCATGGAGGACGATCTAGCCCGCAGTCGTGCCAGCGGCTTCTTCACCCATCTTACCAAGCCTGTGGATTTCCAAGCTCTCGAAGCGATGATTGCTGCCGCGCCATCACGATAATGGCAGCAGTTTCTCACTTCACCGCCTTCCTCAAGACCTCCAGCCTTGGGTCATCGAGATCCAGGCGATACATGAGCTGGTTGTAGTCATAGCGCGGAGTGGGCACGGGATTGCCGCTGAAGGTCTCCGTGTAGGTGCCTTCGAAGTGGATGATCCGCCCGCCCTGCTGGTCAAAGAGCACGTGATGACGTGGATTGTAAAAGGTGTAGCGCGGATGGCTGGCCACCTTCACGGCCTTCGTCCATGGGCCTGAAGGTGTGGGGGCCTCCGCATACCACACCTCACCCAGCACAGACTCAGGCGCGAAATGCTGGCTGCCGATCATGATCCAGGCCTTGCGATGCGGGTTCCAGTTCACACTGGAGCGATGCATGGCCACGGGCTTGCCGGTGAGCGCATCCTGCACCTGCAGCAGCGCGCGGTCGGCGGGCAGCTTCTTGTCCGCGAGCATCTTGGCCTCGCCCTTTTGAGTTACCGGTGGAAGTTTCTTCTGCCAGACATAGTCCTGCTCAGTCTCCGACCACGCCAGCGCCTCATAACTGCCTGGATTCAGCACGTCGTTATAGGTCGCGGGGACACGCGTGACGGCGAATTCCTGCGAGAAGTAGAAGAACTCTCCCTCATCATTCTTCACGCGAAAGGCATTTCCCTCCGGGTGCTGCCACTCGAACTCATCACCGAGCAGCGTGCTGGAGACAAAGATGCCCTGGGACTCGTCAAACTCGCACAAGCCATGCTCCAGGCGTTTGCCCAGGTCCTTGAAGCGTCCGTAGTGTCCCAGGAGATGTTCTTTGCCCTCGCTGTCTGCCACCACGAGCATGCCGAAGATCCACACAACGCCCGGTTCCTTCGTCGGCATCATCTTGCGGAGCTTCCCGTCTTCTGATGTCAGATACTCCAGATGCACGCCCTCATCCGGATTCAGCCCGCCCTTTTCCGGCAGGTCTGACCAGGCGCAGGTGGAGTGAAAACTCCCCAGCGGATAGTGCGCCACGTTCGTGTCCCCCCAGAGCCAGAAGAGACGCCCATGAAACGGCACGGCCTGCACGCTGTCCTGCCCCATGACGAAGTTAAAGTTAGGCCGTGGCAGCGGCGCGGGCTTGGCGAGCAGCTCGGAATCCCGGTAGATCCCCTGCCCTGTGATGCGGTAGAGACGTTCGGCGATGTTCATCCTCATCACCTTCACCTCCACCGTGGCGCCTGCTTTCGGCGTGAGCCGCACGCCGGCATAACCAAAACCATCTTTGCCCGCCGCGTATCCAGGCGAGACCACATGGAAGAACACCTCACGCTCCATCAGGCCAGGCTCATTGAAGGCGATCCAGCCGGCGCTGTCCGTGATGTGGGCGATGTGGTTCGTGGTCGTCAGCGTCACCAGCGGCACACCGCGCCCTGTCGATTCATCGATCACATGGATGGCAAAGGGATCCGCGGCCGAGGCGAAGGCTGGCAGCATGAGCGCGAGGACGGAAAGCAGACCACGGGAGAAAGTCATGGCGCGCATCTAGCACCCGCTGCCCGGCAGCAAAAGCGAAATGCGGAGGCGAACCGCTACAGCGCGCGCCCCAGGAACCGCGCCTCTTCCTTCAGCAGCAGTCCGGTGGGCACCTGCTCCGCGATCTGGTAGGCCGGACCCACCTGCCCGCTGATGGAAAGCAAACCGGCATGCACCGCCCGCTGCCCCGGAGAAAGCGTCTTCGGGTCCACAATCGTTCCGAGATGCCTGCGCAGTTCCTCGAGGTCTCCGAAACGATAGGCGGCGAGCGCCAGGCACAGCCGGTCCTCATCCGAGGCGGGCGGAGGAATCTTCCCGAGATCAATCTGCAACCGGCGGATCTCCAGCCCCACCCCGGACACGAGGTGCAGATAAAGGTCACTCAGAACATACTGTTGGTTATTCGGGCGCAGTGCCAGAAGACGGTCGCTGGACCTCAGCACGGCTTCCGTGTCACGGGTGCGGAGCGCCATCTGATGCACCTTCTCCAGCATCGTGACGCGGGACTTGGGCTGGTGCTCTGCCAGCCCTTCATAGAGCTGGGCGGCCACGTCCCACACACCGGCCTCCTCAGCCAGGGCTGCAGCGGCAGTGGCGGTGGCGCCATCACGTCCATGTCCGGTGGCCTCATACACGGCGGAGAGATGCTGGCGCACGCGGGTGGGATCCGTGTCGATCTGACGCGTGGCCCTGGCCCGCCAGAAGGCGATGAAAGCCGGAGACACCGGCATGCCCGCCGGACGTGAGAGCAGCTTGTCCACCTCCTCCCAGCGCCCCAGGTCTCCCAGCGCCTGCAGGTAGGCCTGGATAAGCAGGGAGGACTTGGTAAAAAAGTCACGCGGACGAAACTCCACGATGCGCTGCGGCTGTTTCTCCTGCAGCAGCCAGGTCAGGTTCGGCAGGAGCTGCTCAGGCAGCACCGTCTGCATGTGAGTGATCTCGGCATCCACGATCTCCTTCTTCCTTTCCGGCCGGGCACGCAGCAGACCGGAGAGGACGGCCAGCCGCACCTCCTCGGTCCTGTCAGGATGCGCCTCCATGGCCGCGACCAGCTGATCCGCCTCCGTGGGAGTCAGTCGTGGATCATGGGCAAGATTGTCCAAGGCCAGCAGCGCGGCCTGGTCTTTCCCTTTCGTCAGATCCCAGAGGCTTTGACGGGCCTGGTCACGGATCTCCGGGAAGGCAGCGCTCTGGTCAAGCATGGCCAGACGCAGGCGGCACATGGGATCATGCCGGTCCAGGAGCAAAGCGCGGCGCAGGGTGTCAGCCGCGAGCTGAGCACGCCCCTGCAGACGCTGCACATTTGCCAGGACCTCGAGCGCCGGCCTGCGCTCGCGTGCGGCGGCTGGCAGCTTGGCCAGGGTCGCCTCCGCGTTCGCCGCGTCCGACTGGAGCACATAGAGCTGGCCCATCCGCAGCAAATCCGCCTCCGTGATCTGGCCGATCACCTCCAGCAGACGGAGATAATGCAGGGTGCTCACGGGATCTGACTGAGTGGCGGTGAGGAAGTCTGCCAGCGCCCGCAGCACCTTCGGGTCATCCGCCTTCCACGCGCGGGCCTTCTCCAGCGCAGCCTGAGCCTGCCCCCACTCCTGCCTCTCCATCAAATCCACGGCCTTGGCCGCATGGTGACGGGCCATGAAGATACTGCCCTTGCGCATGAGCGGCGGGCCTAACCACCAGGATGCCACGCCCATCACCAGCAGACCGGCCATGACCCACGTCAGCCAGGGCTTGCTAGGCTTGGCGAGCAGTTCCTGAGGTAGATTGTCCTGGCTCATGGTGCAGGCGGGATGAGGAAATCACGGCGCTGGCAGCTCCAGCACCACGCGGAAGCCGATGTCCGGGCTGGTGCTGGCGGCAGGAGTGCGCCGGCGGGCGGAGGTGAGCAGCTTGTCCTTGTCTGAAGACAGCCAGGAACCGCCACGCACCACGCGCGCCGTGTCATCTCCCGGCCAGGAGTCTCCACACCACTCCGACACATTGCCACCGAGGCCTGAAACACCCATTTCGTTAGACGCTTCCGTGCTCACGGGAGCGGTGTAGGAGTAGCTGTCCGAGTATTCAGGCACCTTCAGCGCATCCAGGTTCGTGCTCATGGGCGGCGGCGGGAAATCCCCCTTCGCAGACCAGGGGAAGTGGTCTTTCACAGCGCCGGCGCGCGCCGCGGGATCAGCGCCTGCCTCGTCCTTGAGCCCGGCCATCTGGCTCCACTCCACATCCGAGGGCAGGCGGTAGGCGGCCTTTTCAGGGATGAGCTTGAAGCCGATGTCACGCTTCGTCAGCCATTCACAAAAATCATGCGCGTCCTGCCAGCTCAGCCCTGCGGCGGGATGCGTGCCACCTAACAAGAAAGATGGTTTCCCCTCCCAGGTCCTGCCCGCGGCCTTCAGCCAGGCCTCGAAGTCCTGCATGCGCACCTCCTGGCTGCCTGCGAGCAGCTTTCCACCCACGGGCACGAAATCCATGCCGAGGGAGTTCATGAAAGGTTTCCCGGCGGCGGCGGGGGCCAGCTTCGCCGGATCAGGCAGCACGGAGACCTCCTCGCCCGCCATCTTCTTGCGCATGGCCTCGACCTCCGCCTTGTCCACCGGACCGCCCATCATCTGCTCACGGCGCTCATCACGGATCTTCTGGCGGCTCTGCTCCATCACCGCCAGCAGAGCGGCGCTGCGCTGCTTGTCCTCAAACACACAGCGGAAGCCGATGGTCGGCATCTGCATGGTGGCCGGCACGCGGTACACGTAGTCCGAGCGCAGGCACTCCGGGCGGAAATAGGCCCAGGAGCCGCCGCGCAGCACACCTTCTTGTTCGGCGCGGATCTGCACATCCCAGCACCATTCCCAGACATTTCCCGCCAGGTCGTAGAGCCCTTCGCTCGAGGGAGCGAACCTGCCCACGGGCGAGGTGAAGGGAAAACCGTCCTCGTATCCCGGGATCTCTCCTTCAGCAAAGTTCCCCGCTTTCGGCGGTGGCGGCCACCGCATGCCCCAGGGGAAGATGCGCTCGTCCTGCACGCGCTCATCCACGGTGAGATCCACCTTTCGGGTTCTCAGCAGCGCCACGGCAGCATCCCACTCGGCCTGGGTGGGCAGGCGGTAGCTCTGGGCCATGTTCAGCTTCTGGTCTGCGCGCTCCTTGTCCGTCAGCCAGGCGCAGAAGGCCTTGGCGTCCTGCAAGGTCACTCCCACCACGGGATGATCCGCCCCCTGCTCAAAGTAGGGCTTGTAGTTCCAGGCATACTTGGAGCTCTCCAGGAAAGCCTCCCACTGCATCACCGTGGTCTCATGCAGGGCAAAGAGCACGGACGATCCTGGCACGGCCACGAACCTCTCCGCCATGGTCGCGCTGGTATGCTCCGTGAGTTCCTCAGGTTTTTGGGCCCCACACCAGGAAACAGGCAGCAGCAGGAGGGCGGCAGGCAGCAGACGGAAAAAACGCATGAGAAGGGGCCAGGGGAAAACGGGGGCTGGAATGGTCAACGCAGTCACAGAGTATTCAAATGCTAACAGAGTTACCATCCTGGCACCCGAAAAAGTGAGAAATTGCTAACAGAGTAGTCATCCAGACACCCGAAACCACCTTCCGACTCAAAACACCCATCTTCCCTCGGCGCCCCCCCGGTTTGCGGCCCAGAATACCCCGTTTGTGCCGGAAAAACCGCTTGCCGCCCGCCTCTTCACCCCTACCATGCGCGCCCCTCTGCCCGGCCACTGCCGGATGGGGGTCTTTCAGCAAACCTTAACCCGCAGGTTTTCCGGATCAAGGCTCACTGCCTTGAGCATACGCCCCGCTGAGCGTGTGTGCGGAACACAAGCACCTTAGATACATCACATGTCCCAAATCCTCGCCGAACTCGTCGAAGCTGGTGTCCATTTCGGTCACCAGACCAAGCGCTGGAACCCGAAGATGAAGCAGTTCATCCTCGACTCCCGCAACCAGATCCACATCCTCAACATCGAGGAGACCGTCAAGCAGGTCGAAGTCGCCGCCGGCTTCCTTGCCGAACTCGCCCGCAAAGGCAAGCGCATGCTCTTCGTGGGCTGCAAGCGCCAGGCCCAGGAGGCCATCCGTGAAGCTGCTGAAGCTTGCGGCCAGTTCTACGTGAACCATCGCTGGCTCGGTGGCACCCTCACGAATCTCGAGACCATCCGCAAGAGCGTGGCCCGCCTCGGCTACCTTGAGGAGATCGAGAAGAAGCCTGAGTTCAAAGCCATGTCCAAGAAGGAACTGGCCTCCCTGAACCGTGAGCGCATCAAGCTGGAGCGCAACCTCCGCGGCGTCCGTGGCATGGAGAAGTATCCTGATGCCGTCATCATCGTCGACTCCGCTCGCGAGCACATCGCCGTGAACGAGTCCCGCCGTCTGCGCATCCCGATCGTCGCCCTCGTCGACACGAATGCCGATCCAGACATCATCGATTACCCGATCGCCGCCAACGACGACGCCATCCGCTCCATCCGCATCATCCTGCAGAAGCTGATCGACCCCGTCATCGCTGCTGCCGGTGAGAAGAAGTAATTCACCCCTCATCTCTTTTTTCACACATGGCTGAAATCACCGCACAACTCGTCCAGACTCTCCGCGAAAAGACCAACGCGGGCATGATGGACTGCAAGAAGGCCCTCAAAGAAGCTGAAGGCGACCTGGAAAAGGCCGAGACGATCCTCCGCAAGAAGGGCACCATCAAGGCTGAAACCAAAGGCGACCGCCAGACCAAAGAAGGCATCATCGCCAGCTACATCCACCTGGCAGGCCGCATCGGCGTGCTCATCGAGGTGAACTGCGAGACCGACTTCGTGGCCCGTAACGAAAACTTCCAGGCCTTCGTGAAGGACATCTCCCTCCACATCGCCGCTGCGAATCCAAAGTTCCTCTCCCGTGAAGAAGTCCCCGCGGACCTCATCGCCAAGGAGCGCGAAATCGCCGCCGATCAGGTCAAGGGCAAGCCCGAGGCCATCGTCGAGAAGATCGTTCAGGGCAAGATCGACAAGATCTTCGCTGAGCAGTGCCTTCTGGAGCAGGCCTTCATCAAGAACCCCGACCAGACCATCGGTGACTTCGTGAAGAGCAAGATCTCCGAGCTGGGTGAAAACCTCGTCGTGCGCCGCTTCGTGCGCTACGCCGTGGGTGAGGCTCTGTAATTCGATCCTCCCTAGAGAATCCATCAACGAAACCGGCAGCGGACCCGTTCCACTGCCGGTTTTTCTTTGGCGTGGAAAACACGTCTAACAAATTTCGCAGGATTCTCGAATAGCCCGCGAGGCCCCTCGTCTGATGAAGTGCCATGCAAAAGAAACTTCATCGTCTCGTCCTCGCCAGCCTCGCCGTGATCCTGGGTGCCAGCTGCACCACCGCCTATGACGCTTACGGCAATCCGCGACCAGTCGTTGATCCAGGAACCGCCGTCCTCGGTGCCGCCGCAGTCGGCCTCCTGGCTTATGGCCTCGGAAGCAGCAATAACAACCGCCACCATCATCACAGCTCCCGCTATTCCGGGTATGGATATGGCGGCTACTCAGGCTACGGTTACCCCGCCAGTTATGGCTACGGCCGCGGCCCTGCGTGCTATTATTGAGAGAGGCTCAAACGCAAGTGCCGTGGCTCATCACCACGGCACACAGCATCATCTCTGGATCATCTCATCAGATCCACGTCCCCGCAGGGATCACGGTATCCTTTGGAATCACCACGATGCCATCACGGATGCAATACAGCTCGTGATCCATGTTCTCCGGCTTGCCGTGCGGTGTGATGACCGTGTTGTCACCGACGTGCACGTTCTTGTCGATGATCGTGCGCTCGATGCGGCAGTTATGACCGATGCCTGGTGCAGGCCTGCCAGGGTCCGTGCCCGCAGCGCCCGCATAGTAGTCGGCCCCCATGATGATCACCTCGCGCAGCGTCGTGCCGCTTTCCACGATGGAGCGAATGCCCACCACAGCGGTCTCCACATGCGCATCCGTGATGATGCAGCCATCGGAGAGCAAGGCTTCGCGGATCGTGGCGCCATTGATCTTCGTGGCCGGCAGGAAGCGCGCATGCGTGAAGATCGGAGCCAGGGAATCAAAGAAGTCGTATTGAGGCACCAGCTTGCACAGGTCCAGGTTCGCCTCAAAGAAGCTGCGGATGGTCCCGATGTCCTCCCAGTAGCCCTGGAAGTTGTAGGTGAAGACTTTGCGGTCACGGATGGCCGTCGGGATGATGTGCTTCCCGAAGTCCATGTGATCGTTGTCCAGACACTCGATCAGCGTCTGGCGGTTGAAGACATAGATGCCCATGCTCGCCTGATAGCGCGGCTCATCCACATCCAGCTCCAGTTCCTTGAGCGTCTCTGGAGACATGCGGAAGGCCTTCAAGACTTCAGGATCCTTCGGCTTCTCCACGAACTCGCGGATTTGACCGTCGGCATCCGCGCGCATGAGGCCGAAGCTCTTCGCATCCCGCTCATTCACCGGCAGCGTGGCGATGGTGAGCTCAGCGCCTGACTTGATGTGCTGCTGCATCACATCCCGGAAGTCCATGCGGTAGAGCTGGTCACCGCTGAGGATGAGATAGTAGTCGTAATCGTTCTCGATGAAGTAACGCAGGTTCTGGCGCACCGCATCTGCCGTGCCCTGATACCAGCGCTCACCATCCGGAGTCTGCTGAGCCGCGAGCACCTCCACAAAGCCGCGCGTGAACTGGTCAAACTTGTAGGTGCGGGCGATGTGCCGGTTCAGCGACATGCTGTTATACTGAGTCAGCACAAAGACCTGCCTCACACCGGAGTTGATGCAGTTGCTGATCGGGATGTCCACCAGGCGGTATTTGCCTGCAAGAGGCACCGCAGGTTTGGCACGATCCTTAGTCAGTGGAAAGAGGCGGGTTCCCGCCCCTCCTCCCATGACGATGGCCAGTGTTGAACGACGCAGGGCGGTATCAGTGGTGACGGGCGGTGGCATGGCTGCGGAGATTAGAAGTTGTTTTCCTGGAAAAAACGCCCCGAGGCAAGGCGTTTCCACCGGTGGCGAGATGAATCATGGTTCCCCCGATCCCTTCATCCACCATCACCACCCTCCACGCCAATGACTGTCCATCGTTCCCTGCCACTCATTCTCGCCACCATCTCACTGCCTGTGTTCCAGGTGGGAGCTGCGGTGAACTTTGAAAAAGACCTTCTGCCTGTGCTTCAGAAGAAGTGTCTCGACTGTCATAGCGCACCCACCGTGGTCGATGGCAAGAAGAAGGACCCGAAGGGTGAGCTCCGCCTCGATGCCGCCTGGGCCATGCTCAAAGGCGGCGAGACCGGCCCCTCCGTGGTGCCCAAGGATCTGGCCAAGAGCTACATGGTTGAAGTCGTGACCCTGCCGAAGGACGATGACAGCTTCATGCCACCGAAGGGTGACCCCATGACCGAGGCGGAGATCAAGCTGCTCAAAGAGTGGATCCAAGCCGGTGCGGACTTCGGCACCTGGAAAGGCAACATGGAAGGCGCCCCCGCTGAGGCTGTGGCCGCCGCGGCTGCCAAGGAAGTGAAGCCACGCGAGCACGATCTCTTCTATGCCAAGCTCGGTGAAGGCCTGAAGCCTGCCGCTGAAGCTGACATTGCCAAAGCCAAGGCCGGTGGTGCCCAGGTCTTCCAGCTCAAGCTCGACAGCCCACTGCTCCGTGCTGACTTCCTCACCGGTGTCTCGAAGTGTGATGATGCGAAGCTCGATGCCCTCACTCCCATCAAAGATCACCTCGCCCAGCTCGATCTCGGCCGCACCATCATCACGGATGCAGGCTTGAAGAAAGTGGCCGGACTCACGCGCCTGGCCGCTCTGGACCTGCGCCAGACCAAGATCACCGATGCAGGCCTCGAGTCCCTCACCGCGCTGAAGAACCTGCAGAGCATCAATCTCTTCAACACTGAGATCACGGATGCAGGCCTGAAGCATCTCGCCTCCATCAAGAGCCTGAAGAGCGTCACCGTCTTCCAGACCAAGGCCACACCCGCCGGCGTCGAAGAGCTGAAAAAGGCCCTTCCAGGCGCCGTCGTGACCTTGAAGTAATCAAACATCCTTCACCCGAAATCGGCCTGCTCTCATGAAACCATGGGCGCAGGCCTTTTCGTTTGTGGGGCGCGGACTTCAGTCCGCAGCAGGTT
>NZ_BKAG01000033.1 GCF_007992435.1 Prosthecobacter gellanilyticus | reverse complement strand
CCTCCCACAACGTCGCAATCAGCCTGCACGAAAATCCTCCATCGGCCTTCCAAAGCGCGGCAGGACCCGCGCAGTCCAGGACGCTCCACGCAATCAAGGCTTCATTCACATAATGAGCTTGTGCCCCTTCCAAGGTCACAAGCTCATCAAAGACACTACTAGCCCAATCAATGATTAAACAAGAACGCCGGTGAGTTGATCAGCGCCCAGGCCAGATCCTGCGCGGCGGTGAGGCGCTTGTTGCCAAGCTGCTTCGCGCTCAGGTCTGCGTCACGGCGAAGCTGGACCAGCTTCGGATCGATCGTGATGGGCTTCTGCGAATTGGTGTGCTTGCCTTCCAGGGCAATGAGCTGCGGATCAACCGGCACAGGCTTGCGGGCACCTGCGAGGACTTTCTTCTGGCTCTGATAGTCGCGGAACTGGTTGAGGAAGTGCTGCGTCAGCACGGCTGTCTGCTCAGGCGTGCGCTTCGCAGCTTTGGCGGCGGCGGCGACCGTGGCAGGCACGCCGAAGCGGACCATCGGGCTGTTCGTCACCCACAGGCGGAAGCGACCGGGATTATACTTGCCGTTTTGGAAACCGCTGATCAGCTGCACGGAGAACGAAGTGCCGCCTTCATGCGTGACTGGCTTCTCAAAGGAGAAGATGGCCTCGTGACGGAACCCGCCTTCAGGGCTCACGGCCCAGCCGCGATCACGATTGCCCTTCTTCAGCGCCTCGGTGACGGCAAAGTTTGCTTGCTCGAAGTCAGCCTTCGGATTCTTCAGCGTCTGCGCCACACCGGCACCGCGAGCGCGCTTGGCATCGCCAGGCATGCTGGTGACCACGAGCTCGCTGAGCACAAAATTGCCATCCGGTGCGAGACCAGGTCCATTGTTAGGCAGGCGGTCATCCGGCAGCATCTCCAGCTTGATCGCAGTGATGTTCGCCAGATCGGTCTTGCCGAGAAGCTGATAATTGCCCGCCGTCTGGCGGCCTTCTGGCATGGCCTTGGCGAGCACGGAACCATCTGGCAGCACCTCGAGCTTCTCCACACCACCGGCGCGCTGCACCTTCACATCCAACGGATGCCACTCGGTGCTGAGGTCGAGGTAATTCTCCCACTTCGGCTGGTTCATCGGAGCCGTGTCAAAGGCGGCCTTCACCTTCCCTTCAGCGGCCTTAATGGCAGCAAGACGCGCATCTTCCTTTTTCTTCACGTCCGGGGCAATCTTCACCCTGTAGGCTTCGAGTTCCTTCTTGGTGGCATCGATGAGCGCCACACGCTCCGCCTCAGCCTTGTCGATCACCGGCTTCTGCTCGGCCTCCTTGGCCTGCCATTCAGCGGCGAGCACTTTGTTCTCTCCATCCATGCTGGCCATGCTGGCGAGCGCGGCATTGATCTCCTTACCCGTCGGCTGGCGGTTCAGGATGCGCACAAAGATCTCTTCCACGAGCTTCGCATCGTCTTTGAACTCGTCGGTCAGCTTGGCGATGGCATTGTTCGGATCACTGATGGCATCACCCACGGTCGGGCCGGACATAAGCGCCATCACAGGCCCCAGGTTCACATCATTGCTGCGCTCGCACTCGCACACGGATTCACGTGCGGGCTTGCCAAAGTTGGTTAGGAAACCATCCGGAAGCTGCGTCTGACCATCGATGAGCTGCGCGGCGCGCGTGCCCTTCGGCACACCCGGGATGTTCGGCATGGAGCCAGTCACCGCAAACACGGAGTCAAAGAGCACTTCCGCTGGCAGGCGACGAGCCTTCGCGTGGCTGTAGTTCACCTTGTCATCCTCGTTCCACTTGTTCGTGGAGAGGGCGAGCTGATAGCTGCGGCTCTGCGTGATGATCTTCATCAGGTGGCGCACATTGAAACCGCTGGTGACAAATTCATTCGTCAGATACTGCAGCAGCTCCGGATTGCTCGGCGGATTGCCCGCACGGATGTCATCCAGCGGCTCGATCACACCCGTGCCAGTGAGGTAACCCCAGATGCGGTTCGCATAGCTCATGGCGAAGTAGTCATTGTCCGGGCTGGTCATCCAGGTGGCAAACTGCTCACGACGGCTCGTCGCGGTCTTGCTCACCAGTTCCGCATCAAACGGCACCTGCGGTGCCACTGGCTTGTTTGTGCGCAGATGGTTCATCTCCCCTTCCTTCTTGTCACCCACGAGTTCGAAGAGCGGCTTCGCGCCTTCCACGGCCGTGCCGCCGATGGTCTTGCCAGCGCTGGCAGGATCTGTCTTCAGGTCCACCTGCGCAAAGAAGGCCGCAGTCTGATAATACTGGTCCCAGGTCCACTTCTCGAAAGGATGATCATGGCACTTGTTGCAGTTGAAACGTGTGGCCAGGAAGAGGTGCGTGGTGTTCTCCACCAGCTCCTCAGGCGTGCGCACCGTCTTGTAATAGGCCGCCGCCGGATTGTCCTTGTTCGAGCCCGTGGCCGTGATGATGCGGTAGGCCATGCGGTCATACGGCGTGTTCTCCGCCACCTGCTGCTTGATCCACTCACGCAGGATCTTCACACCCTCGGCACCGAGGAACTTGGAGTTCACCTGCAGCATGTCAGCCCATTTGTTAGACCAGTGGTCCACGAAGTCCGGATTGCCGATCAGCTTGTCGATCACCTCGTTGCGCTTCGTGCGCGTGTCACGGGTATCGGCCACAAACGCACGCACCTCTTCTGCCTTCGGTGGCAGGCCGGTGAGGTCGAGATGCAAGCGGCGGATGAAATCCTCATCGCTGCACAGGCCGCTTGGCTCGATCTTCATGCGCTCCCATTTGCGGGCAACGAGTTCGTCAATCTTCGTCCATTTCTCAGGCTCCTTCCAGGCAAAGCCCGTGCGGTCCCCCATTACGGTGATGGTCGTTGCTGCATAGGCTCCTTCAAAGCGCGCCAGGATGGCCGCCTCGCCACGGCGAAGGCTGGTCATCAGACCGGACTTGTCCGCCTCGATCACATCGCCATTGCCGCTGTCCATGAAGGCCTCGGCCGTCACGTCTTTGACATAACCATCCGCATAGCGGGCCACGACGCGCATCTGCTGGCGATGCCCGATGCGCTCCAGCACCGGGTTCTTCGGAAACACCTCGATGCTCGTCACACGCGGCGTTTTCAGGTCAAGCTTCGCACCCTGGCTGATCCAGGCTTTCAGCGTCTCATAATAAAGCTCTCCCGGCACGGTCAACTGGCCGCCCTCATGCGGCACGGAGCCGCTGGCCTTCAGCAGCATCAGCGAATGCTCCGGCGAGGCCGAGTTCGCGCGACGGCTCGCCAGTTCATCCGTGAATGCGAGCACGTCATAGATCGGGTCATACCCACGCAGGCTCAGCTTGAAGCCCGCCTTGCCATCCTTCGCCCCATGGCAGGTGCCCATGTTGCAGCCCAGCTTGCTGGTGATCGGCATCACATCACGCACATAGTCCGGCTTCAGCGCCACGTTCATGCCCGTGACATTCACCGGCACATTCGCGGCCTTGCCCATGAAGGCGATTTTCACCTCGCTCTTGCCATCCTTGGCCGGGCGCACCAGCCCGCGCTCGTTGATCGTCGCCGCCGCTTCATTGGCGCTGGTCAGCTTGGCCATGCGGGTCACATCCGCCTTCGTGCCATCGCTCATCGTCGCGGTCACCAGAAGCTGTGCATACTCGGTGGGCTTGGCGATGCTCACGCTCTTCGGCTCCACTTCGATGCTCGCCACCGTCAGACCCGGCACCAGTGTCTCCACCTTGGCATCCTTCTTCGCCGTGGCACGCACGCTGTCATCCGCGAGGACCTCACTGGCCGCGAGCGCCTTGTCCGCGACCAGCGGCACGCTAACAAACTCTTTGGCAATGGCGCCCGTCGCAGCATCGATCAGACGAATCCGGCCATCCTGGCCTGCAGCCGCGACATACTTGCCATCACCGCTGAAGCTCACCGTGAAGATGCCGCAGGGCATCGGGGTGCTGCTGAGCTGCTTCACATCTTTGACGATCCACTCATCCAGCTCCTTGCCCTTGCCTTCACGCGTCTCCACGATGGTCTTCACGCCCGCGGGCATCTCGCTGTCATAATCACTGCTATAGATGTTCACCGCACCGCTGCCTTCATGCGAGGCACCGGCGGCGATGCGCTTGCCATCCGGCGCGAAGTCCACGCCAAAGATGCGCCCTTCCATGACCGGGAACTTGCGGATCAGGTTCGCATTGTCACCGATCACACGCTTCGTGATGCGCTCCATGCGATAGATCGCAGGCATGCCGTCCGTGCCGCCGATGAGGATCTCATTGCGCAGCGGATGCCGGGCCAGAGCCTGCACACCGCCCTTGAGCGCACCCGGCGTGATGGAGGTGATGTTGTCCACGAAGCGCTGCGTGGCCACTTCCGTGAGCTTCACGCTCATGTCACGTCCGCAGGAAGCGATGAGCTTGCCTTCCAGGCCCCACACGGTGTCCAGCACCCAGTCACTGTGACCGCCCATGAAGACCACTTCCTTGCCTGTGGCAGCTTCAAAAGCGCGCAGGCCGTTGTCACCACAACCCACGGCGATGAACTTGCCATCGGGCGACCAGCTCGCGCCATACAGCGTGTCAAAAGTCAGCGATTTGGAGAGGTCGAGCTTCTTCTTCTCCACATCCCAGATCTGGATCTCCCCCATGCGCGCCGGGCTGCCGCCAGTGACCAGGATCTTCTTACCATCCGGTGACCACGCCAGCTTCTGGATGCGCTCCGCCAGCCCAACCAAACGTGCGACAACGCCGCTGCCGTCCGCCTTGTGCACCAGCACCTCATGATAACCCGCCACCGCCAGCTGTGTGCCATCCGGTGAGTACTCCATCGATGTCACTGCCGGTGCCGTCACATACACCGGAGGGTGCTCCATATCATAGTGCGCCATCGCCGAGGCAGGCGTGTCATCCTTCGCCCCTTCGCTGATCCACTTCTTGATCAGCGCGATCTGGGAATCATGCAGCGCATCACCCTTCGGCGGCATCTCCACCTTGCCCTCGGCATTCGGGGTGGAGAGCTTGATCAGATTCGATTCCTCCGGCTTGCCCGCGACGATGGCATTCCCATCCTCACCACCAGCGAGCAGCTTGGCGAAGTCCGTCATGATGTAGTCACCCTTGGCTTTCGCAGGTTGATGACAGCCCGTGCAGTTCGCCTGCAGGATCGGACGGATGTGCTTGTAAAACGACACCGGCTTCGAGGGATCGATCGTCTCCTCTTTCTTCGGCGCGGCAGCATGCACGGATGAGCCAAAGAGCGCGAGGCCGATGAGTGTATACAGGGTGGGTTTCATAGGCGGGTGGAAGATACCAGGTCAGGGTCCGGAAAGGGTTCAGGCAGGCCATGAGCCAATCGGGACAGCACAGGACAGGAGGCGGGAAACGCCAATCAGGCCTCACCTCTTGCGCAGCCGCCCCCGTCACAGCGGGATCGTCCATGTCCCGGGACGGGAAAGTAGCCATCACACTCCGTGTGATGAGCTGAGGAGTGGGAAAACACGCTGGGGCTTCGATTTGAGAGAGCCTGCCGGAACCAGCGGAGCTTTCTTTGTTTCGCGGATGCGTGGTGGTTTGAGGTCTTGCGTGGGAAGGGTGTTTGGGCGGCGACAGACGCCGTGATGGCTACTTTTGCCCAGCCTACTGTCCCAAAGACGCACACGGCTGCCCCTTGGCCAGGCACTCTCTCAGCCAGCGCACCATCTCAGACACCGGCTCATACTTCTTCCGCAGGGCGGACAGCGCCTGCCAGTCGATCCGCTGCCTTGGCGCGGCAATCGTGATCCGCTGCGGGCGCATCTTCTCCTGCACTTTTTCAAACTGGTCCAGGCTCATCGCCCGCAGTTCGCGGGCAGAGGGCAGGTCATCGACCTGGTCGATCTGCAAGCCCAGGCTGCTGACTCCCACGCCAAACTGATGCCCCAGGCTGCGCAGAGCCTCCACCAGCGCCTCGTCATTCAGCGGTTCCGCGATCACCAGCTCACTCTGAAGTGTCCACCGGCTGGCACTCACCGCTTGGAAAAACTCGGAGGCACAGTTGTCCAGCGTCAGGCCAAATTTGATCTGCACCCCGATCAGGCTCGTCTCCGGTCCGCCGAGATGCCGGCGCAGATCCATCATGCCCGCGTCAAAACGCGCCACCTCGTCACTACCGGTCTCGATGTCCCATTCTGCGGCCACCAGGTCCGGAATGTCCCAAAGACCTTTGACCTCAGGGACCGAGCCATGGCCGCCGTTAAGCTGGAAAGTGAACTGCGAGCGCAGCAGACACAGCCGCTCATAGATGGCCAGCACACGCTGAAAGCGCATCTGCATCTCATCCTCGTCCAGGTCACCGCCGCCAAAAAGCAGCCGTCCAGAGCCGTTCAGCCCGGAGAGCTTCTTGATACGCTGATAATACCCCTGACCCTGGTCCACCTTCGCGATCGGCGAGGTGCTGTCATAAGACAGGATGGAGAAGTGATAGCGCAGCGTCGCATCACTGTAGTCGTCTCCGAGCCGCAGGCGCACCAGACGGATGAGCTCCGTGCCCTTGATCGCCTCCTCGGGATCCTGGGGAAGGATCTCGGGAAGGATGTTTCGGAGTTGTTCGCGTAAATTCATGCCAGCAGTGGCGCCACGAAAAGAAGGCAGAATGCAAGAGTCAGGCCATCATGGTCAAGATAGAATCTGCGCGAACGAAGAATCTGATCAAGCCTGCTCTTTGATACGATAGCTCCTTCTCCGGCTGTTCAGCCACCGCACGCCGAACATGTCCATCGTGGCTTTCAGCGCACGATTGCCGAAACCATATTTGCTCACACCATGCACACGCGGGCGATGGTTCACCGGCACTTCAGTGACCTTCCAGCCCATGCCGCCGATCAGTGCCGGAATGAAGCGATGCATGCCATGAAACAGCAGCAGAGCCTCTCTGCACTCACGGCGCATCACCTTCAGCGTGCAGCCCGTGTCACGCACATTGTCACCCACAAAGCGTGACCGCACCCCGTTCGCAATGCGGCTCTGCAAGCGCTTGAAGGTCGTGTCCTTCCGCTTCGCCCGATAGCCGCAGACGAGGTCCCAGCCTTCTTCCAGCTTCGTGATCATCGCCGGAATATCCGCCGGATCATTCTGCAGATCACCATCCAGCGTCACGATCACATCTCCGCGTGCCGAGTGGATGCCCGCATGCATGGCCGCGCTCTGGCCGGCGTTCTTCTCGAATTCCAGCAGCCGCACACGCTCATCGCGCTGCACCCGGCTCACCGTGGCATCCGTGCTGCCATCATCCACCAGCACCAATTCATAATCCCTTCCGTTCAGCGCCGCGGCGATTTCTTTCTGAAGCTCAACAATATTGCCCTCTTCATTATAAAGAGGCACAACAACGGAAATGGCGGGCGATGACGGCATGTGGGGGTGGACGGACAGAATCTCCACCCATCTCGTTCATGCTAAAGGAGGCAAGCTGGAAAACATGACAAAACATTCATGGGAGCCTCACTTTCAGAACATCTGCGCCCATCTGTGTTATCTGCGGTTGAATCTCCGCTTCTCTACCGCCCCACACTAATAATCTGCGGCGCCCGCTTTCTCACGCCGATGTACACCGGCGACCTTTGCGGATCCAGAGGCTTCCAGGGCAGGTCCAGCTCCGTGTTCACCGCCGCGAAGTGCCACGGGCCATCTTCCGTGACCAGGCTGTATTGCAAAGCACGACCACCATCCAGCAGCGTGGCATGCTGCACATCCATCTTCCGTGCCAGCTCGGCGGCCTCGCTCACCGTCATCACTCCCCCGTCACCGGAAAGAATGAAGATGATCGCGCCGTCACGCCGCATGCCAGCCAGCGCACGATAAGTGACCTTCGAGCCATCAAAGAAAGCATCCGGATCCTTGTCGATATAAGAGAAGACCGTGTGGTTCTTCATCACCGCTGGATAACCTTGCGTCGCCTCCTCGATCGGCCCCGGCACTTCATCGAGCAGAGATTTTGGACCAAAGTAAGGCCGCCCACCTTTCACGAAGAAACTGCCGCTCCACTCCTTGAAGGCCGCATTGAGCTGCCGGCTCTCATGATAGACATAGCCCAGCGGCTTGCCCTTCGGATCACGGAAGTTCGCCGTGATGGCAAAGTTCAGCCGCTCCGCTTTCAGACGCTCATGCGCCGTGGTGACTTGAAACTTCGGCAGGAAGCTCGTCGTGAACTCAAAGATCTCCGGCTTGATCACCAGCACATGCACCTCCGCGCCCAAAATGCTTTGCGCGATGCCCGCCAGCCTTCCAGCAGGCCTGCGCACCTTCAGCGTGCTCCAGCGCAGGCCGTCTTCATTGTGACGCAGCAGCATGGCCTGATTGAAATCCCCCGGTGTCATGGCCGCTGCCCTGCGCCATTCGCCACGTTTCGTGCGCACCTCCAGCGCCTGCCTGGAATCCTTCACCAGCACCGCCACCGCATTGCTGCCCAGATTAAAATACATCTCGCCAAACACCCAGCTCACGATGCCGGTGACCAGCAGCGTCAGGAGGATTTTTTTCAGCCACTTGGGCCTGGGCTTGGGGGGCGTCACTTTCGGCATCCAGGAGAGGCCCAGATGATGCCTCGCTTTGCCGTCTAGTAAAGTCATGCGAGCAGCGAATGGATCACCAGCCCCGCAGTCGCGAAGCGTCCTGGACCGCGCCAGCCCTCCGGCGCTCTCGAAGTTCAATCGATACACACCACCAAAGCCACCCAACGCACACCCTTTCAGATCACTTCGCCGCTTGCGAACCAGCCAAGCCCTTCAACTTCCCGGTTTTCATCAACACCGCCAGGATCAGAAACAGTGCATTCCCCTCCAGCCGGTTGTTGCAGTAGAGATAGGTCGGCCGCGTCTTTGCCTTCTCTGCCGCCTCAGCCCGCATGCGGATGATCTCCGCCGCTGCCTCACGAGCCTCCTCATTGATGTCCTTCGTGGCGTTGTAGGGCTCAAAGAGCTTCACCGCCTGCTCAAAGGTCCTCCCCGGCCGCAGCAGAAACCGCGCCGCCGTGAAGTCACCCGCGCTCAGCACTCCAGGCATTTGCATCTGCTCGTTCACGGTCGGCATGTGCGTCCAGTTGTTCATCACATGCGTCACGCCATGCCTCGCCAGCATCGCAAAATATTCCGGCTGCAGCAGCGACTTGTTCCGCACCTCCACGCCATACTGCCAGCCCGGCGGCAGCTGCCCCAGAAACGCATCCAGCATCTCCACAAACTCACGACCACGGTCAAAGTCACGCGGATGAAAATGACTGAACTCAAACATCAGCACACCGATCTTCTCACGATGCCTTTCCATCGAGTCCAGGAAGGCCGCGCGAAAGAGTTCCGCATTGAGAAAGTGCGGATTGCGCTGCCCCATCTTCTTCCCATGCCGGGGCAGGTTCGGAAAGGTGCGCGCCGTGATCTCGTCCGTCACCTTGAAGGAAAAGCGAAAGCCCTCCGGCACCTGGTCGCACAAGCCACGGATGTAGTCCGGCGAAGGAAACTGATAGTAACCCGCATCCACGCACACCGTGCGGAAGACCTGCGCATACTCCTCCAGGCAGTCCCGCTCAAACCGGCTCTTCGTGAACTTCCCGCGATACAGATACCGCTGCTCATCATAGAGCAGCCCGGACCATCCAGGATACTTCCACGATGACGTGCCCACATACACATTCTGCTCCGCCAGTTCCGCCAATGCCTGCCGCAGCTCGGCAATCGGTAGAATAGATGAGGTGAACATGGGTGCTTCAGCTTTCAAACGATACAGGTCCACGGTTTCAAGACCGAAATACAGACCTCATTCAATACGCCGTGCTTCCCGTGAACCTCCCTGTGGCCCCTTCCCTCACCTCGCGGATCGCACGGCGCAGATCGTCCATGTCCACAGGCTTCAGCAGATGCGCGGCAAAGCCTGCCTCGCGCGCCTGCCGCACATCATCATCCGTGCCATAGCCGCTGAGGGCGATACCTCGCCACCCATGGCGCTCACGCAGCGCGCGCATGAGATCGAGACCGCTGCCATCCGGCAGTCCCAGATCACTGACGACCAGATCACATTCATGCTCAGCGGCCAGCGCCAGCGCATCCGCCACATTGCCTGCCGCACGCACACAGTGACCATCGTGCTGAAGCAGGCGCTTCAGGATGTTGAGCGTCGCCTCATGATCCTCCACCACCAGCAAGGTCAGGGACTCCACCGGCGCAGATTCCATCGGCCCATGCTGCGCGGGAGGTTCTGCCTCCATCATTGTCGTGTCCGCAGTGGCGAGCTCCACCGTAAAGATCGCGCCTTGCCCCGGACCGGCGCTTTCCGCCCCCAGCTCACCTCCATGCAGGTCCACGACAGCCTTGGAGATCGCCAGGCCCAGTCCCAGGCCGCCGAACCGATGCTGCGCCCCCACCTCTCCCTGCTCGAACGGCAGGAAAATCCGCCCGAGCGCTTCCTTCGCGATGCCGATGCCCATGTCAGACACCGTGATCGCCAGCCTGCCCGGCGCTGGATTGAAGGTGCGCACACACACGCGTCCAGCACCTGCGCTGAACTTGATCGCGTTCTTCATCAGGTTCCAGAACACCTGCTGCAGCCGCGCCGCATCACCCAGCAGATGATGCTCTTCAGCTTCCAGGCTGAGCTTCAGCTCCACATGCGCCAGCGTGGCATCTGGCCGAACAATCTCTTCGACATGCAGCAGCAGCACATGCGCATCCGTGGGCGCGGTGTCGAGGCGCAGCAAACCACGGCCGATGCGAGTCAGATCAAGCAAATCATCGATCAGCCGCGCCTCGAGCTGGATGTTGCGGTGGATCATCACCAGCTGCTCGCGTGTCTCCGCTGACAGCGAGGTGTCCTTGGACATCTCACCTGAGGCCAGCAGCACGGGGTTCAGCGGATTGCGCAGCTCATGGCTGAGCGCGGCGAGGAAGTCGTCCTTCGCGCGGCTGGCGGCTTCAGCCACCTCCTTGGCCTTCGCCAGCGCTTCAGCCGCACGCTTGCGCTCCGTGTTGTCACGGCTCACTCCGATGATACCGATCACCTTGCCGCTCGCATCCCGCAAAGGGGTCTTGGTGGAGAGATAGACGCGCCGCTGCCCGTCCGCACAGGTGAGGACCTCCTCCACGCTGATCGCCTCGCTGCCCTCGGCGGCCCGCCGGTCATTGGCCATGATCTCATCCACCTCGGCCTTGTCCAGATAGCGCTCCGGCTCGGACACACGCAGCGCGTCGTCCTCGTTCATGCCCAGCACATGGAGGGTCGCCAGGTTCGCATAGGTCAGCTTCCCGCCCAGATCCTTCATGTAGATCAGCTCGCTGGTGCTGTCATTGACGCTACGCAGCAGCTGGGCGCTCTCGCGCAGCTGGTCTTCCGCCAGCCTGCGCGCCGTGATGTCGATGGTGATGGCAATCACGGACAGCGCCTTGCCCGAGGCATCACGGATGACCGAGACGCTGCTGTGCACCCACACCACCGAACCATCTTTGCGCACATGGCTCATCTCCATTTCAAACGGCACATCCTCCTCCACCAGCGCGATGAGCAATTTTTGGTAGGCCGGCACATCCTGGGGATGCGTGATCCCTTCCATGCCCTTCTCCATCAGTTCCTCACGGGAATAGCCAGTCGTCTCGCAGTACTGGTCATTGACCATCAGGAAGCGGCCCGCGAGATCCAGCTCCGCAATGCCGGCCACAGTCTGGTTCACAATGCCGCGGTAACGCTCTTCTGACTCGCGCATGGCCTTCTCCGCGCGAGACCGCACACGCGCGAGCTTCAGATGCGCCTCGACACGTGCGATCAGCTCTCGCGCGCTGAACGGCTTCACGAGATAGTCGTCCGCGCCTTCCGCCATGCCTTCGACCCGTGATTCCTCACCTGCCCGTGCGGACAGCAGGATCACCGGCAGCGTGCTCAGCGCCGGGTCAGCGCGCAGTTCCCGCAGCAGCCCGAATCCATCCAGCCTCGGCATCATGACATCCGTGAGCACCAGATCCGGCGGCTGCGAGCGCGCGGCCTCCAGCGCCGCCTGCCCGTCCGCCACAACCGTGACGTCATAATGCGGGGCCAGCAGCCGCGTCACATACTCGCGCATGTCCGCATTGTCATCGGCGAGCAAAATGCGCGTGGGCTGGCTGGCATCCGCCTTGGCAGGACGGATGTCCTTCGCCTCCCGGTCTGCCTCGTCGGCCAGCCCGCCGCCATCATGCCAGCGCCGGGCTTCGGCGACAAAGCTCCCCACGCGCGTCGCTGTCGAGTCCAGTGTCCGCGGTGCTCCCAGACGATCCGCTGGCAGATGCGCCGTGCCCGCACGGATGGTCACGGTGAACACACTGCCCCGTCCTTCCTGACTCACCACACTCACCGAGCCACCGTGCAGGCGCGCCAGCTCCTCCACCAGCGCGAGGCCGATGCCCGTGCCTTCATGCGTGCGCGAGCGCGTGCCGCGCACCCGGTGAAATCTCTCGAAGATATGCGGCAGCTCCGCCGCAGGAATACCCGATCCTGTGTCCGTGACCACCAATTCCACCGCATCACCCCGCCAGCGCAGCGCGATGATGATCTCACCCTCAAAGGTGAACTTGAAGGCATTGCTCAAAAGGTTGAGCACGATCTTCTCCCACATCTCCACGTCCACATGCACCAGCTGCGGCAGCGGCGGGCATTGGACCACAAGCTGCAGCCCAGCCCCCTCGATGGCCGAACGAAATCCGCTCGCCAGCTCCGTGGTGAGAGCCGCCAGATCCACCGGCTCATACACTGCCTGGATGCGCCCCGCCTCGATGCGTGAAAAGTCTAACAGCGTGTTCACCAGCCTCAGCAGCCTGACCGAGTTCCGGTGCGCCAACTCCAGGCGCTCATTCTCTGGATCATCGCGCAGTTCCTCCTCGATCGGCCCCAGCATGAGCGTCAGCGGCGTGCGTAGCTCATGACTCACATTGGAGAAGAAGGCGGTCTTCGCGCGATCAAGCTCCGCCAGGGCCTCGGCGCGCGTCTTCTCCTGCTCAAAGGCGCGCGCATTGCCGATGCTGCTGGCGATGCTGCCCGCCAGCAGATCAAAGAAGGACTCGTAGCTCTCATCCAGACTCCGCCGCGGACTTGTGCCTGCCACAAGGAACCCGAAAGGCTCCTCAAAAGCACCCTTCTTCAGAGGGACCACGATGGCTGTATGGGTCGGCTCCGGCCACGGGCCACCGGGTAGTGCCGCGCCATCCTTCAGATGCACATGCAGCTTGTCCTCCATGGCCTTGAAAAGGGGCCAGCACATCTCGTCCGTCTGATCTTCCCCGAGCGAGATAAATTCAGGCGCCATCTCACTCTCAGGCAGCACCCCCGCTGCGGCAGCCAGATTCGCCCCTTTTCCCGCCGTGAGATAGATCAGCGCGAAAGGCACATCATGAACGAAGTCCTGCAAGGTGCGCGCCGCACGTTCGCAAACTTGGTTCGCCGTCTTCGCATCCGCCGTCGCCGTCGCCAGTGCATGCAGAAGCCGGGTGCGGCGGTCATTGAGCACACGGTGAGTTGTCTCCTGCACCACATTCAGGATGCCCTCCACCACACCTGTGGCTCCCATGATGGGATTGAAGGTGTAGTCAAAGTAACACTCCTCGGTATAGCCCGAGCGATGCATCGGCAGCAGCGCATCTCCGCGCCATGTCCCCTCGCGGGTGGTGCGCACGCTGGCAAACAGCGGGGCGATGTCCTGCCAGATCTCCGGCCACACTTCACGGGCCCCGCATCCCAGCGCCCATGGGTGCTTGTCCCCCAGGATCGGCCGCCAGGCATCATTGTAGAAAAGGAAGCCCTCCTCACCCCAGTAAACCGCCATCGGAAAGCGCGAGTTCAAGCAGATGCCCAGGGTGGACTTCAGCGCCGCCGGCCATTGCTCCACCGGACCCATCGGTGTCGCATCCCAGTCCAGCGCACGAGTGCGCGCGCCCATCTCTCCACCACCAAAGAACACCCCCGCGTCAAAGGTGGCATCAGCACTTTGAGTCGTGGCGGGTTCGGAAGTCATGGCGCGAGCACGGTAGACTACGCGCAGGTAAGCAGGAGCGGCTGTACTCCGCAACAGCACGAGATCAGGAATTTGCTCAAAGGATGCACACAAACAAGCCACGGCGGGCACCGTGGCTTGTCAGAAACATGTCACCGGCTTGGGGCCGGTCCTCAGGCCTTGCCGGGCAGATCCACCAGCATCTGCGCATTGCTGGGGTAGCGCTCGCAGAGGGTGATCACACGCTGGATCGCATCGATCGGCTTGCCACCCGCGAGACCGCGGCGCAGCATGTGGATCTTGTCGAGCTGGAAGGACTGCAGCAGCAGTTCCTCACGGCGCGTGCCGGATTTGAAGATGTTCACCGCCGGATAGTAATACTGCTCCGCCAGCTTGCGATCGAGCACGAGCTCCATGTTGCCGGTGCCTTTGAACTCGAGGAAAATCACATCGTCCATCTTGCTGCCGGTCTCAATGAGCGCGGTGGCAAGGATGGTGAGGCTGCCAGCCCCGCGAGTATTACGCGCAGCGGCGAAAAGACGGCGTGGGATCTCCATGCCACCGACGGCCATACCACCACTCATGGTGGCACCGCCGGACTTGGCGTTGTTAAAGGCACGGGCTAGACGCGTGATGCTGTCCATGAGCAGGAAGACATGCTCACCAGCCTCCACCAGACGCTTCGCGCGTTCGATGGCGAACATGGCGATGCGCGTGTGACTTCTCACGTCCTGATCGTTCGAGCTCGCATACACCTCGGCGTTGGCAAAGATGCGCTTGAACTCGGTCACTTCTTCCGGGCGCTCATCCACCAGCAGGATGATGAGATGCATGCTCGGATGATTCTGCACGATAGACTCGGCGATGTGCTGCAGCAGCGTCGTCTTGCCCGTGCGCGGCGGTGCCACGATGAGGCCGCGCTGGCCACGGCCAACCGGCGTGAACATGTCGATCACACGCGTGGTGATGCGCTCCTTGGTGGTTTCAAACTGGATGCGCTTGTTCGGATTGATGGCTTTCAGCTCTTCGAAGAGCGGCAGATCACGCACCGACTCCGGCGTGCGGCCGTTCACATCGGTGATGCTGGTCACCATCAGGCCGCGCGGGCCTTTCTGGGAGATGCCCTTGATCAGCATGCCTTCACGCAGACCGAGCTGGCGGACGGTGTCCGCATGCACAAAAGGATCCGCAGGATGCTGGGCGAACATACGCTCACGGGAACGCAGGAAACCATGACCTTTGGGGTTCATTTCCAGCACACCTTCGGAGGCTTCAGGCGGACCCAGCACCACTTCAGGGGACATGGGT
Source organism: Prosthecobacter gellanilyticus (assembly GCF_007992435.1). Classification (GTDB taxonomy): domain Bacteria; phylum Verrucomicrobiota; class Verrucomicrobiia; order Verrucomicrobiales; family Verrucomicrobiaceae; genus Prosthecobacter; species Prosthecobacter gellanilyticus. The sequence goes on along the minus strand of NZ_BKAG01000033.1, from coordinate 62,143 downwards.
GCATCGTCATCGTGAGTGTCCCGATGAGACTGCGCATGCCTGCCGTTCTGCTGTGGCTGATGACCACCATTGGAGTGCTGCGGTTGATAGCCGCCCTGGCTGCGCTCAGCGCTGACATGACCACGATCACGGTCACCACCGCCTTGGTGGCCGCCCTGACCACCACCCTGCTGGGCGAGGCGACGCGCGGCCTTTTCAGCTTTGAACCGTTCACGGCGCTCCTTCCAGCGCTCCCAGCGTGTCTTTTTGCGCCCTTGATCCTGGCCGCCACCGGCATCCCCAGCACCACCAGATTGACCCTCTTGCGGAGGCTCGTCATCACCACCTTCATCGGAATCATCCTCACTCGCAGCCGGAGCAGCGGCGCGTGCCGCAGGTGCGGGCACAGCAGCAGGCGCTGCCTTCACAAAGGCTGGCGGCGGCACTTCCACAGCAGCTTCAGGGGCCGACATCGGTTCAGCATCCAGCGCGGCGGCGATCACCGCATTCGCGACAGGTGCCGGAGCGGCTTCCACAGGAGCACTCGCAGCCACGACCATGGACTCCTGCATCTTCGCCAGGATCTCCGCGGCCTTCTTTTGCAGCGCGGTGCGGCGCGTCTTCTTCGCAGGCACGTCAGCATTCGCGGTTTCAGGCGCGGCGGGAACTTCGAGATTCAGTTCCAGCTCAGCGGGAGGTTCGATGACCTTCGCTGGCTTCTTCGTCGCGACCTTCTTGGCGGCCACTTTCTTCACAGCAGCTTTCTTGGCAGGGGCCGGCGCAGCCTTCTTCGCGGCCACCTTTTTGGCGGCAGCTTTCTTCTTCGGCTTCTCCTCGGGCTGGAGTTCGGTGCTCATGGGCATTTGTTGGAAAATAGGTTAGTCAAGAGAGTCGGCGATGCTGTCGTCGATCTCGAAATTGGAATGCACGTTCTGGGTGTCGTCATACTCGTCGAGCAGGTCGTAGAGCTTGATCACCGTCTTCGCGGTTTCGATGTCAGTGAGCACGATGGGCGTGTTCGCCTTGTGGATGAGCTTGGGTGCGTTGGCCGTGACGCCTTTCTCTTTCAGCGCGCTCACCACCTGGAAAAGCTGGTCTGTGGCCGTGTACATCAGCCACTCGTCACCGCCATCCTGCACGTCATCCGCGCCGGCCTCGAGAGCCAGCTCCATGGCGGCATCTTCGGTGAGGTTGCCTTTGTCAAAGCGCAGCTCGCCCTTGCGGCTGAACTGGTAGGCCACGCTGCCCGCATCGGCAAAGGTGCCGCCGTTTTTGGAAAGCAGCACCCGGAAGTCATTGGCCACCCGGTTGCGGTTGTCCGTCACCACTTCCACCATGAAGGCCACGCCGCCCGGGCCGTAGCTCTCATAGGTGATTTCATCGATGATCACTCCGCCGAGCTCGCCCGTGCCTTTCTTGATGGCACGGTCGATGTTGTCATTCGGCACATTCGCAGCCTTCGCAGCCAGGATGGCCGTGCGCAGACGGGCATTCAGGTCGGGATTCCCGCCACCGTGCTTGGCAGCGATGGTGATCTCCTTGGACATCTTCGAAAAGACGCCGCCGCGCTTTGCATCGATCACCGCCTTGGAGCGCTTGATCTTCGACCACTTATTGTGACCTGCCATGGTTGCTTTGCTGAAGTATGGGTGGGGGGAGGGTCCCTGGGCGAGGGAGAAGACCGCGTGCAAAGGCGGGTTCGTCCCTGGCTGGGAACTGAAGTAGCAAATGAGAAAGAAAGCGGCCTTGCCGCGGTCTCCGCTTCAAAGCAGGCCGGGGGGCCTGTTGACACAGAATGAGTTTCGTGAAGGACTCCGCCGTCAGAAACACAGCTCCCATCTTTGGAGCGGACACCAGGGGTTCGCCTCGCTGAGGGAACCGTGAACAGCTGGAGTTTGCGGGATGGCGGGCCGCCTTGCAAGGTGTTTTTTGCACCCCCCGGCCATTGTGCGCTGCCGAAGCCTCCTTCCCCATGAGCCCGCTTCCCTGCCTTTGACATCCACACCGCCCCCGCCAACCTCCACGCATGTCAGACACCCCGCTGCTCCGCACCCCGCTCTTTGAAAACCACGTTGCCCTCGGCGCCAAGATGGTCCCCTTCGCCGGCTGGGAGATGCCTGTGCAGTACTCCGGCATCGTGCCGGAGCATCAGGCCGTGCGCAAAGCCGTGGGCGTCTTTGACATCTCCCACATGGGCCAGTTCATCGTCAGTGGCGATGACGCGCTCGCCTTCCTGAACCGCTCCCTCACGAACGACGTCTCCAAACTCGAGATCGGCCAGGGACAGTACTCCCTCATGCTCAATGATGCCGGCGGGGTGATTGACGACCTCATCCTCTACCGCACCAGCCAGCTTGAATACTTCGTCGTGGTGAATGCCTCCATGATCGATGTGGACTGGGCGCACCTGCGCAGCCTGCTGTCTTCCGAGGAAGACGTGCACATGGCGAATCTGAGCGATGCCACCGCCGGTCTCGCCGTGCAGGGCCCCAAGAGCCGCGCCGTGTTTGAAAAGATCTTCGGCAGCGAGGCCGTCTTCCCCCCGCACAACAGCATTTTTGTTTCGGCGGATGATGCCGGCTTCATGTGGCTGTGCGGTACCGGCTACACCGGAGAGGACGGTTTTGAGTTCTTCTCGCCAGCCTCCAACGCCTCCGCGTGGTTTGATAAAATCGTCGCTGCGGTGCGTGAAGAAGGTGGTGTGCCCTGCGGCCTCGGCGCTCGTGATACCCTCCGCCTCGAGATGGGCTACCCGCTCAATGGCAATGACCTCTCTCCCGCCAAGACCCCGCTTGAGGCAGGCCTCGGCTTCTTCGTGGCGATGGAAAAAGAAGCCTTCACCGGCAAAGCTGCCCTGACTTCCCAAAAGAAAGCCGGCCTGCCCAGCAAGCTCGCCGCCTTCAAGATGACCGGCACCGCTCCACCACCACGCCCGCATTATCCCGTCGCTTACAATGGCGAGATCGTCGGCGAGGTCGCCAGCGGCACGCAATCTCCCAGCCTCAGCGCCGGCATCGGCATGGTCTACCTGCCCACAGAGGCCGCCAAGATCGGCACCGCCATCGAGATCGAGATCCGCGGCCGCCGCTTCCCCGCCGAGATCGTGAAGAAGCCCTTCTACCGCAAAGACGGAGTGTGATGTGAGGCTTGAGAGGATCCATCCCTCCCCCATCTCCAAATCTCCTGTTTAAAAATCAGGGAATGCTGGCGTTCTCATAGCACCATGAAACTCCCGCCGCTGCTTCTCGCCGCCCTCCTCGCCTCTGCTTCAGCCTCCGCCCAGGAAGCTCTCACGCCCCAGCAGCGGGCGCTGAAGGTGGCCGGGCAGAACAAGATCGAGCTGCATCTGGACCAGCCCTACGCGGGCAATGACAACCCGAAGCAGCGGGTGGACCTCTACTTGCCCAAGGAACGCAAAAGCGACAAGCCGCTCCCCGTCGTGGCTCTCATCCATGGCGGCGGCTGGGTGAATGGAGATAGAATTGGTTACGCCGCTCTCGCCATCCAGCTCGCCCGCACCGGCGATTTCGCCACCGTCGCTGTCGGTTACCGTCTGACCAAGGAAGCCCACTGGCCGGAGCAGATCTACGATTGCAAGGCCGCCATCCGCTGGATCCGCGCCCACGCGAAGGAATACAACCTCGATCCCGACCGCATCGCCGTCTGGGGCAGCTCCGCCGGAGGTCATCTAAGCTCCTTGTTAGGCACCAGCGGGGATGTGAAGGAGCTTGAAGGCACGCTTGGGCCCAACACTCAGTTCAGCAGCCGCGTGCAGGCCGTGGTGAACCAGTGCGGCCCCGAGGACTTCACCCAGGCGCTCATGTTCGACAAGGAAGGCAAGCCCATCACCAAGGACGATGCCGTCATCGGCCTGCTCGGCGGCACTTATGAGGAAAAGCATGCCGAAGCCGTCGCCGCATCTCCCCTGACCTACGTGACCAAGGACGATCCGCCCTTCATCACCTTCCATGGCACGGCCGACCAGCGCGTCTCCTGGCGTCACGCCGAAACCATCCACGCCGCCCTGCAGAAAGCTGGCGTCCCTTCCCTGCTCGTCCCCATCACCGATGGCGGCCACAGCTCTGTGAACCACCCCGAAGCCAAGGTCCGCGGCGAACAGTTCGTGAGCAAACACCTGCGTGGCGCCACCGTGGAGATCGACACCACATCCCTGAAAGCCCTGCCACCTCCCGCCCAGAAATAAGCCCGGCAGTCGCGAAGCGTCCTGGAGTGCTCCAGCCCTCTGGAGCTTTGGATCGGGCACGTTTGAATCGCGAAAACCTGAAGACGAATGAACCACGACTGACCTGCGCCATCAATCCGCGCAAACCTTTTCGTTAGGCCTTCCAGGACACTCCGCGCATATCAACCTCCATCACCTGACAAGAATCCCGATGTCCTCGCCTTTCACGACCAGCACCGGATGGCTGATGTGATCAATGTCATCAAAGTGCCACCACTCGGCCGGCAGCGGCTTCAGGCCTGCGGCACGCATGGCACTGTGCAGGATTTGTAGATTCTGCCGCACGACTGGGTCCGCAGGAATCTGGTCACTCCCTGCCTGCGCGAAGTTCTCGTCAAAGGCCGTCGGCATGCGCATCTCATGACCCGAGGCATCCACCAGCGTGGCATCCAGCGAGACACCGCCGCAGTGCCGTGACCAGCCGCTGGTCTCGGGATCCATGAACATGCCGCTTTCGCCATCCTTGGAAACGAGCAGTCTCTGCACCTCCGGCGGCCGCCAGGCATCCCAGATCTTCACGCCATAGCCCTGCGCTTTCAGCGCGGCCTGCGCCACCTTCAGCCTCTCCAGCGTGGCGGCACGCAGCAGGCAGGGCATGTTCCGCGGGTAGAGCGGACGTCCCGTCACATTGTGCCGTGTGGCATAGCGCAGGTCCACCCGGATGCCCGGGATGGCCGCACGCACATCCACCAGTCCCTTGGCCCGTGCCGCCGCAGTGACCTGTTTTTTGTCAATCCAGCCTCCCGGGCCTGCGGCACAGCCGGTTAGCAGCAGCGTGGCAGCAGCGGAGAGCGACAGGAAGATCCGGATAAACATGAGGGCTTTTTTTGCTTCCGTTGTCTACCATCGCAAGGCAAGTTTCCGCCGCATCCTCCACTTCCGCGCGCCAGCATGACCCGATTCCAGATCCTCAACGCCCTGCTTCACTTCCTGTTTTTCTTCATGGGCGCAGGCATCGGCTCCTTTTTAAATGTGGTCATCTACCGCCTGCCGCGCGGCATGTCCGTGAACCAGCCGCGCCGCTCCTTCTGCCCTTCCTGCAAGAACCAAATCCCCATGTGGCAGAACATCCCCCTCGTGAGCTGGATCCTGCTACGCGGCAAATGCGCGAAGTGCGGCTGCTCCATCTCGCCGCGCTATCTCGGGGTCGAGCTGCTGACCGGTCTTCTCTTCTATGGCATCTTCTGGAAGCTCGGGGGCGACTGGGCGGCCATTCAAGAGTGGGGTCCGGCCATGTTCTGCCTCTGGCTCTTCACCAGCCTCCTCGTCGCCGGCAGCTTCATCGACATCGAGCACTACATCCTGCCGCATGAGATCACCATGGGAGGCACGGTGCTGGGCCTCATCAGCGCCAGCATCGTCCCTTCACTCGTCGGTGAGCAGGAGCATCTGCGCGGTTTCATGATCTCCCTGGCCAGCGCAGCCCTCGGCCTCGGCGGACTGTGGCTGGTGGTGGAGCTCGGCAAACTCGCCTTCGGCCGCAAGCGCCATGTCTTTGACTCCGCCACCGCCTGGAGCGTCACCCAGCCGAATGACGAGGAACCACCCGTTGTCACCCTCGGCGAGGAAAAGACCAGCTGGGCAGACATCTTCTCCCGCGCCAGCGACCGCATGATCATCACCTGCCCGTCCCTGGAGGCGAATGACAAGGCTTACACGAATGTCACCGCCGAGCTCTGGATGGAAAAACTCAAGGTCCGCCATGCTGACGGCAATCTCGATGAGTTCCCCATGGAGGGCGTGACCCACCTGCAAGGCACCACCACAAACATCGTCATCCCGCGTGAAGCCATGGGCTTTGGGGACGTGCTTCTGCTCATGATGATCGGCTCCTTCACCGGTTGGAAGAGCGTGCTCTTCACCATCCTGGCCGCCTCCGTGCTGGGCACCGTCATCGCCGGCCTTTCCCGCCTCATCGGCCGCAGTGAGTGGGGTCAAAAGATCCCCTTCGGCCCCTACCTCGCCGCCGGAGCCATCATCTGGGTCTTCTACGGCCCTGAGATCCTGAACTGGTACATGGACCTCATGACCCCGAAGCTTCGCTAGCCTTCTGTGGCTCCCGTCCTGAATACCCGGGACTTATCTTCGCCCCCAGGATCCGGAACCACGGTTCTGCGACCCAAAAAGCCGTTGACCCCCGGTCCGGCTGTGGCACTATCTCGGCCCCCTTCACGCCCCGGCGAAAGCACTTTTTGCCTCGACGGGTCCACGTGATCACCCCACCTACCCCCATGAAAGAACAAGGTCACCCAACGACTTACGAAACCACGATCACCTGCACCTGCGGCACTGTTTACAACACCCAGTCCACCGTGCAGAACCTCCGTATCGGCATTTGCGCCGGCTGCCACCCCTTCTTCACCGGTGAGCAGCGCTTCGTCGACACCGCCGGCCGAGTAGACAAGTTCGCCCAGCGTTACGGCAGCACCCGTGCCCGCCGCGCCGCTCCGAAGCTCAGCGACGCCTCCGCGTAATCGCCCCAGCTCCATTTTCAGACTTTTCAGCATCGCGGAAGCCCCAGTGGCCTCCGCGATGTTTGTTTTTGCAAACTGATCCACTCCTGCCAATCTCCGCGCTCACCCATCATGGCCACCGCCCCCCTGCTCATCCACCTCGACGGCAAACTCGTTCCTGAATCTGAAGCCAAAGTGTCAGTCTTCGACCACGGCCTGCTCTATGGCGATGGCTGCTTCGAAGGCATCCGCATCTACAACGGCCGCGTCTTCCGCCTGACCGAGCATCTGGTGCGCCTGTATGAAAGCGCCCGCAGCATCTGCCTCACCATCCCCATCAGCATCGAGGAGATGGAGAAGGCCACCGTCGAGACCGTGGCCGCGAACAACCTGCGTGACGGTTACATCCGCCTCGTCATCACCCGCGGCGTCGGCTCCCTGGGTCTGAACCCCTACCAGTGCCCGAAGGCTGGCATCATCATCATCGCCAGCGGCATCACGCTGTATGCGAAGGAGAAGTACGAGACCGGACTGAACCTCATCACCTGCGCCACCCGCCGCCCCACACCGGCCGCGCTGAGCCCGCAGGTGAAGAGCCTGAACTACCTGAACAACATCATGGCCAAGATCGAGTGCATCCAGGCCGGGTGTGAGGAAGGCATCATGCTCAATGAGCAGGGCTACGTGGCCGAGTGCACGGGCGACAACATCTTCATCATCAAGAACGGCCAGGTCTACACACCCACCATCGCCAGCGGCGCGCTGAATGGCATCACCCGCATGGCCGTCATCGAGGTGATGCGTGAGATGGGCCTGCAGGTCCACGAGATCACCATGAGCCGTCATGAGATCTACACCGCGGATGAGTGCTTCCTCACCGGTACTGCCGCCGAGGTCATCCCCGCCGTGCAGTATGACCGCCGCCCCATCGGCGATGGCAAGCCCGGCAAGCTCACCACCGAGGTCATCACCAAGTTCAAAGCTCTGGCGAACTCCACCGGCACTCCCGTTCCCTATAAGTGACCCAACTCGAATGATGAATGACTAACCAGAAGGTTGGCATTCGTCATTCCGCATTCTGCATTCGTCATTTATGCACGAGTATCACCGCCTCCTCCGCAAAGTCCTCGACCATGGCTCCTACCGTGAGGACCGCACCGGCACGGGGGCGTATTCCGTGTTTGGCGAGCAGAGCCGCTACGATCTCAGCACCACCTTCCCGCTCGTCACCACGAAAAAGCTGCACCTCCGCAGCATCATTCACGAGCTCCTCTGGTTCCTGAAGGGTGATACCAACGTGGGTTATCTCCGCGACAACAAGGTCACCATCTGGGACGAATGGGCGGATGAGGACGGTGAGCTCGGCCCCGTCTACGGCGCGCAGTGGCGCCGCTGGCAGGGCACGCCCGAGGCAGAGCCTGTGGACCAGATCGTGAAGCTGCTTCACGGCCTGAAGACGAACCCTTACAGCCGCCGTCACATCGTCAGCGCCTGGAACGTGCCGTATATCGACAAGATGGCGCTGCCTCCTTGTCACTGCCTGTTCCAGTTTTTCGTGGCTGAAGGCAGGCTGAGCTGCCAGCTCTACCAGCGCAGCGCTGACCTCTTCCTCGGCGTGCCGTTTAACATCGCCAGTTACAGCCTGCTCGTGCTCATGATCGCCCAGGTCTGTGATCTTCAGCCCGGTGAGTTCGTCCACACCTTCGGTGACCTGCATCTGTACAAGAATCATCTTGAGCAAACGAAGCTCCAGCTCAGCCGCGAACCACGCGCGCTCCCTGTGATGAAGCTCAATCCCGACGTGAAAGACCTCTTCGCCTTCAAGTTTGAGGACTTCACGCTCGAAGGCTACGACCCGCATCCCGCCATCAAGGCAGAGATCGCGGTCTAACCAACGACGCCACTTTCTTTCGGAGGGTGACGGCACTCATGCTGGATGCCAGCCAGCAGCTCCTGGAAGATTTGAAGGTCTTCCAGGCTGTCTGGACGCTGGCCACCCTCATCAAGCCCCGCTTCATCCATGCCTTGAAGCAACTGGTCACGCTTCTGCAGGCGCCGGCCAAACTCATGGATGAGCACAGTGCTGTTGTCCTCCGTGGAGAAGTAAGCACGGAAGGCGTTCCTCTGCTCCTCGGGCACGATGTCCAGCCGCTGCCGGAGAATGGCCAACGCCTTTTTGACCGGATTGTCAGCTCCGCCGGTGGCGGCGATCTTTCTCAGCTCGGCGATCAGCTTCAGCATGTGATCGACCGTGGCTTTCTTCTTCACCACGGCTTCCAGCATCTCGTCTGCCGCAAGCTCCAGAGACGTCTCGTAGTGGGTGGAAACCTTCGCCGCAAAGTAGTCCGCGATGCGGCTCTTGAATGACTTGAGCCTCTCCGCGATCCCCTGGAAGAAGCCTGTCGCCGGGCCTCTACCTGAGGATTTCGGATTCGTGACCACTTCTCTCTCCCCTAGCCGTCCACCGTCTTGCGGCACGGAAGAGTCAGGCTCAAACGAGCCTGACGGCCGGACCGGCGAATGGCGGAAGCTGGGATCAATGCCGGACATAAGAGTATCCCTGGCGCCATCGCCACCAAGGTCGCATAGTTGGTTAGATGCGGATCAGGCCTGCGGCGTCACCTGAGCCCGACCCAGAATCCGGATCGGTATCGTCAGCCGTCAGTCTGGCCAGGTTCGCCTGCCAGAACTCCAGGTAGTTCACAAACTTCTCCAGCACGGGAGCCACGCCTTCAGGGCCGAGATGGGAGACATCCACGCTCTGGCAGAGCACCACATCTTCACTCAGATGATCCATGCTCAGGCAGGCACCGCCCACACCCTGGCCCTGAAAATTTGCCTTCAGCAGCATTTTCAGACCAGCAGGAGACTCGTTGTTCTCCAGGGTGCCGATCACGGCGCTGAGCTTCAGCACATGGCTGGCAGGGTCGCCGCGCAGCGCCACCTCGGCTTCATCGATCACGAGGTCGCAGGTGTTGTCCTGGTTGAAGGCCAGAGGAAGGCCGAGGGTCACGGAGAGGGCCTCGAGGGCCTGCAGGTTGTTCGTCGTCATGGGAGTGGGAGAGAAAAAAGAGGAGTCGTTGGTAAACGCGCCAGGCCGCCCTCAGCGGCGGCCTGGAAGTTCTAACATAATCTTAGAACAGCTTGCCAGAAAAAGTGACCGTCGGGTCGGTGGGGCAGGTCAGCACCAGCTCACCACGATCTGCGGCAGCCTTGTCCACCACCATCTCAATGGAGAACTCGGACTTCAGCACCCCACCCTCGGAGAGCGGCATGGATTCTTTGGCGAAGCCACGGCCCACATGGTCGGGATACATGGTCCAGCTCACTTTCACGCGAAAGTCACCGTTCTCCATTTTGTCGAGCTTCAGCTTGGCGCCGCCGTAGTTGGTCAGCAGACCCAGGTCATGGGACACGCCCTGGTCGTCCTTGTAAGAGCCCTCACGCTTCGCCGCGAAGGTGAGCAGCGCCTGGTCTCCGCCTTCGGTGGCGATGGAGTCATGGAAGGGACGCAGCGTGGTCTGCACAAGCACGGAGGACAGCACCGTCGTGGCATTGTCAGACCCGGCATAGTCACGGAGGTTTTGGACGACCGTCAAATTGCGCTCGGCTTCACCCGTTTCCGGGTCGTCACGCGTTTTGAAGGTCCCCTGGCTGGTTGGCATCTCCAGGTCCATGCGGAAGAAGTCCTTCGGTGCCTGGGTGATGACTTTCTGACCGCCAAGATCGGTGAGGCGCTCAGGTTTCAGAGCATCTGACATGATGGCCTTCACACCGTCACCGATGGACATCCCCTGGATCTCCGCGAGGTTAGGCGCCACATCCGGCACCTGTGAAATCGTGCTGGTGCCAGTGACGACGCCGTTGTCACTGATGGTCACACCGCCGGGCATTTTCTCTTGGAGAGGCCCGATCAGATACTGACGGCAGTCATGCTGAATGCCGTCCACGAGCCCCTTGAAGTTCTGGCGCGCTTTCACGGAGTCCCCGCGATCCCCCTCTCCAGCGAGTCCCATCTCCTCCAAGCCCTGCATCATCTGGTCATGCTTCTCCACGCGGCTGTCGAATTCTCGCATCAAACCAGCGCTGTTGTCATCCATGGCAAAGTGGGTGCGGACAGCCTTCTGCTGCTCAGGGGGCAAGGCGCTCACCTTCTCACGCAGGGTGGACACGGCCTTGCCCGTCGGATCGTCCGTGCCCGTCTTCTTCGCGCAGCTCTGCAGCTCGTTGAGCAGACTCGTCATCTTCTTCGGTGTCACATTCCCCTGGACGATTGCGTTCGCGATGTTGTCCGCCGCACGTCCCAGAGCCGCCTCTTTCCGGGCGGCCGACTTCTCCGCAAAGTAGTTCACCACCCGATCCTTGAGCGAGGTGATCTTGTCACCGATGCCCGAGAAGAAATTGAGGATGGAGCGGCCGATGGACGGCTTGTTATTGGTGGTCACCTGGCGGTCACCCAGTTTGGGGCCTTCAGGAGGCAGTTGCTCCAGGGAAAGCGAACCAGAGGACTGAACCTGCGAGTTGCGGAAGCTGCTACCGATGCTGGACATAATAGAGGAGAGTTAAGGTGTCTGCGGGGTGAGGTAAAACCTCATTGCCCGACATCCTAAGTATCTGCATCGGCGGCCTGCAAAATTACAGCCAATTTTAACTTTCTTGCCACTCTTTCGGTTCGGCGGCTTCCTGGCACAGACCGGGTCGTTCCAGAAAAGTCACCATCCCGGGCTGGCGATGAAACGCCGTGTCTCTTTGATCTGAAGCGGCCCTGGCAGGCCTCCAGCCGGGCTGGTTAGCTCGGTGATGCGGACCCAGCCATCATGACTGGCAGTGATCAGGCGGCGAAGCTCCAGGGAACCACCGATGCACATCTTGGTTAGGCGGTCATCATGCTGCGCCAGCACGTCTTTTTTCTTCCGTGTCTTCGGATCCATGGAGATCACGAGACCGCTTCCCAAGGCGGCGACGGGCAGCTCCGTGTTCAAGAAACCAAGCCCGAGCACTTCAGACCTGCCACCGGGGCTCATGGTGGTGTCCTTCACACCCTCTCCATCCGGCTTGAAGCGATGCATCTCACCATTCGCATCTCCGGAGATGATCTGGTCACTTGAAGGGGAAAAGGCCACGCTCAGCACAGCCACCTCATGCCCATTGAAGGTTCCCTCCACCGTGCCGGTCTTCACATCAAAGACCTTCGCCGTGCGGTCGCGGCTGGCACTGGCCACATGCCTGCCATCCGGACTCATGGCGAGGCTCAAGATCCAGTCCGCATGCGCCTCCAGATCCCACATTGGCTTGCCTTCTGGTAGTGCAAAGGCGCGCACGCGATTGTCCGCGCCCGCGGTGATGAGCACAGAGCCATCCGGCGTGCTCACGGCGCTCAGCGCGCAGTCACGCAGCTGAGCCAGCCGCTTGCGCTCAGCAGGCCTGGCGTAGTTCACCAGCCAGACCTCGCCGCTGCGTCCGGGGCTGCCTCCAGCCACCGCCAGCAGCGGCCCTCCCTTGATGAAGCTGAGACCGAGCACTCGCTCCGGCATTCCCGCGATGCGCCCGCGCATCTTGCCCGTCTCAGGATCCCAGGAGAGCACCTCATGATAGCCATTGGTCACCAGCACCTTGCCATCCCCATTCAGCGCCATCGCGGTGACGGGGATCGGTCGCGGATACTTCTCAGGGGATTGCACCTCCTTCTGCGGTAGCAGAGTCGCCAGCGCAGCCTTCGCATCCGGGCCGTCAAACTTCCCGCCTTCGAGGATCCACTGCCGGACGAGAGCGATCTCCTTCTCCGGCAGCGCATCTGCCTTCTTCGGCATGCGGTCATCTTCCTCATGCGTGGAGATGAGCTCATAGAGCTCGCTCTCCTCCGGCTTGCCCGCGACCAGCGGCACTTCATCACTGTCGCCCGCTTTCAAAAGCTGCTCAAAGGTATCGAGGCGATACCCGCCCTTCGCCTTCTCCGCGCGATGACACTCCACGCACTGGCCCACCAGCAACGGCACTATTTGTTGGGCAAAAGAGACCGGCGCCGCAGTGGCGGCAGGCAGGCAGCAAAACAGGAACAATCCAGCGGGGAGGAATCTCACCTCCCCTTAACGCTTCCACGCGCGCAGATCAGTCACGACGACGACGCATGAACAGCGCCAGCAGGCCCAGGAGCAGCAGCACGGCCCTGCCAGGCTCCGGAATGACGACCACGATGGACACCACCCCTGTCGTGTAGATGGCGGACACATCCCAGGCGAGGTTCTGCGTCGAGAGATCCGGCAGGTTGGCAAAGTTTCCGATGGTGGAGTTCAGGTTCGAGAAAGTGCCGCTCGGCGTGAGGCCGGCCCAGTCAATGAGCTGCCAGGAGGAGCCAGACGCCCATCCACCCACGATGCTGGTGGTGATGCCAAGCACGGAGGAAGCGCCCAGGGTCACGGAAGCTCCGTTCGAGTTGCCCGTGAAAAGCAGACGGTCCGCCGTGGTGATGGCATTGAGCGTCCCGGAACCTTCACCCGAGAAGAGATCAAAGGTAAGCAGATTGTTGATCGTCGTGGCCGCGGCATTCGTGGCGATCGTCAGCGTCTGCCCTGCCGCAGGTGCCGCACCACCGACCTGCAAGGTGCCATTCACCGTCACCGCATTGCCACTGCCGGGAGCGATGATGCCCGTGCCTCCAAGGATCGCGGTCGCGGCTACCGTGACGACACCCGTGCCCGTGGCAGAGCCAGTGGTGTTGGCCACCAGCAGCACACCGTCGTTGATGTTGGTGCCGCCATCGTAGACGTTGGCTGCGGAAAGCGTCATGGTGGCCACACCGCTCTTCGTCACCGAGAAGCTTGAAGCTCCATCGTTGATCACGCCTGCCATGGCGAGGTTCGCCGTGCTGGTGTTGAAGTCGATGTTGCCTCCGAGGCTGAGGGTGCTGCTGGCGTTGATGGCAGCAAAGTAACCGTTGGCTCCCGTCACGTTGAACTGGATGGCGCTCTGAGTCGTGATAGGCCCCTGGAAAGTCTCCGTGAAGCCGGTGCCCGTGCCGCTTGTGCGGTTGACGTTGAAGGTGAAAGTATCCACCGCAGGGGCCAGGACCACGCTTTCCACCTGGAAGGTGGTCGAGGCATTGTTACGCAGGTCCAGCGTGGCATTGGCATTGTAGTCCAGGCCCACGGTCTGGGCCGCCGTGGCACTGCGGAGCTGGACGATGCCTCCATTCACCTGCACATCCGGGGAAGTGCCCGCTCCGAGCACACCGTTGGAGTTGTTTACCACCAGCGTGCCACCGTTCACCGTCACGCCAGAGGGGAAGAGGTTCCCGGCGCTGTTGAGGTTGACGGTGCCCGCGTCCAGTTGCAGCGCATCAATGGTGGTGCGCCCCAGCGTCAGCGAGCCACCGCCGAGTTTGGTCAGCTTGTAGCTGCCCGCACCATCGGTGAGGGATACATTCGTGCTGCTTGTGGTGGACCCGGCGTTGGCAAAGGTGGTTGTCTCCGCATTCACGTTGATCGTGAGATTGCCCAGCATCGTGTTGATGTTGCTGCCGGAGCCGTTGTAATACTGCTGGTAGTCGTTGCTGTTCGTGCTGGTGAAGGTGATGTCAGCAGCGGTGATAAGATGCCCCAGGCGGATGATTTTCGTCAGGCCCGAACCCGAAAGCCGGTTCACGGTGACCGTGGCACTGGCATTGAGGACCACCGGGTTGTCATAGGTGAGCGTTTGGGTGCCTGAGGTTCCATCCGCATTGTCACGGATGTCCAGGGTCCCGCCATTCAGCGTGATGGTGTTGGAACCGAAAGGATCCGACGTGGGCGCCACCGTGGTGCCTGCAGGGCTGACACCCACACCGCGCAAGATGCCCGCATCAACGACGACACCTCCACTAAAAGTATTGTTGCCTGACAGGACGACCGCACCGGAGCCACTGCTGTTCCCGGTCACCGCGAAGGCACCGCTGATCACACCTGGGAGCGTGAGGCTGCCGCTGCTCGAAACACCGAAGGTGCTGTTGCTGCCCAGCGTGATCGGGCCGGGGAAAGTGGCCGAAGTGCTGGAGGTGTTGGTGATGACACCCGCAGGCGCCGCCGCCAGACCCGTGCCGAAAACCGTCAGCGGCTCGGTGTCCACGAGCGTCTGACCGGCCATGTTCAAGGCGGCCCCGGAGCGGATGGTCGTGCCCGCTGTGTTCAGACCAAAAGCTGTGGTGCCGCTCATCTGGAGCAGGCCAGCCGTGATGTCCAGCGTGCCGGCAAACGTGTTCTGATTGCGAAGAACGAAGGTGCCGAGTCCTGACTTCGTGAAGGGGCCGCTGCCATAGAGCTGACCCACATCATCCAAAGTCAGTGTCACCCCGGCAGCCACATCCGCCCTGCCGCCACCGGCGTTGACTTTGACGAGGTTGTAGGTGGTGGTCGTCGTCGCGCCAGGATTCAGGGATGCCGTGACCTGAAGCAGACCTCCATTGTCCAAAATGACGGAGTGGGAATCCGTGCTGGCGATCGTGACAGATCCCCAGTCACGAAGGCTGTCCACGACGAAGGTGCCTCCATCCACCAGGATGTCCCCGGTGAAGGTGTTGCCGGTATTGCCAAAACTCACACTGCCGCCACCCGTGATCGTCAGCCACACATTGCTCCCCGGCGCAGCCTGGGTGGAGTTGCCAGGGCCGCCGCTCACCACTCCCGTGACGCTCAACTGGCTGCCGCTGTCAGCCACGTTCCAGGTTTGTGCAGCGCCCAGGATCACAGGCGCTGAGATGACTGTCGCCGCAGGTGCCCCGGTCTGCACTTGCACGCCGCCATTTCCCACCGTGAGGCTGCCACCCGACCCAGGAGCGATGGTGACCTGTCCGGTGCCCGAGTTCAGGAACCTCAGTCCCTGGATGCTGAACGCCGCATCCAACGTTGTATTGATCGGCAACGCCCCCGCATTGGTGGCGCTGAAGTTGACCGTGTTGGTGCTGCCAGGGCTGAAGCCAGCCTCCGTGGTGCCTGTGCTGTTGCTGGCCCAGTTGGTGTTGCCGGACAAGGCTGTGAGCCAGGAGGTGCTGAGGTCTCCCTGCCAGAACAGATCACCTGCTGCTGCCACGGATGCCACGAGCTTCAGCACGTTCGGGTTGGACGTGTAGTCCAGACTGTAAGTGAAGCCGCCCGGCAGGCTGCCTAACTGAAGATTCGCACCTCCCACGATGGGATTCGCGCTGGTCACCAGGTCATAGCTGCCAGCTCCAAAGCCTGCCAGCGGCAGCGCGTTGATGATGCCGCCGCCAGCATTGATGGTGAACACGCCGCTGCCAGTCAGATTGATGACGTCCCGTGTGGTGCCAAGCTGGAAACCCAGCGCGCCTGAAGTGCTGGCGCTGCCGAGGATGAGGCTCGCATTTGCGCTCAGATTCAGCGCCGCGCCGACACCGTCCTGATACAGGTCAAACGCCGCATTTCCCGTGAGGCCGACCCGGAGTCCGGAACTGTTCGCCACAGCACCCGGCGTGGCGGAAAGCGTGCCGCCGTTCACGGTGGTGAGCCCCGTGTAGGTATTGGCACCGCTGAGGACCAGCGTTCCAGTCCCGCTCTTGGTTAGGCCACCGGAGCTGTTCACCGCCGTCGTCACTGTGCCGATGACGGCCCCCGTGCCGCCGCCACCGACGAAGGTCACCGTGGGTGCGGAGGTATAACCAACACCCGGATTGGTGATGGTGATGCCGATGACCTGGCCAAAGGTAGGGCTGCCAGGATTCATGTCCACATTGGCCGTGGCCGAGGCTCCCACACCGCCGCCACCCGTGATCTCCACATAAGGAGCACCGAGATAGCCGCTGCCACCGCTCGTCAGCGGGATCGAGTTCACACCAGATCCCGTGGGAGCGAGCAAGTTCGCCGCCATGGTGATGTTCTTGCCATTCGTGTCGATGTTGGCTCCGCCCGTGAAACTCCCAAACGGTCCGTTGACATAGACACCCGTCATGCCCGCAGGCATGAAGGTGGCATGATCCACATTGGCACGCAGCGTGCCGCCGTTGAAGTTGAAGTAAGCCGCCGTGAAGTTGGCCGCGTTGACCGTGAAGTTGTTCGTCGTCAGCGTGCCTGCGTTCAGGTTGGTGCTTGAGGTGCCGGTGTTGCCTGTCGATGTGCGCCCATAGGCAATGGCCTGTCCGGCGTTGTCCAAGGAGCCTCCCATCAAGGTCAGCGCGCCGAAGCTGTTCGTTCCTTCACCAATGGCAAAGACGTTCAGCGTGTCCGTGCGTGCCGCGGTGGCACCGCTGAAGGTCAACTCCCATCTCGATCCGCGCGTGAGGACGTATTCCGTCCAACCAAAAGTGCCGCCAGACATCTGCACCACCGAGGTGCCTGCCGTCCCCGAGGCGCCGAGGTCCAGCCTGCGTGTGGAAAAGGCTCCCGACGACATGAACAGGCCGCCATAGCCGTTTGCGGAGGTCGCCAGAGTGGTGCCGGCGTTCGCTGCGCTGGAATTCACCGCGAAATCGGCACCATTGATGGCCAGCACACCGAAGCCGCCGGAGTTGCCAATGGAGAGGGTGTTGGTGTCATGGCTGGGCCCGCTGGCGCGCAGCACCGCCAGTCCGCTGGCGGAACTGCCGATGCTGGTGCTGGCGGTCGTGTTGTCGAAAGTGCCGGTCACATCCAGCACCCCGCCTGTCACTGTCATGGTGCCGCTGAGGGAGGTGGAGGTGCCGCTGAGGGTCAGTGTCCCGGTGCCCACCTTGGTGATGGCCAGGGCGGCAGCATTACCATTTTGCAGCGTGCCGCTGAAGGTGGTGCTGGCATTGTTGCCGCCCACCGTCAGCGTGCGACCAGTCGTGGCATTGCCATTTTCCACCACACCTGCACCTGTCAGGCCGCCGATGGCGGTCGCCGCAGCGCTCAGACGCAGCGTGGCGCCCGCGGAGATGCTATGCGTGGAGTTCGGACTCAGTGCATTCGCGATCGTGGGTTCCAGCGAACCACCGCTGACAAGGGTGGTGCCTGTGTAGGTGCTGAGACCTGAGAGGCGCAGTGTGCCGCTGCCAGCCTTTGTCAGGCCGAAAGAACCGGTCACACCAGGAACCTCCAGCGTGCTACCCAAATCAGGCACACTCCAGGTTTGATTCGCCGTCAGCGCCACGGGCATGTTGATCAGCGTTGTCACAGGACCTCCAGCCTGGATGTCGATGCCACCGGCACCGATTGCCAGGCTGCCTTGAAATCCAGGTGCAAGCGTGAACGAACCCGTGACCGAGTTCAGAATCTGCAATCCCGCGATCGTATAGTTGTTGTCCAGCGTCGTCGTGATCGGGCCGGACGGGACATTCGTGGCGGAGAAGATCACGGTGGTGTCTTTGCCAGGCGTGTAACCTGCCTCCGTGAGGCCATTCGCCGTGCTCGACCAGTTCGTGTTGCCACCCACGGACTGGTTCCAGGAAGTGTTCACATCTCCACGCCAGTACAAGGTGCCGGCGGCCACCGCCGTGGCGATGAGGCTGAGCTTCTTCAGGTCCGTGGTGTAGTCCAGCGAGTAGGTGAAGCCGCCGGGCAGGTTGCCCAGTTTAAAATTGGCTCCACCGACAATGTTGTTAGGCCCGGAGAGCAGCTCATAAGAGCCCGCTATGAAACCGCTGAGCGCTGTGCCGCTGATGTAGCCACCGCCAGCGCCCACACTGATCAGTCCGGTTCCACCGAGTGAGATGCGGTCGGAGCTCGCCGTGTCCGCACCGAGCTGGAAATGCAGGGTTCCTGCATTGGCAGCGCCGCCCAGCGTCAGGTTGGCATTGTTAGGCAAGGTCAGCAAAGCTCCGATGGCATCCGCACCCAGGCTGAAAGTACCATTGCCCGTGGTGCCTACCGAAAGTCCGGTGGTCGTGGCCACCGCTCCCGGTGTGACCACCAGCATGCCGCCATTCACCGAAGTGGTGCCAGTGTAGGTACCCGTTCCTGAGAGAGTGATCGTGCCCGCGCCGATCTTGGCCAGCGAAAGCGCACCGCCCGTGTTTTGGATGGTGCCGAGGAATGTGCCCACACCATCGTTCCCGCCGATGGTCAGCGTGGCAGCCGCCACACCGGCATTGTTGATGTCACTCGCTCCCACATTGCTGCTTGAAAGGCCGTTCAGTGTCTGGTTGAAACCATTGAGATCCAGCGTGGCGGTGTTGCCACTGGCAGGGTTCATCGTCAGATCTCCCTTGCCAGCGCCGAAAGGCAGCGCATTCGCAATGCCCACCCGCAGCGTGCCTTGAGTGATCGTGGTCAGGCCATCATAGCTCGACACCGCCTCCATCACGGCGGCACCACCGCCGGTCTTCGTCAGGTTGTTGACTCCAGCGCCATCGGAGATCGCACCCTGGAAGCGCAGCGTCATCAGCTGCGGAGCAGTGGAGTTCACCGTGTTTAGGATGAGGCTGCCATTCAGGGTGAATGCCTCGTTCAGAATGTGGGTGGTGTTGGTGGTGCTGGCGTTGACTCTTTGGGCGGTAATGGTGAGCGTGCCAGCATCTTGCAGCAGTGTTCCCACAGCGAAGGTGGTGCTTGAGTCATTACTGAGCGCCAGCGTGCCCGTGCCGGCATAAGTGATGTTTCGCGAGGCGGCGGAGCTGGCATTGCGCAGGTCCACGGTCCCGGCATTCACCGTGGTCAGGCTGCCGCTGGCTCCCAGGGAGTTCGCCACGTTGGCGCGCAAGGTGCCGGAATTGACGATGGTGCCACCCGTCCAGGCACCCGTGCCGTTCAGAATCACCAGTGAACTAGCACCATTTCCTGCCGCCAAAGAGAGGCTCTGCGCGCCGCCGGTCTCACTGATGTTCCCAAACTGGATGATGCCACGAGAATTCTGGCTGATCGTGGGACTGCCCGTGAAAGTGGTGACGCCGAAAGTGACCTGGCCATTGCCCGAACTCGTGATGTTGGCACCTTTGTTAATGGTCAGAGTGACCCCGGCAAGGCTCAGCGTGCCCAGCGTGTGAGTGATGGAGGAGGTGGAGCTCAACAGGCGGTCCGCGACAATCGTGGCATCCGCAGTGATGGTGGTATTGCGGCTGAAGGAGGTGCTGGCGTCATTCGCCAGATGCAGCGTACCGCCGTTGATGACCAGGGAAGCAGTGCCCGTGCCCAGCGCCTGCGCACTTGTGGTGGCCATCAGGGTCCCCGCATTCAGCGTGGTCACGCCGGTGAAAGTGTTCACGCCATCCAGCCTGAGCGTTCCCGCATCATTTTTGGTGATGCCACCGGATCCTGAAACGATGCCCGTGATCGTGGTGCTGCCCGTGCCTGCCGCGGTGAGGAGGTTCGTCCCCGCCGAGACATTGCCCGACACGGTGAAAAGATTCGCGCTGTTGTTCGTCCAGCTCTGCGCTGCGCCGAGAGTGATCGGCGCGCTGATCACATGAGCTCCCGTGCCCGTGTCCAGCGTGAGGCCGCCGGCCCCCAGCGTCAGGCTGCTTCCGGCCGTGCCAGCCGCCACGGTGATGGCCGTGGTGGCACTGGCATTGAAGAGCAGGCTGTTCACCGCCAGGGCCGCGCCCGTGTCGATCGTCTGGCTGAAGTTCAGCGCACCGGTCGAGGTCGTGAAGACCAGATCATCTCCGGGGGTCACCGCCACATCAGTTCCTGCGCCCGTCAGCAAAGTATTCCAGTTGGTGGCATCATTCCAGCTTCCACTGGTACTACCGTCCCAATGAATCGTCGCCCCTCGCAAAGGCTGGCCAACTTGCCAAGACACGGTGAGAACCAGCATCAAATAAGTCAGCGCAATCCGCTGTCGGCGAAGGATCTTCATGGGGGGATTTGTTGAGATCGAAAAAGCGATCCTAACAATCTACACGAAACGCATGAAGACGTTTTCGTCGGTCCGAGCACAAGTCACAATACCGCTACAGAAGTCTCCGGCCGCCTCACCTTTTTCTTAGTGTAAGTATCTTGTAACGTCCCGCAATCCTGCGAGCTCGAACGCCTCACGCCTCTCCACGCAGGTACCACAGGTGCCGCAATGCACGGCACCGCCTTTGTAGCAGCTCCAGGTATGAGCGAAGTCGATGCCGAGCTCATCACCAAGCTTGGCGATGGCCGCCTTGTCCATCGCAATGAAGGGACGCAGCAGCTCAATCCGCGCATACGTGCCTTCGCGCATCGAGTCAGCCATGGCCTGCATGAAGGGCTCCCGGCAGTCCGGATAGATCGTGTGATCACCTGCATGGGCCGCGATGACAAGTGCCTGCGCCTCACGTGATTCAGCAATCCCGCAGGCGATGGCGAGCATGATGCCATTGCGAAACGGCACCACGGTGCGCTTCATGTTTTCATGCGCGTAATGCCCGTCAGGGATTTCGCCACCACTTTGTAGCAGATCAGAGGTGAAGAGCTCGTTCACGAAGGGCAGTGCCACCACATCGTGCCTCAGACCAAACTGCTGGCAGTGCCACGCAGCCTGCTCCAGTTCCTTCGCATTGTGCTTGGAGCCATAGTCAAAACTCACCGCGCCCACGACTTCATGCTCCTTTTGCGCCCAGTAGAGGGCCGTCGTCGAATCCATGCCGCCGCTGAGGAGAACGAGAGTCTTCATGAAGGAGGTCGCAGATCAGATCGGGGTCAGGGCTTCGGCATCTCCAGCGTGCCTTCGAAGTTCGGGAAGCGTGCCTCACAGGTGAGCTGGATGCCGCCACGGGGAACAAAGCGGCCGCGCACGATCGCCTGCTTCGGCGCGCAGGCCTTCACCAGATCATCCAGAATGCGGTTCACGATCGCCTCATTGAAGGAGGCATGGTTGCGGAAGCTGGCCAGGTAGAACTTCAGGGACTTCGTCTCCACACAGCTTGTGTCAGGGATGTAGATGATCTCGATGTGAGCCGCATCTGGCTGGCCGGTCACGGGGCAGAGGGAGGCAAAGTCCGGCTGGCTGAGGTGGATGGTGTAGTTCCGGCCTGGGGTGCGGTTGGGGAAGGTCTCCAGCGCGGCCTCGTCAGGAGAGGCAGGCAGGCGGTGCTCGGAACGGCCGAGGAGGGAGAGATCGGAGGACTTGGTGTCAGACATGAGCGTGCAGTATGCCCGGGAACCTCCCAGCCGCAACCATGCCAGTCCACCGGGCGCAAATCCCGGGCTTGAGAAACCCCGCCCGAGAGACGAAGGAGCACGCCCCTTTTCCGCCCCTGCCCTGCCCCGCTCATGTCCGCTGCCTCTGAAGTCGCCCGCCGCCGCACCTTTGCCATCATCTCCCATCCGGATGCGGGGAAGACCACGCTCACGGAAAAGCTGCTCCTCTACGGCGGTGCCGTGCAGCTCGCCGGAAGCGTCACCGCGCGCAAGAACCAGCGCGCCACCACCTCTGACTGGATGGAGCTGGAAAAGCAGCGTGGTATCTCCGTCAGCTCCACGGTGCTGCAGTTTGAATACAAGGACTGCGTGGTGAACCTGCTCGACACCCCCGGTCACAAAGACTTCTCCGAAGATACCTACCGCGTGCTCACCGCCGTGGATGCCGCGGTGATGGTGATTGATGCCGGTAAAGGCATCGAGAGCCAGACGCTGAAGCTCTTTGAGGTCTGCCGCCGCCGTGGCGTGCCCATCTTCACCTTCATGAACAAGCTCGACCGCCCGGCACGTCCGCCGCTCGACCTGCTGGACGAGCTGGAGAAGGTGCTCGGCATCGCCTCCTGCCCCATGAACTGGCCGCTCGGTGATGGCGTGGACTTCAAAGGCGTCTTTGATCGCCAGTCCAATCAGGTGCATCTCTTCGAACGAACCGTCGGCGGCATGTTCCGTGCACCGGTGAATGTGAAGGGCATCGAGGATGAAAGCGTGAGCAATGCCCTGCCCCCGCTCGTCTATGCGCGTGTCTGCGAAGAGCTGGAATTGCTCGATGGCGTGGGCGCGGAGTTCTCCCTGGAGAAAGTCCGCCGCGGCCAGATCACCCCTGTGTTCTACGGCAGCGCCATGAACAACTTCGGCGTGCAGATGATGCTGGACAGCTTCCTCGCCATGGCGCCGACTCCCGCGCCTCGCCTGGTCGGCGAGCGCATCGTCGAACCTGACTCAGAGACCTTCTCCGGCTTCGTCTTCAAGATCCAGGCGAACATGAACCCGCGTCACCGTGACCACGTGGCCTTCATCCGCATCGTCTCCGGCTGCTTCCAGCGTGACATGAGCGCCACGAACACGCGCACCGGCACGAAGATGCGCCTCGGCAATTCACAACGTTTGTTCGCGCAGGAGCGCGAGACCGTGAACGAAGCCTGGGCAGGTGATGTGGTCGGACTTGTGGGCAACTACGGCTTCCAGATCGGCGACACACTCTCTGACGACCCTAACATCAAGTATGACGAGATGCCCCGCTTCGCTCCGGAGTGCTTCGCGTATCTGCACAATGAGAACACCGCGAAGTTCAAGCGCTTCCGTGACGGTCTCGACCAGCTCCTGAAGGAAGGCGTGGCCCAGCCCTTCGAGCTGCCAGATGCTTTCGTTCGCATTCCTCTCCTCGGCGCCGTGGGTCCGCTGCAGTTTGACGTGCTGAAGTATCGCCTCGAGAGCGAATACAGCGCTGAGGTGCGCCTTGAATACGCCCCCTGGACCATCGTCCGCTGGATTCGTGAAAAGAACCCCGAGGACGCCCCCAAGCCTGTGCGCGGCCAGACCACGAAGCCCAAGCCGAACCTCGCCGCCAGCTATGACACCACGCTCGCGCTCGATGCCTTCGGGAACTGGGTGGCCCTCTTCAGCGACAAGGTCAGCGCCGGCTACTTCGAGACCAAGAACGGCGAGAAGTTCGAGATCAGTGCCTATCCGTTCTGAAGTGACCGCAGCTCTCGCCAGAGCCCCGAATAATCGCGAAGCGTCCTGGAGAGCGCCGGCCCTCCGGCGCTCTTGAAGGCCTAACAATAACCTTTGCATCATTCAAATGCGAAGGTCAGTTGAGGTTCATTCGCCTCCGGAAAATCGCCCATCACTCGCTTCTTCGAAAAGCTCCAGAGGACTGGAGCACTCCAGGACGCTCCGCGACCTAACCGACCTAACCTCTAGGGATAGCCATACCGCCATGCCCTGGGCTTGGACTCGTAAATCCAAAATGGACCGTCTAAACCTCCGAGGAGGGTGATTCGGTAGCTGGAGCTGTCCAACGGCTCGTAGTCTGGGATCCATCCTGCCGCCGGCTTGAATCCCAACGCCTTCATCAACTGCTGATCCTCAGGATTGGGCAGGTGGCCTTCATGAAGGCGATAACCCTCGATCTTGGAAACGATCTGATCGGCATTCCTCCGGTCAGCACCACCCATCCAAAAGAGTGCCAGCCCAACCATGCCGGCCAGCGCAGCCACCGGAATCAGTAGAATCGCGTTCCCTGTCTTTTCTTTCTGAATAGGGACTCGAATCATGAGGAGGCCTGATCGTGTGTTTAGCAGCCTCTGTCTAACTAAAAACACGTCAGCCCTCAGGAAAGTCCGCTTCCCACAAAGAGCCTCACTCCGAGGCGCTCAGGCTCACCGGCATCTCCCCCTCCTGGATGGGGTAGAAGATCTGCACAGCACGGCGCAGCTCAGGGGACTGGCGGCTGGCGTTGTAGATGGCGTTTGGAATGCCGCGGTTGCGTGCCAGGAGGTGATAGGCACCGAGCGTTTCGAAGCCTGCATTCAAGGAGCCGTTCATGGGCAGGTAACTCTTCCCGTTCACCGAGGCTGCCTCCACCATGCCCCAAGGAGGCAGAAGACCGGCCTTCTCCATGCGGCGCAGCACGGTGTAAGTGTCGCGAGGCTCTGTCAGCGCGGCGGACATGAGCACGTAGTGCGGATGGATCACCGCCTGGTCTGGCAGATCAGTACCGCCGACATGGTAGGAGTTGCCATACAGGCCTTCACCGGCTGACAAGCCATACAGGCCGATCTTCGCCGCCATGCTGCCCGGCCAGGTGCGGGTGATGTAGTCACGCTGCGTGGACAGCATGCGCCGGCGCGCGGTGAGCCAGCGCACACCGTCCAGCGCATCCGGCACATCGCTGTCAAAGTCGGGGTAAAACAGGCTCTGCAGTTCCGTGATGAATCCGGTCCCCTGCCAGGCCTGGCCAGGACGTTCCATCTTCCGGCGCGGCGCATGCTCGTCGACGATGTTTTGCAGCATCATCACCAGCGCGCTCTCACCGCCCCAGTCTTCCCAGCCATGCGCCAGCAGGGTGCGCCCGTCTTCCTTCAGGCCGTGGGTGATCTCGCCACCAGGCAGGCGGAGATCCGTGAAGTCGATCTGATCCACCAATGAGACGACATCCGCCTTCAATTCCGCATCCCCCAGCATTTCCGTGGCGAGCAGGAGGCAGTGATAATACAAGGCGGTGTCCACGGTGCTGTACTCCGTGCCGGGATGCACCACGTAACCGGTGGCACCACGGCGGACGAAATGCGGCAGCACTCCGTGCGGGCGGTCCAGAGCCTTCACTGCCGCATGGATCTGCCTCAGGGTGGCACGGGCTTTCTCCGGGCTGACAATCTGCAGAGGCGGCTGGGACAAGACCCCCGTCGCCAGGGCGAAAAGCCCCGTGGAAGCCACGGACTCGAAAGCGCCGTCCTCCAGATGCGCACGATCCTTCACGAAGCCGGAGCTCTCATCATAGGAGCGCGCCAGCTTGGCATACGAAGCGGCGAGCACATGCTCGTCAAACGGCACGCCCGCTGTCTCCACACCGAGGTGAAGCCTTTCAATGGTGAGCTCCGAACCCGGCTCCGCGATCCAGGTGAGCAGCTTGGCCTTGCCGCAAGCCAGAGGCGAGACTGGCAGCACGACGGGCCGCGTGGAAGGCTCGTCCACCGTGATAGAGGTGGACCAAAGCAGTTCCTGAAGATCAGATTTGATCTCCAGCTTCAGTTTGCCATGCCCGCTGACGTCCACCCGCACGCTGGCAATGCGCGGCTGGTGCTTCGCGCCGACCAGCGGCGACCACGCTGCGGCAAAGTTCAGGGACTTCTGCGACTCGCGAGCCAGACCGGCGAGGCTGTGCCACATGCCCGACCAGGCCTCAGGCTCCTGCCCCAGATGCACGCGGATCTCGTCCGCCTGCCATTCGATGTCGTGCTCCGCCGGGCCCATGAAGCCAAAGTCGGTGCCCAGATGCGTGTAAGCGGTGAAGGAGTTCAGGCGGCGCTTGCCTTCCACGGGCTCTGCTTTCTTCCCCGGCTGCACATGGATGAAGTACTCCTGCACAGGCTGCCAGACAAGGCGCGACTCATCCCCCAGCACGGCGGCTGAAGAAAACAGAGGGGATGAGAACAGAAGAACCGCGCAAGCGGCTGGGAGCAGGCGCATGAAAAGTGGTCGGGAAGAGAAACTGGAAATACCGATACGGAGATGTCGCGCAGAGTTATTCACAAGATGTTCGCCTGTGCATCACACAGACACCTTTTCTGAGCCTGCGACCCTGCCCGGGGTTCAAAAAACCACCCCCTGGCAGGCTTCCGAAAAGGGTTCGATTTCGGAATAAGGCTCTCTCACAGCAGAAGCTGTGGAAACCTACCGCATCGCATTATTTGGAACAAGAAAAAATCAACCAAAGTTAATAAAATCCAGGTTCCTTTGCTGGAGCGTGGTGGTGCTCAGGTCTGGCATGAAGCGCAGGAAGTTCGGCACCACCTCCGTCAGCCTGCTTTCAGGCACACCAAACCACTTTGAGATGAGAGCGACTTTCTGGTCCACCGCCGTGGTCGGGATCCACCGGCCGCGGTTGCCCGTGCAGTCGATGCCGCCATTGACGGTGAGATCCGGAAACTGGCCGAGAATCTGCCGGCCCTTCACCGCGCCGCCGCAGACCAGGCTGTGACCGCCCCAGGCATGGTCAGAGCCCCCTGTGGCATCGTTTTTGTTCGGTGTGAAGGTGCGGTTGAAGTCAGAGGCCGTGAAAAGCATCACATTATTCCACATGCCCAGGCTCACCATGGCGTCCCGGAAGGCACGGATGCTGCGGCTGAGATTGTTCACCAGACTGTAGTGCCCCTGGTTGACTGCCGTGCTCGGGATCTGGGAGGTGTGCGTGTCATAACCACCCACCTGCACGAAGAAGATCTGCCGCTTGTTGCTCAGCAGGCTGCGTCCCGCGATGAGGCGCGCCACGACTTTGAGCTGGTTGCTCAGGTCCGTCTGGCCGAAGCCGCCGGGGAACCAGTTGCTCCAATGCGCATCCAGCGTGGGGTTCGGAGAGGCGGTCTGGGACAACGCGGTGCCGACCAGGCCTTCCGTATTGCGGGCGCTCTTGGGCGTTTCCGCGTATTCGTTGTCGAAAAGGCTGTTATGGCTGGCCGCCATGATCTGTTCCAGCGCACGGAAGCGCCAGCCTGCGGAAGAGTTGACGTAGTTCGTGCCGCTGAGAGGATCACTGCCGCCGTTCAAGGCCGCCGCAGGGCTGTACTTGTTCGCCCCTGGCGCGCTGAGATTGACGAAGTCAGGGCGCAGGGCCGCGTTCCGCAGCGCACCACCATAGGAAGTGCTCGGACTGCCGCCGCTGAAGCCCGTGAGCGCGGTGACGGCCCCGGAAGAGCTCATGAAGTAGGGCTGCTCCTTGCCGCCGATGAGGAAGCTGTTCGCCCCGGCGATGGAGACGTTCACCCCCAGGTCCCCGCTGTTCATGCTGGCAACAATGTCCGCCACGCGACCGCCCCATCCGCTGGAGAAAGGCCTGTCGGGCAAGGACGACTGCCACTGCGTCTGCTGGTCACTGTGGGAGAAAAGCTGCGGCGGCTTGGTGCTTGCCGGCAGCGTGTTGAAGTTCGCCCGCGTGATGTTCTGCGTGCCGACCAGCGTGCCGATGTTCGCG
Source organism: Prosthecobacter gellanilyticus (assembly GCF_007992435.1). Classification (GTDB taxonomy): domain Bacteria; phylum Verrucomicrobiota; class Verrucomicrobiia; order Verrucomicrobiales; family Verrucomicrobiaceae; genus Prosthecobacter; species Prosthecobacter gellanilyticus. The sequence goes on along the minus strand of NZ_BKAG01000033.1, from coordinate 34,729 downwards.
AAGAAGCTCAGCTCGCTTTTTTCAAACAAGGTCTTCAGCGGATAAGCGCCTGGATGCAGGGCCATGCTGCCATTCGTGTAGCCCGGCCGGCTGAGCGGGTCAAACTGGCTTGTGCCGCCCACCGTGGCATTGGTCGGCGTGAGGCGGGAGGTGACCGGATCCAGGGTGATCGTGCCGGTGGACTCATTGAAGTATCCATTGTTATTCCCCGGCGTGTAATTGAACGAGGCATCACTGACGGCAAGCACACCGCGTCCGCTCTGGTAGTCCGTGCGGGCCGTGCTGCCAGCCGCCGGGATCAGAAGGTTGTTCGAGTCATTGCCACCATTGAGGAAAAGGCAGACGAGCGCCTTGTAGTCATCTCCCGCGCTCTGCGCCGCCGCAGCCCCGGTGAGCTTGAGCTGCGCCAGCGTGTTGACCAGGCTGGTGATGCCCATGGAGGCACAGCCCGTCTGAAGCAGGAAGTCACGACGGTTGGGTTTCGAGCGGTCTTCAGACTTTCTGATGAAAATGTTCATGGCGTGAAGGCGGTTTGAATCAGGATTCAGGAATTAAAAATCAGGAATCAATGTGAGGCGAAGGCCGTGGAACCGACCGTGCACATGTAGGCGGCCCAGCGGATGCGGTCGCAAATTTCGTTATCCAGTGTGGTGCTGCCACGCGGGTTCTGCGCATTGAAGGGAGAAACCACCATGTAGCGCGTGGTGGAGGGGCTGTTCGTTCCACCATTGTGGCGATAGACCGCATCGATGATGGCCTGGCGCGGATTGAAGGCCGGCAGCGGCGTGGGCGGAGCCACGTTTGGCTCGACGAGCACCGGCCAGTTTGCCTTCATCGAACCGTTGGAAAACCAGAGGTCCAGCTTGTCCACCGTGATCTTGCTGGCTGCCCAGTGGGCGTTTTGGATCTTCGCGATGTCCGCCGGAACCGTGCTCGTGGCGAGGTTCACCGGAATGGTGCCGCCAAAGGCAGCGGTGAGGCTGTTGTAGAAAGTATCGCGGTAGAGCACGATGCTCTCCGTGTAGTCAAAGACGATGTTGTCGCGTTCGGAACTGCCACCGTAGTCATTGGTGAAGTAACCGACCGCCATGCCATGCTGTGGCACCGGCACCAGATAAGTCGGCGGATGCAGCGTGATGGTGACCACCTCGCCCGGAGCTGGCTGCGTGTTCAGTTTGATTTGGATGGTGTCACCGGTGTTGTTGCCTTCAGTGATCGTGGTGCTGCCACCTGATTCCGTGACTGTGATGCCGGGACTGTCATCGTCCCAAACGTTGGCCGTGACCGAAGCCACACTCAGTCCATTGAAGAGTGAGTCTCCGCTTGTGGCCATATGTGTGATGATGCCGGGATGCGACGCAGCCTCGGCATCCGTGTCGTTCACCGCCGTGAGGGTTACCGTCTGCGGATTTGCCCAGTTCGCGGGGGTGAACGTGAGGCTGGAGGCGCTGGCTGTCACCTGGGCATCCGGTGTGATGGAGACCGTCACATTCGAGGTGGGAGCCTGGCTGAGGGCCACGCTGTAAGTATCCGTCGTGGTGCCAACTTCCGTGACATTCGTGCTGCCGCCGGAAGGCGCCACGATGACGGACGGACCGTCATTGTCACGCAGGCTGCTGACGAGTGCGACCGGGATGGTGGTGACGCCTGCATAGTTTGGCGAGGTCGTGGTCACCGTGGCGCTCAGCGTGCCCCAATGCAGGAAGGGTTCGATGATCTTGTCATCATTCGCACGGACCGTGAGGGTCTGGGCAACATTCCAGCCGCTGGTGCCATTCGCAGCAGCCTGCCCACTGGTCGGCGTGAAGGTCACGGAGTTGAGCCCCACGAGGGAAAGCTGGTTGTCAGGCGAGGTGAAGGTCACCGTCACATCCGAGGTAGGCTGCAGGCCGAGCGCCACCGTGAACGTGTCCGTGGCCGTGCTGCCGTTTTCAGTCACGGAGGTGCCGCCTGATTCAATGACACGAACCAGGTAGGCGGCCGCCGTAGGATCGTTGTCCGTGATCACATTATTCACGCTTGGCAGGACCATCCCGCTGTAGTTGGGATCCGAGGTGCTGATGGTGTGGGTGATCGGCGCCAGCATGCGGCCGCTCTCACCGATGGTGTCATTGACCGCCAGCACGTTCACCGTCTGCGCGGTGCTCCAGTTCGCGGTCGTGAAGTTCAGCGTCACGCTGGACAGAGTCGGTGTGCCGCTCTTGCTGAGGAGCGACTGGCTGCCGCCGTTGACCACGATGTCCACATTGGCGGCCGGCGCCTGGGTGAGCACCACCGTGTAGTTGTCCTGCGTGGCGTTGCCCTCCGTGGTCTGGGTGATGTCACCGCTCTCGACGATGCTCACCCCCGGAGTGTCATTGTCCGTGATGTAAACCATCACCGGAGGATTCGCCGCGCCGTTGAAGTAGGCATCACCACTGGTGATGGCGAAGGTGATGGGCGCCTGTTGCAGCACAGGCTCCGAAACGGCATCATCCACGGCGGTCACGGTGACGGTTTGCGCCGCGGTGTAGTTGGAGCTGGTGAAGTTGAGCGTGGAAGGCGTGACCGTGAACTGCGGACCGTAGCTCATGCTCACCGTGACGGGCGTGGTGGAGCCCGGAGCGCGGCCCAGAGTCACGGTGAAGGTGTCGGAGATGTTCGGCGTGCCTCCTGTGCCCACAGTGCCGGCCTCGCGCACATTCGTGGCGAAGTTCGTGAGCGTCACGTTCAGCGGCGGATCATTGTCATCGATCGTCACCACCACCACCGGCGCGTTGGCCTTGTTATAGACCGGATCAGTGCTGACCATGGTGTGCGTGACGGAGCCTATGGCACGCGCCTCGGCCGAACCATCATTGCTGGTGGAGACCGTGATTGTCTGAGGGATGTTCCAGTTGGCGTCAGTGAAGACGACCGGCGTGGTGGGAGACACCACGGCGCCGTTGGCCGCGGTCAGCGTGACCGTCGTGGTGCTGCCTGCGGCAGGCACGCGGCTGAGCACCAGGTCATAGGTGTCCGTCAAGCCATCCTCACCCACGACCGTGCTGCCATTGGATTCGATGACGCGGAGACGCGAGTCGTCGTTATCGATAACGGTCACCGGCAAGGTGGCACTGACACTGCCGACGTAGGTAGTGCCCGAGGTGCTGCTGTAGCCGATGATGCTGCCTGCATGCAGGCCATCCACGATGTTGTCATCCAGCGCCGTCACGGTGACGGTCTGCGGCACATTGTAGTTCGCCGCAGTGAAGATCACTTCGGGCACGCTGAAGCGCACGGCGGTGGAGCTCAGGACCACGCTGACGTTTTGGGTAGGCACCGTGCCGTTGCGCAGGCTGACGGTGATGGTGTCCGTGATGCCGCGCTCCTCCACCCGTGTCTCGCCATCCGTATGCGCCAGCACGATGGCGGCGTCGTTGTCGGTGATGTTGCCCACGATCGGCTGCAGCGGCAGGCCCGCCGTGTAACCGCCCGCGGTGGTGGTGATGGTGTGGGTCAGGCCGCCGGTATGCGGGCTGAGCTCCGTAGTGCTGTCATCATTGCCACGGACCGTCACATTCTGCGCCACATTCCAGTTCGCTGTGGTGAACGTGCGTGTGGTGGTGGTGTTGCTGAAGGTGGTGCCGGTCGGTGTCGTGTTGACGCTGAGCTGGGTGCCGGCGATCACGATGTTTACCACCACGTTTGCGGTGGGCGCCTTGGTCAGGACGATGGAGTAATTGTCCGTGTTCGCTCCAGAGGTGCTGGTCGTCTCGACGACATTCGTGACACCATCGAGAGTGGCGGTGGTCCCCACCGTCTGGCGGATGAGCACATCCGCACCGCCGTCATTGTCCGTGACTCCGACTGGAACGGTGGTGGCGGGAAGCCCGGACCAGTTCGCCGCAGTGCTGCTGACCAGCAGGGACACGATGTCATTGCCCGTGCCTGCGTCTTCAGCATCACTATCATTCACAGCGTCCACCGTGACCACCTGCGGCGTGTTCCAGTTCGTACTGTTGAAGTTCAGCACGGCTGGAGTCACCGTCACCTCGCCATTCTGAGCGCCGGTGTTCACCGTGACCGTGGCGCCGGCCATCGGCGGGCAGCTCAGCTTCACCGTGAAGGTGTCATTGTAGATGCCCTCCGCCACCCAGGCATTGCCGCTGCTGTGAGTCACCACGAGGGATTCGTTCAGCACTTCGTTTTCATTGAAGGTCACCGGCGTGGCAAAGGTGGCCGTGCCGGAATAACCAACAGCGTTTCCACTCAGCGAGTAGCGGATGTTGGTGCTGGCCATCTGGGAGAACTGGCCGTTGTTGACCGGCACCATGGTGATGGTCACCCCGGTGTTCCAGTTCGTGGAGTCCAGCGTGATGGAGGCCGGCCAGCCCAGGAAGCTGCTGCCGCCATTGGTGGAGAAGCGCGCCGCAGGGGTGGCAGCCGCATTGCTGAAGATGAAGTTGGCACCGCTCACCCCAGGCGTGGTGCTCATGCCCGCCAGATTCATCCAGGTATAACCATAAAGGAAATTCACCTTGGCCACCTCCGCGGCTTCCGTGGCGATCTGTAGCTCGGGGGCAAAGAGGCCGTTCTGGGCAAAGCGGCCCGCAGGCTGGAAGTCAGGGTAGAACCAGTTGAAGACCGTGGGCGCATCCTGCGGTGACTGGACCAGGCTGCTGCGCGTGCTGTCGATGCGGAAACGGAAGGGACCGGCGGGCCAGCCGGCGGGCTTCGAAGGAGCCGAGACGTTCGCCGTGGTGAACTTTGCCACTTCAGCGGCCTCATAGCCGGAGGTCATGGGCGCGTCCGTGCTGGAGAAAGGCAGGTCCATGTCACGCAGCACATTCACGGAAGCACCGGAGTAGGCGCGGAACTGGCGCAGCATCTGGGTCATGTGCACCAGAGGCTCCTTGATCTTGCCGTGGGAGATCAGCGAGTCCGCGATGGCGAGCGAGCGGGCCTCATGATCCAGCAAGATGGCCTTCGCCACCGGGCCGAGAAGGCCGTTGTTGTCACGATAAGCTTTTTGAACGCGATAAATGTAACCAGCGCTGGGGTTGGAGGTCACGAGACGCTGGATGAGCCAGCGGCTGATGTTCACCGGCGTGTTGGTATGCCCCGGGCTGCTCTCCGTGCCATTGCCATAGGTGGGAGATGCCGCATCTCCGGCGAGGCAGTCATGCGCCAGCTTCACATCCGCATAAGCCCAGTCATGCGTGGTGGAGTCAGCGGCAGGAGTGAAGGGAGAGCCATTGTTCACCGTCTTCGCCGCGAGGCTGAGGCTGCCATGCTTGCCATTGAGCAGCGTCTTGGCGGCGAAGTCATGATACACCGTCGTGCCGATGCGGCCCATGACCTTCATCGGGTAGATCCAGGATGCCTGCCAGTAGAGATGGCCATTGTCGCGGCCGAACCAAATGTTGTTGTTCGTGCCGTTCAGATAGACCGAGGGGGAGATCCTCTGGTCGGAGGTGGTGGTGCCGCCCGGGCTGCTGTAGACCTGCGCCCGCACCGTGCCATGACGTGCGCCAAACGAGAAGCCGGTGAAGACTCGGGCCAGCTCCATGATGTCGTTGTTGTCATAGGTGGCGATGGGCAGCCCCTCGCTGCTGAGCTGGAGGGAGCCGTCTGGATGACGCAGCACAAGACCGATGGAGAAGAGCTGCATGATCTCACGCGCATAGTTTTCATCCGGACTAATGAACAGGCCTGAGCCCGGGCTGGATTCATAGGTGGCTCGGTTGGCCACGCTGGTGAGGTAGACACCCATCATCGGGCTCAGCGAGACATTCTCCAGCAGCGTGCGGTATTTGCCAAAGGCACCCTCGGCCAGCATGTCCCAGTAGTTGGCCGCGCCATAGTGCCAGGCGGCCACTGTGGCATCACGCTCTGAGATGACGCAGATCTGATGCAGCGCATGAGCCATGCGCTGGCGGAGCTGGTCCGGGGCCTGCGTGACCAGGGTCCACCATTCGCGGCGGTTGTTGCTGTACTGCGGGTAGGTGGCATTGTTCGCATTGGTGTTGACGGTGGTGTTCGCCATCGGCATGCCGTTGACGTAGCTCACCCCGTAGGTGGCGCCGTTGTACTGCGAGTTGTTGCTGTAGTTGATGGGCTTGTTGCCGCGCAGGAGGAACTCTTCCATGTCCGCGGCCATCACCAGCTTGCGCAGATTGATGCTCGGTGTCTGTACAGGATCGATCTGCTTGTCCAGCCAGGCTTCCAGACCATCCAGATAGGTGCCGCCCGTTGAGATCTTCTGATCACAAAGAGCACGGATCTGGGTGTAGAGCTCTGTGGTGCCGCCGAAAGTGGCCTGGGACATGAAGCGCCAGATCTCGCGCTCCAACGCATCTCCCGTGGGTACCGGCCAGGTGGCGCTGCCGAGGGCAGGCTCCTCCAGGTCTGAGCGGCCATTGTCAAAGACCTCCGAGCCAGTGGCCCGGTTGAAATAACCAAAGATCTCCCTGACCGGATTGTTGGCCGTGGTGATGGACACGTAGAGCTCGCCGTTCTTCAGCGCGTCCAGCATGGCCTGGTCCGTGAGTTCCGTCTGCGCGGCGCGGATGTTCCAGTTGGCGCCGGCGACCTGGCCGAGGGGCAGCGGCAGGATCTCGAGGTCATTGCCCACGCGGATGTAAGCGGTGTTTTGCTCGGACGAGAGATTGTTGAAGACGATGCCGATGCTGGCGCGGCTGTTGTCACCATCCACCAGCGCCGTGGCATAACCAGAAGCGGTGGAGATCACGCTCTCCTCACGCCCCAGGAAAGCCACGTAGAGCTTGCGGTTGGCGGTGTTGTTGGGATCTGCATCCTTCAGGGAAACCGTGGCTTCGGGGCCCGCCAGACCTTCCGGCACTCCCGGCAGGGCCACCTTCACCTTGAGCGCTTCAGGCACCTCTTCTGTGCTGTCCAGCGCCGCCCCCACCCTGGCCACTGTGTAAGGTGCGCTCACACCTTGATTCGCAGGCAGCGTCACCGAGTTCGTGGTGACGCCCGCGAGATTCTTGAAGATGAAATCGCCGGCGCTCGCGCTGCCCTTGGTGGTGCCTTCTGCTCCAGCAGCACCGCTCAAGTTCACGGTCAGCGGCATGCTGCCATAGCTGCGCTGAAGCTGGATCGTGGCATTCGTGCCTTCCTTCTCATAAGCTTCCGTCACGCCAGGCGTGGCCGTGAGGGAGAGCAGAGACTTCATGGTCTCGAGGTCGCTCGCTGCACCACCCGAGGCATTCCCAGGACTCGCGGGCAGATTGGGATTGCTGCCCAGTTTGTCCTCAGCCCAGTCAGACACACCATCACCATCAGCATCATGATCCTTGGACTCGATGCGGTAAAACCGGCTCGCTCCAGCGGGCTTCGGAAACACCAGACTGTCCGTGGCAGTTGCGGCGGCGATCTTTGAGACGCCGGTCTTCTCCACCCACAAGCTGCCCGGCTCACCGGGCAGAGGTCCGCCAGGTGAGGTGGACTCCCAGACTTGATACTCCTTCCCTTTCTTCGCCTCGAAATACATGATGATGTTGGTGCCGCCGATCACCATGTTGCCGACCTTCAGGCAATCATTGGCCTTCCAAGGATTGCTTCCAGCGATGCACTCGTCCGAGTTGATGCATCCATCAAAGTCCGCATCACCACCGGGAGCGAGGCCCCAGCCGTTGTACACGGATTGCCAAAGGTCATCCAGCCCATCAGGCGAACCAGCGCCAGGGCCCGTGGAGTAGTTGTCGACGATCTGAGCCTGTGCAGCAGGCACCGTGAAGCCCAGGAGGAGCAGGGCGGCGGGCAGTGCAAAGAGAAGGCGAATGCGTGAGACCATGGTGAGCGGCTACAGCCAGGGGGTTTAAAAAGGCTGCGAATTTCGCGCAAAAATACCTAAAATTTGTGATAGAGGTCAACCCTCCACTGAGTTGGTGACCAACTTATTACAACGTCCCTGGGGGAGCTGCAGGCGTAGCGCCAAATCCGCCGGGGCTCGGATTCAGGATGATATCGTCCGGAGTGAAAAGCTGCTTGTCCGGCCCTCCGGAGCGGATCTCCATGGAATTGCCCGAATTCGGGTGGAACCACAGCGGCTCTCCCCAGCGGTCCACGATCTGGCCCTTGCGCACCGCCTTGTTATTTGGCGGGAAAACACGGGCCTTCTGCCCCGGAAACTGGGTCCCCGTGATGGCAGCGGTGATGTCGGCATTATCCCCCACCGGCGCCGCGCCTGTGCCCTTGGCATACGTCTCCAGGAACTCAGCCACAATCTCCAGATCCCTGAGCGGAGGGTTCTGCTCGTTGTGCAGCTCGTCCGCCTTGGCCTGGAGGGCCACATCCACCCCGCCGGCGGAAAAATTCTGTGTCACCGGCGGCGCTGCGTCAGGCAGATCCTGGACCGGAGCCACCGGCTGCGGAGTTCCGGGAGACGGCGGAGTGCCCGTCTTCTTTGACAAAGCCTCCTGCAACTCTGGAGAGCTCAGCGCATGAAACATCCATGCCACGATCACCACGAGGACGATCAGCAGCAGAGTCATGATGTAGGGGCCTGGACGTTTGGGAAGCATGGGCACGGGAACGAGGGTGGCAGGAGACGGCAGAACGAGACTACGAATGAATCGTCCGCACGGCAATCCCGCACAGTGAAATCCATCACACCGTGCTGTGAGCACGGGCATGCCCCGCCCCGCGTCTGCAAACAAGGGCGGTGCCCCGCCTCAGACCGTGAAGTCGATGAAGTTCAGATTCTTGCTGTTCAACGTGCCGGTGCTGAGGTCCGCCTGGAAGCGCGTGAAGTTAGGCAGGACCGTGCCGATCTGTCCGTCGGCACAACCAAACCATTTGGCGATCGAGGCAAAGACCTGGTCGGTGGAGGTGCTGGGGATCCAGCGGCCGCGGTTGCCCGTGCAGTCAATGCCACCGTTGATCGTGAGATCCGGAAACCTGCCGTAGATGTTCCGGCCCTTGACCGCGCCTCCCGTGACAAACATGTGGCCGCCCCAGGCGTGGTCGGAACCGCCCGTGGCATCATTTTTGTTAGGCGTGAGTGTGCGGGTGAAGTCCGAGGCCGAGAAGAGCATCACCTTGTCCCACATGCCGATGGCATCCATGGCATCCTTGAAGGCGCGGATGGAGCGGGACATCTGGTTCACCAGGCTGTAGTGGCCTGTGACGGTGGTGCCCGGGATCTGGGAGGTGTGCGTATCCCAGCCGCCGAGCTGCACGAAGAAGATCTGGCGGGTGTTGGAGAGCGCGCTGCGCCCCGCGATCAAGCGGGCCACCGTGCGCATCTGGCTGGCGATGTCCGGGATGCGCGGATTGTAAAGATTGTTAGGAAACCAGTTGTTGAAATGCACATCCATCGTGGAGGAGGCGTCGGCGTTGAGCGTCTGCGCCAGGGCGTTGCCCACCAGCCCCTCGGTGATGCGCGCATTCTCAGGCGCTCCGTTGTAACCGTTGTCGAAAAGCGAGGCGTGCTGCAGGGCCATCATCTGCTCGATGGCGCGCAGCCTCCACCCTGCCGCAGTGTGCTGGTAGTTGGTGGCGGCCAGAGGATCCGCCCCGGAGCTGAGGGCCGCCAGCGGGTTGTACTTGTTACCCGGCAGGCTCTGCGGATTGGAGTAGGTGGGCTGCAGGTTCACGTTCCGCAGCGCGCCACCGTAGCTGGTGGAGGGAGAGCCACCGGTGAGTCCGCTGAGAGCGCTGACGGTTCCGGCGGAATTCATGAAATAAGCCGGCTGATCATAGGCCACCTGGAAGCTGTTCACGCCCGCGATGGACACCGACATCGAGAGATCCCCGCTGTTCAGGCCAGCCAGGAGATCGGCGATCTTGCCGCCCCAGCCACGACTGAAGGGCTGGTCGGGCAGCGAAGACTGCCACTGAACCTGTTGATCGCTGTGGGAGAAAAGCTGCGGTGGTTTGGCGGCCGCGGGCAGGGTGTTGAAGTTCGCCCGCGTGACAGAGGTGGTCCCGATCAGCGTGCCCACATTGCAGATGAAGGCGAGGTCATCAGAATCGAACAACGTTTTCAGGGGATACGCTCCGGGATGCAGGGCCAGGCCGCCACTCAGATATCCTGCCGTGCGGTTCGTGGGTTCATACGCGCTGGCAGCATTCTGAGGGGTGATGCGGCTGGAGACGGCGGAGGTGGAGATGCTGGAGCCGTTCCAGTAGCCGTTGGTGGCATTGGCCGGCGTGTAGTCAAACTCGGCATCCGTGATGGACAGGACGCCACGGCCGTTCTGGTAGTCCGTTCGCGCAGGACCTGAGGTGGCAGGAATGAGCAGGTTGTTGGAGTCATTGCCGCCGTTGAGGAAGAAGCAGACCAGAGCTTTGTAGTCTCCCGCTCCTGAAGCTGCGGCGCTGCCGATCAGCTTGAGCTGGGCCAGACTGTTGATGACGGAGGTCAGACCCAGCGAAGCGGCGGTGGACTGCACCAGAAAGTCGCGGCGGTTCGGCTTGCTGCGGTCTTCAGTTTTCTTGAGGAAGATGTTCATGGCGGGCGGAGAAGCTTGAAATTTTCAATTTGAGGTCACGGTTCGGACGAGGGCGCTTAGTGGGCCACATAACCGCTCATCACGGTGCTCATCAGGTAGCCAGTCCAGCGGCAACGGTCGCGGACCTCGTCATGGAAGGTGCCAGCTGGCGGATTCTTCGGATCGTAGGTGACCTGGGGGAGGTAGCGGTTGATGCTGGTGTTGGTGTTGCCGCCGCTCAGATTGTAAATGCAGTCCATGAGAGCCTGGCGCGCATTCAGCGCCGGCAGCGGCACAGGCGGTGCCTGGTTAGGCTCGATCAAGGTCGGGAACCGGGCCTTGAGAGTACCTCCGGAGAACCAGAGATCGCCTTTGTCCACAAGGGCCTTCGTCGCCACCCAATGAGCGTTCTGGATGCTCACATCACTTGGCTGGGCAGGGATGTTGCCACTGCCGCCATAAGCAGTGGCCAGGCTGGCGTAAAAGGTCGTGCGGTAAAGCAGGTTCCACTCGGTGTAGTCGAGCACGACACGCTCCTTCTGCTGGTTCGAGCCTGACAGGTCGGTGGTGTAGTAGCCCCAGTTTTTAGCGTGAGGCGGCACGGGAACGATGTACATCGGCGGCACAAGCGTGACGGTAACGTTGGCGGTCGGAGCCTGGTTGAGCGCGATGGTGAGGGTATCATGGGCGCCACCTGCGACCACAGCGGTGTTACCACCACTCTGAGTGACCACAAGCTGCGCACCTTCATTATCCGTGATGGAGGCGGTGACCGGAGGCACCGGCAGAAAGGTGAAGTTGGCATCGGTGCTGACGGCATTCGCGTGAGTGACAACACCTGAATGGCTGCCCTCGACAGCGGCGTCGTTGACCGCTGTCAGCGTGACGGTCTGCGGAGTGCTCCAGTTGCCGCTGGTGAAGGTGAGGCTGGCCTTGTCAGCTGTGACCTGTGCATCCGTGGAGATGCCGATCGTCACATTGGCAGTCGGCGCAGTGTTGAGCACGACATCATAAGTGTCAGTGGCTCCGCCTTCCGTGAGCAGCGTGCTGCCTCCGCTGGGCAGGATGCGCACCGCAGGCGTTTCATTGTCGGTGATCGTCATGAGCGCGATGCCACCCGGAAGGCCATTGAAGGCCGGGTCACTGCTGGTGACGGCATGAGAGACGCCACCGGTGTGCAGATAGCCGCTGCCCGTGTTGTAGAGCAGTTCCACCAAGGTATCATCCACCGGACGAAGAGTGACCGTCTGGAACGTGTTCCAGTTCGAGGGAGTGAAGGTGAGATTCGCAGAACTTCCGTAAACAAGCGTGCCGCCCGAAGGCACCGGCGGGGCAAGCTGAAGCTGCGCATTCGCCGTGCAGGCAAAGTTGACGTCAGCAGCAGGGGCACGACTCAAGGCCAGCCGGTAGGTGCTGGTGTTGCCATTCTCATGACCGCTAGGATTGTCGATCAAAAGCACGCGCAGATCGTCCTTGGCCAGCACGCTCACAGCGACCTGATGGATGGTCTGGCTGTTGAAGTTGGAGTCCGAGCTGGCGCTGGTGTGGGAGATCGTGACCGTGCGGGCACGTTCGGCATTCACACTGTTGTCAGCGCCGGAAAGCGTGAAGGTCTGAGGGGTGCTCCAGTTGGCCGAGGTAAAGGTCATGGAGGCCGGGCTGATGCTCAGCCCCTGGGCAGCGAAGGTGGTGGCGGCGCTGCCGCTCGCGACATTGTTGAAAGAGGCGACCGGCGTGACGGTGACGTTCTGCGTCGGAGCACTGCGCAGCACCACGGAATAGGTGTCTCCTGCCGTGCTGTCCTCATGCACCCGCGTGTCATTGCCCGTCACACCGATGATGATGCGGTTGTCATTGTCGGTGATGTTGTCCACGACCGTCTGAATGCCGGCGATGGTGGTCAGAAGACTCAGTCCGCTGCCGCTGACGGTGGCGGCAGCGCTCAAGGTCAGCGTCGTGGTGTTCGTGCTGCTGATTGAGGAAATGGTGGTGCCGTTCGTGATGCCAGGACCAAAGATGTTCATGCCTGCGGCAAGCCCCGCCGTGCTGTCCACCGTGACGGCCGTGCTGCCGGCAGTGGTCACACCATTGGTTAGCACCTTGCGATACCCCGAGGTGTCCGTGGTGGCGGTGATGGCCGCCAGAGTGAGTCCTGAACCGCTGGCCGTGGCAGCGGCACTGGCGACAAAAGTGGTGGCGTTCGTCACGCTCGCCACCTTTGCTCCTGCCGGGATGCCCGTGCCGTAAAGCAACGTGCCCGGGAGCAGCCCGCCTGTGCTGGCACAGGTGATGGTGGTGCCGCCGCTGGTGGTGACACCGCTGGTCAGCAGCAGCACTGCGCCCGTGGAATCTGGCGTGGTGCCGTAGGCGGCCAGCTCAACACCCGAAGCTGTCGCGGTGGCATTGGAGCTGAGCACGAAGGTGTTCGTCGTGGTATTGATGGACGAAATGGTGGCGTTCAGCGGGATGCCGGGACCGGCGACCACCATGCCGGTGAAGAGGCCGCCGACATTCGGGACAGTCACCGTGGCGTTGCCGTTCGTCGTGGCGGAGTTCACCAGCGGGATCACCACGGCAGAGCGGATGGCGTGAGTGATGCTGGAGCGGTGATTCCCCTCCACGGTCGTGTCATTGACCACTGTCACCGTGACGGTCTGCGGCACGTTCCAGTTGGCGGAGTTAAAGGTGAGTGCTGCCGGGGACACTGTCTGACCGGCGGTCGTGCTGGCACTGGTCACCCGGACCACCACATCACCATTGGGCGGCGTGGTCAGCTCGGCGGTGTAGGTGTCGATGTTCGAGCCACCCGTCCCACCCTCGGTCGTGGTGGTGATGCCGCCAGTCTGCACGATCTTCACAGCGGGGGACTCGTTGTCGAGAATGTTCACCGTGGCGGTGGCGGTGAGACCGAAGAACGCGGAATCACCCGAGCTGGCGGTGGCGGTGAGCGTCTGCCCCTGCGCCGCCTGGGTCAGCGTGGTCCCGAGAATGGCATAGGTGTCGTTGATGGTGTCGTCGACAGCACTGATCTGCACGGTCTGGGGAACGCTCCAGTTCGCGGGAGTGAAGACGAGCGTGGGCTTGTCAAAACTCATCTGGGAGTTGGCGGAGAGGGTGACGATCACCTGGGACTGCGGCGCATTGGAGAGATAGATGTCCACGCTGTCAGTGGCTGGATCCCCCTCGGTCACATAAGTGTTGCCACCGCTGATCACGGTTTCATTGCTGCCCAGGGAGCCGCCGCTCTGGATCATGATGAGGCTCTCGTTGCGGCGGTGCTGGTCGGTGATGAAGCAGTTCACCGTCTGGGCTGGCACCGCGTCAAAGGTGTCGTCCGTGGTGAGAGTGGTTTCGATGGCGTGACTGATGGTGGCGACCTCGCGCCCCTCCGTGACCATGTCTGCTACCGCGACCGTGGTGATCGTCTGGGTGGTGTTCCAGTTGGCATTGGTAAACGTCAGCCGCGCGGTGGCCGCAGGCAGGCTGGTGGCCGTGATGGTGATGTTGGTACTGGTGCCCAAGGCATTGGCGCTCATCACAAACGTGGTGCTGTTCGTGACCGAGCTGACGGTCGCGCCGCCAGCGATGTTCGTGCCGCTGATGAACATGCCCGGAAGCAGACCCGCTGTGGACGTCATCGTGGCCGTGGGGCTGCCGCTTGTGACATTGGAACCGGTGAAGGTGGCGGAGGAGCTTACCAGCAGGTCAGCGGAAGCTGCCGAGGTCACATCAATGACCACATTCTGGCCGGAGGGCGGCTGTTTCGTGAGGACGAGGGTGTGGGAATCCGTGCCCCCTTCGGTCGGCGTGCTGTTGCCGCTGCTTTCCACGATGCTGAAGCCAGCGGAGTCATTATCCTTGACCGGCACGAACACCGGCAGATGCGCGGGATTGTTGTAGAAAGGATCAGCGCTGCTGACCGCAAAGCGGATCATGCCATTGTGCGGCGTGACTTCGGCCGCGGCATCATCCACGGCCGTGACAGTCACGGTCTGCGCGGTGCCGCTGTTGGTGGTGGTGAAGGTCAGCGTGGTGGGCGACACAGAGATCTGCGCATCTGGAATCAGCGTCACCGTGACGCTGGCCGTGGGAGTCTTCGGCAGGGCGACGGTGAAGGTGTCAGAGACGTTGGGAGTTCCTCCCGTGCCTGCCGTGCCACCTTCTGAAACACCGGTGAAGACATTGGTATGAGCAACGGTGAGCGGCACAAGGTCATTGTCGATGACCATGACTCCCACCGCGTTCGCCTTGAGACCTTTGTAAGCACTGTCGGAAGAGGTCACCAGCACACCGATGGTGGTCGCCACATCTCCTTCGACCGTCGCGTCATTCAGCGCTGTGACGGTCACATTCTGGCCCGTGCTCCAGTTGGCAGAAGTGAAAGTGAGAGTGCTCACTGAGCAGGTGGCCTGAGTGGAAGGAGTCAGCGTCACCGTCACGTCAGAGGTCGGCTGCTGGGTGAGGGCGACTGTGAAATCATCCGTGGCACCACCTTCCACCACCGTGGTGGAACCGCCGGACTGCGTGATGGAAACCGCAGCCATGTCATTGTCAACGATGGTCACATCCAGACCCGTGTGCGTGGCTGACCAAATATTGTTATACGTGGTGTCGAGAATACCCTCGCTCGTGGCGCTGGCGATGATCTTGGAGTTCGTCACGTTCGGTGGCACCACACTGAAGGTGACGGTAGGATTGCCGGTGTATCCAGAGCCTGGATTGGCAATGACGATGCTGGCGATGCCGCCCGTGGCATTTAATGTGCAGAAGCCCGTAGCCGTGGTGCCCGAGGTCGGCGCACTGAACGTGACATTCGGCGGAGTCATATAGCCAGCCCCTGCAGCGGTGATGCTGGTGGCCGTCACCACTCCGCCCGTCTGGGTTGCAGTGGCAGTGGCATTGGAGGGAAGCACATTGGGATACCAGGCGCGGCGCAGGCCCTGGCTCAGCGCATCATCTGCCGCGCGGACATTGACGGTCTGCGGCGTGGCATAGTTCGCGGGAGTGAAGGTCAGGTTCGCAGGCTCGCAGATGATGCTGTTGGAACCAAGGTTGACGACCACATTGGCACCCCCGGTCGGAGCGAAGCGGAGAGAGACCTGGATGGTGTCCACACCCGCGCCAGATGTGGCGCCTTCCACAACTCGCGTCTCGTTGTTGCCCGCGTGCGCCATGATAACGCGGTTGTCGTCGTCCGTGACAGGCACGGTGACGACCTGCGCCGGCACGGCGGTGTAGTTGCCACCGGAAGCGGTGATGGCGAGAGTGCCGTAATGGTAAGGATTGGCCGGGTAGCTGCCTTCCGTCGTCGTCTCCTGGTTGCCACGCACAAGCACTGCCTGGGCCACATTCCAATTGCCCGTGGTGAAGGTGCGGGTGACCGCCGCCGTCTGAAAGGTCGTGCCCCCCGTGGTGGTGTTCATCATGAGCTGCGTGCCCGTGGTGGTGGACTGCGTGATGGTGACCGTGACAGTGGCGCTCGGCAGCTTCGTCAGCACAATGTTAAAGCTGTCCACGATGCCTGCTGTTGCGACGTTAAACGTGTTGTTCTCAGTCACAGCCGTGCTGCCGCCGGTCTCCGTGACGAGGATGCCGTAACTGTTGGCACCGTCATCATTGTCCACCACATTGACAGGCAGAGAAGTGGTTAGGCTGTTCCAGGCGCCGATGCTGCTGACGCTGGTGAATGTCAGCGTGTCATTCGCCGTGCCTGCGGTCTCGCTGACCACATCCTGCACAGCGGTCACCGTCACTGTCTGGTCGGTGTTCCAGTTGGTGGAGTCAAAGCTCAACGAAGAAGGTGATGCTGAAGCCTGGGAACTGGTGGAGGCCACGTTCACGGTGACGCTGCTGCCGGTGGGTGGAGGAGACTGGAGGCGCACGGTGACCGTGTCCGTATTGCCGCCTTCCTGCACCCAGGTGCTGAAGCTGCTGTGCAGAGCCAGAATGCCCTCATTAGGCGCAGTATTGTCCGTGTAACTGATGTCCACCGGCGTGGTGGGAATGCTGTCGAAGCCAGAACCAGTGCCGGCGACGGTGAAGCGCAGCCGGCTGTTCTCCACACTGGAAAGATTGGGCGCCGTGTTGGCCGCCACGACAGTCAGTGTCTGGGGAGTGTTCCAGTTCGCCGAGGTGAAGGTGAGGGAGTTGATGAAGGTGGCGCCGCCATCGAGTGAAAAGCGCACCGCAGGTGTGGCGAAGTTGTTGTTCAGCAGGAAGTCGGAGATGTTGGCATCCGAGCCCGGCTGGGTGGACATGCCCACCAGATTCGACCAAGTAAAGTTGTAGTGAGTGTTCACCTTGGCCACCACGTTGGCCTCGGTGCTGATCTGCAGTTCCGGAGCAAACAAGCCCGCCTCGGCCATGGGCCCCGGCAGGATGTAGTCAGGCAGGAACCAGTTGAAGACGGAAGGAGCGCGCTGCGGACTCTGGCCGATGGCTCCCGTGAGGTCGTTGAAACGAAAGCGGAACGGCCCGGTGGCCCAGCCCGCAGGCAGCGAGGGCGGATTCGTGTTGTCCGTCGAGTATTTGGCCAGTTCCGTGCCTGGATAGCCCTTGGGCAGCGGGCTGTCACCATCCGTGAAACCGGTGTCCTGCGCGAGGATGGACATCGGTGCGCCGGAGAAGGCGCGGAAAGCGCGCAAAGTCGCCGCGAAAGCCACGATCGGCTCCTTCACCCTGCCATGCGAGATGGAGCTGTCCGAAAGCTGGAGAGAGCGTGACTCGTAGTCTAACAAAATAGCTTTCAACACCTCGCCGAGGTTGCCGTTCGTGTCCCGGTAACGCTTCTGCACGCGGTAGACATAGCCTGCGGACGGATTCGAGGTGACGAGGCGCTGGATGAGCCAGCGGGAAATGTTTACCGGCGTGTTCTGGTGACCGTTGTAGGCCGTGTTGGAGGCTGGATCTCCTGCGAGGCAGTTGTGCGCCAGTGCCAGGTCCACATCCGCCGCAGCGTGCGTCTGCGCATCCGTCATGCTTGTGATGGTCTGCGCCGGAATGACCGACTCACCGGATTTGCCGGCGAGCAGAGTCTTGGCGCCAAAGTCATGATACTGCGTGGAAGCGATGCGGCCGATGGCCTTCATCGGATAGACCCAGGGTGCCGGCCAGAAAAGATGGCCGTTCTGGGCCGTGAACCAGGTGTTGGTCGCCGAGGAGCCGTTGAACAGGATGAGACCGCTGGTGCGCGTGGAGGTGGAGGGATTGGCGAGCAGTGACGTATTGCTATAAGCCGCGTAGTAGCTGGCTGCATGCTGCGCCCCATGGGTGAAGCCGGTCATCACGCGGGCCAGTTCGGTGATGTCCGTCTGATCATAGGTGGGGATGGGCAGGCCTGAGGAATCCAGCACCAGGCTGCCGTCCGGATGCCGCAGGATCAGGCCGATGGAGAAGAGCTGCATGATTTCACGCGCATAGTTCTCATCAGGACTCACGATCAGCCCGCCGCCCGCGTCATAGGTCATGCGGTTGTTGAAGCTGGAGAGGTAGAAACCCATCATCGGGTTGTAACTCACCTGCGAGAGCAGGTTGCGATACTTGCCAAAAGCACCTGCGGCCAGCATGTCCCAGAAATTGGCGGTGCCGTAGTGCCGGGTGGCGCAGGTCTGGTCCGCCTCGGAAATGATGAGAATCTCGCTCAGCGCCTGGGTAAAGCGCTGGCGCACCTGGTCCTTTGACTGCAAAATCATCCCCCACCACTCACGGCGCCGGTTCGGGCCATCGATCGGGTAGTTGTTGCTCGTCGTGTTGTTGTCCGCCGTGGTGCCGAAAGTGGGATTGCCCGCCGCATCATAGGTCACGGTGTAGCGGGCGCCGTTGATCTGCGGATCGGCAGCGTAATGGATCGGCTTGTTGCCGCGCAGCATGAAGTCCTCATTGTCTCCCGCCATCACCAGCGTCTGGAAGTTCACGGTCGGCGTCAGCGTGGAGTTCATCTGGTCGTCCAGCCAGTCTGTCAGGCCCAGGAGATAAGCATTGGTGGCTGCCTGGGCCGTCGGGCCGGCACCCAGCGCATTCACACGCGTGGTCACCTTGGCGCGGATCTGGTCATACATGGCCGTCGTGCCGCCCCAGGTGCACTGGGACATGAACCGCCAGATGTCTCGCTCGATCTGCTCCTCCGTCACGATCTGGAAGCCGGAGGTTCCAGCGTCCGGTGCCACCAGCGAAGGCGCGTTCGGGTTGAAGGTCGTCGAGCCCGAGGCCTTATTGAAAAGACCGAAGATCTCCTTGTCCGAAAAATTGGCGGAAGAGACAGCGCAGCCGATCTGGCCGGCCACAAGGGCAGTCAGGAAAGCCTGGTCCGTCGAATAATGCCCGGGCTTGTCCTCAATGAGATAAGTAAACCCCGAGACCTGACCGGTGGGAAGCGCCGGGGCCAGGTCATTGGTCGTGCCTTCGCGGACGTAAGCGGTGTTCTGCACCGAGGAGAGGTTGTTGAACACCACGGAGATGGAAGCGCTGGTGTTGTCACCATTCACGATGGCCGTGGCATAACCGGTGGCCGTCGTCGCCGCGCCAGACTCATGTCCCAGGTAGGCCACATAGAGCTGCGTGTTCTCAGCATTCGCGGGGTTGGCATCGCCGATGGTCAGCGTTCCAGACGGACCGGGGACATTGGACGTCCCGGGAAGATCCAAGGTCACCTTCACAGCCTCGGGCACCTCGTCTGTGCTGTCCTGCACCGGCGTGATGGCAACCTCATAAGGGGTGCCCGGAACACCGGCCCCGGCCGGAATGTTCACCGTACTGAGCGTATAGTCACCGGCAGAAGCGCTGGCCTTGGTGATGTCCGTGGCCCCTGCCGCCCCGTTCATGCCGATGCCGCTCAGAGCCATCGTGCCGTAGCTGCGTACCAGCCGGAGCTTGCCGGGAGTCGGCACCGGGGAACTCGCCGTCTTGTCCTCTTTTTCGTAGCCATTGGCCGTGGACTCCACCGTCAGGGACAGCAGAGAGTGCAGCGTGTCACCGTCCGAGGCACCATTGCCGGTCGAGCTCGCCAGGGCGGGGTTCATGCCCAGCTGCCCTTCCGCCCAGTCACTGACCCCGTCGCCATCACTGTCCCAGTCCGTGGTTTCGATCTTGTAAAACTTGCTCCCGCCGGACTTCGTGATCGTGATGGTTTGCGTGGGATTGCTCGTGCTCGGGATGAACTGGGAGGCTCCGTTCACTGGCGAAAGATGTGTTTCCACCGTGGCAAAGGTGCCCGTCGGAGACACCGCATCGCTCAGGATGCGATAACGCTTCCCCTTTTCCGCATCAAAGGTGAACGTCACCGTCGTGCTGGTGACGGCGGTGTTCCCCACCTTGATCACATCATTCGGATTGCGCGGATCCGTGCCCGCCACCGACTCCACGTAGTTGGAGGCCCCGTCAAAGTCCGTGTCAGCATTCGGCGCCAGGCCCCAGCCATTGTAGAGGCCCTGCCACACATCGCACAGCGTGTCGGGGCTTCCCGCTCCCGGCCCTGTGCTGTAGTAGTCCGTGTCTGCCCAAAGAGGCGAAAAACCTGCCAAAGACACGATCGCACAAAGAAGGGTTGGCGCGGCAGGGCGCAAAAAAGCACGCATGGAAAGGTAGGAGAGCGGGGTTGGAGCGCTTGAACTGCGGAAACCGGGCTTGGTTGTTCCAGCAGATATTTTTCACGTTTATCAAACCAACCTCCTCAACGTCAAGACAATGCGTGTCAGGCTATGCCCACCGGTCTTCCGCTTACTCCTCCTGCTGTCCGCGACAGGGGTCCAAGCAATACTCTTAATACAACCAAAAGACCCTGAGAATCGCCTTTCTGCGTCAGAAACGGGCGGAGATCGGCATGGGAGCTGCGTCTGGTCAATCGGCCAAAAGGCCTGATTTCCCCTCGTATCGGCCTCCTTGAAGCTTAAACTTCATCACCCACTGGTAGCACCAGAACAAATATCGTCTCGACACCGTCACAAAAAATCAGTAACGATTGCCCCAATTCGGGGTTTATACCATTGTCCCTCAAAATCTTCTCTCCATGAAAACGACCAAACTCGCTACCCTTCTCGCAGCGCTGGCCCTCTCCCCTGCCTTCGCCGCTGAAACCGACCCTGTGGGATTTGTCAGCGTAACGGTCCCTGCTCACTCGGATGCTATTCTTGCTGTGCCATTGAATCGTGCAGCCGAGTTCAAAGGCGTCATCCAGTCGATTTCTGGCAACGTTATCACCGTCGCTGGCACCCCAGGCTGGACGGCCAATGCCTTTGCTCCTGGTGTGACGGCCAACAAGACCTACGCCGTCCAGATCGCCAGCGGTGCCAAGGAGGGCTTGGTGGGTCGTGTCACCGCGAACAGCAACAATACGCTGACCGTGACTCTTGCTGCGAGTGATGATCTGACGGGAATCGGAACGGTGGCAGCTCCCGTTGATCCAGATGGCGCAGGCCCCCTGACAGCCCAGTCGGATCAGATTGACGTCATGCCTTATTGGACTCCATCTGCGCTGTTTGGCACTAATGCGGCTGCCGGATCTCAGTTTCTTGGCTTCCAAGATGCCAATGCTGGCATCAACGTCGGTAACAGTGAGCAGTATACCTGCACGACTCCTGGTAGTTGGGAAGATGATATCAATTTCGGCCAGGACGCCACGCATGCTGTTCTGGACTTCGGCAGCGGGTTCATCATCCGCAATAATGGCAACACTACAATGAGCCTGTCCTTCGTTGGCAGCGTGCCCATGTCTAAGCATCGGACCCGTCTGGCCACCAAGTCCAACAATGTGGCTCAAGATATTGCTATTGGCTTCATGTCGCCTGTTCCTGAAAAGCTGAGCACTGTGGGTGATCCGACGGTGGCAGTCCCTCAACAGACCGCAAATTTCCTCAACTTCCCGGTTGCCGTTGGTGATAAAATTTTGGGCTTCGACAACTCACTTCCAGGCATCAATAAAGGTAACTCCGTTCAGTTTACCTGGAACGGCACCGAGTGGGAGGACGACATCAACTTTGGTCAAGTCGCCAACTATCAGACAACCCTCCAGCCTGGTTTCGGCTACATCTACCGTCGCGCTGCCACCGGCACCGCAAATTCTTTGGTGTGGAACAAAATCCCGGCCTACCTGCAGTAAGCCCAACACAAGATAGAGGTCGACTCTACTATGACATTCAAAAAAATTTTAGCTTTCAGTGCAGTTGCACTCTTCGCATCTTTTGCCGAAGCGACTGTGACCATCTCGTTCAGCGGCACTGGTGCTCGAGCCATTGGCTTCCTCAACAATGGTGGTACTGCTGTGTCTGGTATGAGGTATGGCATTGTCATCGACAGCGGCACCAACGGGTTTTCGGAAGGCAACTACGCCTCCTTCAACACCGGCGCCACGGTCGGTGCACCAGTGAACCTCTCGCTGATCGGCGGGGGCGCCACAAATGACTACTTCTACACTGCAAGTTCCGGCAATACGACAGTCGCATCCATCAGTGCGAGTGGTGCAGATGCGGGTGGTGCTGGTGCTATTGGATCATTGACTGGCGTGCCTACCCAGAGCGAGCTGCAAGGTCTCTTGCCAGGTGTGTTCACCGGTGCATCAAGCTACCGGTTCGGAATCATGTGGTTTGATACAGCCTCTGCTGGAGGTCCCTACTATGGATTCTACACGGATCCATCGTTTGTCATTCCAACAGCTGGCCCTTCGGTCGAGTTGAGCGCACCCTTCGTCGGCACATCTGGTCCTGGAGACGCTCCGAAGAACGCGAGCTACAGCTTTACGGCAGGCCCGGTCCCCGAGCCTTCCCGCATGATGCTGCTGGGCTTTGGCCTGGTCGGTCTGCTCTTCCGCCGTCGTCGTTAAGATCACACTGCGAACGTTTTCAGAGCAGCCTCAGAACTCCAGTTCTGAGGCTGTTTTGTTTGGGGAGTGGACGCTTCATTCAGACGTCCCGTCTTGCCTGGGCATGCAGACTTGGTCTCGTTTGCGTTTTGCGCGCGGCGGATCATTGCGCTACGCTCCGCCCCACGACTGATTGAATGAATTACCCTGAGCAAGCCCGCCGCACCATCCGCATCGAGATCGAAGAGCTGGAGAGCCTGCAAACGCGCATTGGCGACTCCTTCGCCTCAGCCATCGCGACGCTGCTGCGTGCGCTGGAAAAGCGCGGCAAGATCATCGTCTGCGGGGTCGGTAAGAGCGGCAACATCGGCCAGAAGCTCGCCGCCACGCTGAACAGCACGGGTGCCACCACAGTCTGCCTGAATGTGGGTGATGCCCTGCACGGCGATCTCGGCGTCATTGATCCAGGAGACATTGCCCTGCTCCTCAGCTACAGCGGCGAAACCACGGAACTGCTCTCCCTCCTGCCCCACCTGAAGCGCCTGGATCTGCCGATCATCGCCATGACCGGCGGGCTCAGCTCCACCCTCGCCCGCCATGCCGACCATGTGCTGGACGTGCAGGTCAGCAAGGAAGCCTGCCCGCTGAATCTCGCCCCCACCTCCAGCACCACCGCCATGCTCGTGCTGGGTGATGCGCTCGCCATGGTCCTCCTCGAAGCCCGCGGTTTCCAGGCGGAGGACTTTGCCAAACTGCACCCCGGCGGCTCGCTCGGCCGCGCCTTGCTCACCCGCGTCTCGGATGTGATGCGCTCGGGAGAGCAGCTCGCCCTCGTCCAGCCGGACTGCACGGTCAGCCAGGCCCTGGAGGCCATGACCAAAGCCCGCGCCGGTGCCGCCATCGTGGCCAATGCCGACGGCACTCTCGCCGGCGTCTTCACGCATGGCGACTTCGTCCGCGCCTTCCAAAGGAACCACGCCATCTCCGATCTGCCGGTTTCCGGCTTCATGACGCGGAACCCGATCAGCATCCAGGCAGACAAGCTCGCCGCTGAAGTGCTGGCCACGCTCGAAAAAGTCCGCATCGACGACCTCGTTGTCCTGGATGCCGAACGTCGGCCAGTTGGCTTGGTGGACACTCAGGATCTTACCAGACTGCATTTGCTGTGAGGTGAGATGATCACGAAGTCGCGGAGCGCCACGACCTAACAAAAACAGGTCATTCGGATATACCGAATCACGCACCGACCGGATGCCACGTCGTCTTAAACTCCACCAGCGCCCGGATCTCCTCCACGCCCTGCCTGCCGTCCGCGAACCAGTCGATGGTCTCCTCGGCCTTCAGCAGATGCACGCGCTTCACACTCTCAGCCGCGCCGAGCCGCAGAGTCTTGCGGTCATCTGCATTCACCACACCGCTCAGTGCACGCAAATGCTCATGGGTGGCAAAGGTCGGGATCAGTTCGTGGCGAAAACCTGTCAGCAGATTCACCACACCGCCAGGAAGATCACTTGTGGCCAGCATCTCCCCTAACAAGATGCTTGGATAGGGCTGTGTCGTGCTCGCCAGGGCCACCACGCAGTTGCCGCTTGTGATCGCCGGCAGGATCAATGAGACCAGCGCCAGCAGCGGCGAAGCATCAGGGGCGATGACACCGATGATCCCCACCGGCTCCGTCACGGTGAAGTTGAAATGCGCGGACGCCACGGGGTTCACACTGCCGAGCACCTGCTCATACTTGTCCGTCCAGCCCGCGTAATGAACGATGCGATCAATCGCGGTCGTGACCTCGCGAGTTGCATCGCCGCCCTTGGCTCCACCCATGACGAGAGCATCCCGGAGCTCATTACCACGCGCCTCGATCATCTCCGCGAGGCGATACAAGATCTGTCCACGATTGAAGGCCGACCGCTTCGCCCAGCCCGGCCCTGCTTTCGCCGCAGCCTCCACCGCATTGCGCAGATCTTTGCGCGTGCACTGAGGGATGTTCGCAAGGAATCCTCCCTCGGAATCACGCAGCTCCGTCACGCGCCCGCTCTCACTGCGGATGAAGGCTCCACCGACGTAGCACTTCGGGGTCTTGGTAATGTGGATTCGGGTCATGGAACGAACGATATGGGAAATGACGAATGAGTAAGCACGAATGACGAAAGTATGACGAATTCCAAATGATCTGCCGAAGCACTCCCCGATGGGCATGTCACCCTTTCGGCATTCGAGATTGAGAGTTCTTTCGTCATTCGGATTTACTCATTCGTCATTCATGGCCGAGGTCTAACTAATTTTAAGATAATCTAACAAACCCTGCTTCCCGCCTTCCCTTCCGAAGCCGCTCTCCTTGTAGCCGCCGAAGGGGCTGGCGGGATCGAACTTGTTGTAGGTGTTGGCCCAGACGACGCCGGCCTTCAACAAGGTGCTCATCTTCAGGATGCGGCTGCCTTTATCGGTCCACACACCCGCACTCAAACCATAGGCAGTGTTGTTCGCCTTCTCCACGGCTTCCTCAGGCGTGCGGAAGGTCAGGATGCTCAGCACCGGACCGAAAATCTCCTCGCGTGCGATGCGGTGGCTCATGCTCACATTCGCAAAGACACTGGGGCGGAAGAAGAAACCCTTCGTCGGCAGTTTGCACGCGCTCTGGTGCAGCTCCGCGCCTTCATCCACACCGCTCTTCACCAGCGCGGTGATCCTCTCCAGCTGCTCGCGGCTGTTGATGGCACCGATGTCCGTGTTTTTGTCCATGGGGTCTCCCACACGCAGCACGGCCATGCGCCGCTTCAGCTTCGCCAGCACTTCATCCGCCACACTTTCCTGCACCAGCAGGCGGGAGCCCGCGCAACAGACGTGGCCTTGATTGAAGAAGATGCCATTCACGATGCCCTCCACCGCCTGATCCAGCGGCGCATCATCGAAGACGATGTTCGCGGCCTTGCCACCCAGCTCCATCGTCATCTTCTTCTCCGTGCCTGCGAGGCTGCGCATGATCAGCTTTCCGACCTCCGTGCTGCCGGTGAAGGCCACCTTCGTCGTGAGCGGATGATTGATCACGGCGGCGCCGGTCTCACCCGCACCGCTGACGATGTTCACCACCCCCTTCGGCAGACCCGCCTCCTGGCAGATCTCGCCAAACTTCAGCGCGGTGATGCTGGTGGTCTCCGCAGGCTTCAGCACCACGCAGTTCCCGGTGGCAAGCGCTGGAGCAATCTTCCACGCGAGCATGAGCAGCGGAAAATTCCACGGGATCACCTGCCCCACCACCCCGTGTGGCGAGAGCTTCCTGCCTGGCGCCAGAAACTCCAGCTTGTCCGCCCAACCGGCATGATAAAAGAAATGCGCCGCAGCCATCGGCACATCGAAGTCACGAGATTCCTTGATCGGCTTCCCGCCATCCAGCGTCTCGGCAATGGCAAACTCCCGCGCATGATCCTGCAGCAGCCGGGCGATGCGATACAGATACTTCCCTCTCTCCTGGCCGGACGTCTTGCTCCAAACATGGGTGAAGGCCTTCTGCGCCGCCTTGCAGGCCGCATCCACATCATTCGCGCCCGCCAGTGCGATGTCCGCGATCTTCGTCTCATCCGCCGGATTGATCGTGGGGAAATACTTCCCGGACTTCGCGGGCACAAATTCACCATTGATGAAGAGATCATACTTCTTCTTCATCTTCGGATCCGCCGTCTCCGGCGCAGGATCATACTCCCAGAGATCGCCAAAGACGAGCTCGCGTGCGGGATGGGTCTTCGCCGTGGTCTTGGATGGCGTTTTAGGCATAACAAAAAGCGTTTTCAATATCCTTCCGTGGCTTCGCTGAAGTTCCAGGGAGCTTGGTAAGCACCCGTGCGCTCCTTTTCGAGCTGGCGGACAAGGTCGTTCAAAAGAGCTGAGGCACCGAAACGATAGCGCCGGTTGTTCAGCCATTCGTCACCGAGCGTCTCCTTCACGGCGATGAGGAAGTGTAATGCCTGCTTGGCCGTGCGAATGCCGCCCGCAGGCTTCATCGCGATCGGCACGCCCGTGGCGAGGTAGTGATCACGGATGGCCTCCAGCATGACCTGATTGTTGCCCAAGGTGGCGTTGGAGTTCGTCTTGCCTGTGCTGGTCTTGATGAAATCACCCGGGCGGATCACGCGCATGGCCAGGAAGCTGGCGGCGCGGATGTTGTCATAGGTCTCCAGTTCGCTGACTTCGAGAATGACCTTCAGCGTGGCCTTGCCACAGGCCTCCACCACCGCGGCGATCTCGTCCTGCATCAAACCGAACTCTCCGGAAAGAAACGCGCCGCGATTGATCACCATGTCGATCTCATCCGCGCCATCGGCCACTGCCGCACGAACCTCCGCGAGCCTGGTCTTCAGCGGCGCCTGGCCTGATGGGAAAGCCGTGGCCACCGAAGCAATCTTCACCTGAGTGCCGCCCACATGCTTTCGCGCATGCCTAACCATCGATGGATAAACGCACACGGCCGCGGTCGGTGGAATGTCCCCTTCATCATGCGGGCACAGTGCTTTCTGGCAGAGGGAGGCCACCTTCCCTGGCGTGTCCTTGCCCTCCAGCGTGGTGAGGTCCACCATCGTCACCGCGAGCCGCAGACCAAAGACCTTCGACTTTTTCTTCAGGCTGCGCGTGGTATGCTTCGCCACACGCTCCTCGATGCCGACCTGGTCGACGGTGCCAATCTCATCAAACAGACGGCGAAGGCTGATGGGAGTTTGGGGTGCTGGCATGGAGTCTGTGTTACACGATGGCCATGACTCTGACAATCCGGGAACGTGTTTCAAACAGGCCGTGACACAGCTCACTTGCCGAAACGCAGCCGGTCCGCGAACTTGATCGGGAGCCCTGCTTCCTCGATGGCACGTTGGGCGGCGGCAATGTCATAGGGCACACGCCGCCACCACACGTCCTTCTGCTCGGGGCGGTAGATCAGATAGCAGGCATTTTCATCCCCATCACGCGGCTGCCCCACAGAGCCGACATTCACCAGTTGTTTGAGTGCCATGTCGATGCTCTCCAGGCTCGTGATGCTCCGCTCATCAGTCTCTCCTGCCACCCAGAAGGCCGGCCAGTGCGAGTGACCAATGAAGCAAAGCGGCCTCTGCTGATGCATGAAGTGCGCGGATGCGTGAGATGCCGTGAGCACATAGCCCCACCCTGCGGGATTCTTCAGCGTGGCATGCACCGCCTGAAAATCTGGATGCTCAAGCGTCATGGGCAGCTCTCTTAGCCACTGACGTTGATCCGTCGTCAGCGCCTGCTCAGTCCAGTCCCACATCATGGCCATGGTGATGCCCACATCGTCCCCCGCAGGAATGCCGTCGGCCACCATGGAGTCATGATTGCCCTTCACGGTAACGATGCCTCGCTCCCGCAGCACATCCACACACTCACCAGGCTGGCCGCCATAACCCACCACATCCCCGAGACAGATGATCTGCGTCACACCTTGTTCGGCGATGTCCGCGAGCACGGCACTCAGCGCAGGGAGGTTCCCATGAATGTCACTGATGAAGGCGATGGAGTCCGGCATGAACCCCAGAATACGCCAAACGGCTTCGAATGCCATTCGAAGCCGTTGGAGATAAAGTCAGATCAAGAGGCGTGCGAGCCCCTGAACTCACACCGTGTAGCGCAGCACACTCGCGATTCTGGAGCGCATGTCCTTGCGCTCCACGATCATGTCCACAAGGCCGTGCTGCTTCATGAACTCAGCCGTCTGGAAGCCGGGAGGAAGATCGGCATGAGTCGTCTCCTTCACCACGCGCGGACCGGCAAAGCCGATCATGCACTTTGGTTCAGCGATGATGAGATCGCCAAGGGTCGCAAAGCTCGCGGTGACACCACCCGTGGTGGGATGCGTGAGCACGGAAATGTAAGGCAGGCGCGCCTCGGCATGGCGGGCCAGGGCGCCGCTCGTCTTGGCCATCTGCATGAGGCTCAGGATACCCTCATGCATGCGGGCACCACCGGAAGCGGAGAAGACGATGACAGGTTTCTTTTCCGCCGTGGCGGTCTCAATGGCGCGGGTGATTTTTTCACCCACCACACTGCCCATGGAGGCACCCAGGAAGCGGAAGTCCATGACGGCCAGCAGCACCGGAATGGCCTCAATGCTCGCACGTCCCGTGACCACAGCCTCCTTGAGGCCGGTCTTGTTCTGATAGGCCTTCACCTTGTCCACGTAACCTTTGAAGCCGAGCGCATCCACGGAGTCGATCTGCAGATCCATCTCCTCAAAGGTGCCTTCGTCCACCAGGCTGGCGATGCGCTCAGGACTGCTGATGGTGAAATGGTAGCCGCAATTCGTGCAGACACGCAGGTTCTTCGCCAGGGCTTGCTCGAAGAGGCTTTCGTTGCAGGACGGGCACTTCGTCCACAAGCCTTCTGGCATGTCTTTCTTTTTCTCGCCGAGGTCGCTGACAGTACGCTTTTTGAAAAATCCCATGATGTTTTGATTGGTATCCAGTTACGGGAGGGCCGCTGTCCCAGACTCCCCGGATTGGCAAGCCAGCGGAGCGCCAGGCACCCGCCTGGCATGGGTCAAACGGCCCGGCCTGAGCCGGACATGAGGGTGAGACTAGCCACGGGCGGCGGTGATGACCACCACTTTTTCTGCTCCGGCCTCTCTCCGCAGCACCCGGGCGCACTCGTGGGAGGTCGCGCCAGTCGTCAGGACATCGTCCACCAGCAGCACCTTTTTACCCCGGACATCTGCTCCCCGGCTCCAGAAACGCCACCGGGGAGGCAGGGCAAAGACGCCGCGCAGGTTCTCCAGCCGCTCCTGGCGGTTCAGGCGGGCCTGGGTGGCAGACTTCCGCGTGCGCCACAGCACCTGGCCGGCCGGTATGCCGGTGCGGGCGGAGAGCTCCTGGCAGAGCTCCCAGCTTTGGTTGAAGCTGCGCTGCACCTGCCGCATCCAGTGCAGCGGCACCGGCACGAGCATCCATTGGGAAAGGTCCTCCTTCGCCAGGCGCGGCTCCTCCAGGGCAGTCATGAGCGCATCCGCCAGCAGGCCGCGCAGGGAGAGATCCCGGCTGTATTTGAAGCGATGCAGCACCTCCCGCAGGCGTCCATTGGCCTTAAATCCTGAGATGGCGAACTCAAACGCCAGGCGTCGCCCGCTGCAGTTCGAGCAGACGAAGTCGCGATCCATCGCCCCGCCGAAGTCCTCGCCGCAAATCGAGCAGTAAGGCGCCTCGATCCGGTCCATCTCGCCAATGCATTTTCCGCACAGCCATCGCGTCAGCCCCCTGGATGCGGCTGCTGATTCGGAAGGTAGAAAGACCTCGCAGGCCCGGCATCGGCACGGATACACCACTCGCAGCATCCTCCTCTCCACAGTCGTCCACCAGCGCTCTGCCTGATGGGGAGATGATGGACCGGGATAGGACATGCGGATTGGCCAGATTTGAGGCGATCTGACGATGACAGGCAAGATAACAGATTTCCTCCCGCCGAGATTCGCTTATCCTGGCGCCACCCACCCTATGTACGCAGCCGGCCCCAAGAATCCCCTCCATGGCATCACCCTCGAGATGATGCTGAGACAACTCGTGGACCATTACGGCTGGGAGATGCTCGGGCAGATGATCAAGATCAACTGCTTCAATTTTCATCCGAGCATCAAGTCCAGCCTCACCTTCCTGCGCCGCACTGAATGGGCGCGCAAAAAGGTCGAGGAACTGTATCTCGACTCGCTGCCCGACATGCAGCCGAAGCCTGAGGCTGAAGCAGAACCAGAGAAGCCTGCTGAAAACGAGGCATCGGGAGACACCCAATCCCCGAACCAATAATGCAGAAAGATTAAGGGAAGAAAGATTTCAGAACCCAAGCAAAAGAGAATCTTTCTACCAAACTTCAAGGCCGCTCCGCCACAAAGATGGCATGCGTGCAGCGCTTCGCCTGCGGATACGCTTTGCAGGGCACCGTCTCGGTTTTAAAGCCTGCCTTGGTGAGACGCTTCTCGAACCGCGGATCATCCTTCGCCGACCAGAAAGTAGCGCGGCCTTTGGGCTTCAGCGCACGCATGATGGCCGAGAAGCCTTGAGATTGATACAAGCGCTCATTGCCATCTTGCACCATGGCGATGGGGCCATTGTCCACGTCCAGCATGATCGCATCATAGTGGCCTTTCGGTGCCTGCTCGATAAGCGGGAACACATCTCCGACCGTCAGCAGCACACGGGAATCATCCAGCAGGGCACCATTCAGCTCGCGCAGATGCTCGCGGTTCCAGGCTACGATCTCGGGAAGCAGTTCTGCCACTTCCACGACTGCGTCGGGTTGGGGCAGCAGGTCCAGCACACGACGCAGGGTGAAACCCAGCCCGAGACCCCCGATCAAGACCCGCACCTCTTTCTGGCCGCCCAACTTCGCACAGGCCAGATCCCCCAGCACCTTTTCCGACTCCGAGGCATTCGTTCCCATCAGCGGCTGACGGTCCACCCGGATGTAAAAATGGGTGTCGTGGGAGTGCAGCGTCATCTCCGCACCATCAGGAGTGCGCGCCGAGGCGAGTTGGAGGAAGGGTTTCAATGTCCGCCGCACTTCGCCTGAAATGTCACGCCGCGCATCTTGAAAAGCGCGGCGCTGCTGGACTAGGCCGGCTCGCCCTCACCGGACTCTTCTTCCTCCTCGCCCGAATCTTCGATGGCGGGGTAAAGCTCCTCTGCGAGTTTGTGCGCCATCTTGGTGTTTTCCACCTGTGGCAGCACATTCAGCATGGCCAGCCGGGCACAGAACTCCTGGGCATCCTCTTTCTCAAACAGACGGAGGTTCAGCATCACGTCTCCGCGGCTCACCGTGGAGAGGAAGAAAAACACCGCGTGCTGGCTGGAGGGGATCCCGCCGATCTTGGCCCCGGTCACCTCCGTGATCTTGACGGCGGTGCGCTTCATGAGGCTGGTGTAGAGCACCAGACGGCCATCGAAGAAGAACCGGATGAAGGCCACGTTCAAATGGCAGAACAGGCCCAGCAGGATGAAGATCACGGCATAAAGGGTCTGGCCAGGCTTTTGCAGCAGGAAGATGCCCAGGCCGATCAAAGGCACGCCTGCCATGAAAAAGGCCAGCAGATGCGTGCGCCGGGCCGCGCGCAGTTCCATCGGCGGTAGGGACATCACCTCGGCCAGGGCATCGTCATCCGGCAGTTCCACAGGCACAGCCGCGGCGGACTTCTTCTTTTGCACGAACCAGCCGATGACCGCGATGAGAATCAGAAACGCTCCACCACCGATCATGACCCAGATGTCCGACGGTTTGGGAAGGCTGGCCACAGGAGCGTTGTTCCCCGGATTCTTCGGCACATAGCGCACCTGGATCACGCCTGCCTTCACCGCCGCGTCATAGTCAGACTGGGGGAGCGCAGACCAGAGATTTTTCCGGCCCAGAAAGTCATTCCTCGTCACCTCCGGCCCATCAGCCGCAGGCTTGAAGGCATAGCGAAGGCGATAGGTGCTCTTATCCCCTTTTTCCTCGTGCTGGCTCTCCGTGACCTTGGCCTCCACCACCTGACCATCCCTCGTCAGTGCCCTCAGCGACTGCCAGCAGCCGACTCCGAGGAGCAGCATGGCGATTCCGGCCAGGATCAGACCTGCCGTGACTCGGGGAGAATTGTATTGTTGAATATCAAACTGTTGGGACATGGGAGACGCCGTTTTTCACCCGTTGGGCCAAGAGCAGTCAATCCTAAATCTTAGGCCGCCTGATCAATCCTCCCTCATGCCAGCCACGACTTCCAAAAAGTGTCTTGAGCGTTGGTTGCATTGACGCTTGACTGAATCATACTCGCCCGAACACTATTTATCAGTTTCCATCACCATGCTCTCCTTCTTGAAAATCCGTAACCTCGCCCTTGTGGAAGATGTGACCTGGGACCTGGCTCCGGGACTGGTCGGGGTGACTGGGGAGACCGGCGCGGGCAAGTCCATCATCGTCGGCGCTCTGAAGCTCATTTTGGGAGAGCGTGCCGACCGCACCCTCATCCGCACCGGTCAGGAGACCTGCGCTGTGGAGGCCAGCTTTCATCTGAAGGACACCCGCGCCGTGGATGCGGTGCTGGAAGAGGCAGGGCTGGAGCCCTGCCAGGACGGCGAACTGCTGATCAAGCGCGCCATCAGCACCGGCGGCGCGAACAAACAGTTCGTTAACTGCTCCCCGGTCACCATCCAGGTGCTCAAATCCCTCGGCGAGCTGCTGGTGGATCTTCACGGCCCGCATGACCACCAGTCCCTGAACTCCCAGGAACGCCAGCTTGAGATGCTGGACCAGTTTGCAGGAGTCGAGGATAACCTAACCACCTATGAGGAAGCGTGGAAGCAGTGGCGCGCGGCGGTGACGGAGCTCGAAGACCTCGAAAACAGCGAGCGTGCCGGCACCCAGCAGCTGGACATGCTGAAGTTCCAGGTGAACGAGATCTCTGCCGCTGAGCTGAAGGCAGGCGAGGAAGAGGAGATCGAAGGCCGTCACCGCATCGCCGCGAACGGCGCCCGTCTCGCCGAGCTTTGCGGCTCCATCTCCAGCCGCCTCAGCGGTGAGGAAGGCGGCGTGCTGGATGCCCTGCGCGAGATTGCCCGCAGCATCCATGATCTGGAGAAGATCGATCCCGCTTCCGCGAAGATGTTTGAAGGCTTTCAATCAGCCCTCATCGAGCTCACCGACCTGGAAAGCAGCGTGCAGGACTATGCCGAGGAACTGGAGATTGATCCCGCCGAGCTCGCGCAGCTTGATCGCCGCATCCACACCATCCAGACGCTGAAGCGCAAATACGGCTCCACTGTCCAGGCCATCCTCGACTTCCAGGCTGAGGCCGAAGCCAGGCTCTCGAAGATCGAAAACCGTGGCGAGGAGCTCGAGCGTCTCGGCAAGCTCGTCCAGGATCGCCGCGCGCAGGTGGACAAGCTCGGCAAGCATCTTAGCGACAAACGCGGCAAGACCGCGCCGAAGCTCGCCAAGGAAGTGGCCACGCATCTTGCCGATCTTGGTTTCAAGCGCAGCGTCTTTGAGGCCCAGCTCGCCCCGCTCACCGAACCTGCACGCCATGGTTTTGAAGAAGTGGACTTCCAGTTTGCCCCGAACCCTGGCGAGCCTCTAAAGCCTCTGCGCCTCACCGCCTCCAGCGGTGAAATGTCACGCGTGCTCCTCGCCGTGAAGAGCGCGCTGGCGAAGCAGGACATCGTCCCGCTCATGGTCTTTGACGAGATCGACGCGAATGTCGGCGGGAACATCGCCGAGGCCGTCGGCCGCAAGATGGCCTCGCTGGGCAGCACCCATCAGGTCATCGCCATCACCCACTTCCCGCAGGTCGCCTCGCTGGCCCGCAGCCACTTCGTTGTCACCAAGGACATCGAAGGCAACCGCACCAAATCCACCATCCGCGAGATCATCGATGGCGAGCGCGTGGAAGAGCTGGCGAGAATGCTCGGCGGCAAGCTGGAGTCCGCTAGAGAGCATGCACGGGCTCTTCTGGCTGCCGCGTGAAGACAGCATCACTTTAGGTTCAAAATCGGCCGCTAACCGTCCGCAAAGACCGGACGGTCACACCCGTTGGTTTCCGACCATGAAGTTCCCTGCCCTTCTCATTTTTCTGGCCGCGCCTCTTTTTGCCCAGGATGCGCTCAAGTCATCGCTGGTCTTCCATGCCTCGTTTGACGCGTCGCTGAACGCAGACTTCAGCAAGGGCGACAAGACAGCGATGATCAAGAAGGGCAAGGATCTCATCCCCTGCGAGCCTAACGAAGATGTGAAACTCTCCCCCACCGGCGGCAAGTTTGGCGGCTGCGTTCATTTCCCGAAGAAGGGCCTCACACGCCCGCAGTTCAGCGGCGTGAACATGCTGGGTTACAATGACAAAAGCTGGAACGCCTCTGTCTCTGTCTGGCTGCGCCTCACGCCAGATCAGGATCTGGAGCCCGGCTACTGTGATCCCGTACAAATCACCGGGGATGACACAAAGAAAGGCTACGTCTTCCTCGAGTTCTCCAAGGATGAGAACCCGCGCTACTTCCGCTACGCGGTGCGACCGCTCTTTGAGATTTGGAATCCCACGAACGAGCAGTGGGCAGACATCCCCTTTGAAAAGCGCCCCATGGTGCAGGTCTCCAAGCCACCCTTCACCCGTGACACCTGGACACATGTGGTCTTCACCCTTTCCGAGATTAACAACAAGTCTGCCAAGCCTTCCGGCGCGCTTTACCTCAATGGCAAAAAGCAAGGCAGCATCGATGGCTGGGAGCTAACCTTCGGCTGGGATCCAGCATCCGTGGCACTCGTGCTCGGCGCATCCTATGTGGGTCATCAGGATGACCTCGCCGTCTTCAACCGCGCCTTGAACGATGCCGAAGTCACTCAACTCTTCGAACTCAAAGGTGGCGTGAGTGATTTGCGCTGAAGTCGCGAAGCGTCCCGGAGTGCGGTGGCAAGCGCTAAGGCGCGACACCGCTAGGTGCGCAGAGAATGCTCTCGAGATAGGAAAGCGTAGCGTGCGCACAAGAGCGGTGTCGACGAGGCACGGCTGCTCCGT
>NZ_BKAG01000032.1 GCF_007992435.1 Prosthecobacter gellanilyticus | reverse complement strand
AGTTACCTATGTTTTGAACGCTCCCCCCACTCCTCGACACCGCTCACCGCTCACCGCTCACCGCTCACCGCCCGCTGCCCAACACCACTCCACCACTCCACCACTCCACCACTCCACCGCTTATCCCATATATCTCATCCCCCATCCCCCATCCCCCATCCCCCATCCCCCATCCCTGATCGCTCATCCCTCCTCCCCACAGAAAAAAATCTCCCCGCCCACCCATCCACTTTTTCCCCTCATGCGATCTACCAGTGGACACCGGAAAAGCCTCTCCCCAGAAATGGAATGAGGAACACTTCGAAGGCGTTCACCAAGTCCTGACCAGCCCCGCGCTGGTCAGGACGTATTTTTGGGGGGTGGCACTCAAAGCACAGACTCAGCCCCAAGGTTCTGATCAGAACATCCGAGCCCTCCGCGTCATCTGCGGTTAAAAATCGTCCCTCCCATCACCCAGAGCAGCGGATTTCGCATCGCGGCGGCTTGATTACCCCGTCTAACCCTGTAAATCAGCCCTCCTCAAGGCACCCGTAGCTCAGTGGATAGAGCAGTGGATTTCTAATCCTCTGGTCGCAGGTTCGATCCCTGCCGGGTGCGCATCTCTCCATGGGGACCTGCATAGGATCGGAAGCCGATCCTCTTGTAGTCAATCTCACCAGCCCCCTATCGCAGAACATGGACACGGCCTGCTGAGAAGTCAGCCACGTTGACAAAAGTGTCACGATTGACACTCTGCACCGTACCATCCCATGGCAGATTCCCTTCCTTCCAGCGCCATTTCGGCCCCGCCGCCGGATCTCCGGCTGGCGGCCATCGTGGATTCATCGGATGACGCCATCGTCAGCAAGAGCCTCGAAGGCATCATCACAAGCTGGAACATCGGGGCCGCGCGCATTTTTGGTTATGAGGCGGAGGAAGTGATCGGAAAGCATATCTCCATCCTCATCCCGCCGGATCGCCTCCAGGAGGAGCCCGAGATTCTCCGCCGCCTGCAGAAAGGCGAGCGCGTGGACCACTTCGAAACGGTGCGCGTGCGCAAAGACGGTCGTCTCGTGGAGATCTCCGTCACCATCTCTCCGGTGCGTGATGCCAGCGGCACCATCATCGGCGCCTCGAAGATTGCCCGCGATATCACCGCACAAAAACAGGCCCAGCGGGAGATGGCGCGTCTGCTGGAGCAAATGAAGCAGGCGGACCGCATGAAGGTCGAGTTCGTCGCCACACTCTCCCATGAGCTCCGCACACCGCTGAATGCCATCATCGGCTGGCTGGAGATCCTGAAGGACACCCGTCTGAACCCAGGCGAGCTCGAGGAAGGTCTCGCCGCCATCGAGCGGAATGCGCGCAGCCAGGTGCAGATGATCGAGGACCTCCTCGACATGAGCCGCATCGAAACCGGCAAGATCGCGCTCGATCTCCAAAGCCTCGATGTCCCCGCCGTGACCTCGGCCGCCATCGCCGCCATTGAACCCGTCGTCAAAGCTAAGGAGATCCGCCTCACCACCGCTTTTGACAGCATCAACGGCGCTGTCATGGGCGACCGCACTCGCCTCCAGCAGATCATCTGGAACTTGCTGACGAATGCCGTGAAGTTCACTCCTAAAGGCGGGCGCATTCACGTCACCCTTGAGCGGGTCAGCTCCCATCTCGAGCTCGCCGTGCGGGACAATGGCATCGGCATTCTCGAGGACATCCTCCCTGTCATTTTCGACCGCTTCCGCCAGGCAGACTCCTCCAGCACCCGTCGTCACGGCGGCCTTGGCCTCGGCCTGTCCATCGCCAAGCACCTCACTGAGCTCCACGGCGGCCAGATCCTTGTCCGCAGCGAGGGCAGGGACAAAGGCTCCGTCTTCATTATCTGCCTGCCCGTTGTCGTCACCCATTATGAGGAGGCCAGATCCACCTCCGAGCAGCGCAACTCCGAGGTGGATGACAATCATGATGAAGCCGACCTGTACGGCTACCGCATCCTCACTGTGGACAATGATCTGGACTCGCTCCTCGTGCTGAAGCGCATCCTGGAAATGAGTAAGGCCACCGTCCACGCCGTCTCCTCCGTAGATGATGCCCTCGCAGCCATCCCCGAATTCCGCCCTCACCTCATCTTGAGTGATATCGGCATGCCTGATCGTGATGGCTACGATCTCGTCCGCGAGGTGAAAAAACTCTCCGGCGGTGCCTCCATTCCCATGGTGGCCCTCACCGCGCTCATGCGCCCCGAGGACCGCGTCCGCACCCTCCGCTCAGGCTTCCAGATCCATCTCGGCAAGCCCGTCAATCCCGAGGAGCTCATCGCCGCCGTTCATAATCTCCTCAGCCTCACCAACCGCGCTTGAGGGCGGGAGAGCCTGTTATCGCATGATTTTTTGTTAGGCCCTTCGAGGTCATTCACATCAGAGTGGGGCGCGCTCCATGCATTTGGTGACAAGATCGTTGGGTGAAACGGTGCCCGGGCGGGCCTACACGGGCGTCCCCCCTCAATAAGCACCGTGTGTTTCCAGCCTGATGTCAGGCTGAGGCCATGGCGCGCCTCTGCCCTCATGCCCAAGCTCACACCTTGCTGGTTCTGGATCGTCATGGCCATCGGATGGCTGTCCACGTTTCCCTCACCACTGAATGCTCAATCCATCTGGAACACTACCGATGGAGCCTGGAGCAGCAACGCCAGCTGGTCCCCTTCCAGCGCACCAACGAGCAGCGGCACCACCTCGCTCATCTTTGGCGGCAGCACGGGCTATACCAGCACAAACGACCTGGGCGATTTCAGCCTGAACCAGATCCGCTTCACCAACAGCGCGGGCACAGTCACGCTCGCCGCATCTCCCGCTGCCAGTGCGCTGATTCTCACCAGCACCGCAGATTCGGCCATCCCCTCCGTTTCCCTGGAAGGCGCAGGCAATGCCACCCTCACCGCGCCCCTGACCTGGGCCACGAACAGCATCACGAGCAACACCGGCTCCGGCACCTTGCTCCTCAATGGCACGCAGACCTATGCCAGCGGCACCAAACAAACTTTGCTCAATAGCGGCACAGGCACCATCACCCTGGCGGATGCCATCACCTATGCCAGCACGGGCACAAACACCGGCCTTGTCATCAACGCCATCAACAACAACGCCACGGCGAACAGCTTCAGCATCGGTAACCTCGGCAATCTCACCAACTTCACCCTCAATGTCGGCGGCACCGGCACCGTGCGCTTTGCCGGCAGCACAGGCGGGGACCTCCTCAGCGCCTCCGCCGTGCTCAATGTGCAGTCCGGGGCCACCTTTGACTTCAATGGCAATGGCGAGTCCTTCGGCGCCATGTCAGGCGCGGGCACCGTCCGCACCACTGTGAACATCAACGTGTCCTCCGCAGGCTGGTATCAGTATTCCGGCCAGATGACCGGCGCTGCCGGCAACCTGACCGTCTCAGGAGTCAGCCATACCCTGGTGCTTTCCAACGCGACGAGCAACTACACCGGTGCCACCTCCATCACGGCGGGCAAGATCATCGTCTCTGCCAATGCACCCAGTGGCAGCGCAGGTGCCCTCGGCAATGCCACCACGGAGGTGCTGGTGGGAAACACCAGCGGTTCTAGCATCGCCTCATTGCTCATCGACACACCGGGAGTCTCCATCGGTCGCAACATCCGTCTTCAAACCGGCAGCTCCGGTGTCTACACCCTGGGCGGACTCAATACCAGCGGCACCGCCACCTACAGCGGCAATGTCACCCTGGGCACCAACAGTGGAGCCGCGAAAGGCCTAACTATTATTTCCGCAACTGCTGGCACCGTCGAGTTCACCGGCAACCTTCTGCGCGCCACCTCGGCCACCGGCACCACGGACACACTCATTGTGACCGGCGGCGGCACCGTGGCTCTCTATGGCGCAAACACTTTCACCGGCACCACCACCGTGAACGCCGGCACCCTCCAGCTCAATCACAGCACGAACAACAGCACCAAGATCAGCAGCACTGCCGGACTCATCTTGAATGGCGGTTCCATCAGCCTCATCGGCAATGCTAGCGCCAGCAGCAGCCAGACAGTGAGCGCCACGACGTTGGGAAACAGCACCGCACCTCTCGGCGGTAGTGCGCGTATTTCTGTGACCAGCGGTCTGGATCAAAACGCCACGCTGAACCTGGGTACCATCACCCGCAACACCGGCACCACGACGGATTTCTCCACCACCAACACAGGCACAGGCGTGGCCGCCATCACCATAGGCAACGGCAACAACGCCCTCAACATCCTTGGTGCTTACGCCACCTTCAATCGCACCGACTGGGCCGTGAATGGCGGCGGAGGCAATGTCACCGCCCTCGCTTCCGGCAGCTATACGACCAGCTTCGCCACCGGCCAGCACACCAGCCTCTCCGCCGCCACTACCACGCTGCCCAGCGGTGGCGGCACCACCGGCACACTGCGCATCACCGGCACCTCGGCAGTCGCTTTCAATTCGACCACTCAGGGCACGCTCACCATCGAAAGCGGCGGCATCCTCGTCTCGCCAACGGCAGGAGCCACCAGCATCGGTGCCACCACCCGCCGCGGCACTCTTTCCTCCTCCACAAACGAGTTCGTCATTCATCAAAACAGCACGGCTGGCGCGCTCAGCATCCACTCCGTGATTCCAGACACAGTGGCAGGCACCAGTTTGATCAAATCGGGCGATGGCAATCTCATCCTCACCGGCACGAACACCTACACCGGCAACACGTACATCAATGGCGGCACCGTGACCGTCACCGCCGCAGCCAACCTCGGCGCTGTCACCACCGACATCATCATTCACGGCGGCACCCTCGCCCTTCCCAGTGGCGGCACCTTGGGCACCATCAACTCCGCGAACCGCGTCATCACCGTCGGCCCTGCCGGAGCCACCTTCAATTTCACCGCCAACCAGAGCATCGAAGGCAACGGATTCAATGGCACGGGACCACTCACGCTGGCCGGCTCCGGCATTGTCAGTGTCGGCAGCAATGGCAGCTCCTTCTCCGGAGCCATTATCATCAACAACGGCGCTCTGCGCATGTCCAGCCCGCAGCTCAACAGCGCAGCCTCCATCACCGTCAACAGCGGCGGCTCCTATGAGGTCAATGACGACGGCACGGACACCTTCAGCATGGCTGCCTCGGGCCGCTTCGTCATCAATGGCCTCGGTCTCAATGGCAATGGCGCCATCCGCCTCATCGACCAGACAGCGGGCTCCTCGCGCGCTGATCCGCGCACCACGCTCGACCGCGAGATCGTGCTGCAAAGCACCTCGCGCATCCAGGTGGACAATGGCACCGTCGCTGGCAGCCTTTCCCAGCTCACCTTCACAGGAAATGTCACCGGCTCTGGAAACCTGCTGAAATCAGGCCCCGGTGTCCTTGTGCTCTCCGCTCGCGACAACAGCTATGCTGGCGATACCCAGGTGGAAAACGGCACGCTGCGCATCAACCTCGGCAATGACCGTCTGCCCACAAGCACGAATGTCGTGTTAGGCGCAGGCACTAACTCCGGCACGCTTCAGCTCAACGGCTACTCGCAAACTGTCGCCGGACTGTCCACCGCTGGCACTGGCACAGCGAATGCCGTCACCGGCGGCACCAGCACCGCCAACAGCCTGCTGGAGATCAAAGCCAGCGGCACGCAGACCTACACCGGCACTCTCGGTGGCACTGGCGTGCTGGATCAGCATCTCAACAACAACATCAGCTTCATCAAAAGCGGCACAGGCACTTTCACCCTCGGCTCTGCGAACACCTACAACGGCACCACCACCATTGCCGCAGGCACCCTGCAGATCGCTCACGCGAATGCCCTTGGTCATGGCGGCGTATCACTGGCCTCCGGCACCGCTGGCACGAGTGTGCAAGCAGGTGCCACGCTGGATCTCAACGGCCAGTCCATGGTCCAGGAAGTCATCACTCTTCGTGGCGATGGCATCGGTGGCCTCGGAGCCCTGGTGAACAACAGCTCCACACCCGCCAG
Source organism: Prosthecobacter gellanilyticus (assembly GCF_007992435.1). Taxonomy (GTDB): domain Bacteria; phylum Verrucomicrobiota; class Verrucomicrobiia; order Verrucomicrobiales; family Verrucomicrobiaceae; genus Prosthecobacter; species Prosthecobacter gellanilyticus. Next base: position 76,126 of record NZ_BKAG01000032.1, on the reverse strand, counting down.
CATCGGCAATGGCGTCGCCTCCCTCAGTGTTTCATCCGCCAGCACCACCGGCTGGGCCGCAGGTGCCAGCCTAACATTGGATGCTCCCGGCACAGGGATCCCGGCGACCGCCAAAGCCGTGCTCGGGCTCTCCTCATCCAGCCTCGCCCTCACCAACGGCGGCAGCGGCTTCGGTCTGGCGCCCGTGATCACCGTGAGTGGTGGAACCGGCGCAGTCGTCACGGCCCTGGTTGGCCTAACAAATTCCTCCTTCACCATTCCCGCTGCCGTTCCTGGCACCACCACGAGCTACTCGGTGGCACCGAGTGTAACATTGCAAAACGGTGCCACGGGCGTGGCCGTACTCGATGGGAATGGTTACGTCACTGGCATCAGCATCACCAGTCCAGGCTCCGGCTTCAGCACCACTCCCACCGCCACTTTCTCCGGCGGCACCACCAGCTTTGCCGGCACCACCCCCACCGCCACGGGAAACTCCACCAACTTCACCATCGCGGGCCTGAACATTGTGAACTCCGGCACTGGCTTCACCTCCACCCCCACGGTCACCGTCACCGGCGGCACCGGCGCTGTCATCGATGGCAATGACACCAATTTCGCCCTGCTCGGCTTTGCCATGACACAGGCGGGGAGCGGCTACACCTCTGCGCCAAGCGTCGGCATCCAGGGCGGCACTGCCAGCGCCACGGCTAATCTCACCTCCGTCACCCTCGCGGCAAACTCCAGCATTGGCGGCAGTGGAGATCTCACCATCCACGCTCCCGTTTCAGGCGTCTACGGCCTAACCAAAGTTGGCACTGGCACCACCGTGCTCGCAGGCGCCAACACCTACACCGGCCCCACCGCCGTCTCCGCGGGAAATCTCCAGGTAGGCCTCGCAGGCATCGGCAGCGCCGGCCAGGGTCTGCTCACTCTCTCAGGCAGCGGCGCCGTGATCTCCGGCACCGGCAGCGTCAATGCCGTCTCCATCATCCAGGGCACCTTGAAACCTGGCGACCAGGGCGGTGCTGCCATCGGCAGACTGAATGTCGGCACCCTCTCCTTCACACCCACGACTATCAACACCGTTGCCGAGTTCCAGGTCACCGGCTCCACCGGCAACTCGAATCTCGCCTTCGATTCCCTCCACGTCGCCGGCAATCTCACCCTCAACAACTTCAGCCGCATCGTCCTCAATGGCGGCAGCTATGTCCCGACCGTGGGCGATACCTTCCAACTCATCGACTGGGGCGGCCTCCTCACCGAAGGCGGCTTCTCCTGGGGCACCAACATGCGCACCGGCGCCGACTCCGCCCTCAACGAAGGCAACTTCGATCTCCCCGACATCACCGGCACCGGCTTCTGGAACATCTCCACCAACGGCGGAGCCCTCACCCTCACCGTCGTCACCATCATCCCCGAACCCGGCAAGTTCCTGCTCTTCGGCCTCTCCATGATCACCCTCCTCATGCGCCGCCGCCGCTCGATGTGATAAGCGCTTTTTGCGAAAGTCTTTGGCTCGGATCTCAAAGTGCCAACGTGCGCGTCTCATCATAGCCTGGGGTTTCAACCCCAGGGACCTGCGAGAAAGCAGACCGCAAAGCGCTGAAAGCGCGTCTCATGCGCTTGATAGGATGATCACATCACGACACTCGATCTAATCCAATCTCTTCCTGTTCGTCTCCTCCACCAGCCACACGCTCACCAGCGTGATCACTCCCATCACGATCAAATAAACCGCCACCGGCCACGGCTTGCCGCTGCTTTTCTCCAGCAGCTTCGTCGCGATCAGCGGCGCCAACCCACCCGCGAGTGGTGACGCGAGCTGATACCCCAGCGAAGCCCCGCTGTAGCGCACACGCGTCCCAAAGAGCTCCGAAAAGAACGCCGCCTGCGGCCCATACATCGCCGCATGGCCCACGAGACCGATCACCACCGCGAGCATGATCAGGCCGCTCTGCCGGCTCTCCATCATCCAAAAGAACGGAAAGGCAAAAAGCGTCAAAAACAAAGCCCCGCCGAGGTAAACCGGCCTTCTGCCGACCTTGTCCGAAAGCGCGCCAAACCACGGAATCGCGACCAACTGCACCGCCGACCCCAGCAGCACTGCATTCAGCAAAAAGTCCTTGCTGATCCCCAGCTGCTGCGAGCCAAAGCTGAGCACCAACACCGTGAAAATGTAGAAGAAAGCATTCTCCGCAAAGCGCGCGCCCATGGAGAGGATCACATTACGCGGATGATCACGGATCACCGCCAGGATCGGCACCTTCGGCCCTGGATCAGCCGCCTTGGCCTCCGTGAAAATCGGGCTCTCCATGATCTTCATCCGGATGAACATGCCCACCAGCAGCAAAAGAACGCCTAACAAAAAGGGAATTCTCCATCCCCAGGCCAAAAAGGCTTTCTCATCCATGGACGAGGCCAGCCTGAACACACCGTTCGCCAGCAGCAGCCCCACCGGCACACCGGCCTGCACCCAGCTCGCGTGGAAACCGCGCTTGCCCTCATGCCCATGCTCCACGGCCATCAACACCGCGCCGCCCCACTCACCGCCGACACCGAATCCCTGGATGAATCGTAGCGCCACCAGCAACACCGGAGCCGCCACACCGATCTGGTCATAGGTCGGCAGCACGCCGATCAGCACCGTCGCAACGCCCATCATCATCAGCGTGGTCACCAGCATGGACTTGCGCCCGATCTTGTCGCCAAAGTGCCCGAACACAATGCCACCCAGCGGCCGCGCAAAGAAGCCCACCGCAAAAGTCATGAAGGCCGCCATCGTCCCCGTCACCGGGTCGACCGAGGGAAAGAACAGCTTGTTAAACACCAGCGCCGCCGCCGTGCCATACAGGAAGAAGTCATACCACTCGATCGTGGTGCCGATGAAGCTCGCGATGACGACTCTGCGAATATTGCTAGGCTGGGAAGCGGACATAACGGAAAATTACTTGGCCGGGGTCTTCGCCTTCGCTTCCTTCTTGATGAACACCTTGCGGTCCCAGTTCTTCTTCATCTCTTCCTCCGTCACGGACGAGGCAAAGCCACCCTCGGGCACCTCCATCTTGGCCGTCCAGAGCAGCCCGTTCAGCACCAGCAGACGCTGGTTCGCATCCGCCCAGTTCGCATGCAGATCACAGCCAGTGAATCCAAAGCTGCGTCCACCGCCCGCACGCTCAAAGGCCCAGGCCACCGTCTCCTCACGCCCCGTGTGGATCTTCGCATCCTCGGTCTTGCGGCTGTCATCCGGCATCGCGCAGGCCAGCACCGGTGTCACTCCCTTGGCGGCAAAGTGCAGATTGTACAGCCAGCCATCCTTGAGCAGGTCAAAAGGCTTGATGCCCTTGTTGATCGCATGCTCCGGCACCGTGCCAAACTTCACATCCCAGTGTCCACGACAGCCGATGTCGGATTGAAAAGCCGCGCCAAACCACTCCTTGAAAGTCGGCGCACGATCCACCGGACAATCAATGCCCTGGTGTAAAATCACCAGCCCTGTGCCGGACTCCGCCAACGTTTGCATCTTCACCCAGCGCGCAGGTTCCAGGAAAGGCAGCTTGTCGCCTCCATCCATATAAAGCAGCACCGCTTTCGCACCATCGAGCACTGCCTCATCCTTCGGCCAGCCTTCCGCCACCATCACCGGAGCCACACCCGGCACCTTCTTCAGCCAGTCCATCATCAGCGCACAACCAGCGAAGTACTCATGCTGCCCCGGCTTGTTGCTCGTGCTCCCCGCGATCAGTACAATCTTCGCCAGCGACTTGTCCGCCGGCTGAACTTCGAGCGGCACCTGCAACTGCTCCTGGGTGAGCTCAGCATGCAGACTGGTGGCGAGGACGAGTGAACCTAATAATAAGGTGCGGAAGGAGGACATGGTCGGATGAGCGTGAGGATTGGCCCGCAAAGAGGCAAGTCTCAAAACGCACTTCACCGCTCATCTTCAGCCGAAAAATGAAAACAGGACGCCCGACCTCACGGCCGGGCGTCCCTTCCACAAAATTAAATCGACTTGGTCTGAGGCGAATTACTTCGCCTCGCTCTTCACAGCGGAGGTGACAGCGGAGAAGTTTACCCACATCTCGTGCTTCTGCTTGCCGACGCTGCCATCAGCACCGCGGCCCATTTTTTCATACTGCACCTTCGCCCACTCGTTCTTGCCGATGGCGACGACAGTGACGACGTTGTCAAAGGGCGCCTCGACGAGAGGTGCGGAGGTGGCGATGCGGTAGGTGTCACCGACTTTGGGGAATTCAGAGTCGGGGGAATCAGCGGCGGAGGCGGCGGCGAGGCTCATGGCGAAGAGGAGGGATGCGATGGTTTTCATGACGGATAGTTTGGTTTGGAACAGGGTGTCATTGATGACGACCCGAGACTAATTCCTCCCCCAAAACCGACAATACGACTTTCGTCGGATGGTTTGCCGGGAGCCTTCCAGGCCCCGTTTCGTGCTTGCCAGCCACCCCTCATCCTGCCTCACTGGCAGGGTATGAAGACGCCGCTTTCCCTCTGCCTCACGCTTCTCCCCTGTCTCATTACCGCCGCCGATCTCACCGATCGCGACAAACTCTTCGCCAGCAGCGTGAACGAGATGTTTCCCAAGCTCGTGGAAATCCGCCGTGACATCCACATGCATCCGGAACTCTCGAATGAAGAAGAGCGCACCGCCGCTCTCGTCGCCGAAAAGCTTAAATCGTTAGGCCTGGAAGTGAAAACTGGCGTGGCCAAGCACGGTGTGGTCGCTCTGCTCAAAGGCAGTGCTGATGGCCCCTGCGTGGCTGTGCGTGCGGACATGGATGCACTGCCCATCAAGGAACTGCGCAGCGTGCCCTACCGCTCTCAAAATCCAGGCGTGATGCATGCTTGCGGTCATGATGTGCATGTCACCTGCGCGCTTGGTCTCGCGGAGCTTCTCACGAAGCATCGTGATCAGGTCAAAGGCACTGTGAAGTTTCTCTTCCAGCCTGCTGAAGAAGCCATGCCCGCCACCTTCAAAGGCGACTGGGGCGCGAAGCTCATGGTTGCGGAAGGTGCCATGGACAATCCGCGGCCTGTCGCTGTCTTCGGCCTTCACACCAGCTCTCAAGTTCAGCCCGTGGAAAGCACCGATGACGAAGCACATTACCTGAAAGCAGGCCAGCTCGCTTACACACCAGGCATTGACAATGCGAACAGCGACCGCTTCCAAATCACCATCCATGGAAAGATGGCGCACGGCTCGTCTCCACACAAAGGCGTGGATGCCATCGCCATCTCGGCCGAGGCCATCATGGCCCTGCAGATGATCAAGAGCCGCCAGACCAACACACGCCAGCCGCTCGTCATCAGCATCGGCATGATCAATGGCGGCCAGCGTGAAAATATCATCGCAGAGAAGGTCGAGCTCGGCGGCACCGTCCGCACTTATGATGCGACTTTCCGCGATGGCGTGATCGAGCAGATGCACCGCATCCTCAAAGGCATCACCGAAGCTCACGGCGCGACCTATGAGATGGAGTATCGCAAGACCTACCCCAGCATCATCAATGACAAGCCTCTCATCGAGGCCACCCTGCCCTCTTTCCGCCGTCTCTTTGGCGAGAAGAATGTCATGGAGGCCATCCCAGGGATGGGCGGCGAGGACTTTTCCTTCTTCGCGCAGGTCTCACCGGGCTTTTACTTCCGTCTCGGAGTCGCGAATGAGGAGAAAGGCATGACCGCCGGAGGTCACACTCCGATGTATGATTGTGACGAGGAGTCCATAAAAACCGGCGTACAAGCACTGGCCGCCGCTGTATGTGACCGGCTGAACGCCGCCCCTTAGTCCATGATACCCATCACCAACCCTGACGACCTCGAGGAAGCCCTGAGCCGCCCAACCAAAGGTGTGCTCGAAACCCTGAGGTCGCTTGAGGGAGATATCATGGTCCTCGGTGCCGGTGGCAAGATGGGCCCCACCCTCGCCCGCATGGTGCGCCGTGCTTTCGATGAGATCGGCCACACCCAGCGCCGCGTCATCGCCGTCTCCCGCTTCTCGTCCAAGAAGGCCGCGGAGGCTCTGACACAGCACGGAGTCGAAACCATCGCCTGTGATCTCATGGATCGCGCCGCCGTGAATGCCCTTCCGGACGTGCCGAACATCATCTTCATGGCCGGCCAGAAATTCGGCACCAGTGATGCGCCAGAACTCACCTGGGTCATGAACACCCTCGTGCCCGCCATCGTGGCTGAGCGCTTCACCAAATCCCGCATCGTCGTCTTCTCCACCGGCTGCGTGTATCCCCTCATGCCAGCGAATGGTCGCGGCGCTCGCGAGGATGATCCGCTCACACCTCCCGGCGAGTACGCAAACTCCTGCGTGGGCCGTGAACGTGTCTTCTCCCACTACGCGAAGCAGCACGACACACCCACCCTCTTCTTCCGCCTCTGTTACGCCATCGACCTGCGCTACGGCGTGCTGCTGGATGTCGCGCAAAAGGTGTCCCAAGGCCTGCCCGTGGATGTGACCATGGGCTACGCGCATGTCATCTGGCAGGGCGATGCCAATGCACGCGCCATCCAGTGTCTCGCGCACGTTTCGTCGCCTCCGAGTGCTCTTAATGTCACCGGCCTCGAACGCATCTCCATCCGCGAACTGGCCCTGCGGTTCGGTGAGAAGCTCGGCCGCGATGCCATCATCACCGGCACTGAAAGCCCCACCGCCTGGATCTGGGATGCCGCACGCTCCTATGAGCTCTTCGGCCCGCCCACCGTGTCATTGGAAGAGATGATCGATGCCACCGTGCAATGGTTGCAACACGGCGGCGAGAGCATTGGCAAACCCACTCACTTCGAGGTTCAAGATGGACAATTTTGATTTTCACTCCGCTCTGCATACTGGCCTGGCCATTCCAGCGCATCCGCTCGCTCTAAATTCCAGCCGCAAGCTCGATGAGCAGCGCCAGCGCAATCTCGCCCGCTACTACATCGCCTCTGGAGTCGGCGGACTCGCCGTCGGCGTGCACACCACGCAGTTCACCATCCGCGATCCTAAAATTGGTTTGTTCGAGCCCGTGCTCGCCCTCGCCGCCGAGGAGATGAACCGCGCCTCACGTCCACTTGTTCGCATCGGCGGCATCTGCGGACAAACGAAGCAGGCCGTGAATGAAGCCGCCATCTTGAAGAAGCACGGCTACCACGCCGGACTCCTCAGCCTCGGTGCCATGAGCACCGCCACGGAAGGCGAGCTCATCGCGCATTGCTGTGCCGTTGCCGAGGCCATCCCCGTCGTCGGCTTTTACCTTCAACCCAGCGTCGGAGGCCGCACGCTGCCGTATTCCTTCTGGCGTCGCTTCGCCGAGATCGAAAACATCGTCGCCATCAAGATGGCGCCCTTCAATCGCTACCAGACGCTCGATGTCGTGCGCGCTGTCGTGGAAGCCGGGCGCGATGACATCGCCCTCTACACCGGCAATGACGACAACATCGTCGCCGACTTCCTCACCCCCTATCGTTTCAATAGCAAGGAGCGCCGCATCATCGGCGGTTTGTTAGGCCACTGGTCTGTGTGGACGAAACGCGCCGTCGAGCTTCTCGATCGCTGCCGCAACGCCGATGCCACCCCCGAGCTTCTGCGTCTCGGCATCGAAGTCACCGATACCAACGCCGTCTTCTTCGATGCCGCCAACGGCTTCCGCGGCTGCATCGCCGGCCTGCACGAAGTTCTACGCCGCCAGGGCCTCCTCGAAGGCATCTGGTGCCTCGACGAGCACGAGACCCTCAGCCCCGGCCAGCTCGAAGAGATCGACCGCGTCTACCGCGCCTACCCCCACCTTCACGACGACGACTTCGCCCGCCAGTTCGCGGTGTGAAGACGGTCACTCCGCCTTCTTCTTTTTCTTCACCGGCCGGTTCGCATTCGGACTCTCAAACGTTGGCGCGATCGTTCCCTTCTCCCATTCCGCAATCGCGTCGGTGAATTGCGCCACCATCTCCGCCTTCTCCTTCGCGAGATTCTTCGCCTCGCCCACGTCCACCGCCAGATCATAGAGCTCCGGCTCGCCACCCGCTTTCTGCACAAACTTCCACGGCCCCTGCCGCACCGCATGCGTGCCTTTGAACCCACCGGTGCGCCAGAAGAGCCGCTCATGCGGCGCGCCTGATTTTTCACCGCTCAGATACGGCATCAGATCCACACCATCAATCGGCCGGTCCTTCGGCACCTCACCACCGGCCAGCGTCACCGCCGTCGGCAGAAAATCGAGAGAGATCACCGGCTGCTCATACACACCCGGCTTCAGCTTCGCCGGCCAGCTCACCAGGAAAGGCACGCGCATGCCGCCCTCATACAGAGAGCCCTTTGCACCCTGCAGTGGCGAGTTGTCCGTGAAGTTCCCCAGATTGCGGAAAGCCAGGTGTGGCCCACCATTGTCACTCACAAAAAACACCAGTGTGTTCTCACGCTGCTTTGTTGCTTCCAGCTTGTCCATCACCTGCCCAATCGCCGCATCCATCGCACACACCATCGCCGCATAGGTGCGGCGGTTCCCCTCCTCAATGTGCCCCAGCTTCGCCAGCCAGGACTCCGGCGCCTCCAGCGGTGTGTGCGGTGCGTTGAAGGCCAGATAAAGCATCCACGGCTTGCCATCCTCAGCATGACGCTGGACATACGCCGCCGCCTCATCACCAAACTGCTCAGTCAGATATTTGGTTTGCGCTTCACTCTTGCCATTTCGATCCAGCGGGATGGAATACTCCACAGCGGCGACCTTGCCGCTTTCAGGAAAGTACTTATGCCCTCCACCAAGAGCGCCAAAGTATTCATCAAATCCGCGCTTCATCGGATGAAACTGCGGATGCGCGCCCAGATGCCACTTCCCCACCGCACCCGTGCTGTATCCAGCCTTCCTCATCAGCTCCGGAAGCGTGATCTGATCCATGCGCAAACCCTCCGTCGTGCTCTCCGGTTTCCAGCCCGGATTGTTCTCATGCCCGAATCGATGCTGATACCGCCCTGTCAGCATCCCTGCACGCGTGGGACTGCAAAACGAGTGCGAGACATAACCATTCGTGCAGCGGATGCCTGACGCCGCGAGCTTGTCCAGATGCGGCGTCGGGATCTCCTTCGATCCTTGGAACCCCACATCATTATACCCCAGATCATCCGCCACGATGATGAGCACATTGGGCCTGTCCGCCGACATGACAGAAGCCGCGATAAATACAAACGAGGAAAGAAGCGCACGAAGCATAGTGCGCTCTCAAACGAGCCCGACTCGCCGGGCTTGCATCAAACTTGGTTCACCCCTCCGCCAGATAGTAATCATCATCCGCGATGTCCGGAATGCCGACCACCAACACGCGCATCTTCCCCTTCGCCCCATGCACCACACCCGGCGGGATGTGCACCAGCGAGCCCTTCGTCACCGCATGCTCCTTGCCATCCAGAGACACCGTGCCTTCACCATCCAGCACATAGTACAGCTCCGTGGAGCGCTTGTGATAGTGCGGCTTCGCACCATCGATATCCACCGCATGCGCCCAGGCTGCGGGCGACTGCGCCTCATCCTCACGGCTGATCAACCGGTCACGCCAGCCGCAGCTACTGCGCTCACGCGGCGTGTGGCCTTCATGACGGATGAGAGTGGGTCCGATGGAAACGCTGGTGCTCATGGCGCAGCCAAAAGGACGTCAAACTCGTTACAAAGCCAGTCCAAATTTCGATTGGCTCCAGCGGTGATCTCGTGATCAATCATTTCCGACATGAAAACACTCTGCCAGATCCTTTCGGTGCTCATCGGCCTCGTCTGCGCCGTGCTGATGCTCTTCGGCATCATCCCGCTGCTTGGTTGGACACTCTGGGCCACGCTCGGTCTCTGTGTTCTCGGCATCATCTTCGGCGCCTTCCCGGAGCGGAAGATCGGCCTCACCATCAACGTCGCCGTCGCCGTGGTGGCCATCCTCCGCCTCTTCCTGGGCGGTGGAGTCGTCTAAGAGGGATCCAGGGAAAAACACGGGCTTTCTTCCGCTGTAAATCTGGCCAAGGATACGTTTGAATACCCTTCAAACCTTTCCTCTGACCATGCCCAACGGCCCCATTTCGACCAAGCTCTTTGATCTCGCCAAGAAGTACATCCCCGGCGGTGTGAACTCACCCGTCCGCGCCTTCCGCAATGTCGGTGGCGACCCCTTCTTCGTGCAGCGCGCCAAAGGCTGCCGCATCTGGGATGTCGATGGTCGTGAGATGATCGACTTCGTCGGCACCTGGGGTCCCGCCATCCTCGGTCATGCGCCGATCCCCATTCTGGAAGCCATCAACAACGCGGCAAAGGAAGGCGTGAGCTTCGGCATCCCGAATCCCTATGAAGTGAAGATGGCGCAAACCATCTGCGAGTGGGTCCCTTCCATCCAAAAAGTGCGCATGGTCAGCAGCGGCACCGAGGCCACCATGTCCGCCATCCGCCTCGCTCGCGGCTTCACCGGTCGTCATCGCTTGGTGAAGTTTGACGGCTGCTACCACGGCCATAGTGACAGCCTCCTCGTCGCTGCTGGCAGCGGTGCCTTGACCCATGGTCATCCCGACAGCGCCGGCGTGCCACCTGCTTTCGCCGATCTCACAAGTGTGCTGCCCTTCAACGACGAAGCCGCCCTCGAAGAACTCTTTGAAAAGAAAGGTCACGAGATCGCCGCGCTCATTGTCGAGCCTTATCCAGCGAACGCAGGCCTCATCCTGCCGAAACCCGGCTTCCTCCAGAAGCTGCGCGATATCACCACCAAGCACGGCACCGTGCTCATCTTCGATGAAGTCATGACCGGCTTCCGCCTCGCCAAAGGCGGCGTGCAGGAGCTGGAAGGCATCACCCCTGATCTCACCTGCCTTGGCAAGGTCATCGGCGGCGGCATGCCCGTCGGCGCCTTCGGTGGTCGTGCGGACATCATGGATTATCTCGCCCCGCTGGGTCCGGTGTATCAGGCCGGCACCCTCAGCGGCAACCCCGTCGCCATGGCCGCCGGTCTCGCACAGCTCCGTGAGCTCGATAAACAAAAGGGATACGCCTACCTCGAAGAGATCGGCCAGGTCATGGAAGACGCTGTGCTGGATGTGCTGAAGAAGAAAGGCCTGAACTACCGCTGGTATCGCAAAGGCAGCATGTTCTGCCTCTTCTTCACCGAGAAAGAAGTGCACAATCTCCATGACGCCAAGACCTCCGACCTCGCCTCCTTCCGCAAGTTCTTCCACCACTGCCTCGACAACGGCGTCTACTTCGCCCCCAGCCAGTTCGAAACCGGCTTCATCAGCATGGCCCACGCGAAAGCGGACATGGACCGGACAGCGGAAGTGGCTGCTGCTGCACTGGCGGCTTTGTAAAAAGAAGTGCCCGGCAGGACGTTTGATGATATTCTTCCACCATGCCAAAGCTCACCATTGATCTTCCAGACTCAGTGATGCCCTACCTGACCCAGAAGGCCGAGGGGTGGAAGCAAACGCCCGAAGGCTTTCTTTCCAGCTACGTGGTTCATGCGCTGGAGCATGAGGAAGAGTCTGAGCACGAGTATGCTGACCCGTCACAGAAAGCCTTGGAAGACATTTTGGAGGAACGCATGAAAGGACCTTTCGTGCCTGTTCCCGAAGACTTGGTCGATCAAGTGATGGAAAAGGCCATGGAACGGGTGAGACAGCGCCAAGCTCATGTTTGATCCAGATGAGCACATGCACCCCGATGTCGGGGAAATTGATCTGGTAGAAATTGCCGAGTTCATTGCGCTGGACGATCCAGACGCTGCGAGAAGAGTCGTGCAGACGATCCGTGACACGTTTCCTCTCCTGGCCACCCAACCAAAATTAGGAACAGAGCTACACCCTGTTCGTTCAGTGCTACGCGGCCTCCGCATGATGCCCGTCATGGCCTACCCTAACTACCTCATCTACTACTTCCCGCCCCCACTCGATGCAGGCGTGCGCATTTTGTATGTCCTCCACGCCGCCCGTGACGCTTCAAGTTATGTGCGCGATCACCAGCGTCGGTGATTGACTTCGTCATTCGGATTTCGACATTCGTCATTACCCACTATGTCCTCTCCCCGCTTCGCCGTCGCCCAGCTTGATGAGATCACGCCCACACCTTGCCCTTGTGGCCAGGCACGCCGCGCCTTCAAGGAGCCCTGGAATACCCTGGCCACCGTGCATCTCACGGACATCCATGCGGACAGCAAGGCGCACTACCACCAGAAGATGACGGAGATCTACATCGTGCTCGAGGGAGAAGGCCACCTTGAGGCCGATGGCCAGATCATCCCGCTCAAGCCCATGACCACCGTCATGATCCGCCCCGGCTGCGTCCACCGCGCCGTCGGCAAATTGAAGATCATCAATGTCCCCATGCCGCCCTTTGATCCGGCGGATGAGTTCGAGGTCTAAGCCACTATGAAAGAGCTCTACACCAGCATGGATTCCAGCCGCATCGGCTTTTACAAGTCAGTGCTCGATGAGGCAGGCATCGTCTGCTTCATCCAGAACGACGCCGGCGCACAAACACTGAACGTCATCTCGCCCATCTTCCAGCCCACGCTCTGCATTGTGGATGACAGCCGCTACGATGAGGCCATCGCGCTCCTGAAGCCGCATCACTATCCCGAAACACCGGAAAGCACCGCCGAGTGGACCTGTGCCAAGTGCAATGAGGAAAACCCCGCCGAGTTCGAGGTCTGCTGGAACTGCGAGACCGCACGCGACGGCTCCAGCGCAAAGGACTGAAAAAGTTGCAGAGGTGAACAGTTGAACAGGGGTTGCCAGCCAGCCCTGGGGGACGTATTTCGGGTTCTACCCTCCTATGTCTTCCCCCTTTCGTCTCAATCCCGAGTTCCATCCGCGTGGCGACCAGGCACAAGCCATCGCGAAGCTGGTGAAGTCCGTGAAGGCTGGAAACAGGCACCAGACCCTGCTCGGCGTCACCGGCTCCGGGAAGACATTCACCATGGCGAATGTCATCGAGCAGATCGGCAAGCCCTCGCTGATCTTCAGCCATAACAAGACGCTGGCTGCGCAGCTTTACTCGGAGTTTAAGAACTTCTTCCCGGACAACTCGGTCGAGTACTTCGTCAGCTACTTTGACTACTACCAGCCCGAGGCCTACATCGCGCGCACAGACACCTACATCGAGAAGGACTCGAACGTGAATGACGAGATCGAGCGCCTGCGTCTCTCCAGCATGGGCGCGCTGCTCACGCGGCCAGATGCCATCGTCGTCGCCTCCGTGTCCTGCATCTACGGCTTGGGTTCGCCCGAGGACTATGAGGGCATGATGGTTCCCATGCATGTCGGCCAGCAAATGACCCGCGAGACCCTGCTCACCAGCCTGGTAAACATGCTCTACGAGCGCAATGACATCCAGCTCAAGCGCGGTGCCTTCCGTGCGCGTGGAGATGTGGTGGAGGTCGTGCCCGCCTACCTCGACAGTGAGGCCATCCGCATCGAGTTCTTTGGTGATGAGATCGACCGCATCAGCGCCGTGGACGTTCTCACCGGCACCGTCACGCTGAAGATGCCCAGCTACACGCTTTTCCCTGCCAAACAGTTCGTTACGCCAGGTGACAAGATGAAAAAGGCCATCGTCCATATCCGGGACGAGATGACTGAACGCGTGGCCTGGTTTGAAAAGGAAGGCAAGCTCCTCGAGGCCCAGCGCCTGCGCATGCGCACGGAGCATGACATCGAGATGATGCAGGAGATGGGCTTCTGCCAGGGCATTGAGAACTACAGCCGCCATCTCACCGGCCGCGCGCCAGGAGCCACACCCGGCACCCTGCTGGACTTCTTCCGCGAGCCGCCGCTCGTTTTTGTGGATGAAAGCCACGCCACCATCCCGCAGATCGGCGGCATGTATGAGGGGGATAAATCCCGCAAGACCGTCCTCGTCGACCACGGCTTCCGCCTGCCCAGCGCGATGGACAACCGCCCGCTGAAGTTCAACGAGTTCATGGGCAAGGTGGGCCAGCTCGTTTATGTCAGCGCCACCCCGGCCCGCTTTGAGATGGAGAACAGTGTGGTCGGCAACCAGGGCTATATCCCCCATAAGCGCGAGCGCATCGGTGAGGAAGAAACCGTGCCCGCGGCCCTACCAGGTCTCAGCATCCGCGCCAGCGGGAACGCCCAGCCCGTGGAGAAGTTTGATGTCACCACGAAAGGTCGCAACCTCGTGGTCGAACAAATTATTCGTCCAACAGGCCTCCTCGATCCCATCATCACCATCAAGCCACTCAAGGGCCAGATTGACGAGACCATCGAGCTCTGCCGCCAGCGCATCGAGAAGGGTGAGCGTGTGCTCGTCACCACCCTGACCAAGCGCACCGCCGAGGACTTGACCGACTACCTGCGGAACATCGACATGAAGGTGCGCTACCTGCATAGCGATATCGACGCCATCGAGCGCGTGGAGATCCTCCGCAGCCTGCGCAAAGGCGACTGTGATGTGCTCGTGGGTATCAACCTACTTCGTGAAGGTCTCGACCTTCCAGAGGTGAGTCTCGTCTGCATCCTGGATGCGGACAAAGAAGGCTTCCTGCGCAGCGAGACCTCCCTCATCCAGACCGCGGGACGTGCCGCACGTCACGTCGGGGGTGAGGTGGTGCTTTTCGCGGATCTTGAGACCCAGAGCATCCGCGCGCTCCTCAGCATCAGCCGGCATCGCCGCGAGGTGCAGGAAAGCCATAACCAAAAGCATGGTATCACGCCTCAGACCGTGCGCCGCGCGGTTCAGGAGAGCCTGCAGATCCTCGGCAAGGCCAAGGACATCGAGGAAAATGTCCTGCGCGAAGGCGGTGGAGGCGACTTCGTCGTCACCGAGGTCATCCGCGAGCTCGAAGGTGAGATGGCCGAAGCCGCCATCAAGCTCGAGTTCGAACGCGCCGCCCTCCTCCGCGACCAGATCCGCGAGCTCAAGAAGCAAGCCGGCCTCAATCCCGATGATGGCGGTTCCTTGCCAAAGCCGAAGAAAGTCAGCTATGGCAAGTTCAAGCGCGGCAAGGGCAAGAAAGGCTGATCCCTTGGCAGAGTTTCCATCCGGGCACGTAGGTACAACGACCTCCCGTATGAATCTGCGTGCCCTCATCCTTGTCTGTCTTGCGTGTTCACCTATTCACGCCGCTGATGCGCCGCGTGTCTTCAAAGCCGGAGCTGCCACCAGCAATGTCACCCCTGAACTTGGCACCTCCATCAATGGCGGCTTTCAGGATGGCACAGCCACTTTCATCCATGATGAGTTGCACGTACGCTGCCTCGCGCTGGATGACGGACAGACGAAACTCGCCCTTGTCGTCGTGGACAGTTGCGTGATTGGCCGCGCCGTCTTCGATGAAGCCCGCAAGATGGTCAATGAGGCCACCGGCCTGCCGATGGAGAACATGCTCATGTCCGCCACGCACTCACACTCCTGTGGCACGCTCCAGGCCGTGGGCCAGAGTGAACCCAACCCGCTGTATCAGCGCTTCGTCGCACGACGCATCGCAGATGGTGTGCGCCGCGCCCTCACCAATCTCGCGCCTGCCAAGATCGGCTGGGGCTTTGGCGAGGTGCCGCAGCATGTTTTCAACCGCCGCTGGCGCTTGAAGCCAGGCACCGTGCCCGCATCACCCCACGGAGTGACCACCGAGCAGGTGAAGACCAATCCCGGCATCAAGAACCCGAACCTCGACCAGCCCGCCGGCCCCACGGATCCACAGGTGTGGTTCATCTCCGTGCAGTCAGCGGAAGGAAAGCCCCTCGCCCTGTATGCCAACTACTCGCTACACTATGTCGGAGGTGTCGGTGCGGGTCACATCTCCGCAGACTACTTCGGTGCCTTTGCGAATCGCGTCGGCGAGCTGCTGAATGCAGAGCAATTGGATCCGCCCTTCGTCGGTGCCATGTCGAATGGCACCAGCGGCGACATCAACAACATCGACTTCCGCGGCAGCCAGGTCAAACAGCCGCCCTACGGCCAGATCAAACTCGTCGCCAATGATGTCGCTCAGGAAGTCGCCCGTGTGTGCAAAACACTCGTCTATCATGATTGGGTTCCGCTCGCCGTCGCGCAAAAAGAAATCACTCTCGGCCTGCGCCTACCTTCCAAAGATGAGGCCGCTAAGGCACGAGAAGTGATGAAGCAATCCAAGCTTTTTCCGCGCATGGAAACCATGGAGCAGGTCTATGCCCGCGAGACCGTGCTGCTCAGCGAGTTCCCACCTGAAGTCTCCGCGCCGCTGCAAGTCCTGAAAATAGGGGACCTGCGGGTCTCAGCCATTCCTGCGGAAACCTTTGTGGAGATCGGTCTCGAGCTAAAAAAGCGCCACGCTCAAACCTTTACCGTCTCTCTCGCCAACGCCTATCACGGCTACCTGCCCACACCGGAGCATCACAAGCTCGGTGGCTATGAAACCTGGCGCGCGCGGTCAAGCTGCCTGGAAGTCGATGCGTCCACGAAGATCCTTGCCGGGCTCGAGGAGCTCTTTGAGAAACTCAAGTAACAGCCATCAGCCGAAAGGCCTAACCACCATTGACCTCATGAAGACGCCGCGCGCACTCCGTCTGCTGCTGCTCGCGGGTCTCATGCTTGGATCACCTGCCTCAGGGCAATCGAACTCTTCGCCAGATCTGCCCTGGCGTGCTCTACCCTTGATCAGGGACAACAAAGTCGACACTGCGTGGTCACAGGTCGGCTGGGGTAGTTTCGTCGTCGACGATGGCGCTTTGCGCACGGAGCCCGATGACCGCGGCATGGGCCTTCTCCTCTATACGAAAGAGAAGCTTGGGGACTGCCAGATCCGCATTGTCTACCGCTGCGAGAAGCCCAAATCGAACGCCGGCATCTACGTCCGGCTTGATGACGGCATCCTCGCCAAGGCAGGAGAGAAGTCACCCGAGGTGCATCGTGATGAAAAGACCGGCCGCCTCTCCAAAGCCATGCTGCAGGTGCTGGAAGATGCCTCCAACAAACACCTCGGTGCCTGGTATCCCGTGCATCACGGCTACGAAGTTCAGATCATGGACGATACGGATGAGTTCCATCGCACCGGTGCCATCTACTCCCTGGCCAAGTCCGCGCCTCTTCCACCGAAACCGCAGACCGAGTGGCGCACGATGATCATCACGCTCAATGCCACACGCATCCGCGTCGAGGTCGATGGCACGCTTCTCAGCACTTTTGATTCGGCCGCGAAGGATCTTCCGCCGCGAAAAAAATGGACCGAACCCATCCGCGACATTCCCCGCCCCACGCACGGCTATATCGGCCTACAAAATCATGATCCGGGTGACGTCATCTGGTTCAAGGAGATCAGCGTTCGTCCGCTCGCCAAAGCATCTACCACCCAAGCAGCTCCCAAAGCCGCCACTTTCGAAACCATGTGGGGCAAGGAAGGCGAAGCCCCCGGTGACTTTAACATTCCCATCGGCATCGCCATCAATGCCGCGGATGAGATCTTCATCTCCGATCACTACAACAGCCGCGTGCAGAAGTTCGATGCAGACGGTAAACTGCTGGCCCACTTTCCCGTGCTGCCCAATCCCGGTGGCATCACCGCAGATGGCGACCTGCTTTACATCACGCATTTTCCGGTCGCACGAGTGAACCAGACCAAGGCCCAGGACCGCGTGAGTGTCTATTCGCAGAAAGGTGAGTTCATCCGCGAGTGGGGATCTACAGGCACCGGTGATGGCCAGCTCAGCTGGCCCGGCGGCCTCGCCGTCAACAAAGCGGGCGAGGTCTTCGTCGCAGATCAAACCAACCGCCGCGTGCAGGTCTTTGATCGTGAAGGAAAGTTCCTCCGCAAATGGGGCGAGTATGGCGTGAAGCCCGGTCAGTTCGGTGGCAACACCAATCCCAAGTCACGTGTCGGCGGCCCGCAGTTCATCGCCATCAATCAAGCGGGCTGCATCTTCACCACCGAGGCCAGCGTTGGTCGCATCCAGAAATTTTCTCCTGAGGGCAAACCGCTGCTCGCCTGGGGAACGCTCGATGACAAGCCCGGAGCCTTCGGCGGCTTCTTCACCGGCTTCAATGCCAAGCTCATCGGCCCCATCGGCATCGCGTTCGATCGTCAGAACCGCCTCTGGATCTCCGCCGTGAGCGGCCGTGTACAGTGCTTCTCACCTGAAGGCACCTACATCGGCGGCATCGGCGATACCCAGGGCACAGAAGAAGGCCAGTTCTACGCCCCTCACGGCGTCGCCATCAACAGCCATAACGAATTGTTCGTCGTCGACACCTACAACCACCGTGTGCAGAAGTATGTGATCACGGCTCCCTAGCTCTCATGACTCTCTCAAGATTCCTTCTCGTCCTCTGCCTGGTCACCATCACCACCCATGCCAGCGCCGAACTCAGCGCCGGTGTTGCCAAGGTGGATATCACCGACCGCACAGGACCTGTGAATGATCCCTGCTTTGCTCGTGCGCTCGTTCTGAAAAATGGCGAAACCACCGCCGTGCTCGTCGCCGTGGATGCGGTGGCGATTGGCGAGATCGGTCGCATAGGCAATGGGTTCCTGGCGAATGTGCGCAGTGAACTCCAGCGTGATCTCGGCATTCCACCCGCCAGCGTCATCATCAATGCCAGCCACTGTCATGGCATCGTGCGTGCAGACTTGCAGCAGCTCGTGGTGCAGGCCGTGAAGGAAGCCGCGATGAACCTGGTGCCAGTCAAAGCAAGCGCAGGCAATGGCAGCGAAAGTCGCATCAGCGAAAACCGCCGCATGACACTGAAGGATGGCTCACAGGTCGACATGCGCCGCGCCTACTCCATGCCGCGTGATGAAGATGTGGCAAGCATCGGCCCCATCGACCCGCAGGTTGGCCTGCTGCGCCTCGACCGCGCCGACGGCACTCCGCTCGCCATCGTGTATCAGTTCGCCTGTCACCCGATCATGAATCCGCCAAGCAAGGGCAACAGCGCGGACTATCCCGGCTTTGCTTCGAAAGTGATCGAGGAAGCCACCGGCGCGACTGCTCTCTTTCTGCAAGGCTGCGGCGGCGACATCAATCCCGTGCACTACAAGGAAGTCAGCCGTCCCGCGAATGCCGAGCCCCTCGGCAGCATGCTTGGCACCACTGTGTTAGCAGCTATTCGCCAATTCAATCCACAAGCGGATACCGCGCTGAAAGTGAGTCGCGAAGTCATCGCACTGCCTCGTGCGGCTGATTTCGAAAAGCGCATTTCCAACATCGAAGCCGAACAAAAAGTGCTTCTGGCCTCTTTGCGACCGACCAACATCAATTTCAAAACCTTCCTGCCGCTGCTCCTCCAGCACAAGATGTCTCCTGACATGCCTTCGCACTATGCGCAGGGCTACCTGCAGGATGCCAAGCCTCTCCAACAGCTCGATGCCGACAACAAGGCCCTCGTCGAAAACTACCTCGGCAATATCACCATCATGGAGAAGCTCACACGCCTGAGCGCCAACCTCTCCTTGCTCAAAAGGCATCTCGAGCAGACGAAAGCTTCCGGAAGCCCCACGCTGGATGTGGAGGTCTGTGGGCTACGTGTCGGCGATTTCAAGCTCGTCACCTTCCCCGGTGAGATCACCGTGCAGGTCGGCCTCAATATCAAGAAAGCCGCGCAGGATGCGAACGCCCATGTCTCGGGCTACACGAACGGCTACATCTACTACACCGCCACCGTCGCCCAGCGCACCAACACCGGCTATGCGCAGGAAGACTGTGATGTGCTTGTGGCTCCTGAGTGGCAGAAGCTCTTCGAGACCAAGGCGCTGGAGGTCTTGCAGAATCTCGCACGCTAAAACTTCACCGCTTGCCCTGCTTCGCTTTGCGATACTTCAGCGGCGTGGTGCCTGTCTGCTGCTTGAAGACATGGATGAAGTACTTGGATTCCTCATAGCCGATGCGCTGCCCGATCTCCGTGATGCTGAGATCCGTGTCCTCCAGAAGCTCGCGAGCGCGAATGATGCGCAGCCGCATCTGCTCCTGCTTCGGTGAACGTCCGAGCTGCTGACGAAACCTTCGATAGGCTGCGCTGCGGCTCAGCGGCACATCCCGCAGCACCTCGTCCACACTCATCGGCGTGCAGGCACCGTCACGAATGCGCCGTGCCGTGCTGGCCACATGCCGGTCCTCCACCGCGATGATGCTGGTGGACTGCCGCTCCATGATCCGTCGAGGTGGATAGAAGCGCGATGGAGGAGGCGGCTGCTTCCCGCTCATGAGCTGGTCCAGCAGCGCTGCAGCCTCATGCCCGATCCTCACTGGATCCACATCAATGCTGCTCATCGGAGGCGTGGTGAGCTGGCAGAGGAACTCGTCATTGTCCACACCGAGCACCGCGATCTCATCCGGCACGGCAAAGCCCGCACGCAGGCAGGCATCCAGCACCTGCTGGCCCCGGTCATCATGACAGGTCATCAGCGCACACGGCCTCGGCAGCTTTGCCAGCCATTGCGTCAAATGTTGCAATTCTTGTTCGGCACCTCGTCTCACTTTCGGATGCTGATACACATCACACTCAAAGCCATGCTCCTTGAGTTCCGCACGAAAGCGGTCCGAGCGCTCGTCCTGATACACATGCTGTCCATACGGCGTGCCGCAGAAGGCGAAGTGTCGAAACCCGCGCTCCAGGAAATGATCCACCGCCATGCGCACCACCAGACGGTTCTCGATGCCCACGATCGGCAGTTTTAATCCTGGCAATGAGGCACGCAGATCAATCAAGGGAACCTTCAGCCGCATCAGCGCCTTCGCCGTGGCTAGATCATTGATGCGCGCGATGATACCATCCCCTTTCCAGGTGCGCAGCCACGGCGGCGGAGGCTCATCAAGTCCATGCGGCTGAAAGGTGATGGACCACGGCCCATGCTTGCGCTGATAGCGGATGATGCCGCGCAGAAGACCACGCCCATATTCACGGGAGGTCTCGACCAGGAGGGCAACACGGGGAGTCGGCATGGCGGCAGCGTAGCACGAATATCAAAACGCTCAAAAAGTGGTGTTTTGTTGGACGAAGTTGGGATGAAAACAGAATTTCCGGCCAGTATCTATCCGCCCATGTTATCCACCGACCCGATCAAGCGAGCCCAGACCATGACCCTCATCGCCGCCTTCCTTGGCTGGATGTTTGACGGCCTGGAGATGGGCATCTTCCCCCTGGTGGCACGCCCGGCCCTGCAGGAGTTTCAAGCAGCCGCGGGCATCATTGATGAGGCCTTCGTGCAGATGTGGATGGGCCGTATCACCGCGACCTTTTTGCTGGGTGCCGCAGCAGGTGGTCTGCTCTTTGGCTGGCTGGGCGACCGCATTGGCCGCGTGCGGGCCATGATGCTCAGCGTCATGGCTTACTCCCTCTTCACGGGTCTGAACTACTTCGCCGAGGCGCCCTGGCAGCTCGCCATGTTTCGCTTCGTCGCCGCACTTGGCATGGGCGGTGAGTGGTCGCTCGGTGTCGCTCTCGTCATGGAGGCCTGGCCATCTGACAAGCGCCCGCTCATGGCGGGCCTCATCGGTGCTGCGGCGAATCTAGGCTATGTGTTCATCGCTGTGCTGGGATTGTTTTTCGCCATCACCACGGAGTCCTGGCGCTGGGTCATGCTGATCGGTGCGGCACCTGCGCTGCTCACCCTTTTCATCATGCGCTTTGTACCGGAGTCGGAAACCTGGAAGCATGCTGTGGCTCAGGATCCGAAGGCGAGTCCACTCCGCGAAATCTTCTCCGGCGCTCTGCGCAAGAACACACTGCTCGCTATTCTATTCGCCTCGGTGGCACTCACCGTGACCTGGGGCATTGTGCAATGGATCCCGCTCTGGGCGGACCAGCTCACTCACGGGCAGCAACCGAAGGCCAAGGCATGGATTCAGATTTGCTCCTGTGTCGGCTCCATGATCAGTTGTCTGATCGCCCCGCTCATCGGTGCCAAGTTCGGTCGTAGACCTGTTTACTTCGCTCTGTGCCTCGGTGCTCTCATCGTCTGCACGCTCTTTTTCCGCACCTTTGACAGCTACGGCGCGGGCTTCCTTCTCATGACAGGGGTCGTCGGTGCGTTCACGGGAGCCTTTTACGGCTGGCTGCCACAGTATCTGCCAGAGCTCTTTCCCACACGTGTGCGCGCCACGGGTCAAGGTGTGGCTTTCAATTCCGGCCGCATCATTGCCGCCATCGGCGCATGGCAGATGGGCAGCGTGATGAGCTTTTTTGGCGGCAGCTATCCAAAGGCCGGAGCGGCCATCGTTTTTGTCTACCTCATCGGCATGGTCGCCATTTGGTTCGCACCCGAGACCAAAGACCGTCCGCTGCCCGAGTGATCTTAAATCCAGCCTCCACACGCGCATGACACCCTGTCTCTTCTCCATCAGCTACGCCGGTTTCTGGGGCCAGTCCGTCCTCAAGCTCACTGACTTCATTCCTCATGCCGCGAAGCTCGGTTATGAGTCCGTGATGATCGCCGGCAAGCGCCCGCATCTCTCACCGCTGGATGCTGCTGAGCAGATCGAGCCGCTCAAAGCCGCGTTAAATGCTGCGAAGATCCGCTGCGATGTGCTCGGTGCTTACACGAACCTCGCGCAACCTGTCGGCGTGGGCTGTGAGGTGCCGCAAATTGAGTTTCAGATTGCCTATGTCGAATCACTCGCACGCATCGCGGCCCAGCTTGGCACCAAGATCGTCCGCATCTTCGGAGCTTATGAGATCGAGGGCCAGGATCCGCAGACTCAATGGAATCGCTGTGTCTCCGCTGTGCGTGAGATGTGTGATCGCGCTGCCGCGCATGGTGTGACGATTGCCCTTCAGAACCATCACGATGTAGGTCTGCATACCGAAGCCTTGCTCGAAATGCTTTCGGACATCGATCGACCTAACTGCAAGCTCGGCTTCGATGCCTGGTCACCGGCCCTGCGCGCTGAAAACGTCTACGAATCCGCCAAACTGGCCGCACCGCATACCGTGATCACCACGAATGCAGACTACATCAAGGTGCCGCGCCATCGCTATCGTCCCGAGCTGGTGAACTACGAACGCCAAGATGTGGACTGGGTGCGCGCTGTGCCTTTTGGCAAGGGTTTCATCGACTACGCCGCCTTCTTCAGCGGCCTGAAAGATGGCGGGTTTGATGGCATCGCCACCTTTGAGATGTGCTCGCCGCTTCGCGGTGGTGGCTCGCTCAAAAACCTGGACACCTGCGCCACCACCTACCTGAGCTGGATGAAGGCCCGCCAACTGATTTCCTGACTGACTCACCGACCCACCATGAGCAAACCCACCGACATCCGCATTCGCGACATCCGCACCAGTTACGAGCACTACGACTACCGCACACCCATCAAGTTCGGCGGCGTGGCCGTGAGTGAAGTCACCGTCCTCAATGTGGAGTGCGAGGTCATCTCACGCGATGGCCGCGTGGCTCACGGCTTCGGCTCCATGCCACTTGCCAACACCTGGTCCTTCCCCTCACGCGAGCTGACCTTCCAGCAGACTCATGAAGCCATGGCAAAGCTCTCAGAGCGCCTCGCGCAAGTCTCTCGCAGCTTTGACGAGTTTGGTCACCCGATCGAGCTCGGCATTGAGCTTGAAGAACTCTTCCTCAAGGCTGCCGCTGATGTGAGTCGAGAGCTTCAGCTCTCCCAGCCGATTCCAAAACTCTGCACCCTCGTGTGTGGCAGTGCCTTTGACGCCGCGCTGCATGATGCCTTTGGCAAGATGCTCGAACTGAACTGCTACCACACCTACAGCCGTGATCTGATGAACCATGATCTTGGCACCTGGCTCGGCACTGATTTCGCAGGTGAGTATCCAGATGCGTACGTGCATAGCGAACCGCAGGCGCGCATGCCGTTGTACCATCTCGTCGGCGCTCTGGATCCTCTCGATGATGACGAGCTGACACAGCCTGTCGGTGATGGTCTGCCTGAGACATTGCCGCAGTGGATTCACTACAACGGCCTCACGCATTTGAAGATCAAGCTCAATGGCGATGACCTGAACTGGGACCTCGAGCGCATCATCAAGGTGGATCGAGTGACCATCGAAGCGCAACGTGAGCGAGGCATCACAGGGTGGCATTACTCGCTCGACTTCAATGAGCGCTGCCAGAGTGTGGAGTATCTCGTGGAGATGATGCGCAAGCTGCGTGAGCGCACACCGCAGGGCTTTGATCGCGTGCAGTACATCGAGCAACCGACCGCGCGTGACCTGAAAGCGCATCCGGAGAACAAGATGCATGAGGCCGCGAAGCTGAAGCCGGTGGTCATTGATGAATCCCTCACGGATCTTGAAGCCCTGCAGCTCGCTCATGAGCTAGGTTACACCGGAGCGGCATTGAAAGCCTGCAAAGGCCAGAGCCAGTCTCTGCTCATGGCAGCAGCCGCGCAGAAGATGGGCATGTTCCTTTGCGTGCAGGATCTGAGCTGCCCCGGAGCTTCGTTGATCCATTCCGCAGGCATCGCCGCGCATGTACCGGGCGTTGCAGCCATTGAATCGAATTCGCGCCAGTATTGCCCCGTGGCAAATGATGCCTGGCGGGATCTCTTTCCAGGCATCTTTAATGTACGAGATGGCTCCATGAACACGAGTTGTCTGACTGGACTCGGCCTCGGCGCAGTGAAGTCTTGATTTTCCACCCCCTGACATGAAACCGCTTTTCCTTCTCGCTCTCTTATCACTCACGGCATCTGCGGCGGACCCGTCGAAGAAGCCCAACTACCCGCCGCAACCTTGGGGGACATGGGTGGAAGCTGACTTTCCTTTCTTCTCCTCCATCCTCGATGCGCGGCGCGAAGGCGTGGGCGCAAACAATCTCACTCCACGTGGCATCATCCTGAAGCTGGATCACGAGTGCTGGGCCTGCTTTGACACGGACATGCTGCGCGTGTCCGCCATCTGGCGCGGCAAAGGCATCACGGACAAGGCCCTGGCGCCCGGCTCCTACCTTGATGCAGGCCGCAAGACCCCCGGCGGTCAGTTCCCGGCTCCTCAGTTCGATGGCAAGCTCTGGCTCGGCAATGGCCTCTTCCCAGGCTGGCAGAGTGGCGGGAAAGTCTCCACCACAGATCCCCGCGAACCTGCACCGAGCAAAGAAGAAGTCGGTCGTGGTCCGGTGGATGAATCCATCGACCGCTTTCAGAACGTGCGCCTCGTCAATGAAGGTGTTGTTTTGGAATACACCGCCAGCGGTGCTGAGGTTCGCGAATGGTGGCAGGCTTCGGAGAAAGAAGGCCGGCCCGTGGTGGAGCGCCACCTCAGCGTTGACGCTTCCACCAAGGATCTGCTGCTGGTCGTCGGCGCCAAGATGAACGGCCCTTCCCAGGAGGTGGAAGCAGGCATCACCGTGACGGGCGATGCGGAGCTCCTGCACGATGACGACCTCTGGATCGTGCGTGTCCCAGCGCATGCGAAGACCGCCACTTTCTGCGTCTCTCATTGTGACGAGCATGAGGCTCCTGCGATCAAGCCACACGCCATCTCTGAAGTCGCCGCAGCCGTTCGCTGGCCTCAAGAGGCGGTTTCGAAGATCAAGCCGTCTGCTTCCAAAGAAGCCTATGTTCTGGATCATGTGGACCTGCCTGATGACAATCCCTGGAAGCGCGCCGTGCGCCTTGGCGACATTCAGTTCCTCAAGGACGGCACCGGCGTGGCCATCACTCTCGATGGCGATGTCTGGCTCGTCCGTGGTCTGCATGAGATGAACGGTCCCGTGACGTGGAAGCGCTTCACCTCAGGCCTGCATGAGCCGATGACCTGCGCGATCCGCGACGAACAAATTTTTGTGTTTGATCGCAATGGCATCTGGAAGCTCATCGATACCAACCAAGATGGCGAGGCCGATGTGCATGAGCTCTTCTCCAATGCCTTCGCGCAAACAGCGGACATGCGTGAGTTCCCGAGCACGCTGCGCCTTGCCCCCAAAGGTGAGTTTGTCATCGCCAAAGGCGGTCAGGAGGCCACCACCATCGGCAAGCACAATGGCAGCGTGCTGCGCGTCTCTGCTGATGGCAAGAAGTCGACCGTGCTTGGTTATGGCTTCCGCCAGCCCAGCATTGGCGTGAACATCAAGACCGGTCTGGTGACCTCCAGCGATCAGGAGGGCCAGTACATCCCCAGCACACCGCTTCACATTGTGAAGGATCACCAGTTCTACGGCTTCCTCAGTGACAAGCTGCCCAAGGAACAATATCCTGCACCCATCGCAGAGCCACTGACCTGGATGCCGCACGCGGTGAACTCCTCCGCCATGTCCCAGGTCTGGCTCTTCGATGCGAAGATGGGCCCGCTGAATGACCAGATGGTGCAGATCTGCTTCAACAAGCCTGAGCTGCTGCGCGTGATCCTCAATGAGCGTGGCAAGCGCACGCAGGCCGCTGTGGTCAGCATCACAGACGAGTTCGATTTCCCGCCGCTGAATGGCAGTGTGAATCCTGTGGACGGCCAGCTCTACCTCGCTGGCTTCCAGGTCATCGGCTGGGGGAACACACTGGATACCCTCGCCGGCCTCTGCCGCGTGCGCTACACGGGCGCACCGAGCCTGCTGCCCCGCGAGATCGTGCCGATGGACAAGGGTGTGCTGCTGCGGTTCGACGTGGCGCTTGATCCGAAGAAGGCGGCTGACCCCGCCAGTTACTCGCTCGGCACCTGGGGTTATAAGCGTGCACACACTTATGGTTCGGCTCAATACAAGGCCGATGGCAGCACGGGCATCGACTGGCTCACACCGAGCGGCGCTTATGTCAGCCAGGATGGCAAGAGCGTCTTCGTTGGCGTTCCCGGCATGAAAACCGAGATGCAGCTTCGCGTCGGCTGGTCCATCTCCAGTGCCGAAGGTGCCGCCATGGCGCAGAATGCCTACACCACACCGTATGATCTGGTGAGCTTTGATGCGAAGGCCGAGGGCTTTGGTGAAATCACCGTGGATCTCACACCACGCGCGGCAGCCGCTCAAGCCAAGGGCCCTGTCACCATCGAGGAAGGACTGCGTCTTTCCCAGATGCTGGGCTGCGTGGCCTGCCACAGCGTGAAGGACCAGGACCTCTTCAAGATCGGTCCTAAGTGGAACAAGCTCTTTGGCGCGAAGCGCGACTACGTCGATGAGAAGAAAAAGAAGGGCAGCGTCGTTGTCGATGATGCCTACATCCGTGAGTCCATCCTCCAGCCCTCCGCCAAGCGTCATGCCGACTTCGCGAAGAGCGAATATGCCATGCCGAGCTATGCCGGTGTGGTCACCGATTCCCAGCTCGAGTCCCTCGTCCTCTACATCAAGTCCCTGAAATAACCGCCATGAAGATCCTTCGTCACCTCGCCATTGCTCTAACCCTGCTTGTGCTTCCTGCACAGGCGGCCAACCTTGTCTTCATGATTGGTGAAGATGAATATCTCACCTGGGAAACCTTGCCCGCCTTTGCCAAGAGCGATGTTGAACCGCTCGGACACAAGGTCACGATCATTCATGCAGATGCTGCGGATAAGAACAACTTCCCGGGCATTGTCGAAGCGCTGAAGGATGCGGATCTGCTGTTGGTGAGCGTGCGCCGTCGCACACCGCCAACTGAGCAACTGGATGCCGTGCGCGCCTTTCTCGCCGCTGGCAAGCCACTGCTCGGCATTCGCACGGCGAGCCATGCCTTTGCCCTTCGTCCGAAGGACAAGCTCATTGATGACAAGCACGCGAACTGGCAGGAATTTGATCCCGAGGTGCTCGGTGGCAGCTACACCAATCATCACAAGGGTGAGGACAAAACCATCTGCACCCTCGCACCAGGCGCTGAGGACCACGAGATCCTGAAAGGCATCACTCTCACTGAACTCATCGGCAATGGCACGCTGTATAAGAACACACCTCTGGCCAAGACCGCCACGCCTCTGCTCATCGGCACCATTCCCAATCAACCTGCCGAGCCCATCGCCTGGACCCATCGCTTCGGCCCAAAGCAGGCGAAGGTGTTCTACACCTCACTCGGCCATGCTGATGACTTCAAAGAGCCTGCTTTCCGTAAGCTCATGCTGAATGGCATCGCCTGGGCGCTGGCCCATTGATGCAGGCACAAGCATGGCCTGTGGTGATGTTTGTTAGGCCGCTACGCGTTTGAGCCGGTGATCGTGACCGGCGCGTGGTGAGCTGTTAAAGAGAGATGCTGCGGTTCTCCCGCAGACTCACGAGGACTGCAAAGGTCAGCGCCATGCTCTGGCGTGACTCCGCATACGGCAGCGGAGTCGGGCTTTGCCCTTTGAGATAGGCCATCCACGCGGCCATCTCCTCCGCATGTCCCTTGCTGTTAAACTTGGTGACCACACGCTTGCGGCGACGATGCAGGGCAAGCTCCTGAAAGTTCACGCACTCCGCCACCAAGCCGCTGGCGAAGACACGGAAGGTCTCTTTCGGGAAGGCGAAGTCACCCTCTGCGGAATAGATGATCTGTGCCGCCGATCCGTCTGCGAATTCAATCTGTGCTGTCACAGAATCAGGGAAGGTGCTGCGCCCCACGGTCTGAGCGGTGACGCGCACCGGCTTGCCTAGCAAATGACAGGCGAAGTCAAAGAAGTGGCAGGCCTCCCCGAGCACACGACCGCCGCTTTCATCGAGGTTTGCATACCAGTGATCCGGCGCGAGCGGCCCGGCGAAGACATGGAAAGCGAGCGTCTTCGGCCCCGAGATGGTTGCCAGAGTCTTCTTCAATTCCACGGTCGCAGGAGCGAAGCGACGGTTGAAACCGACTATGACGCTGCCTTGGGTGGAGTTCATTGCCGCATCGATCTGCGTCAGTTCATCACGTGTCAGGCAGAGCGGCTTCTCCACAAACACATGCTTGTCTGCCGCCAGTGCTCTGAGGACATACGGCGCATGCAAATGATGACGCGTGCCGATCATCACGGCGCCACCATTGGATTCAAAGACCTTGGCTGCATCCGTCTCGGCATGGGAGAAACCAAACTTCTCCTTCACATGTCGTGAGCTGAGGCCCGTGGCATTGACAATCGTGCCCAGCGTGATCTGCCCTTTCACATGCGGCAAAAGCATGGTGCGGGCGAAGTTACCGGCGCCGAGGACGTCCAAACGATCACAAGCACGGGACAGTGTACCGGGTGAACTCGATGTCACCTTGGATTCAGTGACGCTGGCAGACTGGCCACTACTCAAAGCCGTGGATTGAGATGATGAATACTCAATCACCACACCCAGTTCAGCCTCCAGATGGTTGTAGACATCAAGCACTCCAGAGAAAGCAACTCGTCTTGTTGTCACGGGTCTGAGATCCAGCGCGCCGGTCTTCATGAGGTGCAGGCAGGATTCGAAGTTGCGGTTCTCGGTCCAGCGCACGTGGCCGATGGGATAGTCCTTGCCACCCCACTCATACTGCGGGTCATAGCGGCCCGGGCCGTAGCTTCGGCTGTAGCGGACCTGGATGTCCTTCATGTAGGCCGTTTTCCAGCTCAGCTCGGCATCGTAGATGCCCACGATGACCATGACGCCACGATCACGCAGACAAGCAATGGCGCTGTCTGCTGCCTCGCGACCTTTGCCACCGACACAGAGCAGCACAGCATCCACGCCATGGCCATCAGTCCAGGCATGCACTTCATCTTCGAGCTTCGACTGCGAAGGATTCACCACACGCTCCGCACCCATGGCGAGCGAGGTTTGCAAACGTGGCTGCACAAAGTCCACGCCCATCACACGAGCGCCGGAGGCTTTCAGCAAACTGGTGGCTAGCAGACCGACAAGACCTTGCCCCATCACCAGCACACGCTCACCAAGACGCGCTCCTGATTGGCGCACCACCTCCATCGAGATCGAGGCGAGTGTGGTGTACGCAGCCTGCCAGTCCTCAACACCCTCTGGCACAGGCGAAGCCAGCAGATCTGGCACAGCGATCATCTCCGCATGAAAGGCACACTCAGCACCCCCGCAGGCCACGCGATCACCCACTCGGAAGCGTGTGTTCAGCTCATCCACCGCAACGACGATGCCAGTGGCCGAGTAGCCGAGCGGCGTGGGTGACTCGAGCCGGTTGCGCACTTTCTCGAGGGCCGACTTCCAGCCTAGTGTGCGGGCGGTATCGATGACCTTCTTCACCTGATCCGGGCGTGCCCGGGCCTTTTGCAGCAAGGACATGCGCGCCTGCTCCACCTTCATCTTTTCTGTGCCCGGAGAGATCACCGAGCAGGTCGTGCGCACCAGGATGCCTCCCGGCGGCGGCACGGGAGCTGGCACGTCCTGGAGTTCGAGACGACCATCCTGATACTGGGCGAGCTGAAGCATGGATTCTTAGTAGCGTGTTAGTGGGGTGATGAAAGCACGCTGGCGAGGATCTCGTCAAAACGATCCTGCCATCTGTCCACCGTCGTCTCGCGGAGCAGCCAGGCACGAGCTTGTGAGCCCAGTTGCTCGCGCAGTTCCGCACTCATGGACTCGAGTGTGAGCACATCCCGGACAAGTCCTGAGACATCTCCAGGTTCGTGAAGCAGCCCGGTTTCGTGAGGCTGGACGGTTTCGATCAAACCTCCGCTGCGTGCGGCAAGGACAGGTTTGGCATAGTCATAGGCCTCGTAGATCATCAGCCCGAGAGGCTCCCACCAGATGGAGGGAGCGACCACGGCCCGGCAGCAACTCAGCGCCTCATGCTTCGCCTCACCACTGATCTGTCCGAGGTAGCGGATGCCCGGGTTCAGTGTCGCAGCCTGCCTAACGAATGATTCCAAAACACCATCGCCCGCGATTTGAAGCACGGGTGTTCGATCACCGAGCTGCTGGCGAAGCTCATGCCACGCCTGCACGAGCATGTGAATGCCTTTTTCAGGAATGAGCCTGCCGAGAAACAGATAGCTGCCCTGGTCTTCGATCTCGGGGAGCTTTGGCATGGCATCCCAGGAGTGCCGCAGGACATGCAGGCGATCCTTCGGCACACATTCATGCTTCGCCAGCTGGTCCGCCATGAACTGCGAGATCGTCACCCAGGCTTTCACGCCATCCAGCCAGCCACTGCGATGCAGCATCTTCAGCATGAGCGCACAGAGGCCGCTTTTTAATCTTCCCTGCCAGGCCCCTGCCCGCACCTCGCCTGCATAGTCGCCATGCAGAGGCGCTGTCTGGACACGACCATCGTAAAACAAGGAGCCACCGACCGAGAAAGGACGATAGTTGTGAAGGTATTGTATGATCGGGAGCTTCTGCCTCAAAGCACTGCGATACAGCGCAGGCGAACCCACCGGATAGATATTATGAAACATGGCCGCACGCGCGCCGGTCTCACGAACTCGCCCCTCAAACTTCTCCGCGGAGGCCGCATTGTAGAAGAAGCGTTTCGCCTGGGTGATGCGCCCTGGAGCACCTGCCCCAGTCCATGCAGCGCTCTCAAAGAAGCAGCGCGGCACCTCATGGCGCAGCGCCGCATGTTTCTGGATGCGGTCCACGGACTTCTCCTCTCCACCAGACTGGAGATAGCGATTGAAGACCTGGAGAATCACGGACATTCGCTAACCAAATAAATGTTTATTCACGC
Organism: Prosthecobacter gellanilyticus; assembly: GCF_007992435.1. Taxonomy (GTDB): domain Bacteria; phylum Verrucomicrobiota; class Verrucomicrobiia; order Verrucomicrobiales; family Verrucomicrobiaceae; genus Prosthecobacter; species Prosthecobacter gellanilyticus. Next base: position 44,730 of record NZ_BKAG01000032.1, on the reverse strand, counting down.
GTTCTTTGAGGCCCAGGCCTCCAGCACATACATGACCCACACGCGCTGGCTGAGCGACCAGCCGCGCTTCGTCTCCACCGAGCTGTTGAAGTAGGCCGCACAGAGCTTTTCCACCTCACGTGGCTGCAACCAGCCACGCTGGCGGCAGGCAGTGGAGTAAAGGGTGTCCTCAATACGCGCACGCCATGCCGGAGTTCGCATCCACTTCATCAGCGGCAGCGTGAAGGTCTTCTTCTGCTTGTCATCGTAGATGTGCGCAGGGAGCAGATCTTTGCACGCCTCGCGCAGGATGATCTTCCCACGCCGCGTGGTCATCTTGCTCTCCGGAGGCAGGCGGGCGGAGAGCGCGAAAATGTGCTTGTCCACCAGCGGCACACGCAGCTCCAGGGAGTGCGCCATGCTGACCACATCATTGTCACGCAGCAGCATGTCCGCGAGATAGGTCTCCGTCTCCACGCGCAGCAGCTCGTGCAGCCAGCTGTCAGGCGCGCTGAGCGGAGCCTCGCGTGCGATGCGCTGACCCTCGCTGTTCTCGCTCCATGACTGTCCTGTGATGCGAGCCACCTCTGAAGGCATGAAGAGTGCCCGTGACGAGCGCTGGATCTGCGCGGGGGTATGGCCATGACCGCCAAGCGCAAAGAAGGCCGCCTTCCAGGAGGGATGGGTGTGCAGTGCACCGGGCAGCAGGGACTGAAAGCCACGGGCGATGCATCCAAAATGCTTGAGTGGTGAACGCATCGTCAAGGACGCTAGCCGATGCAAAGTATAGCCTGCCCACCATTCGTCCGCCCCGAGGCCGCTGAGCACCACCTTCACATCACGGGCCGCCAGACGAGAGACTAGCCAGGTGTTCAGGGCATCTCCCGTGGGTTGATCGAGACTGCCGATGTAGTCATCCAGCAAGCTTTCCACAGCCGCGGCAGACATGCACTCCGCATGGAAGTCACACCCCAGGGCGTGCGCCGTGCGCTCTGCGGCCTGCGTTTCATCCGGCACTCCGGCATCCACATCATAGCCGAGGGAGAAGGCTTTGATCTTCTTCTGGCCCAGATGGCGCATGGCCCCTGCCATGAGAGAGGAATCTAGACCGCCGCTGAGAAAGACACCCACAGGCACGTCCGCGATCAGATGGGCCCGCACACTGTCCAGCACGGCCATCCGCACCATGTGGCGCTGCTCATCCTCATCACGGATCCAGTCATTCTGTGACTGCCACACGGGCATGAACCAACGTTCCACCTCGATCTCTCCATCCTGCCAGATCAGGCGATGGCCGGGCGGCAGGCAGCGGATGCCGTCATCCGTGGTGTCAGGTGCCTGCACGCAGCCCCAGCGCAAATAACCCGTCAAGGCCTGCGGAGACAGCGCGGAGGCTTTGGAACCCAGCAAGGCACGCAGGGTGCGCATCTCCGAGGCATAACGAAGAGTGCCGTCCGAATCGAGATGATAGTAAAGCGGCTTGATGCCGAAATGATCACGCGCGAGGCACAGCGTGCGCCGTGTCTCATCCCGCCAGGCAAAGGCAAACATGCCGCGCAGTTGCGGCAGCACACGCCCCAGCCTCTGGCGGGAAAGCAGCGCGCCGAGCACGGCCGTGTCACCGGTGGATGACAGGCGCTCGCGTCCGAGCGTCTCGCGCAGCTCGCGGAAGTTGTAGATCTCGCCATTGAAGGTGAGCGTTTGATGCCCGCCATCAAAGCTCATCGGCTGATGCGCGTGGTCACTGAGATCCAGGATGGAGAGACGGCGGAAGCCCATCCACCATGTGGGGCCACGCGTCTCGCCGCCATCATCAGGCCCGCGATGGTTCAGGGCCTTCAAGGCACGCTCCTGACGCTGACGCGCATCGTCAGGCCAGACGATGTCCGCCTTTTGAAACCAGCCTGCAAATCCGCACATAGGAATTCAGGGCATGAACCCTCCTCAAGCCATCTTGACTAACCAACGATGCTTTCCTGAGACTGTCTTCTCGACTTCCCCGACCTCGCGAAGGCGGAGGTCAAAGTCATCCCCCAGCTTGCGCAGCAGTCCGGCGCGCATGGACTCCGCACGCGCGGGCGGCCACGCAGGCCCCGGCTGGTAGCGAAACTCCACCTCCCCGGGCTTCCCCTGCGCAAACTGCACCGCCAGCAGGCCGTCAAAGATGCTGTCGTGCATGTTGAGTGCCGTCAGGGAGATCTGCCTGCCCGTGGCACTGACGAGAAACTCGTAGTCACGCCCCACCACGGCCTCGATCTCAGTCATGGGCAGCTCCCCGTCCATGCGGGCGCTGAATTTAGCATAGTCACCGGTGCGATAGCGGATCAACGGCATGACGTGATTGTGAAAGGAAGTGCCAATGATCTCCCGGCACCCCTGCGCATCAGCCTCGCCGAACTCGACGTATCCGTAGCCAGGCCAGAAGTAGAGATGATCCGTATGCCTTCCCTGCCCCGCCAGCACCACGCGCTCGCTGTGACCATACCAGTGAAACACACGGGCATCGAACACGCGCTCCAGATACGCCTGCGATTCGGCATCCAGCTTCTCCGATCCGCAGAGCACGGAGGTGAGTGAAAAATTGAGCTTCATTCCAGTCTGCTCCAGGCTCCGCGCCAGCAGCAGCGCGGCACTCGGGTAGGCATGCAAATGGTTAGGCCGGAAGCGCTGCAGTGCCGCCACATACTCCGGCAGACGATCCAGCGTGAGATGGTAGGAGGAGAGAATGAGCCAGTCACGCGTGGCGTCGTAGTAGCTGATGCCGCCCCGTGCCCTGCTGGAGGTCACACCCCCGCGGATGACGGCCACACGATCCCCTGGCCGATAGCCACGCCGTGACCATTGCGCCTCGAGAAAGGCCTGTTCCTTAGGGCGGCTGACTCCGCGCTGAAGATAAAAGCCCACCGGCACACCGCTGGAACCACCCGTGGTGATGTAGAGTCTCTGGGAGGCTGGGATCTCCGGGTTCACCATTTCTTCACGGTGTTGATGCAGATCTGCCTTGGTGAGCAGCGGATAAGCGGAGAGCTGCTCGAGCGATTCAAACTGCTCCGGCTTCACACCTGCCTCGGCAAAGCGGCGCGCATAAAAAGGTGCCTTGCCTGCGGCGATGAGGGACTCACGCACATGACTGACTTGATATCGGCGGGTCGTGTCCGCATCCCAGCTCTCACAGTCACGTGCTTCTTGTTGAAACTTTGGGTAGGCCTGACCTTGTCTCCAGGCCACTGGCAGGGTCCGGTAGACATGTCCGGCCAGACTTTTCACAGGCTGCGGCGCGGCTTCGTAGAGCCGCAGCAGCGGATAGAGCTTGTCTTCGAGAGACATCTTTATTTTCAGCGAGCCTTAAGCCCGCATCATTCACTCATGCAGCCAGCCGGCGGAAGCGGCGGAACATGACAACGATGCCAGCGCAGGCGATCAGCAGCGCGCCGCTGGGCTCAGGGACGGGAGCCAGGATGATGAGAGCATCCTGCCAATTGCCGTCATCGCCTTCCGGGAAGAGCGTATTGGCGACGATATAGGTTCCCTGGACATTGTAGTTTTCAAAAAAGCCCGCGATTCCTGCCTTGTTCTCCACATCATTCAGGATGCTGTTGAACAGGGCCATGCGGGCATTGAAGGCGTCGATATTTCCTGCGGCATTGCCACCGTTCCAGGGAACGTCGCCCGGTTGGCTATCGTGCAGGAACTCGGACATATCCGTGAAGTCCACCATGTTGCCCTTGCCATAGGCTTCCTCGATGAAGTGCTGGACGGTAAAAAAGGCGTTATAAAAATCGTCGTTCGTGCCGAAGAGCGATGAGTTGGAGCTCTGCTCGAGAAAGCGGTTGGACGCACCCACAAGGTTCCAGGGCAGATAGGTGTCCAGCACATACTCGATCACCCTCACTTGCAGCGCGGGATTCGCGCTCGGGTCATTGATGAAAAAGTTCTGCCTCGTTGTGTTCTGCTGATCCCAGCCATCCAAAAGGGTGATGGCATCCGCAATGAATCCCTCGCTGATGGTGGCCGAAGGGCTGCCATTGGGTTCCATGCACATCCACCAGTAGTTGCCGTTATCAAAAGCCGGGCCGTCGATCTGATAGACGCCGCCCCAACCATCACGGTCCACGCCATTGATAACTGCTGGGTCAGCCTGCGCCGAGACGGCAGCCAGCCCGAAAAGCAGGGTGAAGAAGAGGGCGTTTAATTTCATACACAATAAATTTTCCATAAATTTACATTTCCGCCAATATAATTTTAGAAAATATAGATTTTTTAGCTATCTAGAGGAATTTCTGATTTGAAATTTAGCACTCCCCCTGCCCAGACTTCTAAACCTAGGGCGACCCAGAGCGCCTCGGCGGCCGACTTCCCGCCTTTGGGTTCATTCTGCAGACTCTTCCAGAGAGCCTCCACGGCGCTGCCGTTTACGATCCCGCGTCTCTTCATGCCCGGGAGCCATTCATCCTGAATCCTGGAACGCACCTCGGGCTGCCTGAAAAAGGAAGCCAGCGGCACATCGAAACCCCGCTTCCGCCGGAAGGCGAAGGCAGCGCCAAACTCATCTGCAGCGATCTGCTTGATCATCCGCTTCGTGCCGCGCATCCGGGCATTCGGTCCATAGGCGGCTCCAGCCAGCGCGCTCAGAGGCAGGGAGCGCGCGGCCTTGGCGACCTGCAAATCTAGAAACGGCACCCGGCACTCGACTCCATGGGCCATGGTCATCTTGTCCTGCCGCAGCAAGAGATCCGGCAGATACGTTTCCGCCTCATAGCGGATCTGTTTGCGCAGACCATCTCCAGGCAAAGCCGCGAGGTGATCGAGACGGCGAGTGAGCGCATCTTCCACACGTGCATCAGGCAGCAGATCTGTGATCAGAGCTGCGGCACCGTAGGCTGAGCCCGTGACCATCTGACGTTCCAGGCTCTCTCCTGCCTGGCCCAACAGCCTCCAAAGACGCCCGCGTGACCTTCCTGCCAGCCTGGCACCCGCCCGGAACAGCGCGGGATGCTGCTGCTGAAGCGCTGTGTAGTAAAAGCGATTGTAACCCGCGAAGAGCTCATCACAGCCCTCGCCGGTGAGGAGCACCTTCACCGTCTGTCTCGCTTCACGCGCCAGCAGGTCGATCGCCAGCGTGTTGGGATTGCCTGGAGGTTGATCGAGATGCCAGGTGACCCGTGAAAAATCTTCCGCGAAGTGCCTGGGTGAAAACAGGTAGCGATGACTGTGCACGCCAGCCTTGCGCGCAGCCTCGGTGATCCAGACATCTTCACTGACCTCCGGATCATCGAAGACGATCGAAAAGCTGTGCCGTGTCACCGTGCTGGCCCGCGCCGCATCCAGAGTCACCAGAGATGAATCAATGCCACCGCTGAGCTGCGTGCCGAGAGGCACATCACTCACGAGCTGGCTGCGCACGGCCTGCCGCAGGGTTTCGCGGAGCGCATTCGCATCCGCCTTTCCATCCACCGCATCTGGCAGCGCCCAGTAGCGCTTCAGGGTGAGGCTGCCATCCGCCTGCCGGCACATCTCATGCCCCGGCGGCAGCTGCTGGACTCCGCGCAGCAAGGTGCGATCCCACGCCGTGTAGCGAAACATCATTTGTTCGGCCAGATGCGCCGTCTCCAGCTCCGCGCGGAAGGCTGGGTGATGCAGAAACGCCTTGATCTCCGAACCGAAGAGCAGCGTGCCATCCGCGAGCTGGGTGTGATACAGAGGCTTGATGCCAAAGTGATCCCGCGCCATGCGCAGCAGGCCCGTCCTCACATCCGCGATGGCGATGGCAAACATGCCCTCGATTTTTGCCAGCACAGCATCCCAGCCGTGAAGCTCATACATCCGCAGGATCACCTCCGTGTCCGAGTGCCCGCGAAACTCCGCGCCTTGAGACCGCAGCTGGTCACGCAGCGCGCCAGCATTGTAGATCTCTCCATTGAAGACCAGCACCACCCTTCCATCACGGCTGCACATCGGCTGATGACCCGCCTCCGAGAGATCCTGGATGCTCAGTCGTGCGAAGCCAAAGCCGCCGTCCGTGCCTGCGGCCAGGCTCTGCCCCGGCAGATGCACCTGGGTGCTCCTTTGAGAAAAAGACACCGTATGAAAGCCCTCATCATCCGGCCCGCGATGGCGGATGCTGCGCAGCATGGACTCCAAAACTCCCGCTGAAGGCAGAGGCTGGCCCGATGGAGCAAAGCAGCCGACAAAACCACACATAAAAACAGTCTCTCAGACAGCCCGGACGATGCGCAGATGAGCTCTGGCAAGAATGCCCGCGCGCCAGTTCAGAAAAAAGGACTCCAGCCTGGGCCCGATCACACTCAGCAGGGCCAGCACCAGCACAAACTCCACCACTGAATGCACCACTGGACGCTTGGTGATGCTGTCAGGCGCGATCTTGTTCACCCAGTAGTTGATCAATAGCAGGATCTGCAAATGCAGGATGTAGCAGGGATAGCTAAGTCGGCCAAGCCAGCGGCAGGAAGGCTGGGCAGCAGGCCGGAGCAAGAGCCGGAGATGCCCGGCACCTGACAGCAGGAACATGAGCCCTGGAATGGCGCTCAAGCCCGCCAGGTGGAGCGCCCAGCCTGGGTACTGCTTGAACTTGAGGGTCGCCAGCAGCAGCTCGGAGAGCAGGCAGAGGAGAAAAGAGCCTAACCAAAAGTTTCGGGAAACTACCAGCCCGCCGTGCTGCCAGTGAGCAGCCATCCAGGCACCGGAGACCCACACCGGAAACAGCACCAGCGTCGTCCACATTCCGTCCACGGACGCGCTGTGTTCCATCTGGTGAAGCCCTTTCCAGATCATGAGGATGAGGGCGGCGCCGGCCAAGGAGCCCAGGATGGCCACGAATGCAGTCTTGCTCGTGCTCCCACCCACAAGCCGCAAAAGAACGGGCCAGGCAGCATAATAGATCAATTCACAGCTCAGGCTCCAGGAGGTCTCAAAGCCGGGGAAGGAGCACGTCATGATATGCAGGCCGGCAATGCTGGCGAGAAACTGCCGCCAGGGCCAGGGCTGCTGGGAGGAGCCCCCAAAGTCCTCATGCAACAGCCAGGTGATCACCGCCAGCAGGAGGCCGAGCAGGAACAGGGGATAAATGCGTGTCAGCCGTGCCAGGCCATACGTTCGCCAGGAGAAGGTTCCATCCTGCATGCCCTTCATGATCGACCTGTGAATGCAGATGCCGGAGATCATGAAAAATGACCACACCCAGAAGCCACCGTGGCCGATGGTCGCGCGCGCCAGCCTCCACCCAGCGGGGGTGTCGGCATAGTTCCAGCCAAACTTGTCCGCGATCGCCAGGTCAAAGCAGTGTGACAGCAGCACCATCACGGCTGCGATGCCCCGCAATGCGTCAATCATCAGTTCTGAATTCTGGTCCAGCCGCTGGTTCATGGGGGCAAGTTAGACGACCGCTTCAAATCTTCCGGGCGGCAACTCTTCAACCATCCGCTCACCCACAAGTTGCCGCTCATGAGATGAACTTTTCTACGGCAGGTTCTTTTGAAAACGGGGTGAGAGACTCCGGATGATCTCCTCCACCAGCCTTGTGGTGGCTGCAGAATCGCGCGCACGCTGTCCGGACTCGCGGACATCCAGATTGTCCGTCACCCAGGCGGTGATGCTGGCATAAGCCCAGCGGTGGTTCACGTTGCGGGCGATGTTGTCCCACGTGCTGAGCCACACACGCACCGCATTGCTCGGGGTCGTCACGTCTGTGCCGATGAACCAGTAGACGTAGTGTGCGCGCAGCATCCTGGCCTTGCCTTCGTTCAAACGGATCTCACGCTCCACCAGCAGGTCCTTCACCTGCAAGGTGTGGCCGGGTGTGATCTCCACGGGAATGATGGTAGAGCTCACCAGCGTCCAGCCCTGGCCATCCAGGCATACTTCGGGGCGATGGATGCTGCGTCTCTCCGCGCCTGCCAGCACCAGAGTCACCTGTGCCAGATCACGGTCTTCAGGCCGGCCGGGGGAGCGGTACTGCATCTTCAGCATCTGCGTGTCTTCCGGCAGCAGGGCTTTCTCAGCGGCATCTCTTTCCATGGGCTGCCCGAGGAATCTCCCCGCTGCCGTCGGCAGTTCCATGACCACACCTGAGGCATCCCCCGCACGGACTTCCGGAGAGAGGCGGCAGGCGGCGATGGCCGCGATGATGCAGAGACCTATCAACACAAGGCGCGGCGACATCGAGATGCCCGGACGAGCAGATCCAGAAACATCTCCGCGTCTCCTCATCTCCGCGTCTCCGTGCCTTTCTCCTTTTCTCCGCATGAGCTTCGAAATCATCTCCAGTCCCGCCAGCGCCACCAGATACACCACGATGCCCGAAAGGAAGTGGAAGGTGCTGACCTCCTTCTCCTGATCTCCCACGGCGAACTCCTGGCCGAAGGCCATCGTGCCGCCAATGAGCAGGAGCAGCCGCGCCATGTTCGCCAGGATGGCGAGCGGGAAGCCGCAGAAGAAGAGGAAGAGCCTCCGCGGCAGTGTCTTCTGACGGAAGTAGCCGAACAGGGCCGAGACCATCAGCAGTGCGAAGAGTGATCTCATGCCGCTGCAAGGCCCATCCACCTTCAGGCTGAAGAGCTGCCCTGACGCGCGGCCATCCACAGGCGCTGAGATGAGAGCGGTGCCTTCGCGGATCGTGTCGAGCCCGATCGTGTTAAGAAGCCATGAGGTGGTCCGCACCATCAGCTCACGCAGCTGGAAAGACAGGGAGTCCTCCAGAAATACCAGCGGCCACATGAAGCACAGCATGAGCCAGGCAAAGGCCATGGCCCGTGCATGCGCCCAGCCCAGGCAGGCCAACACCGCACCCGCGAGGAAGAGCTGGATGGCAAACACACCGAGGTAGTAGTTGTTTGCCTTGTAGCCGCCGAAGTAGGCCAGCATGGAGACCACCACGGCCGCGAGCCCCAGCACACTACCCTTCACCGGCAAAGTCATCAGTACCTCACGCTGACGCCACACCAGCCAGCTGGCGATGAAGGGCGCGAGGAAGCCATGCTGCCAGGTCGGGTCCTTCCAGCGCATGAGCAGCTCCTGCAGCAGCGTCAGACGAAAGGCTCCATAGCCTGCGGCATACGGCTGCAAAATCATCAGCGCGGCCAAGGCCAGCGCCACAAAAATGCCAAAGCTCCGCAGGCTCATCGGCGCTCTGCCGGCCGCACTTGCCAAGTTTGAAGAGTTGCCACCTTCAACCGGCAGTGGAGAATCAATGCCGATGCGATTGCTCATTTTTAAAGTGAATCAACTGGGGGACAATGTGGTGTTCCTGCCGGTGGTGCAGCAGATCGCGCGTCAGCATCCGCAGTGGCACATCACGGTATGCACGAGCCCTGTGGCCGCGCCCTTGTATTACGTCGCCTGCCCCGGTGTGGAGGTGAGGGAGTTCGTGACCCGTGACTTTAACAGTGTCTGGCGTCATCCCCTGACCATGCTCAGGCTGGCCCGGAAGTTCATGACCACACCGCAGGACCTCTGCCTGCTGGGCAATGATCAGGGAAATGTGGCGCATCTGCTCGCGTGGCTGAGCGGCGCACCCCAGTCTGCCGGAGCCTTCGTCCGCGAACGTTACCTGGGAGGTCTTCTCCGCCAGCGCGTGCAGGTTGACTTCTCCCAGCCGGATCCCTGGCAGAACTGGAGCATCGCGCGTGCCCTCGTGCCGGAGCTTCCTGAAGAGATTCCGCCGCCGGACCTGAGCGCGTTTGGCCGTGAGGATCATGGAGGTGTCTTCATTCATCCTGGAGCCAGCCGTGACTACAAGAAGTGGCCGCTGGAGAACTTCATTCATCTGGCGAACCGTCTTTCGGCACATTCCAGAGTACTGTGGATGAACCAGGGCTCTGCTGCGGAAGACCAGCTTTCTCCGGAGGTGCGGCGCATCTCGCCAGGCACGCTGGCAGACCTCATCCGTCAGATCGCTGGAGCCAGGTTGTTCATCGGCAACAACTCGGGACCCATGAATCTGGCCTCGGCCCTCGGCACCCCAGGCATCATTTTCAATGGACCTTCCACCGATGTCTGGGATCCCTTCTGGCATCGTGATCGTTTTGAGATCTTGCGCGACCCCGCGCTTGCCTGCCAGCCGTGTGATCACCTCACCCATCCGGTGAACGCCTGCCTCAACACGACCGAGCCGATGGCCTGCATGAAGCGCTGGAGCGTGGACCACGTGCATGAGATGGCTTTGAAAAAACTGGCCTGAACGCTGGCTCAAACGGAACCTCCCGCGGACCAGGTCTCGTTGGTGAAAAGATGCACGTCGTCATGGGCCTGAGAGGTCATGACATGCTTCAAGCCCAGCGCCTGGAGACGAGTGCGCAGGGCCTGCTGCTTCTCCGCAGGTGCCTCGTGAATCTCGATGATGAGATGATGCACCTTCCGGAGAGACTCAGCGTGACCTTCCAGCAGTGTCTCATACTCAGCGCCTTCAACATCCATCTTGCACACATCCACGAACCCATCGCCAAAGGCCTCGGTGTAGATGTCATCAAAACTGCGGACACGGATCTCCACTTCATCTCCCGAGGCGGAGCCTTCATAAATGGAATGACCGGTACCGCCGCGAGACAGGCGCAGACGCAGCAGCCGCGCATGACCGCCGATGGCGACGTTCATCAGCTTCGCATGAAGGCCCACATTATGCATGATGTTCAGAGACAGACGCGAGAAGGTCCAGGGATTCACCTCCACACAGGCGAGTGCTGTGATGTTGTGACCTTCATCCAGGCAGAGCAGCGGAAAGCCGCCGCCGTTCGAGCCGAGGTCCAGCACGCGCAGTGATTTCGGCAGCTTCAAGAGCTTGAGCAGGTCACGATACATTGGCTGCGTCAGGCAGTCGCGCGTGCCGTTCTGGTCCCCGGCGCTGTGATCCACGAGGAAGCAGAGCTTGTCTTTGCGGTAGACCGTCCAGCCCGCACCCCGACCCAGCAGACGCTGGGACAGCAGATGAGCCACGTGATCAAACTTCAGCAGATCCTGAAGTCCAAGCCACATGTCCTGGAGTCTTCTCATCATGTCCGTGGTTTGATGCCATCCATGATCAGGGACGGCAGGCGGCGGAAGTAGTCCGTGGTGGCAATCAAGTCGGCGGCAGCGTGCTGCGGATCTGCCGAGGCGGCCAGCTTCAAATCATCGTGATACTGCCGGTCACTGGTGCAATATTGGATAGGCCGTGGCTCCAAGCCGGCGAGGCGTAACAACTCCGAGAAGCTGTGCACGTTCCAGCGGGACTTGTGCTTTTGGTGATGGTCCCAGGGCACGATGGCACCCGGGTAACCCGGGGGCTCAGGAGGGGCATAACCACGCAGATCGGCATCCGGCACGCTGGTGCGGATGACTCCACCGGGACGCAGGAGGCGCTGGCATTCCTTCATGAGCGCGAGCGCATCCGGAAGCTGCAGGTGCTCGAAGAAGTGCTCGCTGACGATGAAATCAAAACTCGCATCCTCAAAGTCCAGCCGTCCGCCAGCCTGGAAGAAGAACTCGCGGAACTCACAGGCAGCATAAAGCTGCGCAAGCTCCTCCGCGGAGTAGCGTGGCCGCAGGCGGCGATAGTGAGAGGCCAGCCAGAGACGCGTAGCGCCAGTCCAGTTTCCAAAACGCATCTGCTCACGCACCTCAGCTGGCCAGTCGATAGGCGGCTCGCCCAGATGAATCCATCCAGGCTGGCAGAGCAGAGCCGTGGCCGGGCGCGAGAGGCGCTCAAAGCGTGAAGCGGCGAGATGGAGGCAGCGACGCATGTTAGTCAAGATCTGGGAAGGTTCTTGCGAATGAAGGCGGTCCAATGAGTCGCGAGAGCCTCGTGCGTGTGTTTCTCAAGCACCTGTTGGTACTGGCGCCGCACGATGTCGGACAGGAAGCCGGCATCTTCCTGCAGCCTAACTAAAATTTGTTTTAACACTCCCGCGTCACCCCAGGGAAACACCACTTCCGGCTCGCCCACCACCTCCGGGATGGCACCGCTGCTGGAACCGACCGTGGCCACCTGGCAGGCCATGGCCTCGATCAAGACATGACCGAACTGCTCCTCCCAGTTCTCCCCATCCTTGTGGTAGGGTTTGCTGGCCAGAACGAAGACATCCAGGCAGCGCAGAAAATCAGGCACTTCCGCATGAGGCCGCGCGCCGAGCAGATGCATCCAGGGCCGCGTGCGCGCCTGTTCCTCCAACCAGGGATGGAGCGGTCCCGCACCGAGAAGCGCCAGATGCACAGCCTTCATACCATCACAGGCGGAAACCAGTTCATGCAGACCCTTGGCCTCCACCCAGCGACCGCAGTAGCCGACCACGAAAGCCTTCTCCGGCAGGCCCTGACCGCCACGAAGCGCTTCTCTCTCATCTCCATGAGCAGGAGAGTGACTGGCCAGATCAACACCAAGCTGCCCGGCGACTAGAATCTTCTCCAGAGGCATCCCGCGAGAGGTCAAAATGGCCGCTGTGCGCTGGCTTCCCGCAATGAAGAAGTCCGTGGTGGCTGCGGCAAACCGGTAGACCTTGTCCAGGATCCAGCCCTTCAATCCCGTGCGTTCAACGTTCTCCCAGGTAAACACGCCGAACAATGCGTGCGGCTGGTGGAGAGACTTCAGCAGCCGCGCCTGCAGGCACACGACTGACCAGGGTTCATTCTCGACGAGGATGACATCAAGACGTCCGCTCTGCATGACCTTGGACAGCCCCCGATAATAGAAACGTGTTTCGTTAGGCGTGTTACGCTGGCAGCGGACCAGCTCATAGGTGCGCGTGGCTGCATCGCCATCATCATCGAAATCAGAAGCCGCACGTCCAAGGATGAGGTGAGACTCCAGCGCCGAGGTCACACACACGACGTCAAAATGCGCCGCGAGGGCCTGGATCTTTTTACGATTCTCCGTGGCCGCGTACGTGTGGCTGATGATGAGCAGGCGGGGACGGTCCATGCTGTTCAGAAATCAAAGGCTGCGTCAGCGGGCGTCGCGATGCACCAGATGCAGGTTCCCGCCCAAGAAGGCCTCTTCTACATAACCGGCGGCTTTCAGCCAGGAACGCAGGGAAGCGCAACTGTCTCCAAATTCGGCCAGATGCTCGTCATAGGCCTCGACCACGAGCGCGGGACGGTGCTGGGCCAGCAGCTTCTCCATGCCACGGAGGACGCGAAGCTCCGCGCCTTCGACATCGATCTTCACCACCTGGATCTGGCGCCCTCCAAGCTGCGGCGGGAGCCAGTCATCCAGGCGAACCGTTTCCACCTGCAAAGTTTGTTCGGCAGATGCCGCGGACTCCGGTCCGCCGACGAGCCGCGAATGCCCCGAGTTGTCTCCTTCGACGCGGAAGCTGACGCTGCCTACGGAATCAGAAGCCGCGAACGTGTGCAGGGAAAGACGATCACCCAGGCCGCCACGCTCGATGGAATCCGCCAAAAGGGTCGAGATGGCAGGGTTGGGTTCAAAGGCAAAGACGCGGGACTGCGGCTGGTGCCGCGCCAGCAGCAGGGAGAAGTAACCGACATTCGCGCCAATATCCAAGAACACACCACGCGGCCCCAGGTGCTGCAACAGGAAGGCCTTGGTCAGAGGCTCCAGCTCACCGAAGAGCTTGAGAACCTGGGACGTGTAGTCACCACCCATGTTGGCCTTCATCTCCCATCCATCACGTGTGGTGATCCACGGGCCATAAGCAGCCAGGCTTTGGGCAAAGTCATCCTTCAGGAAATGGCGGGGGATGGCATCGCGCCCGCGCAGAAAGGGCCAGCGCTGGCACAGCATGTGGAGGAGGTGGTGGGAGGTCTTCATCTCATCAGGAGCGGGCGGGTGATCAGGCAGCGAGGAAACCCTGGATCTCGGTCCAGGCCTGGTCCGGCTGGATGCGGGCCATGCAGGGCGGCGCGCCATGCCAGGCGCGGGCGGCGGCATCTGGCAGGATGCAGTGCGCATGGCAGCACGGAGCACAGGGAACATCAGCGGCGCGCAGCACACGTGACCTCGGCTTGCGGAAAGGGCCGGTGAGATCGGAACGCGTAGGGCCGAAGAAGGCGGCCGCAGGCACATCCAGGCCTAACGCCAGATGAAACAAGCCCGAGTCATGCCCGATGAAGCCACCGCTCCGCCGCAGCAGACTGGCGGTCTCCGCCAGCGTGGTGCGGCCCGTCAGATCCAGAGCGCCTTCAGGCAGCAGCTCGGGCGGGAAATCTCCCGCCGTGCCGAGCACCACCGTCTGCCAGCCAGCCTCGGCAGCCAGAGTCATCAATCTCTGCCAGTGCGGCGCAGGCCAGCGCTTGTAGTCCGCGGGGTTCAGCCAGTTCCCCGCGCCCGGAGCCAGGCAGAGATAGCGTGTTGCCAGCGCGCCGTCCCAGCGCGCATGCGGATCACCCAGCCCCAGATGTGGAAGCGATGCGGAGAGACCACGATCCGCGTGAGCTGTGGCCTTGGTCCACAATTCCAGGAAAACCTGGCTGGCATGGCGGGTCTCATGCTGCGGATTCTCGGGATATCCGAGGACATCGTGAAAAGGATGAGGCCGCCATTTTTTCCCAGTGCTGAGCCCCACGCGACGGCGGGCGCGCACGGTCCAGGCGCCGACCGAGTGCACCCAGCGGGAATCCAGTGTCACCAGAAGATCCATGGGACCCTGCGCGGCAATCTGTGACCACATGTGCCAGAGAAACGGGTTGCCACGGCCGGGAGTGACGCTGGCCAGAGGCATGGCCACGACGTGGTCCACATACGGAGCACCACGCACCACATCCGCCGCATTCTGGCTGGTCATGAAAGTGATCTCCGCGTCCGGACAGTCCAGCCGCATCTGCTGGAGCAGAGGCGTGATCTGCACCGCGTCTCCAACGCCGCAGATCCGATGAACGACGATCTTCACGGAGGTGTGAACGGCCGCCTGCCCGCGGCAAAGGAACCCGGCGCCGGCCGTGGAAGCATTCTTGGTTGGGTCATCATGCTTCGGGGAGGCGGCCGGAAATCCATGTGTGGTGCTGCAGGAACCTGTGAAGCCTCCGGCTGCATGGAGCGTCCTAGGGACTGGATGAGCCCCAGGCAGAGGTAGGCCAGGAGATTGAGCGGGAAGGTGCCGAAGACGCTGCCCTGGAGCACGGAGGCCACCATGTAGCCCAGTGGCACACTGAGCAGGAGGGCGGCGGTGCGCCGGCTGCCGCCTTCCGGCAGGCTCAAGACACTGCGGTGCATCACCCGGAGCGCCATCCAGATGCTGAAGAGCGTCAGGAACAAGGCTGGCGCACCATAACGGATGAGGATGTTGCTCAGCGGGTCATGGTTCATGAACTCGTCCCCGTAATCGCGCCCGCGTTCCGCGCCAAATCCCGTCAGGGTGTAGGCGGCCGGATTGGCCAGACAGTTGGAGAAACCCATGAGGCGCTCATAGTACGTCCCCACGCGAAGCATCTGCGACATGAAGACCGAGTCTCCCGAAACATCCCCCATCGCGGCCATCGCCTGGGGCAAAACCTGCAGCATCCATTTGGATGAGATCACCAGGGCCACAAAACCTATGACCATGCTCATGTAGAAGACCCTTGTGCGGATCCGGGAGGAGAACAGCCAGCTTCCCAGAAGGCCCACTGGCACAAGCACGAAGGCGGAGCGCATGGTGGCGCTGGCCAGTCCGCCGAGAAACGCCGCCATCATCAGGATGATGAGCAGCTTGGGGAAGCGGAACTGGGCCGCCTTCTGGTCGCGGTGCCAGCCCAGGATGTAGCAGAAAATGAGGCAGGCACCGCAGCCGAATCCCAGCGCCGTGGGTGAGTTCAGAGTCGAGAAAGCACGGACCTCATTGCTCAGGAGCTGCTTGATCTCGATGGAGAGACCCGTGAGCAGGTACTCGATCTCGAAATCCTGGAATCCCACAATCTGCTGGATGATGCCGTAAACCGCCACCGGCGTGTAAGCGATGACGACGAGCCGGAGAAGTCGCAGCACCGCGTCCAGATCCTTGATGAGCAGGGGCACCACAAACAGCAGCATCGCGTAGAAGCCGGAGTTGGCCACATCGGCCATCACCGTGCCCATCTGCAGCCCGTTCTCACGCCAGGAGACAAGCGCTGCCAGACCCATGAACATCAGCGCCGCGATGAACCGCAACAAATCTGCCTGACGCAGGCGGTGGCGGCCCAGCATGGCACCGACGATCAGCGAGATGGTGATGCCGCCGAGCATCAGCGGATGAATGCCCAGCACATAATAGAGGTCTGACTGGCTCACCCTGCCGGAGAGCACCATGAGGCGCTTCACCAGATCAATGTAGCCGGAGGTGATGATCCAGGCCGTGAAGGCCAGGCGCGGAGAGGTGAGGCTCAGCAAGAGCCCGCCGAGCATGAGCATCAGGCACAGCTCGCTGATGGAATTTCCCTGGGTGAGGGTGACCGAGATAATGGCATACAAGGCCAGTCCCAGGCCCAGCATCATGGAGAAGGGATTCGTGCCGCGTCCGTCATTCATGAGGTGAAAGAACTCGTCGGTTAAAAGAACTCAAAATGTGGCGAGCATCTCCCGCCACCAGCGTCTGGGAGCCCCGAGACAACGGAAAGGTTCCAGCAAGGCGCCGGCCTGCATCCTGGCCAGCCAGCGTAGCTCAGGCACGAACCAGGTGGCCAGCATGCCCCCCACCAGATAACTGGTCAGGGTGGCCCAAGCCGCGCCCAGCGCTCCGTGATCCGGAATCCATAGAAGGTTTAACGAAAAGTTCAACAAAGCAGCCAGCCAGGCAAAGCGCGCCGTCCATGCGGGCTTGTCCAGCGCTACCAGCACGGCCGAGCGCCATTCGCCGAGGAAGAACGGGATGGCAGCCACGCAATGAATCATGAGCACCGGCACTGAGCCGAGATACTCACTGCCAAAGAGCCACTGCACAAACAGTCCGCCGACGAGCCAGAGCCCGATGGCCGAGCTGAAACCTGCCATGGCTCCCAGGCCCGCGCTTTTCGCACTCAGCTTCCGGAAGCCGTCCTCATCTCGCTGGCTGAGGGACTTGCCCAGCCGTGGCAGGATCAGCGTGATCAGCATGGGGGAAAGCGCATAGCACAGCTCGCTCAGGCGCACGGCGGCACCGTAGATCCCTGCCTCGCGACGGCCGGAGATTTCCTCAATCATGAGCGTGTCCATGCGCAGCAGAAGAAGCATCCCTGCCTGGCTTAAAAACAGCGGCATTCCGCGCGACAGGACGATGCGTGCCACCCGCCCGTTCCAACGGCCTGCAGGTCCATGCTGACGCTTCGTGCGCAAGCCGAGCAGACCGCCGAGCACGGTCTCCAAAGAAAAGGTCCACGAGATCACCGCGAGCTTTGGCACCGTGAGCAGCGCCACCAGCCGGGCGCCTGCGGCCACGAGATAACCGGTCAATTGATTGCGTGCGGAGACATCCGCCCGGTGGCAGCTCTCCTCCCAGTTGTTGTGCACACTCAGGCTGATACACAGCAGCGGCACCACCATGGCCACAAGGACCAGCCAGGGCAGCGCCCCGGTGATGGTATTCCAAATCGTTAGGCCGAGCGCTGCCAGCACGCCGGTCATCATCCAGAGCCGCATGATGGTGCCTGCGATCACCGCGCCGCTGCGCTTCCGGCGGCCCACTTCCTTCAGCAAAAACTGCCGGATGCCCAGCTCGGCCACGCTGTGCGCCACGGCCACGGCGGCCGTGCCAGTGGCCAGGATGCCGAACTCCACAGGACCCAGCACACGCGCCACCCAGGTGCCGAGGAAGAAGCCCACCAGCAGCCGCATGACATGGCTGCCGAGCATCCACACGGCGCTGCGTTTGAGGTTTCCTCCCATGATCAGTCCCTGTGGGCGTGAATGATGGAGTATGATTCATGCGGCTGGCTGGCATCCGGGTGCAGGATGTGCTCGTCGATGCGCGCGAAGCCCGAGCTGCGCAGACGTTCGACGATCCATTCATGATTCGCACGTGACTGGGTCTCCGCGAGCAGCACACGCAGGGCGGAGAGGTGACGGCCCAGTCCTTCCAAAATATCGCATTCCGCGCCCTCGGCATCGATCTTCATCCAGTCCGGCGCCGGCAGGCCCCCGCTGTCGATGAGATGATCCAGACGCTCCACCTTCACCTCCAGACGCTCCAGCGTTGAATCCTGATCATAGATGGTTAGGCGATGACCACCACTGTTCAACGGATCGATCAGGATATGAAGCTGCCCCGGCTCTTTTCCGAGCGCATGAGGATGCACATGACGCGCATTGCGACGGCACATGACATGCTCCACGGGCTCAAAGCTATGGACCGTGGCCTCTGGATGCCGGAGGGAAAAATACAGAGAGGCCATGCCGATGTTGGCACCTGCATCCACGAGGCATTTCGGAGGCTGGACCTGGGCTCTAAAGGCATAACACTCGATGCCGAACACATCCTGGAAGATGAGGCCGTCCGTGAGGTTGTCCCGCAGGACGACAGAGGTCTCCTTCCCCGCATAGCGGATGCGATACTCCTCAGCCTCACGGGAATGCCGTGTCAGGCCGCGATTCACGGCGATGTGCTTGGAAAGCAGCCAGCACAACCTGAGCCGGTCGGCAAAACTGGCTCCCACATGCCAGGCAAAGCGCAGTTTCTCCAGATGAAGCCGGGCCTTGGTACTCATAGGAAGATGGGACACGACCGCAGGTCGTGACGTCAGTCTCGGAAAGCTGCTTCCACGAACTCACAGAGCACGTGCCCGGCCATCAGATGGCACTCCTGGGCATAGGCGGTGATCGGTGAAGGCACGCAGTAAGCATGATCCGCCAGTGCGGCGCAGTCCGCGCCATTCTGACCGGTGAAGCTCACCACCACACAGCCGCTCTCGCGGGCTGCTTTAAGTCCAGCGATGACGTTCTTGCTGGTGCCGGAGGTGGAGATACCGACGACGACATCTCCCGGCTGTGCGAGCGCCTCCACCTGACGGGCGAAGACGGTCTCAAAGCCGTAGTCGTTGCTGTGCGCGGTGAGGATGGAGGTGTCCGTGGTCAGCGCGATGGCTCCCAAAGCGCGGCGGTTGATGCGGTAGCGCACCACCAGCTCCGCGGCGAGGTGCTGCGCATCCGCAGCGCTGCCACCATTGCCAAAGAAGATCACTTTCTTACCAGCCTTCAGGGCCGTGACCCAGGCATCGGCAATGGCACTGAGCACCGCACCACAGTCGTCGAGGCGCTTGATGGTGTCGAGATGGCCATCGATGTGGCCTTTGAGCATGGTGGCAAATTCAGACATGGTTTTGGTTAGTCTTCGAAAGATTGCAGAAGCTCTTCCTTCATCACCCGTGCCGTGCCGAGCTTGCCCACGACGATGCCGCTCGCATGATTGGCAATGCCCGCGGCATCCTCAGCGCTCAGACCGGCGGCAAGCGCCAGCGTGAGGAAGGCGATGGCGGTGTCACCAGCGCCGGAAACATCGTAAACTTCACGGGCGCGCGTGGGGATGTGATGCGGCGCGCTGTCAGTTTGGAAAAGGATCATGCCCTGCTCTCCGAGGGTCACGAGCACCTTGCCGACAGACCATTGGGCGAGGAGTTTTTCACCGACTTCGAGGAGACGTTTGTCCTGAAGCGGCGGGATGAGCTTGTGATGATCCTGAATGCCTGCCGCCGCAAAGGCTTCCAGACGATTCGGTTTCACCAGCGAGGCATTCTTCCAACTGAGTGGATTGTGCGGAGATGGGTCCACCGTGACCAGCTTCCCGGCAGCCTTGCAGAGACCGATCACCTGATCCGCGAAGGCCTGGGTGACGAAGCCTTTGCCATAGTCCTCAATGATCACGCCATCGAGATCCGGCAGCATGACTTCAAGGCGGCTGGAGATCAGCTTCAACTCCTCCCCGCTGAGCTTCTCAATGGTCTCGCGATCCACACGCACGACATGCTGCTGACGGGCGATGATGCGCGTCTTGGCGATGGTGGGCAGGGTGTCGCTTTCCAGCATGGGGTCGGTGTTCACACCTTCCTCCTTGAGCAGGCGCTTCAGCTCGTTCGCCGAACTATCTTTGCCGACACGGCCCATGAGATAGGCATGCGGGGTAAAGGCGGAAAGATTGCGCGCCACATTGGCCGCACCACCGGGGAAGGTGGTCTCCTTCGTGACCTCGACGATAGGCACAGGGGCCTCCGGTGAGATGCGGCGCACCGCACCCCAGATGAAATGGTCCAGCATCACATCCCCGATGACGAGGATACGGCAGCCCGGCATGCGCTCGATGGCGTCACGGGCAGTGGCGGTGGTGAGCATGGCAGAGATGAATTAGCCTTTGGCGCGGCGGGCACGCACAGCGGCAGCGAGCTCGTCCAGCATGGTCTCGGTGGCAGCCCAGTTCACACAGGCATCCGTGATGCTCTGGCCATAGGTCAGCGGCTGGCCGGGCTTCGCGTCCTGGCGGCCTTCGACGAGATGGCTCTCGATCATCACACCGGTGATGGATTTGCTGCCTGCGGAGATCTGCTCGGAGAGCGAGGCGCTGACGAGCGGCTGCTTGCGGTAGTCCTTCAAGCTGTTGCCATGGCTGCAGTCCACCATCACGCTGGCTGGCAAGCCACGCGCGGTGAGCTGGCTCACGACGGCATCAATGGGGGCCGCATCGAAATTCGGTCCGGCCTTGCCACCGCGCAGGATGACATGGCAGGCGTTGTTGCCCTTCGTCTTCACGATGGCGGCCACGCCGTCCTTCGTCACGGAGAGGAAGCAATGCTGGCCTGCGGCGGCCTGGATGGCGTCCAGGGCCACCTGCACACCACCATCCGTGCCGTTCTTGAATCCGACCGGCATGGAGAGGCCGGAGGCGAGCTGGCGATGCACCTGGCTCTCAGTGGTGCGCGCGCCGATGGCGCCCCAGGACACCACGTCTGCGATGTACTGCGGCGTGATCACGTCCAGAAACTCCGTGGCGGAAGGCACGCCCATGCGGGTGAGCTCGATCAGCAGGCTGCGCGCCTCGCGCAGGCCGGTGTTGATGTCATAGCTCTCGTTGAGATGCGGGTCGTTGATGAAACCCTTCCAGCCCACCGTGGTGCGCGGCTTCTCAAAATACACGCGCATGAAGATCTCCAGGTCTGCGCTGTACTTCGCTCGGGCTTCACGGATCAGCGCGGCATACTCGAGCGCCGACTTGTGATCATGGATGGAGCAGGGGCCGGTGACCACGAGAAGACGGCCATCTTTGCGGTTCAGGATGTCTTCAGCCTGGCGGCGGGAGCTCTCGATAAAGGCCGCGCCTGTCTCATTGATGGGCAGCTCGTGCATCAGCAGCGCTGGCTGGATCAAAGGCAGGATCTCCGCCACGCGGAGGTCATCGATAGGATGGGACGTGCTCACGAACTAAAGGAAGGGGCAGATTGGCGAAAAAGGGGCGCAAAGTGGGCGCTTTTGTCCGCTTGGCAAGAGGGGGTTGATTTTCGAGGTAGCTGCCGCCCTCGGTCAGGCAGCTTGCGCTGCCACCGCTCGCGCCGTGGTGCAGTCCGCAGAGGAAGGGCAAAAGCCCTGTCCGGTGTCTGCCCAGCGCTGGGAGGCGGTGGTCATGCGGATTCTATGAATTACGGAATTTAGAGTCATTCATTTATTTTGGAAAGGTTTATATTACAATTGAGCGAGGATTTTCTGAGGAATTTCCCTTCCCCGTTCCAGCGGACTCCAGGCACAAAAAAAGGTGCGCACTTTCGTGCGCACCTCGGAGATTCAGGGCTGGGGCAGGTCGCTCACTTCTTCAGGCGGGTCACGCGGACACCCATTTTCCCGGCAATCGGGTCTGGGGACTGCCGGGCGTGCATCCAATACTGAGCACCGGGTTCATCCGGCTTCTCATTGCGGTCCAGAAGGCCTGCTGGCTCATCACTGTGACCGCCGGTCAGCACGCCGAGGAGGCCGTCAGACTCTGCGGTCCTAGGCTGGGCTGGTGTTTCAGAGGCAGGCGGCGGGTTGTCAGCCTTAACACGGCGGTAGGTCACGCCCATCTTTCCGGCGATGGGGGACGAGTTGTTCGTGTAATACTTACGGCCGTCGTTTTCACCGGAGGAGCAGCTCGCGAGGGCGAGTGCCAGGAGTGGGAGCAGGGCGATGGATTTGGTCATGCAGGTTGTGGAGGAGATGGGAGGGCGGGAATCTCAGGGCACCAAAGCGTCCGGGGAGTCGACGAAGAAGGCCTTCAGCTCGTCTTCGGTCGAGTTCGTGCGGATGCCGTCCAGACGGCGGCGGCTGCCACGGTCTGTGCGCGGGCTGTTCGTGGTGCGGCCGACCAGATCAGTGATCACGGGTGCGGCGACAACAGCGCTCGCAGCCAGCAGCGCGAGGGAGATAATGTTGGAGGAGCTACGGCTCATGCCACGGCCAAAAAGGATGCCCAGCGCGCAGCCGGCGGCGGCGGGAGCGATGACGTTGGCATAGGCTTCGTAGCGACTTTCGACGGATGTTTCAGGAGGCATGACGCATTACGATAGCAGATCCGCACATTCTCCAAAGTGGAATTTGCCCGCTTCCAGGACTGCTCCATGATCCGGCGTGCCTTCAATCACCCACGCGCCGACTTCTCGATATGCTCTCATTCTCGCCGGAGGCAGCGGCCAGCGCTTCTGGCCCATCAGCCGGGATGCCCTGCCCAAGCAGCTCCTGAAGCTTTTTGGCGACAAGACCCTCCTTGAGATGACGGTGGAGCGCCTCGACGGGCTGGTCCCCAAGGAAAACATCCTCGTCCTGACCAACAAGACCCAGGAAGCCGGTGTGCGCGCCCTCCTCCCCGATCTGCCAAAGGAAAACATCATCGCCGAGCCGGAGAAGCGCGACACCGCGCCCGCCATCGCCCTGGCCGTCGGCTGGGTCGTGGCCCGAGATCCCGCGGCCACCATGATGGTGCTACCAGCGGACCATCTCATTCAGAACAAGGCGGAGTTTCAGCGCACGCTCAGCACCGCCATGGACGCTGCGGAGTCCGGCAACGCGCTGGTCACCATCGGCGTGAAACCCACCTGGCCCTGCCCCAGCTTCGGCTACATCGAGCGTGGCCGCCGCGCGACCCTCCTCAATGTGGACTGCGGCGGCCTGTACGAGGTCGTGCGTTTCCGCGAGAAGCCGAACCCGGATCTGGCGGAGCACTTCATCAGCCAGGGTACCTTCACCTGGAATGCCGGCATGTTCATCTGGACCATCCCGGCCATCTTCAGCGAGATGAGCCGCCACTGCCCTGCCCTGGCGGACTTCATTTCCGAGCTGCGCGGATCGAAGGACTTCATGGCCACGGTGAACAAACAGTTTGGCAAGCTGCCGAAGCTTTCCATCGACTACGCGCTCATGGAACGCTCCTCCCGCGTGCTGAATGTGGAGGCCACCTTTGACTGGGATGACGTGGGGAACTGGACCAGCGTGGGCCGCTACCTGCAGAAGGATGGCGGAGGCAACCAGCACAACTGCGCCCTCTCCCAGATCAGCGCGGCAAACAATCTGGTGTTCTCCCAGACGGGCCAGCATGTGGCACTCCTCGGCGTGCAGGATCTCATCGTCGTCTCGACGAAGGACGCGCTGCTTATCACCAGCCGCGCTCATGCGGAAAACATCAAGAAGCTGGTCGACCAGCTGCCGAAGGAACTAAAGTAGCATGCCGCTGCGGCGGGAACTGCCACAGGCCTGTAATTTGGGGCGTTCATTTCGGTAGATGGAGTTTGTCAGGGCTGACTTTTCATCGGAAAAGGGCAGCCGACAGCATCCCCCTCATGAACATTGTTGCAGGCCTGCCCCGCTCCCCACGGCTCTTCGTTCTGATCATGCTCCTCACCGGCCTGGTCATCGGAGCGGCACAGGCGCAAAACAGCACCAGCAATGTGCAGCAGGCGGACATGGCCCGGCAGCAAAGCGTGGCCCAGGGTGCCTGGGGCAGCAATCTGGCCGATGAAGATGACGACTCTGCCTCTTCCACACCTGCCGCGCCCACCATGGCGGGTGATGAAGAGTATGGCGAGCAGCGCATCCTGATTCGCAAAGCCAGCTGGGCTCCCTGGAGCCTCGAGGCGGACATCGAGACACTGTGGACAGACAACGTGGCGCTCGGCAGCCAGAACATGGAGGAGGACACCTACCTGCGCACGGGCTTCCGTGTGGGTTACTCCAACCGTGTGGTGGGAAATCTCTTCTTCAATGCCTCCTGGGACTACCATACCGTGAGACACAGCGAGTACACGGATCTCGACTTCGATCTGGGGCGTGGTGACATCGGCCTCATGTACCTGCTGCCCAAGCTGAAGGACACCTTCCTGGTCACGCGCTACAGTTACTACCGTCTCTCCGAGGCAGGCCTGGGCACCAAGCTCTATGACGATCATGTGGCCAGCGTGGGCCTGCAGAAGACCTGGAAGATCTCGCGCGGCCAGCAGATCTTTGCCGGTCTGTATGCGGACTGGAGCACGGCGCCGGAGCCCTGGGCGGCCGGACGGCATGAGTATAGTTTGTTCACGGGATGGAGGCTCCGCCTCACGGATGCGCTGAGCCTGCAGCTCAGCTACCGCGGCGCACGCTACCAGTACCGCACCGGCGAGCGCCAGGACTGGAACCATGTCATGATGGCGAACGTCAGCTACAACATCACCGACTGGCTGCGCGCCGGCGTGACCGGCAGCTACACCATCAACCGCTCCTCTGGACCCGCCTTCGACTACGAGAACTTCATCATCGGAGCCGGCCTCACCGCGCACTTTGAGTTCTGATCTTATGAAAACAAAGCTCATTCTTTCCAGCATCGTTGGTTGGGCCATCGTGAGCCCGCTTTCTGCCGCCACGGTGGAAGCCGTGAAGGGCGGGGCATCCGCCAAGGCCGCGCAGGCACTGCCGCCGGGCTCCAGCTTTGCCACGAAGAAGTCCAGCCAGAGCCAGATCCGGCTGGACAAAGGCTTTGTCCGCCTCGGCTCGAACTCACAGTTCCAGGTGGGCAAGGATGACCAGGTGAACCTGAAGCAGGGCGTGATGATGGTGGGCAGTGACGGCGCCAGGAAGCGCGGCACGGTGAAGGTCACCGCCCCGGGCTACAACTTCCAGGTGCAGGGCACCGCGCTCATCGCCTACCAGCCGGGCAGCTATATCAAGATCACCGTGCTGGAGGGCAGGATCCGCGTGGCGCTGCAATCCTTGTTAGGTGAATTTGAGACCCTTGAGGCAGGCCAGATGCTGGTGATCAATCCGGCGGACAAGCGCCTGCCTGATCCGGTGGAGGTGGATCTGAACCGCCTTGTGACCACATCTGTGCTCACCGCTGGCGGTGCGCTCGGCCCGGCGCCTACTGATCCCTTCATCCAGGCCAGTGCCTCCGGCCAGGGGGGCGAGGTGAATGATGGAATGGTCACGCGCACGCCTTTCTCGCTTCGCGGTGCCTCGCCGGAAGTCACGGTCTTCCAGCTCGTGAACGATCTGGACGATCCCAACGCCATCGTGGGTGAGAAGAACTATCTACCGCCAGGAGGTGACACCACCTCTCTCTCCAACGTCACCATCACCCGCCAGGGGGCGAAGACACGAACGATGCGGGTGAACATGCGCAGCCGGCTGGAAAACGATGGCAGCACCACGCTCCCGACCATCAGCGGCAATGTCACCGTGGCCCCTGACGTCTATGGAGGCTCGCCCCAGAAGCTGAACATCAACGCGGATGACACCCTGCTCATCCTTCCGGGTGCCAATGTCAGCACGCCGGCGAACACCGCGCTGGAGATCGAAGGCCGTGCCCTGGACATCCAGAACGCCACGTTGAAAGCAGGCAATGGCACCCAGGCCTCGGAAGGGCTCTCGCTGGGAGCCTTTGGCTCGGACAGCACCCGTGAATTCGACATCGGTGTGAAAGGCAGCACGCTCGAAGCAGGCACCGTGGAAGCCCGGGGTGCGCTCGGGGGTGGCAATCAGCGCATCGGCATCGACAGCAGCACGGTGACCGCGCCGAAAGGCATCACCCTCGGCACCTCAACGGCTCCGACCACCATCACGGTGCGCAATTCCTCCCAGATCGCCGCGCTGGCAGGCAGCATCAAGTTTGACTCCGGCGGCCGTGCCATCCTTGTCGATAACTCCACGCTGATGGCAAACGCCACCACGGGACAGATCGTGCTGGATGCCGGCGAGACCGGTGATGTGCTCACGCTGCGTAATTCCAACCTCAACGCAGATGTCATCAAGGCACGCGGTCACAGCGCCAGCGGTGATGCGGTGATTGTGGATGGCGGATCCTTCGTGGCGCGCACCGTGCTGAAATTCTATGCCGCCGGTGCCTCCATGCTGCGCTTCCGGGGCAATGTGGTCATCGACAGTCCGCGCTCCATCTTCTCCGCACGCGCCGTGCAGGTGGACCTCGGTGGCACTGTGACCTCCACCGGCATCGTGGACATCTTTGTGAATCCGGGGCAGGACAACTTTAACAAGCCCGGCTTCGGCACCATCACCACCCGCACCAACACCATCCCGGGTGGAACCGCACCGAACGTGCTGCCTTACAATTCACCGGATAAGCCGGGGTTTTGATCAATCAAAGGAACCTCGCCAGGATCGGACCCAGCTTGTCGATCGTCGCTTGAGGCCAGAGCTTGCGATCCGTCATGAGCGCGCCGTTCAAGGCCTGGTGCTCGGACCATGAGGGCTCGGCAGGAATCCGGGGAATCACACGCGCGATCACTTGCTTCGCCATCGCGGCATTGGCCGACACATGCGCCATCACCGCGTCAGCGGTCACATGCGCTTCATCAGTTTTCCAGCAGTCGTAATCCGTGATCATCGCCAGCGTGGCGAGCGCGATCTCCGCCTCACGCGCGAGCTTGGCCTCCGGCAGATTCGTCATGCCGATGACATCAAAACCAAGCTGTCGGTTCGCATTCGATTCCGCACGCGTGGAGAAGGCCGGGCCGTCCATGTTCACATAGGTGCCGCCATCATGCACACGTGCACCCGCGGCTTTCGCCGCCTCGCTCAGCAGGCTGCGCAGCCCTTCGCTGATCGGATCTGCAAAGGCCACATGACCCACGATGCCATTCCCGAAGAAGGTGTGATGCTCACGACGGCTGGTGCGGTCAAAGAACTGGTCAAACAGCATCACATCACGCGGACGATACTCCTCTTTCAGGCTTCCCACCGCGGTCACGGTGATGATCCAGCGCACATTCAGAGAGCGCAGCGCCCAGATGTTGGCACGGTGGTTCAGCTCCGTCGGCAGGATGCGGTGACCCTTGCCATGACGAGGCAGGAAATACACACGCCTGCCCGCATAGAGCCCCGTGACAAACTTGTCTGAAGGCGCGCCAAAGGGTGTCTCCACTGTGATCTCCTCACGCTGCTCGAATCCTTCCAGATCATAAAGTCCGGAGCCGCCGATGATGCCGATGGAGGGGGGGAGGTCTGTCATACAGACCTCATGCTAGCTGCTCAAATCATCTTCTCCATGCGAAAATCGTCCATGACGAAACCGTTGCCGATGTCCGTGGTGACATCTTCGAGGAAAGTGAATCCTGCGCGCTGATAAGCGCGGATTCCTGGAGCATTCGCCTTGTTCACACGCAGTTGCAAGCGCGCGCATCCCATCTCGATCGCACGTTCACGGATCCATTCCAAAGCCTTCGCGCCGAGACCCTGCCCATGCATCTCAGGGGCGAGGTAGAGCTTGTTGATGAAACAGATGTCTGTGTCTGGATAGCGCTCGAAGGAAAGATACCCCACCGGTCCATGCCCGGCGGCCTCGATGAGCGCAAACCACGTTCCGCGCAGCTCCATTTCCCGCATCATCGCGGAAGGGTGGTACCAGACGGAGAGCATGTAGTCGATCTGCGCATGCGTGATGATGCCGGGATAAACCGCCGGCCAGATGCGCTGCGCCAGCTTTTGGATCACCGGCAGCTCGCCCTCATCGATGCGGCGGATGCGCCACTCGGTGACCTCAGACGTACTCCGCCCCATCTGTTCGCGCACCCAGTTGAGCGCGTCTTCCCAGCGCTGCAGGTCATCGGCGGGAGACAAGGCTGCGAGCCGCTCTGCGATCTCCGCATGCCGTGGTTCGCGCACAGCCTCCTCGCGGATCTGCTTGAAGTCCGGCGGGAACTCCAGCTCGGGCAGGATCTCCTTCGAGAGATACCAGCAGGCCCAGGCACGCCACCTCCGCAATTCCTTGTTAGGCTCCACCATGCGTGTGGCGAGGTGCTGCCAGTGCCGGCGCGGATTGCCGGTGAACTGGTCTTCCCGGCGGTTCATCAGGATCCACGCGAGTGCCTGATACGGCAGCGGATGCGTCTGCATCACCGGCTCATCCGCGCTCAGGGTGCAGCTCAGCGCACGGTTCAGCGCCAGGATGCACTTCGCCGGAAAACCTTTCTGCCACTGAGTCTGCGCATGCAGATGACAGGCCTCGTAAAAGCCTGCGCCGCGATCCTTGCCAAAGGCATTCACCTCCGCGGCCTCATGGGCACGATCAATCCCAGGCAGCAGCGGATGCGGCGCGTTGACGGTGATCATAGCCTCGCCTCAGCTTAGTCTTCGCCGATGTCGTCCTCGGACCACTCTTCCATCAGACGGGCCAGCCTGCGCTTCAGGGTGACCTTCGCCGTGGCTGACATGCGGTCGATGAAGAGCACGCCATTCAGGTGATCGATCTCATGCTGGAAGGCACGGGCCAGCAGGCCGTCCGTCTCCCAGACCTGGGTCTCTCCATCCAGGGTTTTGAAGGTGACCTTGGCGTCGATGCTGCGGCGGATGTCACCACGCAGACGCGGGAAGCTGAGGCAGCCTTCCTCGTCAGATTCCTTGTTCTTGCCGAGCTCCAGCACCGGATTGAGGAAGATGACCGGCATGTGCTTCACCATGTCCACTTCCTCACCATTGATGCGCAGGTAGCTGATGCACTGCGGATTGTGCGAGACATCGATCACCGCGAGCTGGATGTCACGAGCCACCTGCGGAGCAGCGAGGCCCACGCCGTTCGCCGCACGCATGGTGTCAATCATGTCCGCCGCGAACTGGCGGATCTCTGGCGTGACTTCAGTGACCTCACGGCATTTCGCGCGCAGGACGGGCTCGGGATATCGGACGATTTTCAGGACCATGGTGTGATAAAAGAAAGCTTGTTAGTTCTGCCCGGGCCGCTGGATGCGCGCCGGCACATCATTGATGGAGAAGCCGGAGGCACGCAGGGCATCCCAGATCTTCACCAGCATTCCCAGCGGTGTTTCCGTGTCAGCCTGGAGCTCGAGCTTTGCCTTGGGATTCGCCGCCCTGAGGCTCTTCAGTTCCGCCGCCAGCTTGTCCACATTCACCGGGCTGCCATCCAGAAAAAGCTCCTTGTTGGGCGTGACCGTGATGGTCTTGCGGGCCTCTTCAGCAGCCTCCGTCCCGCCCATCGTCTGCGACTGCGGCAGGTTGATCTTCATCTGCACCTTCTTCTCGCGGAAGGTCGTGGTGGCGATGAAGAAGATCAGCAGGATCACCATGATGTCGATCAGTGACACGATGGGAATCGCGGGCACCGGACGTCGGCGGGGGCGTAGGTTGAGCTGCATGACACGTTTTCAGTTAGGTCAGGAATGGTCCTGGGCATTGTTCCCCAAACGTTGCACCTCGAAGTGCGCGAAGAAGGTCTGGATGGTCTCGTGCATGATGGACTCCAGCCTCACGCCCACCTGGTCCAGACGACGGACGAAATACGTGTGTGCCACCACGGAGGGCACCGCGACAAAAAGACCTGCGATGGTGCAGCGCAGCGCCACGCCGATCTCACGCGCCACGGCATTCGTGTCCGCCCCTCCTTCACTGCCAAAGGCGGAGAACATGCCCACCAGACCTGCGGTGGTGCCCAGCAGGCCTAGCAGCGGCGCCACGGTCACCATCACCTCCAGCATGGGGATGCCGCGCTCCAGGTGGTGCAGCTCTTCCTTGGCTCGGGCCGTCAGTGTGTCCACGCACTCCTGGCGGGAGGAAAAGGTGCCGCTGATGGCCAGCGCGCCCAGCTTGGCCAGCAGGGATTCATCTTTGTCCAGAAACTCCTGCAGGGGCTTGATGTCCCCTTTCGCGGCGTAGTTCGGCAGCGAGCGGAGCTGGCTCATGACGCTGGCAGGCAGCACCAGATGGTCCCGCAGCCGCAGCCAGGCGGAGATGATCACCGTCACTGCCAGGAAGGAGCAGAGGACGATCATGAGCATCACATAACCTCCCGTGGCGAGGAACTCGTGCAAACGCCCCAGACCAGAGGTGGCGGGCTGGGCGGCGGAGGCGAGCAGGGGAAGGATCACATTCATGGGCAGGAACGGGCCGGAGGTATCCTTGATTCGCCCCAGAGGCGCAAGGGAGAATTGGGCCTCCGGCTCCTCCTTCCGGGCCATTCCGGGCCACCCCACGGCAAAAGCCGCGACAAGAGCCTGCCGGACCAGCCGTTGGTGTAGGCCTGCCATGCATCATCGCCTTCTCGCCGTCCTTGCCCTCCTCACCTGTCTTCCCGCTCATGCCGAAGAGCCGCTGTTCAAAGCCAGCGCGCTGACCCCCGAGGGGCAGTTCACCGGCGGCATCGAAGGTCCGGCCTGTGACGCGCAGGGGAACATCTTCTGCGTGAAGTTCGGCAATGAGCACACGCTGGGGAAAACCACCCCCGAGGGCAAGGCGGAGCTCTTTGTGGATTTGCCGAAGACCACCAAGGCCAACGGCATCCGCTTTGGTCCGGACGGCATGATGTATGTGGCGGACTACACCGGGCATAACATCCTGCGGGTGAACCCGAAGACGAAGGAGATCACCACCTTTGCCCATGAGCCGACGATGAACCAGCCGAACGATCTCTGCATGGCTGCGGACGGGACCCTGTATGCCAGCGATCCCAACTGGAAGGAGAAGACCGGACAGATCTGGCACATCAGCCGCGAGGGCAAGTTCACCAAGGTGGCTGAGAACATGGGCACGACGAACGGCATTGACCTCAGCCCCGATGGCAAGACCCTCTATGTGAATGAGAGCATCCAGCGCATGGTCTGGGCCTTTGACGTGAAGCCCGATGGCGCCCTCACCGGCAAGCGTTTGATCAAGGAGTTCCCCGATCATGGCTTCGACGGCATGCGCGTGGACGTGGACGGGAATCTCTACATCACCCGCCATGGCAAAGGCACCGTGGTGAAGCTTTCACCGAAGGGCGAGGTGCTGCAAGAGATCACCCTGACCGGGAAGAATCCCTCCAACCTCTGCTTCGGCGGCCCCGATGGCCGAACCATCTATGTGACCGAGATGGAGCACGGCCAGCTGGTGCAGTTCCGCGTGGATCGCCCGGGCCTGGAGTGGCAGCGGCTGGGTGAATGGAAGCTCCGGTGAAGTTCGCGGTCGTTTATACAGGATTTACATGATTATTTTCTTTCCTGTTAATCCTGGGATCCTGTTAATCCTGTAAAAAGCCCTGGGCTATGAGGGGAGCAGAGCCCTGCGCAAGAACCCGATGAAATATCGGACAGGGATGCACTGTTCTCAGCGCCTCATGATCCTGCGCACCCTTTCTCTCAGTCTCCTGCTCCTTGGCTCGGCCTTCGCGGTGGATGCTCCTCTGCTCAAAGATGACTTCTCGGCTCCAAAGCTGGAGTCACGCCGTGCCTCACGCGGCGAATGGAAGTTCGAAGGAAACACGGCCACCTGCACGCAGGACGATGCACTCTACAAGAAGAACAAGGACCACGGTCCGATCATCTTCTACGACCTCAGCTATACCGATGCCACCATCCACTTCAGCTACAAAGCTGATGCAGCGGTGAAGACGGTGGTCTTCACCTGCAACAGCGCGGACGGTCATGTCTTCCGCTTTGGCACCTCAGCCCTCGGGACGGCAGTGCGTGCCTTCCCCACGGATTCCAAGGACCACAAGTCCATCTCCACGGGCCAGGAAAAGACGCTCACCTTGAAGCCCGGTGAATGGGTGCCCGTGACCGTGACGCTGCGCGGACCGAAGGCCACGGTGAAGATCGGCGACTTCGAGAAGACCTATGAGCATGCCTCCTATGCCCAGAAGAAAGCCAACCTCAGCGTGGGCTTCAGCTTCGGCACTCTGAGCGTGAAGGATGTCGTGGTGACACCCTGATCAGAATCACAGGCCGCCGAGCTTGCAGATGCGGTCCCAATGCGCCTTCTCCACCGGCGTGATGGAGAGCCGGTTGCCACGGCGCAGAATTAGCATGTCTGCCAGCTTCGGGTCCGCCTTCAGCATCTCCAGCGTGACGAAGTTCTTAAAGTCCGCCTCCCACTTCACATCCACCATGAGCCAGCGTGGTTCCTCGCGCTTGCTGCCCTTGTCGAAGTATTCGGACGAAGGATCAAACTGCGTGTGATCAGGGTAGGCCTCTTTGACAATTTTGACGATGCCCGCAATGCCCGGCACCTCACAGCTCGAGTGATAAAAGAAGCCGAGATCACCCATGGCCATGTCATCACGCATCATGTTCCGCACCTGGTAGTTGCGCACCCCGTTCCAGGGCTCGGTTTTCTTCGGGCGCGCCTTGAGGTGTTCGAAGGAAAAGACGTCGGGTTCAGATTTGAGCAGCCAGTGGGACATGGTGGTATGAACCACGGAATACACCGAACACGCCGAAAGGGAATGCTGAATTTGCCACCCTATGTAAGGATGCTGCATGCCTCACGATCTCCACACCACGCTCAAGACCCAGTTCGGCCACAAGGCTTTCCGACCGGGGCAGGAGCGGGTGATGCAGGCGCTGCTGGAGGGGAGGAGCGCGCTGGCGCTATTCCCGACGAGTGCGGGGAAGAGCCTTTGTTATCAGCTCCCGGCGCTTTTGATGGAGGGTGTGACGCTGGTGATCTCGCCCCTGATCGCGCTGATGAAGGACCAGGTGCAGGCCCTGCGCGCTCGGGGCATTTCGGCCGCAAGGCTTGACTCATCTCTCACCCAGGAGCAGGCGGGCCAGGTCTTTGAGGAACTGCGCAATGGCACATTAAAGCTTCTCTACATCGCGCCGGAGCGGCTGATGAATGAGAACTTCATCGAGCGCCTGAAGCGGCTCAAGATTGCCATGATGGCGGTGGATGAGGCGCACTGCATTTCGGAGTGGGGACACAATTTTCGTCCCGAGTATCTGCGTCTGGCGCATGTGGCGAAGGACCTGGGCATCAGGCCGGTGCTGGCCCTCACAGCCACAGCGACTCCGGATGTGGCGCGGGACATCCGTGCAGCGTTTGGCATCACGGATGCGGATCATGTACAGACCTCGTTTCACCGGCCTAACTTACATTACCGCATCACGCCCTGTCCGGTCGCGAAGAAGAAGGAATATCTCACCAAGGTGCTGCTGAAGCGCAAGGTGCCGAGCATTGTCTATGTGACACTGCAAAACACGGCGGAGGGAGTGGCCACACATCTGCAGAAGAATGGGGTGAATGCGCTGGCCTATCATGCGGGACTGGCGGATGAGCATCGACATGCCGCTCAAGACTCTTTCATGGACGGCAGCGTGGATGTGATCGTGGCCACGATCGCCTTCGGCATGGGGATCGACAAGTCTGACATCCGCGCGGTGTATCACTACAATCTGCCGAAGACGCTGGAGAACTACATGCAGGAGACGGGTCGCGCGGGACGCGATGGCAAGGTCTCTGTGTGCGAGCTGCTGGCTTGTGGTGACGATTGCACGGTGCTGGAGAATTTTACTTTTGGTGACACACCGACTCCACAAGCGCTGCGGCAGCTGGTGGATCATCTGCTGCGCCAGGGACAGGAGTTTGATTTCTCGCTCTATGAGCTCTCCCAGGCCACGGACATCCGGCCACTGGTCATCGAGACCGTTTTGACAAACTTGGAGTTACGCGGGGTGATGAGGCCGCTGGGCTCTTTTTATTCCAGCTATCAGTTCCGCCTGCTGCAGCCCGAGGCACGTGTGCTTTCCGGGCACAAGCCGGATCGGCAGGCCTTCCTGCGCAGGCTCTTCGCCGCAGGCAACAAGGGCACGAAGTGGACCACGCTGAATCCCGATGAAGCAGCCACTGCGATGGAGGAAGATCGCGAGCGCATCTTGAAAGCCCTGACCTGGCTTCAAGAAGCCGGGGAGATCGAGCTCAAGCCCAGTGGATCACGCCAGCGCTATCGTCTCTGTGATGAGCATGAGAAGCGCAATCCCGAGCAGATCAGCGAGGAGATGCAGAAGCTCTTTTCCAAACGCGAGAAGCGTGATGTGGAGAGGCTTAACCAAGTTTTGGAAATGGCATCGCATCGCGGCTGTCTCACGCGCTGGCTGCTGAGCTACTTTGGCGAGGAGATGGCCGAGGACTGCGGCACCTGCACGAGCTGTCTCGAACGTGCCAAAGGGGCGGTCATGGACGAGCCACGCGAGATCCCGCGAGCACGTGCTCCGGAGATCACGGATGAAGACATCACGGCGATCCGCACACTGATGAATGAGCGGCATGCAGCGCTGCGCACACCGAGGCAGCTCACGCGTTTTCTGTGCGGCCTCACCAGTCCCGCGACCTCGCGAGCCCGCATGACGAAGCACGATTTGTTCGGCCAGCTGGAGCGCGTGCCCTTTGCGAATGTGCTGGAGCAGGTGGAGACGATGTGATCAGGTCTTTTTGAGCTCGAAGAGCCTGCCCACAGCCTGTTGCAAAGGCTCCGGCCAGCGTGGTAGCGCGGCCTTCAGCATCAGCCCAGGCTCCGGTTCCCGCAGGCTCTCCATGATCGTCAGGAAGTCATCCACGGACATCTCGTTGTCGGCAAAGGTGTCCAGCCACAGTCTCGTAAAGGCAGCAGAGGCGCTCACTTGATCTCTGCTGACCTGCTGGCCAAAAGCCGCCAAAATCACGTAGCGACGCAAAATCATGAAGAATAGGTTGTTAACCGAAACCCGCGCCGGCCTGGAGCGCAGGGCGAATTCCTGAAGCAGCTGCTCCCCGGCCTCGCCAGCATACAGAAAGTTGAGCGCGCCGACCATGGCCCGATCCTCCAGCAACAGCCGGCACAGCCTTCCGCGCACGGCCTCACGGTTATCCCTGGGCTCACCGAGGCTGAGATACTGCCCGAGGATGTCCACCGTGCTCGGAGTGGTCCAGTTTTTCAACACACTGTGCAGCAGCAGGCGATGGGTGAGCGTGAACTCATGAATCTGCCGTGGTGCCTCCGTGACACGCTGCAGCGCGTTGTCCGCCGCCTCCACTCCTGCTGCAGGCTCAAGCGCCGCGATGAGCAAGGCCGCACCCGTGAAACTCATGATGCTGGCATTCTCCTCCTTCAGAACCTCATGAGCGATGGCGAGCGCCTCCGCAGTCTTGCCCTCGCGCGCAAGGCGGCGCGCCTGGTCCAGCCGGATCGTCAGGGCGATGGAATGATCTGCCGGCAAACGGGCCATCCAGGCCTTCTGCGCGTCGTCCAGGCCTTCATCGATCTCACTGCGCGTGATGAGGCTCCAGAGTTCAAAGTTCGTGCTGATGGAGCGCTTCTCCTCGGACGTGATTCTTTCGACACGCTTCACTTTCACCCCGTCATAGAGCAGGTCACGCGCAGCCTCGTCCATGCCATTGAAATGGCGCGCCAGGGCGAAGCGGGAGGCGATCTCCACGGAGGTGTACTGCAGCATCCGGTGCACGCGCACGGCGTCCTCCACCGCAGGCATGGGACGCAGCAGATTGAGACCGCGGCCTTGGGATCGATAGATGTCATCCAGCTTGCGCCCAGGGCGCTGGATCTGCGCGACGTAGTCCACAGGCATGTTTTCAGGACCGGGGAGCTGATCCAGATACACGCGGGCTTCATTGAGACGGCCGGCTTCTGCATGCAGATACCAGAGCTGGAGGCAGGCCTCCGTGCGCCACTCGGACTCCGGCCCGCTCATCACCTGCTCCCAAGTGGACTGCGCATCTGCCGCACGCCCGAGCTGGAGCTGGCAGTCACCCGCTTTGAAAAGGGCCTCGGCACCGTACTCAGGATCTCCTGACAGCTGGAGAAAATGCGTCTCCGCCAGCCACCAGCGCTCATTACCTGCATCAAGGTCACCCTTCTCCAGCGGGCTGGCATCAGGCAGCTCCTCAGGCCCGGTCCAGAGCAGCTCCTGGATGCGGAGGCTGGGATGTCCCACCAGCGCCACAGAGACAGGATCCACGGACTGGTAGCGCTGCAGGCTTTCCACACGATCACCATCGCTTGTCTCCAGGCTGATGCGGCGGTTTTCGACATGCAGCTTCATCTGCAAGGCAGCGCCTGGCTGAGGCAGCTTTTCCAGCGGAGTCACCGCCAGAATGCGGTCCTTCTTAGCGATGACGAGCACGGCTTCTGGAATATTACTTGTTAGGTGAAACTGCTGCAAATGCAGCATCAGCGAGGAGGTGGGAGGCTGGATCAGCTGGACCGTGTGCCACTGGCCGGAGAGACGCACCTTGAACCCCAGCGACTCCACACCTTCCGGAGGAATGACAAAGGTGGCACTGATCTCCAGCGGCGGCGGGCGGGTGAATTTCAGCAGCCGCTCGCTCGTGCTCTGACCGGTGAGCACGACCGCGCCATCCTCCACATGAGCGTTCTCGATCTGTGCGGCCAGTTTCTGAAACGGCGGCGTGATCTCCAGCAGCGCGTCCCAGCGCGCCTGGCGTTGCTCCACGGCCGCGCGCAGGCGGGCGGCTTCTGTCATGTCATGCTCTTCCAGCCATTTGAGCGCGACCTGGATCTCCTGGCGGTCCTCCTCGCTGATGCGCGGCTTCTTCAGGATCTGCATGATCTCACGCATGGCACCGTGAATGAGCGTACGATGAAAAATGGCCGCCTGCACGGGATCACTCTGCTGCAGCTGATCGATCATCCGGTCCGTCTTCAGCATGGTCTGCGTGGACCAGGAAGCGGCGGGGATGTTCAGGCTGATCTGCTCACGAAGCTTTGCCAGTTGCGCGAGCCGCGCATCCCAGAAGAGACGCACCCCGGCCACCAGGATCAGCACGGCCGCGATCACCGTCACGATGCTGAGCACAGGCCTGCGCTTGGCTCGCCGGGCCGCATGGCGGATCTTGGAAATCGGACGTGCCAGCACGGACTCGCCACGCAGGTAGCGCGCGAGGTCCTCTGCCAGTTCGGTGCCGTTCGCATAACGTTCCGATCGACGGTGCGCGATGGCCTTCAAGCACACCCGCTCGAGATCCTTGGGCAGCCGCTTCGGCCGTGAGGTGATGCCACTGGGCACCTTTTCCCTTTGATGTTGCGGGAGCACCTCCACCAACGTGGAACCATACGGCAGGCTGCCGCACATCAGCTCATAGAGCATGACGCCCAGTGCATACACATCCGCTGCCGGGGAGATTTCTCCCGGCGGCCGCTCATCCGTCTCAGTCGCTGTGGCCGTGGTGGTGGATGTGGACGTGGATGGCGACGCTGGCTCATTCTTTTTAAGGCCTAACAACTCAGGGGCCATGTAGGCCGCCGTGCCCAGCGCCTGCTGCGTGCGGGTGAGCGTGATGTCTTCCCTGCCCCGCACGATGCCGAAATCCACGATCACGGGCTCTCCCGAGCCCTCACGCACCAGCACGTTGGCCGGTTTGAGATCCCGGTGCACCAGACCAAAACTGTGAAAATAACCGGCGGCACGCGCCACCTGCTCCATCAAGGCCGCTCGCTTCGTCAGGGGTTCCTCGCGATCCACGCACCAGGCGCGGATGTCCATGCCTTTGACATAAGCCATGACAATGCAGCCCACGCTGTCCAGCAGCTTGAAGTCGATGACACGGACGATGTTCGGATGCGGCACCGGCTCCTGGAGGCGGGCCAGGGTCATGGCCTCCTTCTCAAAGCGTGCCCGCACGTGATCTTCCCCCACAAGATGCGGATCGATGATCTTCAAGGCGACCGGGATGCCAAGCTGGCGGTGCCAGCCCTCATACACACGGCCCATGCCTCCGCGGCCGATGACTCTCCTGACCTCATACACGTCAGCCCAGCCCAAGTCACGGAGCCAGTCAGGCGCTGGCGTAGTGGAGGAGGGCGCTGTTCTGGCGGATTCCATCAATCAAGAATCGTAAAGTAAGCGATTTTTGAGCTTCTGGGCACTCAATTTGCCACGATTCGCAAAATAGATTTGGGGAAAAACGCCAAGATTCTCCCGAGTCTCAAAATCAGTAAGCTTAAAAATCTTCCACTTCTGATCTTTGATGGTAACAAGCGCGCCTTTCTGGGATAAACCGATTGTAATTGTGAGCGCATAAAGACCCCTTTCCGTGGAACCTCCACCCAGCTTGTTTCCTACGACCCAGTGGACCTTGGTCCATTTGATCCGCACTGCCGACTCGCGCGGTGCCGACATCGCGCTGGACAGACTCTGCGCCAGTTACCGGCGCGCGCTCTACCATTATGCACGTGCCTCAGGCCTCGGTCCGCATGATGCCGAGGATGCAGTGCAGGACTTCTTTGCCCATGTGCTGGGCCAGGACGCGCTGAAGACTCTGCAAAAAGAGAAGGGCCGGCTGCGCGCCTGGATGATCCGTTCCTTCAACAACCGTCTCACCAACCGCCGCGAGCACCGCACCGCCCAGAAGCGCGGCGGCGGGGTGGAGCATGTGCAGTGGGAGTTTGACAGTGTGGAGATGGAGTTCACCCGGCACTACAGGGTCGGTCAGGAGGCCTCGCTCGCCTGTGATCAGGCCCTGGCCCTGCCACTCTGGGAAAAGACGCTCTTGAGGCTCGACTCGGATGACAAGGTGCAAAAACGCCCGGAGATCTACCAGGCACTGCGCCCCTACATCTTGCATGGCTGGCCCAAAAACACCCCGCCGCAATCCGAGGTGGCCCAGCAACTCGGCCTCTCCGTGAATGCCCTGCGCGTGCGCATGGTGAACCTCACCGCCAAGGCGCGCTCCATTTTCTCCGAGATCGCGCATGAAGATCTGGACCCCCTCATCCCTGACGAGGATGTGGAGCATCTCTGGCGTCTCCTGCGCTGACCCACAGGGCAGTGAGCCTTAGATCATGCGCGCCAGGAGAGGCAGCGCGGCGCGGAAATGGGTGTTTCCACCCGCACGGCTGAGCTGCTCACCGATCAGCTCGGAATCACTCACGACGTCCGCCGGCAGGATCTCATCATGACTGTGCCCTTCACAGGAAGTGCTGGTATGCACAAAGGTGGAGGTGCCGTCCCGCGTGATGGAGAGGTCGAGGCAGGAACCCTGGATCGTCAGCGAGGACAGCGCGCAGCCTGAATCCGCTTCCTTGAGCTCCATCTTCAGTTTCGATCCATCCGCCTTGGTGAAAACAAAGTCACCGCCGGTTTGTGTGGCATCCAGCTCGGCACCCAGACGCTGGGAGATCCAGCCTGCGAGCAGCAGGGCCGCGCAGCGCTGCTTCGGCGCATGCGTGATCTCCACTCGTTCGACCTCCGGCAGTTTCTCGCGCGCCTTGGCATCCTGGAAGGAACTGGCCAGCGCCGTGCGCAGGAAGTGGCTGCGTGTCCAGCTCAGGTCACGCACATCAAAACTGGCCGAGTCCCGCGCCGTGAGGAGATAGGCCAGCTCCGCCTTCGGATTCGCCCAGGAGCTGCTATCCACGATCAGCGTGTGAATGCGGGAGTACAGACGCTCTTCGAAGTGCTGCGTGAGCGCCCCCTGCCACCAGATGAACAGCGGCAGGTCGGAGTCCAGATGGCCGAAAACCACATTCTGCACCTGCGCGGCATCGCCACCTTCCAGCACAAAGCTGATCTGCTCACTGCACACGACCTGCTTGCCCTGATACGGACGGCAGAGCGCATTGATCCAGGCGCGGGCGCGCTGGGGCTTCACCTCGGGCAGGCAGGTGATCAGCATCGCGCGGCAGGAATGATCCGCCGTGATCCGCGCCAGACGGTCATTGTTCCGCGGCAGCATCTCAGGGTCTTCCGAGTAGATGGCGAAGTTGATCAGCGAGGCGCGTGTCTTCGCCTCGTCGCTGGCCCAGATCTCCTGCAGAGCATGGTCGATCTTGGACAGCGGCACCTCCGTGCCGAGGCGGGAAAGGATGTCTTCAGTGAGTGGCATGATTTGAGAACAACATGACGCACCTGGCGTGCCGCACAACCCGCGAGTCAGCTCCAAACGACGCAAATCATGCATGGCGAGCATGAATGGGGCGGCCGTTTGAGCCCCTTACTCAATCTGGATCCCGCTCCGAATCATGGCTTCCGCAGCCTCCGCCGCCGCTGGACTGCGGGCATGAACGCGGATCAAGACATCCCCAAAGGCCACCTCGCTGCCCGTCTTCGCGATCTGGTCACAACCCACGGCGTAGTCGATGCTGTCGCCCGATCTCGCACGACCTGCGCCCAGTTCCAGCACCGCCTGGCCGATGGCACGCGCATCCATCCGCCGGATCACGCCAGCATGCTCGGCCTTCACCTCCTGAATCACCGGCGCATGATGGATCTCCGTCATGCGCTCCAGAGCGGCCACATCACCACCCTGGGCGGCGACCATCTGCTGGAACTTTACCCAGGCCTTTCCGGAATGCAGCACGTCATGCAATTGCTGGCGGGATGAGATGGAAACCGCCGCGCAGAGATCCAGCACGATCTTTTCCAGATCCGGCGGACCTTCACCCTTCAGGCAGCGCACGGCCTCGGCCACCTCCAGCGCATTGCCCGCGGACTCACCTGTGGGTTCATCCATGCGATTCAGATGCACACTCGCACGCACGCCGAGCGCCCGGCCCGTCTGCACCATGCTCTGCGCCAGCTCATGCGCGGCCGCCTCCGTCTGCATGAAGGCCCCGCTGCCATACTTCACATCCAGGATCAGGCGGTCCAGGCCCTCCGCGAGTTTTTTGCACAAGATGCTGGCGGTGATGAGCGGGATGCTCGGCACCGTGCCGCTCACGTCTCGTAGCGCATAGAGCTTTTTGTCCGCCGGGCAGATGTCTCCGGTTTGCCCTACCATGACGCAGCCGTGCTTCTCGATCACGCGGCGGATCTCCACCTCGCTCATCTGCGTGCGGAAACCGGGGATGGAGTCCAGCTTGTCCAGGGTCCCGCCCGTGATGCCGAGGCCACGACCCGAGATCATGGGCACCCACACACCATCACAGGCCAGCAGTGGCGCGATGATGAGGCTCGTCTTGTCGCCAATGCCACCCGTGCTGTGCTTGTCCACGCGCATGGGCGCTGAGTCCGGCCACTTCAGCGTGGAGCCGCTGTGCAGCATCGCTTCTGTCAAAGCTGCCGTTTCCTCCGTGCTCATGCCTCGGAAAAAGATGGCCATGGCCAGCGCGCTCATCTGGTAGTCCGGCATCTCCCCAGAAGTAAAATCCCGGATCACCCGCTGGATCTCCTCTCTCGACAACTCACCGCCCTCGCGTTTGCGCTCGATCAAGCTCGGGATGTGCATGGGCAGATCGCTGCGCTGTCCAAGCAAACCCGTCAAGAGGTCACGCCGCGAAAAGCACCCCTCTCCGCGTCTCCCTTCTCCGTGTCTCCGCGTCTTCTTTCTCCTCCGGTCAAACCCTTGACCCTCTTGACCTTTCACCTCCTGGACCCCGTGTTTTTTCCACCAACTTCACCCTTTCCTAACCGCCAGCTTCCTCTACTCTCGCGGCCGTGACTTCACAACGCATGTATCTCAGCATCTGGCTTGGCATCCTCATGGGCAGCGCGAGCTGTTCCACCTCCGATAAAAAGCCCTCCAGCCCCGTGCCCGACACGGCGGTGCTGCAGGACAATCCGCTGGCCAGGCGGCTGAACAAACCTTCCACCATGCCCACCACGCCTCCCGCCGGTGCGCGCATCAGCTACTCGCAGGTGAACATCACCCAGCCCGTGGTGGCCATGACCTTTGATGACGGCCCGCACCCCAGCCTCACGCCCAAGCTGCTGGACATCCTGAAAGAGCGAAACATCAAGTGCACCTTCTTCCTCATCGGCCAGAACGTGAAGGCCTACCCAAAGATCGTCCAGCGCATCATCGCGGAAGGGCATGAAATCGGGAACCATACCTACACGCACTGCAGCCTCACCAGCCGCTCGGACGACCAGATCCGCTCCGAGCTGAAGCAGAGCGAGGCCGCCCTGATGGCCGCCGCAAACTACCGCCCGCAGCTCATCCGCCCGCCTTATGGCGCCATCAACACGCGCGTCAAGCAGCTCATGTTCTCGGAATTTGGCTACAGCACCATCATGTGGTCCGTGGATCCACAGGACTGGCGCCGCCCCGGTGTCTCCGTGGTCACCAGCCGCCTTGTGAATGGCGCCCGCCCCGGCTCCATCATGCTCGCGCATGACATTCATCCGCCGACCATCCAGGCCGTGCCTGCCATGTTCGACCAGCTCATCGCCAAAGGCTATCAGTTCGTCACCGTCAGCCAGCTCATGAACATGGAGAAGGCCAGCATGCCCGTCGGCGTGGTCATCCGTCCGGCCGTGCCCATGGGTGACAAAGACCCCAAGCCTCTTCCGCAGTAATTCCCGGTGGTGGGAGCACCTCTGAGCGGACTGGCCATGATGAGAGAAGTCGAATCTCGAAGTGGCGCCCGTCCTTCGAGTCTCGTCACCGTCTTTGCATCCTTCTAGCTATATCCCTCGTCATTCCTCCCGATGATCGGCGACACTTACTTTCACCTTCGCGCCAAGCTGGATGCCCAGCTGCAGGCGCTGGGCGGAGTCTTGCGCGATCTCGGCGCGGATGCTGAATCCCAGGCCATCGTCGAGAACCTCACCGCGAGCCTCAAGGAGCCGTTTGTCTTTGTGGTGGTGGGCGAGGTGAATGTGGGCAAGTCCACCTTTCTCAATGCCCTGTTCGGCCAGGACTTCTCCAGCACGGGCGTGATGCCCACCACGGCCAAGATTCTGTTTTTCAAACACGGCCCGCAGCACCTCGTCGCTCCCATCACACCCACGCTGGATGAGGTGCAGGTGCCTGCCGAGTTCCTGCGTGACTTCCACATCGTCGACACGCCCGGCACGAACAGCATCGAGAACGAGCATCAGGAGATCACGGAGCGCTTCGTGCCCATCTCAGACCTCGTCATCTTTGTCTTCAGCGCCATGAACCCCTGGGGTGCCAGCGCCTGGCAGTTCCTGGACAAAGTGCACAAGCACTGGATGCGCAATGTGGTCTTTGTCATCCAGCAGTGTGATCTCCGCTCACCAGAGGAGATGACCGTGATCATCGACTACATGAGCCAGCTCGTGCGCCAGCGCTACGGGCGTGACTTCCCCATCTTCCCCGTCTCGGCGAAGAAGGCCTACCTGGCACGCAGCTCTGGCATCGACCGTGAGGCGCTCATGCAGCAGAGTGGCTTCCATGAGCTGGAAGGCTACATCTCACGTCTCGTCGCGCAAAACGCCGCGCGCCTGAACAAGCTCGTCCATTCCATCCGCATCGCGCGCCAGCTCCTGAACAACATCAACGAGCGTATCGGCTCGCATGCCCGCGGTGCCCAGCGTGCCGCCGCGCTGGTTCAGGAGATGCAGACGGAACGTGAGCTGCAGGTGGACCGCACCTTGAAGAAAGTACTCCCGGCTCTCGATGCCACAGAGCGTGACTATCAAGAGTCCTGCCTGCGTGTCGCCGGACTCGCCGAAGATGCCCTCGCCACCAAGCAGGCCTTTGAGAAAGCTGACCCTGAGGACAACGACGATGCCGCCAACGGCGGCAACAAGGCCCAGAGCCTGGATCATCGCCTCTTCCAAGACCTCCAACAGCGCACGGGAGATCGCTGGCGTCAGGTCGGCATCATTCTGGAGGAAGACTATCTTCAATACGATCGCTTCCTGCATGCCCAAGGCCGCGGCAGTCTCTTCCCACCGGACGACAAGCTCCCCACGGAGGCCGATCCCGAAGTGCGCCGTCTCTTCAGTGCCCATGTCGACTCCACGATCCGCCGCTTCGTACTCGGCTTGAAGCTGGATGAAGTCATCGCGCCAGGACTCGTCGCCGCACGTCGCCGTGCACGCTGGGTTCCCTGGCTCGCCTTGCCTGCCATCATCGCCATCGCTGCCGCGTGGTATTTCGAAGGCCCGCTCGGAGCCGCTATCGCCATCGCGGGTGGATCCTTGCTCGTCGGCGCCGCTTTCCTCATCACTCAAGCCGCGCTCAACAGCGCACGTCGCACCTTGGTGGA
This sequence comes from Prosthecobacter gellanilyticus, assembly GCF_007992435.1. Taxonomy (GTDB): domain Bacteria; phylum Verrucomicrobiota; class Verrucomicrobiia; order Verrucomicrobiales; family Verrucomicrobiaceae; genus Prosthecobacter; species Prosthecobacter gellanilyticus. The sequence continues at coordinate 766 of NZ_BKAG01000032.1, read as the reverse complement.
CCGCCTGGAGGAGTCCGCGCATGCCCTGCGCCAAATGCTCACCGAGCAAGTGCGCATCGATGTCGAAGCTCTCTTCGCACGCTTCCTCGAAATCCTCAATCCCGCCCAGGAAGTCGCCGCCGAGCACGAGCAGCAGATGCTCTCCCAAACCGGCCGCCTGAACATCCTCATTCAGGAGTTCGAACTCCTGGAGCGCGAGATCATGTCCACCAAATAGCCCACCGAAGTCGCGAAGCGTGCCAGTACAGTAGCCATCACACTCCGTGTGATGAGCCCACGACCCTGCCAGCTTCATCCACCGCCTCCCACCGCAACAGGTCGGATCCAGTCGGATTGACTCGGATCGCCCGAACGTGGCCACCTTCCTAGCCCCGTTCGCCCAGAGACCTCGCGCCACAAAACCAACCTGGATCTGGTTGGATCCACTTGGATTCTCTTCGAGCGCCCCGCAGCGATGCGCGCCAGCAAAGTAGCCATCACACTCCGTGTGATGAGGCAACGACCCCGCCAACTCCATCCACCGCCTCCCATCGCAAAAGGTCGGATCCAGTCGGATTCACTCGGACCGCCGCCTTCTGGCCCAAACCACCGTAAACGACCGCCAACCACAGTAAACAATCGTAAACGGCTCCCGCCTTCCGAACTCCCCCATCTCCAAATCTCCTGTGAAAAAAGTGCGCGCATAGCCCCGCACCCTCCACCCCACTCCGCCTTCCCCCAAGTGACCCAAGCGGACCCTTTGGACAGCGCGCACCGAAGTCGCGGA